>CAZLRH010000003.1:0-309525 GCA_964562015.1 uncultured Opitutales bacterium | reverse complement strand
CTTTACCACCGGCGACCGAGCGCGTGGGTCGAAACGCAGGGCGACTGGGGGGCGGGCACGGTGCAGTTGCTGGAGCTTACCCCGGTCAAGGAATTTAACGACAACGTCGTGGCCTTTTGGACGCCGTCCACGCCGCCCGTGGTAGGTGAAGCCTCGCGTTGGCAGTACCGCCTGCATTGGAGCGCCCAGGCGCCGGAACCGGCGGCCGTCAGTCGCGTACTCTCGACCCGCCGCGGCCGCTCGCTGGAAAACGACGACAATTATTTCATCATTGAATTTGACCGTCCGCCCACCGACGGTCCGCCCAGCCCCGTGCCGGAAGCCGAGTGGCAACTGGGGCCCGGCGCGCTCTTGCGTGATTATCATGTGACTGCTAATCCTGAAACCGGCGGATGGCGGGTGGCCCTGCGGGTGCGCTTTCAACCCGATGCCACCTCCGCCGAATTGAAGTGCCAGCTCTACGTCCACGGCGCGCCCATGTCCGAGCAGTGGATTTATCTATGGACCCCCACCCCGTGACCCCCCATTTCCAACCCGCCACCGGCAGCCCCGAGCAGTGGAGCGAAGCGTTTGCGCGTGTCGAGGACTACCTGCGCGCCCACCGCCTGAGCGACCGCATCCGGCTGCATGAGAATTCGCTGCACATTTTGCAGGAGGCCGCCGCCCGCCACGCCCAAAACCCGGAAGAGAATCCGGTGACGCTTTCCATGCGCGTGGCGCAGGAGCAGCTGGACCAGTGGTTTGCCCGGCGCCTCGAGCTGGAGAATGTGCCGCTCGAACGCAAGAGCGCGTTGGGGCGCGTGGCCTTCCTGGCCTGTGATGGTCCGGCGCAATATCCGTCGGCGGTGTTGCAGGCCGATGTTTTGCCCGCGGAACTGGAACAGCGCGTGCGCCAGTGGTCGGGCCGCGCCGGGCCGAACCTCGAAGTCTCGAACATGGCCCCGCGCGACATGGACTTTGGCCTGGTGACGGAAGTCGCGGAAGACACGTGGGAGGGCCTCGAGCGTCGTCCCGTCGTGCGCTTCCTATTGCTGTGGGCCATCTTTGTGCTGGTCCTGACCGCCCTGTTTTTTCTTTCGCGTCCGTAAAACCGGCGCCCGCCTCCGATGATTTACCGCCATCCTTTCACGCCCGCCATGGTTGAGCGCCTCGAGCGCCGGCGCGGAGCCTATTTCTCCACGGTTTTCATCCTGACCATCGTCGGTACCCTGCTCATGGCTGATATTTTGCTGACGGGCGATTTTGGCGTGCTCGAGGTGTACCTGCTGCTGGTTTTCATTCCGCTGTTCTACAATCTCTCGTCGGCCATGGTGACGGCGCTGGTGGGCCTGTATGTGGTCGTGCGCAAACGCGGCAATCCGCTGAGCGTGATTAAAACCCTGCCCGATGCCGCCGAGGCGCAGACGCCACTGGCCTCGACCGCCATCGTCATGCCCATTTACAACGAGGACGTGACGCGCGTCTTTGAGGGCTTGCGCGTGATTTTTCGCTCGCTGGAAAAAACCGGGGAACTGGCGGCGTTCGACTTTTTTGTGCTGTCCGATTCCGACGATTCCACCAAGTGGATCGAGGAGGAAACGGCGTGGATGGAACTGTGCCGGCAACTCAAGGCCTTTGGCCGCATTTTTTACCGCAAGCGCCGCCAGGCCATCAACCGCAAGAGCGGCAACCTGGCCGATTTTTGCCGGCGCTGGGGCAAACGCTACCGCTACATGGTCGTGCTCGACGCCGACAGCCTGATGAGTGGCGAAACACTGGTGAAAATGGTGCGCCTGATGGAGGTCAACCCCAGTGTGGGCATTCTCCAAACCTCGCCACGCCTGGTGAACGGCGAGACGATTTTTGCCCGGGTGTTTCAATTTGCCAGCCGCGTGTACGGCCCGGTTTTTTCCGCGGGGATAAATTACTGGCAAGTCGGCGAGGCCACCTATTGGGGGCATAATGCGGTCATACGCCTCGCACCGTTCATTGAGAATTGCGCGTTGCCGGATTTGCCCGGCAAGGAGCCGTTCGGCGGGCGCATTTTGAGTCACGATTTTGTCGAGGCCGCGTTGATGCGGAGGGCCGGTTACTTTGTTTGCCTGGCCCCGGAAATTGACGGTAGTTTTGAGGAAGGGCCGCCGACCCTGCTCGACCACCTCAAGCGCGACCGCCGCTGGTGCCAGGGCAATTTGCAGCATCTGTGGCTGCTGTGGGCGAAGGGCTGGTCTCCCATCCATCGACTCATGCTCGCGCACGGCGTGCTCAGTTATGTGACTTCGCTGCTGTGGTTTTTATTTCTGATGTTTGGCACGTTTCGCGGCTTCACCCACACGGGCGGGCCCGTCATCGCCGGTGAAGGCCTGAAGTCCGCGGTGCTCTTCGGCGTGACGGCGCTGATGCTTTTCGGGCCGAAGGCGCTCATCGCGGCGCGGGTGTGCTTTGACCGCGAGCAACTGGAGGCGTCGGGCGGGCTCGTGCGCTTTTTGCTGAGTATCGTGTTTGAAACGCTGTTTTTCATGCTGATGGCGCCGATACTCATGATTTATCACAGCAAGTTCGTCCTGCTCACCATCCTGGGCCAGGGCGTGCGCTGGGCCACCCAGCAGCGCAAAGCCGCGGGCGAGGCGGACTGGCGTGAGATCATCCTGAACTTTGGCGGTGTGACGATGTTCGGCCTGATCTGGGGCATTTCCTGCCTGATTGTCGCGCCGCGACTATTCCCGTGGCTGCTGCCGGTGCTGGCGGGTTTGTGGTTTTGCGTGCCCTTTGCGATTTTTACCGGCTCGGCCTACGCGGGAGCCCGCGCCCGCGCGCTGGGCCTCTTTCTGACCCCGGAAGAAACGCAGCCCACGTGGGTCATCAAACAACTGGCCGACAATCTCGGCAAGGCCGCGCAACGCATACGCCCGCATCCCTCGCTCCTCCAAGACTACGGACTGTTGCTCGCGTTGCTCGACCCGTACATCAACGCCATCCACCTTTCGCTGCTGCGCCTGCGCCGCAATCCCCCGCCCGAAGCGCGCGAGTATTTTCAGGAATTGCGGGAACGCCTGCTGGCCCAGGGCCCCGACAGCCTTGCGGCCAAGGAAAAGACGGCGCTGCTCTTCGACCACGATTCCGTCAACTGGCTGCACGACCAGCTCTGGTCCTCCGCGTCCGCGAGCCTCGCGCCCTGGTGGCAACTGGCCATCCGCCAGTACAACGTCGTCACCGCCGAGCCCGTCACGCCGTTGTATCGGTAGAAAATCGGCGGGAGGGGAACTGGCTATTCTCCACGGTCCGGCTCGAGCAATTTCAGGCGGAGGCCCGCTCTTTCAAAACTCCGAAAATCACGGTCACGGGTGACCCAGGTGCAGCCGTGCTCAAGCGCGACCGCCGCATGCTGGGCGTCGCCGACGAGTTTACCCGTGGCCCCGGTTTTTCTGCAGAGTTCAGCGGTCAGCTCCCAATGCCGCGGCCCGGGCACGAGCAATCGACACCGGGGAGAAGCCGATAAACCGTCGATCTCGGCCAAGGCCTGGACCAGGGGAGTAGGAGGTTGGGCATAGCGCGAGTTAGTAACAATCCGGGCAAAAGCCACCGCCACAAGGGAAGACAAACCAAACGGCTCGTTACCATCAGCCATTTGCTCCATCCAGGACCGGTAGAACGCATGATGCAACTCGTTCGACCGATGCGAATAAATCAGCACGTTGACATCGGGCATTAACATGGCCGGTCAATTGTCCCGCAATTCCGCAATTTCAGCGGGCGAGGTATCTCGCACTTTGCCGCCGCCAAAAGTTATCATTTTGAACGGGCGGACCGCGGTGGCGGGCTTGGCGGAATTCAGCAGGGCATCGCGGAGCGCGTGGTTGACCACGGAGCTTAGGGTCGTGTGGCGGTCCGCCGCCTCGCGTTTGGCGGCTTCAACCAATTGGTCATCCAAAATCAAGGTTGTTCGCATACCGGCATACATACTTATGCGGCCATTGAAGTCAACCGATTTCTTGTCCGCATCATTTTGCGCGACGGCCATCCTTACTGTGCCAAACCCCAGCGCGAGGTAAAGGGGTACACGATCAAGAGCGGGCGGCCGACGACGTTTTGCGCGGGCACGCCGCCCCAGAAACGGCTATCCAGGCTGACCGGCGAATTGTCACCCATCGCAAAGTATTGTCCCGGTAAAACCGTCAAAATCACCCGCGGCTCCAGCGAACCACGATACACGTAACCTGGATAACCGTTCTCGCGTTTCGCGTTGTAAGTAAAGGGCAGCACCCAGGATTTTTCCTGCTGGATGGGCGCGCCATTGCGGAAGAGCACGGGTTCCTGGATTTGCAATTGGTCACCCGGCCGGCCCACCAGGCGCTTGATGAAATACTGGTCGCCCTGCCCGCCATTGAGCTGAAGGATGCCGTGCGTGCTGAAGACGAACGGGTCGCCCACTTTGGGTGCGGTGAAATTATAGGTCAACCGATCCACAAAAAGCATGTCGCCGCTCAACAGGTCGAAATTGAGCACCTTGTCGCCCTGCTTCACATGCTGGCCGGTGGTGACGAAACTTTCGCCAAAGCGGTCGGTGTGCAAATAACCGCCCGCCTCGAGCAAGGCATAAAGCCGCTCCTGGGCGTACATGGTCTTGGCCCAGATATCGGGGAAATAGGTGCGGAGGATGACTTCGTCCAAATGAAAATCTACCGGCACATCCACTTTCACCGGAGCGCCGCCGACGTTAATGGTGTATTCACTTTGCTTTTCCGGCAGGAAAAGCCATTTCCGTCCGTCATGCGGCTCTCCAAAGGTGACAAAAATAGTTTGCCCATCGCTACCCAGTTGTTTTTTCACCGGAAAGATCACCTCGCCGTCCGCAGGCGCGATGACATTGAAATGCCAGGCGCCGTGCACCAGGAAGTTCCAGGTCTTCGCCGCCAGGCCGGGACCGGCGTCGCTGGTCTGGTACATCGCGGGCGTCATGCCGTAATAGGTCGGCCACATCGAGTTCGACGGGATGACAAACGGCTGCAGGAAAAACGAGCGCACGCCGATGGCGAGGATGGCGGCGACGAGCAGCATCTCGATGTTTTCGCCCCAAAACGTCACCGGGTAAATGTCGCCGCCGCAAGGTTCGAGCGCGGCGTGGAGCTGCTGGCTCGCCTCCTCCAGCGCCGCCGCCGGCGTGTTTTTGTCCTGATAAAGTTCGCGCAACCGCTCGAGCGCGCGGCGAAGGCAGTCTAGCTGCGCCTGCGGCAGGATGTCGCAACGGTAGGCATCGACCTTTTCGCCCAGGCGGAGCAGGTTCTCGGCCTGCAGGCGGGCTTGTTTGACCTCCGATGATTTGGTGAAAAACACAAACTGGTGAGCGTGAAGATTATCCCCGGTTAAGGAAAGGATAAAAAGCCCGCAGGTTCCGATGCCGGGGCCGATTCACGCCCGATTATAAACTTAGTCGCCGGCTAGTTGGCTGCGCCGGTCTTGAGGATTTTGATAAAGGCGTCCTGCGGGATGGAAACCTTGCCGATCTGCTTCATCCGCTTTTTGCCTTCCTTTTGCTTCTCGAGCAGCTTGCGCTTGCGGGAAATATCACCGCCGTAGCACTTGGCGGTCACGTCCTTGCGCAGGGCGGAAATGGTTTCGCGGGCGACGACTTTGCTGCCGATGCTGGCTTGGATGGCGACCTTGAACAATTGCTGCGGCAGAATCTCCTTCAACTTTTCGCACAAGGCCCGGCCGCGCGCTTCCGCCTTGTCGCGGTGGGAGATGGAGGCAAAGGCGTCCACCGGGTCCGTGTTGACGAGTATGTCGAGGCGCACCAAGTCCGCCTCCTGATACTCGCCCACTTCGTAATCCATCGAACCATAACCGCGGGTGATGCTCTTGAGGCGGTCATTGAAGTCCACCAGGATTTCATTCAGCGGCAGTTTGGCGTGGAGGAGGATGCGCTCCTCATCCAGGGTTTCGGTGTGGTCGCAATTGCCGCGTTTTTCCGCGATGAGGGCGAGCAAATCGCCGATACATTCATTGGGCGTGAGAATGGTCGCACGGATGGTTGGTTCGGCGATGCTGACGATGGTCGAGGGGTCGGGCAAATGCATGGGATTATCCATGACTAGCTCGGTGCCGTCGGTTTTCTTCACGTGATAAACGACGCTCGGGTAAGTGGAGATGATGTCCACGTCGTACTCCCGGCGAATGCGTTCCTGCACAATCTCCATATGCAACAGCCCCAAAAAACCACAACGAAAACCAAAACCGAGCGCCGCCGAGCTTTCCGGCAAATAAACCAGCGACGAATCGTTCAGGCGCAGTTTGGACAAACTGGTCTTCAATTTTTCATGATCCCCGGCATCCAAGGGGTAAAGCCCGCTGAAAACCATGGGGCGCACTTCCTTATAACCCGGCAGCATCTCGGTGGCGGGAGCAGCGGCTTGCGTGACCGTGTCGCCGATTTTGATGTCGTGCACGTCCTTGATGTTCGTCACCAAATAACCGGTGCAGCCGGTGCTGAGCTCCTCCAGTTTCACCGGGTGCGGATCGAACTGGCCCACCTCCTTGATTTCAGCGAGGAGGTTCTGCGACATCATCAGGATGCGGTCGCCGGCCTTGAACGAGCCGGAAAACACCCGCACATAGGAAATCACGCCCTGATAACTGTCATACGTGCTGTCGAAGACCAGCCCGCGGGTGGCGGGATAATCGGCCCAGCGCGGGGGCGGTAGGCGGTGCACGATTGCCTCCAGAATTTCCTCAATCCCAATGCCGCCCTTGCCGGAGGCCAGCAAGGCGTCCTCGGCGGGAATGGCCAGCACGTCCTCCAACTGCTTGCGCGAATGCTCGATGCGCGCGCCGGGCAGGTCGATTTTGTTGATGACCGGGATGATGGTGAGATTCTGGTTGATGGCCAGTTGGGCGTTGGCGACCGTCTGCGCTTCGACCCCCTGCGAGGCATCCACCAACAGCAGCGCGCCCTCGCACGCCGCGAGGCTGCGGGAAACCTCGTATGAAAAATCCACGTGCCCGGGCGTATCAATCAGGTTCAGCAAATACTCCTCGCCGTTCTTGGCCCGATACTTCATCGCCACCGGATGGCACTTGATGGTGATGCCACGCTCGCGCTCGAGGTCCATGGCATCGAGGTGCTGGGCCGTCATGTCGCGCATGGCGACGGTGCGCGTTTTCTCCAGCAGGCGGTCGGACAGCGTGGTCTTGCCGTGATCCACGTGCGCGATGATGCAAAAGTTGCGTATGTGCGCCAAATCCATGGTGAGAAACCGTCCAAAACACCATTTACGGCACGGGATGGCAACGGAAATTTCGACGATTGAGCAAATACCCTGGGGCAAAGGACCGACAAATAAGCGGGGTTTGGAATTGCCACTCTACTGCCTAGATCGGTATCCATGCATACTTTAGCCAAGTGCATTCGCTGCCATTCCGAGGAATTTAATTGTGAGCCGCAAAATCCGAGTCCTAGGTATCCGCCTAGCGTTTTTCATCATTGGCGCTATTCTCTTCGCCGTGGCGGCGGATGTGCGCGGAGTGCCGCAGTCGATCTACGTGAGTATTTTGGTTTGTGCCTGCGTTGTTTTTGCCTACTTGGCGTGGTGGCACGGCGGAAAGGACCTGGCGCCTAACTATCTAATCCTCCACCCAGGCCCGTACTTTGATCGAAATGGCCTGGGTTTTTGCTTCGCGACGGAAGTAGAGGGTGGATCCTATCGGCTTGTTGTCATTTATCAAAATCGCTATAATCATCCCTGCGATGCCGTGGTTGCATTGCAAATAAGGGACGATCCGTTCACATTTGAGTCCCGCTACGAATTTAGCCTGAAATTTAATTGCTTGCCCGGAGCCTGTGGCAAGGCCTCGAAGCTGTGGGACTATCCCAGTGATCTCGGTGGGATTAAATTAACTCTGCGCATCGGAGCCGATGTGCGGTATGTCGGGGGGCGCGGATTGTTGTTGCGATCCAATGAAGGCCGAGAGGTGGGAAGTACCTCAGGAAAGGGCGAAGCCGTCCTCGCCATGGTGGGATTCATTGGACTCTTGGCGGGGCATCTCTCGATACATCGCCCACCTCACTTATCAGTCATTCTACCATCTAACCCCCTGCCGCGGCCAAATCCTGAGCGGGAAGAAGCAGTCCGAAATGAAGTCATGTGGAAATATGGCGACGCCGCCCTGCCGGCTTCCTTGCGCCCAGATTCTCCGAGCAGGCCATCCACCTTTTCGCATTAACGGAGGCCTACCCGTCGATCTCCGCCCACTCGCTGGCGGGTTTCACGACGATGGCCTTGTCGATGCGCTTGGCAAAACCGGCCAGCACGGCACCGGGGCCGCATTCGTAAAATTCGGTGATCCCGAGCGCCAGGGCCGCACGCTGGCAGTCTTCCCACAAGACCGACGACACAATTTGCCGCACCAGCGCGGACTTGATTTCCTCCGCAGCGCGCACGGGCCGGCCGGTCACATTGGTGAACACGGTCCAGCGCGGCGTTTGAAACGGCACCGGGCGCAGCACTTCGGCAAACGCGGCGCTGGCGCGGGCCATCAAGCGGCTGTGGTAGGCGCCGGCGACTTTCAGGGGCACGGCCATTTTGAAGCCCTTGCTTCTCGCCACCGCCACGACTTGGTCGATCTTCTCACATTCACCGGAAACGACGATCTGGCCGGGGCTGTTCAAGTTCGCCATGTCCACGTCGCATTCGCGGCACAGGGCCTCGACCCCCGTGCGGTCACCGCCAATGAGCGCCGCCATGCCCCCGCGGGTGGCCGCACAGGCTTCCTGCATCAAATTCGCGCGCGCCGCCACCAGTTTTAAGCCCGTCGCAAAATCAAACACGCCCGCCGCCGCCAACGCCGTCAATTCGCCCAGGCTCAGCCCCAGCGCCGTCTGGCAGTCCGCCAGCCCGCCCCGCTCTTCGAGCAATTTAAAGGCGACATACCCGTGCACATAGAGAGCGGGCTGGCAGACGCGCGTCTGCGTCAAATCTTCCTCGGGTCCCTCAAAGCAGAGCTTTTTCAAATCGTAGCCGAGGACGGTGTTGGCCTCGTCATACCAAGCCCGCGCCGTCGGTGAATTATCATGGAAGGTGCGCCCCATGCCGACGCGCTGCGCCCCCTGCCCGGAGAAAAGAAGTCCAGTAGCCATGTCTTGCCCTAACTGCCCGCCCGCGCAGGCTTTGGAAAGACTTTTTTTCCACCCGCTCGCCACACCCTACCCGCCGAACGTGAACTCCACTGAGCCGGTGTGCTCGCCGCTGACGGTGCGCGAGGCGGACTGGGGGCCGAGCTGGTCCTGGATTTTGAATTTGTCGCGCATCGCGGGGATGACGTCGAGGAAGGTCAGGCCCGTCTCCGGCAAAACGAGGAGGGGGCCGGCATTGCGGGGCGCATCATGCGGGGTGAATATCCCCAAGAAATTCTGCTCGGTGTCGTTGCCGCGATTCACGACGGAGATGACGCCCTCCGTCGTTTGCAATGACGCCCAGCGCCAGCCGCGGAAATAGCCCTGAAATTCCGGGTACTCCCAGCTCACGCCGGGTAAGGGATTGTTAGGTTTGCTTTGCCAGATATCGAGGGTTGTGCCCTCCATCCGATTTTGCCAGACGCGGTACGGTCCCCAGCCCAGCCAGGTCAGCCCCTTGACCTGATTTTCCGGGTAATCAAAATTCACGCCCAGCAAATCCACCGAGCCGTCATAGGTATAAGTGTAATCCAAGCGCGTCTTGCCGTCGGCGGCGACGTGCCAGCGGGCCTGCTTGAGCGGCCCCTGGTAAGTCGTTTCGATGACCACGTCATTGCCGTCGGCGCGGGCATTGATGCTGGCCACCGTGCTCGCCTCCGCCGCTGATTTGTAGGTGGTCGGCGTGCCGACAAACGAGCCGCCACCCCGCGTGCCGGATTTCGGCCCGGCCAACTGATATGCAAAAAAGCGCGGGCCGTTCCCGAGCGAGATAGGCTTGCCGCCACGGCTGACGGAGGCCAGTTCGCCCGACTCGCGGCTGAAATGCAATTCCACCGCGCCGGCATTGACGATAATCTGGCCGGCTTCCTCGCGCACGCTGGCCTTGCCAGCATTGCTTGCCACCGACGTATTCGCGGAAACATTCGCCGCGACTGGAAACGACCACGTCCACAACTCATGCCCGTCCGGCGCTTTGGCGGTCACATAAAGAACGTCGGCGTTGCGCCAATTCGCTGGCAGCGCGAGGGTGAGATTACCCTGCGCATGGGGCGCCACCGACGGCCCCTTCGCCATACCATGATCCAGGACGGTGTGTTCGCTCCGGCCCTCGCCGGCCGTGGGAAATTTCGCGAGCGCCCAATCGAACGTGCACTGGCTGAGATTGTTGAAATCATAATCATTCTCCAGGGCCAGCGTGCCGTTAAAATCCTTCAGACCCGCGGGGGCGCTCAGCTGCACCGGCGACCAAATTTCGCGAATGGTGTTAAAGCTCCCCTCTTTCTCGCGATGCGGGCCGAGCAGGCCGTCGGAGTCGAGATTGCCCGCCGGATCGAGCCGCCCGTTTTGGTCGGTGCGCACCACGCCCTCGTCGGCAAACATCCAGAAAAAGGCGCCGCCGAATTTCGGGCTCTGCTTGAACACGTCCCAGAAATCCTTCCACGCCACACCGCCGCCGCCATCGTAAAGCGCGTGCTGGATTTCCGTCGCCATGTAGATGTTCGGGCCGTCGCGTTGCTTGAGCACATCGGAGTAGATGGGATAATGCTTGTCCTCGACGTTGCCGAACATCGCCCACGGATGCAGGACATCGCGCTGCTGCGGGTCCCATTTGGCGAACTCGCCGTCGTTCGCGGTGTTCCAGCCGCCCTCATTGCCGTTGTCCCAAAATAAAATGCTCGGGTGGTTGACGTCGCGCCGCACCATTTCGCCGATGAGCAACTGGCCGGTCGGCGTATCGTAGGAGCCATGCCAGCCCGCCAGTTCGTCGAGAACATAGAGGCCCAGTTCGTCGCAGGCGTTGAGGAACGCGACGTCCGGCGGATAATGCGACATGCGCACGGCGTTCATGTTCATTTCCTTCATGATGCGCACGTCGTCGTAGCAATTTTTGACGCTCAGCGCCCGGCCCGTCTCCGGCCAGAAACTGTGGCGGTTGACGCCCTTGAGCACGATCTTTTGGCCATTTAGATAGAGCCCATCGCCGGCGCGCACTTCAAACGTGCGAAACCCGAAGCGGTCCGTCACCACATGTTGCGCCGCGCCGCCTTGCGATAACGTAAAGCGCACATTGTACAAGTTCGGCGTTTCGGCGGTCCACAGTTTCTCGCCCGGAAAATTACCAGAGACCGTGATTTTATCCGCCGAGGGATCGACGACGGCCGTCATGGGCGCGCCCACGGGCTGGCCCAGGGCATCGAGAATTTGCGCGCTCACCTGCGCCGGAGCCGTAAGGCCGGAACCGAGATGGAGGTCGGCGACAAAACTGCCGTCGGCCTTGGCATTTACCGCCGTCCAGTCGATGTGCGCAGGCGGCAGGGCCTCGAGAAACACCGGCCGAAAAATGCCGCCGAAATTCCAGTAATCGCCGCGGCGTTCGGCGTTGTTCACGCTGCGGTTCGCGGATTCCTTGCTCACGGTGACCTCGAGGCGGTTCGTCTCGCCGTATTTCAGCAACGAAGTGACATCATATTTAAAACGATAGAAGGAGCCCTGGTGCACCGCGCCGGCGGATTGGCCGTTCACCTTCACGTCCGTGTCCGTCATCGCGCCGTCAAACACCAGGCGCACCACTTTGCCCCGCCACTCCGCCGGAACGGTGAAGTCGTAGCGGTACTGGCCCTGCTCGGTGGGCGGGCGCTGCGCTTCGGGCGTGCCGCGCCCGTAGGCGTAAGTGCCGAAACCTTGCAATTCCCAATTGGAGGGCACGGGAATTTTCGCCCACTCGTTGGCGCGGCGGCCATCGGTGACCATGAAATCCCATGCGACGGCGTCGGCGGTGTCCGTTCCCGACAGGTATTGAAGCTGCGTCTCGTTGGCGGCGGAAGTCGCGGCGGCCTGCGCCATCGACGCAAGCGTGAAAAAAGCAAAAACACCGGCCAGGGAAATTTTGGCCAGGGACCAAACGGGAGATGAATTCATGGGTAACGAGGGAAGGGCTAACCTCCCGATTAGCAGCCTCCCGCGAGGTCGTCCAGTTTCTGTTTCACCCCTGGGCACTGAATGCGCCCATTCAATTCAATGCGGCCGGCAGCGTCGCCGTGAAGGCATAACTCCCGGAGCCGACGGCAAACACCGCCGCGCCGTTTTCCATCCGCAAAAATTTTACCCCGGCACTTTGTGCCACCGGCTGGCCGCTTTCGCGCACATTCGCCACGGCGTCAGCGGGCAAATAAACCGTGGCGGTGGCATTCGCGGGGATGGTCGCGTCCCAGGCGAATTGCCGGCCATCGCGCCGCCAGGCGGAAGTGATGCGCCCGCGCACGGAATCATAGCTGGCTCTCACCCTCGTCAAATCGCCGACCGGCGCCGGCTTGAGGATTATTTTTGCGAAACCAGGCCCGGCGGGGTCTTCCTGAATACCGGCGAGATCGTGATAGAACCATTCGACGATGTGGCCGAGCATGAAATGGTTTTGGGAACTGCTGCGCAGGGCGTCCCAGGCCTCGGTGAGGCTGGTCGCGCCCATCTTCAATTGGTAGCCGTAGCCCGGCCGGTCCGACTGGTTGTTCATATCAAAAATCACGTCCGAACGCCCGCCCTCCGCCAGCGCCCGCAACAAGTAGCGGTAACCCACGTCGCCCGCGGTGAGTGCGTTGCCCCGCCCGCGCACATCAGCCACGAGCGCGGCCACGGCTTCGGGCGCGCGCGCCGGGTCCGCCAAGCCCAGCGCGAGCGACATGGCATTGGCGGTCTGGCTGCCAGTGGCAAACTGTCCCGTATCATCGTGAAAAAAGGCGGCCGTATACGCGGCCTGAAGCTGTTGCGCGCGGGCGGCAAATTCGCCGGCCTCGTCGGGCTTGTGCAAGAGTCGCGCGGTGTTTTCCAGAATTTGCAAATCGTCGTAATAGATCGCCGTGCCGGTTAGCGCCACGGGGGTGAGTTGGGCCTGGCCGGGACGGCGGGGACCGAGGTCGTACCAGTCGCCGAGGCCATGGCTGACCAAACCATCGCGCAACGTGCCCTGCAAAAAGCCCGCGTAACGCTTCATGGCGTCGTAGTAGCGCGCGAGAACGGCGGTGTCGCCGTTCCACAAATATTGCTGCCAGGCGCATTGCACGACGGCGCTGCCCCACTCCGGCGAATCGCGAAAGCCGCCGCTGAACACCGTGTATTCGGGCGCGATGTCCGGGACAAGGCCGTTGTCGAGCTGGCTGTCGGCCATGTCGTTCATGGCCTTGGCCATTAAGTGCGACACGTCAAAATTGTACCGCAGCGAGGGGCCGTTCAAATAATCCTGCTCGAGCCAGCCGAGCCGCTCGCGGTGCGGGCAATCGGTGAGCACGCTCATCAGGTTGCTGCGCTGGGCCCAGCGCACGAGGGTGAACGTGCGATTGAACAAATCGTTCGAAGATTCGAATTCTCCTACTGCCGGGCAGTCCGCATGCACGACCACGCCTTCCAGTTTTTCGACCACGGGCAGCGCGCCGCCGGGCGCCGCGGTGCAGTCCACCTCCAAGTAACGGCAACCATGGTAATAAAACTGCGGAAACCAATTTTCGGTCGCGGCTGCGCCCTCCGCTCCCCCCGCCAGGGTGTATTGCCAATAAGCCTCGCCGCCGCCCGAGGACGCGCGGTCCAACGCGCCGTTCGCTGTCAACAGTTCCGCGGGTATGATGCGCACCGTCGCCCCGGCCACACCGCGCACTTGCAGATGCGGCATCAGTGAGGCGTTCTGCCCCAAATCGTAAATCGTCACCCCGGGTCGTAATTCCGTAACCTTCACCGGAGCCAGCACTTCGTGCGGGCGGATGGGTGGCGCTGCGCACGAGAGCCCGCGCAATTGTCCACCCGGGCCGTCCAGCACGGCCGCCGTGGCCCACGTCGAGTCATTGAAATTCGCGTTTTGCCAGCCGCGCTGCACGAGGCGCGCATCAAAATCCTCGCCGCCGTAAACACAGGAAAACGTGATCGGCCCCGCCGCCACTTTCCAACTCGCGTCCGTGCCGAGGGTTTCCACGTGACCATCGGCATATTCCAGCCGCAATTGCGCCAGGGCTTTTTCCGGGCCGTAGGAGTGCTTAAACTTCGTGTAGCGTCCGCCAAGAACATTGTACATTCCATTACCCAATTGGAGGCCCGCGGCGTTGGCGCCCGCCTGGAGCAACGCCGTCACATCGTAGGTGTCATAAAGGCAGGTGCGATCGTATTTCGACCAGCCGGGCGTGAGCAAATCGTCGCCGACTTTGCGACCGTTCAAAAACATTTCATACTGGCCGAGACCGCAGACGAAGGCCACCGCGCGGAGCAGGCCCGGACGCACGGAAAATCCTTTGCGCAACACGAGCGTGGCGGCGTCCAAGCCCGCGGGCGCGCCAATCCAGCGCGCGGTCCACTCCGAGTCTGCAAAAACTCCGGCAGTCCAAGTCGCGGGCGCACTCCACGGCGAGACCCGCCCCGCGCCATCCCACACCCGCACTTTCCAATGGACGGATTGCGCCGTCGTCAGCGTCTGGCCCGCGTAGGACACATTCGTGGAATCGTCGGATGGCACGCGTCCGCTGTCCCACAGATCGCCCTCGTCGCGCGCGAGACGCTCCGCCGAGGACGCGACCAAAATTTGGTAGGCCGACTGCATTGTGCCTCGGGCCTCCGCGCGCAAAACCCACCCCAATCGCGGATGCGCGAGATCCATGCCCAACGGGTTGACCCAATTCTCACAGCGCAACGCGTTCACTGTAACAGCCGTCGACGACGCGGCCGCCGGCGGGGTTGGCACAGCGGCCCAGGTTGCGATACCGGCCATCGCGACACCCATTAGAACAAGGACTGTTTTTTGCGTCTTCATCAGGGGTAATCTGCAAGTTGTAATTAAGGGAGATAACAGGAAGGATGGCCAAAGGAAAAGCCGCTTTGTGCGCCGGCCAAGGAACCCTTGCCCCAGACGCGGCTGCCGCTTAACACTGCTGCACTCCGCCATGCCCGCGCCTCGCGTTCCTTTCTGCAAGCTCGCATGCCGCCCTTACCGGCGACGGTTCTTACGACCTCTCGTCACGGCCTGCGGAACGTGGAAAATCCGCGAAGGGCTGATTGTCCGCTGGGAGGATGGCGACGGGTGCGTCGGTTATGGCGAAGCCGCGCCCGTGCCGGGGTTTTCGAATGAAACGGTGACGGAAATGGCGGCTTGGGCGCGCGAGGCTGGGAACACTCCACGCGCTTCGAGACTTAACAAGATTCCCGCCCGCCTGCCGACGCTGCGGTGGGCCGTCGCGTGTGCACAAGCCATGGGTGCGGGGCTTTTGGCCAAGCCGGCGAGAAGCAAGCCCATGGAGGTCGCGGCGTTGCTGCCGGCGGGTGCGGAGGCAGTCGCCGTTCTGGCCCGGCAGGCCGCCCAAGGCTATCGCGTTTTCAAATGGAAAATCGGGATCCGCTCCGTGAGTGAGGAAGGGGAAATTTTCGAAAACTTGTTGACGAGGCTGCCGCGCGGCGGACGCCTGCGACTCGATGCCAATGGCGGTCTCGACGCCCGAGGATTTCGCCTATGGGCCATGAGGATGAGCGAACAGGATGTCGGAGATCTAGTAATTGAATTTCTGGAACAGCCTTTTCCTGCGCGGCGCCCACTTTCGTCCTGGCGAAATTCTACGCAGCAATCGCCCGTGCCCGTCGCGCTGGATGAGGGTGTCGCCGGTTTTACCGCGTTACGTCGAGTCCACGCCGCCCGCTGGTCCGGCCCGCTGGTGGTGAAACCCTCGCTGCTCGGCGAACTCGAAAACTTTGTGCGTTGGCGCGCGCGGGTCCAGGCCGATCTCGTGTATTCGTCGGCGTTTGAAACCAGCATCGGCCTGCACGCGGCGCTTTGGCTCGCGGCCACCGACCCAGGCCCCACCCGCCGCGCGCTCGGCTTTGGCACCCTGGACGCTTTCGCGGACGACGGTTTGCAATGGCCGATCCATGCGCCGGGGCCGCGTATCACTTTCACACAACCTTCGATGGAGGAATTTTCCGCGCTATGGAATCGCCTGCCGCATTAGGCTTAACGGCCCTCCGCACTCGCCTCGCGCAAAAGACCCCGTGGATCGCGGGGCCAGGGGCCGCGAACTTTTCTGGAGCACTCGCGGACGCACGCCAATGTATGCAAAGCGCGAAAGCAGCCGGAGCCTTGACGGCGGGGCCCGTCGTCGTCGCCGAAACCACACCGTCCGCCTTTCTCGCGGCGACCTTGGCCGCGGTTGAACGGGGTGAACCGGTGGCCCTCGCCAGTCCGCGCTGGGGCGAAAGGGAAGGCGCGCAAGCGGCGGCCCAATTACGCCCCGGACTTTGGTTTGGGACGAAAATGACGGCATGGCCAGAAGCAAAATTGGAAACGGTCTTCGACGCCGCGCGCTGGAGAGGCGCAATTTTAATTCCCACCGGCGGCACGGGCGGTCGCGTGCGCTGGGCGATTCATTCGTGGTCGACCCTCGCCAGTGCGGCGCGGGCCCTCGATGTTTTTCTCGGCGGCGGACCCTTCACGCACGTCAGCACGTTGCCGGTATGGCATGTGAGCGGATTGATGCCGGCGGTCCGCGCCCTCGAAACGGGCGGAACGCTCTGGCTCGACGAATGGAAAACTTTGGAAACCGGGACCCCGCCGGCCACCCCGCCAGCGCGTGCGATTATTTCGCTTGTCCCCACCCAACTGCAACGCCTGCTCTCCCAATCCGCAGTAATGGCGTGGCTGCGCGAATGCCGTGCGATTCTCCTCGGCGGCGCGGCGGCTCCAGCGGCCTTGCTGGATGCCGCGCGGTCCGCACGCCTGCCGGTGGCACTGGCCTACGGCATGACCGAAACTGCCGCCGTGGTCGCGGCGCAAACTCCGGCGGATTTTCTGGCGGGCGAGCCACCCTCGGTTTCGACCCTGCCGCATGCCCGCGTATGGATTGCGGATGACACGGGCGAACCTTCCCTGCCCGAGAAGCCTGGGCGCGTGATGCTGGAGGCCGATTCCCTTTTTCACGGCTACTTTCCTGAAAGCCGCACAACTGACTCATTCGCCGCTGAAGACGATGGCGTGCTGGATCGCCAAGGCCGGCTGCAACTGCTGGGCCGGCGTGACCGCGTCATCATCACGGGCGGCGAAAAGGTGAATCCGCAGGAAGTCGAAGCAGCCCTGCGCGCGAGCGGATTAGTGGAGGAGGTTTTAATCGTCGGTGAAAAGCATCCCGCCTGGGGCCAGCAAGTCGTCGCCCTTTTCACCGGCGCACCGCGGACAGACCAGGAATTGCACGCCGCACTGGCCACCCAGCTCGCGCCCCCGGCCCGGCCCAAACGCTGGCTGCATGTTTCACACTTGCCCCTCGATGAGCGCGGTAAAATCGACGCCGCCGCCCTGGCCGCAATTCTGCAAAGTCCAAACCGGGCTGTCTGAGTCAACTTATCGTTTATTAATTAGCATTTATCATTTCCCTCTCACACCTTGCCCGTCTTGCGCCAGCGGTAAAGCGTCGTCGGGTGCACGCCAATTTGCGCGGCGATCCAGGTGAGGTCCTCGGCGTTTTCCTGCAACAAGCGCCGGGCCAGGGCGATTTTGCCGCGGCGGCTCGGCGCGGGCGAGTGGCCAAAGCCCGGAAACGGATGGGCGCTGTTGGAAAAAGCGTGGCCGCCGTTGCCCGTCGCGCCGACGAGGCCGCCCGGGTGCACGTGCGGGGCGTTTTGCGCCGACGCGGCCCGCGCCTCGCGCGATGGCGGCACTTCCCACCATGCCGCGCGCATGACCGGCCCGTCGTAATGGAAGGCCAGGCGCTCGATGGCCTGCTTCAGCTCGCGCACGTTGCCGGGCCAGTCGTGGAGCTGAAATTTATAGACCAATTCCGGTTCGATGCTTTCAAAATTTTTGCCCACGCGCTCGTTGGCCTGATGTAAAAAAAGCACGGCCAAATCCGGGATGTCCTCGGGCCGGTGGCGCAGCGGCGGGGTGTTGATGATGACTTCGGAAAGCCGGTAAAACAAATCGAGGCGAAACCGGCCGGCCTCCGCATCGCGCCGCAAATCGCGATTCGTGGCCGAGACGACGCGGACGTTCGCGCGGTATTCCTTGGTGCTGCCCACGCGCCGGGCCATTCTCGTTTCAAGAAAGCGCAATAGTTTTGGCTGCAACGGCAGCGGCAATTCGCCGATTTCGTCGAGAAAAAGAATGCCGCCCGCGGCCTCCTCGACCAGGCCGGGCTTCGAGCGGTCTGCGCCGGTGTAAGCGCCTTTTTCCGCGCCGAATAATTCGCTCTCGAGCAAATCCGCCGGCAACGCCGCGCAGTTGATGGGCACGAACGATTTCTTGCCGGCGGCCGCGTGAATGGCCTCCGCCACGCGCTCCTTGCCGGTGCCGGATTCACCCAATATCAGCACGGTGGCATCGGTCGGCCCCATGCGCTGCACCGTTTCGCGCAACGCCTTCATGGCGGCGGAACGGCCCACGAGTTTCTGCGCGTCCACGCCGCCCTTGCCGCCGTACAATTGCCACCATAATTCCTGCGCCTGCGCGGCCTGTTCGAGCGCAGTCAGCCAGCGCTCCTCCGAGTCGGCTTGCAAATCGATGACATCGTGGGCGCCGTCGCGGGCGGCCGCCATGATGCGCCGCGTGTCGAGACCGTCGCCGAGAACGACGTAGTAGCGATTCGCCCGCGCCAGGCGCACTCGATGTTCGTTCCACCCCGGCGTCTCCACCAACGCATAAGGCACGAGGTAAACGATCTCGGTGGTCTCGCGTTCGAGCGTCTGAATGCGCTCAGGCGCCTGCAACTGCACGCGCACGCCCATGGACTGCAACTTGCGCAGGGCGGGCGGATTTTTTTCGGTGGTGACGAGGGCGGCGCGCATGAACAAGCCGGGGTCGGCGTCCACTACTATAGGCAGACCCGGTCACGAATAAATGTTAAAAGGACGCATCCGTCCGGCGGGAATATCCTCGCGAGAAATCTCGTCTTAAGCTATAAGTTATAGCAGTTGGTGTTTTGAGTATATGGCTCACCCAGGCTCTTAACCGTGGCCGGCCCTTTGTTCACCCCATGCCGTTTGCTCGTTTATCGGAGGTTTTCCGCCCGCGACTTATTCGTCGGCTGGCGACCGCCTTGGCCTTGGGCGGCGCGCTGCTGGGCGGCGCATCCGCCCGCGCGCAATTCATCAATTGGACGGGGGCCGCCAATTCCACCTGGACCAGCGCCAAAAACTGGAACCCGGCGAAAGTGCCTACTCTTACGTCCAATATCAGTCTTAACACCAACGGCAGCCGCCAGCCGGTGCTTTCCGGCAATACCGGCGCCGGATACCTCCTTTATGTAGGAGGCGGCAGCACCAGCGGCGCCAAGACCTCCCTGACCATAAAATCGGCGGGAAAACTCAGCGTCCTTGATGTCGCGGTCGGATTTCTGGAAAACGCACAGGGCGCAGTCACCGTAACCGGCACCGGTTCGACGCTAAATGCCACGGGCACTTTTTTCCTGGGCTACAACGGCACGGGCAGTCTGACGGTATCCGCGGGGGCTCACGTCAACGCCGTCGACTTTTCCGCGTCCCTGAATCCGACTGCGCATTCCGCGGCAACCATCACCGGCACCGGCTCGCGCCTGACCCTCAGCGCCAATACCTTTATCGGCGACGCGGGCTCCGGCAGTTTGTTGCTGGCGGCCGGCGGCAATCTGACTTCGCGGGACAGCGTGCTCGGTTATGACGCCAGCGGCAACGGCACCGCTACCGTCACGGGCAACGGTACCCAATGGGTGACCAGCGGAAATTTCATGGTGGGATTGGTTGGCGCGGGCAGCGTGAACATCCTCGCGGGCGCCCATGGGCAAAGCCAGTTTGCCACGTTGGGTGACATCGCGGGGAGCAATGGGACCGTGACCGTTTCCGGCCCGGGTTCGCGCTGGCTCAACACCACCAGCTTGTACATCGGCGGCTATAGCGAGGGCCGGCTCACGCTCGCCAGCGGTGGCAATGTCACGACAAATGACGCGATGCTAGGCTATGCGACTGGCGCCGTGGGCGAGGCGAACGTCTCCGGCCAGGGTTCCCAATGGGTCGTCGCGAACAGTTTGGTGGTCGGCCAGGAGGGCACAGGCACAATCTCGGTCGCCCAAGGAGGGAAGGTGCTCGTCGGCGGCGTCCTGCAACTGGGCGACTCCGCCGGAGGAAGCGGCACTTTTAATTTAAATCCCGGTGGACTTCTGCAAATTGGCGGCAGCAACGGCCTGCATGCGGGCACGGGAGACTATGCCTTCAATTTCGCGGGCGGGACGTTGCAGGTCATCTCCAGCGTGCTAACCTCTTCCCTCCAAGCCAATTTCGCCGACAATACCACCTCCACGATCAACACGGGACCCTACAATTCCTTTTGGCTCGGAAACTTGGCGGGCAACGGCGGCCTAAGCAAAACCGGCTCGGCGGCCTTGGTGCTGAGTGGCGTCAATGATTATTCCGGCGGCACCACGCTGGCGGAAGGCGTGCTCTTTCTCGACACCTCCGCGGATGGCTATGCGGCGGGCACAGGCTCGCTCACCACGGCGGCCAATACGGCCCTTATCGGCACGAGTCATATCGGCGGCGAGGCGTGGATAAACGGCCAGGTGGGACCGCGCGGTGACGCGGTGGCGATCGGCCTGCTGACCTTCGATCACGATCTTCACCTCGGTCCGACCAGCTCGCTCTACCTTGAACTCAACGGCACCGCCATGGCGGGCGCCGACTACGACCAAATCGCCGTGTTGGGAAATCTTACCCTCAACGGCTCGCTGAAGGTAAGCCGGCTCTATGCGCCGTCGCTCGGCGATTCATTTCAGATTCTCGCCGTCACTGGCACGGTTTCCGGCCAGTTTTCATCCGTCTCGCTGCCGGCCCTGCCGGTGGGGCTGGGTTGGGATTCCTCGAATCTTTACACCACGGGCGTCATTACGGTGATCACCGCGCCCACGATTTTCGTCGGCCCCGCCAGCCAGGTGAAAAAAGGCGGCGCTTCCGCCACCTTCTCCGTCTTGGCGGATGGCCTCGCACCCCTGACCTATCAGTGGTATTTTAAGGGTCAACCCATCACGGACGCCACCTCGCCCACCCTGACCTTGACGAACGTCACCAAAGCCGCGAACGGCACCTACACCGTCACGGTTACCAACGGCGACGGCCACAGTGTGACGACGACCGGAGCGACGCTGATCGTTGACACCCTCGCGCCCAAGATTACGCACCAGCCCGTCGCGGTCACGGTGGCGTCGGGACACGCCGCCAAGTTCAAAGTCACTACGAGCGGCGACGGGCCCCTTCTCTACCAATGGCGGCGCAACAACGTGAATCTCACCAATGGCGGCGGCCTCATAGGTGCGACGACCGCGACGCTGACCTTGGCGAAAGTGAAAACCAGCAGCGCGGGCACATACACCTGCGTGGTGACCAACGCCGCCGGGCACGCGGTGAGCAAAGCCGTGAAGTTGAAGGTGCTGTAGAACCCATCTCGAATTCGACAAAATGGGCCGCCGCAAGCGGCGCCCCTACACCGTGACCCAACGTAGGGCACTACTTCATCAAGGGCAGTCGTAGGGGCGTCGCTCGCGACGGCCCTTGGAAATCTCGTCTAAAATTGAATTTGAGATAGGCTTTAATAACTCCAGACCAAGCCCGGTAAAAATGTGCTCAAACACGTCCGCGCAGTCTCGAAAAGCAAAACTCCTGCGGCCCAGCCGGGGTTTCTAGTTCACCCCATGTCGAGAATTCTGCGCACGCTCCGGGTCTGGCTGCCCCTCGCCACCGTCATTGTCGGCCTGAGCGGCCTGCTCTACCTGGTCGCGCAACAAGTCGTCCGGCAGGGTGCGAACGATCCGCAAGTGCAAATGGCAAACGATGCGGTGCAGGCCCTCGCCGAAGGCGCCGAGCCGGCGGCGGTGGTGCCGGCCGGTCACTTGGATTTTTCGCAGAGTCTCGCACCCTTCCTGATCATTTACGACGGCGCGGGCAAAGAACTCGCGGCCTCGGGTTCCTTGCGCGGCCATGTGCCGGCCCCGCCGCCGGGAGTACTCGCCTACGCCTTGAAAAATGGCGAGAACCGCGTCACCTGGCAGCCGGAAATAGGGGTGCGGCTGGCGGCGGTGGTGCTGCGCACGACGGAAGCCAAGCCGCGCCTGGTGCTGGCGGCGCGTTCGTTGCGTGAAGTCGAATTGCGGCAGGCACAATTGGGCCTGCTGAGCGCGTTGGGCGCCGTCGCCCTGCTGCTGGCGGCGCTCGTGGTGATCGGATTGTTTGATATTGCCACGACGGAGGATTGACCCGCCCCCTTGGCGGCCGCGGGGAGAAAACACCCCGCTCCTTCGTTATTGGCAAAACGTGAAAATCCTGCTTCCGTGATTGTCCTTCCCCACCTCCCCATGAAATCCCACCTCCTGCTTTCCCTCGCCCTCGTGAGCCTGCTCCCCTCGCTGGCCCTCGCCCAAGGCACCAACGTCCGCCCCGAATCCACCAACATTTCCAATCGCCTGACCAAGACACCCCGGCATCAGGAAACCGTCACCATCAAGCAGGGCGACCGCGAAATTTCGGCGTTCATCGTTTATCCCGAGGTCAAGGAAAAGGCCACCGCGGTCATCCTCGTGCACGAGATTTATGGCCTGACTGCCTGGGTGAAAGCCACCGCCGATCAACTGGCCGAAAACGGTTATATCGCGATTGCGCCGGATCTGCTCTCCGGCCTCGGCCCCAACAAGGGCGGCACTTTGGATTTGCCGGAGACCGATGTCACCGGCGCGGTGCAAAAACTCGATGGCGCGCAAGTCAACGCCGACCTGAACGCCGTGGCCGCGTATGTCACCAAGCTCCCGGCCGCCAACGGCAATTTCGCCATCGCCGGCTTTTGCTGGGGCGGCGGCACCGTCTTTAAGTTCGCCACGCAAAATAAGGACGTGAAGGCCGTGTTTGTGTTTTACGGCACACCGCCTCCGTCCGCCGACATGGCGAAAATCACCTGCCCGATTTACGGCTTCTACGGCGGCAGCGATGCCCGCGTGTCGGCCACCGTGCCCGCCGCGACTGAGGCCATGAAGGCCGCCGGCAAAACTTACGAACCGGTAATCTTCGAAGGCGCGGGCCACGGCTTCATGCGCACCGGCCAGATGGACCAGCCTGCCACGGCTACGGACGCCAATAAAAAGGCCATGACCGAATCCTGGAAGAAAATGCTCGATGTCCTCGGCAAGCTTTCCGGCAAACCCGCGCCCATGGTGGCCGCCCCCACCCCGGCGGCGGCGACACCCGCCGCGACCACGCCTAAACCGTAAGCCAGATCATGCTGGGGGCAAGGAGGTCCTTCCCTTGCGCCAGAATGGAATATGCCCAGGCGGAATTTTCCATCCAACATCTGCATTCTGCATTCTGAATTCCGCCTTTGTCCTTATGCAGCAGCTCGCCATCGCCGCCATCGTCTTCATCGGCGGGTTCATCATCATGGTGATTGAGATTATCGGCGCGCGCTTCCTGGCGGTGAGTTTCGGCAATTCCTTTTACATCTGGGTCAACCAAATCGGCCTCGTGATGGTCGCGCTCGCCATCGGCTATTACGTCGGCGGGGTGCTGGCGGACCGCTGGCACCGGTTGATCTATCTGGCGCGGCTGCTCGTGCCCGCGGGGATTTTTACGTTTTTCATTCCCACGTTTGCGAAGGACATTTTTCAACTCATCATGACGCCCGAGGGCCAGATGCCCTCGCCCTTGCGCGGCATCCTCGAACCCATCCTCGGCAGCGCGCTGGTGTTTTTATTGCCTTGCATCATTCTCGCGATGCTTTCGCCGTACATGACGCAGATCGTCACGCGCAGCCTTGCCAACGTGGGCCGCGCCAGCGGGCTGATTTTTGCGGCCAGCACCATCGGGAGCATCGCCGGAGTTTTCCTCTCCGGTTATTTTCTGCTGCAAACCTTCACCCTGACCACCATCTTTCAAGTGGCGGGCGGACTGATTCTGATTCTGGCCATTCTCTGCGCCCTGCTGGATCGCAAACTTTCCCCGCCCCTCGCGCCCTCCCCCGCTTCCCGATGAAAAAAATCTTCCCTTTTATCCTTATTGCGCTCGGCCTGCCCTGTGCCACCGCCCTGGCCGCTTCCGCGACTGGTGATATCGTTTACGAAACGACCTCGCCGTACCACCACATCCGCGTGTGGGACAATGCCGACGGCGACCGCATCCTGCTCTTCGACGACACGTGGGAATCCAAGATGAACTTGAAGGATCCCAGCACGGGCCAGTTCGAATACACCGAGTATTTTCACCTCGTGTGGCTGTGGAACCAGCAAATCAAGAGCGTCCTCATGCTCGGCCTCGGTGGCGGCAGCACCCAGCGCACTTTCGGCCATTATTATCCTGACGTGAAATTTGAAACGGTGGAGATCGACCCCGTGGTCGCCCAGGTGGCGAAGGATTATTTCCATTACACGCTCTCCGACCGCCAGAAACTCGACGTGCTCGACGGCCGCATGTTCCTGCGCGGCGCCAAGGACAAATACGACGCCATCCTCCTCGACGCCTACACCCAGGGCCGCTACGGCGCGTCCATCCCGCCGCACCTGGTGACCAAGGAGTTTTTCCAGCTCGTGCGTGACCACCTCAACCCCAACGGCGTCATGGCGTACAACGTCATCAGCACCTTGCGCGAATGGAACACCGACATCGTGAGCGCGATGTTCAAAACTATGAAGGAAGTTTTTCCGCAGGTGTATGCCTTCCAGGCCAAGTCGAGCCTCAACGTCGTCCTCATTGCCACCACTTCCGCGAACAAAACCGATTTGCCCGCCCTGCGCGACCTCGCGCAAAAACTCATCGACGCCAAAAAACTCACGCTGCCCGGCATCATGGACCGCGTGAATGCCCTCCAGCCACCGCCCAATTACCAAAGCGCGCCTGTGCTCACCGACGATTTTGCACCCATTGAAAGCCTGATGTACACGCCCGGCGCCACCGCCAAAGCCGCCACCGCCCCACCGGCCGCGGCCGGCAACGCGACAGTCAAACCAGCCGCGAGCACAACCCCGGCCAAGAATTAATTGCCGCCATTCAGCAATCCAAAATCAGGAATCAGCAACCCTCCCGATGCCGCTGATTGATCACTTGCTCGGCCTTGGTCCCGTGCGCCAGGCGCTGTGGCGGGCGTGGTATCCGTTTTTGACGCGCCGCCTCGGGGCCGATGCGATTATTTTTCTCAATTATGCGTTTGCGGACGGCGCCGCGCCGCCCCTCGCGCTACAACCGGCCGACGAACCCAACCGTCCCTGCATCCAGCTTTATCATCATGTGGCCGCGCAGGTTGATCTCGCGGGTCAAGACGTGCTCGAGGTCAGTTGCGGTCACGGCGGCGGGGCTTCCTACGTGACGCGTTACCTACGTCCCGCGCGGTACACGGGCCTCGATCTCAACCCCGCCGGCATCCAGTTTTGCCGCACGCGCCATCAGCTCGACGGTTTGCACTTTCAAGTCGGCGACGCGCAAAAGCTGCCGTTTCCCGACGCTTCCTTTGACGCCGTGCTCAATGTCGAGGCGTCCCACTGTTACCCGGCTTTCCCGCGCTTTTTGACTGAAGTCGCGCGCGTGCTGCGTCCGGGCGGACATTTTCTCTACGCGGATTTTCGTTTCCCGGGCGGCCTCGCGGAATGGGAGCAGGCGCTCGCATCTTGTCCTTTGCAAAAACTCCGGCAGGAAGATATCTCCGCAGCGGTGCTGCGTGGCATGGACCTCAATAGCGCGCGCTACCTGGCCGTTATTGAAAAATATTTGCCTAAATTCCTGCACACCCTGGGCCGGGATTTTGCGGGCGTGAAAGGCTCGCGCATTTACAACGCCCTCGCCGCCGGCGAGGTTTCCTACCGGTGTTACTGTTTTCAGAAAACGGCCTGAAAAATGGGTCTAACGTTAAGATAATTAGCGGGATTAATTTGCCGATGAATAAGAACCGCAGTTGCGGCTCTTATCCCCATCCCTCATCCTCGATTACCGCATGGAAGTCCCGTCGCTTGAACGAACCAGCTTGCCGCCATCCGTAAAACGCGGGTTGTTCATTTTGGCCGGCCTGGTGGCCGGAGCGAATCTCGCCTGCGCGCAGAATTGGACTGGCGCGGTCAGCAGCGCCTGGAATAATGCCGCCAACTGGTCGCCCGCCGCTGTGCCGGTTTCGGGCAACACAATTATCATCAACACGCCCGCCGGCAATTCGCCCCAACTCCCGTCCGGCACGACCAACACCACGCTCACTTACGTCGGTTTCGACAACACCAACGCTTCCTTTTCCTCGCTCGCCCTCGGCAATAACCAGACGCTCGTAGGCGACTCGGTTTATCTCGGCTATTTGAAAAATGCGCAGGGCGCGTTGACCGTGAATGGCACGACGGCGGTGCTTAAAACCACGGCGCCTTCCTCGGGCGCGGGCCTCGGGCTCGTGGTCGGCTACAACGGCACCGGCAATCTGGCCATCACTAACGGCGGCACGTTCGCCGCCCCGGCGTATCGTTCCATTATCGGCTTCAATCGCGGCTCCAACGGTTCGGTCACGGTCGACGGCCCGGGCTCAACCTTTCGCACCAGCCGCGTGCTCTACGTGGGTTTCGAGGGTAACGGCACGATGATCATCTCGGGCGGCGGGAATGTGGGCGGTTCCTCGAATTTATCGTTCAGCGGCATTGTCGGCTATTCCCAGGATGGCAACGGCACGCTCGTCGTCACGGGCGCGGGCTCGGTTTTCAATGCCACCTCGTTGCAGGTGGGCAGCCCGACCACCGGGCGCAGCTACGGCAAGGGCACGCTCGTCGCGAGCCAGGGCGGGTTGGTGTCATCGCCAGCCATCACCGTCAACACCCTCAGCGCCATTGTGCTCGACGGCGGTCTCGTGGCCGCCGGTTCGCTCAAGAGCGACGGCGTGCTGCAGGGCGACGGAAATTTTTCGGGCGAGTGGGCGAGCAACGGCACGCTCTCGCCCGGCCCGAACGGTGGTCTCAAACTCCTCAGCGGTAATGCGACGCTCAACGGCGAGAGTGATTTTCAAATCGCCGACGCCACCCACTACAGCCGGTTTGCGGTGGGCACCAACGGCACCCTGCAATTCGGCGGCAATTTAAATGTGAATCTGCCCAACACTTCGCTCGGCGGGACCTTTGCGCTTTTTACGGCGGACCACCGCAGCGGCGAATTTGCGCACGTCGCCGTCAGCGGCGCGTACAACGGCACGCTCGTATACAGTTCCGGCACTTGGATAGGAATCTTGTCCGGGACGCTTTTCGCGTTCAGTTCCACGACGGGCGTGTTGACGGTCTCGCTCCCGCCGACCATCACCCTTCAGCCCGCCAACACCACCATCACCGCCGGACAGACGGCCCTCCTCAGCGTCACGGCGGGCAATCCGACCGGCATCTCGTACCAATGGTATCTCGGGGCGAGCGGCGACACCAGCCAGCCCCTTACTGATGCCACCAATTCCACCCTGACCACGCCCGCGCTTACCGGCACCACGAGCTTTTGGGTGCGTCTGACCAATAGCATCGGCTCGGCGGACAGCGCCGCGGCGGTCGTCGGCGTGATTCCGGCGGTGCCTTCGGCCGGCACCAAAGTTGTCATTCGCGCCGGCAAAACGGCGACCATGACCATCGACGCCGGTGATTTTCCCGACCTACACTATCAGTGGTATCAAGGAGTCACAGGCGACACCAGCCACCCGCTCGACGGCGCCACCGCCGCAACTTTTACCACCACAGCCCTCGACGCCTCGGCGCAATTCTGGGTGCGCGTGAGCAATAGCGCGGGCTCCGCCAACAGCGGTACTTTTACAGTCAATGTCACGCCCGCGATTCTCGTACAGCCCGCCAATCGCCTGGCCAAAGAAGGCGCGACCGTGAAATTTACGGTCTCCGCCCTGGGGGCGCCGCCACTGCGTTATCAATGGCGCAAGAACGGCCAAGCCATCGCCACCGCCACCCAACCCACGCTCACCCTGGGCAACGTCACCAGCCTGGACAACGGGACGTACTCGGTGGTCGTCAGCAACGGCGCGGGCCAGACCACGAGCACCGGCGCGAGGCTCATCGTGAATAAAATTGCGCCCAAAATTTACGTGCAACCGCTGCCCGTGTTTGCGCGCACCGGCCAGAATGCCCGCTTCACCGTCAAAGCCATCGGCGACGCCCCGCTGTTCTACCAGTGGCAGCGCAATAACATTAATCTAACGGATACGCTCAGCCTCGTTGGCAGCTCCAAAGCCGTCAGCGGTTCCCTCGTCACCAGCAGTTCGTCATCCGGTGGCCTCGCGCAAGCTTCTCCCCCTAGCGCTTCCTTCCGCACTCCCAAAATCGCCGGCACCACCATCATCTCCGGCGCCACCACCGCGACGCTCACCTTGACGAAAATCACTGCCGCCAGCGCCGGAAACTACCGCGTCATCGTCACCAACGGCGCCGGCTCGGCCATCAGCACCATCGTGAAACTGACTCTGCTCACGAAAGTGGTGAAATAATGACGTTTTCGGCATATGTGCGTTTTGTGCTTCTTGTGGTTAAACTCTTACAAAGGCATTCCTGTGCTTGTCGTTTCTCCATCAAATAATAACCGCTATTGCGCATCGCACTCCTTATCGTTAGCTTTGTTCTTAGCGTGGCCCTTCTCCAGTCATCAGTTATCTTCAGTATTCCCTCAAGTGAAAGGGGGCAATCAATCACCCTGCGTCGGATTTTTCGTTTGCTCAGTGCAGTTGTAATTATTGCTTTGGGGCTTTTGCACCCAGCCAAAGCCTCCGCTGAGCCATTCATCACCGCCCAGACCTCGACCACCATTATCAAAGCCGGCGGGAGCGCCAATCTTTCCATTTCCGCGGAAGGCACACCTCCGCTCACCTATCAGTGGTATGCCGGGAATACCGGCGACCTCAGTCAACCCATCCCTCTCGCGACTTCAGCCAATTTCACCTCACCCCTGCTTTACCGTTCTGCGCGCTATTGGGTGCGAGTCACCAATGGAATTAGCCAAGCAGATAGCGACACTCTCTTTGTCGTCACCAAACAGGACAGCGATCAGACTATAATTTCCGCCACAGACTATAATAGTTTATTCATCAAGGCTAATCGCGACTTGTGGGGGGCAGATGCCAATTCTGTCGGCCAGCTAGGGCTGGGTAATTTTTCGACGACTCTCCAACCGCCCACTTTTGTTACCGATTCCACGATCGCGGTGGCCGCAGCTTACCAACACACCCTATTTATCAAGACGGATGGCACTTTGTGGGGCATGGGAGCCAATAACTTTGGCCAGTTGGGAACGGGCAACTTTACACGACAGCTTTCGCCCGTCCAAATCGCCGCTCAAATTGTGTCAGCGTCAGCCAAGGGGCGAAACAGTGTTTTTCTTAAATCCGATGGTACGTTGTGGACCATGGGCTCCTTGCAGGATGGCCGGTTGAATCCTATTTCAATAAATACACCCATACAAATTGCCGCAAATGTCGCATCCGCCTCGGCGGGCTATTATCACAATTTGTTTATCAAAACTGATGGCACCCTTTGGGCCATTGGACTCAATCGCTCCGGGGAACTTGGCGATAACACGACAACCAGTCGCACCCAGCCCGTACTCGTCGCCACAGACGTAGTCGCCGCCGAAGCTGGCGCCTACTTTAGCCTTTTTCTCAAAAGCGATGGCAGTTTGTGGGCCATGGGCAACAATTCCTATGGTCAACTCGGGGATGGCACCACAACCGAGCAACATATTCCAGTGCAAGTTGCGAATGGTGTGGTGGAAATTGCCGCTGGCGCCATCCATACCCTTTTCCTCAAGGCCAATGGCGACTTGTGGTCAGTGGGTGCAATTGCCGCATCCCCAGTCTTCACCTATATTAAAAGTACATCCGCCTATAAGGTTTCCGAGCAAGTTGTCGCGTTTTCCGGAGGAGCCGCCCAAACACTTTACTTAAAAGCCGATGGAACATTATGGGATGTCGGAGCGATCTTTCGCCCCCCCGTGGATCGGACAACGCCTGTGCAAATGGCCGACGGTCTCGCGCATGCGCCTTTTGTCACCATTCAACCTCAGGGTGCAGCCCTAAACCCTGGTGACACAACCAATCTCACCGTCACCGCCTTGGGCACGGGAAACTTGAGTTACCAGTGGTATGAAGGTGAAACCGGTGACACGAGCCAGCCCGTGCTCAATGCCACCACCGCGAATTTTACCACGCCTTCGTCCTTGAGCACTGGCACGCGCTATTGGGTTCGCGTGAGCAACAACGCCGGCACGGCCTACAGCGATGCAGTGAGCGTTCTCATTGCTCCAGATATCACGGTTGAACCGGCCAATTTCACCATTGCCAACGGCAACACCGCACTGCTTTCGATTACCCCGAGCGATGCTTCCGGTGTCACTTATCAATGGTACCTCGGCGTCAGTGGCGATACGAGCCAGCCTGTGGAGGGAGCCACGAATGATACCTTCACCACGCCTGCTCTCTCCATGGATGCAACCTACTGGGTGCGTTTGACCAATGCCGCCGGACATACGGATAGCGGCACGTTTACGGTCAATGTCGCGCCGGCCATCATCATCCAGCCGGTCAGCCAGGTGGTAAAGGCAGGGACGACGGTGAAATTCATCGTCACCGCTGCGGGGGGAACTCCTTTGCAATATCAATGGCGGTTCAAAAACCTAAACCTCGGTGGCGCCGTCGCCGCCATGCTCACCCTCAAGAACGTCACCATCGCCAACAACGGCGTGTACACGGTGGTGGTCAGCAATAGCACTGGGAAAGTGACCAGCGCCGGGGCGACGCTGATCGTGGACAGGCTCGCGCCCAAAATTATCGTGCAACCGTTTTCGCTGTCCGTCCGCCCAGGACAAAGCGCCAAATTCATCGTAAAAGCCGCCGGGGACGCGCCTCTGAAATATCAGTGGCAACACAACGGCGCACCGCTCACGGATCTGACCAATCTCCCCGGCTCCACCACGATTTCCGGGGCCGGAACACCCACTCTTACTCTAACCAAAATCAATGTCGGAGGGGATGGGAATTACCGCGTCGTTATCACCAACGCCGCGGGCTCAGCCACGAGCACAACCGTGAAACTGACCCTGCGTACAGGTACGGGAAAATAGCGGACCGTCGCGCCACATTTTTTCGTCCACCGCAGCTTCGCTTTTGCATTCCAACTTCTACCTTCGTACTTCCACCTTCTGCGCTGCTAAATTCCCCGCGAATCCGCCTCGTCCTTTTTCACGTAGCCGGAGTCTTGGCGCTGGTGGTTGATTTGGTTTTTCTTCAGGTAGGCCTGGTAAATATCGTCCGCGCTCATGCCGAGCACCTGGCCTAGTGAGACGAGAAAATGAAACAGGTCCACGACTTCGACGCGGGCGTTTTGTTTGTCGAACTGCTGGTACTTGGCCCACCATTTCCAGGGCACGGAGTCCGTCAGCTCGGCGAGTTCCTGCTGCATGGCGCGGGTGTAATTGAGGATCCATTTGACCTGGCCGGCCTCGTCGAGCGCGGCGGTCTCGACCCCAATGCGGCGGTTGAGGCCCTCTTGCAGGGCGAAAATGGCTTCGAGTTTGTCGGCCGGCAAAACCAGCGGCGGCGGGTTGGCGGGAGACGGGGCGGGCGGGTTGCTCATGGCGGGCATCGCACGTCAATCCCGCGGCGCTGGCAAGACCATTTGCGCGCGGAGGCTGGCAAAAAAAACTCCAGACGCCCGCGCGCACCAACTCCCGCCTTCACAAAATCTTCTCCAGCACGGCAAATTCCAGTGGCCGGGTGGGCACGCCAAAGCGGGGCGTCACCGGCATGGGTTCCCGGGCGCCGGTGTCGTGAAAGCCGTGGCGTTCGTACCAGGCGAGCAATTCCGACCGGATGGAAATCACGGTCATGAAAATGGCCGGGCACTTCCATACGCGAGCGTGCTGTTTCGCGGCCACCAGGAGTTTTTTGCCAATGCCGGAAGCCTGTTTCTCGGGCGCCACCGCCAGCATGCCGAGGTAAAGACGTTCGCCGCGTTTTTGCAGATAGACGCAGCCGCACAATTCGCCGCCGTCCGCCACCGCCTGGAGCACGACGGCGGCAGGTTCGAGCATTGCCAGTCCGAGCGTCGCTTCGTCCGTGCGCAAATCGCCCGTGAGCAAATCGGCCTCGGTGGTCCAGCCCTGCCGCGAAGCCTCGCCGCGGTAAGCGCGATTGACGAGGCGGACCAAGGCCGGCACGTCCGCCATGGTCGCGCGGGTGATGGTCACGGCCTCAGTCATGCTCCGGGAGCAGCAGGCGCGGCGGTGGGAGTCACACTCCCATTGGCCGGCGGATGCAAGATGGGCGACGGTGGCCGCGCAGGCGGGGCCGGCAGGGCCGACGGCGGCAATACCCCGAACGTCGTCGAGAGGTAATCAAAGGCGGCGGGATATTTATCCACCAAGGCCTTGCTGGCGGGGTCCTTGGAAACGGCATCGCGCAGGACGGCGTTGAAGGCCAGGCCCAGGCTGAGGCCTTTTTGCATTTCCGTTTGGAGGGTGGCATCGGCCTGCACGGATTTTACGAGCGCCTGCAACGTAGCCACCGTTTCCGGCGGCAACCCGGCAAGCAGCGCATCACTGGAGTTTTGGGCCGCGGCGGCTGGTTGTCCGGTGACACCGCTGGTCGCGGCCAAGGTTTGGACCGCGCGCGTCGCCAAGTATGCGCCGAGAGCCGGATGGTCGGCCATGAAGGCTTTCGTCGCGGGATTCTGGTCGATGAAATCGCGAATCTTCGCGACGCCCAGGTTCATTTGGGTTTTGAATTTTTCCTGCGCGGCCTGCACCGCGGGGTCGCTCATCGCCGCGCGGATGGCGGCGCTCAGCGTCGCCGCCGCTTCGGTAGGCAGGTCGCCGAGCGGATTCCTGGCGGTGACGAGGGCGGAGGCGGGTGGGCGGGCCGGCGCGGAGGACTCAACGGGCGCGGCACTCGTCGTGATTTGCGCTCCCAACCGCGGGAGTAGCAGCAAGGCCGCGGCGATCAGTGTGAACCCAATTTTCAAAGAGGGGTAATGCATGAAATTGCGTGCGCCATTTTTTTAATCCGCCTTCACGTCGATATCGAAGGGCAAAAACCGCTCGCGCCCGTCCAACTGCACTTGCGCCCAGAGGCGGTAGCGGCCGGGCAGGGCGGTGTTGTACACAAAGCTCAATTGCGGCTGGCGTGGGTCAGTTTCGTGGCCGGTTTGCACCGGGTGCAAGTGCGCGTAGCCGTGATGGCCTTGGTCAAAAGCGACCAGATGCGCGAGCGCGCCCATCACCGGCTCGAGTTTGACTGGCGCGCCATCCGCGCGGGTCACGGACAGGGTGAGCGGCAAGTCCACATTGACCGCCGGCGCACCGCTCGGCGTGGTGAGCGTAATCGTGTAGCCGTCCTCGAGATTGGGCGTGAAGCCACGGATGACGCCGTGCTCGGGTGCGCCGGGCACCACGAGGTCCGTCGCACCCACCACTTGGCGCAGCGAAACCGCGGGCACAAACTCCGCGTAAATTTTGTACGTGCCGGCCCGTGCCGGTGCGAAGGAAAAACTCCAGCGGCCGGAATCGCCGTCCGGTTCCGGATGGATATGCTGGTAATCCTCGAGGGTGGGATCAATCACGAGCACGTGCAGCAGGCGCGTGTGCGTCAGCGCGAGTTCCGAAGGCCGCAGTGTGCGGCCGTCGGTGGTCACCAATTCGAGCGTGTAATGGGCGGTCTGGCCCAGCGCGGGCGCGGCATCAGCGGTGAGCTTGAGGCTGACGGGAAAATTCAGGCGCGTCAGGTCCATAAACAGGGATTTGCCGGCGCCGCAATATTCCAGCCCATCGGCGGTGACGACCGTCTGGTCGTAATGCAGGAACTGGCAATTGGTCGCGGGGATCGCGCGCAGGCCTACGTAAACCCCCGCGAAAATCGCGGTGAGCACTGCTATCTGGATGGCGGCGCGGCGCATGGGTGGAAAAATTTAAGACGCCGGCGCGGGCTTGGCCGCCGGTGGTTTTAGGCGTTCGAGAAATTCATCGGCAGTCCACAAGCTGCCTTGCTTGCGGTAGAGGATGCGGCCCTCGGGGCTGACGAGAATCGTCGAGGCGGTGTGCTGGAGCACGCCGTCCACCGTTCGCGAGAGGATGCCGAATTGCTCGAGCAAGTCGTTCACTTCCGCCGTCGGCCCGGTAAGCAGTTGGAAATTCGCGCCGTCGAGATGATAAGCATCAGCATAGGCCCGCAGGATGCCAGGGGTGTCGTTTTCCGGATCAAGCGTGATGGTGAGCAAAGTCGTGTCGTTGACCTTGGCGTCCTTGAGGTCTTGCTGCAACTGGGCCATGCGGCGCGTCGCGGCCTGGCACATGGTCGGGTCGGCGCAACGGGTGAAAATAAAATCAATGACCAGTCGGTGCCCCGTCAGCGAGGCGGCGCGGAGGAGCTGGCCGTTTTGATTGAACAGCGCGAAATCGGGAATGTGGTCGCCGACATCGCGGTAGGATTTGCGCCCCATCTCCGCGAGGTCCTGATGCAGCCGGTGGGTGACCTCCGTCACGGTCACCACGGCGGCGGGGTCCGCCGGCCAAATCTCATCGAAGCGCCATGCGCTCCCGCTTTGGTGCAGGTTGCCCCGCACGCGATGCCCCACATAGCCGATCGCGGCGTCACCCGACCCGACCTGTACCGTCTGGTTGCCTTCGGCGTCTGGCTTGGCCAGCCCCGGGCCGTGCAAGGTAAAAGTGCCGGCCACCGCGTCCACCGCCACGACATTGCCCGTAAAATCAAGCCCGTGCAACGCCGTCCCCTGCGCCACCGCCCCCAGCAAAAGCGCGGCCAGCAAGGCGTGGCCTCGGACAAGAAGGGCGAATTTTGTGCGCATCGGGTCAAACTATCATCACCGACTCCACCATGCAAGTTCCGGGTAAAATCGCGGCGGGCTCCGTTAAGCCAAAATAGTCATTTCGTTTCGCGGCGGTGGCCGAGCTAAAGCTGAGGCTAGAACCTGTAAATAATAAGTAAAATAAAACTGGCTTTTAACCTGTAATTCCACATAATTGCGAAAGTAAGTAAAGCCCGGTGCCAGGGTTAAATCGGCAATCCGCTCCCGCCCGGCGCCAGGGTTTCTCGGCAAGCACATCACCCTGATGCTTGTCGAAAATGTCCTGGAAAGACGCTAAAAACGAAGCCGATGCCCTGATCAAAAAGGCGGATTTTCCCGCTGATTTGAACGGGCGCGAAATAGACCTCAATGAATTAGCCGCGAAGTTGCCTTTTGAAGGACAATTTCGGGCCATGGTACTGCGGGCCGCGGCCCGGGCGTTAAAAGCGCGTGGGGCAAAAATTCGCCAATAACCGGGGTAAAGTGCCCTTTTTTAATGCAATGCGTCGCATTGTACTGCATTGCAAAAGCATTAGACTTTGCTGGTCCGTTTTATGGACGAAAAATAGATATCTTTATCCATCAAATATTTAGGAAATAGTTTAGCCCTCAGGCACAAGACTGGCAATAGGGTGGGCATGTCCTGGAAAGATGCTAAAATTGCCGCCGCCCAATTCGTCCAAGATCTTCGCCTGCCTGAAGATCTCACCGGGCGCGTGCTCAGCCTGAAGGAGCTGCGCGAGCAGTTGCCTTTCGAGGGCACTTATCGCGACATGGTGCTGCGGGCGGCGCTCCGGGAACTGCGGCGGCGCAAAGCCAAGGTCGAATAGCCTCCATTATGCCGAACGATAAATCAATGGCTATAACACGCCAATGAAGAATATCCAAAGCACTCGACGAATAACTTTAAGGGGAATAGCTTAACGCACGGGAATGGGCCGCTTAGGGCGAACGCGGCGGACTCGGCTCCACCGGCGGCGCGACTTCGGGAAAACGCTCGGGATGGAGCGCGCGGGCCAGCCGCCACAAGGCCTCACCCTGCGTCGGCCCCGGATGCTCGAAAAGATTTTCCGGGAGTTCGATCACCCGGCCCGCCCGCACCGCAGCCAGGTTGCGCAAAGCCGGCTGGGTCGCCGGGGGCCAGGCCGCCAGGCTTTCGCGCACGAGAAAAATGAAGTCGGGGTTGTATTGCAGCAGCGATTCCGGGGTCAACTGGAGCCAGGCTTTCGCCGCAGCCGGTACGACGTTGCGTGCGCCCGCCTCGTCCAGCAACTGCCCGGCAAAACCGGCGGGGCCCGGGGCCAGCAAATCGCCGCCATAAAGGAGCGCCGCCGTGGGGCGGGCCGCGGGCGAGGGCGAAGCCAGGCGCGCATGCACGAGAGCCCGCTCGGTCGTGAACTGGCGGGTGAGGGCCTCGGCGGTCGCCTCGTGGGCCAGCGCACGACCAGCCAGGTCCGCATCGCGCACAAAATTATCCAGTCCCTCGGGATAAAAAACCACGACCCGTAGGCCCAGGGATTGCAGGCGGTTAAGCATTTGCCCATCGGCCAAATTCGGGATGAGCACGAGTTCCGGATGCAAGGCCACGATGCGCTCATAATCCGGGTCGAGCACACCGCCGACGCGGGCGATAGGCGGTTCCCGTTCCGGCACCGTGCAATAACGCGTGACGCCCACCAGTTCCGCCCCGCCGCCGACCGCGAGCACCAGTTCCGTGATGGCGGGGGAAAGGCTCACGATGCGGTGGGGAGCAGCAGGCAACAAAACTTTGCGGCCTGAGCCATCGGTGATTTCACGTGGAAACACCGCCGCTGCAGGCGCACTCGCCGCGGGAGTCGCAACGGTAGAGGGCGGCGGTGCCGGCGCCGCGGGCAGCGCACCGAGCACGCCAGCCAGGAGAAGAAGATGACGGAGAGAAAACACGAGGCGCGGAGAGCCCGGACAGGCTGTTCCCATTCACACGCAAAGCCCGCGACAGCGCAAGCCCATCAATTTCGTCCACCCCACTCCGGCAACGCCGCCAAATATTCCGCGCCTACACCCTTCACCCACACATGCGTCTCGTCGATGCGCGCCGCCCACACGGTCCGGGTGCGCGCGATGGCATACAGCAATGTAATCAGCAGCCCGAAGACGCCCAGCACGCCGACCATCACGTAACCCGCATCCGCGGCAAAAGAACCTCCAATTGTCATTGCCAGCGAAAGGAGAAACATTCCCGCCGCAATCCACTGCGCGCGGCGGCGGGCCGTGCGGTGTTGCGGGCATAAGCCGACAAAAACCGTAGCCCGCTTTCTGACTATTATGGCAATGACCGCATAAACGAGAATGCTGATCAAAATCGTCAGGAATATCAGCGGCGGATGCCAAATCAGGTTCCGCTTAAGTCGAAAACCGTTCGCCGGGGCGTTGCATTTGACGCACCGGTCGGGCAATTCGGCCTCGCGATTCATGACCAGTTTTTTGCCGGAGCGCCAAATTTGAAAGCCCGCCGGATTGAGCCCCTCCTGCAACCGCTGCAGGAAGGCCGGCTTGCACTCGGAGCAAATCCACGCCGCGCCATAGTGCATCAAGGCGTCGGCGGAAAAATTCCGGCCACATTGCGTGCAGCGCTCATAACCCGCCGGAACACCCGCGAGGCCGACCGTGCCATAGGGCGCCCATTCCGCCAGGCCCGCGCGCCAGACCAGCGTCTCCGCCGTGACCTCGCCCAACCGGGCCAAATCCTGCAATTTCTCCTCGGAAACCGGCCCTTCCTGCTTATTATTGACGGCGTAATACCACTGCATAAACGGTAATTTAGAACGGGTGCAAAGCCGCTGGCAATTCCGCATTTGGCTTGCCAGCAGGTGGCGGATGGGGCGCAGTGAAAGCCGCCTTTCCGCCCATGCTGCGCTTCGCCGAAGAGATTTTGCTGCTCGCGCTCGACGACGCAACGGGCCGCCTCCACCCGCTGCCGCCCAAGGCGCTCGAACTGGCGCTCGCCGGCGCGTTGCTGTTTGAATTGTCGTTTCAGGAACGGGTCGACACCGACCTCTCCTCGCTGCGGGTGATGAATTGGAGCGCCACCGGCGACACTTTGCTGGACCGCGCTCTGGGCGCCTTGCGCGCGGATCGCGGCCTGCTCTCACTGCAACAATCGCTGGCCCGCGTCGCGCTCATCGCGCCGGACTTGATTGAGCCGCTGCTCCAAGGCCTCGAGACCAAGGGCATTCTCACCCGGCGCGAAAAACGGATTTTGTGGAAGGTGCGGGAAGTGACCCATCCGGAAAAGGACGCACGCGAGGAGGCCGCCGTGCGCGAGCGCATCCGCCGCGTCGTTTTGGAGGACCAGGTGCCGGAGCCGCGCGACGTGGTCATCATCGCGCTCGTCGAGGCCTGCCAGTTGCAGCGGATGGTTTTTTCGCCGGCGGAATTGGAAAAGGCCCGCGCGCGCCTGCAGGAAATCGCCAAAATGGAATCGCTCGGCGCGGCCCTGCTGACGGCCGCGCGCAAAATGGAAAACCTTTCCCTGCGCGAGGCCGCTGAGGGCAAAGAAAAAAGTTAGCGAAGCTATGGCGCTTTCCGCCTCGGTAATCTCTAGCCATTAATATTTATGTCGATGGAATTCAGACATCTTGGCCGGTCGGGTTTACGCGTGCCGGTGCTCAGCCTGGGCACGGCAACCTTTGGCGGCGGACGCGGTTTTGAGGCGTGGGGCGGCATCGGCGTGAAGGAAGCCACGCGGCTCGTGGACCTGTGCCTCGAGGCCGGGCTCACGATGTTTGACACCGCGGACATGTACTCGGCGGGCGCGGCCGAGGAAGTGCTCGGCGGCGCCCTTCGCGGGCGGCGCGAACGCGTGATTATTTCCACGAAGGCGACGTTTCGCGTGGGCCCCGGGCCGAATGACGTGGGCTCGTCGCGCGCGCACCTCATCGCCGCCTGCGAAGCGAGCCTGCGCCGCCTCGGCACCGATTACATCGACCTTTATCAATTGCATGGCTTCGACGCCATGACTCCCGTCGAAGAGGCGCTGCATGCGCTCGACGACCTCGTGCGAGCAGGCAAAATCCGCTACCTCGGGTGCTCGAATTTTTCCGGTTGGCATCTGATGAAGTCACTGGCGATTTCCGAAAAATACGGGCTGGGCCGGTATGTGGCGCACCAGGCATTTTATTCCCTCATCGGACGCGAGTACGAATGGGAGCTCATGCCGCTGGCATTGGACCAGGGCGTGGGCACTGTCGTGTGGAGCCCGCTCGGCATGGGGCGGCTCGGGGGCAAAGTGCGCCGCGGCCAGCCGCTGCCGAAAGTCAGCCGTCTGCACGATCCCGGCACCTTGCGCGTCGTGCCCCCGGCTGAAGATGAATATATTTATCGTGTGGTGGACGCGCTGGATGAAATTGCCCGTGAAACGGGCCGCACCGTGGCGCAAATCGCCATTAACTGGGTGCTGCAGCGCCCGACGGTCGCCACCGTCATTCTCGGCGCACGCGACGAGGAACAGTTGCGCCAAAATCTCGGCGCCGTTGGTTGGACACTTACGCCCGCGCAGATTGCCCGGCTCGACGAGGCCAGCGCGAAACAACGCATCTATCCCTACTGGCATCAGGCGCAATTCGAGCGCAATCCGTTTCCGACCGGTTAATACAGCGCTTGCGCCCTATTTCCCCAAGACTTTCCATTTAGTCGTCGCTCCGTCGAATATTGCGCTTCCCGACCACGAGTGGGTACTCGTCTGAATACTTCCCACTTCCGTGCCCAAAGATTCAACTTTGGCCTCACTACCATCCGCATAAACAAATTCCTCCTTATGCCACAGGTATAACGGCCAATCGTCTTTAACGACCAGCGTGCCATTCGCGGGAATCTCGAGCAGCCAAACTCCATTCTCTATTTTTACTTCTTTGCCTGAATTGTGATTTTTCACGAGCGCTATTTCCCCCTGATATCCCAACGGGATAACCACCCGGATCGCAGCTCCCGAGCGATTTGCATATGACGTCAGGAGAACAGGGGTAACTGACGCGAAAAAACAAATTAGCACTCCAACCCGGTTTACAGCTTTTTGGCGATTGACCGGCAAGCGGCGCAGCCCCACGAAAACACACATTAAACCAGCAACCGCTGGCACCCAAAAAAACATATTCAAACTAATCCCCAGTAGCAAAGGCGGCCCCGTCATTGCCATTATTCCCAATCCAAACAGAAATCCATTGCGTTTTACAATTTCTACGGCTGCTTCTGAAGGAACTATCGGCATGTCATTAGCCATCACTAATGGCTAGGAGATTTTTCTGTTCGCTCAAGTTTATTCCATCACGCTATTGCGGCAATTTAGCCCTTGATTCGCCGCGCCCAAAACGGCATTTCCGGCCAGCGTCCTTCGCTCGCATAACACTCTTGCCGATTCACGAGGAACCGATTCCACAACGAGCGGTTCAACGCAGCATATTTTGCGAGACCATCCTGCGCGCCGGACAAAACGGCCCGCAGGCACAGCGCGGCTTCGCGACCGGTGAGCAGGGCGTGAAACAAACCTTCGCCGGAGAGCGGGTCGAACGATTGCGCGGCGTCTCCCACCGCGAGCCAGCCGTCGCCGTGGCACTTTTCCAGCCGGCCGGAATGCGCCGAGGTCAATTTGGGCGCGTGCTCAAATTCCACCTCCGGCCCCATCGCGAGTTGACGCAGGTATTGGGTCTCGTGCAAGCGCGCGCGAAACCACTCGGCCGATCTCCACTCCTGGCCAGGCAGCAAATCCGCGTCCGTTTGTAGCGCAAAAATGCGGCGGTTGCCCGGGGTGAGCGCAGAATACCACCAGCCCTCGGCGCAGGCCTCGACATAAGTGCGCGCATCCGCATCCGACGCCACCGGCGTGGCCGCGACCACATAGATCGCGACCAGTTTGTCCAAATTCTGCCGCGTGACGCCGAGTAACCGCGCGAGTTGGGAGCCGCGCCCCGACGCATCCACCAGCCAGCGTGCGCGAAAATCGCATTCCCCGCCCGTAACTTTCCAGCCACCCGGCCCGCGCTCGATCGTGGGCGACGAAACGCCGCGGCGCACTACGGTGCCCGCGCTTTCAGCCGCGCGCAGGAGCATGGTTTCAAATTTCGGGCGGTCCAATTGCCAAGCGCTGCCATGGCGGTTGAAAATAAAATCCTTCGCCACCAGTTCCTCGCCGCCCCAGGCCGAACAATTTCCCGGCGACGGCAAATGGCCGTCCCGTTCAAACTCGTTCCACACGCCGAGGGCTTGCAAAACTTGGCGCGCCTCGGGTGCGAGTGTCTCGCCGATCTTCCACACCGGTGCAGTGTGACCCTCGAGCAACACACAGCGCACGCCCGCCTGCGCGAGGGTCAGCGCCGCCGCTGCGCCCGCCGGTCCGCCGCCAATGACCAAGACCTCAGTTTCAACCATGGAAAATTTTTTGCGGCCACGCCAAGCCTACTGTGCCCGGCGGCCCGCACGCGGCGGAGCGTATTCCGGCAACGGCAACGCCGGCCGGGATTCGACCAGCATGAGCGACGGAAGTTGCGGAATGCCGGTCGGCCCGGGCCGTTCCTCGATGACGCCCAATTTGTGAAAATCCGTGACCATTTGCGCGTTCGGTCGCGTCAAGCCGCGAAACCAGTTGCGCCGCGTGTTGAAGGCCGCCTGCCGTTGGGCGAGCGGGCGGGTGGCGTCCATCGCGACGTTGTAATCGGCCTCGCTCAGCACCTGGTTCGGCACGCGCGCGGGCCAGTAAGTCGGCAGGGAATCCGACATGCGGAAAAAATCGTAGCTCCAGAGGCAATCCGCGGTATCCGTCTGCCACGGCACGGCCATCCAGCGCGTGAGGTCGCCGGGCCCCGCACCCGTGAGCGGCCCGTTCTCCCCAATCGCCACCGCCGGGAGCAGAATGTCCCCGTAATCGCGCTCGGGCGCGCCCGCTGGTCGGCGGCGAATGCGCAGCGCGCCGTCATATAAATTTCGGCGGCGCGCAATCCAGGTGATTTCGCAACCGGGGTGAAAGGCATCGGCGATGCAAAACGAAAGCGCGGCCTCATCCAACGCCGCGGGTTGCTCGGCGAGCGGAATGTCCTCCAGCGTTTTGGCCACCGCAGGCGCGCCCGCCAAATCGCTGATAAAATCGCCGGCGGCCCATTTTTCCAGCCAGCCCAATTGTGTGCCCGAAAGCGCGGACATCCCGCGCTCGAGTTTCAAGGTCGGGTCGAGCGCCACTTCGGTGAAACTATCCACGGCATCGCCATAAAACATCGGCCAGAGCGCCTTGCCCAAACGGCGCTCCGCGGGATTGCGAAAATGCGCATAAATCTCCTGGCGGTAAGGTCGGTTGGACTCGGCGGCATCGGCCAGCCGCGGAATGATTTGCTCGGCGTTGTCGGCCGCGCCAAAGCCAAAGGCGGCCGCAAAACCTTGGTTCACCCATTGCAGCCCCGACAAGCGGCGAAAAATGGGTGCGATGTGCCGGCTGAAATAAACTTTGTCCGGCGCTTTCCGCAAACCCCAGGTGATCGAGCAATCATAAACCAAATCGTACAGCGTGCGCACGGTCTTCAAGGCCGGCGCATAATTCGGCGGCGCCACCACCACCCATGCGCCTTCGACCGGAACCTCGCGATTGTCCATGGTGACTTTGGCGTCCACGGGACCATCCGAAATGTCGTCATGCCAGCCGTTGTTGTTGCCGTACTCTTCGGGCGCCTGACCGGTCACTGAGCGCGACAGGCCGAAGCCGCCCAACACCAGCAAGCGTCCCTGTTCGGTGGTGCGCAACTCTCCCAGCGGCACGTCGAGATTTAGAAACTTGCCGGTATCGAATTGGTAGGCGGCGCCTCGCGTGGATTTTCCGCGAATCGTGCGGGGGCCGGGGTCGATGATTAGATTCTTTCGGGCGGCGCCCGCGTACTCCGGATTGCGCCGGTGCGAGGAGGCCGCGCCGGGCAACGAGGCCTCGAGAATATCCATGGCCATCTGAAATTCATACCAGGCCGCCTTTTTATTCGCCAAATGGACCGTCCACGCGATGGTCGCGTACTCCGGCGTCAATTCCTGCACCACTTCGCCCGCCGCATTGTAGCCGTACAGGCGAAACTGCGCGGCCTGGCGCTTGAGCGCGCCGGTTTTGTCCTTGTAGGAACCCGCCGGCAGCGCCGGCGCCTCCGGGACTTCCGGCCCAAGGAAAAATTCGTCACGACTGTTGCCCACGCGGGCGATGCCGAGGGCCGGATGAATTTTCGCGTGCGTTATCCGCGTGTCCGCGCCCGCGGCCGGTGTGCTGGCGGCAGTAGCCCCGTAATTGACGCCCGGCAAGGCGGCCAACAGACCGATGAATTTTCGACGGGTAACCATGGACAGCCAACAGCAGGCAATCGTGATACTACACCTTTGAACCCGCGCACCGGCAAGCCAGTTTCAAACCATTGCCAGGCACCGCGCGCGGGCAAAAAGTGCGTGCGCTCGCATCAGCGAACATCAAGGTCCGTCCGCCAACACACGAGCGGCAGCGTACTGCTGACGAAAGTGGTCGTTGAGCTGGGCTTCGAGGTCGAGCCGTCCCAGCGGGCCGCCTGCGAGCGCGGTTTTGATCGGGCCATTCACAGCGGCATAATCAATCGCCGTTAGATCCTGCAATTTGGCGAGCGCGGCCGTGGCCGCTGCGGTCCGCCCTTCGGCGCGGGCCCGCTGGATGGACGACCAGGCCGCCGCCAATTCCGGATGCGGATCGATGAACGCGGCTTTGATCACGAACCGGAGTTCGGAAAAAACCGGGCTCGTCCAGCTTGCGTGATACACGAAATCGCCCGTTTCCTCGTAGGGCAAAACGTCGGGATCGGAAAGGTAGGGCCGCCACACCGGGTCATAAAGATCGCGGCGAATCGGCGAGCGGCGCAGCGCATGGGTGGCCGGGCCGCCGGGCGTGCCGGGCCGGAAATTCCACAATTTCTGCCCGTCGACCGAGAGCACAAAATCAATAAACGCGCGGGCCACGTCGGGATGCGGCGCGCCGCGCAACAGCCCAATCGGGTCCGCCGACAGCGACGAGCCGCCGCGCGGCATCAGGTAGCCGAAACGGTGCGCGCGGGCGGGATCGGTGGGATTGCGCTGGATAATCGTCTCCTCCTCCATCCGTCCGTAAAAGTCGATGGACATGCCGATGGCGCAGTCACCCGCGGCGACATCGAGGTTGGGCTTGGCCGCGTAATCCGTGTAGTACGCGCTGTTGGCCGAGGCGAGCTGGATGAGTTGCATCCCCGCCTGCCAGCCGGCCGCGAGCGCCGCAAGGGAAGGCGTCGTGGCGTTGCCGGCCGCCGCGACGCTTTGCTGCATCTGCTGTTGCACAATCATTTCAAAGGCCTTGGCGTTCGAGGCGCTTTGGGTCGGATCGGCCAGGGCCACGGCCCCGGCAAAACGCGGATCCGTAAGGTCCGCCCAGCGCGTGGGCTCGCCGGAAAAATTCACCGCCTGCAAACGGTCTCGATTAAAAATAAGGCCGAAGGTGGAGAGCGCGGTGCCTTCCCAGCAGCCCTGTGCGTCGCGTAGCGCCTCGCCCGCGAATTCGAGCGGGAAAATGGCCGGTGTGAACCAGTCGGGATGCCGCTGCTCGACGCCGTTGGCCACAAGCTGGCCGCGCGCCGCCTGTTGGCTGAAATCATAACTGCCCCCGCCGAAAAAAACATCGATGCCCACGCTGAGATTGCTGGCGAGAAAGGCCTGGCGGGCGGCCACCGCCTCGGCAAATTCCGCGCGCTGTTTGGCGTCGGCGCCGGCCGGCGGGACGGCGTCGGGCGTCAGGCGCGGGTTCGCAAAACCCTGCTCGACGGCGGCGCTCCACGGGCGGTGCAATTCATTTTCCCAATAATTGCGAAAGACACCCGTGTAGGTGGAGTTGAGGTAGCGCGTGATGTCGCTCGCGCCGCCGACGGTGCGCCAATCGAGCGCGACCTCGCGGCCAGTCTGCTGGCGCCAGGAGTCGCGAAACGCGCGGGTAAATTCATCGCGCACCGCATTGGTCTGCGGGCCGATGATCACCAGCGTGTCGTCCGCGTGCGCGGGCGGGGCGTCGTGATGGCGCAGGGCGAGGGGCAGGCCCACCACCACGGCAATCAGCAGCGGGATGATCAGCTTCTCACGCATCGAGGCAAAGGACTACTCCGCGAGCACCACGACGTCGTCGGGATCGGCGCAGGCATATTGGAGTTTGCCCTGGGTGGTGGCCAGGTGCCGGGGATTGATTTCCGAAATGCGCAGGCGCACAGGCGCGGCCAACGTGCGGCCCGCCGCGGCGGCCGCCTCAAATTCGTAGTGCGCCACTTCGCCGTAATACGCGAAACTGCCGATGGTGCCGGTGAGCGTGTTTTCGTCCGCCGGTTCGCTGACGAGCCGCAGGCACTCCGGCCGGATGGACAAAGTCACGCGCGTGCCCGGCGCCGGAGTGGCGGCCGGGTCCGCCAGCACGCCTTGAAAATCACCCACGGCGGTGCGCACGAAGGCCTCGCCCGCCCCCGCGCGGACAATTTCGCCTTCGAGAAGATTCGTCTCGCCGATGAAATCCGCCACGAATTTGTCGCGCGGACGCCGGTAAACCTCGCGCGGCGTGCCGAGTTGCCGCACCCGCCCGTTGGAGAGTACCGCCAGCCGGTCACCGATGGACAGCGACTCCTTCTGATCGTGCGTCACATAAATCGCGGTGAGGCCGGAGTCCTTGCACACGCGCCGAATTTCCTGGCGCATGTCGTGGCGCAATTTCGCGTCAAGATTTGATAGTGGCTCATCCAACAACAGGCAACGAGGCCGGGCAACGAGCGCGCGCGCCAGGGCCACGCGTTGCTGCTGGCCGCCCGAAAGCTGGTGAATCTTGCGCTCCGCGTATTCCTCCATGTGCACGGACGCCAGCGCCTCGCGCACCCGGCGCGCGATTTCATCCCGCGGGCGGCGTTGCTGGCGCAGCGCGAAGGCCACGTTGTCGGACACGTCCAAATGCGGCCACAGGGCATAATTCTGAAACACCATGCCCGTATGGCGCAGGTGGGGCTCGAGCCGCGTGACATCGTCGTCGCCGAAAAGCACCCGGCCCTCCTCGGGAAGACAAAAACCCGCCAGGCAGCGCAGCAGCGTGGTCTTGCCACAACCGCTGGGCCCCAGCAGAAAGAACAATTCGCCGGGCTCAATGACCAGATTGACGTGGTCGAGCGCCACGGTTGTCCCGAAACGCTTGACCAGGTTTTCCACGCGCACGGCAATCATCACCGTCAGAGAAAAGAGCCGCGCCCGCCCGAGTCAAAGCGAATCGCCGGGCTTGAACGGGCCGCCCGGCGCAAGGAGTGCCTTAATTTCACCGGAAACAAGACGGCGGGCTGAGGGCAGCCCGCCCTACCCCAGGCAAATGCTTTAGGTAGGGTGCGCTGCCCTCAGCGCGCCGTTTCAAATTAGGACAATTATCCGGCGCAAACAACGTTGACAGGGAGGGGGTCGAAACGGTGTTTTCAAGGGATGCGCCCCGGGTCCCCCTCGACCCTCGCTGCGCTATTCTTTCCTTTTCCCTCGCCGGCCTCCTGCCATGCATAAAGATATTTCCCAGATTCTCGTCACTGAAGAACAAATCCGCCTGCGCGTCCTCGAACTGGGCGGCCAGTTGATGGCCCTTTACAAAAAACTCGGCGCCGAGGAGATTTACGTCATCTGCGTCACCAACGGCGCCATCATGTTTGCCGCCGACCTGCTGCGCAAAATCGACGCCAACGTGCGCCTCGACTGCGTGCGCGTGTCATCCTACAAAAACGAGGACAAACCCGTGACCGAGCCGGAAATCATCGACCAAATCCGGCTCGATCTCACCGCCCACCACGTGCTGTTGATCGACGACATTCTCGACACCGGCAACACGCTCGCCAAAGTCACCCGCGTGCTGCGGGCGCAAAAGCCGGCGTCGCTCAACACTTGTGTGCTGCTGAGCAAACAAAACCGCCGGCAGACGCGCGTGAAGCCGGACTGGGTGGGCTTCACGATTCCCGATCATTTCGTCGTCGGTTACGGGCTGGATTTTGCCGAGCGCTACCGCAATCTGCCGTTCATCGGCGTGCTGCGCCCCGAAATGCAAAATCCGCCCAACTGGTGCGTCGCAAAAAAGTAAGCCGCTTCACGGCGCGCGGTTTTGCAGGTAATGCAGAAAATCCGGGCTGGCCGGCGGCGAATCCGCCGGGGCTGCGCCGCGCAACGTGAGGGCCGCAGCCAAGGCCTGCGCCGGAGCCGAGGCCGGACCGAATTGCTGCGCGCCCGCCTGCCAGAGTTGTTCCGCTTGGGTGGGGTCACCGGTTTTCCAAAACGCCACGCCCGCGATGAGCGCGAGGGATGCATCGTTCAATTCCAGGCCGTTGAGCAGGGGCTTCATTTCCCCCCAGCGTTTTGGAGAGTCGGCGTCCGCCGCTCCGGCGAGCGCGAGATTGAACGAGCAGAGCAAAAACAACCGGCGGGCATCGGGGCGGGCGGGATCGAGCGCGAGGGCCTTTTGCGCGTGGGCCAGCGCCAAGCCATCGTCGCCGACGTCCGTCGCCGCCGAGGCCACCAGCATTTCATCCTGGATGTAAGTGGAATGATCGCGCGCGCTGAGAAAATTGGAAAAAGCCAAAACGCCGGCGCCACTCATCAGAATTACCGTAGCCGCCACCAACCGCCGCACCCTGGCACAGTTGGAATCGAAAAAGTACGGCCACCCCACCACCCACCCGCCGGCCAACACGCACAACCACGGCGCCAGCGGCAGGCGGAAGCGCCCGCTCGCATAATACAACAACACGCCCGCACCGTAGGTAAAAAAAACCAGCAGCACTCCCGCCACGCCCGACCGATTGCGCATTAATCCTGCGGGAATTGCACCGGCGGCCAGCACCAACAATATTCCCCACCCCAAGGGATTCCAGCGCAGCCACGGCGACTGTTCCTGGTGCCAGGAAAAAGTCTTGTTGTTGTACTGATCAAAATCGTTGCCGAGATAATAGGCCTTGCGTGCCAGCAAATGCAGCCAAGCGCCCGGATTGCTGCTGAGCGACGACGTCGCCTGCGCCCGCCAGTAGCCGTCCATCGCGGCAATGGAATATGGCGGCTGCGCCCCGGTGGTCTTGGCGTAAAGATATTCAGAGACCAACCGGGCCGGATTTTCACCGGGCGGAATATGGCCGAGAAAAACCTCCTGCGTGTAATAGCGGCCATTCGCGCGACCGGTGTTCGCGGCGTAGAAATTATACGCGCCCTGCCACGGCAAAATCCGAAATTCGCCCGCCCATGCCCACTGCAACAAGCCGAGCGCCAGCAGCACCGCGCCCGCCCCCACCCAGCCGAGCATGTCCTTCCATTCCGGTTTCCACGGGCCCAAAAACCACGCCCGTGCGAACGGGGCGACCAGCACAACGGGCAGAAAATTGGGCCGCGTTGCGACGGCCAAGCCCAAAAGCAAACCCCCGAAAATCGCCTCCCGCGATCTATCTTCGGCCCACGCCAGCAGCACCCAGCCACCTAAAAGCAGGGCGAGGGCGAAGGTAATATCAAGCACATCCACTGCATAAAATAATGCGACCGGATTCAGCCCCCACAAGGCCGCCGCCAGCATCGCCGCCGCTTTGGCCCGCGGTCCATACCACAGGCGCAGCGTCAGCCACGCCACCGCCAGCGTCGCCGCAAAATGGCAAAACAGCCCGAAAACAGCGGCCAGCGCGGGCAGCGATTCTGCCGGCCAGCCGAGGAACAAAGGCACTGCGAGCACCGCCGGATAAAGCATCGCGCGGTAAAACGGTTCTTGCGGCAAGGTGCCATCGGCGATTTGCGCGGCGAGGGCGAGATTTTCGCGGCCGTCCAATTGCGGCGCGCGGCCCAGCGGCGTGCCCAAATACCAAATTAAATAACCACCGCCATATGCCACAATCACCAAGGCCAGCCAAACCACCGGGCGACGCCACCACGGCAGGGTCGGCGGGCCGGGTGGGAGTTCGTGGTTCACCGGAAGAAACTGTATTTTACGATGCAGTAGAGGGCGCGCACGCCGTCCTTCCAGCCGATTTTCTTGCCCTCGGCATAGGTGCGGCCAAAATAGGAAACGCCCACCTCATACACGCGCACCTTCTGGCGCGCCACGCGCGCGGTGATCTCCGGCTCGAAGCCGAAACGATTTTCCTCGAGCGTGATTTTTTGCAGAATCTCGCGCCGGAACGCCTTGTAGCAGCACTCCATGTCCGTGAGGTTGAGGTTGGTGAACATGTTGGACAACAGCGTGAGCATTTGGTTCGCCACCATGTGCCAGAAAAGATGCACCCGATGCGCGCCGCCGCCGATGAAACGCGAGCCAAATACGGCATCCGCCGAGCCTTCGTAAATGGGCTGGAGCAGGCGCGGCAGTTCGGCCGGGTCGTATTCGAGGTCGGCATCCTGCACCACGACGATTTCGCCCTGCGCCGCCGCAAACGCGGTGCGCATGGCCGCGCCCTTGCCGGCATTTTTCTCGTGTTTGATCAGCCGCACCCGCGGGTCGGTCGCGACCACCTCAGCAATGCGCTCGCGCGTGGCATCGGTGGAGCAATCGTCCACGATGACGATTTCGCGCAAGTTTAGCCCGGCATTGAGCACGCGCCGCAACAGGACGGCGACGGTGCGCTCCTCATTATAGACGGGGACGACGACAGATACCTGCATGGGGAAGCGGACACGCTAGAGGATAAATGTTAAATGCTAAAGGAAAAATGCAACCTCAGTTTACATTGCTCCGGGGCCAGATTCTGCCGGGACGCCTCGAAGTCAATCTTGCCATGCGGCAAGTATCTTTGCAGGATTGAGGCCATGCCACGAGCAGTCATGCCGGGCCTCCTCCAGTTACCGCCGCGCAAGCGCATGGAAATTGCCGACCGCCTGTGGGCCTCTGTGGCGGTCGAAGAAGAATTCCCGCTGTCGGGAGAGTACAAGCGCATCTTGAGCCAGCGGCTGGCCGACTATAAATCCCGCAAGAGCAAGCCGATTACCCACAGCGAGCTAATGCGCCGGGTTCGGGCGTCGCGACGGGCAAGCCCATAGTGGCGTTGCCGGAAACCGCCGACGATTTGATCGCCGCCGCGGCCCATTATCAGTCGTGGAGATTGGACGGGAAGGCGCATTTTTTGAAAAAATACGAGGATGCGGTCGGCCTAATTGCATCTGCCCCAGATTCGTTTTCCCTCGCGCTCGGCCCTATTCAAAAAGCGATTCTCAAACAATCCTACTACATTATTTATTTCCTGCAAGAGCCGGAGCGGTGCCTCATCATAGCCGTGCTGGACGGCCGCCGAAATCCCAATCGAATGCGGAAAATCGTGGCTTGGCGAAAAATGTTTCGCGCCCAGCGGCGGCAACGGTCAGCACGGCAGGCTCCAGTGTGAGCTTGCCATCGCGTCTTGCATCCACCCCACCTCTACATCCGCTCGATCATCGCCGTGGCAAACTCGGAGCATTTCACTTCCTTCGAGCCGGGCATGAGGCGCGCGAGGTCGTAGGTAACGACTTTGTCCGCGATGGCTTTTTCCAGCCCGCGCATGATGGCGTCGGCGGCTTCGTTCCAGCCCATGTAGCGGAACATCATTTCGCCAGAGAGGATGACGGAGCCAGGATTGACCTTGTCGAGGTTGGCGTACTTGGGCGCGGTGCCGTGGGTGGCCTCGAACACCGCGTGCCCGGTGACGTAATTGAGATTGCCGCCGGGGGCGATGCCGATGCCGCCCACTTGCGCCGCCAGCGCGTCCGAAATATAGTCGCCGTTGAGGTTGAGGGTCGCGATGACTTCGTAGTCCTTCGGGCGGGTGAGAATCTGCTGGAGGAAGGCGTCGGCGATCACGTCCTTGATGATGAGGCCCGCGCCGGGTTTGCCTTCGGGGATTTTGCACCACGGACCGCCGTCGATTTCAACTGCCCCATAAAATTCTTTGGCGACCTTGTAACCCCAGTCGCGGAAGCCACCCTCGGTGAACTTCATGATGTTGCCCTTGTGGACGAGCGTCACATTCTTGCGCTTTTCCTTGATGGCGTAGCCGATGGCGCTGTGCACCAGGCGCTCCGTGCCGAGGTAACTGACCGGCTTGATGCCGATCCCGACTTGTACGTCCACATTGCGCTTGGGCGCGCCGATGCCCTCGAGCGCCTTTTGCCAGGCCGTGGATTTTTCAGCGGAGCCGAAACGCACCTTCGCAAAACCCTTCGGAAACTCCTTCTCCAAAAACGCGAGCATCTTCGCGGCCTCGGGCGTGCCGGCGGCGTACTCGATGCCGGCATAAATATCCTCGGTGTTTTCGCGGAAAATCACCATGTCCACATCCTCGGGCCGGCGCACCGGGCTCTCGACGCCCTGGAAATAACGCACCGGGCGCAGGCACACATAAAGATCCAGTTCTTGGCGCAACGCGACGTTGATCGAGCGGATACCGCCGCCGACCGGCGTCGTCAACGGGCCCTTGATGCCGACGTGAAATTCGCGAAACGCCTCGAGCGTGTCGGCGGGCAGCCAGTCCTTCTGCTTCGTAAACGCTTTTTCACCCGCCAGCACTTCAAACCACGATATCTTCTTTTTGCCGCCGTAGGCCTTCGCGACCGCGGCGTCGAACACGCGCTGCGATGCCCGCCAAATGTCGGGGCCGGTGCCGTCGCCCTCGATGAAGGGCAGAATCGGACGGTCCGGCACTTGCAGCTGACCGTTTTTGATGGAAATGTGATCCCCGGCGGGGGGCGTGACGTGCTGGTAGGGCATGGAGATTTATTTTTGGAGAGAAAAAATTTGCGGCGGAACAGCGTGATTATTTTGGGCGCGAAAAAATCTACGCCTGCGCTCCCGCCGGTTGGGCGGATTCGGCCAGGCGGGTGCAAAAGCGCCCGAGGCGTTCGAGGCCTTTTTCAATGACCGCATCCGACGTGGCGTAACTGAGGCGCACGTAGTCGTCCGCGCCAAAGGCGTTGCCGGGCACGAGCGCCACAAGTTCCTCTTCGAGCAAACGCGAGGCGAATTCGCCCGAATCCAAACCCAGTCCGCGCACGTTCGGGAAAAGATAAAACGCGCCCTCGGCCCGCACGCAGCGCACTCCCGGCAGGGCGTTGAGTCCCTCCCACAAACGCAGGCGGCGGCGGTTGAAAACCTTGACCATGCCTTCGATGGCCGTGCGGGATTGCTCCGGGTGCTGCATCGCCGCCAGCGCGCCATACTGGGCAAACGACGTGGCGTTCGAGGTCATCTGGCTCTGCAAATCTTCGACGGCCTTCGCCACTTTCGGCGGGGCCACGAGCGTCCCGAGACGCCAGCCGGTCATCGCGTAGCTTTTGCTAAAACCCGAAGCGGTGAGTGTGAGTCGCGCAGCCTCCGGCGAAAAAGTCGCCGGGCTCGAGTGCGTGCCTTCGTAAACGAGGTGCTCGTAAATCTCGTCGGAGAGAATGTACACGCCGGCCTCGACACAGATTTTCACCAGCGCTTCGAGTTCCGCGCGCGGGTACACCGCGCCGGTCGGGTTTGACGGGCTGTTGAGGATGACGAGGCGCGTGCGCGGGGTGATGGCCGCCCGCAATTGCGCCGGGGTGATGCGGAAACCCGTCTCGTCGCCGGCCAAAACAAACTTCGGCGTGCCGCCCGCGAGCTTCACCATTTCCGGGTAGCTGACCCAGTACGGCGCGGGCACGACGACCTCGTCGCCCGGCGAAACCACCGCCATGATGGCGAGATAACAGGAAAATTTGCCGCCGGGGCTGACGATGACCTGCGAATCCTTCACGTCGCCAAAACCGCGTTCGCGGCAGGAGGCGGCAATGGCAGCGCGCAGCGCGGGCAGGCCGGCGGAGAGAATGTACTTCGTATGGCCGTCGCGCAGGGCCTTGATGGCGGCCTCTTTGATGAATTCCGGCGTGTCAAAGTCCGGCTCGCCCGCGCCGAAACCGCAGACATCCTTGCCCGCGGCGCGCAGGGCCTTGGCCTTGGCGTCCACAGCCAAAGTCGGTGACGGCGCGATCTGGCGCGCCCAGATGGATAATCCAGGTTCCTGCATGGCGTGCGGCATGGGTCGTAGGTAAAAGCGGAAAAGCGTCCATCGTCGCCAATTCGCCGCTTTAGGCAACATCATTTCCCGGCGAGCAAAGAAGGGGAGTTAACCGCAGAGGACGCAGATGCACGCAGAAAGCGAAAGAGAAGAGGGCTTTCCACAGATTGCGCAGATTTGCACAATTGAAAGGAAATGATTCTGGTTAAAGCGTTTATTGGAGTGCCTCTTTTGCGCTTACGGCGAAAGTGGGCACTGACTCAAGTCCTCCGGTGCTCCCCCTTGCAGGCCGCGTAGCCATCGCTACTTTGGCTTATTCGTGACGGCTGTCAGGAGCCAGTTGCGCGCCGGCCCTTAGGGCAACAATTTACGCAGGGCGGCGGCAAGGCCGTCGCGATCGAGCCTGTGATTCGCGATCGCCAGCATGGCCTGCAAGAGTGGTGAGAAAAGATCGTGGCTTGTGTCCACCCCGTTAAGCTTAAGAAAGGTCAGCATGGCGGCGGCCGCGGTGCGCTTGTTGCCATCAAGAAAGGCTTGAGCTTGGGCCAGATAAAAACCGTAGGCGGCGGCGATGGCATAAAGATCGCCATCAGCGTACCAGTAAACGTTTTGGGCCTGGGCCACGGCACTCTCGAAGGCATTGCGGTCACGCAGGCCATCCAAGCCGCCAAACAGTTCCAGCGCGCGGCGGTGGAAACCCTCCACTTGGGCAGGCGTGAGGAACAACGGCTCCTTCATCGCGCAAGCTGGCGGAAAAGCTCCGGATGCTCGGTGAACACGGCTTCGGCGGCGCGAAGGGCATCCTCGTCTTTCGCATAGCGCACGGTATCAGCGCGCACAAACTCCGCCACCTTCCCCTTTTCCACCGGGGGAAGTTGTTTGATCTGCTCGATGATTTCGAGGGCGGTCACGCGCCTAATATCGTTAATTATTCCGACCCCGGCAAGGCTGGAATAATATTCTGCAAAGCCTCGGAGAATCCCGGAAACGATCAAATCCCCTCTTCCAACTTCCAGTTTCCAACTTCTTTCCGCGCTTCCTCACAACCTCGTCCAGCTGGCATTCGCGGGCAAGGGCGCGGGCGTGGCGAGATGAGAAGGTGTAAACAGGGCCGGGTCGAGGTGCAGGCCGGTGACCATTTCCGTGATGTCAAAGCGGTCGTGGTCGCGACCCACGGCGTCGAGCAGGTCCAATTGCGTGAACGTCCATTCGTCCTTGATGGGCGTGAGGCCGAGGACTTGAAATTCACGCAGAGGCTTGCGCTGGGCGTCCAGTTGGTTGGCGTTCATCAGCACTTTGTAAGTGCGATCGAGTGCAATGCGCACGGGGACATTGCCGGTCGCGGGTGTTGCCGAAATGTTCGCGGGCGTGATCGCAGCGGGCGAAGTCTGGACGACCGGCGTATTCGGCGAAGCGTCCGCGGGCGGCAGCATCACAAAATAATCGGTGACGCGTCCGTGCAGGTATTTCGGGCCTTCGTACTCGAACTTGTCCCAGTACACAAAGGGCAGGAGCAAATCGAACGGCGAATAAACCGTGCCTGGAAAAAGGGGCTGACGCCATTCCGCCGAGGGGATTTCGCGGGCGGTGGTGGCGCCGGGCGCGAGCACCCACACATGCGGCTTGGGACCGTTTTGCACGAGCCATTCCCAAGTGCTTGCGTCGCGCTTGGCTGGGTCGGGCGGAGTCGTGGCCTTGGGATCGGCGGGGCGAAGTTGAAAACGCGTGAGCGGGCCGGCATCCGTCCAGGTGCCCCAGGCGACGCCGTCAAAATGGATTTCCTCTTTCCCGCGCGGATAGTGAATCAAGTCAAACCGCAGGCAAAAATCGCCCTTCAGCCGCGCGTGACGAAAATCTTCCAGATGAGCCAAACCTTCGGCCGGGCTGAGCGTGGAGGCGCCCGGCAAACCCGGGTCATGCCCGGGCTGGGCAGCGGCGGAAAGGGCCGCCAGCCACAAGGGGCCGATAAGCCAATTCCGCAAAAAAAAGCGCATTAGGGAGCCGGCGCGGGCGCGGCGGGGGCCGACGCCGGAGCGCTGGAGGTCGTGGTCACCGCGGCGGGGGCCGCAGGCGCCGCGGCCGGAGTCGTCGTCGTGCTGGCCGAAGTGGTGGCCGCCGGGGCCGTCGTGGCCGGAGCGGTGGTCGCATTGCCCGCCTTCGGATCAAATTTCACCGGGACAGGAGCAGTCGCGGGTGCAGGAGTCTTTCCCGCGAGCGGATTTGGGGACGAAGAATTCGAGCTAGCCGGATGCGCGCCGACCGCCGGCGGCAGAAGCATGTTCGACGTGCTGCTGGAGCGGTAATGGGCCAGCTCACCGAGATAAAGCCCCATGGAAAGCAGGTAAAACAGCACCGCAACGATGACGGTGTTCTTCAACAGCACATTGGCGGTTTCGCCGCCGAAAACGGACTCTGCGGCGCCGCCGCCCAGGGCCGTGCCCATGCCGGCATTGGCGCTCGAGCGCTGCATCAGGATGATGATCACCATGAAGAGGCAAACCAGCAGCAGGATGACGGTGAAAAGGGCGATAGCAAAGCCGGCCATGATGTCGTTCTCCGAGGAGTGGGATGAATGGAAACCGGTAATCATGGGAATCACGCCCGACCCCGGCAAGCCTTAAAAGCGGGTGCCTTTGAGGGGCATCGCCTCGCCTGACCTGCAATGATAATTGGATTGAAAAGCCTGCCCCCTTGGGCGATTTTGCCTAGCCCGTTCCCAACCGCCCCCCATCCCGGCTTCCGCAGTCCACCGGCTTGGATTACCGCCCCTTCGGTCCGGTGCCCCCGCGTGAAACTAGCGCCCCATTGCCCGCCGCGATTCTGGCTGCCGCTCTTCCTGACTGCCGCCGCGACGGTCTTGCACGCGCAACCCGTGACCCGCGCAGCCGACGCCGATGCCGGCCCGACGTCGTTTCATTTCGGCGAGGGCGGCGACAAAATCAACGCCTATGGCGGCTTTCGCGGCATGGACCGGCCGGTGTTTTTCAACGAATGGCTGCCCGGCCTGTTTGAGCGCACGCTGGTGTTTGACAAGTTCGCGCCGGACGCGAGCGCCTTGCGCTGGATTTTCACCGGGCCGCGCGGCGGCGTCACTGTCCAACTCGATCAAAAGGAGGTCGTCGTAACCCAGCGTTATTATGATTCCTACGGTTTCTATGTGAACGACCCCCTGACGACGCCCGGCAACACCCCGCGCTTCCCCGAGGAGGAATGGAGCCGCGCCAATGCGCCGCTGCCCGGCAACCTGACCTCGCTGACGGTGAGCATTGACCGTCATTTTTCGCTGACCGTGCGCGCCGGCCACCACGTCCTGCTGGAGCTGCCCTGCCTGCTCGAATTACAACAACACCAGCTCCAGTGGTACGGCAACGGCGGCCTCGCCGTGGGCAAAATGTTGAGCCCGCCGACCGCGCCCGCGAAAGTCGTGCTGAACCCAGCGGACCGGCATCAGGCTATTATTGGTTTTGGCGGCATGACGAGCCCCCTCTCCTACCGCCGCCTCAGTGACGAGGGCCGCAAACAATGGTGGAGCCTTTTGGCAAGCTACAATCTCCTCATCCAGCGCGAATACCCCGTGGGCGTCCAACTCAAGCCCGACTTTTCCAATTTCGACAATTCCGCCGCCGCGGTGCCGCATTACTACGGCGATAATCCGAACGACACCGAAACCAGCGACTTCGCCTACAACCGCGCCGTGCTGGCGTTGGGTGGCCAGACGTGGTTCGGATTTTGGCGGCTGCCCTCCTGGATGCTTCCCAACAGCGGCACCCGCGGCCCCACCACCTTTGACCCGAACCCGTCCTTGTATGCGGATGCAGTCGTGGCCTATTGCCAGGCTTCCGCCGCCAAGGCCGGCGCGCCCCCAGCCATCGTCGGCGTGCAAAATGAATTGTGCCCCTCCCCGCAAGCGCTCGCCGCGATGCTGCCCGCACTGCGCCAGAAACTCGACGCCGCCGGGTTTGCCGCCGTCAAAATCAATATGGCCGACGCCGGACGCCTCGCGCAGGGAGCGGCGTTTGCGCTCGAACATCATCAGGCCGGCATCTGGCCGTTGATTGATTTTGCGGCATCGAACATCTACGATGTGCAGGACAATTTCCGCGACGCCGACCGCAATGCGCCGCTCTTTGCGCGCTTCAAGGAGACGACGGACGGCAAGGATTTCCTCTCGATGGAAGTCTGCGTCAATGGCAACGCCTGGCAAAGCGACAGCTACCGCGTGGCCCTTGCGATGGGCCAGGTTTTTCATCAGGACCTCACGCTGGCCGACGCCCGCGCCGTCCTCTACTGCTGGCTGCTGATGCACGTGCCCGAGCCTTCCTTTGGCTGGACGCGCATGCTCTTCCGGGTGGACACCAGCCACGACCTGACGCCCGTGGCCAGTTCGGACATGCTGCGCGTCTTCGGCGCGTATTCCCGGCACATCCAGCGCGGCATGGTGCGCATCGGCGCGGAATCCAGCGACGCGGACCTGCTCACCACCGCGTTTCACGCCGACGATGGCCGCGAAACGGTGGTGCTGCTCAACCGCTCCATGCAACCGCGGCGCGTCACCCTGACTGGCCTGTCCTTTGCCCTGCAATTCGGCGAACTCGCCGATCCGTATCACGAAAACTCACCCCTGCCCGAACCGGTCGAGCAACACGATTCGGTGGCGACGGTGGACGTGCCCGCGGGCGCGTTCGTGACCCTCTCCTCCGTGCCGCTCGTCAAAGTCCCGGCGGATTTCCAGGTCCCGTGAAAACCTTTTGCCGCGCAGGCGATGGCCGATGAATTCGTCCGGTGCCATTTACGACGTGGCGGTGCTCGGCCTCGGCGGCGTGGGCAGCGCGGCCGCGTGGCACTGCGCCCGGCGGGGCGTAAAAGTGCTCGGCCTGGAACAATTCGCGCCTGTCCATGCGCTCGGTTCCTCACATGGCGAATGGCGCGTGTATCGCGAAGCCTACTTCGAGCATCCCAGCTATGTGCCTCTGGCGCTGCGGGCGGGCCGGCTCTGGGAAGAACTCGAGGCCGCGGCGCAGCGACCGCTGTTTCGGCGCTGTGGAATCTTGATGGTCACTTGGCCGCACTCGGCCGTGCACCAAGGCTGCCTCGCCAGCGCGCGGCAACACGGCCTGCCGTATCGCGAGCTCACCGCCACCGTGTTAACCGATTTTTTCCCAACGCTACGGGCCGACGCCGGCCAGGTGGGATTTTTCGAACCGCGCGCGGGCGCCGTGCGGGTGGAAGATTCGATTCATGCACACTTGGCTTTGGCCCAAGCCGCCGGGGCGACCTTGCATTTCGGCGAAAAAGTTCGCCGCGTAACCGATGAACCGCACGGCGCCGGCGTCGCCCTGGAAACGGAAAAGGGAATTTATCGCGCACGAAAATTAATTTTTTGCGCCGGTGCGTGGAGCGGCGCGGCCCTCGCCGAATGCGGCCTGGAACTGCGACCCCGCCGCGTCGTGCAGGCGTGGTTCGCCGCCCGCCCGGAAGCACTCCCACCGGACCGGCCCGCGCCGGTCGTCTTCATTGAAACCAAGGACGGCACTTTATTCTATGGTCTGCCGCCAGCCGACCCCGCGGCCCCGGACGCCGCCTGGAAATTCGCCTTCCACAATCGCCACGAGCCCTGCGACCCGGATGCCGTGCGTCGCGTCATTTCGCCTGAAGAAATCACGGCCTTGCATGAACACATCGAACGCTATCTCCCGGGCCTCGTAGGCGCAGTCCGGCGCGCGTCGGTTTGTCTTTACGAATTGAGCCCGGATGAGCATTTTGTGCTCGGTCCGCACCCGCACCGGCCCGCCGTGACGCTCGCCGCCGGCTTTTCCGGCCACGGTTTCAAATTCGTCCCGGCCATCGGCGAAATTCTCGCGGACCTCAGCCTGGCGGGCCGCAGCGCCCACGATTTGTCCTTTTTCTCTCCCACCCGCCCGCGCTTTGCCGGGAAATAAAAAACGTTTATTAGACAGAATTTACAGAATTGAAAATCTAAGGGATGGTTCTGGAAAAAATTCCCTAAATTCTGTTAATTCTGTCCAAAACTTTTCCCTTCGTTCTCATGCGTATCACTGGCGGCCGCGCGCGCGGCATCGAATTGCGACTGCCCAAGCGGGGCGACCTGCGGCCTTCGACTGGCGCGCTGCGTTCCGCGATTTTTTCGTCGCTGGGCGCAACAGTGGTGGAGGCGCGGGTGCTTGATTTGTTCGCAGGCACGGGCGCGTACGGACTCGAGGCCTTGAGCCGCGGCGCGGCCCATGTCACGTGGGTGGATCAAAGTTCCGCCGCCATCGCCGCCATCCACGCCAATCTCGCCGCCGTCGCCAAATCGCTCGGCGCGCCCGCACCGGAGGCGCTGGGTCGGGGCACGGCCCACGATGCCTTTCGCTGGCAGCCCGCTGTGGACGAAAAATTTGAGCTCATTTTCATCGACCCGCCCTACGCGCTGGTGCCCGCGCGGGGCGCGGAATTGATTGACCGCGCACTGGCCTGGCTCGCGCCCGAGGGTGACGTGCGGCTTGTGTGCGAAGCGCCGGGCGAATACGTGCCCGCGGTGCCGTCGGGCTGGCGCATCGCCCGCCGCCTCGGCCAGGGCCGGCGCGAACCCAGCGCGATTATTTTTGCGCGGGAGATTTTATAACGTGGAACGCGCGCGCTTCGGGGCTCAGCATCGTCGAAGGCGTGCGCGCTTTTCTCATCTAAAGGAGAGCACGGAGTGCTCGCTCCACCTTGGTTGAAATAATGCCCGAAGGTTTATGCGTTCGACAGCGTAACCGCCGCTTTGCTACCGTCGCGCCCCTCCCATGCCCTCGCTTTCCGCCCTGCGCCTCACTCGCCAGCACCTCGTGCTGGCCCTGCTCGGCTTGTTCCTGGCGGCATTTGCCGGTTGGTTCCTGCTGCAAAATGTAAGCGTGGCGCAAATCAAGGACGGGATGAATATGGTGACCACCTGGTGCGCGTCGGTGCATCCGCTGGTGTTCGTGCTGGGCTTCGCAATTCTGCCGTACTTTGGCATCCCGAGTTCGCTGCTGTATCTCGCGGCGGCCGCGGCCTACGGACAAAAAAGCGGCGGTTCGTGGTGGTCGCCCTTGATCTGGAGCTGGCTGGGCTTGGCGCTGAACATTGCCTTCGGGTATGTCATCGGCGCGCAATGGCTCCGCGGGCCAATCACCCGCTGGCTGGGGCGGCGCAATCTCCGCCTGCCGGAGGTGCCGCCGGGAGAAATCTGGCGGCTGGTCATCCTCACGCGCGTGCTGCCGGGCCCGCCGCTGATTGTGCAAAATCTTTTGCTCGCCGTGGCGGGCATTCCGTTTCGCCCGTATTTTTGCTATTCGCTGCCGCCGCAAATGCTCTTTGCCACCGGCTTCGTGGTCGCGGGTGACGCCCTGTTCAAAGGCGACAGCGGATTGCTCATTGTCGGAATTTGCGTCATTGTGGCGATGACCCTCCTCGCGCACATCGCCAAGACGATGTACAACACCCGCCGCGCCCGCGACGCCGCCCAACAGCCGCCCACTTCCGATGAAACTCCCGGCCCCCACTCCGGCGCTTGATCCCGCGCGCGTGCTGACGGTCGGCGAACTCACCCGCCGCCTCAAATCCGTCCTCGAAGCGGCGGTGCCGGAGATTTGGATTCGCGGCGAGGTCTCGAACCTGCGCCGCCAGGCCAGCGGCCATGTTTATTTTACGCTGAAGGATGCGGACAGCCAGTTGCCGTGCGTGTTTTTTCGCGGCAGCGCGATGCGCACGGAATTGGAATTGCGCGAGGGCATGCAATTGCTCGCCTACGGGCAAATCTCGATTTACGAGCCGCGCGGCGCGTACCAGCTCGTCGTGCGGTTCGTGCTCGAAGATGGCATCGGCCGGCTGCGGCAGGAATTCGACCGCCTCAAGGCGAAGCTCGCGGGCGAGGGTTTGTTCGACGCCGCGAAGAAGCGCCCGCTGCCCACCCGCCCGCGGATTATTGGTTTCATCACCTCGCCCGATGGCGCGGCGGTGCGGGATTTTATCAGCATCTTGCGGCGGCGCGGGTGGACGGGCCAGCTCGTCATTCTCCCTGCTAAAGTGCAGGGCCGCGAAGCCGCGCCAGAGATGACCGCGCAACTGGCGCGCGCCGGGCGGTTGAAGATTTTTGATCTCCTGGTGATTGGGCGCGGCGGCGGCAGCCTGGAAGATTTGTGGGCGTTCAATGATGAAGCGCTGGTGCGGGCCGTCGCCACCTGCCCGGTGCCCGTCATTTCCGCGGTCGGACACGAGACGGATTTCACGCTCTGCGATTTCGCCGCCGACCGCCGCGCGGAAACGCCCTCCGCCGCCGCCGAACTCATCTCCAGCGCACACCTCGAACAAATCGAAGGCGTCACCACCCTTGCGCTGGCCCTGCATAATTTTGTCGAAAACATGTTGCAGCAGCGCCGGGCGGATTTGGAATTGTACGCGCACCGCTGGCAGGCGGTGTCGCCGCGCCGCTGGATGGAACAGGCGCACTTGCGGCTGGATGACTGCGCGGGACGGATGCATTTGCAGTTGCGCGAAACCATCCATGAACGCCGCGACGCCCTGCATCACACCGCCGCCGCGCTCATGGCGCATTCGCCCGTGGCCCGCCTGCCGGTGGAACGCGCCCGGCTCGAAGGACTGGAACAACGCATCGCCGCCGCCGGCGTCGAACGCGTGCTCGCCCGCGGCTTTGTCCTCCTCTCGGACCACACCGGCACGCCCCTTACCCGCCGCGCCCAACTCACCTCCGGCCAAAAAGTCCGCGCCCGCTTCGCGGATGGGGAAGCGGGATTGGTGGCGGATTAATTGGATGAGAATGCCACACTTGAAAATTAATTGATCATTCGTATGCCAGTACACCTACTTTACCCTAGCAATCCTCTGCGACTAAAGCAGCCAGACGAACAATATTTGGCTGAGGTGGAAGCTGTTAGGTTGGTCGGCTTCAACGTGTCTCTCTTCTCGTTGGAAGATTTTCAAATCGGATCTTTTCGCCCATTTCCCCCCTTACCACACGGCGTTAAAATTCTCTACCGCGGTTGGATGCTTTCAGCCACAGACTATGAGTCATTGACCGCTGCCTTGTTAGGTTGCGGGGTTGAACCCTTTACCGACGTGCAGTCATACCTTGCGACGCATTACCTGCCTAATTGGTACCCGCTCATAAGTGAATTAACGCCCGAGACACGTGTATATCCTTCAAATTGTGAATTAGAGCTGGAATTACGAAGGCTGGATTGGCCAGAATATTTCATTAAGGACTACGTGAAGTCACTTAAAACCTCGATTGGCTCTCGCATCTCAAAACCGGAACAAGTCACCATGGTGGCTGCGGAAATGCGCCGTTTTCGTGGCACGATTGAAGGTGGTTTCTGTGTTCGACGGGTTGAAAATTATTTTACGGAGACCGAACAACGCTATTTTGTGCTCGATCGCCAGCCGCATGGGATCTCGCCGGGAGTCCCTGCCATAGTTAATGAATGCGCCAAGCGCATACCAAGTAGATTTTATTCGATAGATGTGGTTAAGCGGACAGACGGCCAGCATCGCATCGTCGAAATTGGTGATGGCCAAGTTTCCGATTTGGTAGGATGGACACCGGAGCAATTTAGTAGGATGCTCGCTGCATCTATTTCAAATAGGCCATAATTTAGTATCTGTTTATTTTTGGTGAGTGAACGTTCAAGGTTGGAAGTTGGACGTTGAATGTTTTAACTTCGGGTCATGCCCCAGCCCCGTTTCCTGCTGGCCCTCGATCAGGGCACGACCAGCTCGCGCGCCATTGTGTTTGACGATGCGGGCGCCATTCGCGCGGTCGCGCAAAAAGAATTTTCTCAACATTATCCGCAGCCAGGTTGGGTCGAGCACGACCCGGAGGATATCTGGAACACCCAGCGCGACACCGCGCTCGAGGCCTTGCGTTCGGCGAAATTGACGGTGAAGGAAATCGCAGCGGTGGGCGTGACGAACCAGCGCGAAACGACGGTGCTCTGGGAGCGCGCCACCGGCCGGGCCGTTCACCCCGCGATAGTCTGGCAGGACCGCCGCACCGCCGACATCTGCGCCGCCCTCGCGCCCGAAATACCGGAAGACTGGCTGCGCGCCCGCACGGGGTTGCGCCTCGATCCCTATTTCTCCGGCACGAAACTCGCCTGGCTGCTTGACCAGGTGCCCGGCGCGCGGGCCCGCGCCGAACGCGGCGAATTGTGCTTCGGCACCGTGGACTCCTGGCTGCTGTGGAAACTCACCGGCGGCCAAGTCCACGCCACCGATCCCTCCAATGCCTCGCGCACGTTGTTATTTAATATCCACGCCTGGCAATGGGACGAAGAGTTGCTCGCGCGCTTTCGCATCCCGCGCGCGGTGTTGCCGGAGGTCAAGCCCAGCAGCGGAATCTTTGGCGAAGTCAGCGCCGTGCCGGAATTGCGCGGGCTAAAAATCGCCGGGGTGGCGGGCGACCAGCAGGCCGCGCTTTTTGGGCAGGCGTGCTTCGAGCCCGGCCTCGCCAAAAACACCTACGGCACCGGCTGCTTCATGCTGATGCAGACCGGCGCGCAATGCCCCGAGTCGCGCAACCACCTGCTCACCACGGTGGCCTGGGAGCAGGCGGGCCGGCGGTGCTATGCGCTGGAGGGCAGCATTTTTATCGCGGGTGCGGTGGTGCAATGGCTGCGCGATGGCCTCGGCATCATTAAAAACGCGACGGAAATCGAAGCGCTCGCGGCCTCGGTGCCGGATGCCGGCGGCGTTTATTTCGTGCCGGCGTTCGCCGGCCTCGGCGCGCCGCACTGGGACGCCTTTGCGCGCGGCACCCTGCTCGGGTTGACCCGCGGCACGACGAAAGCGCACATCGCCCGCGCCGCGCTCGAGGCGATTGCCTTTCAAAATTACGACGTGCTCGACGCCATGCAGCGCGACGCCGGCAAGCCCTTGCGCGAGTTGCGGGTAGATGGCGGCGCGAGCGCCAACGGCCTCCTCATGCAATTTCAGGCGGACTTGCTCGGCGTGCCCGTCGTGCGGCCGAAAGTAACGGAAACGACCGCGCTCGGCGCAGCCAATCTCGCCGGGCTGGCGGTGGGCCTGTGGCCCGCAGCCTCGGCGCTCGCGGCTCATTGGCAAAGGGAGCGGGTTTTCCAACCGGAGCAATCCCGCGACGAAATGGAAGCCCGCCTGGCCCGCTGGCGCGAGGCGGTGTCGCGCTCCCTGGCGTGGGTACCGAGCGCGAAGAAATAGGCTGGCGGCGGCGTCCAAGCCTGTTAAACATCGCGCCATGGCGGAATCTCAAACGTTCGCACGCTCGGTGGCCACTGCCGCTTCTGATGTCACCCGTCCGGGCCTGCCGCGGGCCGTTACCCTGGCGAGCCGTGCGGCGCGGGGCGCGATGGGTGGCGCCTTGGGCGGCGTGCTTTCGGTGGGCGTGACGTATGTTTGCCTGTGGGGTAACGTCGGCGAGGATGCCGACACCGTGCACCGCTTGATTTTATTCGCCTTCATCACTGGGGCGATTCTAGGTGCGGTCGCAGGCTTCGTGGCGCACGGTCTGGCCCGCCTGGGCCTGCCTGGCATGGGGCCGGCCATTTTTGTCGGACTGATCATGTACGGCGTGCCGGGACTCTTGTGGATCGCCTACAGCGTGGCGGACCATTTGTTTGCGCGGCAACCCTTGTGGCCTCCGGCAGCCCAACCGTTGCTCGGCTTGTTTTGCGGCGGGCTCGTGGGCCTGGGCGCGGGCCTCGCGTCGGGCTGGAAAATTCGGCGCTGAACGGAAGGCCAAGGCGGACTTTTCGCCTGCTGTAAGGCTTGCTAGGGTCCGCTCGCGGCCGGGACTTGCGCGAGCTTTTGCACCCATTGCGCCTTGAGCTGTGGATTGCTGACGGTGTTGACCCACGCCATGACGCCGACGGGATCCTTGGTGGCCTGAACTGAAGAAGCCAATTCCACGATGGCAGCGTCCCGCGCACTGCCCACGGGCAAACTATCGAGCCAGACGGTAAAGGCCTGCGGGTCTTGCTTGACCCAGACGGCCGCGAGCGCGGTGGTGGCGGCGGCTTGCCCGGCGGCATCGGGAAAGAGCGGTATCAACGTCGCGGCCTGTGCCGGGTCTTTTTTCGCCTGCACGACGACGAGATTGTCCATCACGGTGTCACGATTGCCGTCCGCCGGCAGGGTGACGGCCTCCTGCCAAGCCGTGGTGAAGTCCGTCTTGGCGATGGTCACGATGACATTGTTGAGCGCCTGGTTTTTGGCCTCACCCGCCGGCAGGCTGTTGGAAAAAGCCAGCGCTGCCTGCGGACTCGTGGCCGCCAAAGACTGGGCGATGCTTGGATCGGCGGAAAGATAAACGGAGGAGTCAGTGGATTTTTGCACATAAGCCGCGGCGGCGCCGGGGTCGCCTTTCGCCCAGGCCGTGACGACCGCATTCAGCGCGGCTGGACTGGAGGAGTCCGGCAGCGTTTGCGCCCAAGCCAGGGCCGCCTGGGGGTCGGCTTTTCCCCAACTGGCGGCCACAGTGCCAACGGCCGTGTTAAAAACGCCCGGGTCCGTGATTTTGCCCAGCACGGCGGCGGCGGCCGCGGGATCTTTCCCTGCGGCATCGGTGATAATCTTCCCCACCGCGCCGCTGTAAGTTTCACCCGACGCCACCTGCTTGAGCCAATCCAAGGTTACGGCGGGGCCTTGCTGGGAATTGGCCCCCAAGACCGGCGCCAGGCGCGCGATGAGTCGATTGCGCGTGGCTTCGTCTGGAATGGCGCCAATGTATTGCGGAACTGCGGTGGGATCGGAGGATCTGCTGGCCAGAATCAGGGTGGTCCCGAGGGCCACCGGAGTTTGATTGGGCGGACGTTGCCGCAACGAATTCAAAGCCCTTTCTGGATCGTTGGCCCGCGCCGCCGCTTGCGCGCCCGGAGACAGCGGTTCTTGCGCTGCGGGCGCTCCGCGCGTCGGCGACGAGACTTGGGGTGGCAATCCTGGCGGAATGGAAGGCGTGCTGCTTTTCACAACCACGGGAACTTTCACGCTCGCGCGAGCCAAAGCTCCGGCCTCTTCTTGCTTTCTTTGCCATTGGCCCAAAAAATAAAATGCTCCCGCCAAGACCAGGAGCAGGCCCGCTTGGAGGACAGAGTGGCGAGCGGTCTTCATGGACAAGGATGATTTAATAATGGCACCCCTACGGACGAACGGCGCCGTTGGTGGGCGGGCTGAGCTTTTGCACAAGCGGATCACGGGTCGCGCTATCGGAGGCGGGCAGGCTTTGCAGCCAAGCCACGGCAGCAGCGCGGTTTTTGATCGCCCAATTGTTAGCCACGCTGGCGATCACCGCCTCCCGCACACCGGGCTCCATGACCTTCTCGACCAAGGGGGCGGCCGTGGCGGGATCGAGCTTGGCAAAGATGTATTCCACGTTCGCGTCGAACGTCTCGCCCGTGGCCACCTGGCCTAGCCAATCGAGGGCCGCAACAGGATCCTGGTGATCCCGCTCGGGGCCAGGGAATGCGGGAACCGCCCAAGTTCGAGCCAGGGCTTGTATGGCGGAATTGCGCACCGTGGCATCCGTCAGCTTGTCCACATACTGGGCCGCGAGGGCGGGGTTTTGTTTAGTGGCAGCAACTTTGGCGCCGTTGAGAACTGCATTCAAATCCGCCGGCGGTAGGTTACTGGCCCAAGTCAAAGCGGCTTGGGTTACGTTTAAGTCTGGATTGGCCCAATTATTGCCGACCCAACCCGCAACCGCACCGCTCAATGCCTGTGAGCGGTCGGGACCAGATGACAAGTCAAGCGCGGCGACAGCGGCAGCAGGCCCGTTTGTATGTGCCCAAGCGGAGAAAACACTACGGTAGGCATTCTGGGTTTGCGGACCGGAAGGAAGCTTCGCCAACTCATCCAAGGCCCTAGGCGGATCAATTCTAGCCATGAAACTTAAGATTCGGTTGGTCGTGTCGTCGCGGACCTTGGAGTCGGAAATCAGACCAATCATCGAGTACGCCTTGGCTGGATCCAGCGAGGTAAATTGCACCGACATCTGCGCCAACCCGGTATCGCGCCCAATGCCAGCGGGCAAATTGGCCACTTGTTCCAACAAATATGGGATTGCTCCCCGATCCGTCAGACTCAGTTGATTCAGCAGTTTGAATAACGATTGCATCGACACTGTTCCGGGATGATCAGGATTCTCCAAGATGGCTTTCAATTGCTCCCACTCCCGCTGGCGCACCGGCGCGACCGGCGCCGGGGCACCGGCGGCTACTGCCTGGGTGGCGGGCGCCTTTTGCACGGGCCGCGTGACCGCCGGCAACGCACTTGGTGTTACCTCGGCGCGCCGGTAGCCCAGCAGGTAGGCTCCCCCCGCCACCAGGACAACAAGGACGACCCGCAAGAACCAGCCGAGAGCGGGAGTTTTCATGGGGTTGGGGTGGATAACAAGGGTGGATACTCCCGATTCCTAAATACTGCTTGCGTCAGGGCCAACGCAACTGGAAATGAGGTAGTGGTACAGCTTGAAGAAAATGGAGTGCCGGTTCATGGGTAGGGACGCCTCCGAGGCGTCCGCGGACGTTTCGGAGAAACGTCCCTACCTCAAACCAGCAACCTGAATGATTACCTGAAATGATCGCGTCTGGATGTTCACCTCCGCACCAAACCCGGAGCCGCTTCTTACTGCGCGGGCGTGGCCGGAGCCGCCGGCGGCGCATACTTGGGCGCGAACGCATCGCTGCCGCCACGGTTGGGCCGCGGCGGCGGCACCCCGCCAGGGCGGCCACCACCGTCCGGGCCAAACCCCGAGCCAAAACCCGGCGCGCCGGGACCGCCGCGCGGACGGTCGCCGGGGTTGGGATCGCCGCGCGGGCCGGGCGGATTGTTGTCCCCAGGTTTGTCGGAAAGTTTGGGATTCGGCTCGAGGTTGCGCGCGGCGGCGGCGGTCAGCATGTCACGAATAATTATCTGATGCAGGGCCGGGGTCGTCTCGAGCTTGAGGCGGTCGAGCCAGGCCTGGGCGGCGTCCGGGTAGAGGCTGGCAAAATAGCGCCGCAGGACGTCGCGGTCGCGCGGCGACAGGGCGCGCTGCTCCGCCATCAGGCCCTCGGAGACTTGGCGCACCAATTCCCGCTGCGTCTGGATGACCTCGGCGAGCGCCTTGCGCTCCTCAGGCGTCATTTTTTCCAGCCGTTCCAGAATCTCGCGCAACTGAGTGATGCGCTCGGTGGGCTGGTTGAGAAAGCTGACGATCAAATTGTTGTTCGTCTGCGTGAAAAACACCTCTTTGGCGGTGTCCACGGCCGGCGCGGCGGCGGGAGAGGAGGTCGGGGCCGCGGCGTCCGGGACTGCGGGAGCGGGCGCCGTCACAGCGGCAGGCGTCGCGGCGGCGGGAGTGTCTTCCGCCCTACAGTGGAGCCCGGCGGCGGCGAGGAAGACAACCGCGGCCTGTCGCAACCCGCGCGAGGGGCATCTCAAAGTCATCCACATTAAAAATATCAGGACATGCCAACATTCAGCGACTCGACAAAATACGGATCCAGCACGGCGCCGGCAGCGGGATCCACGTCCTGGTTGATGGTGCCAAGATCATCGCTGTCCATGGCCCCGGCAACGTTATCCGTCTCGTTGGACGCAGCGTCATCCAAGACTGATTCCTGGGCATCCTGAAAAGCCATTTGTTCCTGCACCAGCGCCTTGGGTGCATGCACCCCAAAAAAGACCATAAATGCGACGGCGGCAGCGGCGGCCAGGGAACCCACCGAACGCGCCCACACCGGAAAGTCCACCAAGCGGCGCCACGGAGCCTTGACCGGCAGGGTGATTTCACGCTCTTCGCGAGCGGCGGCGCGGCGGGTCTGGATGGCCAGTTGGGCCGGCTCGGCGTTCGGATCGAGCGGTTGGTCGGCCAGCCAATGGTCGAGCATGGCCTCGATGGCGGAATCGTCGCCCGCCCGGGCGGCGGCGGCGAGGGATTCCTCGGTGCGAATGCGTTCGAGCGTGCGCGAGACAAAATCAGCGGCCGGCACCACGGTGGACGCGGCCAACATGCGGTCCAGCTCCGCCTCATCGCCCTGGCGCAAAGCCAGCGCTACTGTGTTCTCCGCGCGCACCCGCACGAGGGTGCGGGCGACGAAATCCGGCGCGGGCGCGAGCGGGCGCGCCGCCAGCAAGGCGTCGAGCCGGGCGTCGGAATCGGGGCCGGATGCTGGATGAGAGGAGGGCATGGTGAGGCGTTTCGTTACTGAAAGGTGATGTGAGGAGTGGAAGCAGGAAGCAAGCCATCACAGGACTTCGCGCAGGATTTCCTTGAGTTTTTGACGGCCGCGAAAAATATGGGTTTTCACCGCAGCGACAGACTGTTGCATGATGGCGGCGATTTCCTCGTAACTGAGTTCCTGCTGCTTGAGCAGAAGGATGGCGGAACGCTGGTCCTCGGAGAGGCGGGCGATGGCCTGCTGGAAGGCTTCTTCGAGCTCAAACATGCGCAGTTGGTCGCGACCGGTGCTGTTATCCGTGCCATGGAGGTCCGCCGGGTCCATGATGTCCAGCGGTTTGCGCTGGCGGCGGCGAAACTCATTGATCAGCAGGCGGCGGGCGATGTGGAAAAGGTAGGTCGAAAAGCGCGCGACGGGCTGGTACGAATGGGCGGCCCGGTAAAGGCGCACAAAGACCATCTGCGCGAGATCCTCGGCTTGTTCGACTGAACCGATGGAGCGGTAGAAGAAGTTGATGAGCGGTCCCTGCCATTTGCGGATGAGCTGGGCCAGCGCCGTCTCGTCCCCGGCTGCCACGGCGATCATGAGGATGGCGTCTTCATCCCGGGGTGCAGACGGCTCCGCCGGCGCAGTCGAAGACTGCGTATGCAGGGCCGGAGTCAGCCAGCCGGAAAGCGTCGCCGCGGAAGCGTTCATCGTGTAGGGCGTAAAACCCGTGGGGTGGGAGTAAGTTGCGGTAAACTCCTTGCCGCCGCAAACTTAAACCGGGTCGAGATTGGGCCGGTTCTCCGGGTTGTTTTCATCCTGGTTTGCTCGATGTGCTGGCCGCACACCTCAAACGGTCACAGCGCTTGAGCTAAGTTGTTCCCAGCATGGAATTAAGGTCTATAACCTAGTCACCCGCTTCCGACTTGAATACTTAAGCAAAATCACGTTTGCTCCCATGCCTAAACGGGGAGCAAAACTGGGGGGTTTGACAGAGACTGGCGGAGTCGCATGGCTATTCATCGGCTTGGGCTGGCCGGCCCCATCCCGGTAAGTTGATTTTCGCATTTTGGGCACTGCCATGAAGAAACGAGTTTCGAAACGCCGGCTGTACTATGTCGTGACGTATGCCGCCGCCCTTTCCTCGGTGGCCACCGTACCGTGGTCGCTCCTGGTGTGGCGGCATGTGCTCATCAATTGGGGCACCGATTTTGACTGGGTGCCGCGGCTGTTGTTTGTGCTGCTGGCCGGGTGCAGCGTGGGCCTGATGTTTATCTGCAATCGTTACATCGAGGAAAACGCCTTGTATTTGTACCGGCACGAGTCGGCCATGCTCAACCTCGCGAGCATGTTCGCCCTGCCCGTGGTGGCGGCCGGCGCAATGTATGTCAGCGTGCAAACGCTTTCCGTGACGTTTATGGCCTACCTTTTGCACCCCTTGCTGGCGCTGGTTTTCGAGCTCTATTGTTTTTTTCAGATGGTGAATCTGTACGACCGCCCCGTGCGCCCGGCCCCGGAGAAAGCTGACAAAGCTCCGGCTAATCCCTTCCTCCTTTTCAGCATGGTGGTTCTCGTGCCGACCATCTGGGTCAGCGCGACTTATGCCTGCGGGTACCTTCCGCTCGCGCAAGCGCATCCTGTCCTGCCCTACCTGGCGAGCACGGTGCTGGTGCTGCTCCTGGTCGGAATAGTGCGCGCGCTTTTTGTGGAAGCCCCCTTGACGCCGAAGAAAACCCGCCGCCCCATTCCCCTCGCGCCCACTCCGCCGGCCGAGCCGCCAACCGCCGCCACGCCGCCCCATTTTTCCCCGAAAACGGTCGAGCGCAGGACCACCACCGCCAACCGCCCTTGAAGAGAACTCGCGCAGTCCCAAAATTGCGCCAGACTGGGCGCATGCAACGCGTGCTGTTTCTTTGTTCCGGCAATTTCTACCGCAGCCGGTTTGCCGAAGCTTATTTCAATCACCGGGCGCGCGCCGAAGGCCTGCCGTGGCGGGCCTTTTCGCGCGGGTTGATTGTGCATGTGGTCGGCGGCGATTTGTCGCCCCACACCCGCCGGGCTTTGCTGCAGCGGGGAATCGCACTGCGGCAAACAGCCCCGAGCCGCCTGCCGCTCGCCCGCGCCGATCTCGAAGGCGCCCGGCACATCATCGCCTTGAAAGAAAAGGAACACCGGCTCTGGCTGCGCGGACGATTTCCGGACTGGGAGCACGCCGTCGAATACTGGAATGTCGACGACCTCGATTGCGCCACGCCCGCGCACACCCTCGCGGCGATCGAGGCGAAAGTGCGCCGCTTCATGCAACGCCTGCGCCGGAAATAAATCCGGCCGGCTTCGCTCTTACTGCGGTCCAGCCGATTTTGAGGCCCCGTAATTTTCCTTGGAATCGGCCGGCAATCTCATCATTCTCCAACCCTTGCGCTGGATTAGACCTGCGCGCCCCCGGCAGCCCCGGCTGCCATCCTGCACCTTCCATCACCAACATGAGCAAGCATCTGCATTCACGCGCGGCCCGCACGGTCGCCACTCTGGCCGCCGCCGCGGCCCTTCTCACGACTTGCCGCGCGCAAACCGCGACTTCGTCCCCCACCGCCGCGCCCGGCGCCCCGTCGTCCGCGACCGCCGCGGCCAGCACGCCGGCCGCCAAGCCCACGCCCGAGCAGGAAAAGGCTTTCCTTGAAGCTTATGGCTGGTTCGTCGGCATTCAGGGTCTCGGCGTCAAGGAACTCGGCCTCACGCCCGCGGAAGTGGACGAAATTGCCACGGGCATCAAGCTCGCCATCACCACCTCGAAGCCGCCCGGCGGCGAAACGGTGCTGCAGGGCATGAAGGAATATTTGACCAGCCGCGCCGAAGCCAATTCCAAGGCCCAGGCCGCGAAAGAAGAAGAAGCCGCCAAAACCTTCTTCGCCAATTTGGACAAGAACCCGAACATCAAGAAGACCGCCTCCGGCCTGTATTACGAAATCGTGGCCCCCGGCACCGGTGACAAGCCGAAGCCCAGCAACGATGTCGTCGCCAAGTACAAGGGCGCCTTCATCAGCGGCGAGGTGTTCGACGAAACCAAGGGCGACGAAACCCGCACCTTTGGCCTCGATGAAGTCATCCCCGGCTGGACCGAAGGGCTCCAGTTGATCGGCAAGGGCGGCAAGATCAAGCTCTACGTCCCCGGCAAGCTCGGCTACGGCCCCGAAGGCCGCGCGCCCGTCATCCCGCCGAATGCCACGCTCGTGTTCGACGTCGAAGTGGTGGACATCAAGGACGCCCCCAAGCCCCCGGCTGGCGGTGCTCCGCTGAACATCATGGATCTGCTCCAGCAGCAGCAAGGCGGCGCCCCCGGTGGTGCTGGCGCGCCCAAGACGCCGTAGTCTGGCGTTCCCCCGTCGCGAAAAATTTAATTTTCGCCGCAATCAAGCCGCCGTCCCGTGAGGGTCGGCGGCTTTTTTGTGGGGCGATTATTTCTCGGGTAGCTCCACGCTCAAAAAAAGAAACTCGCGCAGAGCCGCAGAGGCGCAGAGACAAAAAGAAGAAGAGTAACCACAAATTACGCAAATTTGCGCAGATTTCTCCTGAGCATCAATCTGTGAAAATCTGTGTAATCTGTGGTTAAATTCTTTTCTCTTGTTTAACTCTGCGCCTCTGCGGCTCGGCGCGAGTTTTCTTCGTAGGCTCGCTTACATTCGTTCGACTGTTTCCAAACCGAGCAGACCCAAGCCGGTTTCAAGAACGCGGAGGGTGCGCGAGCAGAGCAGCAGGCGGCGGGCTTGCACCGCCGAATCCTCGACCATCACGCGATCGGCGGCATAAAACGTCGAATACTCGCCGGCCAATTCGTAAAGGTACGTGCCCAGAAAGTGCGGGCGCAAATCCGCCAGCGTGTTGTCGAGCACCGAGGGCAGCGCGACCAGTTTCCGGGCGAGCGAAATCTCGGCGGGCGTCGCAAAGGCGCTGGCCTGCGCGGCGCGAGCGGGGTCATCCACCGGCAGAGCCGCCTTGCGGAAAATACTGTGCACGCGCGCGACCGCGTAGAGCAGATAAGGCGCGGTGTTGCCTTCAAGCGAGAGGAGCCGGTCCCACGCAAAGACGTAGTCCGACACACGGTCCTGCCGCAGGTCGGCGTACTTCACGGCACCGAGGCCGACGACGCGCGCAATCTCCCGCCGCTCCGCCTCGGGCAATTCGGGATTTTTTTCGGTGACGATGGCGAAGGCGCGGGCCTGCGCCTCAATGAGCACGTCGGTGAGCTTCAACGATTCACCGCTCTTCGTTTTGATGGCGCGGCCGTCCTCGCCGAGAATCGTGCCCCACCACACATGCCGCATCCGCGGCACAGGGCGACCCTTGGCGCGAAACCATTTTTCCACGGTCAGGAAAAGTTGCTCGAAGTGGTCGCGCTGGCGGGCGTCGGTGAAATAAACAATTTCATCCGCACCGAATTCCTCCACGCGGTAGAGCACGGTGGCCAGGTCCGTGGACGCGTAATTGCTCGCGCCGTCGGTCTTGCGAATGATAAAGGGCTGCTCCTTGAACCGCGGGTGTTCGGGGTGAAAGACCACGATGGCGCCCTGGCTCTCTTCGGCCAGCCCGACTTCGGAAAGCTCGCGATAAATGCGCTCCACCTTGTCGCGGTAAAACGATTCGCCCAGGGTGTACTCGATGGTGGTGCCGAGCTGGCGGTACATGGCATTGGCCGCCAGATTGCTGACCTCGACGATTTGCTTCCACCAGCGCGTATTTTCCGCATCGCCATTTTGCAATTTGACCAATTCCTGCCGCGCGGCCTCGGCCCACGGGCCGTGCTTGTCCTGGGCCTTCAGGGCGCCAGCTTTGTAAATGCGCTCAAGCTGGGAAAGCGCGGCGTCGGGCTCGGCCGCGAGGCCTTCGCCGGATTCTTTCAGCGCCAAAATGAGCACGCCAAAATTTGTGCCCCAGTCGCCGACATGGTTGTCGCAAATGACCCTCGCGCCGCAAAACCGGAGCAGGCGTTGGATAGCCTCGCCGATGACCATCGGGCGCAGGTGGCCAACATGCATTTGCTTCGCCGTGTTGGGCGAGGGATAATCGGAGACGAGGGTGTGGCCGCGATACAACTCGCCCGCGGCGGCGGAAAAGTCCACCTCGCCGGGATAGCGCTGGAGCCAGGCCAGCAGAAATTTCGGCGTGAAGCGAAAATTGATAAACCCCGGGCCGGCGACACTGAGTTCCACTAATGCCGGATCGAAAGCGCCGCCAGCCTGCAAAGATTCCAGGAGCACGGTGGCCAGGGCGCGGGGATTCTGCTTGCGGGCCTTGGCGAAAGGCAGCACGCCGTTGGCCTGAAAGTCACCATGCCGCGGGTCGGCCGGGCGCACCTCGGGATGGAAATCAGCGTCGAAGCCGGGCGCACGCGCCGCGGCCGCGCGCACGGCGAGGTCGAGGTCCTTGACCGGGTGGAACCAAATGTCCATCCGCCATCAACACTGTTCCACCCGTCGGCGGTCAAGACTGGAGAGAAGCAAAAAATTCACCGCGAAGACGCGAAGAACGCCAAGATGGAACTCACCAGAGATGCTCCGGCGCAGAGCGAAGAGACAGATTAGAAGCTTAACCGTAGATTACGCAGATTCTCGCAGATGACTGAGTCTCGAAATCTGCGCAAATCTGCGGATCCTCTTCTCCGCGGCTTACTCGAACAAATCGAGCGAGCGGTACACCAGTTCCGCGCCTTTTTCGAAACCGGCCTTGAATTCGGCGGCATTGGCCTTGGTGCGCGCGAGCTTTTCCCCGAATTCGATGTGGGCCTGCTCGTTGAGGTGCTCGTCGAAATACACGGTGTCTTCCGCCGAAAAACCGTAATGCTTGATCAGACCGTCTTTCTTGGTGTGGGCGACGCCGGGCTGCTGAATTTCAAAGGCATGCACCGCGCCGAGCAGGGCGGACGGCGTCATCCCGGCCAGGCCGTCGAGCAGTTCGCTCATGCGCGGGGCGTCGTGGGCGGCGGGCAGGCGAGCCGACCATTTTTCCCACAAAGCGATGTGCGCGGTTTCCTCGGCCACGACCGTGCGGGCGTCGGCGCCGAGACCGTCGGCGATCTTGCCCCAGTAAGCGGGCATTTCGCCGATGAACTCGGCGTAAGAGCCGGCGTAGCGCGCCAGTTGGTCGCGACTGATGTGGCCGCAGGACCAGGATTGATAGAACGGGTGCTCCAAAAGCTTGTGTTTCAATTCCATGCCCTTGGGAGTGCCTGTTTTCCGAAAACGAGTCAAGCCGTTCGTGCAACGAAGCCGGCTCGCTCGTGGAGGGCAACACCCCATATCCGCCGGGAAAGATTGGGCGTATGTTGAGTAACGGGCAATTTAGCCACAGCGCGGACGAGGCGCATGGAAATAAGTTACCCGCCAAACCTTAACCTCGAAAACACCATGATTCTTTCCTCCCTAGTTTTGACCCCTGTTCTGGCCGCGGCCGGTTGGGCCGCGCTCGTATATCTGGGTGGCGGCGGCGCCGGCCTGGCGATCGTCGTCTTTGTCGTGCTCAAGCTACTGGGCCGGTAGTCTCGCGGGATTGACCCGCAGATCGGCGGAGCGCAAACCTGGAAAGGATCTTCCAGTTATACGGACGCGCTTCCGCGCGAGGCGGATGGTTTTTTATTTATCCGTGGAATCCGTGGGATCCGTGGTTGCTTGCGGAATTCAAAACACCGTCTAAGCTTCCCTCTTCCTCTGTGCTCTCTGCGCCTTAGTGGTTCCACCTCTTTGCCCCTCAATGATCGAATTTCGCGCTGAAATCTCCCCGTCGCTCGTTGAGCCGCTGGAAGAATGTCTCAACGAAATGGTGCGCTGCCCGTGGGGTCTCACCCAGCCGCTGCTCACCGGGCCTTACCAACTATTCGGTTATTTTGAAAAAACGGCCGCCGCGCACGCTGCCTGGAAGAAACTGCGCGCCGCCTTTCCCGCGCTGCCGCCGCTGCCCGTAGAATCCACCCTCGCTGACCGCGACTGGAAGGAAGCCTACAAAAAGCATTTGCATCCGTGGACTGCCGGCGACCTGCACTGGGTGCCGGTCTGGCGCAAAAACTCCTACAAACTTCCGCGCGGCCACCACCGGCTGCTCTTCGATGCCGGCCTAGCCTTCGGCACGGGCGACCATCCGACGACGCGCCTGATGGCGCTGCGCCTGCTTGATTTTCGCGCCGCCGTCGGGCCGGCTCATTTTGCCCAGGCGCAAATCGTGGATGCCGGCTGCGGCTCGGGCATTCTGGGGTTGTCGGCGGTGTTACTCGGGGCGCGCCGCGTTTTTGCGTTTGACCGCGACCCCGAGGCCGTGCGCGTTTCGGGCGAAAATTTAAAGCTTAACCAGTTGGACAAGAAAGCCATCGAATTCTCACCCGCGGGCCTCGAGGCGGCGTTGCAAAATCGCACGGCGGAGTTATTGCTGGCGAATATCCAGGCCGATGTCCTCGGCATTCATGCCGACGATCTGGCGCGCGTCATCGTACCCGGCGGGACGCTCGCGCTCAGCGGCATTCTCGCCCCCGAGGTCAACGACGTGCGCCGCAAATTCGCGCCCGTGCTAAAAAAGCTTTGGCGCAGTTCCATCCCTACCGGCCTCGCGAAATTCGGCGATTCCCGCGTGCTAGGCGATTGGTGCGACCTCGTGTTTCAGCGTCCGGCGTGAAAGTTCTTATTTCAGCGCAAACGTGCCCCGCGTATACAGACCCAGGCCGTCGGCCGCGCCGAGACTCACAAACCAACCCTGGTGGGGGCCTTGAAAATAAAGCGTGAGTGAAGATTTCGCCTTGGGTGCGGCGGGGTTCAGTGCCGCGTAATTGACGGCCAGCACGGCCACCTTGACCGTCTTGCCGGCCACGCTCGCGGACTTGATTTTGTAAGTGTACTGGCCCGAAAGGGTCTGGCTCAAACCACCGCCCTTGGCGGACAGAGTCGCGCCGTCCGTGATATGCAACTGCTCAATGACGGCCGCACCGCTGGCGACAAAGCCGCCGCTTTCCTGCACGGTCAATGTCAGCGTGGCGCCAGTCTTCAGACTCGGCGGCGGCGCAGCCATCGCACTGCCGGGCGGCGACCACGACTTCCCCGCGGCGCCCATCGTAAAGGCGGTGGTGTTTGTGAATTGATAAAACGTATCCACCACCCAGCCGAAGGCCGTGTTTTCCTCGACGACAAAGGTGGTATGATAAGTGCCATTGGGGGGCGTCCGGTAGGCCACCTTGACGTTCACGGCCGCCGTCATGGAGCCCGCGGCCAGCGGATTCAGGGCATAGGTGCCCACGAGATAACCCACGCTAGGGAAGCTGGCCTTGGTGGTCCACAGTTCCAAACGCAAGGCGCCGGTTTTGACACTCAAGTTGCCATTGGCGACGGGCCCCGTCTGCATCGTCAGCGTCGAATGCGTGCCGGAAAAGCCATACGGTCCGGTGAGGGTCACCCCCGGGGTACCTTGCGCAACCAGCCGCGAAGCCGTGCCCAGGGCCAGCCAGAAAAGCAGACCGGTCCGCCAACCACCGGAAAAATTTCGCGCAGGGATGACCATGGGTGACTATTTGCTTTTCGGGTAGAATCCTAAACGATGCGCCAACTGACGGCAATTCCCAACTAGGAAGATTGGGCCTCGCTAGCCAGCGCGGACTTCAGTTCCCGCACCACTCCGGCGGGATCCGCCGCGCACAGCACGTCCGACACCGCAACGACGGCACACGCCCCGGCGTGGCGAACTTGGGCCACATTTCGCCGGTTGATGCCACCGATGCAAAACCACGGCAACGGCGGCCGCAACGCCGCCACCGCCCGCACCAAGTCCAGCCCGACGGCCTGGTAATCAGGCTTGGTCTGGGTCGCAAACACCGGGCCGACGGCGAAATAATTCAGCAGGCCCGTCGCGGCCAGGGCTCCCTGCGCCTGCGCGAGCGAATGCGTGGAGAGGCCGAGCACTCGCTCCGGGCCCAACGCCGCCCGCGCCGCGGGCACCGGCAAATCGTCCTGGCCCACGTGCAAGCCCACGCCCGGCACGGCCAGGGCGGCCTCGAAGTCGTCATTGCAAATAAGCACGGCTCCCGCCGCACCACACAGCGGCGCCAGCACATGCAACCACCGCACGCGCTCCGCGGTCGTGGCGGTTTTGGCGCGCAGTTGCACAAGACCCGCCCCACCTGCGAGCACCGCCCGGCCGAATTCCTCCAACCGCGCCGGGTTGATGTAGCCAGTGTCCAGTATCGCGTAAAAGCGGACGGCGTCGAGGGAGGGTGCGCGCACGGGGGAAAGTGGTTGTCCAGTCCGGCTAACTTTTTGCCATCGGAGCGGTTTAATCTGCTGGTAGCTGCGTTAAACAGCCGCCCGGCCCCGGCGTCGATTCCTTTCGCCGCGCCCCGCGGGACAATTCCCGCTTTCCCCGGAAGCAAAACTTCGTTAGCCTGCCTCCTTAGCTTGTTCACCCACCCATGGCCACCGCGACTGAGAAGCCTCTTTTCCTCTCGAAGGCGCAACTGCTTGAGCAGCGCCGGACGGAGCTGGCCTATGGCCGCGCGCTGGGCACGGGCACCGGCCTGTTTTTGCTGATGTGGGCGCCCTTGAGCCTGCTGCGCTGGAGCCGTCCACCCGCCTTTGCGTACTTTGAGGTGCTCGTTTACATTGCGTTCGGGCTGCTCCTCATCATCCCGTACCAGCGCCTGCGCGACCGGCATTTCTGGCGGCCCGCCTTTGCCCTGCTCACGTTCGGGGCCATCCTGTTTCTGTTCACCCTGGTTTTTGATGTGTTGTTCGTGGCCAACCTCTTCGCCGACGATGGCGTGAAAGGCGCCGGCGATTCGCTCTACAATTACGCCGAGGAAGGCGGCGCGAAGCTGCCGTTTCCGACGCTGGGCTGCGCGCTCGTGTTTCCCGCGCTGATGCAGGTGCCCGTGGTGCTGTTTTCGCGGCATCCCGACTGGATGGACTGATTTTCATGCGGTACCGCCACGTCATTTGGGACTGGAATGGCACGCTGCTCGATGACACCTGGCTGTGCGTCGAAGTGCTCAACGAACTGCTGCACGAATCCGGCTTGCGCGCGATTTCCACGGACGCCTACCGCGCCCACTTCGGGTTTCCCGTCATCCATTTTTACCAGTGGCTGGGGTTTGATTTCGCGCGCCAGCCGTTTGAGGAACTGAGCGTGCGGTTCATCTCCGCGTACAACGCCCGGCGCTTTGAATGCACCCTGCAACCCGGCGCGCGCGAGGCGTTGGAGACTTTTCGCGCCGCCGGCCTGCCGCAGTCGGTGTTGTCCGCCTACCAGCAGGACACCCTGCGCGAAGTCATTGCCCATTACGGATTGACCTCTTTCTTCACCCACCTCAGCGGGCTGGATAACATCCACGCGCATGGGAAAATCGCCCGCGGCCAGGCGCACTTGCGCGAACTGGCCCTGCACGAAGCGCCCCACTCGGTGATTTTAATCGGCGACACCGCGCACGACCACGAAGTGGCCGCCGCGCTCGGGGCGGACTGCCTGCTGCTGCATCACGGGCACATGCATGTGGGCCGGCTGAATGGCCGGGGCGCACCGCTGGCCGCCGATTTGGCCGATGCCACGCGCCAAGTCCTCGCCGCTCCCATGCGGGCTTAAAAAGCGGCAAGATCGCCCGCCCTCACCGCACTGCGAGGGCCACCGGAATCAAGGCGAAAACCGCCAGGGCCAGGTAAACAATCGCGGAAACGCGCACCTGCCGCCGAATAATTTCCGGCCACCAATTGCCCTGGCCAAAGTTGCCCACATGGGCCGCCACTCCGGCAATCACGCAAAACCACAGCAACGACCCTACGCCCACGCCCAGCACCATCGCCAGCAAGGGGCCGGGCGTCGCAAAATAACGCATGGTGCCGAACGTTAGAAACATGCCCACATACCCAAAGAACCGCATCGGCATGGAGAGGGTTACCGCCAGGGTGACTTTGGTTAATTGCCAGCCCCGCTGCACCGGCCCGCTGGGTGCAGTTAGTGCTGCCATCGGTGTCGCATTTAAAGTCTTGAAAGCCATATAGATAAAGATAATCGAACAGAAGGCCCGCGTCCACGAAACCAGGGTGCCGGCATAGCGCCATTGGTGGGTGTAAAACTCGGCGAGGTCACCCACCGCCACGGCCGCCAGCAAGGCCCAAATCAACTGACCAAACGCAATCGCGCCTACCGCCGCCTTGGCCGTCCCCCAGCCCCGCCAAACCGCTAACTGCACGCACCACACCGTCGCCGCCACGGTGGTGGCGGAAAAGACCAGCCCCACGATGGCGCCGCAGAAAAAATAATAGATAGTCACGACAAGAGCCTGTTCCTACATAAACCGATAATAGCTAAAGTTCCCCGCCGCCAAAGCCGATAATTAAGACATTCCCCGCAGTTGACTTATCCCACCCCGCCTCGGGCCCACCGCCGATGACTCCCTCCCCTCATTCTTCAGGACGTTCGCGCCGCTATTCCTGGATGTTTCCAGCCTCCGCCACGCATCTGGGCTGCTCCCTCGAACAGGACACCGACAAGGCCGTCGCCCCGGTGGCCCAGGCCAATCGCCCGCTCATGGTCCAATTGGGCCGCTGGCGCGCCGCCAACCCGCAATACCCGGACGCCAACATGCTGGCGCAACTGGCCAAACGCCTGCTGGCCGATTGCCGCAAGTAAGGACTGCCGGCCTTATTTGAAGATACCGTTCAAGGCGCCGCCCATGCCTTGAATTATTTTTTGGCCGGCATCGAGGAGTTGCCCGCCCGTCTTGAAAATCGTGAGCGCCGCGTCGCCGTAGGTTTTGCTGTCCAACAGCGACTGCACAAAGCCCCGGGCCAGAAAGAACATGCCTTCGGCGGCGAAATCCTTCGCCAGCGCCACGCGCAGGGCGTTCACATCAGTCACGTCCGTGAAGGTGCGGTTGTAATTCAGGCTGTATACCTGCGGCTGGGTGGCGCTTTTCGCCAGGTCGAGGTACTTCACGGTGCCGATTTTGATCGTCAATTTCTTGATGATGAAAGGCGGCGGCGTGCGGGCGGCGGCCTGGCCGGGCGCCGCGCCTGCGCTGTCCCCACTGAGGCCCGCGACAAATTCGGAGACATTCATCTGGCTGACGTTGCCGCCCTTGGGCTGCACCACGGTGATGGAGTCCAAATCCAGGACGAGTTCGTTGATGACGATGCGGTTGCCGGTCAGGGACCACAAGTCCACCTTGGTCTTGAATTCGTTAAAATGCAGGAACGACGGGTCGGCAAAGTGGCTCGGATTCATGATCTGCAGGTTCCGGAAATCCACCGCACCGCTCCAGAGGCTCACCACCTGCTGGCCGACGCTCACGGGAAAGCCGGTCTGTTTCTTGACCGCGACGCTCACGATGTCTGAGGCGTAATTATTCAGCAACATCAGCCCGACGACGGCCGCCATGAGCCCCAGCACCAACAGCCCGAACAGCATGGAAAACAGGCAACCGATGGGCTTGGTGATTATTCGCCAAAGAAAACTCATGGTGGGCCATGGGTAGCACAATCCCCCGCCCCGCTCAAATCAATTGGCGCTCCCGCCGTGGGGCGTTCGCCCCGTCCACTCCCGCCCTTGACTTTCCCGCTCTTTGGGCCCATTTTAAGCCCGTCTCCGACCTCCCTGCCTATGCGAATCAACCCGCCTCTGCGCGCATGAGTGACGCCCCCGCGATCACCGCGCATCGAGCCTTCCTCGTCGGCCTGCAATTTGCCGACCAGGAACGCGAGCAAGCCCAGGTGCTGCTCGACGAATTGACGGAGTTGGTGAACAACCTCCGCATTCCCATCGCCGGCAGCATCCTCGCCCGTGTGCGCGAGCGCAACCCGCGCTTCCTGCTGGGCTCCGGCAAGGCCGAGGAAATCGTCCAGCTGGCCCGCGCCCAGCAATGCGACTTGATCATTTTTGATGACGAGCTGCACCCGGCCCAGCAGCGCAACTGGGAGAAACTGGCCGGGGAAAATGTGCAGGTGCTCGACCGCCACGAGGTGATTCTCGATATTTTTGCCGCCCGCGCGCAGACGCGCGAGGCCCGCCTGCAAGTCGAACTCGCGCAACTCGAGTTCTCCCTGCCGCGCCTGCGCAAGGCCTGGACGCATCTTTCCCGCCAGCGCGGCGGCGGCGTCACCCAGCGCGGCGAGGGCGAAACCCAGCTCCAGCTCGACCAGCGCCTGATTCGCGAGCGCATCCAGAAGCTGCGTGTCGAACTCGCCATCGTGCGCAAACAGCGCGAGATCCAGCGCCGCCAGCGCGTGCGCGTGCCGCTGCCGACGGCCGCCATCGTCGGGTACACGAATGCCGGCAAGTCCTCGCTGCTCAACGCGCTCACCGGCGCGCATGTGCATGTCGAAGACAAACTTTTCGCGACGCTCGACCCGACCACCCGCCGCCTGCGCCTGCCTTCCGGCCAGACGCTGCTGGTCACGGACACCGTCGGTTTTGTCCGCCGCCTGCCGCACCGGCTCGTCGAAGCATTTAAGGCCACGCTCGAGGAAACCCTGGTCGCGGATTTTCTGATTCATGTGGTGGACGCCTCCAGCCCCGAAGCCGCCGCCCACCACGCCACCACCCTGCAAGTGCTCGCCGAACTCGGCGCCGACCGCGTGCGCATCCTCACCGTGTTGAACAAAATGGATCGCGTGACGGACCGGTTGCGCCTGGCCGAGGTGCACGCGCAATTTCCCGGCGCCATTCTCGTCAGCGCGCGCACCGGCGCGGGCCTCGACCAACTTTTTGCCAAGCTGCAGGAATTCCTGGGCGACGATGCGACACCCCTGACGTTGCTTATCCCGCATTCGCGCTACGACCTCATCAACCGCCTGCACCAGGCCGGCGCGGTGCGTTCGGAGCGCCCGACGGAGGAAGGCGTGTATGTCGAAGGGCACGTCCCCAAACGCTGGCACGATGCCGTGCGCCCCTTCATCATTTCCGTGCCCATGGTCGTGCCCCACCCGACCACAGAATCAGCCGAAGGCCACGCGGTGGCGTGAGGGGCGAAGGAGGGTGTTTTCACCGCAAAGACGCGAAGGGCGCGAAGGATAAGGCGAAGATTTTTATCCACAGATTACACCGATTAACCCAGATTTGCTGAAAAATAATCAGTGAAAATCGGTGTAATCTGTGGATAAAACTTCTGCTCTTTTTTATTTCCCCTCTTCGCGTCCTTTGCGTCTTTGCGGTGAGTTTTTCCTGCCTTAACCCGATATTCATGAATTTCTCCCACCGCGTACCGAACGCCCTAGATGACAACCCCCTCGCGCGAGCATTGGCCGCCCGGCGGGCTGCGGGACGGCCCATTTTAGATCTTACGCTGTCCAATCCCACGCAGGCGGGTTTGGCTTACCCGAATACTGAAATTGCGGAGGCCCTCGCGGAAGGCGCCAGGCAACCCTACGAGCCCACGCCGCGCGGCCTCGCCTCCGCGCGAGTGGCGATTGCCAACTATTACGCTGCGCAACATGTGGATTATCCAGAGGCACAGTCAGTGGACCCCTCGCGCCTGCACCTGACGGCCAGCACGAGCGAAGCCTACAGTTTGTTGTTCAAGTTGCTCGGCGACCCCGGCGCGGAAATCCTCGCGCCCGCACCTTCGTACCCGCTGATTGAACATCTGGCGGCCCTCGATGGCTGGATCGCGAAGTCGTATCCATTAGAATATGTCGATGACAGGGACGCGACGAAGCGCGTCCTTCCAGAAGAGCGGCGCGCTGAGGGCAGCGCGCACTACCCTCAAGATATACTGGCTTTTAAAAGCTGCTGGCGCATTAATTTTGAGGCCCTCGCCGCCGCGATCACGCCCGCCACGCGTGCCCTCGCGGTCATCCACCCGCACAATCCGACGGGCTGGCTGATGCGCGGGAGCGAAACCGCGCACGCGCTCCTGGATTTGTGCGCCCAACACGGGCTCGCGCTCATTGCCGATGAGGTTTTTCTCGACTATCCCGCGCCTGAATATCGGGCCTGCGCGCGCTCGTTTGCGGTGCATGAGGTCAGCGCGCTGACTTTCACCCTCGGAGGCCTTTCAAAATCCTGCGGGCTGCCGCACCTGAAACTGGGATGGATTCACGTCGGGGGCCCGCCCGCGTTCGTCGCCCAGGCGCAAGCGCGGCTCGACTTTATTGCCGATGCGTATTTGTCCGTCGGGACGCCGGTGCAGGCGGCAGCGGGTCGGCTATTGGAAATCGGCGGGGGCCTCCGGGCGCAAATTGCGGCGCGCGTGGAGGAAAACTTCTCGACGCTGACGACTCTGGAGTGGCCCGCCGGTTTTCAAATCCTGCCGCGCGAAGCCGGCTGGTGCGCCTTGCTGCGCCGGCCGCCGGCAACAGACGAGGAATTGCTGGCGCGCCAGTTGCTCGACCGCGCCGGCGTCCTGGCGCACCCCGGCTACTTTTTCGATTTTCCCGACGCGGGCTGGCACGTCATTAGCCTCCTGCCGGAGCCGAAGCTATTCCGCGCGGCCGTGGGCGCCCTCCGCGAATGGCTGCCGAAATTGGTTTAGGAGTCAAAACATTGACCGCAAAGACGCAAAGGGCGCAATGAAAACAAATAAGCAGTAGCTCCATTTAGGTGGAGCGAACACGCCGTACGCGTTCCATCTGTCCACCTGAAACAGTTCCAGTAAAGACGCGGCTTTGCGTCCTTAGCGTCTTTGCGGTAAAATTCCTACTTCTTCTGGCTGCGGATAATCGCCGCCTTGATGAACGCCGCGAAGAGCGGGTGCGGGCGGGTGGGCTTGCTCTGGAACTCCGGATGAAACTGCACGCCGACGAACCACGGGTGTCCGGCCACTTCGACGATTTCCACGAGGTTGCGCTTGGGGTTGAGCCCGGCGATGCGCAGGCCGGCGCGCGTGAGCACGTCGCGGTAGGTGTTGTTAAATTCGTAGCGGTGGCGGTGACGCTCGCGCACGGAATCGGCGTGATAGGCCTCGCGGGATTTCGTGCCGGCCACCAGTTCGCAATCGTAGGAGCCCAGGCGCATGGTCGCACCCTTCAAAGTAATCTCCTTCTGCTCCTCCATCATGTGAATGACGGGGTGCGGCGTGCGCGGGTCCACCTCGGTGGAATTGGCGCCCTTGAGCCCGGCGCAATTGCGCGCGAGTTCAATGACCGCCATTTGCATGCCGAGGCACAGGCCAAAATAGGGCAGCCCCTTTTCGCGGGCGTATTGCACGGCGCGGATTTTCCCCTCGATGCCGCGGTCGCCAAAACCGCCCGGCACCAGCAAGCCGTCCAATTTCCGCAGCGACTTTGTGTTGTGCTCAATTTCCTCGGCGTCGATGCGCACGATGTTCACGCCGCAATCGTGGGCGATGCCGCCATGCGTGATGGACTCGTACACGCTCTTGTAGGCGTCCTGCAGTTCAATGTATTTGCCGACGACGCCGATGTCCACCCGCCGGGCCGGACGCTTCAGCTTCCGCACGATGTCGCGCCAGATGTGGCTCTTGCGGCGCGGCGCGCGCAGGCCCAGCAGCGCGACCACCTGGTCGTCGAGATGCTCGTTGGCGAGCATCTGCGGCAATTCGTAAATGGAGGATTCGACATCGCACTCCTCAATCACGGCCTCCGGGGGCACGTTGCAAAACATCGAAAGTTTTTGGCGCAATTCCTTGTCGACGGGCATTTCCGCGCGGCACACGAGAATGTCGGGCTGGATGCCGATTTCGCGCAGTTTGGCGACGGACTGCTGCGAGGGCTTCGTCTTCAACTCTCCGGCGGCCTTTAAGAAAGGGACGAGCGTGACGTGGATGAAAACGACGTTGCGTTTGCCCACTTCGAGCGCGAACTGGCGCATGGCCTCGATAAAAGGCAGGCCCTCGATGTCGCCCACGGTGCCGCCGATTTCCGTGACGAGCACGTCCACGCCCTTGCCGGCCGAGTAGAGGCGCGCCTTGATCTCATTCGTCACGTGCGGGATGACTTGCACGGTCTTGCCGAGGTAGACGCCCTTGCGCTCCTTTTGGATCACCGACTCATAAACCTGGCCCGAGGTCAGGTTGTTTTGCCGCGTGAGGGTGCCGGAAGTGAAGCGCTCGTAGTGGCCGAGGTCGAGGTCCGTCTCCGCGCCGTCGTCGAGGACGTACACCTCGCCATGCTGGTACGGGCTCATCGTGCCCGGGTCCACATTCAGGTAGGGGTCGAACTTTTGCAGACGCACCTTCAACCCGCGCTGTTCGAGCAAGGCGCCAAGGGCGGCGGCGGTGAGGCCTTTGCCCAAAGAGGAGACGACGCCGCCAGTGACAAAAATGTATTTCACACTGGGCCGCCATGTTTCGCGGGTGTGGGCCGTCTTGGCAACTTGTTTTTTTATTTTTCTTCGTGCCGTTTGGCCTGAAGAGAAGGTAGAAGGTGGAATTTAGAAGGTGGAATAAGCTAAATATCCTCGGCCATGCGGCATATAATTTGAAAATTGCCTCGCATTCTCTCGAACTTTCGACCCAACCCAATTTCTACCTTCTACCTTCTTTCATGGATTATCCCGCGACCAAGGACTACCTCTTCAGCCTCAAGTATCAGGGGCCGAAGTACGGCATCGACCGGATGCGGCTGCTGGGCGAGCGCCTGGGCCACCCGGAGCGGGCTTATCCGGTCATCCATGTCGCGGGCACAAATGGCAAGGGCTCGGTCTGTGCGATGCTCGAGGCGGTTTACCGGCAGGCGGGGAAATGCGTCGGGATGTATACGTCGCCGCACCTGGTTTTTCTCGGCGAACGTGTGCAGGTCAACCGGCAGCCGCTCACGCCCGGTGACATTTGCCGCTACGTTGACGAGCTTCGCCCCCACGCCGAGGCCATCGCCGCGCAGGAGCCCGACGCGCAACCGTCGTTTTTTGAGTTCATGACCGGCATGGCCTTTCTCCATTTCGCCCGGCAGCACGTCGATTTGGCCCTCATTGAAGTCGGCCTGGGCGGGCGGCTCGACGCCACCAACGTCGTCGCCCCGAGGCTCACGATTATCACCTCGATCGGCTTCGACCATATGGAGTTTTTGGGCGACACCTTGCCGCAAATCGCCCGCGAAAAGGCCGGCATCCTCAAACCCGGCGTCCCGGTCGTCCTCGGCCGCCTGCCCGCCGAGGCGGAATCCGCCATTCGTGCGGTGGCTGACTCGCTCCACTCGCCCGTGCACACCGTAGGCGAGCGTTTTGGCGACGACCTCGCCCACTATCCCGCCACCCGCCTCGAAGGCAGTCATCAGCGCGTCAATTCCGCCACGGCCACGCTGGCAGTCGAGGTGTTGGCGGCGACGTTTCCGCTCTCGCCCGCCATCGTCACCGCCGCCTTGCAGGAAGTGGAATGGGCGGCGCGCTGGCAGCGGTTTAAGCTCCCGCATGATCGACACCTCATTCTCGATGCGTCGCACAATGTCGAAGGCGCCCGCACCCTCGACGAAAATCTTACGCGCCTGGGCGCGGAAACCGGGCGCGCGCCTATTGTCCTCGTCGGCGCGCTGGGCGAACATCGGGCCCGCGCCCTCCTCGCAGTCGCGGCCCGCCACGCGCGTGAAATCATTTTGCTGCAGCCGAACCAACCCCGCGCCACCAGCTTTGCGGAACTGCGCAGCTTCATCCCCGCCTCATTTAGCGGCCCGGTGCGCGACGGCACGGTCGCGGAAATCTTCCCCGCGCCGGGAGTTTGTGCGGTCGGCAGCACCGGCGACACCCTGGTCGCGACGGGTTCGATTTATCTGCTCGGGGAAATCCTCGAGCGCTTTGCGCACGCCGTGCCCGCGGGAGAAGGCGTGCTCCAAGACACCGTTTAATCACTCTTCCTCAATCAAGGTCAGCAGCTTGCCGCGCACTTCCGCCATGACATCAGTCGAGGCCAAGCCGATGAGTTCCGCGCGCCGCTCGCGCCAGTCGAGGCTTCGCACTTGGTCACTCAAGACCACGCCGGAGATTTTTGCGCTATCCAGCGCAACTTCGAACGGGTAGCCTTTTTTTTGATTGGTGATCGGGCAAAATAACGCCAGCCCGACCCGCCGGTTGTATTTTTCCGGCGACACCACCAAGCCTGGCCTCCGCCCCGCCTGTTCGTGTCCGGCTTGCGGTGAAAAACTGAGCCAGACCAAATCGCCGCGGCGCGGCACATAGCTGCTCATCACCAAATCTCCTTTCCGGCGGGTTGGTCCCGCCATTGCTCGGGATGCAGTTGCGCCTCCTTCATCCCGCCCAGCAAATCCGCCAGCCGGTATTTTTTTTTCTTCCTGGGGGTGGCCACCAAGCGCCCCCGTTCAATCACCAAATTGATCGCGGAGCCTTCCTCCAAGCTGGCCTCCACGGCGTAGGCGTGCGGTATGCGCAAAGCCAGGCTGTTGCCCCATCGCCGGATGGCCGTTTTCATGGCTCTACTTTGTAGCTACAACGCCAGGCCTGTCAAGCCGCCTCATCCTCAAATGGCCCAGTCGAAGGGCGTGTGCGACTCCACCTCCTCGATGGTGGTGAGGCCGAGCAGGACTTTTTTCAGGCCGTCGTGGCGCAACGGCTTGTAGCCGGCGCGGCGGGCCGCCACCGTCAACTCACCCAGATCGCCGCCGCGCGAGATGATGCCGCGCATCTCCTCCGTCACCACCGCGAGTTCGTGAAAGCCGATGCGGCCCTTGTAGCCGGTGCGGCGGCAGACTTCGCAGCCCTTGCCCTGGTAGAACAACGCCTTCAGGCCCTCGGCATCGTAGAAATATTTGGCCAGCGTCTCGGGCGTGGGCAGGTAACTCTCCTTGCAGCGTTCGCAAATGCGCGCGGCCAGCCGCTGGCTGATCACCGCCAGCACCGAGGGCGCGACCACGTGCGGCTCGACGCCGATTTCCACCAACCGCGTCACCGCCTGGATGGCGTTGTTCGTGTGCATGGTGGCGAACACCAAGTGGCCTGTGAGGGCTGCTTCAGTGGCGATCTTGGCCGTCTCGCTGTCGCGAATTTCCCCCACGAGGATGACATCCGGATCCTGGCGCAAGAGGGCGCGCAAGAGCAGCGGGAATTTTAAATCAATGTGCGCGTTGACCTGCGATTGCGTCAAACCGGGCACCTTGATTTCGACGGGATCCTCGATGGTGGAGACGTTGATGTCGGGCGAGTTGATTTCCGCCAGCGCCGAATACAGGGTCGTGGTCTTGCCCGAGCCTGTCGGGCCGGTGACAAAGACGATGCCGTTGGGCGCCTGGATGACGCGCCGCAGGGGCGTCAGCAGTGTCTGCGAAATCAGCATGCGGTCGAGCGTCAGGAAATCTTTTTTGGTGGTCGAGGCCAGGGCGCGCACGACGACTTTTTCGCCTTCGACCGTGGGGATGAAGCTGACGCGGAAGTCGTTTTTGCGCGTGCCCAGTTGCAGGGAAAAGCGCCCGTCCTGCGGAAACCGGCTCTCCGCGATGTTCACATCGCACATCACCTTCAGGCGGCAGCAGATGGGCCGGTGCAGAATTTTGGGAAAGCGCAGCATCTCCCGCAACCGGCCGTCGATGCGGAAACGCACGCGCGTGTCGTCCTCCTGCGGCTCGATGTGAATGTCGCTCGCGCCCTCGCGCAGGCCGAAAAACACCAGCGAGTCCACAATGCGGATCAGCGATTTCGACTCGCTCAGGCGTTCGAGCTCGGTCGGGGTCAACTGCAAGGTCAGCACTTCGCCGGCGCTTTCGAGTTCCTTGATGACCGCCTCGATGTCCTTGTCGGAGGAGTAATGAATCTCGATGGCGTCGTGAATTTCCGCGGGCAGGGAAAAGACCGGGCTGATCCGCACGCCCGTGATGCCTTCGAGGCGGCGGCGGAGCGCATCGTCGAGCGGGTCCGGCATCGCCACGGTGAGCACGCCATCCACGATGTAAAGCGGCAGAGCCTGCGCCTTGCGGGCAATGGCGCCGGGCAGCAAGGCCACGGCCGCGGGCGTCACCAGCGTGTTAAAGGGATCAATATAGGCGACGCCGATGCACTCGCTCCACAAACGGCAGGCCGGCTCGTGGCCAATCAAACCCTCCATGATCACGGCCTCCACCAGGCCGATGGTGTGCGTGCCGTACTTTTTGGCCAGCCGGGTGAATTCCTTCGGGGCCACCAACGGAAATTTCTCCCGCAATAAATCGGCGTAACGTTTGGGCATGGCGGGAAGCGGGCGCTGACGGTGAACTATTTGGCCTTGGGCCGGGCTGCGGCCCGGCGCCCGCGGGTCTTGAAGATGGCGCCGATTTCAGACTGGTCCACCATTTCCATGCCGAGGCTGGAGTGGCGGCGCTCGTACTCCACCTCCCGCAGCATGTCCTTCAAGGAATAGCGCGCCTCCGCCAGGGCCGGGGGCGCATCGAATTCAGGCGGGGGCGGGTTCGGCATGGCTGGAAAGGAGTGTATCCTCAAAAATGGCCGACGCCATCCAAATGCGCGTCATTTTTGGAGAATTTTTGACCGTAATTATAGGGATATAATAATGTTTAACCCATGCCGCCCTACGCCGGTTGCTCGCCGTCCGTCTCCTCCAGCGTGGCCCAGGTCTCGCGCAAGGCCTTGGCGATGCCCTCGCGCGGCGTGTCCTTGCGGATGTAATTGAGGGCACCGGAGGCGGCGCATTGCTCGACGACCTCGCGGGAAGCCACCGCCGTCATCATCACCACGGCCGCGTGGGGGTCGAATTTGAGCAGGCGCTCCAAAATCTGCAGGCCGTCTTCGCCCGGCAGATTGAAGTCCAGCAGCACGAGTTCCGGTTGCTGTTGCTGGTAAAGCAGCAGCGCGTTCGGACTGTCGCCCGCCTCGTAAATCTCCTTCGCGCCGAGCTCGTGCAAAATCAGCCGCAAGTACGTGCGAATGTGCGCCTCATCATCCACGATCAAAACCCGTTCAGCGAAATCCGCGGCCATAATGGAGGTTAGATAATGCGAAAAGTCTAACTTTAGCAAGCCGTGATTGGCGGAAATTATTTGCTCTTTTCCCTAGCGCCGCCGCTGGGGTGATGTTCCTATTGACGCTCCCGGCGCGAGCGCCTAGTGCTTCGGCGTGCTCTCCGTCCGCATCATTCCCTGCCTCGATGTCAACGCCGGCCGCGTGGTCAAGGGCATCCGCTTTTTGGATTTGGTGGATGCCGGCGACCCGGTGGAATCCGCCAAGAAATACGAGGACCAGGGCGCCGACGAACTGGTGTTCCTCGATATCACCGCCTCGCACGAAGAACGCGCCATCATGCGCGACGTGGTCGAGCGCACCGCCGGCGAATGCTTCATGCCCCTGACCGTCGGCGGCGGCCTGCGCAATCTCGAGGACATTCGCCTCATGCTGAATGCCGGGGCCGACAAGGTGAGCCTCAACACCGCGGCCCTGCTCGAACCGGACCTGGTCCTGCGCGCGAGCCGCAAATTCGGCAATCAGTGCATCGTCGTCGCGATCGACGCCAAGCGCGAGCCGGGCACGCAGCAGTGGCGGGTGCACAGCCACGGCGGGCGGAAACCCACGACGCTCGATGCCGTGGCCTGGGCCAAACAGGCCGTCTCGCTCGGCGCGGGCGAAATTCTGCTCACGAGCATGGATTGCGACGGCACTAAAAACGGCTACGATGTGGAATTGACGCGGGCCGTCAGCGACGCCGTGGAAGCACCCGTCATCGCCTCCGGCGGTGCGGGTGAACTCGACCATTTTGCCGCCGCCATCCGCGAGGGCCACGCCAGCGCGGTGCTCGCCGCCTCCTTGTTCCATTTCGGCACGTTCACCATCGCGCAAGTGAAGGACTATCTGCAGGCGCACGCCTTTCCCATGCGACGGTAATTGCCGGTTTTCGCGGCGCACTGTCGGCGCTGACAGCTACTCCGTCGTCACTTTGTGTGCGCCGCCGAGCGCGCCTTCGAGCGCGTGCCAGGCCAGCGTCGCGCATTTCACCCGCGCGGGAAATTTCCGCACGCCCTTGAGCGCGATGGCGTCCCCCACCCGTTCCTCCACTTCAATCGGCGGCTCCTGCGAACCGACGAGCAGCGCCTTGATGTCGGCCATGGCGGCGCGGGCCTCGGCGGTCGTCTTGCCCTTGACCTTGAGCGTCATCAACGACCCCGACGCCTGCGAGATCGCGCACAACTGGCCGGTGAATTTCACGTCGACCAATTTATCGCCTTCCATTTTCACGTACACCGTCAATTCATCGCTGCACAGGGGATTCGAACCCTCGGCCATCGCCGTGGGCTGGTCCATCTTCCCCCAGTTGCGCGGCCGCCGGTGGTGGTCCAGGATAATGTCCTGGTAAAGGTCGTCGAGTTCGTCGGACATGACAGTGATTTAAATAAATTTAACCACGAAGGGCACGAAGGGCGCGAAGGAAAATTTAAGCAATGAAAAGAGTTTCAATCCACCGCGCGCACGGATTTCACCGCTTGGCCCAGTTTTGCTCCTTAAATCGGTGTTAATCGGTGAAATCTGTGGAAAATAGTCTTTTGGGTTGGCTGGGTTGACTTCGCGGTCTTCGCGAACTTCGCGGTGAAAGCTTCTCTTACCCGAACATTTTCTTCACCTTGTGCAGGGCCGCGGCGAGGCGGTCGACCTCAGCGCGGGTGTTGTAAAACGCAAAGGACGCCCGGGCCGTGCCGGCGACGCCGAGACGCCGCATGAGCGGCTGGCAGCAATGGTGGCCCGCGCGAATGGCGATGCCTTCGTTGTCCAGAATCGTGCCGATGTCATGCGGATGGACATCATCCATGACAAAGGACAGCACGCCGACTTTTTCCGCCGCTTCGCCGACGATGCGAATGCCCGGCACCGCGCGCACCTGCTCCGACGCATACACCAGCAAGTCCCGCTCGTGCGCAGCGGCGGCCTCCGGGCCGATTTTCGCAAAATACTGCAACGCCGCGGCCAGCCCGATGGCGCCGCTGATGTGCGGAGTGCCCGCCTCAAACCGTTCCGGCAATCCGCGAAAAGTGCTTTTCGCAAACGTCACGCGCTCAATCATGTCGCCGCCGCTCTGATACGGTGGGAGCGTTTCCAGCAGCGCAGCCTTGCCGTAAAGAATGCCGATGCCCGTCGGACCAAATATCTTGTGCCCGGAAAAGGCGTAAAAATCGCAGTCCAGCGCGCACACATCCACCGGGACGTGCGGCGCTCCCTGCGCGCCGTCCACCAACACCTTCGCCCCGGCCGCGTGGGCGCGCCGGACCAGTTCCGCCACCGGATTCACGGTGCCGAGCGCGTTGGACACCTGCGTGACCGCCAGCATTTTCACCCGCGGCGTGAGCAATTCATCCAGATTGTCCAAAATCAGTTCTCCGCGATCCGTGATCGGGATCACCTTGATGACCGCGCCCGTGGCCTCGGCCACCAATTGCCATGGCACGATGTTGGCGTGGTGCTCCATTTCCGTGAGCAAGATCTCGTCGCCGGCCCGCAAATTTTTCCGACCCCAGGTGGCCGCCACCAAATTGATGGCCTCCGTCGCCCCGCGCACGAAGAGGCACTCGCGCGGCTCGGCGGCTCCGAGAAATTTTGCGACCGTCACCCGCGCCTGGTCATACGCATCGGTGGCCGCCCCGCTCAGGTAATGCACCCCGCGGTGGATGTTTGCGTTGCGCGCCGCGTAATAGTGAGTGAGCGCATCGATGACCACCTGCGGCTTTTGCGACGTTGCCGCATTATCCAGGTAAACGAGCGGGTGGGCGCCGACGCGCGTGTCGAGGATGGGAAAATCCTCACGCACGCGCTCCACATCGAACGCAGGCTGGGCGGTGGCACTCGTCGGGTTCATGGCGAAACCGTTTAATTTACCCGTTTCCCGGCGTTTGTGCAACGGCGAAGAAATAACGAGACTGCGCCGCGAGCGCGAGGCGGACGGCGAAATTTTTCCGTGGCCCGTTTGACAAGGCCGCCAACCGCCCGCATTGTCCCGCATGATGCGCAGGCGCGTGCAACCCGAACTTCTCGACGAACTTCCCGTCGACCATCCCGACGCGCTGCACAATCGCCGCGACTTGCGGTTTTTCAACGCCCTGATGGGCAATCCCCGCTGGATCGAGGGCGCGTTGCGCCGCCTGGCGCGACGTGGCGACCGGTTTATCGAGCTCGGCGCGGGCGAAGGCGACCTCGGCCAGCGCCTGCGCACAAAGCTGTGGCCGGGCCTGCCCGTTCCCTATTCGGGAATTGATTTGTGGCCGCGGCCCGCGGGGTGGCCGGAAACTTGGGGTTGGTTTCAGACCGATCTCACCACCTACTCCGGCTACGGCAATTACAGCGTGATCCTCGGCAATCTCATCCTCCACCAATTCCATGACGACGTGCTCGTGGAACTCGGTCGCCGCTGGCGCGAACACGCCCGGCTGCTCGTTTTCTGCGAACCCGCGCGGCGCCGGCTGCATCTCTGCCAGTTGCCGCTGGCGCGGCTGGCGCGCATCAACCACGTCAGCCAGCACGACGCCCGCGTGAGCATCGAAGGCGGATTTCAGGGCCGCGAACTGGCCACGCTGCTCGGCGTCAATGAGCCGCCCTGGCGTGTGACGGTTCAGCACACTTTCCTCGGCGCTTACCGATTTATCGCCGTGCGCGAAGGCGCGTAAAGGAAACGGCCGCGACCTTTCCTGCAATGGCCCGACGGCGGCCCCACGCGTTTGGCTCACTCAACTTTCATGCGTCCCCTCACCATCATCGGCGGCGGTCTCGGCGGTCTCGCGCTGGGGGCCGCGCTCTCGCGGGAGGGCGTGCCGGTGGAAATTTGTGAAGCGGGCCGCCTGCCGCGCCATCGCGTGTGCGGGGAATTCATCGCCGGATTGCGGCCGGACGTCATTGCGCGGCTCGGCCTCGCGCCGCACTTGCGCGACGCCGCCGTGCACCGCCACACCGGCTGGCATCTGGGCGGAAAACTGCGTTTCTCCGCCCCGCTGCCGGAGCCCGCCCTGGGCCTGTCGCGGCGTTTGCTCGAGGAGCGGTTGCTCACCGCCTTTCGCGCGGCCGGCGGCCAATTGCGGGAAAATACGCGCGTGCCTTTTGCGGAAACCGACGCGGAACCGGCGGGACGCGTGTGGGCCGCAGGGCGGCGGCCCGAGGCGTCGAGCCCCTGGCTCGGCCTGAAAATCCATTGCCGCCATTTTACGCTGGGGCAGGATTTGGAAATTCACCTCGGCCGTGGCGGCTACGCCGGCGCGACCCGCGTCGAGGACGGGCGGGTCAATATCTGCGGCCTGTTCCGCACGCGACCTGACGTGCGGGCGCCGCGCGAAACGTTGCTCGCCGCGTATCTCGAAGCCTGCGGCCTGAGCGCACTGGCCGCCCGCGTGACGGCGGGCGACCCCGACGCCACCAGCGCAACGGCCGTTTCCGGTCTCGATTTTTCCCATTCCTGGCACGAACGGCGACGCTTCTCGCTCGGCGACCATGAAGGCCCCATTCCGCCCTATACCGGGCATGGCATGGCCATGGCGCTCGAAAGTGCGGCCCTCGCGCTCGCGCCGCTGGCCGCCTACTCCCGTGCCGAAATCGAATGGGCCGAAGCCCTCGCGACAGTGCGTGCCGGCCTCGCAACCCGGCACGACTCCCGCCTGCGCTGGGCCCGGTGGCTGCATCCGTGGCTGCTGCATCCGGCCGGCCAGAACGTGCTCATCACGCTCGCCCGCGCTCGCCTGCTGCCGTTTGCAAAGATTTACCGCGCCACACACGGGCCGGGAACTTTGGCCGCCAACCAGCCAAACACGGAAGTTAATCACTGTTAGACGAAGATAAAAATAATTTACGCCAAACGGTGCGGTTGCGGTTGGCTTGCTTCTGGCTTCGACCTGCGTCATCCTGCCCTTTACTTCCTCCGCCATGTTTCTCCACGCCCTCGCCAACGCGGTGCCCGCCCAGCGCCTGACCCAGCGCGAGTGCTGGGAAATCCTGCGCGGCGCCCGCGCCACCAAACGCCTGCGGGCTTCCTCCCGCACGCTGCTGGAAAAAATTCTCACCGGCGACAGCGGCATTGAAACGCGGCATTTCGCCCTGCCCGACCTCGACAGCATTTTCGAGCTCGACGCCGAGCAGCTCAACCGCGCGTTCGAACGCGAAGCGCCCGCGCTCGGTGAACGCGCCCTGCGTGCGGCCCTCACCGAAGCCGGCCTCAAAGCGCGCGAGCTCGATGCGCTCGTCGTCTGCACTTGCACGGGGTACTTGTGCCCCGGCCTCTCGAGTTTTGTCGCGGAACGCGTGGGCATGCGGCCCGATGTTTTTCTGCAGGATCTCGTGGGCCAGGGTTGCGGCGCGGCCATCCCCTCCCTCCGCACGGTCAGCCATTTGCTCGCGGCGCGACCGTCCGCGCGCGTCGCGTGCCTCGCGGTGGAAATTTGTTCGGCGGCTTTTTATCTCGACGACGATCCCGGCGTGCTCGTGTCCCTCTGCCTGTTTGCGGACGGGGCCTCGGCCAGCATTTGGAACGGCCATCCGGGCCCGACGCGCCTGCACTGCGCCGGTTTCGACTCCCATCATTCGCCGGCCGACCGCGAAATCCTGCGGTTTGAAAATCGCGGCGGCAAACTGCGCAATAAATTGGACAAGTCCGTGCCCGACCATGCGGCCGCGGCCGTGCGCCAGTTGTTTGCCCGGCAAAAAGGCGGTGCCACGCAGATCGAACGCGTGCTGACCCACGCCGGCGGCAAGAAAGTCCTCGAAGCCCTCGGCCCCGCGCTCGACGACCGTTTTCCGCTCACGGAAAGCACCGCCGTCCTGCGCCAATACGGCAACATGAGCAGCCCCTCCGTGCTTTTCGCCCTCGGCGAACATCTGCGCGCTTCCACTCCGGTGGAGGGCGACTTGTGGCTGGCCTCGTTCGGCGCGGGCTTCAGTTGCCACACCTGCCGGCTGACGCAGGTGAAAACTCCCTAGCGCCCGGCGGGCGGCGGGCCGGGGCGCCGCGCATAGATGGCCAGGCCGTCGTGATCGGGATCGAGCGGGTCGTGCCCCTCGTGATAGACCATCTGATAATTATTTTTGACAAAATCAATCAGCAAGGCCCCGTGCCCGGGCGACTCGCCAAACCAATCGAGGCCGAAATCGCGCATCTGGCGGGAGACCAGCACCACGCGGTCCGGCGGGTGGGCGCGCAGCCGCTCGAGCATGGCCTGGGCGCGGCCGCCCTCCATCAACTCCGGCACCAGCAGATACTCCGGCGTGGTCGCGGGCAGGCGCGTCAAATAATTGATGGTCGAGCCCTCGGGCAGCACCAGCAAAGTGTGGGCGCCGGGGTCGTTGGCCAGGTACTGGCGGGAAAATTCCACAATGGTACCACTGGTTTCGGTGGACTTTTCGTACGCCCAGAAACGGTCGTCACCCGTGCCGACCGCCAGGGTTTTAAGTGCGTACCAATGTTGCGACGTGAGCAAAATCGACCCCGTGCAAAGCACCAGCACCGCGAGAAAAAACGCCTGGTGGATTTTTCGACTCCGGTCTTCGAGGCGAAAATACTCCGGGGCGGCCTCCAGCAACGTCGCCACGCCGATGGCTGCGGCGAGTGGCGCCTGAAAAAAACCGTAGTCATAAATACGCGGGTTTAGCGGCATCCGCGCCAGCAGCGCCGCGCCCGCCAGCCACAGCAATACCCGCGTCACCCCGGCGGGCCACGCCGAATTTTCCCAGCGATTTTGCCGAATCTTCAATGCCTCCAACACCGCCGCGAGCAGCAGCAAACCGGGCAAAACCGCACCAATTTTCACCCACGGCACGGCATAACCCAAGGCCAGCACCGCCGCCCCGAGGAAAATTCCCAGGCCGGCAGCGGTCGATTTTTCTGACTGCGCAAAACGACGACAACCCCAGCCCACCGCGCACGCAAGTCCCACCGCCGCGCCGCCCCACAGAAGTTCATGCAGAAAATTTGCGCTCACGGCGTCATTGCCGAGCGCGTACTTTTGAATCGGTTCACCCGCCATGCTGGGGTAGGTGAAAATAGTTACCCACGCGTTGTTGGCGAAATGCAGCGCGTTGCGCAATGGCACGCCCGCCCAGAACCAGAACAATCCCGTCGCCACCAGCATCGGCGCGATTCCGCCCAATAAAAACAACGCGGTCCAGCGCGGCCAGGGAGGCGCGGCGGAATCCGCGCGCGCCTTCAGCGCCAGTAGTGCGAGGCCACCCACGCAAACGGCGGCTCCGGCGAGGATAAATTCCGGCTTCACCAAAACGGTCAGCCCGGCCAGCAGGCCCGCCGTCAAAATTTTCCCCTTCGTGGTCCGCAACACCGCGCTGCGCACCGCTACGATCAGCCCCAGCGTGAGCAAAATTCCGTGCGTCGCCTCATGCGCATAGGGCAGCACGAAATTAAAATTCCCCGTCGGCAACAATTCGACGAAGGAGAACATCCCCACAAAAACAACGCCCGCCGCCAGCGCCGCCAATCGCCCCCACCCCGCGCGCACCAATGTGTACAACAGCACGAGGATCGCGGCATAGATCGCCAGGTTGACCCAGATGAGCGAGGACAACCCGACGCCGAGCGTTTTAAAAATGAGGGCGTTAAAATATTTTGAGAACGGCCCGTAAAAAAGTTGCACGTCGCGGTACAAGACCGCCCCCTGCGTCAACCGCCACGGCACGTACACCTCCCGGCCAAAATCAATCACCGCGTCCGGCCACTTCCGCCAAGACACCACGAGCAGCGCCACCGAAAACAATCCGAGGCCGCCCAGATTGACGGCGTCGGCCGCCGACCATCGCTCCGGCGGCGGAGGTGTGCGGGCGGGGCCTGCGGTCGGGGAGGAATGTGCCATGGCCGGCCCGTTTCACCGCACATCCATGAAGAAGGCGGAGTCGAGATTCTTCACCAAATACTCGTAGGTGACCAGGCCGTAGCCGTGGTCGCCCCAATTATCGCCGTAGGAGTTCTTGAACAAAAATTCCACGTCGTCCAGCTTGCCCGCCTTGCTGCGGTAGCCGACGATGAGCACGGCATGGTTGGCCCCGTCGCGCCCCGGTTGCGCGTCGAGCACTGCCTCCTTCGTCAGCGTGTCCTCCGCCGGCCAGCGCATTCCGGCCACCACCGGCACGCCTTCATTCAAGGCATGAATGATGCCGCCAATGCGCGTGGGCGCATCGCGGCCGGTGATGATGTAGCCATTCACCGGGCTGCGCAATTTCGCGCGGTCAATGACTTCCGGAGTCGGTTCGACAATGCGCGCGTCCGCCGCGGTCAAGTGATAGGGCAATTCCTCCTCGGTGGAGATGCCGTAAGCGCGCAACGCCTGCGTCACCTCGGGAATGGAAAAGCCCACGTCAAAGCCCGGCGTATCGACCTTCGGGATGCGGATGCCGGCCTTGCCCAGGGTTTTCAGGGTCGCCCAAATCAAATACTCCTCCGACAAGCGCGGGGCCGGGCCCTTCAAGGGCGCCTGCTGGTATTCCAGCGCGCTCACCACGGCGAAAACCGCGCAGCTGGGCCTCATGCCCTGATTCTTGGCGTCGATGCCCAATTGGTCGAAGCGCGGGCGCAGGCTGACAGCCTGGTTGATTTTCGGCGGCTGGCCGAATTTTTGCAAAATCCGCTCCGCCGCAAAACCCGTCTGCCCCAGGCCCGAGCCCGCCAGCCGCCGCCCGGCCGCCACCGATTCCTCCTTGGCCGCGGCCGCCGCGGCCTTAGCCGGGTCGTAGCTAAATTTCGCCTGCAAGTCCGGCGGGAGGTCCGTCAGCGCAATGGAGGCCAGCCCGCCGCGATGGGAAATCACGATTTCCTTGGGCGTAACTTGAAAAACTTTCACGTCGTAATAAACCTTGTCGCCCACGTGCAATTCGGGAATGGACGTGGGCTTGTCGCCAGGAGCGGTGACATTGCCATTCGCGGAAACCGAAGCCGGCGCACCGGCATTGGCCGGCGGAGCGGTCGCCGTGGCATTCTGCGCCCGCGCCCAGCCACCCGCCCCCGCGCCCAGCAAAACCAGGAGCACCCTTCGTCCAAGCTGACGCGCATTAGTCACAAGAAGTGGGGCCATTATGGGTATTTTCCGCCAACTGTCTAAACCTCTTTTCCTAATCCCTAACCGGCCCTGAGGAAATGCACGCACCCAGGCTCACGTCGATGGCGTTTCCACGCGCCACGCCGCTAACACCTCATGCAGCGAACCCACCCGCCAGGCCGCGAGCGCCTGCCCGGCCGCAGACACCGGCGCCAGGTCCGGCACCCACACCACCCGTGCGCCCGCCGTGTGCGCCCCTTGCAAGCCCGGTTCCGAATCCTCAAACACCACAGAATCCGCCGCCGCGACCCCTATTTCCGCCGCCGCGCGCAGGTAAATGTCGGGCGCGGGCTTGCCGTGGTCGACCCGGTCGCCGCCAATCACCGCCTTAAAGTAGTTGAGCAATCCCGCCGCGCCCAGTTTGCGCTCGGCCCGGGCGGTGCCCGTCGATGTCGCCACCGCGCAAGGCTGCCCGCGCGCGGCCAACCAGGCCAGCAATTCGCGCACGCCCTCCTTCACGGGCACGTTCTGCGCGATTAAAATGTCATAGTGCGCGGTCGAGCGGGCAATCAACTGGTCCGCCAAGTCCTCACGGCCCACGCGCTCGATCAAGCGGCTGCGAATGTCCCGGCTGCGGCGGCCAATCATTTCCAGAAAAGTGTCCTCCGGCAGCGGCAGGTTCAGCTCCCGGGCCGCCCGTCGCCAGGTTTGCAGCCCCAGGCGCTCGGTGTCGAGCAGGAGCCCGTCCATATCGAAAACAAACCCCGGCAGGTCGCGCCATGCTTGCATCGTCCACCAGCAACCACGAGAACCGGCGCGCCCGCAAACCAAAAGGCCGCCGCAGTTTTAAAACCAAACCACGGATGACACGGATAACACTGATACATTTCCCCCAGGGTCGGTGGCTTTAATTTCTTTATCCGTGCCCCCCGCGTCATCCGTGGTTGCCGTGAGGCATTCAAGATACCACCTCAGACCCGGTCGTTCATTCTACATTTTGCATTTATCATTCATCCTTTAGCCTTTAGCCTTTCCTCATGCCCACCCTCGCCCAACTCGTCAGTTACTGCGACACCCGCGTGCGCCTGCACGCCGTGGCCGATTTTCCCGGCGCGCTCAATGGCCTCCAAGTGGCGAACTCCGGGCGCGTCACCAAAATCGGCGCGGCGGTGGATGCCGGGGCCGTGCCCTTCGCGTTGGCGGCGAAAGCCGGCGTCAATTTCCTCATCGTGCACCACGGTCTGTTCTGGGACGACCCGCGCCCGCTCACCGGCGCGCGCCACGCCCGGCTGAAGACCCTGCTCGACGCCGACTGCGCCGTCTACTCCTCCCACCTGCCGCTCGACGCGCATCCCGAAATCGGCAACAACGCCCTGCTCGCCCGCGCGCTCGGCCTTAAAGTGACCGGTTGGGATATTCCCTATCAAGGCACTCCGCTGGCCGCCGTCGTGTCCCGCCCGCCCGCCCGCGCGCTTTTGCGGTCGAAATTGCAGAAGCTTTTCCCCACGGGCCTGACGCCCCTGGAATTCGGCCCCGCCCAGCCGCGCAAGCTGGCGATCCTTACCGGGAGCGGAAGCTCGGCGATACCACATCTGGCCGCCGCGGGCATCGACACCTTTATCACCGGTGAACTCAAGCAGGCCGCCTTCAACACCGCGCAGGAAAACGGGTTGAATCTCTATATTTGCGGCCACTACGCCACGGAAGTTTTCGGCGTAAAGGCCCTCGCCGCCGAGTGCGCGAAACGTTTCCGCCTGCCGTGGGAATTCCTCGACACCGGTTGCCCGTTGTGAAGGGCAACTCTCCATGGTACTACCCCAAAACTCCCAGACACCGGGGTGCGTTAAAAACGTTTCCCTCGCTATCTGGCTTTCACTTCACGGTAAGTTTGACCGCACTGCTGGTGGCCGTACCTATAGCATTGGAGACCACCACACGGTAACTGCCGGCGTTGGCCGACGTCACTTTGGTCAGGGTAAGTTTGGCCGTCGTGATTCCCTTGATATTGCCGCCATTGGCCAGGATTTTATTGTTCCTCTGCCAAGCGTAGGTCGGCGCAGGGTTGCCGGAGGCGGTGACGGTGAAAACAGCGGTGGCGCCTTTTTTCACCGTAAGCGCGGTGGGTTGTTTGGTAATCACGGGCGCAGATTCGTCCGAGGAAATTACCACGGTGCCCGCGAGCCCCACCGCCACGAAATGGCTTTTACCATAGGCGACTCCCTGCAAAAGATTTTTAGTCTTCGAGTTTCGGTAGGTCCACGTAATCCCATCGGACGATGTGACGACGGCCCCGTCCGCACCCACGGAGACAAAATAGCCGTTGGCATAGGTGACCGCCTCCAGCGTGTTCGCCGTACCGGAAGCTGCAGTTGTCCAGTTACCGACCTCATCCACGGAAGTCGTAATCAGGCCCGCGGCACCCACGGCGACCAGCGTGCCCCGGCCATTAGCAAATCCGGAAAGGGTGCCGGCAAAGCTACCCGCCTCGCCCAAAAAGGCTGGCATCACGGCGGGCGTGGAAGTCGCCCTGGGTCTGGAGTTCGTATGCGCTGGCGAAAAGCCCATTTGCGATAGAGTCGGGGACGCGTAAATGGTCGCCGGGAAACCACTGCCGCTAGTGGCGGTAAAAAACGACCCGTTGGCGTAGGTAACACCGACGATGCCCACATAAAACACTCCCTCAAAATTGCCATCCGACCAGCTGTAACCGTCCGGCGAGGCCGAATATCCCGACTGCGCGCCCTTATAGGAATAGCCCTGGGAAGGGCCGCCAAAGGCGACAAACTGGTTGTTAACAAAAGTGACGTACTTCCACGGGCCGTCGCCAGTGCTGGAGGTCGTTTGCCAATCCTTCCCGTTCACAGAAGTTATGATTATGTTCGGCGTATAACCTGGTGTCGTGACGGTGCCTACGGCGACGAAGACCCCCTCCGCAAAGGTGATGGCGGAAAGTGAAATATTTACGACAAAGGAAGGGGACTTGCTCCACGAAAATGCATCCTTGGAGGTCCACACCTCGTTGTTGCCTACCGCCACAAACACACCATTGCCGTAAGCCACGCCCGTAAGATTCACGCTGGTGATGGAGCCCTCTGACCAGTGACCGAAAATATCTGCCTGTGCCATGGGCCCTTCCAACACCAGCAGAACAAGTAAAATCAAAATTGAGGTCCAAGTTTTTCCATGACCGGGCCGCCACCGGTCGAAGCGCCGGGCAGGATTGCCCGTCCATGGATAGTGTATTTGCATAATATTATTTTTAGTTAATTTCCAGTGGAAAACTCTGCCAACAGGGCACGTTTGTCAAGTGTCGAAATGCCCCTGGGCACCGACTGTTGCGGCGGAAGCCGGGTTAGCCCAACCGCACCAGCACATTGAGCACCGCGCAACTCGCGAGCGCCGCCGCGACGTCGTCCACCACGACGCCAAGGCCGCCGGGACAATCCTGCAGGCGCCGGATGCCGAGTGGCTTGAGGATATCGAAAATTCGAAAAAGCAAAAAGCCCGCGAGCAGCACCGCCCAAAATGGCCAGTCCTTTTGCGCTGCAGCATCAAATGCTCCCATAAAACACAAGGGAGTCGCAGCCACTTCATCCAGGATGATGCAGCCGGGATCGCGCTGGCGCAACTGGCGCTCCGCGCCGTCACAAAAGGCCACGGCCAGATAAAGCAACCCGGCTTCTGCCAATGCCGCCGTGGCCCAGGTCAAGTACGGCTGCGCCGCCGCCACGAGGCCCACGCCGACCAGCGTGCCCCAGGTGCCCGGCGCTGGTAATTTGCGTCCCACCGGTCCCACCGTCGCCACCGCAATGACCACCGACGCGGGCAAGCGGTCGACCCACGCGATGCTCCGCCGCCATGTGGTGCCGAGCGCCATGAAGTTTTATTTGGCCGGCGGCGTGCGCCCCATGAAAACGTCCCAGTATTTTATGAGGTAGCCCGTGCCGGAGGCGAAGGTGAGCGCCGCCGCGCCCACAAACAGCAGCAGCCCCAGCATCGTCCAAAACGCGAGGGCCTTCTCCCCCGCGGCAAAATCCAAGTTCAACGCATTGGCCAGCAAGAGCGCGCCGATGCTCACAATGAGCAGCACCGTTTTGATTTTGCCGGATTTTTCGGCCGCCAGCACAAGGCCCTGGCTGGCCGCCACCAAGCGCAGCCCCGTGATTAAAAATTCGCGCGCGACAATGACCAGCACGGGAAACACACACCACTGCGGCAGCAACGGCTCGTCCCGCAAGGGCACCAGCATCGCAATCGGCAGGCCGGTGAACAAAATTTTGTCCGTGAGCGCATCCATCAATTTGCCGAAGTTCGAGACCTGCTGAAACCGGCGCGCGAGATAACCATCCAGCCAGTCCGTTATCCCGCCCGCCACAAACAACACAAACGCCGCGGTCGCCGCCCAGTGCAGGGGCGCGTACAGCAAGCCCACCACGACGAACAAGGTCGGGACGCGGGACAGCGTGATGAGATTGGGAAGATTCATATTTGGACTGAAGCGCAGATTCCCGCCGAGATCGGCGCCAAACCCGGCCGCCCGGCGTCCAGGCGCCGGAACCGGGGTGAAGCTAATACCATTTGCCTTTCAAAAAAAGCCTTTTACACTGAATTCTTGCGCCCCCGCATGAAGCTCGCCATCTACCCGGGCACCTTCGACCCGGTCACCAAGGGCCACCTGGACATCCTGCGCCGGGCGTGCCGCCTGTTCGACCGCGTCCTCGTCGCCATCGCGCCCAACGAGGGCAAGCAGCCGCTTTTCACCGTCGAGGAACGGCTCGCGCTCATCCGGCCGCATTTGCGCACCATCCCCAACGCCAGCGCCGCCCGGCTGGATGGCTTGACGGTGGATTTCGCCCGCGCCCGCGGGGCGGTGGCGCTGATTCGCGGCCTGCGCGCCGTGTCGGACTTCGAACACGAGTTTCAGATGGCGCAAATGAACCGGCACCTCGATGAAACCATCGAGACCATCTTCCTGATGCCGAGCCACACTTTCTTTTACACGAGCTCGCAAATCGTCAAACAAGTGTGCCGGATGGAAGCGACGCGGTTGCGCCAGTTCGTGCCGCCCAATGTGCTGCGGGCCCTGCGCAAGAAATTCCCGCAGCCCTAAGCCCGAAAGCACTGAATTTCCGGGATTTTTTTGGCCGCCCGGCGCTCCTATAGTCTTGCCGCCTGCCGCGGACGTCTGCTATCCTAACGTTCATAGGATTAATCGAGTGCTTGTTTCCCCCCATCTCCCTGGCCTGACCTCGCTGGCTTGCCTGGTCCGTCCAGTTCTCCCCTGGCTTCGGCGCGCCGCTAATCTGGGCGCTGTAGCCTTGGCCCTGCTGTGCCTGACGGCCGTTTCCGGTCGCGCGCAAACGACCTGGACCGGCAATTCGTCCGCGAATTGGAACACCAATGTAAACTGGGACTCGGCTACGATTCCCGACAGCGCGACGGACGTCATCGTCAACACCGGCAACGGCAGCCAGCCGCTCCTGCAAACCGGCAATATCGGCACCGCCAACACGCTCACGATTGGACTCGACCCCAACAGCACGGCCAGCACCTCGGTCACGGTCGCTGGCGGTCAAAGCCTGAACGTCACGGTCCTGGATGTGGCGGCGTCCGAGCTTTCCTTCGGCGCTCTCACCGTGGTCGGCAACTCCTCCGCCAATTCCACCCTCAATGTCGCTTCCACCCTTACTCTCGGTGACAACGGCGTCGGCAATCTCGGAATTACGGCGGGCGGCCAGGTGGTCAGCGGCTTCACCTACCTCGCCAACGGCGCCAATGCCACCGGTTTCGTCACTCTGAGCGGGGCGAATTCGACGTGGACCGTGCTCGGCCAGTTTTTTGTCGGTAGTCTGGGCTTCGGCAATTTGAGTGTAACAGGTGGCGCCCTGCTTTCCTCGATCAACACCGACCTCGCGGAAAATGTTGGCTCCGTGGGCAACGTCATCATTTCCGGCAACAATAGCCGCTGGCTGAACGCCGGACAGTTGCTGATTGGCAACAGTGGCAACGCCACCCTCACCATCAACAACGGGGGCAATGTCACCGGCGGCAGCGGGGCCAGCCAAATCGGCGAACAAGAGGGCTCGAACGGCACCGTGAATCTCAGTGGCAGCACTTCGCGCTGGAATACTCACGGCGTGCTGTACGTGGGTAGTGGAGGCGCCGGCACCTTGAATGTCTCCAGTGGCGCCAATGTTACCTCGACCCAAGCCTACGTGTCGGCCGCGGCTAATGCCACGGGCACCGTCTTTCTGACCGACAACGGCACCACCTGGACCTCAACCGGCAGCGTGGCTGTGGGCTTTTTGGGTCCGGCCAATTTCACGGTCACCTCCGGCGCCCTGGCGACTACCCCGAATGTCACCCTGGGTCAATTCGCGGGCGGCGCAGGCTCCGTGCTGGTGGCCTCGAACGCCACGTGGAACTGCAATGGTGCGCTGGTGGTGGGTTCCACCGGCTCCGCCAACCTTACCATTGGCGATGGCGGCAAGATGTTTGACGCCAATGCCACCGTCGGATTCGGCGCCAATGCGACCGGGATAGTCCGAGTCGTCGGCGCGGGGGGCAACTGGTCGCACACCGGCAACCTGACCTTGGGCGTCGACGGCGTGGCGAAACTGACGATTTCCACCGGTGCCCAGGTCGTGGTCGGGGGCCTCACCCAACTGGCGCGCAACGCGGACGCGGCCACAACTCTGTCCCTCCAGGCCGGCGGCCTGCTGCAAGCCAATGGCGGCTTGCAGACCAAGAATTCCTCCCAATTCATTTTCCAACTCGACGGGCCCGCCCGCGTGACGCAGTACGGCGCGGTCAACGTGGCCGGGGGCAATTGCACCCTGGCCGGCAACCTCACCGTCACGCTGGGCAATAATTTCGCGCCGGCCGCGGGCGACGAATTTAATTTATTTCAAGTCACGGGCGGATTCATTCTCGGCGGCTTTACGAGCGTCACCCTGCCCGTCCTGAGCCCCGGCTTGGCGTGGGATAGTTCGAATCTGACGACCAATGGCACCATCGCGGTGCAATACGCGACCAAACCAGTCTTTGAGTCGCAGCCCATCAGCCACACCGTCAAAGCCGGCAGCACTGTTTCATTCAGCGTGACGGCTGCCGGGGAACCGCCGCTCAAGTACCAATGGCGCTTGAACGGCAAAGCGATTGCGGGCGCCACCTCCGCCACCCTCACGCTCAAGGGCGTCAAGGGGAGTAATAGCGGCTCCTACACGGTGGTGGTTTCCGGACCGAAGGGTAGTGAAACGAGCCTGTCGGCGACGTTGACGGTCGTCACCACCGCGCCCAAAATCACCACCCAGCCCAAGGCAGTGCTCGTGACGAAGGGCAAGAACGCCTCCTTCAAGGTGAAGGCCACCGGCGATGCCCCGCTCGCCTATGCCTGGCAAAAGGGAAACAAAAACCTCAAGAATGGCGGCGAAATTTCCGGCGCAACCACCGCCACCCTGAAAATCACCGCCGCCAAGGCCGGCGACGCCGGGTCCTACCGTGTCATCGTCACCAACCTCGCCGGCAAGGCCACCAGCTCGGTCGCGAAATTGACGGTGCATTAATTCAGGCGCGCTCCACCACCGCCACGCACTCGATGTGGCGCGTCTGCGGAAACAGGTCAAACGGCTGCGCGTGGCAGAGTTTGTAACCGCCCGCCGCCAGAATTTTCAAATCGCGTGCTTGGGTCGCCGGATCGCACGACACATATACCACCCGCGCCGGGCCAAACGCCACCAGCTGTTGCAAAAACTCCGGGCTGCAGCCCGCGCGCGGCGGATCCAGCACCACCGCCGTGCCCGCGGCGGGAAAATCCACGCCCGCGAAAATGGTCTCCGCCTCGCCCACGCGAAATTCACAGTTCGCCGCCGCATTGCGCACTACGTTGGCCCGCGCTTTTTTCACGGCCTCGGCATTGACCTCGACGCCCAGGCAGCGCGCAAATTTCCCGCGCCCGCACAGCGCGAACACGCCTACGCCGCAATACACATCCAACAAATACTTCGCACCCCCCGCCGCGGCCATTTCCAGCACATAGGCCACCAACTCCGGCAGGATGAACGGATTGTTCTGGAAAAAATCCCCGGCCAAAAATTCAAACGTGGTGCCGGCGATATCCGCGGTGACAATGGCCGTGGGGTCGCTCACCACGCCTTCGCGGGCCTCGCGCAACAGCAAGGTGCCGCCGCGCTTCAAGCTGGCGGAGCGCGCCGTCAGGGCCGTCCGCACCGCCGGCAGGGCCGCGTTGATGGCCTCCGTCGCCAACGGGCACGCCGGCACATCCACCAACGCCCGCCGCCCCGCGCGCAGAAAACCGATGGGAAACGCACCGTCGCGCCGCGGCCGTTCGTAATGCGGCGTAATCTTTGAGCGATAATGAAATTCCTGGGGTGACGGATGCGTGGGCCGCACGTCCGCCTCGGGCAGTCCGCCCAGGCGCGCCAGCGCTTCGCGCACCTGGCGGCGCTTCCACTCGAGCTGCTCCGCATAGGCCATGTGCTGATACTGGCAGCCGCCGCACTCGCCGAACAACGGGCACGGGGCCGGCCGGCGCGCAGGCGAGGGCCGCAAAACCGCCGCCAAATCCGCCTCGGAATAGTTCGCGTGATTGCGAAAAACCCGCGCGCGCACCCGCTCGCCGGGGATGGCGTACGGCACCATCACCACCCAGCCGTCCACCCGCCCGAGGCCGAGGCCCAGGTTCGTCAGGGTCTCGATTTCCACCTCCACCTCCTGATGGTAGGCATAGGGCGTGGCGTTGAATTTGCGGGGAGCGTCCATGGGCGGGTGCATCTTTCCAAGCGTACTAAATTGACGCCTGTCGGCCCGGCTGGCTACAAGAACCTTTCGCGTGACGCCTGAATTCATTCAAAGCCGGCAAAACCCGCGGGTGCAAAACCTCGCCCGCCTGCACGACCGCGCCCATCGCGATGCCCAAGGCCGCTTCCTGATCGAAGGCCAGCGCGAGCTGTCCCGCGCCCTCGACCGCGCCCTGCCGCTCGACGAAATCTTTTTCTGCCCGGAGTATTTTCGCGACGCGACCGCCCAGACCTTGCTCGACCGCGCCGCCGCCGCGAAGGTTGCGCTCTGCCAGTTGGCGCCCGCTGCGTTCGACAAAGCCTCCGTGCGCGAAGGGCCCGATGGTCTCCTCGCTGTCGCACCCTCGTGGCGGCCTGCGCTGTCCGCGCTTGTTCTCCCGTCCGCGCCACTCGTGCTCGTGGTCGAACATGTGGAAAAACCCGGCAATCTCGGAGCCCTCCTGCGCTCCGCCGACGCCGCAGGCGCGCACGCCGTCATCGCCTGCGATCCGGTCACCGATTTGTTCAACCCCCAGGTCGTGCGCAATTCCCAGGGCACACTCTTCAGCCTGCCCGTGGTGCTCGCGGCGGCAGCGGAGACCCTCGCGTACCTGCGGGCGCACCACTTCACGCTCATCGCCACCAGCCCCGCGGCTGCGGTCGATTATTGGGACATAGATTTAAGAGGCCCAACCGCCGTGCTCGTCGGTGGTGAAAACGCCGGCCTCACCGATTTTTGGCTCGAGGCCGCGAACCATCGCGCGCGCATCCCGATGGCGGGCCGGGCCGATTCGCTCAACGTCTCCGCCGCCGCCTCGCTGCTGCTCTACGAAGCCGTCCGCCAACGGCGTAAAATCAAATAAGGCGGCTGACATTAATCGTGAACACCGCTCCGAGAGCAAAAAGCTCAGACCTTTTCCACTTGGGCCGCTACTTCGTCGTGCGCTTGAGCAGAAACGTATAGATTATTCTTACCGTGGCCGACGAGCTGCTGGCGGAGCCGTGCACCGTCAGGCCCGTGCTGGCCAGCGTGGCGCTAAAAAAATCTCCCGTCATTGAGACCAAGTGCTGCCCGTCCGCCAGCGTGCCGGTGAACTGGCCGCGCAACGTCGTGGCGTTGGACTTCGTCACCTTGATGGATACCGCCGCCGTCATGTGCGCCGAGCGGAAACACGCCCTGATCAATTTATCGGCAATCTGGTCTGTCACGGCCGCCAAGCCCTCCGCGTCGATCGACAGGCCATACGACGACGAGACCATTTTTGCGTCCTTGCCGTTTACGTGCACGACACTTTTCTTGATGTGATACGTGCCTTGCGGAACAGCGGCCTGCACCGGAGCTGCCGCGCCGACGAACGCCAAAAGCGCCGCCGCCAGAGTGAAGGTGCGCAAACGGGCGCTGAACAAAAAGGGAAAAAAACAACGATTCATGGGGGTAGAAGGGAAACCGAGGATGATGCAGGCCCGTGCGATAGTCAAAACTGAACCCACCGCCAGCCTCTTGGGTAAGAGCAACCCAACAGGCTCGAAATTCCCTCAATCTCCAAGCCCCATTCCAACTTCTACCTTCTACCTTCCACCTTCTACATTCTACTTTCTACTTTCCTCCTCTTTCCCCTCCTTCCCAATCCACCCCACGATTCTTTTCGCCAGCCGCCGGCTGGACAAAAACGCCCGGTGGTGCGCCAGCCGCACGCAAACGTTCTCCCCCACCGGCAACGCCGAACTTTCCGGCGGCACGATGATCATGTCGTACGGCGTCCACACGGACACCACCCGTACGCGCTCCAGCCGGCCCACCTCGCGCGCCAGCTTCCGCAAAAACGGACTGCCCGGCCGCATGTCTCGCACCCCGCGTCCCGGCCAAAACCACGCCATCAACGTTCCCTGATGCGGCGCCGCCAGCGTGACGAGCCGCCGCACCCGCTCCTCGCCGTCACAACATTGCACATACGTCCGCGCCACCAACCCGCCCATGCTGTGTCCGATCAAATCGCACCGCTCGCCCGGCGCGAGCTGCTCGCGCAAGTAACCCTCCAACTGCCCGGCCAATTCGAGAATTCCGACCGTGCCGTCGGCCGGCCGCAAATCCGGCGTCAATACCCTCCGCCCCGCCGCCTCCAGAGCGCGCCGCAACTGCCGCATCACCCCATGGTCGCGAAAAATGCCGTGGACCAGGATGACGGGAGGCAGCGCCACGCCCTTCACGGTTGTGGAATGTCGGTCAGGTCGGATAGTCATACCGACTCTCTAATCATGTTGAATGCCAAGAAAGCCCCACTTTGCCTAAGCCATTTGCCGTCAAAGCATTATAAAATCAGTCTCGTCTAGTCCGTCCCGCTTGGGCGGCATTCCATGACAGTCAAAGGACACAAAATGCCGGATACCTCGGACTTTGGATCCGGTTAGGTCGCTGTCGGATTGCTGGGAAATATGGCCATTCCCGCTTCAGCCGCTAATCGTACCTTTCGGCGCAGTCGCACGGATCGCATGCTGCCGGGGATAAGAAAAACCAAGCCAACGAAAATTAGAATATGCCAACTGCTCCACCCAAAACCCTCCCCCATTTCGACGTAGAAACTTGAAAAAATCAAGTGGATGCCATCCTCCAACCAAAGGAGCTGGCATAAAATCTCCGGCGTAAGTTTGCGCCGGGCCAGCGTATGGGCGGCCAGCGTGACGAAAACCACGCCCAGGAATTGAAAGAGAATGAATGCCGCCATGGCCTGCGGGCGGAAGGCCAAGCGCGAATCCTCGTCGGCTAAGATCCTGGCGATAAACATAATCCCGAGAAGAACGCTGGCGACCACCGCGCGGCGGAGGCTTCGGGCGGCCTTAATCGTGGCGGAGATGCGCCGCGCATCCATGGTGGTCAAATGCTGGCGTGCAAAGCGCCGGCCGGCAGCCTGCGCCCGGCCCAAATCCTCCAGCGCCACAGCATGCGCCTCCGCGGCGGGCCGACCACTTTCCACATAGGCTTGCACGGCGTCGGCATAATGCGCCTCGATTTCATCGCGGATACGCTCCTGGGCCGACGATTCCAAACCCTTGACCGCAATCCGCAGCCATTCCTCCAGAGTCTCTGCGGGTCGCCGGTAAAGGTAGGGGTCGAATTGCGGCGCGACCAGCGGCAAGGGCCGGCCATCGTCGCCCAAGCGCGACAATTTCCGGTAGTTGCGATACGATTTGACGCCGAAAAAGACAAAGATGAAGAAGGCCGGCGTTATGACATACAAAAAATCCAGACGCATCATAACTCCAAAAGGTAAGAGCCACATGCACATGAGGAGCCACTGGAAGCAATCCCGGGACTCCTGCTCGCGTTGATCGGCAATGCTGGGCGCGGGGATCGCAACCTCCCTCCCGCTGAATCGCATCAATTTCTGACGGTACTTTAGCTGTTCAAAACCGACGTCAATAAAGAGAAGCGGTCCTGCGATCGCAGCCAACCACCACTTGGCTTGGGCGAGACCAGCCGCCAAGAGTAAAAGGCCACTGAAAAAAGAGGTGAGAATATATATCCCGGCAATCTGACGTTGCTGGTCAAAACCGGGCTTACGGCGGCTCAAGAGGGCGGCCACGATCATCAAGATTAAATTAACCAAACTCAGCCCGGCCGCGATTATCGCCATCAGCGGCGAGGGTCGGTCCTGATTCCCTCCGGAAAAATTCCAGGCGAAGTTAAAATATAAAAGCCAAAAACCGCATTGCACGGTGGCGGCGGCACCCCGCGGCAGGCTCATTCGTTTAATCTCAGCGCGGGTAAAATAGACACGGCGAAACCGCCGGGCCGCCGCGCGCGGGCTGCCCATGTCCGCCAGCGCCAGCGCTTCGGCGAGAGTTTCCGGCAGGTCGTTTGCCAAATGACTGGCCAACGCCTTGGCGTAAAGAGCCTCACTTTCCGCGCGCACCAAGGCCTGAGCCGCGGGCTCCAAATCCGCGGTGGCCACCGCGAGCCACTCGGGGAGAGTTTGCGCCGGAGTTTTGCGAAAAAAGTTCATCGGGCGTCTTGTAAAATAAGGCTGATCGCACCGGAAAATTGCAGCCACTCCTGGCGCTCGCGGGCGAGGGCCTTGCGCCCCGTTTCGGTAAGCTTGTAATAGCGGCGCGTGCGGCCATTTTCCATCCGCGTTGAGGAAGTGATCAGTTTCTTCGCTTCCAAGCCGTGCAGCGCCGGATAAAGCGTGCCCTCCTTGAAATCCAGCACCCCCTTGGAGGCCTGCTTGATTTCCTGGGCGATGCGGTAGCCGTGATTGGGGCTCCGGCTCAAGTTCTGCAAAATCAACGTCGTCAGGCTGCCTTTGAAGTTCATTCCCTCCTCATACCTTGGAAACCGATGCATAGGCAAGCCGGTAATTTGCGCTGACCGCGACCGGGGCCTTGCCGCCGCTCGAGCCGAGACCACCAGCACCGGTATCACCCCCAAGCACCCATTTTCATTTTCCTCTGCGCCCTCGACGCGCTCGGCGGCTCACGTCTTTTTGCCTCCGCCCCGGCATTGACACCCGTGCCCTTCCCTTGCTAGCTTGCGCGGCGTCATGGCCGAGCGTCTCAACCAGCGGGTTCTCGTCCTCAACCGTTTGTGGCAGGCGGTGAACATCATCGGCGTCAAGCGCGCCTTCAGTTTGTTGATGCTCGACCACGCCCAGGTCGTCCACCCGCGCGCGGATTCCCTCGAAGTGCTCAACGCCGCGGACTGGATCGCCCACTCCGTCGCCAATCCGCCGACCGACGACCACGACTGCATCCACACCATCCGCCTGCGCCTGCGGCTGCCGCACGTCATTCTCCTGCGCTACTACGAGCGCGTGCCCGCGAAGGAAGTGAAGTTCAACCGCCAGAATCTTTTCGAACGCGACGATTATTGCTGCCAGTACTGCGGCAAGGAATACGCGCCGCGCGATTTGAACCTCGACCACGTCATCCCGCGCATGCACGGCGGGCGCACGTCGTGGGAAAATGTCGTCACCTCCTGCATCCGCTGCAACGCGCGCAAGGCCAACCGTCTGCCCCACCAGGCCGGCATGCACCTCCTGCGCAAGCCCACGAAGCCCAAGTGGCGCCCCTTCGCCTACTCTGTGAATGCCGCCGAACGCACCGACCATTGGATTCCCTTTCTCGGCGACCTGGCCCTCGAGAGCTAGGAGCAGGGAGCGGGGAGTGAGGAGCAAGGAGCTGAAGTTGGAAGTTAGAATCCGGACTGTGTTCAATGGCTGGCGCAGCGGACGCGGCCAGTCCGCGTAAAGTCGCCGGGGGCAAAGAACTCAAGCGCGGGTTTTGGTAATGTCTTAATTTGAAACGGCGCGCTGAAGGCAGCGCGCCCTACTTAAAACAGTTGCTTGGGGTAGGGCGGCCTGCCCTCAGCCCGCCGTCTTGTTGCTGGTGAGATTAGGACACTACCCGCGTTTTCATTCCGGCGTTCATCGCCCATCGCTGAATTTATCCTATAGGGTGTATCGTTCATCCTTTTTTCCCGCCCAAATTCTTCGTTGCGCTTGCCAGCCCGGACACCGGAGCCCAAACTAGAGCGACATGAAGGAATGGCTGGAGGCCAATTGGGATTATCTCGCCTTCAGCGCGGCGAGCGTGCTGGCGTTTGCCCTGTTGGACCTGGCGCTGCGGCGCCGCCAGCCGCCCACCCGCCTGACCTGGCAGACGTGGCCCATCCTTGCCTTCATCCTCGGCCTCGGCTGGTTCACCGTCAAGTGGGACGGCCACCGCGAACGCGCGCCCATCGAGGAGTTTATGAAACTCGTCGCGCCGACTTATGCGGTCGAGCTCGAACGCATGGGCCACGCGAAGCTCACCCTCGACACTCCACCCGACGACCCCAATTACCTCGCCATGATCGAGGCCGAGAAACGCTGGCTCAAGGTCAACCCCGACATCGCCGACATTTACACCCACCGCCGCCGGCCCGACGGCAAAGTCGTCCTCATGGTGGATTCCGAAACCGATTACAACCACGACGGCAAATACGACGGCCCCCACGAGGCCCGCACGCCCCTGGGCGAAGTTTACGACCACGTGGACCAAAGTTTGCTCGACGCCTTCGACGGCCAGATCGGTTTCACCACCGCGCCCATCCACGACGACTGGGGCACCTGGGTGAGCGCCATGATTCCGATGCGCGACGAAGCCGGCAAAGTCGAGGCCGTCCTCGGCGTGGATTACCCGGCCGCAAGCTGGATCGCCGCCAACGCCCGCGGGCGGCTGCGGGGCATGGCGCTGCTCGCGCTGCCCCTGCTCGGCCTCGCCGCGGCCTCGGGCCTCATCAGCTTTATGCGGGCGGAATTGCGGACGCGCCGGAAAATCGCCGACGACCTCACCGAAAGCGAGGCCCGCTTGCGCGCCGCCATCGACAACATGCCCTTCGAGGTCTGGGCCATGGACGCCGCCGGGCACTACACCCTGGGCAACCCCGTCGTCGAGCGCACCTGGGGCCGGAATCTCGGCCAGTCCCTGGCGGACGTGGACGTGCACCCCGACGTGCGCGCGCACTGGGCCGAGTCCAACCGGCGCGCCTTTGCCGGGGAAACGGCGACTGGCGAAGTCACCTACGTCGTCCGGGGCCGCCGGCGCAATTATTTTTTCGTGGTTGCACCTATTCGCGTCGGTGACAAAATCACCGGTATTATCGGCGTCAACCTTGACATCACCGACCGCGTCCAGGCGGAGAACGCCCGGCGCCTGTCCGAACAGCGCCTGGCCCTGCACGTGCGCCAGACGCCCCTCGGCGTCATCGAGTGGGACCTCAATCACCGCATCACCTCCTGGAATCCGGCGGCCGAGCGCATCTTTGGCTTCACCGCGGCGGAGACGGTCGGCCGCTGCGGCTTCGAGCTGCTCGTGCCGCCGTCCGCGCGGAAACACGTGGACGAGATCTGGGCCGCCATCCTGGCCAACAAGGGCGGTTTTCGCAGCACGAACGAAAACCTCACCAAGGACGGGCGCACGATTATTTGCGAATGGTACAACACGCCCCTGGTCGACGACCACGGCGAAGTCATCGGCGCGGCCTCGCTGGCGCAGGACGTGAGCGAGCGCGACGCCCTCGAGCGGCAATTGCGCCAGGCGCAAAAAATGGAGTCCATCGGCCAGCTCGCCGGCGGCGTGGCGCACGAGTTCAACAACCTGCTCACGCCGATGCTAATCCAGACGGATCAGATTGAGATCGAATACGCCCGCGACCGCCGGTTGCTCCAGCTCTTGCGCCCCATTCAGGAGGCCATCGTCCAAGCTGCGCAGTTGAACCAGCGCATTCTCGCCGTGGGCCGCCGCAGCCCCGAAGAACGACAGTTCCTTCCATTGAATGACATGGTGGAAAACGCCGTCGCCCTCCTGCGTCCCGGCTTTGACCATCGCATCGAACTCGGCCTCTCCCTCGCCCCCGGCTTGCCGCCGTTGTGGCTCGACCGCTCGCAGGTCACCCAGATTGTGATGAATCTCGCGCTGAACGCGCGGGACACCCTGCTCGACAAAGTGGGCCATGGCGCGCCGCTCGGCTGGCGCCCTCGGCTCACGATTGCCACTGCGCGCCTCGACGCCGTCAAACCCGTGGCCCTCGGCGGGGCCGCGGTGCCGGCCATCCCCTGCCAGCGCCTTACCGTCACGGACAATGGCCTCGGCATACCGGCTGGCGTGCGCACCCGCATCTTCGAACCCTTCTATACCACCAAGGAGCCGGGCAAGGGCACCGGCCTTGGTCTTGCGGTGGTGTGGAATGTCGTGCAAAATCTCGCCGGTTGGATAGAGATAACGGACGGCCCGCACAGCGAAGGCACCACTTTTCACGTTTATTTCCCCATGCCCCTGCAAACTGAATCCGATCCTCTCGCCACCGCGACCGCCCCGGCCGTGATGGCCCCGCCCGCAAAACGCGAACCCCTGCGCGTGTTGCTCGTCGAAGACAACGCCCTCGTCTCGAATACCCTGATTGCCCTGCTCTCCTCCGCGGGCCACGCCGTGGTTTCCGCGCAAAACGGCGAAGAAGGTTGGGACATTTTCAGCCGCCGCTCCGGCCAGTTCGACCTCGTGCTGGCGGACTACAACATGCCGCGCCTCAATGGCGCCGACCTCGCCCGCCGCGTGCGGGCCGCGAATTTCCCCGGCCGTTTCATCCTCGTCTCCGGTTTCCTCACCTCCGAAAAAGTGGAGGAACTCAAAAATATCGGCGTGGACATGACCCTCAACAAGCCCATCTCTTCCGCCGCCCTCCTCGCCGCGCTCGACCCAGCCGCCACGGCGAATTAGAATTAGACTCGGCCGTTATGAGGCGACTCGGCCTTTACTGAGTTCCGTGGTCGGTCCAAAAATATTTGCCACGCGGCCAACGTCCTGCCAATCTAAGACAATCCCCAGGTTGACCCAGACCTCACCGCATATTCGAGTGGATGAACATGGTCGTGCCTGGGTGGACGACACGAATACATAGGTGCGCGAAATTGCGTTGGATGTGGTGGCCCATGGTTGGAGTCCGCAAGAAATACACCTCCAGCATCCCCACCTCGCTCGCGCAGATTCACGCCGCGCTCGCTTATTATTACGACCACAAGCCGGCCTTGGACACCGAGATTGAGGAAGGACTGCGCTTAGCCGAACAACAGCGCAACCGCACCGGCGAATCGCCCGCCCGCAAACGTTTGGCTGCACTCGGTCGGCAGGCCTGAGCTTGGCCCTGTACATGGATGTGCATGTCCCGTACGCGGTGACTGCGGGTTTGCTGGCGCGCAAGGTGGATGTTCTCACCGCGCAATAGGACAATACCATGCGCTGGCCCGACTCCGAACTATTGGATCGTGCCAGCTCGCTGGGCCGGGTGCTGGTCAGCCAGGATGAGGATTTACTCGCTGAAGCTGCGAGCCGCCAAAGCTCCGGACGTGATTTTGCCGGCCTGATTTATGTCCATCAGCAAGCGATTGGCATCGGCAACTTTATTTCTGACCTCGTGTTGATCGCAGAGACATGCGAACTCGAGGATATCGCCAATCGCGTGGAATTTCTGCCGCTCTGATCAAGATTGAAAATCCTTCGCGCGCTTCGCGTCCCTCGCAGTGAAAAAAACTCCGCCCGAACATTAGTCCGGCAGGCCCTGGCCTTCGCTCAAGTTTTTGTACCACGCGAGGGCGAGCAGCGGCCACGCCCATTGGTAGCTGGTGTATTTGAGATAAAAAATCCTAGGGAAGCCCGTGCCCGTGAACCAGGGATATTGCCACGAGCCATCGGCTTCCTGATTCTTTAGCAAATACTGCACGCCGCGCTGCACCGACTCCCGCCGCGGGTCGCCCACCGCGAGCAAACCCAGGAGCGCCCACGCTGTTTGCGAGGCCGTCGAGGGGCCTTTGCCGCGCGTGGTGGCGTCGTGATACGTCCAGCACGATTCGCCCCAGCCGCCATCGGCGTTCTGGAATTTTTCCAGCCAGTCGCGTGCGCGCAGGATGTAGGGCTGCGTCATGTCTTCTTTCATCAAGGCCAGCCCGCGCAATACGTGCGAGGTGCCATAGATGTAATTCACGCCCCAGCGGCCAAACCACGAACCGTCGGCCTCCTGCGTTCGCCGCACAAACGCCAGCGCGCGCTGGGAAACCGCATCGTCGCGCCCGAAACCCGTCTTCGCAAGCGTCTCGAGCGCGCGGCCCGTGATGTCGCTGCACGGCGGATCCAAAATCGCATTGTGGTCGGCAAAGGGCACCTTCTCCAGCCAGGGCTCCGTCAAATCTTTGTCGAACGCCGCAAAGCCGCCCTCTTTGCACTGAAACGCACGGCACCATGCCATCGAACGATTGATGGCCGCAAGGCGGTTGCCCTCATCGGTCGCCTTCAACACCCGCAGCGCGAGCACGACCTGAAAAGTGTCGTCCACATCGGGATAGTAAACGTTGTTGAACTCGAAGGCCCAGCCGGTCGCCACCGGAAAACTGACGTTTTCCTTCCAGTCGCCCTTGATGGTGATTTCCTTTTCCAACAGCCAGTCGGCGACTTTTTTCAAGCGTGGGTCCTCCGGCGCCGCCCCGGCGTCCACCAAACATTGCGCGATGATGGCGGTGTCCCACACGGGCGAGTAACACGGCGCGACGCGCAAATCATCCGGGTCGCCGCGCACGAGGCCGTCAAAATCTTTTTCCTCCTTGGCAAACAGCACATGGTCGCGCGGCAGCCCGAGCATTTCGAGCGCGATGAGCGTGTTCAACATCCCCGGGAAAATCGCGCCCATGCCATCCGACCCGGGGCCGATGCGCTCCAGCATCCAGGCCTTCGCCACCTCCAGCCCGCGACGCCGGAACAAATCCACCGGCAGGTGATTCAACACGCGCCCGACTTTATCCAGCGTAAGAAAAAGATTCCGCCACGAGAAAAATCCGTCGTGATTCGGCAGCGACCAATCGCCCTCCTGCGAACCGCCGGGGTACAACTCATCCAGACTCGGGCAGGCCGCCAGCACGCGTACGGGTTTAAAGTGGTTGATGACGGTCAGCGGCACGACGAGGTTGCGCGTCCACGAACTCATCCGGTAAATGTGAAAGGGAAACCATGTCGGCAGGAGCATCATTTCCGCCGGGATCAAGGGGCAGTATTTCCACGGAAACAGCCCGCACATCGCGAGGTAGAGCTTGCCGAAAGTGTGCAGCTTCGGGATACCGCCGAGGGCCAGCGCCCGTTCGCGCGCCTTCACCAGCTCCGGCGCATCTTTCGGCATTCCCGTCAGCCGCAGCGCATGGTAGCCCTTGATGGTGGCGGCGAGTTCCGCGGGACCTCCGGGAAACTGCGGCCAGCCGCCGTCGGGCAGTTGCCGTTTCAAAATATGCGCGCGGCACTTCTCGTTCTGCGCCTTTTCCGGCAGCCCCGTCCAATGGTAATAGAGCACGTAGTCCGACACCACCGTGCTGTCCACAATCAGCTCGCATTCCCAATAGCCACGCGGGTCGAGCCGCCCAAAGAGATAGTCGCGGGCACGGGTAATGGCCTGGACCACCGCGCCGGGCAGGGCGGCGGATTCAGCAGATTTCTGGGCAGCAGTCGGCATGGCGGGCAAGCGCGGTAAACGTTAATTTGACCAAATTTCGCCCCCACCACGCAAACGAAAAGGAAAAGGCACCGCACGGCTGCGCCCGGCCCCAAAACATTTCCTCCTCAGTCAGTTGAAGATTGAATAAAATGCTTCTTCGCGCGCAGGCACACGACCAAAACGGGCAGTAGGCTGAGGCCGGTCGCGAGCAACCCAAATTCGCCCAGGAAGATTTTGGGCAAGCGAGCAGAAATAAAATACTCTACGGTCGTGGGAAAATAGTTGGACGGCCTGAAATCCCAGTATTTCTCGGGCAACGGAAACAAGGGCGGCAATTGCTTTGTCTCCACACTGAGCAGATCAAAACACCGGGAGCATCCGATAACCAGGAGCAAAACCAAAGCCAGCCACCATCCGGCGCGCCGCTTTGTCAATAACGCCCACGCGCACCAACCCAAAACGAAGGGGCAGGCCACTCCCAGCAACAGCGTGGGCGTCGGCGTAAGTATTTGGCCGAAGGCAATAATTTGCGGCGGCCGCACCAACCAGCCCAAGCACACCGTCCCGGCCTGCGCGACCAGCCATCCGGCCAGCCACCAAAGTTCGAGCGGAATCCCTGCGTTGCAGGACTCCGGCGGAACTGCCTCCGTCGACATCTTATCGGCCCCCGGCCCGGAGCGTGCCAGCAGCAGCGGCACGCCGATGGTGGTCACGGCAACTCCAAGAAAGAGCAGTCCAATCGCCGTCAGGACTGGAGTTCTAAAAGTGATGACATAGTCGAAAAAAACCCAGTTGCCCAAAAACATCATGGCCAGGCCTTGGAGTCCCCAATAGGCGGAAGTCCAGCCGAGCAATCGATTAAGTGTGCCGGCCCACGGCTTTTGCTGCCGGGTGGCCCAGCCCGCACCAAGGTAGCCCAAGCCCATGGTGATTAAATAAAATTCCATGTACAATATCACCATGACGAAGGCGTAAACTTTTTGGGCAGCTTCGTCGCCCGAACCCGGAAAACTATGCCCGGCCCACTTCATGCGATCACCCAGCCAGGCCTCTCCCGTGTAATAGCCAAGGAGCAGCGCCGATCCCAGCAAGATGAAACCGAAAACCGTTTGACCCAAGGCCCTGAGCCGAAAACGCTCGCTGAATCCCCCGATTGAGGCGGAAGGAAAAACCGTCACCGGTTGTTGGACAGTATCCATTTTCAAAGGCGACAACTACGCAAGTGCTCTCCTTCTTCTACTCTCCTTCCGCGAAAAGGCAACCCTGACGGCGAAATGGTGCCGTCACAGTATTTGAAGGTGGAGCGCACGGTCCGCGCGCGTTTGTCATGGAAGTGAAAGCGTTCGCGGCGCGCACGCTCCACCCAAACGGAGACCACGCCGGCAAAACTGCGGCCCCGTGCTGCGGCGCGAAACGAGGAAATATCTTTGCAGTTTGCCCCGTTCTGCGACGAAATACCTTCCTTCCATGATCGTCGTCTTGATCCCGAGCGCATTCGAAGCGAAAGATTTCATTGCCCAGTTGGAAGGGCGCACGAAATGGCCGGTCCCCAAAACTGCCTGCGTGGCCGGAAAAATCGACAGGGAAGAAATCCTCATCGCCGTCATCGGCATGGGCCCGCCGCATGCGCCACTGCGGGCGAAGGCCGCACTCGATGAGGCCCGCGCCCGTTCCGCCACACCCTTGCGCGGCGTCATCCTCATGGGTTTTGCCGGCGCGCTGCATCCGAGTTTAAAACGCGGCGACATTTTTATCACCGCCGGGGCCGAACATCTCTTGCCCCTGCTCCCGGAAAACGAGCGACCGGCCGTGGCGCTGCTGCACACCGCCGACACCCTCGTCGCCACCGCCGCCGCGAAGGCCGATCTTCATGCGCGCACGGGCGCGTGGCTGGTGGACATGGAACAGGCGCATCTCGCGCCCATCATGGCCGCGGCGGGCCTGCCGTTGGTCGGCGTGCGTTTGGTCAGTGACGAAGCCCACGAGGAACTCCCGCACGATTTGCTGCGCCATGCCTATGACCAGGAGGAAGGCGAAAACACGCCCCTGCGCCTGGCCGGGCACCTCACCCGCCACCCGTTTAAAGTGACGCGGCTGGCGTCTTTTGTTCGGCCTTTGCCTCGGTTGCGCAACCACATGTCCCACCGCCTCCACACGTGGCTGAAGCTGACGGGGCCGCGACTTTTCCGCTGACGGCCGGCGCCGCCTTGCGCTGGGCCACGGCGGGAATCGCGTCGCCCTCGGCCTCCGGGTTGAACATGTACTTCACCGTGCGCATCAGGCCGCCGACGGAACTGAAAGTGTCGTTGACCGCGCTGGCTTCGTAACCGCAGTGGACCATGCAGTCCTTGCAACGCTCGTCCCAGCCTTTTTGGCCGTAGCGCGCCCAGTCGGTCGTCTCGATCAACTCCTTAAAGGAGGACGCAAAGCCGTCGCCCAGCAAGTAACACGGCTTCTGCCAGCCGAAAACGTTGAACGTCGGGTTGCCCCACGGCGTGCAGTCGTAGTCGATTTTGCCCTGCAAAAACGCGAGGAACGAGGGCGAGTGGTTGAAGCGCCACGTCTTCTTGGCTGAGCCGAGAATCTGTTTGAACAGCGTCTTCGTGCGGCTGCGCTCGAGGAAAATTTCCTGCTCCGGCGCCTTCTGGTACGGGTACCCCGGCGAGACCATCATGCTCTCGACACCGAGGTCCATCATGTCGTCAAAAAACTGGCGCACGCGCTCGGGCTTGGCGGTGTTGAACACCGTCGTGTTCGTCGTCACGCGGAAACCGCGCTGCACGGCCTTGCGCACGGCGGCGACGGCGATGTCGAACGTCCCGTCGCGGCACACGGACTTGTCGTGCTCTTCCTTCAAGCCGTCCATGTGCACGGAAAAGGTCAACTGCGGGTGCGGGGTGAAAGAGTCGAGTTTGCGCTCGAGCAGGAGCGCGTTTGTGCACAGGTAAATATACCGGCCCTGCTTGATGAGGCCCTCCACCATCTCCTTGATTTCCGGGTGGATGAGCGGCTCGCCCCCGGCGATGCTCACGATGGGCGCGCCACACTCGTCGGCCGCCGCCAGCGCCTGCTCGGCGGACACCCGCTTCTTCAGGATGTGCTCCGGGTACTGGATCTTCCCGCAGCCCTCGCACTCCAGGTTGCAGCGGAACAACGGCTCCAGCATCAACACCAGCGGATAACGCTTCGTGCCGCGGAGCTTTTGCCCGACGACGTAGGAGAAAACTTTCCAAGCTTGTGCGAAAGGTACGGCCATGATGGCTACGAAATGCCGCAAGGCGACGAGGGTGTCAATGGTAATGGTGGGGAAATGGGTGGTTGTGCTTGAGGGAGAAGGGGTTAGCCACGAATGGCCACGAAGCGGCACGAAAGCCGGAAAAGAAGATTTGAATCACAGAGACACCGAGGACGCAGAGGGGAATCCAGAGACGGAGTTTTACCGCGAAGGGCGCGAAGGGCGCGAAGATCGCGAAGATCGGAAAAGAGGGTGACTTTAACTGCTGAGAGCACGGAGAGCACAGAGTTCCACCGGGAAAAACCCAGCATCCCCACCCACTAAGCACTAGAAAACTAAATACTAAAACACTAAGCACCAGAACACTAGGTACTAGAACACTAGTCTTTTAACCTCCACCTTCCCTTGTCCACATGCTCCACCAGCCCCGCGTCCCGCAGGTTCTGCAACTGCTGCCGGATTTTGTCGCGGATGTGCCGGTTGCCCGGATGCAGTTTTTCAAAATGCCGCTCCAGCGCATAAACTTCCGCATTCGTGAATTCACGCTGATTCAAGGAACGCACGCCCGTCAGCACATCCAAAGTCCAGCCGCGTTCCGTTACTGAAATTTTCTCCAGTGGCTTCACGCGCTTGAACTTCGTCCGTACTTCCGCTTCCGATAGAACGCTCTGTTCCCGCACGATTGAAATCCGTGCCTCCGCCGGAATTCGATTCAAGGCGATATTGCAGCCGACCCAGCCTGCGCGTCGTGCGGTTGCGGCCAGCGGCTTGCGTTTGACGATGGCCGACGGTGGAAAAGCAAAATGCGGAATGAGCAGCAAATTTCGAATGCTCCACGTCGCCAACTCGTACTCCATGAAATAAAAATTCGGTGTCCGGTCATTCTTCACCGCCTCCATCATCGTGGCATAGGCTCCATCGGTTACATTATCCCCCAACCGCGTTTTCTGGCCTTTCAATTGATACCAAAATCCACATGCCGGGCATGTGTAGTCGTGCGCACGAGCATTGTTCTGCAGACGATGCAGTTTGGGAGAAGGACAGTTCGGACAATAGAGATTACCTTCACCCCAGGCCTCAGTAACGATACGTGCCCGCTGGGAACCGCTCGTGTACGAGGCAGCAAGGCCTCCAGGCATTGAAAGATTCACCCCTCGAATAGATCAACGCCCTTCCTTCGCCTCAACCTTGTTTTACCCGAAATATCTCTGTCTCACAGCGCACGATATGCGTCGTTTCTCGCCGCGTGACTGTCGGTGCATGTTCCCAGGCGTCGCTAATGCTGACATCCACGGTCGTATGAACGACGCTGGCCGCATCGACGCGGGCGCAGCTTAGGAACACGAATTTCGTTTCCTGAAACACGCGCTCGAAAGCCTTCGGCTGGGGCTCATTCGCCATGGCGCCGATCGGATCGATCAGTTCTGTAAGTAGATCAAGATCAATTTCTTTGAAAATTGAGATTCGAGTCAAAATTCGAACCGGAAGCACCGCAAAAGCGTTTTCAAATGGGCTCCACAATCTTCGCGCTGCCACACTTATATACTCCCGTTCCATTTCCACTCCCACGCCTCGGCGTCCGGTTCGCAACGCCGTCAGCAGCGTCGTCCCCGAACCCATAAACGGGTCCAGCACCAAATCTCCCGACAGCGTGCTGGCCAGCAAGCAGCGTTCAATCAACGCCACCGGTTTTTGCGTGGGATGTTTGCCAAAGCGTTTTTCGTCGCTTCCGGGCGCGGTGAAACGCCACACCGTCTTCATCTGCTTGCCGGTGACTTTCCGCATCTCCTGATAGTTGAACCGGTGCTTGCTCTTCTCGTTCTTGGCCGCCCAGAGGATGGTTTCCGTGCTGTGCGTAAAATACCGGCACGACAAATTCGGCGGCGGGTTCGGCTTTTCCCACGCGACGTCGTTCAAAATCTTGAACCCGAGCTGCTGCATCGCGTACCCGATGCTGAAGATGACGTGGTGCGTGCCCGTGACCCAAATCGTGCCGTCCGGCTTCAACGCCCGCTGGCAGCGCTTCAGCCACTCGCGGTTGAATTCGTGGTTCAGCTCCGGCCCTTGCGATTTGTCCCAGTCGCCCTTGTCCACCCGCACCATTTTCCCCGCATGGCAGGTGATGCCGCCGTTGGAGAGGAAATACGGCGGGTCCGCAAAAATCGCGTCAAACCGGCCCTCGGGATGGCGTTGGTTGAAGGCGTCCAGCACCTCCAGGCAATCGCCCTGGTAGAGCCACACGCCCGCGGCATCGTCCCGGTAGGCCAGCTTCAGCGGCTGGAGGGCGTCCTCCGCCATCACCAGGCCGTCAAAGGGGTTGCCCTTGGGATCGCCGTCCCGGCGCCCGGGGAACTCGTCCACCTCGCGCTGCGGGTAAGGTTTATCGACGGCAGCCGCCGCCATTTTGGGCGGGCGACCGCGCCGTTTCGGCGTCGCCGCTATCTGAGTCATCAGATCGCGATCGGATCGATCACCCCCGGCCCCGGCGCAAGCTCAATTTTTCTGTTCCTGCCGGATTTTAGCCACGAATAATCATGAATGCACCCGAAGGCAAAATCCGCGGATGGCGGGTGCTGGTACACTTTGAAAACCGCCGACTCCGCTTTCGTAGCGCGGTGCTTTAGCCCGCGCTGCTTTTCAGGCACGAAATCCCAGGCGCGGGCTAAAGCACCGCGCTACGAAAACAAGGCATCTTGCCAAACCGTACCACTACCGGATGGCGGTCCACCTCGACTTCGTGCCCATTCGTGGCTAAAACTTCTTTCTCTGTGCACTCTGTGTCTCTGTGGTTCAAATCCCTCCTCTTTTCCGGCCTTAGTGTCCTTCGCGCCCTTCGCGGTAAAATTCAGCCTCCACCCCAACCCCTTAGTCCCTCTGCTCCTTTGTCCCTTTCCCGCCTCTCTCCCTCCTCTGCGTCCTCCGCGTTCTCTGCGATTCAACTCCGGCGTTTCTGATTTTCTCCCCTTTTCGTGTCTCCTTCGTGTTTATTCGTGGCTAACTTTTCCCCTTGCCTTGCTTTATGCAATCCATTAATATCACGGCCACACCGCCAATGATTCGACCGTTCCCACCGGTCCATGCGCCGCCGGCCCTCGGCCCGCCCGCGCCGCTGCCTGGCCACCGTCGCCCAGCACCCGAAAATCGCCTCAAGGTGAATCAAGCCTAATCAAGGTAAATCAAGCCACCTTTCCCCCGCTGTTCCAAAAAAGCACCTTCAGATTGCCCCCTCTCCCCCTCCTCTTTCTCTGTGCTCTCGGTGTCTCTGTGGTTCAAATCCTTTGCCTTTTCCTTCGCGTCCTTCGCGTCTTCGCGGTGAAAAACTCTTTTCCCGCCTTTACTTTTGCCTTCCGACTTCTGCATTCTGACTTCATGTCCACTTGGCTCCTCATCGACGGCTTGAACATCGCGTACCGGTCTTTTTACGGGATGCCGGATTTGGCGCGGGCGGACGGGTTTCCCACCGGGGCGCTGCATGGCTGGGTGCGGACGTTGTGGATGCTGCTCGACCAGGAGAAGCCGGCGCACGCGGTGGTGTTTTTCGATTTGGGCGGCTCGGACCGGCACACGGCCATTCACGCGGACTACAAGGCGCAGCGGGCGGACACCCCGCCGGCGTTGGTGCAACAACTGCCGATCATGAAGCAGCTCACGCGCGCGCTGGGGTTTGGGCTGGTGGAACAGCAGGGCGTGGAGGCGGACGATTTGCTGGCGTCGGCGGCGCTGAAGTTACTGAAAGAGGGGCACGAGGTGCTGCTGGTGTCGGCGGACAAGGATTTCGGGCAACTGGTGCGGCCGGGGTTGACGCAGCTCGTCCCGCCGCCGACGGCGAACCCGAAGCTGGGCTGGCGGCGGCTGGATGCCGCGGGCGTGAAGGAGAAATTCGGCGTGGGGCCGGCGCAGATTGCGGCGTTGCTGGCGCTCACGGGCGACACTTCGGACAACATTCCGGGCCTCGACGGCGTGGGCTACAAAACGGCGGCGAAATGGCTGGCGGAATTCGGCGACTTGGAGACGCTGCTGCGGCGGTGGGACTGGGTGAAGCCGGAGCGCTTCCGCCCGCAGGTGCGCGATTCCGCGGAGTTGATTCGGCGGAACCTCGAGCTGGTGACGGTGCGACCGGACCTCGAGACCGGGCCGCTCACACCCCCGGCGGCGGACGCGACGGCGGCGGTCGCACTGCTGGAGCAGATGGAGATGAAGCGCACGGCGGTCGAGGCACGGCAGCGGCTGGGGGCGAAGTGAATTCAAAATTTAAAATTCAAAATGCGGGGAAGAAGGAGAAGGTTTTTTGGACAGAATTAACAGAATTTGGAGAATTATCCTGAAAAAAGAGATGTGAGGAATGGGTTATATCCCATGTTTTGTCTAAGCAGGTTTTCCAATTCTCCAAATTCTGTTAATTCTGTCCAAAACTCTTTTCTGCCCTGGCTGGTCTTATTTTGAATTTTCAATTTTCAATTTTGAATCACGCAGCCTGACGACCGCGCCGCCTTTCTGCGCCGAGGCGAGGCAGGCCGCGACGACGCGTTGCGTGGCCAGGGCCCAGGCGGGCCAGTTTTTATTGAGGCGGCCGGTTTGCACCTGGGCGGCGAAATGGCGGAAGAGATAGCTTTCCTGCGCGGTGGGATGGTTGTCGCCGTGTTCGGCCACCGTCCAGCGGCGCAGGCCGGAAGTGACGGTGCGTTCGCAGTCGTGGTCCACGATGGTGGCGGCGCGCGTGGTGAAGGCGACTTCGGGGCCGTGCTGCGGCAGCACAAAGTCGTCAATGGCGAGGACGCCGCGGGTGCCGGAAAGGAGAGCGGTCTGTTGGTTCGCGGTCACGAACGAGCAGTAGAAGCTGCTGGAGACGCCGCCGGCGAAAAAGAGTTCGCCGGAGAATTCCAGCGGCACGGGGCGCTGGCCGCGCGGGGGTCGCGTGGCGAGGAGGACGCGGCCGGTGACGCGCTCCGGCATTTCCCAGCGCAGGGCCCAGAGTGCGAGGCGGAGGCAGTACCAGCCGAGGTCGCCCAGGCAGCCGAGGGGTTCGAGGCCGCCTTGGGCGCGGATGTTGCGGGTGAGAAAGCCGGCGGGCGCGGGGAAGCTGAAGTGGGTGTGGAGGCGGCGGAGCGGGCCGACGGTTTTTTTATCGTCGAGCACGCGGCGGACGAGGTCGAGGCGGCGGCTGTGCATGAACATGACGCCATCGAGAAATTGCACGCGGTGGCGTCGGCACGCGGCGAGCACGGCGACGAGGTCGGCGACATTCGCGGCACAGGGTTTTTCGCAGACGATGGGCTTGCCGGTGCGCGCGGCGCGGAGCACCCATTCTTTCCGCACGCCGGTGGGGAGCGGGATGTACACGCCGTCAATCGCGGGGTCGGCGAGCAGGTCCTCGTAGCAGCCGTAGGCCCGCGGGACGGTCGTGAATGGGGCGACGGCCTGGCACTCGGCGAGGAAGCGGCGGGCGCGGGTGAGGTCGCGGCTGGCAACGGCGGTGATAATGCCATTGCCGGAGAGGCGGATAGCCTGCCAGTTTTTGCGCGCGATCTGCGCGGTGCCCAAAATGCCCCAGCGAAACGGCGGTGGCTTCATGCAAATACTCCCTTATCGAAGCCGGCGGAGAGGACAAGCCGCGATGCAAGACTGGGTCGATTTGCGCGAGAAGATTCTTTGACAGAATTAACAGAATTTGGAGAATTTAGCGGAAAAGAAGGCTGACAGTGCATAGGCAGAACCCAGCCCAATCCCTGGCGAGGCGGTTTGGTTTAATTCGCTGAATTCTGTTAATTCTGTCAAAAAAACATTTTGTCCGAACCATGAAAACGCCCCTGCCCCTGGAGATTTCGCGTCGGAAATTTTTGCGCGGCGCCTCGCTGGTGGCCGGCGCGCTGGCGTGGCCTGGCGTGCGGGCGGCGGAGGCACCGGCAGGTTCACCTCCGCCGAAAAAGCTCGGCATCGCGCTGGCAGGCCTGGGCAGCTACGCGACCGGCGAACTCGCGCCCGCGCTGGCGGAGACACAGTATTGCCAGCTGGCGGGCGTGGTGACGCGTTCGCCCGCAAAAGGCGCGCAGTGGGCGGCAAAGTACGGTTTTCCGGAGAAGAACATTTACACGCCGGACACGATGGGGCGGATGGCGGAGAATCCGGACATCGACATCGTGTACGTGGTGACGCCGAACGGGTTGCATGCGGAATACGCCATCCTGGCGGCGATGGCGGGGAAGCACGTCATCTCCGAAAAGCCGCTGGCCAACACCGTGGCGGAATGTGACGCGATGATACGGGCATGCGCGGCGGCGAAGCGCCAGCTGGCGGTGGGCTACCGGTTGCATTTCGACCCTTACCACCAGGAAATGGTGCGGCTGGCGCAGGCGGGGCAGCTTGGGCCGTTCACGAAAATGGCGGGGGAAAACGGTTTTACCATGGACGGCGAGCAATGGCGCATGGAGAAGAAGCTTTCCGGCGGAGGACCGCTGATGGACATGGGCATTTACGTCGTGCACGCGGCGTGCATGGCGGCGGGCGCGAATCCCGTGGCCGTCACTGCGAAGGAGCGGGTGAAAACGCGCCCGGACTTTTTCAAGACCACGGAGGAGGCGCTGGACTGGACGATGGAATTTCCCGGCGGGGCGACGGCGCAGTGCATGACCAGCTACGTGCAAAACGTCGGACACTTTCACGCGGAGGGCGCGAAGGGGTGGATTGATCTGCGGCCGGCGTTCGATTACCGCGGCCTGCGGGTGACCACCAGCGCCGGCCCGCTGAATTTTCCGCGCTTGCGCCAGCAATCCGCGCATATGGATGCGATAGCGAAATCCATCATCGATGGCACCGCGACGCCCGTGCCCGGCGAACTGGGCCGGCGCGACATGGTGATCATCGAGGGAATTTATAAATCCGCCGCGCTCGAGGGAAAGAAAGTGGAGCTGGATTACACTTAAGGGAAGAGGCGCGGGCGGCGAAGAGGCTGAACCAGACCGGGGACGAGCCCGGCCAAAACAACGTTGCCCTGAGGCGGGTTCTCGTCTTATCCCTTTGGGTTCCACCCCACCCCTTTATGCTGATTGCCCCGCTTTTGCTGGCCGTTTTGGGCCAAACCACACCCGCCGCCGCGCCCGCGACTCCCGCCACGCCCGCGCCCGCGACACCGCTTTATCTCGCGCCGCCGGATCCGACCAAGGGCTGGTTTGCGCTGTTCGACGGCACGGACTTAAAGAATTTCTATTCGTTCCGCAATGCCGAGGGGAAGAACAACCTGCCGCCGGAAATTTTCAAGGTTGAGAACGGGAACATCCACGTGCTTGACCAGCCGGAGCCGTTGGTTTCGCAGCCGAACGGCTACCTCGCGACGAATGAGGAATTTCGCAATTACGTGGTGCGCGTCGAGTATCAATGGGGCACGAAGAAATTGCCGGTGCCGCGCCACCCCGAGGGCTTGCCGCGCGACGCGGGCCTGCTCTACCACGTTTCGGGCAACGACACCGTGTGGCCGCTGTGCATCGAGTGCCAGATTCAGGAGCGCGACACCGGCGACATCTGGTTGCTGCCGAACAACGGCGCGAACCCGTCCGTCACCGCGACCATCAATCCCGCCATCACGGGGACGGCCAATGCCTACACCTTCATGCCCGGCGGCACCGTCGCGACGATGACGCGCCAGCGCCAGCGGCTGATGCACGACGCCTCCTATGATAATCCCACGGGCTGGAATGTGGTGGAAGTTTACGCGACGGAGGATTCGGCGGTGCACGTCGTCAACGGGCGCGTCAACAATGCGCTGGCGGAAATCCGCCTGCCCACCGGCGGGCCGATGACGCAAGGGCGCGTGGCGCTGCAGGAGGAGAACAACGAAGTGTTTTACCGCAATGTGTCGATCAAGCCGCTGTTCACCACAAACCTCAGCGGCGCACCCTTCAAGGTGCTGGTGTTTTCGAAAACAGCGGGCTTCCGCCATGCGTCGATTCCCGATGGGATTGCGGCGGTCAAGCAACTCGGCGCGGCAAACAATTTTAGCGTGGATGCGACCGAGGACGCCGCGGCCTTCACCGACGCCAATCTTAAGCAGTACCAGGCGGTCATTTTCATGTCCACCACGGGCGATGTGCTGAACGACGTCCAACAGGGCGCGTTTGAGCGCTACATCAAGGCGGGCGGCGGGTTCGTGGGCGTCCATGCCGCCAGCGACACCGAATACGACTGGCCCTGGTACGGCGAACTGGTGGGCGCGTATTTCTCCAAGCATCCGACCGGCACCCCGGTGGGCACCATCAAGATTGAGGATTCGAGCCATCCCTCGACGAATTCGCTCCCGCTCACCTGGACGCGCGAGGACGAGTGGTACAACTTCCGCACGAATCCCCGCATGAATGTTCATGTGCTGGCGTCCCTGGATGAAGCCTCGCTCAAGGACGGTGGCGGCGAGATGAACGGCGATCACCCGGTGATTTGGTACCACGATTTTCAGGGCGGGCGTTCCTGGTACACGGCGCTAGGCCACACCAAGGAAAGCTACAGCGATCCGCTGTTTCTCATTTCGCTGCTGGGCGGGATCGACTACGCCGCCGGTGTTTCGGGCGTGGCGCCCGCCAAGGCGAGCCTGTTATTCGATGGCAACAGCACGGGGGCGTGGGTGACCAAGGACCGCCAGCCAGCCGACTGGACGGTGACTGACCATCATGCCTTGGAAGTGAAAACGGACGATGGCGCTGGCGATCTCCAAACCAAAGACAGTTTTGCGGACTTTCAATTGCATGTGGAGTTTCGCGTGCCGCCGTCGCCTCCCACCACCGATCCCAAAACCCGGGGTGAAAGCGGGCTTTCGCTGCCGGGCGGCTTTGAACTCAAAATTCTCGATTCATTTGGCGAAACGACGCCGACCAAGGATAGCTGTGGCGCCATAGCCGGCGTGCAGGCTCCGGCGATGAATGCCAGCCAACCCGCGCAAACGTGGCAGTCGTTCGACGTTACGTTTCTTGCCGCGCAAAACACCCGGCCGGCCGCCGCCGCGCACGTGACCGTCTATCAGAATGGCGTGAAGATTTTGGACAATGTTGCCCTCGCGAGTGCGTCCGCCGCCACCGCCAAAACCGGGCCGGCGCCGTTGGGGCTGCTGGCTCGCGGCAGCCCGGTGCAGTTCCGCAACATCTGGGTCAAGGCCTTGCCGGCGACGGTAGGTTCGGCCACGGTCGCGGCGGAATAGTTTGCCTTTGGGCGGCAAATTTGCGTTTCCCTTTTCACTCCATGAACACCCGCACCCCCCTGCTGGCCGGCGTTTTGTGCCTGGCCTTTTCTCCCCTCGCCGTCCTGGCCCAGCGCCCGACCCAAGCGTCCTCCGCCGGCCAAGCGGCAGAAAAACCGTGGCCGAGCGTCGGGTTCACCGAAGTGCTCGACGGCACGAAAAACTTCACGGGCATGAACAAGTCGGGGGTGCGCCCCGGAGATGAGCGCGGCGATGCGTTCATGGATTTGGTCAGTGCGAACGACGGCACCAACCGCATCTTTCTCGCGGAGCGCGCGGGCGGCGTGTGGATCATGCAAGACGGCAAGATTTTGCCCGAGCCGTTTCTGGATATCACGGCGCTGACCACGATGGATGGCGAGCGCGGCCTGCTAAGCCTGGCGTTTCCGCCCGACTACAAAACCAAGGGTCATTTCTACGTACTCTACACGGACAAACCGGCCGGCAGCCCCACGGTCGCCCGCTATAAAGTGGATCCCGCCAACCCCAACCGCGCCCTGCCGGACAGCGGCGAGATTCTGCTGAGCGTGCTGCATCCGCGCCAAAGCAATCATAACGGCGGTCGCATCGCTTTCGGCAAGGACGGGATGCTTTACTGGTCCATCGGGGATGGCGGCGGTCAGCACGACATGAACAACAACGGCCAGAACCTCAAAGTCGGTCTGGGCAAGATGCTGCGCCTGGACACCGAGGGCAAACCCGATGCGGGCAAGACCTATCATGTGCCCAGCGACAATCCCTTTTTGACCACGCCCGACGCCCTCCCGGAATTGTGGGCGGTGGGCTTGCGGAATCCATTCCGCTTCTCCTTCGATTCGGCCAACGGCGACTTGTACATTGGCAATGTCGGGCAGGATGCGTTTGAGCAGATTTACTATCTCGCGTACCCGAGCAAGGGCGGCACCAACTTCGGCTGGAGCATTTACGAAGGCACGCACGACCACAAACCCGAGCAGCCGTCAGGCACGACGACGCCGATTGTGTATCCCGTGGCGGAATTCGCCCACGCGGCGCCGCAACTATTCAAGTCCATCGCCGGCGGTTACGTGTACCGTGGCACGGAATTTCCCGACTGGCAGGGGACTTATTTCTTCTCGGACTGGTCCAACAGCCAGCTTTGGGCGATGCGGCGCGATGCCGACGGCAAATGGGAAACGCACCGCGTGGACGGCGAAGAATCGCCGATCAAGGGCACCGTGACCTTCGGCGTGGACGAGAAACAGAATCTCTACGCGACCAGTTTTTACGACGGCAAGATTTACAAGCTCGTCGATAAAAACACGATGAAACCCGCCGCTCCGGCCGCCGCCGCTCCGACGGCGCCCGCCAGCACGACGTCAGCGGCCAAGTAGGAGTCCAGGCTGCCCGCCGGTCTAGAACATATTCCATAAAACCGTAGCCGCCATTTCGTCGTCACGGAGCGACGAATCGAACGGTAGCCGTGGGCTTCAGCCCACCGTTATAAGCATGCCATAATTACAGAAATATTTGCATTAAAATGAGTTAATGAATCCCAGGGTTGTGAATGGGGGTTCTTGTAAATAAATTGTGGCTGGCTGGTGCAGTACGGAGTTCAATCCTTTTATGGACATCTATGAGAAACTGGGCGTAAGGACATTTATCAACGCGCGAGGCGCACAAACCCGTTTTGGAGGTGCGATAATGCTTCCGGCCGTGGTTGATGCGATGGTGGCCGCTAGCAAATCGACAGTTTACCTTGGGGAGCTACAGGATGTGATCGGGGCTCGAATCGCGGTGATGACCCAGAATGAGGCTGCGATGGTAACATGCGGGGCGGCCGCCGGAATTGTTCTGGCAGTATCTGCGTGCATGACCGGAGAAGACCGAAAGAAAATGGCTAGCCTCCCAGATACAAAGGGCATGAAGAATGAAGTGATCGTCCAACGCCACATGCGATTTGACGAAGATTGCGTCCTCAAGCAAACGGGGGCGCGCATTATAGAGATTGCCGGAGCTGGTTTGCTCGGCGAGGCCGAGCTGGCAGCGGCAATCGGCCCCTGCACCGCCGCTATCTTCACGACGCCCTGGATCGGATCGAAAACCATTCCGCTTCCCAGTGTCGTAAGGCTCGCGCGTGAGCGCAATATTCCGGTTATCGTAGATGCCGCCGCCGAATTGCCGCCATCCGAAAACCTTTGGAAATTCACGAAAGAAGTGGGCGCTGACCTTGCTATCTTTAGCGGGGGAAAAGGGCTAAGGGGACCACAAAGCAGCGGCTTGGCTGTGGGAAAGAAACGGCTCATCGAAGCCATGAAAATGCAAGCTTCACCCCACTGCTATATTGGGCGGCCAATGAAGGTCGGAAAGGAAGAGATGGCTGGACTCTACGTGGCCGTTGAATGCCTGCTCGCGACCCCCGATCAAGAACGCAAGGATCTCTTGGAAAAGCGAATGCTCCACATCGAAACTCGTCTCAGCCATCTTAGCTTCCTGAGATTTGAGCATGAGGAGAGTTGCCTAATCATCAAATGGGATGAAATCGCCAACACCGCGACCGCCGAAGAAGTCGCGGCGCGGATGCGATCCGGAAAGCCGGGGATCGAATGCGGCTGCTCGAACGGTCTTCGCCTAAATATGGCGACTCTACAGACCGGAGAGGAAGAAATTGCAGCTTCTCGCATTGCTGAAATCATGGGGCTGATGACATTCTTGGCCTAATGCCATTCGGGTATTGCGGGATGGGGCAGACTCGATGCGATGTCGGCGGATACGGTAAAAACCACCAGCATTATCGGGTCGCTCCGTGAGGCGAAGGCCACCAAAACCTTTCATGCGCGAATGGATGCAGAATTATTGAAAATGCTCTAGCGCACTTTAAAATCGAACATCATGCCGGATTCGAGGTGTTCGGCGATGTGGCAATGGGCCATCCAGGTGCCGGGGTTTTCCATGTCCACGAGGAGCTCGACCGTGTCGCCTTTTTGAATCAGGGCGGTGTCTTTCCAGACGAGGTTGTCGTTCTTCACGCCGTTGGTGGAAAGGACGAGGAAGCGCTGGCCGTGAAAATGGATGGGGTGCTGCATGGCGTGCATCGCGGCGGGATCGTTGAAAATTTTTATTTTCACCACGTCGCCGACCTTGAAATTCCAATCGATGTCCATGCCGGATTTGCCGGTGTCCTTATCCGTAATCTTCCATTTGACCATGTTAGCGGTGGCCATCGGGCCCATCATGGCCATGGAGTCTTCCCATTCGATTTTGTCGCCATTCGCAGGGACGGTGGCGTCTTTGGCGGGCTCACCCATGCCGGCCATGTTCATCCCGCCCATCTCCATCCCGGGCATGCTCATGCCACTCATATTCATTCCGCCCATGCCGCCCATGTCCAGGCCCAGCACGAGGCTCTTGTCAGCCGGCCGGGCAAAATACGGGCGGAATTTGGCGAGGCCGGCGGTGACATCGCCGTTGGCGCGCAATTGCTGAAATTGTGCGGCGTAGGAATTGGCGGTTTTTTCGGGCGAAACGTTGATGGTTCCCATCGTGTACGTCTTCTGCGGCGTTTGGTGCAGCAGCGGGAAAGCGCCCGGCGTTTCGAAAAGCACGTCGACAATGGCGCGTTCAGACGGCCCGAGGAGCACATGATCCACAAAAGTCTCGCGCTCGTAATGGCCGTTGTCGCCGCCCACGAGCTTCATTTTCGCACCGGGAAGGGTGAGGTTGAAGACGCGGGTATTGGCGGTGTTGGTGAAGTAGAAACGGACTACTTCCCCTTGCTTGACGGCGAGCGTGTAATGGTCGGAACCATTCGCGAGCATGGTGTTGCCGAAGCGGCCCATGAGGGCGTAATTCGCCACGGGACCAAAGGGCGCGACGTCGCCATTTTCGAGCAGAAGGTCATCCACCATGAGCGGCACTTCCCGGTTCACGGGCGGCCAGGCGCCGGGCACGGCGGGCTCGACGAGATAACTGCCGTAGAGGCCGAGTTCCTGGGCATAGTCTTCCCGGGCGTGCGGGTGGTACCAGTAGATGCCCTCGTCGGGGAATTTGATTTTGTAGTCGAAGGATTCGCCGGGGTTGATGATTTTTTGCGTCGCCGAGGGCACGCCGTCGAAAGCGTTGTCAAGCCGGAGGCCGTGAGAGTGGATCGTGGTCGGAATGCCCGTGTGGTTGGTGAAATGGATGGTGATCTCATCGCCCTGATGCACTTTGAGCGTGGGGCCGGGGACGGAATTGTTGTAGGCGAGCATGGAGACTTCGTGGCCCGCAATATTCTTTTGCACCACGCCGGCAGTAAGGTTGTAAGTGTCGCCGTTTTTGAGTTCGACGATGGCCGGGGCAGCCGCCTCGACGAGCGCGGGCGTATCGGCGGCGTGCGCAACGGCGAGCCACAGCAACGCCGTCAACGCCGTCGCGGTGAAATTTTCACGAAGCGTTCGCATGGCCATGATTTTTCGGGATTCGTTTCGACTGGAATTTTGACCGTGGAGCAATGCGTCTGATTAGCACGACCCAAGCTGGAGAACAGTCAGGATACTCCCACACGCCTGAAATGTAAATGGGTAGCCATGCTTTACTTGGCTACGCAAAATCCCTAGGGTGAGCGCGTCCGAACGAGGCTGACACTGCCATCCATGAATCAATCTCTGCGCAGGTGGGTGAGTAGTTTTGTCTTCCCCTGCGCGCTGGCGCTGACCGCCAACGCCCAGCGGCCCGCCACCGGGCAGGCCATGGCCGAAAAGCCGTGGCCGCGCGTGGGTTTCGTCGAAGTCTTCAATGGCCCCAAAGCCATCCCCAGCCTGGGCCGCACCAATTGGGAAAACGGCGATTGCCTCCTCAGTTTGACCAACGCGGGTGATGGCACGAACCGGCTGTTTTTCACCGAGCGCCTGGGGCGCGTGTGGATTTTGCAGGACGGCAAGCTGCTGCCCCAGCCTTTTCTCGATATCACGGCGCTCACGACCATTGACCTTGAACGCGGCTTGCAGAGCATCGCCTTCCCCGCGAATTACAAAGAGTCGGGCCGCTTCTACGTTTACTACACTGACAAGCCGAAAGGGGCGGCGCCCGGCAATCTCACGCTGGCGCGTTATCAGGTGGATCCGAAAAATCCCAATCGCGCGTTGCCCGCGAACGGCGAAATTTTGCTGACCATCCCGCATCAGGAAAACAACAACCACAATGGCGGCCAGATCGCCTTCGGCAAAGACGGGATGCTGTACTGGCTGACCGGTGACGGTGGCTCGGCCGGCGATCCGCCCAATGACGGGCAAAACCTGACAAGCTTGTTGGGGAAAATCATCCGTGTTGATGTCGAGGGCCCGCCGGACCCCGGAAAGAAATACCGGGTGCCGCCGGACAATCCGTTCGCGCATAAACCAGGGGCGCGGCCGGAAATCTGGGCGCTGGGCCTGCGCAACCCGTGGCACTTTTCCTTCGATCCGGCGAACGGCGATTTGTACATCGGCAATGTCGGCCAGGAAAATTGGGAGGAAATTTATTACCAGCCGGGCACGAGCAAAGGGGGCGAGAATTACGGGTGGAGCCTGTACGAGGGCACGCATGTGTTCAAGCCCCAGGCCAACGGCACGCGCGGGCCCATCACGTTTCCCGCGATGGAGTTTTCCCACCGCACGCCGCCGGTGTTCAAGTCCATCATCGGCGGGTATGTCTATCGCGGCACCGAGTTTCCCGCCTGGCAGGGCGTCTATTTCTTTTCTGACTGGGTGAGCAGCCAAATCTGGGCTATGCGCCGCAACCCCGACGGGAAATGGGGAATTCACCAGGTGGATGGCGGGAAGTCGCCGGTGCAGGAGACGGTGTCTTTTGGCGCGGATGAAAAGGGGGAGCTTTATGTCATGGGTTTTGCCGACGGAAAAATCTACCGGCTGGTCGAGCGTCCGGCGGATAAATGAGGGCCAGCCCGGCGCGACAAAATAATTGCGGTTTGCCGGCAAATCCCCGAGAGTGCGCGCCCGCGGCCCGCCGCTTCCGGCCGGGCCCCACCCCACCCCGTCATGAAAAAGGTTTTTTCGTCCGCCGCCCTGGCCGTCCTGGCCCTATGCGCCATCGCCGCCCGGCAAGGCCTCGGCCCTGGCAACGCGCCCCTCATCCCCGGCACTTCCTGGCAGGTGCACGACGATAAGCGGCCGGCCGCGCGGGTCGTGACGCCGGGGGCGACGTTCAGCCAGCTCGCGCCGCCGCCGTCCGATGCCATCGTGCTTTTCGACGGCAAGGATTTGTCGAAATGGCAGAATCCCGACGGCAGCCCGGCGAGTTGGAAGATCGGCGACGGTTATTTTGAATCGCCTGCCACGCCCGCCGGCGCGACGCACGACCTGCGCACGAAGGACACCTTTCCCGATTTTCAATTGCACCTGGAGTTTGCCACGCCCGCCGAGGTCAAGGGGTCCGGCCAGAATCGCGGCAACAGCGGCCTGATGATCAACGGGCTTTACGAGGTGCAGATTTTGGACTCGTTCAACAATCCGACGTACCCCGACGGCCAGGCGGGCGCGCTTTACGGCCAGAAGCCCCCGCTCGCCAACGCCAGCAAGCCGCCGGGCGAATGGCAGTCCTACGATATTATTTTCGAGTCGCCCCGCTGGGACGACAAGGGCGTACTGACCAAGAAGGCCGCGGTTACGGTGATTCAGAACGGCGTCGTGCTGCATCACAAACTGGACTACATCGGGCGCACCGACGGCATCGGGGGCCTGCCCAATTATTCGCTCGGCAGTTACGGCGACCCGCATCCACCGGAAGTTTTTCTCGCCCTGCAGGACCACCGCGAGCCGGTGCGCTTTCGGAACATCTGGATCCGCCCCCTCGGCGAGTATGACAAGCCCCTGCCCACCGCATCCGCGCCGGCCGCGAACATCACGGCTGCGCCGGCCACGGCCGCGGCCGCCCAATAAATTACGAGACTAAACATTCCTTAATTTAATCATTATTTACGACTATGAAAAACTATTTTGCGCTGAGTTTGCTCGCGGCCACGCTCCTGGGCAGTGGTTGCGTCGTCAGTTCGAGCAGCACCGAAACGCACACGGGCACGCCGGTCAGCGACGCCACCTTTGCGCAGATCAAACCCGGAGTCACGTCGACGGCGTGGGTGCAGGCGACCCTCGGTGCCCCCTCGAGCAAAACGACCCTCGATAATGGCCACGAACTCTGGCGCTACGACTACACCTCGCGCACGCAGAAAAACGGCGCCGTGATTGTGTTGCTGGCCAGCCAGCACACGAGCGAGACCACACAGACGTCGTTCGTCGAATTCAAGGACGGCGTGGTGGTCAACGCATGGCGGAATTAGCGGGCCGCGTTTAATCCAGCGTCCGGCGGAAGCGCACAACCGCGACGGACATCACGACAAAAAAGAACAGGCCGATGGGCCAGAGGTTGGGCCAGACTTCGGTGATGCCGTTACCCTTGAGGAGAATGCCGCGTACAATGCGCAGGAAGTGGGTCATCGGCAAAATGGAGCCGAGCGTCTGCGCCCAAACCGGCATCCCTCGAAAGGGAAACATGAAGCCGGAGAGTAGCATGGAGGGCAGAAAAAAGAAGAACGCCATCTGCATGGCCTGCAACTGGCTTTGGGCGACGGTGGAAAACATGATGCCCATGCCGAGGTTGGCCGCGATGAAGAGAAGCACGCAGCCGGCGAGCAGGCCCACGCTGCCTTCAATGGGCACAAAAAACAAATAGCGCGCGGCGAGGAGAATGAGGCTCGCCTGCGCGTAACCGACCGCGATGTAGGGCAGGATTTTCCCGGTCATCACCTCGGCGGGGCGGGCCGGGGTGGATAGGAGATTTTCCATCGTACCGCGCTCCTTCTCGCGCACGATGGCCATGGCAGTGATGTTGACCATCGTCATCGTCAGCACCAAGCCCATCAGTGCCGGCACGATGTTAAGCTGCGAGCGCCGGTCGGGATTGTACATCAGGTGCGTGCGGAAATCCACCGGGTTGTCCTTGAGTTTCAAGTCCGCGAGCGGGCCTTGCAATTCGCGGGTCGCGGCCTGCTGGACGATTTGCTGAATGGCGGAGGCGGCGTTGCCCACCGCGACGGGGTCGGTGGCGTCCGCCTGGAACAGCAGTTGCGGATGGCCGCCGCGCATGAGTTCGCGGGTGAAATTCACCGGAAAGGTGAGCACGAATTGCGCGTCACCGTTGGCAAGCATGGTGTCCGCCTCGCTCTCGCTCACCGTCTCGGCCGCGATGTCGAAGTAGCCGGAGTTGCGCAGTTCCTCAATGAGCAGGCGCGGCACGGCGCCGTTGTCGCCGGAAACCACCACGGTCGGGAGGTGCTTGGGGTCGGTGTTGATCGCGAAACCGAAAATCATCAACTGAAACAGCGGGATGCCGAACATCATGCCAAACGTCAGCCGGTCGCGGCGCATTTGGATGAACTCCTTGCGCGCCACGGCGTAGAACCGGTGAAAAGAAAAGCGGTTGAACATGTTATTTGACGAAGTTGTCCCGCGCGGTGGACATCAGGTAGATGAAAACGTCCTCCAAGGACGGGGCGGACTCGGTCGCGCGAACTCCGGGCCCGGTGACGGCTTGGACGGCGGCGCGAACGGCCGCAGCATCGGCCCCGCACAAGTGCAACGCGCTGCCAAAGGGCACCACGGACACGCCTTCGCGCCCGTGCAGGGCGACGATGAGTTTGCCGGGATTGTCACTCTCGACGCGCCAGACCGTAAGATGCGCGCTTTCGATGACCTCCTGCACAGTGCCGGAAGTGAGCAAATTGCCGTAGGACAGGTAGGCCACGCGATGGCAGCGCTCGGCCTCGTCCATGTAGTGGGTTGTGATAAGGACGGTCAAGCCATGGGCGGCGAGCTGGTGAATCTCCTCCCAAAAATCGCGGCGGGCCTTGGGGTCGACGCCCGCGGTGGGCTCGTCGAGCAGGAGCAGGCGCGGCTGGTGGATGAGACTGGCGGCGAGCGCGAGGCGCTGCTTCCACCCGCCGGAAAGCGTGCCCGCCAGTTGGCGGCGGCGGGGCGTGAGGCCGAGGCGTTCGAGGGCGTCTGTCACCGCGGCGCGGCGCTTGGGCAGTTGGTAAATGCGGGCGACGAAGTCCAAATTTTCCTCGATGCTCATGTCCTCGTAGAGGCTGAAGCGCTGCGTCATGTAACCGATTTCGAGGCGGATGCGGTCGGCGTCGTGGCGCAAATCAAACCCCAGGCAGGTGCCCTCGCCGGCGTCGGGCGTGAGCAGCCCGCACAACATGCGCATGAAGGTCGTCTTGCCACTGCCATTGGGGCCGAGAAAGCCGAACACCTCGCCCTGGCGGACTTGAAAGTCGAGGTTGTTGACGACCGTGGTGTGGCCGAAACGCTTGGTCAGGCCATGCACGTCCACCACGAGCGGCACCCCCGTGTCCGAAACCGGCAGGGCGGGCGAAGCGGCGGCCTTCATGGGGTCAGGCGCACTTCGGCGGGCTGGCCGGGGTGCAAGGTGCGGGCCACGGCGGGATCGAAATCGGCCTCGACCATGAAGACGTATTTGTGATTTTCCTCGGGGCTGTAAATCACCGGCGGCGTAAATTCGACCTCGGTGGAAATGAAACCGACGCGGGCCTTTTGCGGCGGCAGGCCATCGAGGATGACGGTCACCTCCTGGCCGGCCTTGATTTTATTGATCTCCGGTTGCGGCACAAAAAAGCGCGCACGCAATTCCGCCGCCGGCAGCAACACGACGACCGACTGGCCGGGATCGACGCGCTCGCCGACGCGGAAAAGCGTGTCCTGCACGTAGGCGGGCTGCGGCGCGGTCTGGGTTTTTTCGCCGGCGAACCAGCGGGCGCGGTCGCGGGCGGCTTCGGCGGCGGCCAAATCGGCGGTGGCCTCGCGGATCTGGTCTTCGCGGGCGCCGAGTTTGCCGGTGGCCAACTGGGCGGTGTCGTGGTCCACCTGTGCGGAACGCTGGTCCACCAGCAGGCGCAGGCGGTCAAATTCGTGCGCCGAGACAAACTCACTGTCCTTCAACGGCTGCGAGCGCTTGTATTCGAGATTGGCCAAGTCGAGCTGGGTGCGGTCGGCCTTGAGTTCGGCCTCGAGCATTTCCAATTCGCTGTCCCGCATGCCCTTTTTAAAATCGTCCAGCTTGGCCTGCGCGGAAGTCACGCGCTGCTCGGCTTCGCGCACCTCCTGGGTTTGCGGCTCGGGCTCGAGGGAGAAAAGCGGCGCGCCGGCCTCGACCCAATCGCCACGACGAACGCGCAAATCCTGCAACTGCCCCTCGACGGGCGCGGCCACGTTCAAGAAACGGCCTTCCAAATAGCCTTGGTAAACGCCCTCCGCGTGCTTCTTGGGCTCGCAGCCGGAAAGAGCCAGCACCAGCACCGCACCCTGCCACAAATAATTCCGCATCATGGAGTGGCGTTATAGCGGCCCGAGGCCCGACAAGGCAAGCGCGGGTAGTCTAGATTCGCAATCTTGCTATTTCCGTCAAAGGGAATTCCAAGCTACATTGGCAGCCGGATGTCCTAAAATGCGATAGAGCCACTTAGGGATCACTCTTTAGATCCTTTAATCTTTGCAGTGCAGACAGACGCACCTCCGCATCCTTATCGTTCAGAGACAAATTCTCCAAAACACTTTGATTGGTGAGTCTTGCCGCCGCCATTCTTCGCGTGTCAGGATAATCTCCAAACGTAACCACTTTAACCAACCATTCTTGATCGTTTAATTTTTGAATTGCTGCCATCCGGACGGCTTTTGGCCACGCAAAGGCTGCGCACTTTGCAAAATATTGCTGGTCACTACTATAATACATCGAATTGGGCGGGCTGTTTCTGCCGTTAATTGCGGCAATTCGCTCATCCGTCGTCGCGCAGCCATTGGCCAGCACAAGACTTAATAATATAACTGAAACACCAATTTTAGGGTAGAAACGCTTCACCTTAAATATAGATTTCAGGGCAGGATCCAGTTAAGAAAGACTAACGTCTGCCACATAGTCTCGTAATGAAACGATTGGATGTGATGCTTAGGCCGTGACCAACCGGCGCACGGCCGGAACGTCGTCCACCGCCAAGGCTTCAACTATAGAAATAGGAACTGTCGCCACGCGCAGAGATTCGCCCATGGCGCTAAAAACCTCCAGCACGCAACCCTGCTCGCCGCCCGCGGGATGGGGCACAAATTCAACCACGGTAGCAATGTCACCCCGACGCAAGCCAGCCTCGGGCCAGTTTTTGCGCAGCGCTACTCGTTGGTAAAGTTCCAAGCTCATATTCTAACTTTGCGACTCGGCTTGAGAGTGATAAAGCGATAACTGCCATTTAGTTTAACACATAACCAAATGGTGACAACCTCAAGTTTGCGTCCATTGGGCCCGGTTATCGCTCCCTCCACCCGGTAAAAAGTTCCGTATTCGTCAGCGCGATCGATTATCGCTTCAATCGTGGAAGCGAGCTTTTGCAATTCAATCAGAAGCAAGCGCCAGTTTGATTCGTTAAAGCCAGCCTGGGCTAGAAACGCGGCCTTGTCATCAATTCCCCTCGGAACAAGCAAATAGGCCGTCAGCTTTCGCTCGGGAATTTCAGCTTCGAATGGAATTTTCATTCGATGTGAGATTGTTCACTCCCCATACGCCTCGCGCATTTGCTCCCAGAGTTTTTTCTGGGTGGCGCTGGTGGCGGCCGGCACGCGCACGGAGAGTTGGGCGTAGAGGTCGCCGTGTTCGCCGCCGCGCTTGGGCAGGCCGAGGCCTTTGAGGCGGAGCTTCTGCCCGGTGGCCGCGCCCGCCGGGACATTCACCGTCACCGGCTGCTTGAGCGTGGGGACGTTTTTCTTCGCGCCGAGGGCCGCCTCCCAGGGCAGCAATTCCAGTTCGTAAAACAAATCGGCGCCTTCCACACGAAAATCGGGGTGCTTTTGCAGCTTCACCGTGAGAAATAAATCGCCGGGCGTGCCGCCCGACGGACTGGGCTCGCCCTTGCCCGCGACGCGGATGCGCTGGCCGTCGCTGACGCCGGCGGGCACGCGCACCTTGAGAGTCTCCGTGGTTTCGCGGCCCCGCCCGCGCCGCCGCAGGCTGAGCAAGCGTTCCGCGCCGTTGCTGGCCTCCTCTAGCGTGACGAGCAAGTCCGATTCTATATCGCGGCCGGCCGTCGGGCCGGCGTCCTCCTCGCCGGCGTCGCCGGGAAAGCCACTGAAGCCGCCCATACCGCCGGGGCGGCCGCGCGCGCCGAACATTTGCTCGAAAAAGTCGCTGAAGCCGGTGCCGCCAAATTCGAATTCAGGACCACCGTCGCCGCCGCGGGCCTGGCGCCAGCCCCCGCCCGCGCCGGGCGGCGGACGGAATTCCGCGCCGTGCTGCCAATTGGGGCCGAGTTCGTCGTAGCGCTTGCGCTTCTCCTTGTCGCCCAGGACCTCGTAGGCCTCGTTGATCTCCTTGAATTTCTCCTCGGCGGCCTTTTTGTCGGTCGCGGTGTCCGGGTGGAATTTCCGCGCGAGCTTGCGAAAGGCCTTTTTGAGGTCGTCCTCGGTCGCCGCGCGGGGCACGCCGAGCACCTTGTAATAGTCTTTGTATTCGAGACCCATGGCGAGAAAAGTGGGGCTTCTCGGCGAAACTGGCAAGCGGACAAAGGATAAAAAGCTTGAGAAACCGCCGATTTCGCAGATGAACGCAGCTTAACCGGTGCAAAGGAGGGAACTAAAGCGTTCTCGCCAGGACTCCCTCCGCTCTGCGAAAATCTGCGTCGTCTGCGGTTCACTCTTCCCTTTTCCCCATGCAAGCCGCCGAACTTTTCACCCTGCCGCCGTCGCTGGCGCGCTTCGCCCCGTTTTTCAAGGCAGACGACGCGCCGTGGGCGTGGGTTGGGCGCATCGCCGACGCCCTGGCCGCGTTGCCGTGGGCCGAAGTGGCGCGGCGCAATGATTTGCCGCCGAATGTTTTCGTGCGCGGCAGCGTCTATCTGCATCCGAGCGTGAAGTTGCCGCCGTATTGCGTGCTGGAGGGCCCGGCGTGGATCGGCGCGGAGACGGAAATTCGCCCGGGCGCCTTTGTGCGCGGCAATGTCATCGTCGGCGAAAAATGCGTGCTCGGGAATAGCTGCGAATACAAAAACTGCCTGCTGCTCGACGGCGTGCAGACACCGCATTACAATTACGTCGGAGATTCCGTGCTCGGCAACGGCGCGCACCTCGGCGCGGGGGCTACGTGCGCGAACCTGCGCCTGGACCAGCAGGACGTCATGGTGCACACGCCGGCGGGCCGGTTTTCGAGCGGGCGGCGCAAACTGGGCGCGTTGATGGGCGATGGTGCGGAAGCCGGGTGCAATTCCGTGCTCCAGCCCGGCGCGATTCTGGGCCGCCGGGCGGCAGTGTTTCCCGGCGTGGCTTTTCACGGTTATCTGGAGCCGAACACCCTCGCCGCCTTCCGAGTGGAAATCCGCCGCCTGCCGCGGCCGGATTGAGGACGGGCTCCAAGCAATTTATTGATCATCAATATTTTAGGTAATATTTGATTGTCTGCAAATGGGCCGGTTTGTCTGACGCAGCAAGTCTCCCACCTATTGCGCACTTGTTTTTTTACACTTGCCAAGCGCGGCCAAATCGCCAAAAAATGCGCCCCGGACAGGGGGAATCCTCGGCTGCTCGCTCCTGGAAAATTGTCAGTTGATCAAAAGTCAGGGACAGTTTGAAATCCGATAATCGGGGACCCGACGCGACGCCGCCTCCTACCAGCACGTAAATGGAAAATAAGTTGTTCGTAGGCAACCTCTCGTGGGATGCCGTTGAAGAAGACCTGCAGGAACTGTTCGGCAAAGCCGGAACCGTCACCGAAGTGGCCGTCATGCGTGACCGCTTCACAGGACGCGCCCGTGGCTTCGCCTTCGTCTCATTGTCAACGCCGGAAGAAGCGCAAGAAGCGATCCGGCAGTTGGAGGGCCAGGAATTCATGGGCCGTCCCATGAAGGTCAACATCGCCCGCCCGAAGGAAGAACGCGCTCCGTATAGCGGCCCCCGCGAAGGCGGCGGCGGTTACCGCGGGGGTGGTGGCGGCGGCGGTGGTTACGGTGGCGGTGGTGGCGGCGGTTATGGTGGTGGCGGTGGTGGCCATCGCAAATCGTTCGACCGGCGTCGCGGCGGTGGCAACCGCGGTGGCGGCGGCGGTTACGGCGGCGGTGGTGGTGGTGGCTACGACCGCGGCGGTGGCGGTGGTGGCGACGAGTACTAAACCGACACCCACACGGCGACCCTTGTGGACGACTGTTTTGAGCCCGGCGGAACGGTGACCATCGAGCCGCCCGAGCTTTCTATTTCCCAGCCGTCCCGGATGCGTCCGGGGCGGCTGGGTTTTTTAGGAACGGTAAACTCGCGCCGAGGCGTGGAGGCGCAGAGCAAAAGATAATTTAATCCACAGATTTCACCGACATTCACCGATTACCTATTTTAGAAATCTGCGCAACTCTGCGTAATCTGCGGTTCTTCTTTGTTCTGTTCTGCGCCCCGGCGCCTCTGCGCGAGTTTTCTTCATTTCCAAACAGGAAAATTCAGTCGTCCCGCGTCCATTGTATATTTCAAGATCGCATTTCAGGTTTACATATTTGACCAGTGTCTTTGCGGCCCGAAAATATCCATCAAGGTAGAGTGCGTCCATTTCATCGTGACAATTCAATCGCGCATTCATGTTTTCGGATCCCGTTTCACTAAATAGATTAAATCCATTTAACGGTGGATAAAGCGGCTTTGTGACGATTGTGTCGATTTTCATCTTAATACAAGAAACTACCAACCAAGAATCTTGAAGGCGACATATAGCAATATAAACAGGATTGCCCACTCTGACCCAATCGATCGCTTACTCGAGGTGAAAAACGAGGTAATATCCCTATTTATGAGCGCCGCCCAACGAGATCCAATCCTGCGACTTTTTGCTGTGCCTGCAGGACTTCTAATTGAGCTTTTGCTTCCAACGCTGGCTTGAGCCGTAGATGGCGGCGCCTGCTGCGAATTCGGTGCCGGGATTGGGGGTATCGGTGGGATTGGAAATGGAGAAGGGACAGGGCCAGCAGCCTTCCTCTCCATTTCAGCGACCCATGAATCATGCTGTTTGCGTTGTCCGGGATCGGAAAGAATGGCATAGGAATCATTCAAGATTAACATTATCCGCGCAGCTTCGGCATCTCCAGGATTTTTGTCGGGGTGGTATTTCTGGGCAAGCGACTTATAGGCAGCGCGAATGACCTCGATCGGCGCGTTGCGGGCAATCTTCAAATTGTCGTAATGTGTATGGATTATTTTCATTACTCTAAAACCTTATTTTTCATTTCTACGCCTTCCAAAGAGTACTGCCAACTCATTTTTAGCCTCGAAACGCGGCGCGCAAAATATAAAACTGCGGGATGCGCCGGGAAATGGCTTTAAATTATTTGTTGGAGGGCGCGATGGGCCTGGAGCCGGGGCTAAAACGACTTGCGACAATTCCTCAATATACTTCCTCATGGGTGCCGATGTTGTGGAGAAGCAGGACTTCCGCTCCCGTTTTCGGGTGCTTTTGCTTTCCAAAAACAATCCGGCAATCATAACCGGCAGAACAGGCAAACAGGCCCGCCAATTGACTGCTCAAGTGATGGGTCTTCAGGCGGGAATCGTTGATATCCTCGGCCAAGCGGCGCAGGGTGGTTTCAAGGGGAGCTTGCAAGGCGCGATTCTTGCCCACCAAGCGCCGGAAGGCTCGTTCAAACCGGGGCGTAAGGACAAGCTCGTGCATGGCTCACTTGGCCGCACGCAACTGGCTAATGATACTTTCCGCCGATTGCGCCTTGAGCTTGCCGGAACGAAGGGCCTTGGCGGCCTGCTTGGCCTCCGCCGCGGTGTCACTTCGCCACGATTCAAGGCGGCGCTTGCGCAACAATTCCTCCAGCATGAACTGCTCGTCCACCGGCAAGGCTTCTGCGTCTAGCAGAACTCGGTCTAAAGTATGGGTGGCCATCGCTGGAGATAGTTAATTTAGCTATCTCCTTTCTACGATTTCCAGCACCGATAGCCAAGCCATTTTTAGCCTCGAAACGCGGCGCGCAAAATATAAAACTGCGGGATGCGCCGGGAAACGGTTTTAAATTATTTGACGGAGGGCGCGGCCACGCGGTGGGACTTGGTGGTCATTGGCGGGGGCGCCACGGGCTTGGGTTGCGCGGTGGATGCGGCCTCGCGGGGCTTGCGGGTGCTGTTGCTGGAGGGGCACGACTTCGCGAAGGGCACCTCGAGCCGGAGCACGAAGCTGGTGCACGGGGGCGTGCGCTACTTGAAGCAGGGGAATATTTCGCTGGTGCTGGAGGCGCTGCATGAGCGTGGCTTGCTGTGCCGCAATGCGAACCATCTCGTGCATCATCTGGCGTTCATCGTGCCGAATTACCATTGGTGGGAGGGGCCGTTTTACGGCATCGGGCTCAAGGTATACGACCAGCTCGCCGGGAAGTTGGGGCTGCAGCCCTCGCGCTGGCTGGGCCGCCCGGAAACGCTCGCGCGCCTGCCGAACCTCGAACCCGACGGCTTGCTGGGCGGCGTGGTTTATTATGACGGCCAGTTTGACGACGCCCGGCTGGCCATCAATCTCGCGCAAACGATTTTCGATCACGGCGGGTTTGCGGTCAACTACTGCCCGGTGGTGGAGATGGTGAAGGAGAACGGGCTCATCACCGGCGTGCGCGCGCGGTGTGCCGAGACGGGCCGGGAATTTACGGCTTATGCCCGAGCCGTCATCAATGCCACGGGGGTATTTTGCGATGCGGTGCGGCGCATGGATGAGCCGAGTGCGGCGACGATGGTCGCGCCGAGCCAGGGCGTGCATCTCGTGGTGCCGCGGGATTTTCTACCTGGCGACGATGCCATCATGATTCCGCACACCGATGACGGGCGCGTGCTATTCGCCGTGCCCTGGCATGACCGCGTCATCCTCGGCACGACGGATACGCCGGTGCCCATCGCGCAACTCGAACCGCGGGCGCTGGAGGAGGAAATCGGATTTATTTTCAACAATGCGGGCCGCTACCTGGCGCGCCAGCCGCAGCGGAGCGATGTTTTAAGCGTGTTCGCCGGGCAGCGCCCGCTGGTGCGCGCGCCGAGTGGGGATCCGAATCACACGGCGGCGTTGTCGCGCGACCATGTCATCGTGGTGGCCAAATCCGGTTTGCTGACGATTACGGGCGGCAAATGGACGACGTACCGGCGCATGGGGCAGGACGCTGTGGACCAGGCACTGCAAGTCGCGGGCCTCGAGCCGCGCCAGTGCCTGACCGCGAGTCTCGCGCTGCATGGCGCACTGTTCGATGCGCCCATTTTGGAGGGCCAGCGCGGCTGGGATGTGTATGGGAGTGACGGTCCGGTCATTGCGGCACTGGCGGCAAGTGAGCCGGCGCTGAAAGAAAAGCTGCATCCGGAAATGCCTTTCATCGGGGCGGAAGTGGTCTGGGCGGTGCGCCAGGAAATGGCGCGCACGGTCGAGGACGTGCTGGCCCGGCGCACGCGGGCGCTGTTGTTGGGAGCGCGGGCGAGCATCGCGTGCGCCCCACGCGTGGCGGCGTTGCTGGCGCGAGAACTGGGCCGCGACGAAGCGTGGCAAAAGGCGCAAGTCGCCGAATATACGAAGCTGGCCGAGGGGTACTTGCTGAAGTGAGGAACAGCAGCGGCGCGCTGAGGGCAGCGCGCCCTACCCCAAAGTCCCGACATTCAGCTTTGCGGCTAATTGCCGCCGGCCACACTGGAGAGCTGGAAGATGGGCATGAACATCGCCATGACGATGCCGCCGATGACGACACCGAGGAAGCAGATGAGCAAGGGCTCCATCAAGGACGTGAGCGAGGCGACGATGTTGTCGATCTCGTTGTCGTAGAAATCCGCGACCTTGTTCATCATGCCGTCGATGTTGCCGGTCTGCTCGCCGGCGCGGGCCATGTGGCGGACGGTCGAGGGGAAATACGTCTGCGTGGCGAGCACTTCGGATAACTGGCCGCCCGAGGAAATGGTGCGGTTGATTTCGGTGCAGGCGTTTTCAATAAAAATATTGTCGGAGGCCTTCGAGCAGATCTCGATGGAGCGCAGGATGGGCACGCCGGACTTGAGGAGAATCGCGTAGGTGCGGCAGAAGCGGGAGACATTGATCTTGCGGGTGAGATTGCCGATGATGGGCAGCTTGGCAAAAACGCGGTGCTTAATTTCACGGCCGCGCGGCGTGGAGGTAAAGCGGATGTAAACCTGGTAGATGATGTAGCCGCCGCCGAGGATGGCCCACCAGTAGCTCGTCATGAAGTGGCTCAAATCAATCAGAAACTGCGTGGGGGCGGGGAGTTTGGCGCCAAAGTCCTTGAACATGGCGTCGAACACCGGGATGACCTTGATGAGCAGAATCGAGACGAGACCGCAGGCCATGGTGATGACGGACACCGGGTAAGTCATCGCGCTCTTGACCTTCTTCTGCAATTTCAGGGAGGACTCGAAATAGATGGCGACCTTGCCCATGATGTCGGCCAGCGCGCCCGACGCTTCACCGGCTTCCACCATGCTGATGAACAAATTGGGGAAGGCCCTGGGGAACTTGCGCACCGCGCCGGAAAAGGTGGTGCCGCCGGAGATGTCGTTGCGCACGTCGCGGATGATGATTTTGAAAATGGGATTCTCAACCTGGTCCATGAGGGCTTCGAGGGCGGCGACGAGCGGCAGGCCGGCCTCCAGCATGGAGGAGAGCTGCTGGGTGAAAACGGTGATTTCCTGCAGCTTGATGTTCTTCGTGTAAGCCTTGCGCTCGTAGGCTTTTTGGCGGGCCAATTGCTGGCGTTCGGCCACCGTCGTGGTGCCGCGATCTTTCTTGGCGGCGGATCCGGTTTGGACTGCCGTGGGTGATAACATCGCCATAAAAATTCTCCGTCGGAAGGTTGCCCTCGAACCGCCCCATCCGTCATCGGCATGGGGGCACAGCGGCCCAAGGGAGTGGGAGCCTATGATGTAAACTAAAACACCCCCGGCGAAAAGCCTTTTCCGCACCACCCCAAGGCAGGGGGAAATCCCGCACGACGGCGTGCTTCCCGCTTGCGTCGGCGGCGGTTCTCGCCGCTCATAGAGGCCGTTCCGCCGCATGATGCCCACCGTCCTCGAAGTCTTGCGCAAGACCGCCGAATTTCTCGGCCGCAAAGAAGTGCCGAGCCCGCGGCTGGAAGCCGAATTGCTGCTGGCGGGAGCCCTGGGCTGCAAGCGGCTCGACCTTTACCTGCGTTTCGACCAGCCGCTGACGGAGGCGCAGTTGGCGCCGCTGCGGGAACAGGTGGCCCGGCGGGCGAAGCGCGAGCCACTGCAATACGTCACCGGGCGCGCGACGTTTCTCGATTTTACCGTGGCGTGCGACCGCCGCGCGCTCATCCCCCGGCCGGAAACCGAGGAATTGGCTGAACTTGTTTTCAGTCGAGTCACCACGCCACCCGCGACCGCACTCGACCTCGGCACCGGCACGGGCGTGCTCGCCTGCGCCATGGCGCGCAAGTGGCCAGAGAGCAGGATTACCGCGGTGGATAGCAGCAAAGAGGCCCTGGCCCTCGCGCGCGCCAATGCGGCGGCGCTGAGCCTCGCCGAGCGCATTCATTTTGCCACCGCCAATTGGTTCGCCGGCATGCCGGAAGTGGAAGGCGGCTATGACGTCATCGTCTCCAATCCGCCCTACCTCACCGAGGCCGAATGGGCGGAAGCCCAGCCGGAAGTGCGGGACTGGGAGCCGCGCGGCGCCTTGATCGCCGAAGAGAACGGCCTCGCCGAATTGCACCGCATTATCGAAGGAGCGCCCGCCCATCTGCGCACGGGTGGATTGCTGGTATTGGAGACGGGCCCGACGCACCATGCCGCGCTCGCGGAAATGGTGGCCAAGATAGTCACGCCCGATGGCCGTCCCATCTATATTTCCACGGATAGCCAGCGGGACCTCTCCGGACGGGCGCGGTTTTTTCTCGCCACACGGGCGTGAGGTAATTCCGCGCGGGAGCACACAGTTTTGAAATGAGACTGGTTTTTATCGTCTCAAACAACCACGGATAACACGGATCGCACGGATAAAAATAATGAAATAATCAACCTTCCACGGCAAGGAATCCATGTTATCCGTGGCATCCGTGGTTTAGTTTTAAAACAGTACTTAGCCCGCGCGGCTGGCAATTTTCATAGACTTTTTTGCACGCGGGCCAAAGCCCCGCGCTACGAGCTTTGGCCCCCAACAAAAACGCCCGGCCACGAGGGCCGGGCGTCGAGAAAGCCTTTGGGCGAAATTAGCGACCGGAACCGGCCGGGATTTTGACGACATCCACGCGGCGGTCGTGCTGGGCCTGGGGCGAATCTTTTTTCACGTCCGGCGTGGAGTGGGCCTCGCCCATCGCCAGCACGAGGATTTGCCCATCCTGGTCGGGGCCGCTGGTCACCATGAAATTTTTCACGCTGGTCGAGCGCTTGTCGCTGAGGACGAGATTGTACTGGTCGGAGCCGTACCAGTCCGTATGTCCTACTGCGACGACCTTGCCGCTGCCGGCCAGAGTCTTGGCAGCGGCTTCGAGGGCCGGCTGCTCGGACTTGCGCACGTTGAACTGGTCGAAGTCAAAATAAACGGTGACCAAAATGTCCTCGGGCCGCAGCGTGTCATTCTTGATGCGGTTCATCAGATCGTCCGGGATGCCGGAATCGGTGCGGCTAGCCAGGCCAACGGTATCCGAGCCTATCGGACTTATGTTACTGTTATCACCGCTGGCGGACGTGATCGTATCACCGGGCGAGGGTGCCTGTTTGTCGGCACAGCCGGCGAGCACCGGAAGCACCAGCAAGAGGGCGAGGGAAAGGCGGGAAAATTTGCTCATGGAAATTGCGTCGTAAGAAAAAGAGTGTCAGACACAACTTTGTTGGGGCAAATTCGCAGGCCGCGCAAGTCATTTCCGTCACGATTTTTGCCCGTTCGTCATGCCACCCGCCATTCCTCACCCCGCCGAACCGCTGGTGCTGCTGGTGGATAACGGCTCGCTCGCGCCCGCGGCAACCCTTTCCCTGCGGGCGCTGGCGGCACGCTTGACAGATACGACCGGACGCGAGATCCGGCCGGTTTCCCTGCTCCATGCAAGCGCGGTGGACCCGGCGCTGCTGGAGGGCGTGGCAGGAGAAATTCTGGAGCCGACCCTGCGCCGACTGGCAGCGGAAGGCCGAATTGACATCGTCATTTTGCCGCTTTTTTTGGGACCCAGCCGCGCGCTCACGGAGTATGTGCCCGAACGGGTGCGACACCTGCGGCAAACGTGGCCTGCGCTGCGGGTGCGCCTGGCTCCGTGCCTGGTCAATGCCGCCGAGCCCAGCGACCTCCGCGTGGCCACTATGCTGGTGGATAATATTCAAGCCGTGGCAAAAGTTCATGGCTGGGCGCGCCCGGCGGTGGCCGTGGTGGACCATGGCAGCCCGCAACGCGCCGTCACCGCGGTGCGTGATTGGGTGACGCATCAAGTGGAAACCATTCTCGGCGGGTGGGCCCGGCGGGTGGCCGCGTGTTCCATGGAACGGCGACCCGAGCCCGCGTATGATTTCAACGAACCGCTCCTGGAAAAATTGCTCGAGACGCCGGAGTTTGCGGCGGGCGAGGTGGTGGTGGCGCGCCTGTTCCTGCAACCGGGGCGCCACGCGGGGCCGGGTGGCGACATCGAACAAATTATCCAGGCCGCTGAGGCCCGCCATCCTGGTTTGGCCATTGCCTGCACCGAGCCGCTGGCCAGCCATCCGGGATTAATTCCCCTGCTGGCGGAGCGCCTGGAGCAAGGCTTGGGGGCGAACGCGACCGTCCTGGGCTAGGGCGTGGTTTAAATTGCCAGCGGCGCGCTGAGGGCAGCGCGCCCTACCGGTGAACAAACCGTGCCCTCACCGCGCCGCCCTTTATGCGAGGCTTAAAACAGAGCCTAGCTGGCCGCCGTCAGCGCTTTTTTCACCAAGAGTTTGTAGGGGTCGCGGCCCGCGACAATCAAGGCATCGCCGGGACTGAGCAATCCATCGAGCGAGGCGGCCTCGTATTGCTGGCCTTCGATTTCAGCCAGGCCGGTGGGCGCAAAAGTCGTGATCGCAGTCCCGGCTTTGCCCACCAGTTCGAGCGCGGTCGCGGCCCCGGTGTTGACGGCGCGGCCCGTGACGGCGCTTTGGTTGAACATGGACCGGCCCGCGCGCGTGTGCGGGAGCAATTTGATTTCCAACGCGATGATGGCAAACGTGACCACCAGCGAGCCGGTGCCCACCGCGAGCCCGACCAAGGCGCCGTAATGGACAAAGGCCAGCCAAATGCCCGCGAGCAGGCTGCCCGCGCCCACCGCGCCGATGAGGCCGCTGAAAAGAAACACATCCGCGGCCAGCAGCAGAATGCCGATCAGCAATAGGGCGAGGATGAGTTCCATGGCGGGTGGCGACTTAAGGTTGAAGCTTAGCCAGAATTTACAGAATTAACATAAGAAAAAACACGGTCGCGGATTTCCGTGCAGGACAGAAATCATGTTAATTCTGTCTAAAATCTTTCCAGCGAAGGTTCACCGCTACTCCGCCTTTTTGACGGCGAGGGCGAAGTCCTTGCGGCTGACGACGATGACAGCGGCGCCGCGTTCGATTTGACCGAGGGTGGCGCGGGCCTGAAAACGAGCGCCGGCCACTTCAATTTCGCCGAGGGGGCGGAGGTCGGTCATGGCGGTGCCCAGGGCGCCGGGCTCCGGCACGGTAAGCGCGCCGGTGGCCGTCGCGCCGCCACTGCCGGCGGCGTAACTGGTGGAGGGCACGCTTTCCTCATTAATCAAGCGGCCGTAGAACCATGATTTCGGCAGGAAGCGCAGCAACAAGGCCGCTCCACCGAACGCCAGCAGCAGGCCGAGCACGAGATTGAACAAAGGCTGCGTGAGCGAGCCGGGCGTGAGGCCGTAGTCCGAAGTGGGCCAGACATCCGTCATGGCCCAGACGAACGAACCAAAAAAACAGAGCAGGCCCAACGCGCCGCATGCCACCGAGCCGGTGAAAAGAAAGAGCTCGAGGGCGATGAGGACCAGGCCCACCACGAAAAGCACCACGGGTTCATAACCCGCGAGACCCGCGATGTAGTGGCTCGCAAACACCAGCAGCAGGAGCGTGATGCCGCCGAGGCCGAAAATGCCGAAGCCCGGCGTTTTGAATTCGATGAACAACATCAGCACGCCCGCGCCAATTAGGATGGGGGAAATCACATTCAGCCATTTCGCCAGCGCCTCCGACCAGGAAACGTGAAAATCGCGCACGACGTAGCCGTTGACGCCAAAAAGCTGGATGAGCAGGGCGTCCACGTTTTTCGCCTGGCCCGCCGCAAGCAGAGGTTCGGGCGGCTCGCCGTACATTTCGCTGGCGGCTTTCGCGTCCAGCGTGAGCAACTCACCCGGAGGCTTGATGACTTTGTCGCCAATCTTGAATTCAAAGGCGGAATCCATCATGGCCCGCTGCACGTCCTTGCGGTAACGGCCCGGCCCCGCCAGCGCGCTGACGCGCCCGCGCATGAAGCTGTCAATTTTCTGCTTCATGGTGGAGCTGATGTCCTCGCCGGAACCGCCCACCACCGCCGCCGCGCCGATGGTGCCCGTCGGCGCGAGGTAAATTTTATTGGTCACCACCGCGATGTAGGAACCGGCGGACATGGCCTTGTCGTTGACGTAGGTGATGGTGCGGCCGTCGAACTTTGCGAGCGCCTCCATCATATCGAGCGTGGTTTCCATGTCGCCGCCGAGGGTGTCCATGTCGAGCACGACGGTGTCCACGTGGTTCTCGATGGCCAGTTTCAGCGCGCGGCGCAGGATGTAAAGCTGGGGACTGCCAATCTCGCCTTGGATCGGCACGACGTAAACAGAGGCGGGGGCCGTGGTCGCGGTGGCAGAATTGACCGCGGAGACGGGAGCGGCACTCGTAACAGTCACGGGGGATTTTGCGCCGGTGGTGACGGGAGCAGTCGCCGCGGCAGCTACGGCAGGCTCGACTGCGGGCGGCGCAAGCTGTTCGACAAAACCCGTGCGCGACCAGGCCAGGGTTTGAAAAGACTGGCCGTCGAAATAGGCCCGCAAGGCCTGCGCCAGCGTCGGCGCGACCGCGTCGACCAACAACGGTTGCGGTGGCTTGCCCACGGCGCGGGCGGCATCGGCGCCGGTCAGGGAAAGCGGCGCACCGGGCTTTTTAATCACTGCTTCGCCGACGGCCAAAGAAAAATTGGCTTCGAAAAAGGCGCGGGTGAGGTCAACCCGGTAGGGCGCGGGAGCCGAGAGCTTTTCAATTTCGTCCACCGGCAAAGGCAAGGGATTTTCGGAAACTTCGGATGCCGATGCGGGCACGCCGGGGCCGAGCACGGCGTTGGCGCGGGCATAAATGCGGTCCGCCGCCGCGAGCAGCAATACGCCGGGGCCGGAAGCTTCCGTCACATAGAGCACCACTGGGCCCGAGGCGCGCCGGGCGGCGAGGCGGCGGAAAATCTTGGCGGCGGCCGCAGGGTCGCCTCCGTGCAAATCGAGGTCCACAAACAAAGGCGCGCCCGCGGGCGTGGCCGCCGCGGCCTCGGCGACATAGGAATCAAAATCATCCGCCACCGCCCCGGCCAAGGAAATAACCCGGGCCTTGAGGTCGGAGACGACTTTAACATCGGCAGCGGCCGGCTTTTCACTCGCATTCTCTGCGGCCATGGCGCCGCGGCTGCCGACCCAAGCCAGGACACCGGCGCCCAGCAATCCGGCGGCGACTAGGGAAGGCCAACGCCAAGGGCCGGTGCGGGAGACTTGCATAACGTCGCATTTTGTCGGGTGGCCGCCGAAAAGCAAGCGAGGGGATGGTGCATTCGCCCTTGCGCGGCGGCGGGCTGCCGCCTAGGTTGGGCGGCGGTGAAGTTGTCGCTTAAGGTCGAGTACGCTTGCCGGGTGCTGGGCCAGTTGGCCCGCGCTTTCGGACGCCCGCAGTTGGCGCACATCGAGGCGCTGGCCACGGCCGAGGCCGTGCCCGCCAATTACCTGGTGCAAATCCTGAACGAGCTGCGCAACGGCGGGCTCATCGTCAGCCGGCGCGGCAAACAGGGCGGCTACGCGCTGGCCCGGGCGCCGTCAGAAATCACCTTGTATGATATTGTGCGCGTGGTGGACGCCGAGATGCTGGAGGCGCAGCACGCCCCCGCCGGCCAGTCCGGCGCACGGGTGGCGGCGGTGTGGAAGGATGTGGCGACGGCCCTTGAGGCGGCGCTAAAATCCCGCACCGTGGAGAATCTGTTGTCCCGGGACGCGTCGGACATGTGGCATATTTGAGGGGTGTACACCTACCCGGAAACGCCTGTGATTTCGCGGCCCGCACCTTGCGCGGGGACTCGATTTGGATTACCGTAGCCGGTGCATAATGCCTCCCTCACGCTGGGTCTGATCATCTGGTCCGTGTTCGCCGGGGCCTTGGGAGCCGGCGTCATGAGCTTGTTTTTGTGGGGCATCACTCGGAGCGGCTTTTGCAACGTCCGCATGCTGGTGGCCATCGGCAGTCTGGTGACCCGGCGTTACGAAAATGCGGCCACGGTGGGCGGCGTGGTGCATGCGATTGCCGGCATGGTTTTTGGAATTTTTTACGGCTATGTACTGGTGTCCATCAATCATCCAGGCGTGGGCCTCAACATGCTGTACGGAGCAGTCATCGGCATGATGCACGGGCTAATCATGGCCTTGGTGCTGGTGGCGGCGGTGGCGGATGAGCATCCCCTGCCGGAATTCCAGCAGCGCGGCCTCTCCGTCGCAGTGGCCCACTGGGTCGGTCACCTGTTTTACGGCCTGGTCGTGGGCGCGGTGATTGGGATGTCCGGGCTTATTGGGGCCGCCGCGTGATGACGCGGGTATGCTCGGCGGGTGCGGCAAAATCGAAATGCCACGCGCCGGGCGGCAGGCGGTCGCCAAGCTTTTCCGGCCATTCGAGGGCGAGGCAGCCGGGCGATTCCAAAAACTCCTCGAGCAGGAGCGAATCGGCGTCGGCCGGACGCGTGAGCCGGTAGGCGTCCAGGTGGACGAGCTGGCGCGCACCCTTGTATATCAAGTAGTAATTAAACGTCGGGCTCAAGATCGGCTGCGTAATCCCCCAAGCGCGGGCCAGGCCGCGAACGAAGGTGGTCTTGCCCGCGCCCAGTTCGCCATGCAGGGCCAGCACGGCCTCGGGCGGCAGGATCGCGGCGAGGGCGGCGCCGGCAGCCTCGGTCTCCGCCGCGCTGCCGGCACGCCAGCCGGCCGCAAAACGGGCCAGAATGTCCGCCGATGCGGGAGACGGCACGGACTTCAACGCGCTCACTTTTTTCCAGCACCCGGCGGGAGCGGCGAGGGCGTGACCTTCTTGGTGGCCGGGGCCACCGGGGCGGGCGCCGCCGGGGCCGCACCGTCCGGCGGATTCAGGTCATAAATATAACCGACGCCGTGGATGGTGCGGAAGGCCGCGAGGTCGAGTGTGTGCCGGCCAAAGGCCTCGCGAATTTTCACGATGTACTGGTCCAGCGAGCGGCTGCGCACGTCGGCATGTTCGCCCCAGACGGCGTGAATGAGGCTGCGGCGCGTGAGGATGAGATCGGGATTGGAGGCCAAGTACACAAGGATGCCGAGTTCCTTGCGCCCGATTTTTTCCGTCTGCCCGTCGGGAAACAGGATTTCCATGCGCTGCGGGTTGACCTCCGCGCCGCAAAAGGGAAAAGACTCCTCGTCGAGCCGCGCGTTCTTGGTGATGTGCGTGTCGTGCGAAGTCTCGCTGCGGCGCAGCACGGCGTGGATGCGCGCGATGAGTTCCGCGAAGCTGAAGGGCTTGGTGACGAAATCGTCGCCCCCCAATTCGAGGCCCTTGACCTTGTGCACCTCGTTGTTGCTCGCGGTGAGGAAAATAATCGGGACGTTGATGTTCGAACGGCGCAGCTCATCGGCCAGATTCAGGCCGGAGCCGTCGGGGAGATTGATGTCGAGCAGCATCAAGTTAGCGAAATTTTTGCTGAGGTAACGCACGACGGGCGCGCACTTGTAGAAGACCTGCGTGACCATGCCGGCCTGCTCGAGCTGCTCGGCGAGAAGCGTGGCCAGTTCTTTTTCGTCTTCGACGATCAGGATAAGTGGCTTGGTCTTGGCCATGGTGGGTCGATTGCGCCCCAAAGGCGGCGAGTCAGCTTTGAAAATAATTGTAAAAAGAAATTTTACAATTCGCAATTTTAGCAGGAAATCACCCTAGGCGGCGGAGGCCAAAAGGGGGGATAGGGGAGAAATGTCCGGTTTTGAGTGGAAAATTCGTTGCGCGGTGGCGCGCGAGTGTTAACAGGACTCTCAGGGCTGCGTGACCGCGCATGATTTAAGCTCATTGGCCGGGAAAAAACGACGCCGAGCCGCGTGGACGCTCCTTCAACTCATTTACAACTCGTCATGAACAAGGACTCCGACCTGCGTTCTGCCCGCGCCGCCACTCCGGCGGCGTATGGCGCGGTGGCCGATCAGGAAGGCGCGGAGGAGACGTTGCGGCAGAGCCTGGCGGAATTTAAGGATTTATTCGACCACGCCCCGGTTGGTTATCACGAGGTGGATGCCGAGGGCCGGTTGGTGCGCATCAACCAAACCGAACTGGACATGCTCGGCTACACGCGGGAGGAATTGCTGGGGCAATTTGTCTGGAAAATTTCCGCGGAGGAGGCGGTCTCGCGCAACGCCTTGGTGGCGAAATTAAGCGGCGAGCCGCCGCCGCGCGTCTTCCAGCGCCTGCTGCGGCGCAAAGACGGCTCGGTCTTTCCCGCGTTGATCGAGGATCAACTCGTCCGGCGGGCCGACGGCGCGGTCATCGGCATTCGGGCCGTGATCCAGGACATTTCCGTGCGCGTAAAATTGGAGGAAGCCCTGCGGGAGGCGAACGAAAATCTGGAAACGAAGGTGCTCGAGCGCACCGCACAACTGGCCCGGGCCAACAGCGCCAAGAGCGATTTTCTGGCCAACATGTCGCATGAGTTGCGCACGCCCCTGAACGGCATCATCGGCTTCTCCGAGATACTGATTGATAACAAGGTGGGCGACCTCAACCCCAAGCAGTCGGAGTGCCTGGCCCATATCCTCAGCAGCGGCCTGCACCTGCTAAAATTGATCAACGACGTGCTGGACCTTTCCAAAGTGGAAGCGGGGAAGATGGAGTTCTATCCCGAAACTTTTGCGGTGGAAAAAGCACTCGAGGAAGTAGGCGCGATCGTCGCGCCGACGGTACTTAAGAAAAATCTTCGCCTGCGCCGCCAGGTGCACCCGGCCGTGGCCGAAGTCACGCTCGATCCGCAGAAATTCAGGCAGGTCGTGCTTAACCTGCTCTCCAACGCCGTGAAATTCACGCCCGACGGCGGCGCGGTGGATGTGGTGCTGGAGCCGGACGGGGACAGCAACCTGCGTCTGCGCGTGCGCGACACCGGCATCGGCATCCCCCGCGAAAGCCTCGACCAGCTTTTTCAAGTCTTTCAACAACTCAATTCCTCGCCGGCCCGCCGGCACACGGGCACGGGCCTGGGTCTGGCGCTCACAAAAAAAATCGTGGAGCTGCAAGGCGGCGTCATTGGCGTGGAAAGCACACCCGGCCAGGGCAGCCTGTTTACCGTCGTGCTGCCGCGCGTGGGCAAAAAAATCACCGCATGACCACATCCGCCCTCATCCTGATCGTGGATGACAATCCCACGAACCAGCTCCTCGCCGCCCATGTGTTGAAGCACGCGGGTTTTTCCGTGCTGGCGGCGGAAAGCGCCGCCCAAACTTTGGAGGTGCTCAAGACCGTCAAGCCGGACCTGATTCTCATGGACATTCAGATGCCCGAGATGGACGGGCTAACGCTGACCCGGCTCCTGAAAAGCGACCCCGCGTACCAAAACATCCCCATCGTGGCGCTCACCGCCTGCGCCATGAAGGGCGACGAGGAAAAAGCCTATGCCGCCGGGTGCGATGGCTACATCGCCAAGCCGATTGACTCGCGCAAACTCGCCCAGCAAATTGCCGAGCTGCTCCCCCACCACACACCCAAACCCACCCAACTGCCCACGCCATGAATATCCTGCTCGTGGAAGACGACCCGACCGACTTGCTGCTGTTCAGCGTCGTGCTGTATTCCGACGGCCATTGCGTCGAAAAAAACACGTCCGCCGAAGAGGCTGTCGTGGAAATCAAGGCCCGCAAGCCCGACCTCGTTTTGCTGGACCTAAACCTGCCCGGCATGGATGGACTCGCGTTGACGCGCCACTTGCGGGAGGATGAAAGCACATGCGACCTGCCGATTGTCGCCGTCACCGCGGCCAATGAGGAATTCTCGCGCCGGGCTGCGTTCGCCGCCGGGTGCGACGCTTATATCGTCAAACCGGTGGATACCCGCAAACTTTCCGACGAAATTATCAGCATCGTGGCCAAGAAAGCCCGAACCCGCGGACAGACATAAATCCGCCTGGTCCGTTCGGCGCATTCCGGGACTCTACTTCGCCGCGACGAAATCAGGCCGAAATCGCACCGGGCGTGGGTCCGCTGGGGATTGATTTTTCTCGTTGCCGCAGACGGAGGCGGCTGGCTTGATAACCCGTTCACCCGTTTTCCACCATGTCCGCCCCCCGCGAAACACCCGCGCCGCTCCTGATGCTCGGCCTGCCCAAGGGCAGCCTCGAACAGGCCACGCTTGCCCTTTTCGCCAAGGCCGGCTGGAAAATCGCCCAAAGCTCCCGCTCCTACAAACCCGCGATAGACGACCCGGAACTCGACGGGCGCTTCGTGCGCGCCCAGGAAATCAGCCGCTATGTCGAGCATGGATTTTTTGATTGCGGGTTGACCGGCCATGACTGGGTCATGGAAAACGGTTCGGACGTGCACAAGGTCTGCGAACTCGTTTACAGCCGCGCCTCCAACGCGCAGAGCCGCTGGGTGCTGGCCGTGCCCGAGGCGTCGCCGATTAAGTCAGTCAAGGATCTGGCCGGCAAACGCATCGCGACCGAACTGGTCCGTGTGACGCGCGAATTTCTCGCCCAACAGGGCGTCACCGCCGAGGTCGAGTTCTCCTGGGGCGCGACCGAGGTGAAGGTGCCCGATTTGGTGGACGCCATTGTGGACCTGACCGAAACCGGGTCGTCCCTGCGCGCGAACAAATTGCGCATCGTGGACACGATTCTGGCGACGAACACCCAGCTCATCGCCAACCGCCAGAGCTGGGCCAATCCCGCCAAGCGCGCGAAGATTGAAACCATCGCCCTGCTCCTGCAAGGCGCGCTCAACGCCGAAAGCAAAGTCGGCCTCAAATTGAATCTACCCAAGGCCAACCTCGAAAAAATTCTCAAGGCGCTACCCGCACTGCGCAATCCCACGGTGTCTCCGCTGTCCGACCCGACGTGGATCGCGATCGAGACCATCATCGACGAAGCCGTCGTGCGCACCATCATCCCCTCGCTGAAGACTTTCGGCGCGGAGGGGATTATCGAGTATCCGCTGAATAAGGTGGTTTACTGAAGACGAGGGTGAAAAGTGTAAGGTAAAAAGTGAAAAGGAGCGGGCCAGCTTTTTTTCTCTCCTTTTCTCCCTTTACCTTTAACCTTTCACCTACCTCCTCCCATGCGCTTCGCCTTGCTCCAGTTGCGTGACTACGGCTCGGTCGCCGAGAATCTGGCCCGCACGGCGGAAAAGATCGCCGAGGCCGCGGCGGGGGGCGCGCAGTTGGTGTGCACGCAGGAATTATTCACCACCTCCTATTTTTGCACGAAACAGGACCCGGCGTTTTTCGATCTCGCGGAGCCAATTCCCGGGCCGACGACGCAGGCCCTTGGCGAAATCGCGCGAAAGCACCAGGTCGTCATTGTCGCGGCGCTCTTTGAGCATCGCGGCAGCGAGGTTTATCACAACACCGCGGCCATTATTGACGCTGACGGCACGTATTTGGGCAAGTACCGCAAAAGCCACATCCCGCAGGATCCCGCGTTTGAGGAGAAATTTTATTTCACGCCTGGCGACCTGGGCTACCGCGCCTGGAACACCCGCGCCGGGAAAATCGGCGTGCTCATCTGCTGGGACCAGTGGTACCCCGAGGCCGCGCGGCTGACGGCATTGCGCGGGGCCGAAATCATTTTTTATCCGACGGCCATCGGCTGGCTGCCGGCGGAAAAGGCCGCCCTGGGCGCAGCCCAGTATAACGCGTGGGAAACGGTGCAACGGGGCCATGCCGTGGCCAACGGCTGCTACGTGGCGGCGGTCAACCGGGTGGGCCTCGAGGGCGGCACGGAATTCTGGGGCCAATCGTTTGTGGCGGACCCGTACGGGCGCGTCATCGCGAAGGGCTCCACGGACCGCGAGGAGATTGTCTTTTGCGACACGGATCCGAAAATGCAGGCGGACTTCCGCCGCATCTGGCCCTTCTTCCGCGACCGCCGCATTGACACTTACGGCGATTTGACAAAGCGGCTGGTGGATTGAAGACAAAGACTGGAAACCGCAGATGACGCAGATTTCGCAGATTGTCACAAAAGGCCCTTTGCCATCTGCGTTAATCTGCGTAATCTGCGGTTAAACTCTTTTACTCTTTTCTATGGATAATCCCTCCCTCTCCCCGGCCCAGCTGGGTTTCCGCCTGCCGCCGGAATGGGCGCCGCAAGCCGCCGTGTGGTTGTCGTGGCCGTCGAATCCCGCCCTGTGGGCGGGCCAGTTCGAACGCATACCGCCGTTTTTCGCGCATTTCGCCGCCATGTTGAGCCGGTTCGTTAAAGTGCGCATCAACGCCGAAGGAAAGACGCATGCGGCCATCCGCAGCCTCTTGGAAAAGGCCGGGGCGGACACGTCGGCCGTCGAGCTTTTCGACCATCCCGTGAATGACGTGTGGTGCCGCGACCACGGGCCGCTGTTTGTGAAAAATGCGCAAACCGGCGAAGTGGCCGTCACGGACTGGGGCTTCAACGCCTGGGGCGGAAAATTCGCGCCGTTTGACCTCGATAATGCCGTCCCCGCGCGCATCGCCGCGAGCCTGGGGATGAAACGCTTTGCCAACGACATCAACCTCGAAGGCGGGGCGATTGAAATCAACGGCCCCGGCCAGGTGCTGACCACTGAGGCAGTCCTGCTCAATCCTAACCGCAATCCCGGTCTGACGCGGGACGACTACACCCGCCTGCTCGCGCGCGGCCTCGGCGCCACGGACGTGCTCTGGCTCAAGGGCGGCCTGCCGAACGACGACACCGACGGGCACATCGACAACCTCGCGCGTTTTTTCCGCAACGACGGCATCCTCACCGTGGTTCCGCCCGACAGCGACGATCATCCGGCCGCCCATGTGTTGCGGCAAAATCATCTGGCGCTCGATGAATTTTTGACGCCGGACGAGAAACGCTTTGAGATTGTCACGCTCCCGCTGCCGTGGCCGCCCGTCGAGCACGAGGGCCGCGAACTGCCCGCGAGCTACGCCAATTATCTGGTGACCAACGGCGCGGTGCTGCTTCCGGTTTTTCAACGGCCCACCGATGAAAAGGCCGCCGGCGTATTGCGCCGCTGCTTCCCCACCCGCGAAATCGTGCCGCTGGATTGTACGGACGTCCTCCTCGAAGGCGGCTCGCTGCATTGTTTGTCCCAGCAGCAACCCGCGTGAGGGAAGAAAAGATTGAACCACCGAGACACGGAGAACGCAGAGAAGGGACAAAGGAGCAAAGGATTGAGGGACAAAGGCGACTGAAAGTACTGAGGTTGCAGAAGTTTATTTGCGCGGAAAATTGAGTGTCGGGTATTGGATGTTCAAGGTTGGATCTTGAACGATGTGCGTTCGATGTTGGATTTTGTCCGTTCTCTGCGTTCTCTGTGTCTCTGTGGTTAAAATTTCCTCCTCAGTCCTTCCACGCCGCCGGATGCAGCTTGGCGCCTTCGGGCGCGGGCGTCTCGGCAAAGTAAACCGCGAGGCGGAACCAGGCGAGGCGGTCCTCCGGCGTGGCGGGCTTGCGCTGGCGCAATTCCAGCAGTAGCGATTCCGGCGCGCGGCCCTGCAACTCGTAAATTTCACGCAAGCCCAGGTCGAGCAAGTCGCGCGCGACCTCGACCGGGAAGCGCGGGATGCGCATGAACGGCGAACCCAGTGCCGCGTAATCGGTTTTCTTTTTGGGAGGAGGCGCAGACATGAGCAAAGATTTTAGACGGAATTCACCGAATGAACAGAATTATGCTTTGCGGAAAAAAGGGCCGTCGCAAGCGACGCCCCTACGCCGTCAGTGCACCAAAATTAAAAACCAGCAAAGGCCAAAACAATCCGCAAGGCATCGTGAGGTATTCGTTGTTCTTCATTTTTTGAATTCGGTTAATTCTGTCCAAAACTCTTCGGTCCAAAATCGGCCAGGGACTCACGGCGCGGCATTCAGCTTCGCCAACTGGTCGTTCCAGCGCTGGATGAGATCAGACGCCAAAGTCGCGTTGGTGGTTTGCGCGAGCTTGGCCAGGGCGATGGCTTCCGGGAGCGTGGCCTGGGCGTAGTCCTTGTTGGCGGCCGGCGAACCCAGCGCCTTGGCGTAGACCTGCAGCGCGAGCCGGCGGTTGCCTTGCGCCACGAGCCAGCGGGCAATGGCGGAGAAAAGGCCGAGATTATCGCGTGTGACGGCGGGGCCGTCGGGCAGGCCTTCGAGGATTTTAATCGCGTCGTCCGGGCGTCCGAGTTTTTGGTCAAGTTGGGCCAGCGCCAAGGCGAGGGCCGGGCCGGGATGGGTCGTGTAATATTCCTGGCCGGCCGCGAGCGCTTCCGCGAGGTGACCCTGCTCCTGCAGCAAATTCATCTGGCGAATGACGGCATAGGCTGAATACGGCGTGGCGTCACGCCCGGCGCGGGCCAGTTGGTCGCCCAGCAACAGGGCAAAGGGCCGGTACAACGGATCGCCCACCAGCATGGTCTGCCAGCTAAGCACCGGCACGGAAAAATAGGCGGCCTCGCCCGTGGTGCGGCCGCGGGCCAGGGCGGCGAGAAAAAGCTGGGGATTGTGCGTCAATTCCAGGTAGGGCTCGAAGACGTTCCCCACGGTGGCGGCGATGCCCCGCGCGACGAGGGGGCCGTCCCAGCGCTTGGCGCCGTCGCGTATCATTTCCCCGGAAAAACTATGAATGTGAATAGCCACGGCGCCCGGCGGGAAGCGGAAGGAGGGATCGGCAATCGGGCCGCTCATTTCCCACGACCACCAGCCGAAATAAAAGGCCGGGGCGTCAAACCGGTCCGCCCAGGTGAACAGGCCGCGCTCCCGGTTTTCGCTCACGTCGTAGCCCAGTTGCCGGAGAATCTGCGCCGTGCCCTCGAGCCATTCGTCGCCCTTGGGATTCGGCCCGGTAAGGTCGATGTACCCACGGCCCTGCACGCCGCGGGATTCGCCCAGCAATGCGCTTTCGACGAGGCCTTTGGCAGCGGCGGCGGACGGGCCGTCCAGCCGCGCCACGCGCACCACGCGGCTGCGGCTGAGGAAATCCGGCTCCAGCTTGTTGTAGAGCGCATTGGGAAAAAAGCCGGCGGTCGGCGGCTCGGCTTCGGCAAGGAGCGAAAGCTCGCTGTCCACCGCCGCCTCGTTGGTGTTGAATTCCGGGCGGAGGGTCGGGTTGGAGTGGGCCGCCAGCAGCACCGGGTCATTGGTTATGCGCACCGGCACCCCATAACAAACGACGAGAAAATCGATCTGGTGTCCGTAAAACACGTAACCGAGGCGGCCTTCGGCGTCGCGCTGATGGGTGGCGGTGGCGTCAATCCACCCGGCGCCCGTCAACTGCTGGCGCAAGGGATTGAAGACCTGCTCGACGAAGACCTTCCACGTCACATCCGCGTCCGTCGGGGCATCGATCAAAATCAGGTTCTTTTCTGGAATGCCGCGGCGTTGCAGGTAAAATTTGGCGACCTCCACGGAGTCTGCACTGCGCGAATTGGCCACGACGACGACGTGCGCGGGATCCGGAATCGCTCCGGGTGAAAGCGGCGCATGGGCCGCGCCCGCACCGACGGCGTCCGCCGCCACTGCCATCTGGGCGAGGGTAAGTACCGCCAGTACCCAGCGGACGAGGGCCGCAAATCGAGGGCGCGCGCCAAAATTCATTTTGCGAGACTGCCAAGGCGTGGGCCCGGCGTCAGGCTAAATTACCGGAAAATTGGCGCTGGGTTCCACCGCACTCAACGATTCCAAGGCATTTTCGCCAGCACCCGGGCCATGCCGCAGGTATTCGTCACCGCGGAAAAAACCAGCCCGGCCCCAATAATCGCCGCCAACGCATAGAAGTGCGCACTCAGCCCATAGCCGAGGCCGCACCCGGCCAAAACCAGCAGACCCGCGACGAAGCGCACCTGCCGCTCCAGCGCCCAACCGCGCCCGGTGCGGGTGAGCGGCAAATGCAATTCCTGCCATGCGGCCACGCCACCGACCAGCACCCACACGTCATCAGCGCCGGCCCGGCGCAGGCGGTCCGCGGCGGTGGCAGCGCGGACCCCCGAGGCGCAGGTCAACACGAGCGGTGCGTGTGCGGCTTCCGTCTTCAATTGCTGCAACGCCGCGCCCTGCAAAGTATCCAAGGGCAAATTCACCGAACCGGGCACATGGCCCGAACGAAATTCCGAAGGGGTGCGCACATCGACCACCTGGCTCGGCTGCCAGGCGCCGCTGCGCAGGCGCGACTGCAATTCCGTCGCATCCAGCACCGCCGTGGTGCCGGCGGTCACCGGCACGACGCCATCCGTAAAACTTTGCCAAATAGAGGTCACGAAATAAACGGTCGTTTGAAATGAAACCGAGGGAATCTGCTGCTCCTCTTTCTATCGTCCGCCGACCGAAAATCTTTAAGCTTTTTTCGCTCGGGAATCGCCCCGCTGCGACCCGGCCGAAAATGGCCCGCGCGAAAGCCTATTTCCCCAGCCGTCAGGCATGCAGGCGGTGAACTGGGGTGACTTCTTCAGTCGGAGAGAAAGTACGAGTCGCAAAGATGTTAATCGCGTTAAAAATGCGCGGGACTGGGGCAGGCCTCATTACGTTAAGATTATGCATGGACGGGGTTGCGCCGTCGGTCTGGTGGTGTAACGTGCCCGGTCATGCCCGAATTGGCTGAAGTTGAATTTTATCGCCGGCGTTGGTTTGAGGCCGGGAACCGCGGGGTCGTGCGCGCCGCCGTGGCGGAGCCGAGGTCGCGGGATTTTCGCCATCTGGAGGTTGAATTTCGGGGCGGCGCGAAGGCCCTGGCGCGGGCGCTCGTTGGGACGCGCTTGGTGGAGTCATCGACCCACGGCAAGCAGATGTGGTTCGTGTTTGCACCCATATCTCCGGCTAAAGCAAAAAAGGCGGCGCAGGCCTCGCGCTTGTGGCTGGGGATTCACCTGGGCATGTCGGGTGAATTGCGCGTCGAGCCCCGCGACTATCGCCCGGCGCGGCATGACGCGCTGGTGTTGTGCCTTAAAGCGAAAACACTTGTTTTCTACGATCCCCGCCAATTCGGCCGGGTGCGCGCCTGGAGCGGACCTCGGGGAGAAAAACCACTGTGGCTGCACGAACTGCCGCCTGCGGTCACCACTGCGAAATTTACCTCCGGGCTCGTGCGCGCGGCGTTGGCGCGCCACGCGCGGGCGCCGCTCAAGGCCGTGCTTTTGCAGCAGGATCATTTTCCCGGCATTGGCAACTGGATGGCGGATGAAATTCTGTGGCGCGCCGGCTTGCATCCGGCGCTGCCCGCGGGCCGCGCTGCCACCGCGAAAATTTCGGCGCGCGTGCATACCGTGATACAAGAGGTGGCGGACGACGCCTTGCGCGTCATCGCCGGGGTCGGCGGAAAATTGCCGCCCGACCTGAATGTCCACATTCCCGAGAGTTGGCTGTTCCAGCACCGCTGGCGCGACGGCGGGCGTTGTCCGAAGACCGGCACTCCCCTGCTCCGCGCGGAAATCGGCGGCCGCTCGACTTGTTGGAGTCCCGCCCGGCAGAAATTGCCGCGGCGTGCGCAGGTGAAATAATTTTTCCTAAACGAGGCCGAGCTGCATTTTGCCTTCCTCGGAGATGCGGTCCTGGGTCCACGGCGGGTCCCAAAGGATCTCGACTTTCGCCTCGCTGACGCCCGCGACTGCCGCCAGGCGGGTGCGGGCGTCTTCGGCGATGGCCGGGCCCATGCCGCAGCCCGGCGCGGTGAGCGTCATTTGCACATCCACACCGAAACGGCCCTCGCCAAGGTCTTTGATCTCCAGTCCGTAAACCAGGCCAAGGTCCACGATGTTGACGGGTATTTCCGGATCGAAAACAGTCTTGAGCGCCTCCCACAGCAACGGTTCCGCGGGGGCTTTGCCGTCGCTGGCCGCAGGCGTCGCGGCCGGAGCTTCCGCCGCCGGCTTTTCCTCGCCGAGGGCATCGGCGTCAGTGCCGTTGATGCGAAACATGCCATAATCGCAGACAACGGTGAAGTTGCCGCCGAGACGGTGCGTGATGGTCACGCGCGTGTCCTTGGGCAGGTTTACGCTGTCGCCCGCCGGCACCAGGGTGGCGGTCACATCACGATTGAGGAGGCGTTCGCTGGGGGACATGGGCTTGCGATAATTGAACATGACTGGAAAAGTGTTCTAGTGTTCTAGTTCTTAGTGCTTAGTTAAGACAGTCAATTTATACGGTTACGTTTTGCACTAAGCACAAGAAGACTAAGCACTAAAACACTTTCATGGGACAAACTTTTCGCGAACGAGGCGGCGCAACAGCTCGGCATGCTCCTCGTTTTCGACTTTCTCGATGATTTCCTCGAAAAAGCCGAACACGAGCAACTGGTACGCAACCTGGCGGGAAAGGCCACGACTACGCAGGTAAAAAAGCTCCTCGGGATCGAGGCGGCTGGTCGTCGCGCCGTGGGTGCAGCGCACGTTGTTGTTCATGATTTCGAGGCCCGGGAGCGAATTGGCCTCGGCGGCGGCATCGAGCAAGAGGTTGCGGTTCTGCTGGTAGGCGTCGGTTTCGGCGGCGTCGCGTTCGACGCGAATCATCCCGGCAAAAATCGTGCGGGCCTGTCCCAGCAGGGCGTTTTTGTAGAGGAGATCGGAAGTCGTGTGCGGCGCGACGTGGTCCTGAAACGTGCGCTGGTCGAATTCCTGCTGGCCGCTGGCGATGGTCAAGGCGTAAAGCTTGAGGTGGGCGCCCGGGCCGAGCAGGCGCACCTGGTTTTCGAAACGGGCGCGCCGGGCGCCGAGGTGGACGGAAATATTTTTTACGTCGGCCTCGCGGTCACCGATGGTGGTGTCGGCCTGAAAGCTGTGCGACTCCAGATTGAGATTCTGGATGCTCTTGCGGAACACCTTGGCGCCAGGGCCGGCCAGCACGGTGGATGAGCCGGCCATCCAGGTTTCGCCCGCCGCCGGGCCGTTACCATAATAGTCGAGAAATTTCACGACTGCATTCCGGCCCGCCACAATAAGCGTGTGCGGAAACACCGCGGCCCCGGCGGCGGAAGCCCCGTGCGCAGCAATGAAAGCCGCGGGAATTTCCACGCCTTCGGGCACATACAGAAATGCGCCTGTGCGCGCGTAAGCTTGGTGCAGTCGGAGAAAAATCTCCCCGCCCAAAACACGCTCATGCTGGAAAAGATGTTCACGCAGCAGGTCGGGATGCATACGTATGGCTTCCGCGAGCGGCAAAAAAATGACGCCTTTGCGTGCCAATTCGGGAGCCAAAGTTGTACGGCTCACCAGTTGGCCGTCTTCAAAGATTAAGTTGGCGGCGGCGGGCAGGCTTTTCACAGCCTCTGCAAAAGCGCCGGTCGGCGCCGCAGCGCACGCACCAGCCTCAAAGCGCGCGTCGGCCATCACCCAGCCGCGCTCGCCGGAAAAACGCCACTTTTCGTCCTTGGCCGGGACGGCGAGGCGGCTGCCGGCCTGGTCGAGCCGGGTGCGGACGAAATCCCACGCGGTTTGGCGGCGCTCAACGAGCCACGCGGGCTCGAGGGCGGAGGCTTGCGCGGCGGCAAAGGTGGCGTCGTGCAAGGGGCTGGCGCCGGTCGCAACAGATTCTTCCAGGGTGGCGGTGGAATTCATTCCAGGGAGCAGTGGGAAAATTAAATAATCAAGAAGAGAGGAGTGTTTGAGGTGAAAGGCTTGTGAGCCTTCTTCCCTCAACCTTCATTCTTTTAACGTCAGCCGACCGAGCCTTCCATCTCGAGTTCGATGAGGCGCTTGAGTTCGACGCTGTATTCCATGGGGAATTCGCGCACCAGGTCGTTGATAAAGCCGTTGACGGAAAGGCTCATGGCGGCAGCCTCGCTGAGCCCGCGCGAGCGCATGTAGAAAATCTGCTCGGCGCTGACCTTCGAGACGCTGGCCTCGTGTTGCACGGAGTTGCCCTCGCCGCGCACGGTGATGGCCGGATACGTGTCCGTGCGCGAATTCGAATTGATCAAAAGCGCGTCGCACTCGGTGTTGTTTTTGCAGCCGCGCAAATGTTTCGGAATGTGCACGAGACCGCGGTACGTCGAGCGGCCCGCGCCGACGGAGATGGATTTGGCCACGATGTTCGACGTCGTTTCATCGGCCATGTGAATCATCTTGGCGCCCGTGTCCTGGTGCTGGCCGTTGTTGGCGAGCGCGATCGAGAGCACCTCGCCGCGGGCCTTGCGGCCCTTGAGGATGACGCCCGGATACTTCATGGTGAGGCGCGAACCGATGTTGCAGTCGATCCAGCGGATTTCGGATTCCTCGTGCGCGAGGCCGCGCTTGGTAACGAGATTGAAGACGTTGTTCGACCAGTTTTGCACGGTGATGTACTGGATTTTCGCGCCCTTGAGGGCGACGAGCTCGACGACGGCGGAGTGCAGCGTGGCGGTCTCGAATTTCGGCGCGGTGCAGCCTTCCATGTACGTCACTTCGGCGCCCTCGTCGGCGATGATGAGCGTGCGCTCGAACTGGCCGAAATTCTCGGCGTTGATGCGGAAATACGCCTGCAACGGCTGCTTCACCTTCACGCCCTTGGGGACGTAGATGAACGAGCCGCCGGAAAACACGGCGCTATTGAGCGCGGAAAATTTGTTGTCCCCGGTCGGAATGACTTTGCCGAACCACGGGCGAAAAATTTCGGCGTGGTCCTTCAGGCCCTCGGTCGGGCCGACGAAAATGACGCCGAGCTTGGTGAGGCCCTCTTTCATGCGCGAGTAAGCGGCCTCGCTGTCAAACTGCGCTTCGACGCCCGCGAGGAATTTGCGTTCCTGCTCGGGGATGCCGAGGCGCTCGAACGTCTTTTTGATGTCGGCCGGAACATCGTCCCACGAACGGCTGGGCTTCTGGCCCTGGGAGAGGTAGTAGCGGATTTTTTCGAAGACGATGGCGTTGAGGTCTTCGCTGGCCCAGTGCGTGGGCATGGGCTTCGCTTCGAAGGTTTTGAGCGCCTTGTGGCGGAAATCGCGGATCCAGTCGGCCTCGCCCTTGACGCCGGCGATGTAGTCGATGGTCTCGGGCCGCAAGCCGACGCCGGCATCGAAGGCATAGTCGGTGTCGTAGCGGAAATTGCCTTTCTCGCGGTCGATGTCAATTTGCGTGGCAGTGGCAGAATTCATAGGGAAAAATTGAACGGGTTTTAAAAATTAAACCTAGGGCAGGTCAGGTCTTGGCGTGCTTTGCGTCTTTGCGGTGGGTGAGAATTTTATTTCGTCGCGGCCAGTTCCTTCTGCACCCAATCGTAGCCGCGGGCTTCGAGTTCGAGGGCGAGTTCCTTGCCGCCGGATTTGACGATGCGGCCGTCCCACATCACGTGCACCATGTCCGGCACGATGTAATCGAGCAGGCGCTGGTAGTGGGTGATGACGAGCACGCCGAGGTGCGGCCCGCGCATGAGGTTCACGCCTTCGGAGACGATTTTCAGCGCGTCGATGTCGAGGCCGGAGTCCGTCTCGTCCATGACCGCGTACTTCGGCTCCAGCATCATCATCTGGAGGATTTCGCAGCGCTTTTTCTCGCCACCGGAAAAGCCTTCGTTGACCGAACGGCTGGTGAACTTGCGGTCTATTTTCAGCAAATCCATCTTTTCGTGCAGGCGCTTGTAAAACGCGGTGGCGACGAGTTCCTCGCCCTCGGGCAGGCGGGACTGGACGGCGGCGCGCAGGAAATTGGCGATGGAAACGCCGGGAATCTCGCTCGGATATTGAAACGCGAGAAACAGGCCCTTGCGGGCGCGCACGTCGGCCTCGAGACCGAGGATGGGCTCGCCGTCGAGGAATACTTCGCCGCCGGTGACGGCGTAGTCTTCATGGCCCGCCAAGGCCTTGGCGAGCGTGCTCTTGCCGGTGCCGTTGGGCCCCATGATGGCATGCACCTGGCCCTTGGGCACGGTGAGCGAGAAGTCCTTGAGGATCGGGCGGTCGCCGATCGAGGCGCAGAGATTGCGAATGTCGAGAGAACTCATGGAGAAAGGGAGAAGGTAGAATGCAAAAGGCAGAAGTCAGAATAACAAACAGTGCGGGTCGGTGGGGCTAAGAAGTGGTGGAGTGGATGGGTGGATAAGTGAACGGCAGCCAGCCCGGTGTGGGCGAGTCGCGGTTTGGGTGGTCTTTTAATTCTGCCTTTTGCCTTCTGCGTTCTGACTTTTCTTGACCGGCCCGAACCCGTGGAAGGCGAGGTCCACATGGTCAATCTGGTAGCCTTGCGGCAGGACGCGCTTGAGGGTGGCGGTGAAGTCGGCCGGGACCTCGATGTCGTACACGCGGCCGGTGCGGCGGTCGTGAAAGTGGGCGTGTTCATGGAGGTTCGGGCAATAGCGCGAGGGCTCGCGGTCGATGTTGACTTGGCGCACCAAGCCGCAGGAAACGAGGGTTTCGAGGCAGTTGTAGACGGTGGCGAGGGAAATGGTGGGCATCGATTCCCGCGCCCGGGCGTAAACCTCGTCGGCGCTGGGGTGATCGCGTTTGTCCAACAGCACGGCGAAGACATGTTCGCGCTGTTTGGTGGACCGAAGCTTGGTGCGGGTGAGCGCCTCATCCAAGGTCTGGCGGGCAGTGGGTGGGAGTTTCATGGGGTTGGGGTATTTGCAAGGAAAGGCCGACGGCTGGGCGGCATGGCCGGCCAGAGAGGAGATATTTTGCCCTAACTTAATTGGAATGATTCCGAAAATCAATGCTATTGAGATTTATTTTCATTTAAAAGAAGAGGCCGGCCATTGTTTACGGTTCGGGGGCGAGGGTTCAAAAAAAAGTTGAAACTATTTTAAAAGTGGTTACTTTTGGACCATGGCCGCTCTGCCATGCCGCCGGAAAGCTAACGACGTCAAAAATCCAGCCTCACACTGGAGTCTGCCGCTTTTTGGAGGTATCAAAGCACCCCCTTGCCAGGCGTTCACCAGAAACGCATCTTGCTTGCTGCTATTGACTTAAGCGATACGAGGGCGCGGATGGTCGCTGCCTGGTTCGAGGGTGCAGGGATGGTGGTCAAGCGACGCCATCACACTCCCACTGATAGAAAAAAGTAACGCCTAATTTCTTGCGATTACGCTTCCTTTTTTACAACGCCTCCAACGGCAGCATCCTTGGGGAATTACCCTTGATCCGGAGATGCCCTCACCCACTCCAGAGACTACGACCCCACCACTCGCTCCGACACCGTCGGTGGTGGTGCATTCAACCACCTTTCCTCCGCTGCACCAGGTTTTGGGGCCATGGAAGGCCCGGACCTTCTCGACGCGAATGATCGGCTGCGCCGTGGCGTTGCTTTTGCTCATCTATGCCGGAATCGCGCTGTCCTCCTCTGCTTCGCGCGGCGTGTCTTTTGATGAAGGTGAAGAATTGGCGGTCGGCTACAATATATGGCTGAACCACGATTTTCGCATGGAAGGAGCCAATGGCGACTTCGTCAAGCGCTGGGCCACCCTGCCCTACTTGATCTCAATGCCACGGTTTCCGACGACCGATGATACCAGTTGGAAAGCGGCGGAACCGTATGTCCTCGGGTATGAGTTCTTTTTCCACGGTGAAAACCGGGCCCGCGGCTTGTTGTTGCAGGGCCGCATTATGCAGGTGTTGCTCGGCATGGCCCTGGGGCTGCTGGTTTTCATCAGCACGCGAAAAGTCTTTGGCCTGCTGGGCGCCTTCCTGTCGCTTCTCATTTTCACTTTTAGTGAAAACATGCTGGCGTATGGCGGCATCGTTTCGACGGAAATGTCCACGTGCCTGAGCCTGTTTGGCACGACCTGGTTTGTCTGGCTGCTGTTGCATCAAGTGACTTGGAAAAGGCTGGCCGGCAGCCTGCTTTTCACGTCGATGCTGGTGCTGGCCAAGCCCACGGCACTGGTCATTTTTCCGATCACAGTGATTTTGATCGCCGTCAAACTGGCCTCCCGCCGTCCGCTGCACTGGACTTTATTCCGGGAGAAAGTGATTCGCAAGCGGTCAACGCAGTTCGGAATATTCCTGGGCTTCATCGTCCTGCACGGATTCACGGGCTGGTGCGCCCTCTGGGCGCATTACGATTTTCGCTACGCCGCCAGCCCCGACCCCGGCAACCCGAGCCTCGTTTTCCAAAATATTCCCTACAGCGATCCCCTCAGTCCCCTTTCGCTCAACCTCTTGTCGTGGAGCCGCGAGATGCATTTTCTGCCGGAAGGTTATTTGAAGGGCATTGAAATGCTCCTGCAATCGAACGATGAACGCATGGGCTTCATGAATGGCGAATGGCGGGTCGGCGGCTGGCGCACCTTCTTCCTGTATTCCATCTGGGCCAAAACTTCGCCGGCGTTTCTGCTCCTACTGGGCGGCGGGCTGGCGGGCTGGTGGCACTGGCGAAATAAACTGCGCCGGGCCAACCCGGCCAACGCCGGACTGGAAGCAGCGGCCTTCACCCCGGCCGCCTACGGGATCGTACCGTTCGCGGTGCTCGCGGCGGTTTATATCGCGATTGCCATGGCGCAAGACATCAACATCGGGCATCGGCACATTTTGCCCATTTACCCGGCGCTTTTCGTCCTCGCGGGCGGTGCGGCGTCCCTGGTGTGGGCGGCCCGGGTCTTCTGGGCCCGGGTGGTCATTGCGCTGCTGCTCCTCTGGCGCGTGGGCGATTCGTTCACTATTTATCCCTATTACTTAGCTTATTTCAATCCGTTGGTGGGCGGTCCCACCCAAGGCTACAAGCACCTCGTGGACAGTTCGCTGGATTGGGGCACGGGGTTGCGCGACCTCCGGTACTGGCTCGAGGACAACAATCCCGGCGGCCATTCGCCGGTTTTTCTGGCCTACTTTGGCACCGGCAGCCCTGAGTATTATAAACTCCAAGTCCGCCGCCTGCCGGGATTTTTTGATTGGCGGACCAAGGACATCTTTCCCCTGACTCCCGGCATTTACGTCATCAGCGCCACGCTCCTGGAAAGCCTCTATGTGCCGACGAATGGGCCCTGGAATGAGCTCTACGAAAAGGATTATCAACTCGCGCTGAGGTTATTGCAGGAGTTCGACGCGACCGCCTCCGACCCCGCGAAACGGGCCGCCTTGCTGGCGGCGCATCCGCCGGGGTTTTATGACAACCTTTATCACGGTTTCGATTACCTGCGTTTTTCCCGCCTCTGCGCCTGGCTGCGGCACCACCGCGAGCCCGATGCCACCGTCGGTTACTCGCTTCTCATCTGGCGACTTTCGTTCCGGGATTTGGAGGCGGCGCTCTTTGGCCCGCCGGTCGAATTGGAGCCGGTGCCACCGTATGTCGCGGCCCGGGTGAAGCCGGATCCATTGAAGCCAAATTAGCCGGGACGGGGATTCCGGCGCTGGTTGTCCGGCAAAATTCGCACCCAACTATCCGAATGTAGTTTTCCGCGGTTCCAACCCAATCGCGGCGGGGCCAACCGTACTCGAATAAATCCGGCGAACTACTGGGTTCACCTGATGGCGCGGAACCCTGTTTTCCAGTAGGCTGTGGGCAGAAAAGATAAGCAACTGCTTAGCGGTGGATCTCAGATCAATATTACGACATCTATGGACACTGCAAAAGATTTGCCGCCAACGCCAAGGCCAGTGCCAGGCCAAGCCGGGCCCATGGCCCGGAAAGACGGTGCGGAAATGCTCATGCAGACAGAAAACATCGTCGAATTCATTGGCGACGACCCAGATACGCAGCGGCAGGTGTTTCACCTTTGCTTGGATCTGGTGGCGTCGAGCCTGCCCCGATTGCGGCAGGCGGTGGATGATGGCGACTTGGCCACGGTGCGGAGTATCGCGCACACAACGCGGGGTTCACTCGGCATGCTGGGCCTTCCGACCCTGCAAGAGCTGGGTGAGCAAATCGAATACCACGATGGGGCCGCGGGGGCTGAATCCTGGAGGCAGCGGTGCGAGGAGCTAGTCCACTTGCTCAGCCGGCTACAGCAAGAGTTGACCGCACGGTTGGCCGCGTAAATTTGGGGCGCGGCCAAATAGGCATGGTTTTGCGGCGCAGCAGCTCCGCCTGGCGCGCACTTCCTGAGGTCACTTCTAGTTTTCGGCAGGGTAATGCCCCATATCGATAATATCGGAAAGGGCTAAAATACGTATTTTACGGCATTTGCCGCAAAATCGCACACTCGGTGCCTATGTTTTCCCCATGAAAAATCCCGGGCGATTTCTCTCCTTTGGGCGCGTGGCCGGTGAAACGCTCTTCCTTGTCGGTGTCGGGATCGCGAGCGTGGAACTCCGGCAACTCGGCAGGAGAGTTCCCGCAGGACCAAAGGCAAATCCAAGCGCGCCCACGTTATTGGGCCAGTGACGCGGGAGATTTAATTACCCGAGTTTTTCCCTTTCGCAATCCTTTGACCTCATCTCCATGTCTATCCGGCTCAAATTACAGTTGTCATTTGCCAGTTTGGCGGCGTTGGCCGCCATCACCGCCCTCATTGCCGCGAAAATTAACTGGGACATTCGCTTGGACGTAGCGCAGATTAGTCATGCTTCGATTGAAAAACACACCGCGGCGGATGCCATGCAAGACGCTTTGACCGACCTCCGCCTGTACTTGGAAGAACGCCTTTCGGGACAATACGAAGAGGCCACCGAAAAATCACGCATCGATGGTGCGATCAACCGCACTTTGTCGGAATTTGAGCACAGTTTTCTAAATCTTCGCCAAGCCGCCCTTAAAAGCGTGGATCTGGCCAAAGCCGATGGCGAGGAATACGAAATCAAAGATGCCCTGCAGGGGTTAATTGCGCTCGAGGAGATGAAGGTGAAATTCTTGCATCTGAAGGAACAAATTGGGCAGGCCTCTCGCGCTTCCCCTGTGGAATTGGCGCCGCGCGTCTTATTGGCGACTTACGACGAACTGCGCACCATGGTGCAAAACTATATGGAAAGTGGGAAACAGGAGTTGGTTAAAGAAATTCACTCTGTCGAAGATTCGACCAACCGTGCCAATCGGATCCTCATCGAATCCTTCTTGATCATACTTGGCGTCAGCGTCGTTCTGGCCTGGTTTACCACCCGTTCGTTGACGCGCCCCATTAGCTTGCTATCAAAGGCCGCCCTCGAAATTGGCCAGGGGAGGCTCAGCACAGTGATCGATTTGCACTCACGCGATGAGTTTGGCCTGCTGGCGCAAACCTTTAATCGCATGACCGTGGAGCTGCGTTCCACGATGGTTTCGAAAGACTATGTGGATAGTATCTTGAAGGCGATGGGCAGCACTTTGATTGTAACGGAGGCGGATGGTCGTATTCGCTTGGCTAACCAATCCGCCTTACGCTTGCTTGGTTACTCAGCCAATGAGCTCATTGGCCGGCCTTTGAGTTGTCTCCTGGGCAAAATTGCGGACCAGGCGGCGTCTCTCATGGATCAACTCGCGCTGACGGGTGCTGTTAGCGACATCGAAGTGGATTACCGGACCAAAGAGGGGAATATCATTCCCATGGCTTTGTCTGCGTCAGCGTTACGTGAAGGCGGTACGATCACGGATCTCATCTATGTCGCTGAGGATATTTCCCGCCGCAAGCAGGCGGATGCGAAACTGGAAAGGTTGCATAAAGAATTATTGGGGGCCTCCCGGCAAGCGGGCATGGCCGAGGTCGCCACCAGCGTGTTGCACAATGTCGGCAACGTGCTCAATAGCGTGAATGTTTCGGCTTTGTTGGTGGCGAACAAGGTAAACCACTCCAAGCTGTCCAACCTGGTCAAAGTCAATAGTTTGCTTCGCGCGCATGAAGCCGATTTCGCGAGCTTCTTAATCAACGATTCCCAAGGCCGGCAAATACCCGCTTATCTCCATACGCTGGCCGATCATCTGGCGGGGGAGCACCAAGTAATACTCAAGGAGCTCGAATCTTTGCGCAAAAACATTGAGCACATTAAGGAAATTGTAGCCATGCAGCAGGATTACTCGAAGGTCTACGGCGTGGCCGAGACGCAGCCGGTGGTGGACCTCGTGGAAGACGCCCTGCGCATGAATGCCGGGGCCTTTGTGCGTCACGATGTCGAACTCGTGCGCGATTACCAAGCCCACCCCACCATTACCGTGGAAAAGCACAAATTGCTCCAAATCCTGGTCAATCTCATGCGTAACGCAAAATACGCGTGTGATGAATCGGGCCGCAAAGACAAGCAAATGAAAATCCGCGTCACCCAGGGTGACGGCCGCGTCCAGATTGCGGTCATCGACAACGGCATTGGCATCCCGGCGGCGAATTTGCAGCAAATTTTTGCGCACGGTTTCACCACGCGCAAGACCGGACATGGCTATGGCCTGCACAGCGGGGCTTTGGCGGCGCAGGATCTGGGGGGAACCTTAACCGCCCACAGCGACGGCCAGAACCAAGGCGCCACTTTTATTTTGGAGTTGCCCCTTAACCCGCCGCGCCCAACCGCATGAATCCCCTCGCGATCAACAAGAACCGGCGCATCCTGATTATTGACGATAATCGCGCCATCCATGACGATTTTCGCAAGATTTTGAGCGAGGCGGCGGATGACCAAAGAGCCTTGGAGGTGGCGGATGCCTCGTTGTTCGGAGACGCCGCCGGGGCGACCGGCGCCATTGGATTTGTCCTGGATTCGGCTTATCAAGGGCAGGAAGGATTTGAGCTGGTCAAGCAGGCGGTCAATGAAGGAAATCCCTACGCCATGGCGTTTGTGGACGTGCGCATGCCGCCGGGCTGGGATGGTATCGAGACCATTGAACATCTTTGGCGGGTAAGTCCCGAGCTGCAAGTCGTGGTCTGTACCGCGCACTCGGATTATTCCTGGGACGAAATGATGCATAAGTTTGGCACCTCCGACCGCCTCTTGATTTTGAAGAAGCCGTTTGACAACGTCGAAGTGATGCAACTGGCCACGGCTCTCGTCGAAAAATGGAATTTGGCCAGCCAGGTAAAAAATCAACTGGCGCACCTGGAGCAGCAGGTTGATGCGCGGACTAAGGAATTGCGCGAAAGTGACGAACAATTCCGCCAGGTGACGGACAACATCACGGATGTTTTCTGGATGACGACGCCCGATCTGCGCACCACGCTGTATGTCAGCCCCGCATACGAAAAAATTTGGGGCCGGCCCGTGGCCAGCGTGTATGCCCACCCCGAGGAATGGGCCGACGCCATTCTGCCCGAGGAGCGGGACGGCGTCTTTGCCGCCTTTGCCGGCCTGGCAAAGTGCGAGCACAGCGTCAGCGTCGAGTTTCGCATCCAACGCCCCGACGGCACCCGGCGCTGGATTCTGAGCCGGGGCTTTCAGGTGCGCGACGCCGCCGGCCAAGTTATTCGCCTCACCGGCGTGTCCTCCGACATCACGGAGCGCAAACAGATTGAAGAATCGCTGCGGCAGCAACAAGCGGAAGCGCGGACGGCCCGCGAGGCCGCCGAATCGGCCAATCGGGCCAAGAGCGAATTCCTCGCCAACATGAGCCATGAGATTCGGACCCCCATGAACGGGGTCATCGGCATGGTGGATTTGCTCCTCGACACGGAACTCAGCGGCAAGCAGCGCCAGTTTGCCGAGACGGTGCGCATGAGCGCCGAGAATCTGATGACGGTGGTGAACGATATCCTGGACTTTTCCAAAATTGAGGCGGGCAAACTGGTTCTCGATCACTCCGATTTTGACCTGCGGGAGGAATTTGAAAGCACGGCCGGGCTGCTGGGCGAACAGGCCCAGGCCAAGGGCCTCGAACTGGCCTGCGATTTCAGCCCCGAGATTTTCCACCGCGTGCGCGGCGACGCCGGCCGGCTGCGGCAGATGATCATCAATCTCCTCGGCAATGCCATCAAATTCACCGAGCGCGGCGAAGTGGTCCTGCGCGCCGCCCCAGCCGGCGAAACGGACACCCAGGTCACGGTCCGCATCTCGGTCACGGACACCGGCATCGGGGTCCCGCCCGAACTCCAAGGCCAACTGTTTCAAACTTTCACCCAAGCTGACACCTCGACCACGCGCAAGTACGGCGGCACCGGCCTGGGCCTGGCCATCACCAAACAGTTGGCCCTGCTCATGCATGGTGATGTCGGCGTGCAAAGCGTGGCCGGCCAAGGCAGCACGTTTTGGTTTACCGCCGAGTTTGAAAAGCAGCTCGGCACCCCGAAGCCGGCCCGCCCGCAGCTCAGCGGACCCTTCACCCCGCGCATCCTCGTGGTGGACGACAATGCCACGGCGCGGGAAATCCTGCATCAAACCCTCACCGCCTGGCAGATGCCCAATGCGGGCGTGGCGGATGGCCCGGCGGCACTCCAGGCGTTGCGGGCCGCAGTGGCCGCCGACGCTCCCTTTGACCTGGCTTTGCTGGACATGCAGATGCCGGGCCTGGATGGACTCATGCTCGCCCGCGCCATCAAGGCGGACCAAACGATTGCCGGCACCTGCCTGATTGTGCTGACCTCGATGGGCCATCTCTTGAGCGGGGTCGAGCGCAAGGCCGCGGGCATCGAAGCCTGTCTCCTCAAGCCGATCCGGCAATCACGTCTGCTGGATTGTCTCGTGAACGTCTTCCGCACGACGGAAGAACGGCACGCTGCCTCGCCCGCTTCGCGTCCCCCGCGGGCCGCCCCGGCGCCGGTTTCCGAATTTGACGGACTGCAAGTATTGGTGGCGGAAGACAACCCCGTGAACCAGCAAGTCGCGACCCTGCAACTGCGCAAATGCGGTTGCGTGGCCGTGGTGGCGCCCAATGGGACGGAGGTCATGCAGGCCCTGCAAAAGCACAATTATTTCGTGATTCTCATGGATTGCCAGATGCCGGTGATGGACGGCTATGAAACCGCGCGCGCCATTCGACGCCACGAACACGACGCCGCGGAGCGGGGAGACGTGAAAACACCCGTGCACATCATCGCCATGACGGCCCATGCCATTCAAGGGGAGCGGGAAAAGTGCCTGGCGGCGGGCATGAACGATTACGTCAGCAAGCCCGTGCGCTTTGAGGATTTGCAAGCGGCGCTCGAGCGGTGGAGGGCCGCGAACCTGGTCGTGCCATCCAGTAGTGGTACAGCTTGAAGATAATCTAGTGCAGGTTCATGGGTAGGGACGCCTCTCCGAGGCGTCCGCGGACGGCGTGGAAAGCCGTACCTACCCCAAACAAAACGTACCACTATCAGCCATCCTTAAACGTTGACTGGCTTTCTCGCGCTCCACCGCCCCCTCACCAAGCAGTCGCGTGGCTTTCCTTAACTACCGGAAAAATTCTCCGTCACCAAAACCACGCTCGCAACTTGGGCGCGCAAGCGGACGGACGTAGCGAAGGGAATGAGGGCATTCGCGCCGCGCTCGAGTTTCGGGTGGACGGGGTCGTCGGTGGCGAGCGCGCCTTCGACCACCGAGAGAATGCGCGGCTGCCCGCCCGCCGCAAAGGCGAGAGTCTGCCCCGTGGCCAAAGGGACGCGCCGGAGGCGGAAGGACGGAGAATCGGCCAACACGGTGGCCTCCGGGCTGGGTGTGATCGGGGCGGGCTCCGCGTCGGCAAAGTTGATGGATTTTAAGGATTGTTCGATATGCAACTGGCGCGGCTGGCCGTCGAGCCCGACGCGGCCCCAATCGTACACGCGGTAGGTGGTGTCGGAATTTTGCTGGATCTCGAGGATGACGTTGCCGGCGTCGATGGCGTGAAGCCGCCCGCTGGGCACAAAAATACTGTCACCCTTGTGCACTAAAATCCGGTGCACGAGCGGTTCGAGTTGGTGCGAGCGCAGCGCGGCCTCGAATTGCGCACGGGTGACGCCCGGTCGCAAGCCCGCCAAGACGGCCGCGCCGGGAGCGGCCTCGGCGATATACCAATTCTCCGTTTTCGGCTCGCCGCCCAACGAAGCGGCCACCGCGGCGGGCGGATGCACCTGGAGCGACATGCGGTCACGGGCGTCGAGCCATTTGACCAAAATCGGAAAGTGCCGCGCAGGTTCCCAGTGCGGACCCATGACCACCGAGGCATCCCGCTCCAGCAAATCCCGCAGCGTGCGGCCAGACCACGGGCCGCCCTCGACCAGCGACTGCGCCTCAGGCCGGTCCACGATTTCCCAGCTCTCGCCGAAGATTTTTTTGGGCGGCAGGGCGCGGTGCAAAATCTCCTCCAAGCCGCGCCCGCCCCAGACGCGTTCCTGGTAGAGCGGCGCGAAACGCAGCAGCGGGGGCGGAAAGACGACGGCCATGCGCCTATTCGCGTAATCACAGTGTGAAAACGGGTCAACGCCGCATTCCGCGCTTGTTTCCGCAGAAGGCAGGAAGTATCTTTTCTTTTTCCGCCGGAACCACGTTGGGGCCGGCGGAAAACCCGTTTTTCACCCATGTTTGGCAGCAAAAAGAAAAGCAATGGCAAGACGCCGCCGGTGACCCGGCCCAAGACCGCGACGGCGTTTGCGCCGCGCCGCTCGCCCATCCGCCCGGTCTGGGGCCTCGTGTGCGTGTCGCTCGGCGTGCTCGCGATTCTCGCCTACGCCAGCTACAATCCGCACCAGCCGGTTTTTCTGGAGAGCTGGCTGGGCAACAGCGCGGGCAAGCCGCCCGAGGCCCCGGCCAGCAACTGGGTGGGAAAAATCGGGGCGACACTCGCGGCGGTGTCGTATTCGCTGGGCGGCTGGCCGGCGCTATTCTTGGCGCCGATCTATTTATTGTGGCTCGGCTATTTGTTTTTCTTTCACCGCGCGCACGTCGTGCATACGTGGAAATTTCTGCTGATGGTGGTCACGTTGCTCGCGTTCTGCGGGCTGGCCGCGATGATCGGCACGCTGGGCAAGGTGGATTACGATCCGCAGTTTTTTCCCAACGGACACGGCGGGCTGCTCGGCCGGAAATTGTTCAATGATTTGATGCAGGGGCCCGTCGGCAATGCCGGCAGCGGCATCATCCTCGGCCTCATTTATGCCCTGGGCCTGCTCTTTGTTTTTACCGACAGCCCGGGGCAGGTGTTTGAGGGGCTGGTACAGGCCGTCGGGATGTGGCGCGAACGCCGCGCCGAGGCGAAGAAAAAACGCCTCGAGGAAAAGCAACTGGCGAAGGAGGCCGCCGTGCTGGAGGAAAAAGCCGCACCCAAGCCTGCCTCGCCGGCTTCGCCTTCCGCGCCCACCCGCGGTCCCTTTCCGCCGCCCGCGCCGAAGAAGCCGCTCATGGAGGAAAAGCCGGACACCGTCGCCCCGCTGCGGCGCGGCCTCGGCACGTTCAAATTGGCCGAAGGTGACGCCGTGTTGAGCGAAAAGGAACCGGAAGAAGTGAAACCCGTGGCCGCAACGCCGCCGCCCAAGCCCGCGCCCAAACCCGAAAAAGAAAAAATCGCGCCGCTGGTGTCCGGCCTGAAAATCATCGAGGAGGAAAAAGTCGAGCGCTTCGCCCCGGCGCCGCCGGTCCGCAAGGGCGATTATATTTTCCCGACGGTGGATTTGCTTTCGCATGGGCAGGCCCGGCAGACGGATTCGGCGGAATTTCACCAGGAACGCGCCGGGCTGCTGGTGCAAACGCTCGCGGAATTCGGCGTCAAGGTCACGCCCACGGAAATCCACACCGGACCGGTTATCACGCGCTATGAAGTGACGCCCGCGCCGGGCGTGCGCGTCGAGAAAATCGTCAACCTCGACAAAAATATCGCGCTGGCGCTAAAGGCCGAGGGCGTGCGCATCATCGCGCCGGTGCCGGGCAAGGGAACCGTCGGCATCGAAGTGCCCAACCGCCAGGCGGCCTCAGTGTGTCTGCGGGAAATCATCGAGTCGCGCGCCTGGGCGGAATCCACCGCCGACATTCCGGTCGTCCTGGGCAAGGACGTGACGGGCAAACCCATCGTCGCGGATTTGACCAAGATGCCGCACGCGCTCATTGCCGGGTCCACCGGCGCGGGCAAGACGGTGTGCATCAACGCCATCATTGCGTCGCTGCTGTTCAAGATGAGCCCGAAGGATTTGCGGTTCATCATGGTGGATCCGAAAATCGTCGAGATGCAGGTGTTCAACGACCTCCCGCACATGCTCGTGCCGGTCGTCACGGAACCGAAAAAAGTCCCCGCCGCGCTCAAGTATTTGATTTCGGAAATGGAACGCCGCTACCAGTTGTTCGCGCAACACGGGGCGCGCAACATTGCCGGGTTCAACGCCAAGCTCCTCAAGGACGAAAGCAGCCAGGCCAAGGCCGCGGAATTGGACGCCGAGATGTCGCCCGAAGAACGCGCCGCCACGCGCAACATCGAGGTCCCGCGCGACCCGGGTGTGCTGCAATTCGACGGCAAAAAACTCCCTTACATTATTTGCATCATTGACGAACTGGCCGACCTGATGATGGTCGCGCCGGCCGACATCGAAACCTGTGTCGCGCGGCTGGCCCAGCTCGCCCGCGCCGCCGGCATCCACTTGATTCTGGCCACGCAGCGGCCGAGCGTGAACGTCATCACGGGCGTCATCAAAGCCAACCTCCCCTGCCGCATTGCGTTCAAAGTCGCCTCCAAAGTGGACTCGCGCACGATTCTCGACACTGGCGGGGCGGACACCCTGATTGGCCGCGGGGACATGCTCTTCGTGCCGCCGGGGGCGGCGAACCTCGTCCGCGCCCAGGGCGCCCTCGTCTCCGACGAGGAAATCAACGGCTTGGTGGAATTTTTGAAAAGGAACGGCCCACCGGAATTTGCGGACGATGTGCAGGCACAAATCGAAGCCGGCGGCCTCGAAGAGGGCGAAGAAGGCGAAGCGGACGACGAACAATGGGACGACAGCCTCGTGCCTGCGGCCATCGGCGTGCTCAAGGCCACCAAGCGCGCCTCGACGTCAATGCTCCAGCGCCGGCTGAAAATCGGTTACAACCGCGCCGCGCGCATCATGGAAATCCTGGAAGCCGAGGGCATCGTCGGACCGGAAAACGGTTCGAATCCCCGCGAGATTTTGAAGGATTTGGAGTTGTTGTGATCAGGGAAAGGGACGGAGCGAGTAAAACGAAATGCCGTCGAGCATTATCTTGGCCGAAGGCCGACCCATCCCGGCTTGGGTGCAATTCCGGCCTTGTCAGTAACCAGCCCGAGATTAGACTGTATCTGACACAACTTTTTTGACTCGGTGGAGTTTAAGAATTACTATTAATCCCGGCCGGCCCAGCCAACGCCCCTCTTGGCGCAAGCGGCCAGCCCGGCAGCCCTCGCGATTATGAAAACTTACACTCCTGCTTTCTGCCGTCATAACTCCTGGTTGCTGAGCTGGCCTGGTGCCGTCGTCAGCCTGGTTCTGGCCGCCACCTTGGTGAATTTCGCCCCCGCGGCTGATGCCTCGGCCGCTGGCACCGCCGCCGCCAAGCCGGGAACGTCTTCGGCTCCGGGCGCACCGGCGGCGTCGGAAATGCGCTCCTTCACCAACAAAGACGGGAAAACGCTCGTCGCTCAAATTGTCTCCGTGACCGGCGATACGGTGTATCTGAAACGCGACGATGGCGGGGCGGTCAAATCCGACATCGCGTTATTCGGCGACAGTGATCAGGCGTTTATTCGAAAATGGACGATCACCCAAATTCTCCAAGGCGGCAAAAAGGCCTTTGATTTCTCCATCACGTCGAATTCCACCCCGCAGACCGTTTCCTACACGGGCAATGCGTCGAACCCGCGGGTCAACGCCATTTACAACTGGGAGGAGGGCTACACGGTGAAACTGGCCAATCTGCAATCACTGCATTTGGTCAAACCGATCATAGAATATAATATAGACATGGTGGGCACGGGCGGAAAGGACAACTATATTTACGGTCGCGCCGACGTGGACGAGATTCCGGCCTCCCCCACCTTTTCCTTTGATACAACCAAGTTAGCGTTGACCCAGCACAAGAATGTCAAGACCGGCGCGCCGGGGGTGGAATCCAAATTGACCGGCATTTGGGTGCGGATTTACGACCAGGACCGGCAACTTATCCAGGAATGGTCCTTTCCCTCGAACTATATGAAAACGGCGACTTGGGTCCGGGCCCCGACACCCCGCGGCGGACGCGGCGGTCGCGGCGCAGGCGGTTGATAAAACCTGGCCGCGTTGCTGCGCGGGGCCGGGAGTGAAATGCCGGTTTTAGCAGCCGGGCCACTACGCCTTCACTCGCGTTCGACAATCGACCGGCAGCGGTCGCACCAGGATTCGTAATTGCACCACCAGCCGGAGACCCACGCCAGCCCGCCGGCCACCAGCAGGGCGAGTCCGGTGAGCGTGGCGGCGAGGCCGAACAAAAGTACGCCCCCCAGCATCGCCGACATCACCCCTAAAGTCTCCAACACCGGGCCGTGCGCCACCTGCTGGCGGGCGCTGGCGGGCCTAAGGTTGGGCGTCAAAGCCGGATGGTTCATGGCTGATTAATCTATCGGCGGAGAAAAGCGGCAGTTAAAGGGGAATTTAAGCAAGAATCCTGCCAGCTCCGCCGCTTGCGCAGCGGCCGCCTGCCCCTTTCCCCTTGCCGCCGCCTAAGATTCGCGCAACCTTGGCGTCCTAACGAGGTTGGTATTCCTCATAATTCTTTGTTGGCCGATGGTAGCCCCTCACTGGAAAAGAGTCGCCTATGAAAACTCCGGACAATGTTAAAAATTCCTCACCCCCGTGGATGGGACTTGCGACCAAGGTGGCCGGAGTGGCGGCCTTGGCCGTCGCCGTGTTCGCCTATTTCCAATATCAGGGAAATGCAGACATCAATGCACAATTGGATAAGTTGACGGGCGCCGCCGCGGCCGCCGCGCAAAACAAGCCCTCGCCGAAAATCGAGGCCGCGGGCGGGCAGGCGGATTTGGCCGCCATCCTCGCCATCCCGGACCGGATGAAACGCCTCCGCAGCCTCCTGGATTACGCGCACGCCATGAAGGCCGGCGATTTGCACAAAGTCCTCGAAGCCTTGGGCCGCCAGGCACCGAACGAGGACAATCGTATTGCCATTGCGATTCTCGTGGCGCGCCTGGTGCAGTTGGAGCCCGCCCCCACCCTCGCTTGGGCCAAATCCCTGGCCAATACGGATGGCAAGGCCCTCATCATGCAGTCCTATTACAACGCCTGGTCGAGCCTGGACGCCTTTGCCGCGGTGCAATCCATCAGCCAGATTGCCGACATCCAGATTCGCACGCAGGTCCTGCAAACCACGCTGGCCAATCTGGTCGCCAGCAACCCCCAAAAGGCCCTGGACATGGCGATGGCGCTGCCGCCCGGACAACCGTGGGCCGGAGTCATGCAGTCCGTCTTTCAAACTTGGGCCGCGCAAGATCCGCAGGGGGCCGTGGACGCGGCCTTAAACATGCCGCCCGTGCGCCTCCGGGTCTTTGCGATTGAAGATGCCCTCATGGGCTGGGCGCAAACCGATCCGCAAGCGGCGCTCAATTGGGCCTCCACGATGAATGGGATTCCGTCCCGCTCCGTGGTTGTGGCGGTGAGCGACCTCGCCGAGCAGAATCCGCAAGCCGCCATCGCTTTCGCCACTGGCATCACCAATCCGAAGGACCGCCTGGGCTACTTTAACGCCATCGCGACCGCTTGGGGCCAAAACGATCCAGCCGCCGCACTCCAGTGGGTGGAAGGATTTCCCTCCACGTCCACCCATGACGCCGCCGTCGCGAGTATTCTGGCCGATTTGAGCCACACGGATCCCAAATCCGCCATCGGCGCGCTCGACCGGATCGAAGACCCGACCGCGCGGGACAACGCGACCAAGGATATTGGCCTCAATTGGGGCCAGCAGGATATGCCCGGCGCCCTCGCTTGGTTGCAGTCCAACGTGGCCAGTGGCACGGCCACTGCCGCGAGCATTAGCGCCTCGCGCACGTTGTTTGGCAATTGGGCCAATGCCGATCCCAATGCCGCCGCCAGTTATTTGGAAACGATTCCGACGGGAAATCTTCATACCACGCTGGCCACCGCCCTCGCATCGTCTTGGGCGTCGTCCGATGCCCCGGCCGCCATGGAGTGGGCCCGTTCCCTGCCGCCCGATGGCGGCCAGGAAGCGGCGGTGGGCAGTGTCGTGACGGCCAATGCCCGGCAGGATCCCCAGGGTTCCTGGCAATTTGCCATGACTTCGATGACCGGGCCGCTCCAGCAACAAACGCTGGATAGCGTGATCCGGACGTGGGCCGCGGCGGATGCCGCCTCGGCGGCACCGGTTCTGATGAGCGCCATCGAAACCAATCCCCAACTCAGTTCCGCCATCGGCACGGTCGCCCAGCAATGGGTGCGGCAAGACGAGCACGCCGCCTCGCAATGGATTGCGCAGCTTCCTCCCGGCCCCGGCCGCGATGCCGGCGCGGTGCAATTGGTCAGCGTCGCCATGCACACCGATCCCGCCACCGCCTTCAATTGGGCGGCCAGCATTAGCAACGCGCCGCAACGCGTCGCGCAAATCACCCGCACCGTGAACCTTTGGGCCACGACCGATCCAAACGCCGCGACCGATGCCGTGCAGTCGGCCAATCTCTCGGCGGCCCAAAGGAACAACCTGCTGAACACGATTCAACGGTTGAGCAAGTAGAACTGAAATTCCTTCAGCGCCTTGATTTTTACTGTTCACTCCCATGCTAAGGCCTTTTCTAGCGCTCGTACTCCTCGTGGTCCTCGGCGTGGCCGCCATCGTGGTGCAATCGCACGACCATGAAAAGCTGCTGGCGAAACTGGCACTTTTGAGCGGCAACCTGCCGAAGCCGGACGAAAAGCCGGACGAGGAAAAACCGCTGCCCGCGGCACCATCCAACTTCGCCTCCATTTTGGCCATGGCCGACCGCCTGGAGCGCATGCGCGCGCTGCTCGACTATGCCGGCGAAATGAAAGCCGACGACCTGCACGCGCTGGTCCAAAAGCTGGGCCGACGGACGTTGGATGAGGACAACCAGATGATGCTCTCGGCCCTGCTCGCGCGCTTGGTGCAACTGGACCCCGCCGGCACGCTGGCCTGGGCCAAAACCATCCTGAATACCGAGGGCCGGGGAGCAATTTTGGAGTCTTTCTTCAATTCCTGGTCGAGCACGGACCCGACCGCCGCGCTCGCGGCGCTCCATCAGATTGACGACGCCCTCCTGCGCCAGCGACTGCTCCAGACGACGCTGGCAAACATGACCGACAACGACCCGCAAAAGGCCCTCGCGTTCTTCCTGCAACTTCCCACCACCGAACAGGACGAAACGTTAATCAGTCCTATTTTTAGAAATTGGGCGGCGCGCGACCCGCTGGCCGCGGCCACCGCCGCCCTGAACCTGCCGGCGGCCGCCAACCGCTTTGTCGCCCTCGACAGCGCGCTCCAGGGCTGGGCAAAGAAGGACCCGGAGGGCGCGCTGAATTGGGCGTCCACTCTGCCCAATGGCAGCGTCCGCAATGAGGCGCTGGCCTTTGCCATTGCCCATTTGGCGCAACAAAATCCCCAGGCCGCGATTGCTTTTGTCGAGAGCGTGCCCCACGCGGCGGACCGCAATGATCTCGCCATCGCCCTCGCGGCGGCCTGGGGGCAAAACGATCCCGACGCCGCGCTGGCCTGGGTGGAGGATTTTCCGTCGACGCCCGCGCATGATGCCGCCATTCACGACATGCTGGCCTTGATGAGCCGGACGAATCCGCAACTGGCCTCCACCAAACTTGGACTGATTTCCGACCCGGAGGTGCGCAACAATACGATCAGTGAGATTGCCGCCAATTGGGGCCAAATGGACACCCCCGCCGCGTTGACTTGGGTGAGCACCTTGCCAGGCTCCAGCCAGAGTGGCGATCCCACGACCGCGACGGCGCGGCAGTTGATTTACCGCTGGGCGCTGAGCGATCCCGCAGCGACTGCGGACTTCTTGATGACCAACATGTCGAAAGTACCTTATTATGATACCGCCATGGGCGCAATGGTGACGACTTGGGGGAGCGCAAACAGGCAGGGTGCCTTGGATTGGGTCCAAGCCCTGCCGGAAGGAGGCCTTAAGAACTATCTTATTTCCGGGCAATCTATCGAATTGTCCAATGCGCAGGGCTGGGAAATGGCCAGAAGCCTGCCGAGTAGCGCAGCCAAGAATAACGCCCTCAATGTCATTATCCGCCGCTGGCCCACCACAGATCCGGAAGCGGCCGCCACTGCTTTCCTCACTTCCTTGGACAACAATCCGGTCCTCCAAACCACCGCCATCGGCACCGCCGTGAGCACGTGGCTGGATCAGGATGAGCAAGCGGCCTCCCAGTGGGTCTCTTCTTTGCCTCCGGGTAGCGCGCGGGATGCCGGCACAACCCAAATCATCACGCTCGGGCTCAAAACCGATCCGGCGACCGCCTTCAACTGGGCCAGCAGCCTGTCCTCCCCCGCCCAGCGCAACGCCCAGTATCAGCGCGTCATTACGCAGTGGGCGAGCACCGACCCCACCGCCGCGACTAACGCAGCGCAAACCGCCAATGTCACCGAACCCCAGCGTGCATTGCTCCTCCGCACCATCGAACGGGCGGCCAATCCTGCTCCCGGCATCGCTCGCTGAAATTAAACCTCCTTTCTCCCGACAAATCCACCGGACCCACTTTTTGTTTTTCCACCCATTCCAGCGCCCCACCGATGCCCAAGACCTTCCTCTCGTTGGTTGCAGTAATCGTGCTCGGCGTGGGCGCGCTCGTGTGGCAATCGCACGAGCATGAAAGATTGCTGGCGAAACTGGCGCTGCTGAGTGGAAATCTGCCGGCGGCGGAAAAACCCGCCGAGGAAAACGCCGCCCCTACCGGCCCCTCTAATTTTGCCTCCATTTTGGCCATCGCCGACCGTTTGGAGCGGATGCGCGCGCTCGTTAGTTATGCCGGCGAAATGCAGGCCGACGAGTTGCACGCGTTGGTCCAAAAGCTCGGCCAGCGGACGATGAACGAAGACAACCAGATTGCCTTGTCCGTCCTGCTGGCGCGACTCGTGGAATTTGATCCGGCGGGCACGCTGGCCTGGGCCAAAACCCTGCTCAACACCGAAGGACGCGGCGCCATTTTGGAGACGCTCTTTAATTCCTGGTCCAGCACGGACCCGGCCGCGGCGCTGGCGGCATTGAACCAGATTGACGACGTGGTGCTGCGCCAGCGGTTGCTGGAGACGACCCTGGCCAACATGACCAACAACGACCCGCAAGGGGCCCTCGCGTTTTTCCTCAGCCTCCCCGCCAGCCAACAAGACGAAAAATTAGTCATCCCTATTTTTAGGAATTGGGCCGCGCGCGACCCGCTGGCGGCGGCCACCGCGGCCCTGAACCTGCCGGCGTCGGCCAACCGGTTTGCCGCCCTCGACAGCGCGCTCCAAGGCTGGGCGCAAAAAGACCCGGAGGCTGCCCTCAATTGGGCGTCGACCTTGCCCAGCGGAAGCGTCCGCCAGGAGGCGCTGAACTTCTCGGTGTCTAATTTGGCCCGGCAAGATCCCCAGGCGGCGATTGCTTTTGTCAACAGCCTGCCGCGGGCCGCTGACCGCACCGACCTTTCCATAACCCTGGCGGCGGCCTGGGGCCAAAATGACCCAGACGGAGCGCTGGCGTGGGTGGAGGATTTTCCGTCGTCTCCCGCGCACGATGCCGCCATTCACGACATGCTGGCGCTGATGAGCCGGACCGATCCGCAGCAGGCCTCTTCCAAAGTCGATTTGATTACCGGTGCTGCCTTGCGCGACAAAACCATCAATGAAATTGCCGCAAATTGGGGCCCAAAGGACACCCCCGGTGCGTTGGCTTGGCTGAGCACCTTGCCCGCGACCAACCAGAGTGGCGATCCCACCGCGGCGACGGCGCGACAGTTGATTTACAGTTGGGCGCTGAGCGATCCGGCCACCGCGGCCCAATTTATCACCGACAAAATGACGGACGTGCCTTATTTTAACAGTGCGGTGGGCGCGGTGGTGAACGTTTGGGAAAGCGCGGATTTGGACAGCGCCAAGGCTTGGATAAACCAATTGCCGCCCGGCAGCCTCAAGACCAGCATCTCCAGTGGCAATGCCGTCGAATCGCCAAATGCGACCGGGTGGAAGCAGGCCCTGCGGCTGCCCAGCGGTCCGATCCGCAACAATGCCCTCAATTTATTGATCCAACGCTGGTCGGAGTCCGATGCCGCCGCCGCCGCCCCCGTTTTTTACGAGACGCTGGCCAATCGGCCTCCCATGCAAGCGACCGCTGTCAGCAACGCCGTAACCGCGTGGCTGAACCAGGATGAGCAAGCGGCCTCACAATGGGTGGCGTCCCTGCCCTCGGGCAACGCCCGGGATGCGGCCACAATGCCCATCATTGACCTGACCCTGAAGACAGACCCGGCCACCGCCTTTAATTGGGCGGCGAGCATGAGCACCGCGGTCCAACGCAATGCGCAAATTAACCGCGTGCTCTCCCAATGGGCGGCGACTGACGCCACCGCCGCCATAACTGCCGTGCAAAATGCCAATTTCACTCCAGCCGAGCGCACCGGCCTGCTGAATTTTATTCAACGACTCGCCAACTTGCCGCCCAATATTTCGCCCGCCAATTAAACCGCAGCGCTTCCCGACAAAGCCAGAATATTCCGATTTATTGCTTTTGCAAAAACAGCCGCCGCCCCGCCGATGCACAAGATATTCCTATCCCTCGTTGCAGTCACAGTGCTCGGCGTGGCCACCCTCGTGTGGCAATCGCACGAGCATAAGGAACTGCTGGCGAAACTGGCGCTGCTGAGTGGAAACCTGCCGGCGGCGGCGGAAAAACCGGCGACCACGGAATCCCCGCCCCCGACGCCGTCCGACTTCGCCTCCATTTTGGCTATCCCCGACCGCATGGAGCGGATGCGCGCGCTGCTCGATTATGCCGGCGAGCTGAAGGCCGAGGATTTGCATGTCCTGGTCCAAAAACTGGGCCTGCGCACAATGGATGAGGACAACCAGATGACCTTGTCCGTCCTGCTGGCGCGGCTCGTGCAACTGGATCCCGCCGGGACGCTGGCCTGGGCCAAAAAAATCTCGAACACCGAGGGGCGCGGGCCCATTCTGGAATCGCTGTTTAATTCCTGGGCCAGCACCGATCCGGCCGCGGCCCTGGCCGCCTTGAACCAGATTGACGACGTGGTGCTGCGCCAGCGGTTGTTGGAGACGACCCTGGCCAACATGACCAACAACGACCCGCAAAAGGCGCTCGCGTTTTTTCTCGATCTCCCCACCAACCAACAGGACGTACGGTTAATCAGTCCCATTTTTAGGAATTGGGCGGCGCGCGACCCGCTGGCCGCGGCCACCGCCGCCCTGAGCCTGCCGGCAGCCGCCAACCGCTTTGTCGCCCTCGACAATGCGCTCCAGGGCTGGGCGCAAAGAGACCCGGAGGCCGCGCTGAATTGGGCGGCCTCGCTGCCCCTCGGCAGCGTGCGCAACGGGGCGCTCGCGTATGCGGTGGCGAATCTGGCCCAGCAGAATCCCCAGGCCGCCATCAATTTCGTCACCAACCTGCCCCGCGCGGCGGACCGCAATGATCTCGCCATCGCGCTGGCGGCGGCCTGGGGCCAAAACGATCCCGATGCCGCGCTGGCGTGGGTGGAGGATTTTCCGTCGACGCCCGCGCACGATGCGGCCATCCAGGACATGCTGGCCTTGATGAGCCGGACCAATCCGCAACTGGCCTCCACAAAACTCGATTTGATTTCCGACCCGGCGGTGCGCAACAAGGCCATGAGTGCCATTGCCATCAACTGGGGCCAGTTGGACACGCCCGGGGCGCTGACGTGGGTAAGTTCTTTGCCGGCACCGAACCAGGCGAACAATCCCGTGGTGCTGGCCGCCCGCCAGTTGATTTACGTTTGGACATTGAGCGATCCGGCCGCCGCCAGCGGATTCGTCACGTCGGAAATGAATGGCGTGGCGTATTACAATAATGCCGTGGGCGCAATGTTTACCACCTGGGCCAGCGCCGACCATGCCAGCGCGATGGCCTGGGTGGACTCCTTGCCCGACGGAAATCTCAAGACTACGCTCATCGCCGGAAATGCCATCGAAATGGCCAATAACAGCGGCTGGCAGGACGCCCTGAACCTGCCCGCCGGCGGCCCCCGCACCAATGCCATCAACCTGTTGATCCAACGCTGGCCGGCTTCCGATGCCGCGGCCGCCGCGCCGGTTTTTTATGATACACTGGCCGATCGACCGGCCTTGCAAGCCACCGCCATTGGCAATGCTGTGAGCGCCTGGTTGGTGCAAGACGAGCTGGCGGCCTCCCAGTGGGTCTCCTCGCTGCCGCCGGGCACCGCTCGTGATGCCGGCGCGTCCCAAATCATTACCCTCGCGCTCAAAACGGATCCGGCGACCGCCTTCAACTGGGCCGCCAGCATCAGCGCCGCCGCCCAACGCAATACGCAGATCAGCCGCGTCGTCACCCAGTGGGCGCGGACGGACCCCACGGCGGCGACCAATGCGGTGCAAACCGCCAATGTGAACGCCAACCAGCGCGCCGCGCTGCTCCAAACCATCCAACGCCTCGCGCGTCCAGCACAACCGTGAGGGATAAAACGTATTAATCGGACACCCTATTCATACCGCAGCGCCTCGATGGGGTCCATCCGCGACGCTTTCCAGGCGGGATAATAGCCGAACACGAGGCCGACGGTGGCCGAGACTCCGACCGCGATAAAGACGGCGGAGAGGGAAGGCAGGGTTGGCCAGTGCAAAAGGGCGGTGACGATAATGGACGCCGCGCGCCCGACAAGGATGCCCGTGAGGCCGCCGCCCAGGCACAACAGCAGGGCTTCCAGCAAAAATTGCAGGAGGATGTCGCGGGCGCGGGCGCCGACCGCCATGCGCAGGCCGATTTCGCGCGTCCGCTCGGTCACGGAGACGAGCATGATGTTCATGACGCCGACGCCGCCGACCATCAGCGAAATCAGCGCGACCCAAAAGAGCAGACGGGCGACCATGCGCGTGGTGGCGGTGCGGGCCTCCGAGATTTCGGCCAGGTCGCGCATATTGAAATCATCGGGCATGTCGGCAGTGAGTTGATGCCGGGTGCGCAACACCGTGCGGGCCTGTTCCATGGCCGCCGCCACCTCTCCTGGCGAACGGGCGGAAACCCAGAGGTCATCAATGTCCTCGAACCGCGCCATCTGCGGGGTGTCCACCGCCTGCAAGGCCGACTGCGCGAGATAAAGCTGCACCGCCTGGCTCGGATAAAGCTGGCCCGAGGCCACCGGTTTGGCTGGGGCCGCCGTGGCCGCACCGCTCGAAATGTTGCGGATGCTGGATAGCCGGAATTTCACGGTCGTCCAGGGGGCAATGAAAAAATCGTCCTGGTCCTGACCCGCGGTGTTGGCGCCCTTGGCCTTGAGCACACCGAGCACTTTGAGCCGCACATTTTTGACGCGCACCTCCTGGCCCACCGGCGACTCGCCCTGAAATAATTCGCGGGCCGGAGTCTGGCCGATGAGGCAAACGCCGGCGGCCTCGCGCACATCCTCATCCGTAAAACACGCGCCCTCCTGCAAATCCGCCCAATCCCGAATCTGCAAGTAGGCCGGCGTGGTGCCGAGAATGTTGCGGGGTGACCAGTTGCGGTTGCCGTACACCGCCTGCGCGCGGCAATCCACGCTTGGGGCTGTCCACTGCACCGCCGGGCACTCGCGCCCGATGGCGTCGCTGTCTGCCGGCACCAGCGTGATGCTTCCACCCGTGCCGGTGCTGACACCGCCGACGGAAAGCCCGCTCGGGTCAATTTGAATGACGTTGGCCCCAAGCGTCGCGATGGCCTGCTGGATGGCGTAGGAGGAACCGTGGCCGATCTCGATGATCGCGATGACGGCCGCGACGCCGATGATGATGCCGAGGCAAGTCAGCAGGGACCGCATCACATTGCGCCGCAGCGCATGCAGGGCCATCCGAAAGATGCGGTAAATCCGAGACATGCAGCGTGAACGCGTGAGTGGGTTGCCGACGACCAATACCAGACGGCGGATTATTGGATCATTACCGAAGCAGCCACCGGGCCGAAAGTTTCGGTTGGGCCGAGGCGAAAGCCACGCTGTTGGGGCCATGGCCCAACATGATTCGCTCGTCAAACCGGGGCGCAGGAGATAGTCCCTGTTCATGCCCAATCTTTCCGAACTCGTGCAGCAGGGTACGGCCAACCTCTGGCTGTTCATCCCCACCGCCATCCTGCTGGGGGCGCTGCACGGGCTGGAGCCGGGCCATTCCAAGACGATGATGGCGGCCTTCATCGTCGCGATTCGCGGCACGGTGTGGCAGGCGGTCTTGCTGGGGCTGTGCGCGGCCTTTTCGCATTCCTTGATCATCTGGGCCCTGGCCGCAGTCGCGCTGCACTATGGTCCGCAATGGAACGCCGAGACGACCGAGCCGTATTTGCAAATTGCCTCCGGGATGATGATTCTCGGGCTGGCGGCCTGGATGTTTTGGCGCACGCGCCGCGACGTGCTCGCCGCGGCCGCCCACCAACACCACCACCATCATCACCACGACGGCGACGGCCCGCATGGCGGGCAAAGCATCAACACCGGGCACGGTGTAATCGAGGTGAGCGTTTTCGAAACCGGTGTGCCGCCGCGTTTTCGACTCTATTTTTTTGATGCCGCGCTCAAGGCCCGCCCGCCCGCCGCCGCCGAGCATTTGTCTATCGAGATTATCCGCCCTGATGGCCGGCTGGAAAAATTTTCCTTCGCCAGGGATGGCGAGTATCTGGAGGCCACCACGGAATTGGGCGAGCCGCACGAATTTGCCGGGAAATTAAAAATGGCGCATGGCGATCACGCGCATGATTACGCGTTTCATTTCGCGGAACACGAGCATGACCATGCCCATCCCCACGACGGCGCCTCGCCCGAGTATGAGGACGCCCACGAAAAAGCGCACGCCGCGGACATTGCACAACGCTTCGCCGACCGCAACGTGACCACGGGGCAAATCATGCTCTTTGGACTCACCGGCGGGCTGATTCCCTGTCCGGCGTCGTTAACGGTGCTCCTCGTCTGCCTGCAATTGAAGAAATTCACCTTGGGCTTTACCTTGGTGTTGTGCTTCAGTTTTGGCCTCGCGGCCACGATGGTGCTCACCGGCACGCTGGCGGCACTGAGTGTGCGCCACGCGGCGAAACATTTTAAGGGCTTTGGGGAATTTGCCCGCCGGGCGCCTTATTTCTCGTGTGTGCTGCTGGTGCTCATGGGCACCATCATCAGCTACGAAGGCTTCGTCCATTTGCCGGGCTGATTTCTGCGCCCCCGACTCACTTGCTTTGCGTATCGAGCGCCGCCTTGACGGCCTTCGCCAAATCCGCCGCTTGGCCACGACCCCAATAGTGCAGGAAAATCATACGTGGAGTCTCCTCAATCATGTGGGAATGAATGGCCACAATGTTGATGCCCCGGCTGCGCAGCGTTTGGAGGACTTTTTGCAATTCTGTCTCCTTGCACACAAAGTCGCCGTCCACCAGCGCGTTATCAGCGGTGCCGGCGAAAGCAGCCCAGGTGTTCACGCCCATATCACCCGCGGCGGTGACGCCGCCCATCATCGTGACGGTCCGGCCAAAAACAAATTTCTCCATGCCGGAATTACGGGTGCCTTTGGCGCCGAACACCGCATCCAGCGCGTCGGCGGGCACCGCGCTCGTCGCCGGCAAGGCCGCGTCGCCAAAAGTTTTCGCCGGCTGCGCTTTGGCGGCACGCACTTTTGCCGAGGCATCCAACGCAGCTTTGACTCCGCCGGCCATGGTTTCCAGCGGTCCCATGCCGCCGATGTGCATAAAATAAACGGCCGGATCCGAATAAAAGAAATGGTTATGTAAGGCGGTGACTTCAAGGCCGTGGTCAAGCGCGGCGCTCATCACCGCATTCACTTCGTCTTCAAACAACACGAGATCGCCCATGACCATGACTTGGCCCGGCATGGCCGGCTTGAAGGCCGCCCAACTGGTCACACCCATGAAGGGTGGCATCGTCCAGCCATCGACTTGAATGGGCACATCGGTCCGGGGCTTGGAGACTTTGTAATCACCCTCGGCGGCATTCAGCGTGCCATTGAGACCGGTGATAGCAGTGATGCGCGCGGTATCCAGCGTGGCGTCGGCGGCTGGAAGGGAATGCGCGAGTCCAAACGAGGCCGCGGTGGCAGCCACCGCGATTTTTACGAGGCCGATGAGTTTTTGGGGTGTCATAAAGGATTCGGCAATGCAAACGGTCCGGCATTCTATTTCGCCGGCGCGGGCGTCACCACACCGGGCAAGGCCGGGGGCGCGGAGAAGAGGCTTTGATAATTCTGCTGAATCGCCGGGAACTGGTTGGCGGCCACCTTCACGTCCGAGCGCTGGTCCAGGCGCAACCCGCTCTGGCGGAACATCTGCGCGATGCCGAGCACCTGCTGCACTTGCGCGTCGGTAAGCTTCGTGTTGGTTTTGAGGTTTTGCAGAAAACCGATGCTTTGCTGCCAGCGCGCGTAGCCGGCGTCGCTCATCTGCATCGCCACGTTCAACTTAAAGCCCGGCGAGAGATTGACCAAGTTTTCCCAGTCCTTGAAACCCTCCCGCGTGAGGCGAAGCTTCGAGAGCCCGTTCACGCCCTTGAACGTGCCCGGCGCGCTGCCGACCACCGCGCCGTTGAGCGCGACCGTCACATCCACCGGGCTGACCGTGTAGGCGGACGGCCCGACCACGACCGAGCCGTCCGGCGCGCGCAAAATATCCGGGATGACGAGGTCGCCCATCGTGCAGGTCACCGAAAATTCCACCGGGCCTTCCGGGGCCACCGCGGGCAGGTTGATGTTGTTGGCCTTGCGGACGAAGGATTCGGCCAACTGGGTCGCGGCGTCCTGCATCAACTGGTTCACGACATCGGGGTTGAAGACGGAAAGGTTGGTGGTGGACGGAATCGTCGTGGTGGCTGTCACTGAATCCCCGAGCAACGCGCCCCCGTGGGTGGCGTCGCACAAACGATACGAGGCGCGCAACGTGAGTATCTTCGCGATGACATTGACGCCGTAGCCGTTAAAGCCCCGGTCTTCCGCGCCCAGGGAATCCAGCGACAAGAGCAGCACGTACTGCGCGCCCACCGTTTGCGCGAGGCGCAACGCCGAGGTCTGGTCGGCAAACGCGCGGTCCACGGCAGTTTCGGTCGGATTGGCGGCTGAATTGGAGGAAACGGCGCCGGTCAGAATCTGCGGGTCGATGACGGTGAAGCCCGAGGAAAGAATTTTGGTCGTGAAGGTGTTCGAGAAAACATCCACTGAATTCGGCTGCGTCAGGCTGATTTTGACCGAGGTGTAGATGGCGACCGGCCGGGGCGGGGACGCCGAGGCGGGCGGCGTGGCGACGGCACCGTGGGCGGCCGGCAGGACCGCAACGGTCAGGAAAGTGGCGAAAAAAGCGGAAAGGAGAGATTTCATGGCGGGGCGAAGCCAGCACCGTAAACCGGATTCGTGACAGAGACAAGGGCAAGCCGAGGGCGGTTCCGGGAGTACCGCAGGAGCTCCGCGAGCAAATGAAAAAGGGAAAGGACAAAGGAAGGCGGGAAAAAGACCAATCCACGCCGTTTCAGGGCAATGAGCACTCAGAAAGCGACGGGTGCAGGCCGACGGAGTGCGACAGGTCGGCGCACAAGAAGGTTACTTTGCAGGAGGGCTACGATATCGTGGAATAGGCCGGGGGCCGACGACTCCTAAGGATAGCCGAAACTTTTGGGCTTGGATGCCGTTCTATATGCGTTACGTTGGCCGGGTCTCCGCCGGTGGCGGCCTGACGTCTCTTTTCACCCACTCCCACTCGATAACCCCGGCAGAGGAGCCTTGCACCCAAGGCTGCTGCCACTTGTACTTGTCTTCCATGCAGATGCGTGTCCGGTCCCTTCTTCCGTCCTCCTTGAGCGTGGCGGCCCTTTTAATCTTGGCGGCTGGCGCTCCGAAGCTGGTGCAGGCTGCAGCTACCTTGTATGTGGTGTCACCCAATGGCAACGACACCTCGTCCATTGTAAGCGCGATGTCACCCGATGGCACCATCGTGGCCGGGCAAAGTGTGAATAATAGTTCCGTCACCCCCATCACTTGGACCGTAGCCGGGAACACGACGACGCCCTTCGTGACCACCGCGGGCGCGACGAATGTTATACCCGCGGCAATTAACGATGAGGGCACCGATGTATTGATTACCGGCAGTGCAACCTCTTCGGTGGGACCCGTAGTTCCTTTCCTTTATAACGGCACCAGCTTTCTGCAATTGAGCATCAACAAAACCGCTTCGAACGCGACTGGAGCACGAGCGACGGGTATGGCCAATCCTGCTCCCAACAGCGGCAACATTACTCTGATTGTTAACGGCTTTGACAATAATGGTGCTCTCACTGGAAATCTTTTCTACGCCACGAACCTGACCACGGGCAACTATGGCACCAGCACAAAGACCCAAGCAGGTGGCTTTTTTGGCATCAGCTCCAATGCGACCTCCTTGGCTTATCTGGATGCGGGCAACAGCACTGCGGCCATTTACGATAATAACAATCCGACCAACCCCAACTTTGCCCCGGCATTCGGCTCAGTCACGTCGGGCAACATTACGGGCAACTTTGTCTCCACGGGGCTTAACGGCATATCGACGAATGGCCAGTATGTATTTGGCGTGGCCAACACCTCGTTTTTTGGTCGAACCTACCAGCGCGGTTTCATTTTCGACTCCTCAGGCAATACTTCGACCATTGTCGACCCACGCTCGCCGACTGACGCTTTCGGCACGATTCGTGGCGTGTCGCAAGGCGGCTATGCCGTCGGCATCTCCGGTCCGTCCTCCTCCTTCAGCAACGAGACCGCCGTGTTTGTCGACCCGGTGCTCGGGACCTTCGGCTTGAAAAACCTGCTGGAAGTCGTTTATGGCACGGACTTGACGGGGTGGAACTCTTTGAATGAAGCGCGGGCGATTTCGGACGATGGATTGACGATCGCCGGCGTGGGCAATTTTTCCGGCAACCAGACGGGATTTGTCATTGTGCTAGACAGTCTGCCGGATGCTGCCCCGGATTTGGCGATCATTGACCAGCCTGTATCCCAGACCGTCAGCGTTTTGAGCAATGTGACTTTATCCGTTTCTGCAGTGCCCGGCCAGAGCGGTGGTGATTTGTCTTATCAATGGAATTTCGAAGCTGCCCCGATCGCAAACGCCACGTCGCAAAGCTTGACGCTAACCAAAGTGGATCTGGCTGATGCCGGCAACTACACGGTGGTCGTGACCAACGCCACGACGAATGTCACCTCGAATATTGCGGTACTCACCGTCACAGGCAATGCAGCAGCCTCGCCGGGTTTCTATAGGGTGGATTCGCTGAGCGGCAATATCAGTGACGAAACGGTGGTAACGGCCATGTCACCGGACGGTCAAATTGTGGCCGGACAAAACGTGGTTGGCAGCACTGTCAGCCCCATTACGTGGACCCTGCGAGGCAACACTACTGCCGCCTTTGCGGACACCGCGGGAAGCGCCAATATTTTGCCCACCGATATCAGCAATGCAGGACCCTCCCCGCTCATCGTTGGCAACGCCACGATTTCAAATTCCAACACGACGGTAATCCCGTTCCTTTATAATGGCACCAAGTTCCTACCATTGAGCATCAATGGAACCGCCGCGAGCAGCACAGCCGCCCGCGCCACTGGCCTCGCCGATCCGAGTAACACCAGTGTCGTCATTGCCATCAACGGCCAAGCCGGCAACACCACCTCGGGCAATATTTTCAGCACCGATCTGGCTACCGGTAACTACATTTCCAGTGGACACTCGCAAGGCGGTGGAATTTCCGGAGTCAGTCGCAATGGAAACGTGCTCGGCTATCTCCAGACCACACCCTCTCGTTCCGCCGTCCAATACATCGTCAGCAGTAACACGCCGAATCCGTCACCTTTGCTCGGTTCCCAGACCTCGGGCAGCATCACTGGCAATTTCGTCATCGAATCGGTCAGTGGCATTTCGGCGGACGGACGGTATGTATTCGGCGCGGCCAATACGACGGTGCCCGGACAAACCTATCACCGGGGCTACCTTTATACGGCACCGGGCAACATCGTCCTGCTGGCCCCCAATCATCCAGCCGATGTGTTCGCCTCCTGCCTGGCGGTTTCAAATAACGGAGTTGGCGTCGGGATGTCCGCCATTGGTTCGGGCAATACTGCCGTCTTGGGCAATGAAACGGCGGTGGTTTACCATCCGACTCTGGGCACCCTCGGTTTGAAAAATCTCCTCGTTAATGTTTACGGCCTGGGCGGCAACATTGGGGATCTGACCTTGAGCGAAGCGCGCTCCATCTCAGAGGATGGTACAGTTATCTCTGGTGTGGGCTTGGAAGCGGACGGCATCACCCGGCGCGGCTTCGTCGTGCTGCTGCCCTCGAGCGTGTCGAATATCTCGGTCGCCAATTTGACGATCATCGAACAACCGTCCGCTCAATCGCCCTTGATCAATGGCAATGTCACCTTCTCCGTCACCGCCTTGGCGGGCAACACCAGCACCGGCACCTTGGCTTACCAGTGGTATCTGAATGGCCAAGCAATTGCGGGCGCCACCGGCAGCGACCTTATTCTTACCAATGTGCAGGAATCGGCCAATGGCAATTACACGGTCAAGGTTTCCGACAGTGTTCAGTTCACAAATTCCTCTGCTGCGCTCTTGAGCGTAATTAACAACCTGCCGATCATCACGAGCCAGCCCAAGGCCGTCAACAATGTCAAATTGGGTGGCAATCTAACCCTTTCCGTCACGGCTTCCAATGCCGTGAGTTACCAGTGGAATTTCGCCAACGCCACCACCAGCTTCTTCATCAATGGAGCAACCAACCGGACTTACACCGCGAAAAACATTTCGCTCATCATGGTGGGCAACTACACCTGCAACATCACCAATGGTAATGGCACGGTCATCAGCAACATCGCCGTGGTCAATGCGCTTTATCCGCCGAAGGTCACCAAACAGCCGGTGGCCGTCACGATCAAGCCGGGCAAGTTGCTACGGTTGACCGTCACCGCAACTGGCTACCCGCCGCCGCACTACCAGTGGTACCAGAACAATCGCCTCGTGACCAAGAAGACGGGTAACACCTCTACTTATCAAGTGAAGCCCGCGCACCAACCCGACAGCGGCAGTTACCGCGTCAAGGTTTCCAACAGCCAGGGCTTCGCCTATAGCAAGTGGGTGGTGGTTTCAGTGGCCCCCAAGACCGGTGGCGGCAATACCACGGGCGGAAATACCACCGGAGGCTAGGTGACAAGGAAGCGAGTCACCCAAAAGGGCGTAGCAGTGGAGGACTCCGCTTATTGGAGGGCTGCGTTTTTTTATCCATGGAATCCGTGAGATCCGTGGTTGATTGGCGTTTTTGATTCTGCCACAAAACGGGCTGTCCGTTGAATCCCCGGCCGGATGGGCAAAAGTTGAGGGCGGCTCCTGGCCGGGCGGCGGGCGCATCCCCTTCCCTCCCATGAAAATTTTCTCCAGCTACGGGTGCCTCGGCGAGGCGTCCTTACCCAAGTACTGCATTCGTTACCGGTGGCTAAATGGCACCCGCTCGTTTTCCTGTTTCCTCCTGCTCGCCGCGGCGATGGGCGTGGCCGGATGCAAAAATGCGCAGGTGACGACCACGAGCGAATCCGCGCCGCCCGCAGGCTTGAGCGCGAGCGGCTTGCCGCCGACGGTTTATGTGGCGTCGTTTGCCACCAGCGCCGCCCAGGTGCAGGTGGACCCGGGCGGCCCGCTCAAGCGGCTGGAAAACGGCCAGCCGTTGTTGCAGCGCCAGCGCGGCGGGCTGCTCAGCGGCTTATTCAATCCGCAGGCGGACAAATCGAATCCGTACCAGACCTCGTCGCAGGTGTCGTCCACCGAAATCGAGGCGGCGGGCAAATTGCAGAAGGATTTGGTGGGCGCGTTGCTCGCGGCGAAGGTGCCCGCCTCCGTGGCCACGAATTTTCAAGCCGGGCAGAGTAATGCCCTGCTGCTGACGGGCCAGTTTTTGACCATCAACGAGGGCGACAAGCTGCAGCGCATGGCCATCGGGCTCGGCGTCGGGGCGTCGTACCTGGAAACGCAGGCGCAGTTGCGCGACCTGAACCGACCGGAGGATTTGCCGATGCTCAGTTTCACCACGAAAGCCGACAGCGGCAACGCGCCCGGCGCGGCGGTGTCGGGCGGCGCGGGGGCGGCAGCCGGCGGGGTGGCGGCGGTGGGTGCAGGCGTGTCGGGCTTTCGGGCCTCGCGCACGGGCACGGACGCCGACGTACAGCATACAGCCGGCCAGATCGCGGATTATATTAAGCAGTATTATCAGAAACAAGGCTGGCTGCCGCCGGACCCGCCGCCGCCGGCCACCACGACGCCGACCGGGCCGGGCCGATGAGGAGTGTTTTTACCGCGGAGTACACGGAGAGCGCGGAGCGAATAAGAATGACGTGCAGCATTTTAGCATGGCGGCGAGGCCGAGGAATCGCCGAGGGGATAAGATTTTTTCACCGCGAAGGACACGAAGGGCGCGAAGCGCAGATGGGCAAAAGGTTGCAAAGGGAATGGCCGCTAGGCCGGTCGAGGACGCCCGGCCCTACCCTTCCAAAAGCACGAAGGCCAGACACCGAAACGGGTATCGGTGCTTCACTGCACTTTAGTCCAGACAAACCCGCCCAATGGCCACTGGTTATTCTGAGCTAGGGCCGGGTCTACCCAGTGTGCCATATCCTGAGGATGGTTAGCTCGCCACGACCTCAAGGTAGGGCCGGGCCTCCGGACCGGCCTAGCGCCGCATCGAGGCATGCGCGGAGCGCCCGCTCCACCTGCTCGACGATTCAAATCCCGGCTACGGATGCGTCGGCATCGCGCGAGTGACGGGCGTGGGGAAGGCGTCGGGGTAACCGAATGAAAAGGGAACCGTGTGATCGGGGAACTGGAACTCATCCACAATTGGCAAACTTGGCCGGGGTTCAGGCGCTGCTAATTTTTGCAGATTTGGGCGCACAAGGTTGATGGCGTCATAAAAACAGTCGAGAACCTGCTGGGCATCGACATCAGTAATGACCGATTCAACAAAATTCAGCCTTATCGGAAAATCTCCTGGATCGTCAAGCGAAGCCGTGACCTTGGCTGGTTCGCCTATCGTGAGATCGGGTTGCTGCAATGCGGCACTCAGCCTAGGATTAAAATAGGGGTGTAAAAGGAAATGGCCTCGAATGGCGCTCATAGCTATGGCGACGACACGCATGTCCTTGTCTCGTTTTACATTTGATACAAAAATCGCATTAATTGGTCTGTTAACAATCCAGCCTGGATTGCTTACCGTAAATTCAGAGTCCACCTCAGTTTTGAGCTTCATCACCCCCGCAACCAGGGTCCCGTTTTGCAAATCAATTTCCGTAATTGATTTACTCGGCTCTGACGAGAGCGGTACTTCCGCGGCAGTTAACGTGTGCTCGAACGGTGCTTGCTCGAATTTGACGATTTCTAATTCGGAGTCTGCCTTCAGTTGCGCAACCGCGCCGTTGGCGAAGACCAGCAGGGCCGTGCTGTTCGGCCGGTGCACACCGTGAGCCCGGTCGCGACAGTATTGCCGGCCTCGAGCGGCACCGTCTTTCCTTGGGGATAAACCAACTGCACATCGCCCTCGACCAACGCGGCGCGAATATCGCCGGGGTGCATGACATCTGATGAACTAGCTGACACCGGCTTGGAAGCGACTGTCGCCGCCGGAGCCTGCGTCTCCGCCGCAAGGCACGGCGCCAAAACCGCTCCCGTGAGCAGGGCTGCGAATAAAAATCCGGGCCGGGGTGCGCCGATTTTCAGAGTGGTTTAATCTAATCCTCGTTGTCCGTACCCCGCGAGACTTTTTCCAGGGTGAGGCCGGGGAGTTTGTTGCGCGTGGTGATGACGTACACGGGCTCCTTCGTGCGCACCCACGCCTGGTGTTCCTTCAGGAAGCGGCCGGGCACATGCTCGCACAATTCGGCGATGGTCTTGACCGGCAGGCGGCGGCCCTTGGGCGAGGCGTTGAACTGGTGCGCGGCGCGAATGAGGCGGTCCTCCGTGGTGGCGGCGCTTTCCTCCTCGGGGATTTGCACGACCCAGCCGGTGAAGTCCTTGTCGGCGAGCGTGCCGCGCGGGTCGGAGAGCACAAAGACGTACTGCTTTTTGACCGCGGGGGGCTTCTCCTCGTCCACGGCGGCTTTGACCTCCTCCTGGATGTCATTGAGGATTTGGGCGACCATGCGCACATCCAGTTCGTTGCGCTGGAGGACGGCCTTGACGAGATCGAGATCAACTTTGGGCATGGGAAGGAAAAGTGTTTTAGGGTTCTAGTGCTTGGTCCCTTGGTTCTGCAGCCAGGAAGGCAGACGCAGACGGGAGACAGACAAAAGCAGCGACCGTCACGCGCTGCAACACCTGATGTTTCAACTCCATCTCGCTTCAAGCGAGACCTTGTTTACGCCAGCGACGAAAAGCCTGCCACCTCTCATTAGGCTGCGTTACAAATTCCGCACGACGGCCTTGGCGACACCTTGGATGACCAGTTCCGACACGGGATGCAGGTTCGGGTAGCGGGGATTTTCGGCCTTGAGAAAGGGATGGCGGCCGGATTTTTGGATAAAGCGCTTGAGGGTCGTTTCGTTGTCGATGAGCGCGGCCACGATGTCGCCGTCTTTGGCGGGGGCGTGTTCGAGGATGACGATGTCGCCGTCCTGAATGCCGGCGTTGACCATGGAGTCGCCACGGACTTTGAGGGCGAAGGCGCGGCGGGCGCGGCGGATGCCGGCGGTTTGGGCGTCAATTTGCAGGCGGCCGATTTCGCCGCCGGGTTCCACGCCATCGGGATAACCGGCGGCAATGCTGCCGTACACCGGGATGTCCACGACGTCCATGGCGAAGGCGGGATGGGTCTCGTTCGGGTCGTGGGTGACGCGGTAGGCGCGGGCATGGCCGGGGACGCGGGCGAGCGAGCCCTTGTGCTCGAGGGCGCGCAGGTGGCCCATGACGGCGTTGGTGCTGGCGAACTTGAAATGGGCCTGGATGTCGCGAATGCTCGGCCAGTAACCGTGACTGCGCTGGTGAAGCTGGATGAAGCCGAGAATTTCCTGCTGCCGAAGGGTTAATTCTTTCATAGTGTGCAAAAGTATAGGGGACGGACGTTCAGCGTCAAGGGGGATTTTTGCCATGGTTGACGGCATTTAAGATGACGAATTAACATCGTGGTCATGGCTTGGATTTACTCGTTGTCCGTCGAATGTGGCATTGAAAAGGAGGCTGCAGATAAGTTGAGTCGGCACTTCGAAGGCATTCCGATCAGGTATTCCGATGGGAATATCGAAAAATGCTCCGCGTGGATCTTTAGAAATCCAAATGGAAGCTTTGAGGTTTTGTTGAATACTCCAAGAATTAGCCGGTCGGGCGTTAAGTCTATTCAAGAGGCGCAAGAGATGAGTGAATTGGGCGCGGCCCTTTATAATCGCTTGAAATCTGCGCCCCCGTATCGATTCGCATTAGCAGGTGTTGAAGTCGACGGAGCTGTTGACTACGAAGTTATCGACCAGGATATGATCACCCAAGAGTGTTATAATGGCATGGTGATTTCAGAAGAGCTTTGGATGCGGCTTGGCTCACCGGCAGCATTCATTCCATTTTCGATGGGGTATTTTTGGCGACCATACCAAGGAGAAAAATATCGCCCCCAAATGTAAAATCGGCGATATCGTCCGGAGGCGTTCGCTTGCGCTGGTGCGCTATTTGCGTAAACTTCCCCATCGCCCTCCGCATTTCGCATGGAAAAAATTGAACAGCCCGACGAAGCCGACCCGCGAATGGAAGTGGGCGCGTTTGAGCCGGCGGAGGCGAAGCATTTGCTGCCGCTATTGGAGGCTGCGGGGATTCCGTTTGAGATTGAGACGGATAATTCAGCGTTGCTGCGCCCGGGACGCACATCGGCGATGGTGCTCGGGATGTACCCTGACGGCTCGAAGATCGTGGTGTTCGTGCCCGCGTCGGCACTTGACCAGGCGATGGAGATCGCGGAAAAAATCGTGCGCGGGCCGGTGAACTGAAGGAATATTAACCACAAAAAGCGTAAAAGGCACAATACCCTGGCTGCATGCACCTTACGCCTCTTGCCGTTAGCTTTACGGGAGAAATAATTCAGCGTGGGGCGAAATCAAATTCATCGAAGCGCCTGGGTCCAAATCCTGAAATTGATTCACCCATTTTGCGGGCTTTTCAAATGGCGGGCCGGGCTTTAAGGTGGGCGCGTGAAAAACCGGCAAATTCTGGTGGTCGAGGACGATGCGAACATTCGGCGCGGCGTGGTGGACAGCCTCGAGAGCGAGGGCTACGGCGTCACTGCCGCGCGCGACGGGGCCGACGGCCTGAAGCTGTTCCGTCAGGGGAAATTCGATTTGGTGCTGCTGGATTTGATGATGCCCGAGATGAACGGCTACGACCTCTGCCGCGAAATTCGCAAGCGCGACACGCAAGTGCCGGTCGTCATGCTCACGGCCAAGGCCGAGGAGGTGGACAAGGTGGCGGGCCTCGAACTGGGCGCGGATGATTACATCACCAAGCCCTTCGGCGTGCGCGAACTGCTCGCGCGCGTGGCGGCGGCCCTCCGCCGTTCGCATATGACCGAGGCCGGCCCCGCCGACCCGCTGCCGGATGAATTCACTTTTGGCGCGCTGCGCGTGCGCCCGCGCAAATTCGAGGCCCAGCACGGCGACGCCGTGCTCACGCTCACGCCGCGCGAAATGAAATTGATCGAATTATTTTACCGCAAGCCGGACGAGGCGCTCTCGCGGCAATTCCTGCTGGATCAGGCGTGGGGCATCGATTACCTCGGCACGACGCGCACGCTAGACCAGCACATCGCGCAGTTGCGCAAGAAAATCGCGCCGGAAGGAGACGCCGAGGGCGTCATCCAAACTGTGCACGGCGTGGGCTACATGTATAAACCGGCGGGGAGTTGAAAACTATTTCACCGCCGAGAACGCCAAGGGCGCGGAGACAGCGTAGAAACATTTTCAATTTTATACAGCAATGCTTTTTGGTCGAACACAAGCATGCTAATGTCTCAGCGTACTCTGCGTCCTCTGCGGTGAAAAATTCGGAAAATCCCAAACCCATCCAGCTCATCGTCGCGGTGGCGCGCAATGGGGTCATCGGGCGCGGCGGGCGGCTGCCGTGGGATTTGCCGGAGGATTGGCAGCACTTTCTCAACTGCACGCGCGGCGGGATTTTGATCCATGGCCGGAAATGCCAGGACCACCACGGCGCGCCGCTGCCGGACCGCGAGGTGATCGTGCTCACCCGCGACCCCGCGTACCATCTGGCCGGCGCACAAGTGGCGCGCAGTCTGCCGGAGGCGCTGGCGCTCGCGCAGGCCTCGCCGCATCCGGGGCCAATCTGGATCGGCGGGGGTGCGGAGATTTATCGCGCGGCGTTGCAGTTCGCGGACAAGGTATTTGTCACGGATATTGAATTGGAACCGGAGGGCTACACCCGCCTGCCGTGGGAACTGTTCACGCAGGCCGGCTTTACGAAAGTGCTCGAGGCGCACGCAGGCCAGCCGGGACCGATCAAGTACACGTTTAAGGTGCTGGGCCGGGCGTGAGGAGGAGTTAGATACCAGGTTCTGTCTTGAAACCCCCAAACAACCACGGATGACATGGATGGCATGGATTTAAAAGCGATGTCCTTCACCGATGCCGGAAGCGTATCCGTGTTATCAGTGCTATCCGTGGTTCAGTTTTAAAACTTCGCCTAGTTCAGCACCAAACTGGTTTCAAGCGGCGCGGTGTGGGCACCGCGCCCTGCCAAAATTGCCATTTGCGGGTAGGGCGCGCTGCCCTAAGCGCGCCGTTCAGGATTAATTAGTAAATATTCTCGGAGTAAGCTTCGAGGAATTAGACCTTGAGAGATTAAACACCTCCGCGCGCCGAAAATTATCTTCGCCGTGCATTGAACCTTTGGTCGCCGACGGCGTTCCACTGGGCATACTCGACTGACATGCCCCTCGTGGCCGAACTGGAAACATTGCCCGTGGACCAGGCCCGAACCGGCGACGAGGGGGCGTGGAGAGTCTTGTTTAAACGTTATCGTCTGCCGATTTATGCCTACGTTTTCGAACTGGTGCGGGAAGAGCAAGCGAGCCTCGACCTCGTGCAGGAGACGTTTATCCGCGCGGTGCGCCACTTGGGCAACTTGCGGGAGAATCACAAATTCGGCGGGTGGCTCTTTGGCATCGCGCATCGGCTGTGCGTGGACCGCTGGCGCCGGCTCGGACGCGAAACGTCCGCGGAGGAATTGGTCGAGATCGCAGACGACGACGACGAACCACCGGGCATGGTGCTCGTCCGCGAGGAGCGCGCCGCCGAGTTTCAAAGACTGCTCGGGGAATTGCCGGAACCGCAGCGGGCGGTGCTGTTGCTCCATTTCATCGAAGAGTTTTCGCTGGAGGAAATCGCCCGCATCACTGATGCGCGCCTGGGAACCGTCAAATCGCGCCTGCATTACGCCAAAAAGGCGTTGCGCCAACTTTGGGAGGAGCATGAAAAATGAAAACGCCGCGTGAAATTCTTTTGCAAAAACACCAGCCTGCCGAACCGCGATTGGAGGCCTTGTGCGAACGGGTGCTGGGGGCGGAACTGAGCGGCCATAAAGAGGCCCCGGCACCTATCTTGGCTGCCCACGGCTCTGGATTAACAGCCCTCCCGTTGACCTTATGGCGCGAATTGATTTTGCCGGTGAGGCATGTGTGGGGCGCACTAGCAGCCGTGTGGGTCGTGCTCGCGGCCATGCATTTCAGCGAGCGGAAAGGGACCGGCGCTTCCGGGCCGGTGGACGAAGTTTCGGCGAAGGCCGCCCTGGCCGCTGCCCAGCAGGAGGAGATTTTGCTCGCGACCTTGCAGTATTATTCCATTCGCACGGTGCCCAAGCCGGAAGTGCCGCCCCTGCCCCGACCGCGTCCGGAAAAGGATGCCGAGGCCGAGGAAGAGCGGGAGTTGAGCTGGGTTTGAGTCAACTCCGGAAAAGTTCGCGCCTGGTTGAAAACGTGACCTCGCCGTGGGGCCGTCGCAAGCGACGCCCCTACAAATCTTAACCTTACCCTCACCCACTTTAACCCAATCACCGTCCCCGCCTCGCCCCCTGACGTAGGGCCATCGCTTGCGACGGCCCCACTGAATTTTCTTCAACGCCATTTCAAAAACCGATCCGTCATGAACTTTATCGATTCCCATTTACCCAATTTCCGGAGAATTTTCCATTGGTGGCTTGCCCTTTTTCAACGGGTATTCCGCTGGCTGTTTTCCTGGCGGATTCTGCGCCGAGGATTGGTCACGATGGCGATCATGGTGACTGTGCCGGTGGCGTATTTTCAAATTGAAGCATGGCGCGGAAAACGCGCGTGGGACGCCTATATTGCTGACTTGAAAGCGAAGGGTACCTGGACGGATCTCGATTCGCTTCGCCCTGCCTCGGTTTCTGACGAGCAAAATTTTGCAATGGCACCTATCCTTCAGCCGTTTTTTCTCGACCCGAAAGACCCTGATTATTGGAAAAAGACCGACTGGCTCAAACTACCCGACCAGCCAAGGAATGATATCCAAAGTCCGGCCAATGCCTTCAGTGGCATCACAGACATCCAAGCTTGGCAGAAATATCTCGGCACTGACGACGTCCTCAGTGAGGTCAATAAACTAGCGCCGCAGTTGGATGCATTCCGCGCGGCCAGTCAGCGCCCCTCCGCTGTTTATCCTACGTGGCTAAACACGGACGGGTTCATTTCGACCAACCTAGCGAAGTTGTTAAATCTGGGCCAAGTCATGACTCTGCGCGTCAATGCAGAATTGGCCGCAGGACAGAACGAAAACGCGGCGCAAGATTTGGTAGCCAATCTTCGCTTTGGTCGCTTGCTCGCTGGTGGCCCCACGCTGACGAGCGCCCTGATCGGCATCGCGATTATTGGGGAAGGCACCGAGTCTCTGCGCATGGGCCTGGAAAGAAGTCAATGGACCGACGCCCAGTTGCACGAGATTCAAGATGAACTAAGGCGCGCGGATTTTATTGCCTGGCAGCGGCGCGGATTTATCATAGCAGAATGGCGCATGCCGTCTCTGACCAAGAAGCCGCTGGCTTCCATCCGCTGGGATGAAAAGGACACACTGACGAGCAAGATAATCACCTTTCTAGACCTCCAAATTCCGAAAGGTTGGTGGTATCAAAATCTCCTGGTGCATGACCGGTACTTTCAAAGCCTCTTGCCGGCTTTCCAACCGGAAGCGCACTACTTTGACGCAGAGATTGCCAGGCAAGCCTGGGACCAATGGCTGCAGGCTTATCCCGCCTCATCGCCGTATACTTACTGGGGAAAATATACCACAGTCAATTTGAGCAGCCTGGCCCTGGAAGGCGCCATCGATCAAATTCAAACTGACCAAACGCTCGCGGCCTGCGCGCTCGAGCGCTACCGGCTGGCGAATGGCAAATTTCCCGAAAAACTGGATGCCTTGATTCCGCAATTCTTAGCCAAGGTGCCAACCGAGGTCTTCATAAAAGGGCAGCCAATGCAGTACGAACGCCTCGGCGACAACCAGTATCGTCTGCTTTCCACAAGTGTGGATAAGGCCGGTAAAACTAGCCCCGTTGTTTGGAACCTGACGGTTAGCCCCGGTGCGGCGAGGTAAGGGAAGGCCAGGTGGCTAAATCGGGCGCAGGTGAGCTCCTCTTTCCATTAACCCCAAAAAGCACCTATAGCACAAAAGTTTGGATTTCGGGCCTTGGGGAGTTTTGTGCCTTAGGTGCTTTTTGGGGTTGCTCATCCAGTGTTAGATAAAGTCCGAGACTCTGGCTGCTGTGCACGGGCGCCATCCGAGCCCGCGGCTACCGTAAATCAGGCCGTCAAATATTTGCAGTTAAATTGAACCAAAGGTGGCCTGGGGCATTCTCTTGGTGGTAGATGCCTCCTGTGGCTGAACCCGAACTATTGCCTGTGGCGCAAGCCCGCGCGGGCGACGAACAGTCCTGGCGGATCTTGTTTCAACGGTTTCAACTACCGCTCTATGCCTATCTCTTTCCCATGGTGCGAAACGAGCAGACGTGCCGGGACCTCATCCAGGAGACGTTCATCAATGCGCTGCGGCACGTGGGCAGCCTGCGCGAGGATGGAAAATTCGGCAGTTGGCTCTTTGGCATCGCCCACCAGAAGTGTCTGCTCCACTGGCGCAAGGAGCATCGAGACGTATGGAGCGAGGAGCCGCCGGTTGACCAGCCCGATGAAGACGCCGAGCAGCCGGGAGCTTTGCTCCTACGGGTGGAGCAAGCCGCGGAAGTACGGCAAAAGCTGGAGCAATTGCCGCCGCCCCAGCGGGCCGTCCTGCTCCTGCATTATCTCGAGGATTTTTCCGTGGAAGAAATTGCCGAAATCACCGCAACCCCGGTGGGGACGGTCAAATCGCGACTGCACCATGCCCGGCGCGCTTTGCGGGTCTTAATGGAGGAAAACTCGCCATGAAAACCTTCCGGGACTTTTTGCTCAACGAATACCGCGACGCCGAAGCGCCGTTGGATAAATTGCGCGAGCGTGTACTGGCTGCGGAATTCGCCGCGGCCAAAAATACGGCCGGACCCAAGCCCTGGTGGCCTTGGCGTTGGGCGAGCGCCATCCCGCTCAAGCTATGGAACGAATTGGTGTGGCCCGCACGACAACTCTGGGCGGGTTTTGCGGTGGTGTGGATGCTGATTGGCTTCGTTGACTTTTTGGAAAGAGAACCGCGCGGAGTCTCGCAACCCGTGATGGCCGCCGCCTCGCCCCAGGCCTACCTCACCTGGCAGCGCGAACAGGAAATGTTTCTGGTCGAGCTGCAAAATGCGGCGGCCCCACCGGCGAACGCGCCCCCGCCTCCGCCGGTTCAGCCGAAGACCGCGGAGGCCGCGGAAAGCAAACGCAAGACCTGGGCCTGATTAATCAGCCCGCCAAACTCCCATGTCCCTCTTCGAAAGCCAGCGCCGCTTCCTGTGGCGATTTTTCCGCGCCGTCTTTAGCTGGAGGACGTTGCGCCGGCTGTTGCTGACGGGCGTCGGGTTGGTCACGCTCATCGTGCTTTTCTTCATGGAAGAATGGTGGCGCGGCCAGCGGGACTGGGAAGCCTACAAGCACGAGCAGGAAGTCCAAGGGGTAAAGTTCGATCGCGCGGCCTTCGCGCCGTCGCCGGTGCCGGACGACCAGAATTTTGTGCGGACGCCGCTGTTAAACGCCCTTTACAGCCGCGGATCGTACCACTCGTTGGAGAGCGAAAAAGTAGATAAATTGGTGGCCCGGCTCAAATTGGACTTAAAATCCGGCTGGCTCAACTCGCTCGACTGGCCCCCCGCGCGCCCGATCGACCTCAAGACTTGGCAGGCAGCCCTGCACACGCCGGATATACTCGGCGCCTTGCAGCCATTGAGCCCCGAATTGGATGAGATTACGGCGGCCAGCCGCCGGCCTTATGCCCAATTTCATAATTCTATTGATTATTGGCCCTGGATTCCGTTCGGCGTCCTGCGACAACTGGTGCAGCTCTATTATGTGCGCGCTCTGGCGGAATTGGACCAGGGTGATGCCGTCCACGCCGCCGAGGATATAGAGACCATCCTTCGCCTGACCAATTTACTGAAGGAAAGTTACTCTACCGGTGCGATATGGATGAGTCGCTGGGCGGTGACGGGCATCTGGGCGGGATTGGCAGCGCACCAATGGTCGGACCGCCAGTTGGCGGCCTTTCAAACAGAGTTCCAAAAACTCGATTTCATTGCCAGCGAACGACGAGGCATGGAAATGGATCGTGCCCGCATAACCGAATTGACGGAAAAGTCACCTGATCCAGCCCGGTTTTGGCCCACGTTTTATGCCCTGTTCGGCCTTGAGCAATTTGGGGTGGCCGAACACTTTCCCGTGCTGTGGCCTCTAATGGAGTTTTTCGGCGCGGAAGACTATCGCTCCGAGCCCGGCTTCGGTCTGCCCCGCGGCTGGATGTTGCAAAACCTCGTCAACTACAATCGCGGCATGGCGACCGCGCTGGAATTTTTTGATCCCGCTCGGCACCGCATTGATGTCGCCAAGATCGAGCAGGATGACAAGGCGGCGAAAGACTGGCGACCGGGGCCTTATGACTTCTTATACAAGTTCGCGGCGGAATATCGTGACTCTGTTGCCCACTCTGTCGCCCGCGCACAAACCACAGTGGACGAAGCTCGGGTGGCCTGCGCTTTGGAACGTTACCGGCTGGCGAATGGTCAGTTTCCGGAAACGCTGGCTGCGCTGGTTCCACAGTTTTTGGATAAGGTGCCGCCGGATGTCATCGGCGGCGAACCGCTAAAATACCGCCGCGAGGGCGGTGGACAGTACCTTTTGTATTCTGTCGGCTGGAATGGCCAAGATGACGGCGGGAAGATTGTGCCTGGCGGCAGTGCGCCCGTGCAAGGCGACTGGGTCTGGCCTTATCCGATCAAGTAATTGAACTGTAGCCACCAAAAGCATAAAAATTTGGTTGTGTCCTAATTTCACCAGCAACAAGACGGCGGGCTGAGAGCAGGCCGCCCTACCCCAGGCAAATGCTTTAGGTAGGGCGCGCTGCCCTCAGCGCGCCGTTTCAAATTGGGACATTACCAAAAGTTTGGATTTCGGGCCTTGGGGAGTTTTGTGCCTTGGGTGCTTTTTGTGGTTTAAATCGTTCGGCTTAGGAGGTTGAAGCAGGACGACTTGAACCAAAAAGTGCTTCCTCAGGTAATCTCAATCGGCTTGAGGTAGATAGAATTTCATTGCCCATCAAGGGTTTGTAAAATCGTTCTCGACGGCTTGGCTTATTTAAGGTTCTTTAGGCAACGAACCAAAGATAGCCGTGGCTGCTCAACTCCATCCTGCCCAATCAGCGTCGCCGGGTAACCTATACCCGCATTTCGACAAGATGCTGCCGCGCGCGGAAAAAGAGGCGCGCTTGGGGCAGCGCGGGGTGGCTTGCTGGTTGTTCGGTTTATCGGGCTCCGGCAAGAGCACCTTGGCGTTAGGGTTGGAGCGGAAATTGTTTGCTGAGGGCCGCACGGTGCAGGTGCTCGACGGCGACAATATCCGCACGGGGTTGAACCGCGACCTGGGGTTCAGCGAGGCCGAGCGGCGTGAAAATATCCGGCGCATCGCCGAGGTCGCGAAGCTGTTCGTGCAGTCGGGGGCGATTGTGGTGGCGTCGTTCATCACCCCGCGGGAGGAATTGCGGGCGCTGGCGCGCGAAGTCGTGGGCGCAAAAGATTTTTTGAGCGTGTACGTCAAGGCGAGCTTTGCGGCCTGCGCGGCGCGCGACCCGAAGGGCCTGTACAAAAAAGCCCAGGCCGGGCAGGTCGGCCAGTTCACCGGCAAGGACCAGGAGTTCGAGGAACCGGCGGCGCCGGACCTCGTGCTCGACACCGAGCAACTGGATTACGCCGCGAGCCTGGAAAAACTTTACGCGTCTCTGCGCCCGCGTTACGCCGCCTCCTAAATTTTTGAAACTATTTTTTATCCACCGATTTTCACCGATGAGCACAGATTAGAACTGCTCCCCACCATGCCAACATCCTATTCTAGCTCAGCCTTCGGAGTTTTCAGTCTGGAGACCGCTGGCAGATATTCTTAATTCTACCTTCTACCTTCTGCCTTCTGCCTTCTACATTCTGCAATTCATGCCCTCCTACCTAGTCAACCACCTCAAGCAACTCGAAGCCGAGGCGATGTACGTCCTGCGGGAAACCGCCGCGCAGTTCCAGCGCCCCGTCCTGCTTTTTTCCGGCGGCAAGGATTCCATCGTGATGACGTGGCTCGCGCGCAAGGCCTTCTGGCCCGCCCGCCTGCCGTTCCCGCTCGTGCACATCGACACCGGCCACAATTTTACGGAAACCATTGATTTTCGCGACTGGCTGGTGAAGGAAGTCGAGGCGCGGCTGGTCGTCGGCTCCGTCGAGGAAAGCCTGCGGCAGGGGCGCGTGGTCGAGGAAAAAGGTCCGAACGCCAGCCGCAATGCGCTCCAGACGACGACGCTGCTCGATACTTTGACGGAATTGCAGGCCGACGCCGCGCTGGGCGGCGGACGGCGCGACGAGGAAAAGGCGCGCGCCAAGGAGCGCTTTTTCTCGCATCGCAACGAGTTTGGCGAATGGGATCCGAAAAACCAGCGGCCGGAATTGTGGAATATTTTCAACGGCCGCAAACACCACGGCGAGCACTTCCGCGTGTTTCCGCTCTCGAACTGGACGGAGATGGACGTGTGGCAGTACATCAAGCAGGAGTCCATCCCATTGCCGAAACTTTATTTCACGCACCGCCGCCCGGTGGTGAAGCGCGGCGGCATGTGGCTGGCGGCGACGGAGTTCGTCGTGCTGCAAGCCGGCGAGAAACCGGAGGAGCGGCAGGTGCGCTTTCGCACCGTCGGCGACGCCACCTGCACGGGCGCGGTGGAATCCACGGCCTCCACGCTGGATGAAATCATCGACGAAGTGGCGGCGGCGCGGGTCACGGAGCGCGGCGGCCGCGCGGACGACAAACGCTCCGACACCGCGATGGAAGACCGCAAGCGCATCGGGTATTTTTAAGGAAGTGTTCTGGTGCTTAGTGGCTAGTTTATAGTTTTTAGTTCTTAGTTGTTAGTTAAAAATCCATCTTCCATGACAATCGAACGATTCGAGGACATAAAGGCATGGCAACTTGCACGAGAGTTGACCCGGGAGATTTATGCCGTTTCATCCGAGGCTGCGTTTCGGAAGGATTTTGGACTTACTGATCAAATTCGGCGGGCTGCCGGCTCGGTGATGCATAATATTGCGGAGGGGTTCGGCGCTGGCTCGGTCGCCGAATTCGCCCGCTTCCTGGCCTACGCACAGAGGTCGGCTACGGAGGTGATGAGCCAGCTTTATATCGCCCTCGATCAAAAATATGTAACCACGGAACAATTTGGACGCTTGCGCAAACTGGCTGAGGAGGCCCACGCCACTTGCGGGGGATTTATCAAATATTTAAAGTCCAAACGCCAAGGTTAACTTTGCTCTAGCAACTACGTACTAATAACTAGAAACTAAAAAACTTTATATATGAGCACCGGCTACCTGGACATGGACATGCTGCGTTTCACCACCGCGGGGAGCGTCGACGACGGCAAGAGCACCCTCATCGGGCGCTTGCTGTACGACAGCAAAAATATTTTCGAGGACCAACTCGAGGCCGTTGAGCAGGCCTCGAAGCAGCGCGGCACTGACTACGTGGACCTCGCGCTGCTGACCGACGGCCTGCGCGCCGAGCGCGAGCAGGGCATCACCATCGATGTCGCCTACCGCTACTTCGCCACGCCCCGGCGAAAATTCATCATCGCCGACACCCCCGGCCACATCCAGTACACGCGCAACATGGTGACCGGCGCGTCCACCGCGAGTCTGGCCATCGTACTCGCCGACGCCCGTAAAGGCGTCCTCGAGCAAACCTGCCGCCACGCGTTCATCGCCAATTTGTTGCGTATCCAGCACGTCGTCGTCGCCGTCAACAAGATGGACTTGGTGGATTACAGCGAAAAGAAATTTAATGAAATCGTCACGGCGTTCAAGGCCTTCGCCTCGCGGCTGGATAATTTTGTCGAGGTCACCTTCATTCCGATTTCCGCGCTGAAAGGCGACAACGTCGTGGACAAATCGGCGGCCATGCCGTGGTATCAGGGCCCGACCCTCCTCTATCATTTGGAAACGGTGTACGTTCGGCCCGACGCGAACCATGTGGACGCGCGCTTCCCGGTGCAATACGTCATCCGTCCGCACCAGGCGAAGCACCACGATTTTCGCGGCTACGCGGGCCGGGTCGCCGGCGGCGTGTTCAAGCCCGGCGACGAAGTGGTCGCCCTGCCCTCCGGTTTCACCACGCGGGTGCGCGGCGTGCACACGATGGACGGGCTGCTGCCCGAGGCGTTTGCGCCGTTGTCGGTCGCGATCACGTTGGAGGATGAAATCGATTTGGGCCGCGGCGACATGCTGGCCAAGCCGAACAATCCGCCGCTCATCGGCCAGGAAATCGAGGCCATGGTTTGCTGGTTTTCCGACACGAAACTCAAACCCAACGGCAAATACATCCTGCGGCACACCACGCGCGAAACCCGCGCAGTCGTGCGCGGCGTGCGGTACAAAGTGGACATCAACACGCTGCACAAAATCGAGGACGACCTCACCATGGGCCTCAACGACATCGGTCGCCTGACCATCCACACTTCCGGGCCGTTGCTCTATGACCCGTACCAGAAAAACCGCACCACCGGCAGTTTCATCCTCATCGACGAGCACACGAATGCCACGGTGGCGGCGGGGATGATTATCTGAGCTTGTCCTGTAACGATGTAATCTATTTTCAGGCAATCACCGGTCGCTTCCCGCCTTCTCCAACCCGATCGTCAAAATATTACAATAGCCTGGCACCATGAGGCCTTACTGCTGGTTCAAATCCGCTTTGCTAGTAGGATGCCTTGGGGGCCACTCGCTTGCCTTTGCAAAGTCTGGCGAGGACGCCCTTGTCGCAGCAGCCAGAGCAAAGCCAACCGACATCGATATCGACGTGGTGATTGAAAAACTGAGTCGGGTGATTGAAATAGACCCCAAGGAGGTCGCCAATTATTACAATCGCGCTCTGGCGAAAAAGGCCCAAGGCGACCTTGCGGGAGCCATTGCCGATTTTAACAAGGTATTGGATATGGTTCCAATCATGGCCGCGGCGTACAATGAACGCGGCTTAATTCGCAGGGCCGAAAACGACTTGGAGGGAGCCATCGCCGATTATAATACGGCTATCGCTTTGGATCCAAAATTCTCGCTGGCTTACAATAATCGAGGCGTAATCGAAGGACAAAAAAAAGATTTTGTCGATGCCATTGCCGATTATACAGCAGCCATAACAGCCAACCCCAATTTTGCTAATGCCTATAACAATCGTAGTATTGAGAAATACCATAGCGGCGACGCTGAGGGAGCCATCGCCGACTCCAGCAAGGCGATTGAGTTGAATCCCCAATATGCGCCGGCTTTCATTGATCGGGGTAATGCCAGACGGGTAAACGGGGATTTCGCCGGCGCGATTAGCGATTACTCCCAGGCCATTAGGTTAGCACCTGAATTTATTCTAGCATACAACAATCGTGGAGGGGCTCGCACGGTCACGGGCGATTTTGAAGGGACCATCAATGACTACCTGAAGAGCATGTCCTTGGCCCCTGGAGCAATAAATTATGCCCAATTTCATCTTATTCTGGCCTTGCGACGATTGCACCGTGATGAATCGCCAGCAGGACTCTCCAAGGCTGCGGCAAGCTGGCCCGATGGGTGGGAAAAAACCATCGCCTGTTATCTTATTGGCGACATGCCGGAAGCACAGTTTCTCGCTGAAGCTGCCAAGAGTGACGAACCTACTATGATAGAACGCCAGCGTCAGTCTAACTATTTCATCGGCATGACCCACCTACTGAAAGGCGATGTTGAAACCGCGCGGCGTCTGTTTTTAAAATGTCTCGAGACAAAAATAATCGATTACCCCGAATATTTCCTCTCTCAAGCGGAACTAGAGCGACTAAATGGCGCATCGCCTAAATAAACTCTCGTTTGAGCTTGGTACCTCTCAGTAAAAATCACCTGAACATAGGAATCTTCACCCATTCACGGTTTTGCAAATCTCGCAGGTGTAGCCGTCGCAGCCGCGGGCGGTGCAGTGTTCACGACCGTAGTAGATGATGCGCAGGTGCAGGTCGTGCCAGGTTTCAGGCCGGTAGAGTTTTTTTAAATCGCGTTCGACTTGCACGACGCTGGGTCCGCGCGAGAGTTTCCAGCGGAGGGCCAGGCGATGAATGTGCGTGTCCACCGGAAACGCGGGAAACCCGAAGGCCTGCACCATGAGCACCGAGGCGGTTTTGTGGCCCACGCCGGGCAGGGCCTCGAGTTCCTCGAAGGTGCGCGGAACCTGGCCGCCGTGACGCTCCAGCAGCAGGCGGGAAAGCTCGCGGATGTTTTTGGCCCTCATCGGGGCCAGCCCGCAGGGCCGCACGAACGCATCAATTTCCGCCACCGAAAGTGCGGCCATTTTCGCCGGAGTGTCAGCCTGGGCGAAAAGCCCGGGCGTGACCTGGTTCACTCGCACATCCGTGCATTGGGCGGACAGTACGACGGCCACGAGGAGGGTGTACGGGTCGCGATGCAGCAGGGGAATGGACGGCCGCGGGTAAAGCTCCGCCAGGCGGCGGGCGATGTAGGCGGCGCGGTCGGCGCGATTCATGCTGGAAAACGTTGCCGGGTTCCGCCCTCGGGCGCAAGACCCAGGCCTGTTTGTGAACAACTTTAACAAGTGCAACAACTTCCGCTTGCCACCCGCGCGCGGCTGCGTTTCGTTCAACCACAATTGTTGCGTTTTTCACCACCATGAGTAGTACTGTATTCCCAACGTCCGCCGCCGATTCGCCGGCCACCGTCTCCACTCGCGCCTTCACTGTGTCCAAACCCGCCGCCGCCTCACGCCCGCCTTTGGGCTACGATCCCGCCGTCAATCCGCGCGAACGCGCCCGCCACTACATTCCGGCCAGCGAGGCGGACCTCGCCGCCATGCTGAAGACCGTGGGCGTGGGAAAGTTGGAAGATCTTTTCTCGCACTTGCCCGCGAACATCCGGCTGGACCCGCCGCTGGCGCTGCCGGAGGAGCTGTCCTACGAGGCGTTGCAGGAGCGCCTGGCGTCCATCGCGGCGCGCAATGCCCCGGCGGCCTCGTTTCTCGGCGATGGTTTGCCCGCGTATCGCGTGCCGCCGATTGTGGCCGAGGTCGCGAGCATCCGCAACCTCACCACCGCCTACACGCCCTACCAGCCGGAACGCAGCCAGGGCACGCTGCTCACCCATTGGATTTACCAGTGCCTGCTCGCGCAGTTGACCGGTTTTGAGGCGGTGAATTCTTCGCTGTACGACCGCGCGAGCGCGTTGTTCGAAGCCTGCTGCTGCGCGCTGCGTCTCGCGGAAAACGGCGCGGACACGATTCTCGTCGCCGGCACACTTTTCCCGTCGGATCTTGAAGTTTTGCAAACGCATGCGGCGGACACGCCGATGAAGCTTGAAATCGTGCCCGTCGATCCCGCGACCGGGTTGCTGGATTTGGCGGCGGTGCGTTCCCATGCGCAGGAGTTGGGGCCGCGTCTGGCGGGGTTTGCCTTTCCGCAGGTCAATCACCTCGGCCTCCTCGAGGACGTGGATGTGCTGACGGACCTGTGCGCGGAACTCGGCACGCATTCGATTGCGGTGGTGGATCCGATTCTCTTTGCGACGGGCGGGCTGCGGCCTCCCGGCCAGTGGGGCGCGGGCCACGGGGCGGATTTGCTCGTTGGCGAAGGCCAGCATCTCGCCATCGGCCCGAATTTCGGCGGCCCCGGCCTCGGGGTGTTCGCCGTGCGCCACAACGCCCGCGCGAAAAACGATGTGCGCGCGACGCCGGGCCGTTTCGTGGGCAAGGCCCGCGATCTCGCTGGCCGTGATTGCTGCGTGATGGTGCTCTCGACGCGCGAGCAGCACATCCGCAAGGACAAGGCCACCTCCAACATTTGCTCGAACCAGGCGTTTCTCGCCACGCTCGCGGGCGCTTCGCTGCTGGCAAAGGGAGACCTCGGGCTCGCCACGGCGGTGCGCGCCGGGCGCAACCGCGCGGTCGCGATGGTGAAGAAACTCGTGCGCCCCGGGGTCGAACTCGCGTTCACCGCGCCCTTTTTCAATGAGCCCACGCTGGCGCTGGATCGCCCCGTGGGACTCCTGCTCGAACGCGCCCGCAAAGCGGGACTGCATCTGGGTGTTGATGTGTCGAATCGTCTGCCCGGCCACCGCCGGTTGCTGAAATTGTGTTTCACCGACTGGCAATCCGAGGCCGATCTCGAGGCGCTCACGGCTTTCTTCGACCAGGAATTCGGGCCGCAGCCGGAAGGCGAATTTGCGGCGAAGATTCCGCAGTTGCCGGAGCGCGCGCTGCGTCCCGCGCCGGCCGGCCTGCCGCATTTCACGCACGAGGAACTGACCGTTTATTACCGCTGCCTCGGCGACCTCAATGTCAGCCCGGACGACGCCTGCTATCCGCTCGGTTCGTGCACGATGAAGTACAATCCGTACGTCAACGATTGGGCCGCGAACCTGCCCGGCTTCGTCAATGCCCATCCGGAAGCGCCGATCGAGGATGTGCAAGGCTGCCTCGAAGTGCTTTACGAAATTCAGGAATGGTTCAAGGGCATCACCGGCTTGGCGGCGGTGACGACGCAGCCGCTGGCGGGCGCGCAGGGTGAATTGGTCGGCTTGAAAATGATCCAAGCGTACCATCGTACGCGTGGCGAGGCGCACCGCAACGTGCTCTTCATCCCGAAGAGCGCGCACGGCACGAATTTCGCCACCGCCGCGATGGCCGGGTTTTTCGCGCGCGAGGAAAATGGCCAGCCGGCAGGCATCGTGCTGCTGGAGGGCGGCGCCGATGGCCGCATCGATCTCGCGGATTTCGAGCGCAAGCTCGCGCAATTCGGCCCGCGGCTGGCGGGCGTGATGATCACGAATCCGAATACCTGCGGTCTGTTTGAAACGGATTTCAAGCGCGTGGCCGACGAGGTGCACGCCGCGGGCGGGCTCGTGTACATGGACGGCGCCAATATGAACGCCGTGGCGGGCTGGGTGAATCTCGCCACGCTCGGCGTGGACGCCGTGCACAATAATTTGCACAAGACGTGGACCATCCCGCACGGCGGCGGCGGTCCCGGCGACGCCATCGTGGCCGTGAGCACGCGGCTGGCGGATTTTCTACCCGGTCATCAAATTGAAAAACGCGACGGTAAATTCGTGCCAGTGAAGACCTCGAAAAGCATCGGTTCCATTCACCGGCACTGGGGCAATTTCGCGCACAAAGTCCGCGCCTACACCTACCTTTTGCGCTTGGGGCGCGAGGGCGTGCGCCGGATGTCGGCCGTCGCGGTGCTCGCCTCGCGTTACCTGTTTGCGCGGCTGAGCCCGGAGTATGCGAGCCTGCCCGCGGGCGCCGGCGGGCAACCGCGCATGCACGAGTTTATTTTGACGCTGACACCGGATGATTTCGCGCGCCTTGAACAAGCCGGCGTGCCGCGGGCCGCGGCCATCCCACGCGTGGGCAAACTCTTTCTCGATTTCGGTTTTCACGCGCCGACCGTGGCCTGGCCGGAAGCCTTTGGCTTGATGATTGAGCCCACCGAAAGCTACACGAAGGCCGAGCTCGACCGCTTTGCCGAGGCCGTGCTTGCGATTCTGCGCCTTGTGCGGGAGAAACCGGAAACGCTGCGCGGCGCGCCGTATTTCACGCCGGTGGACCGCGTGGATGATGTGACGGCCAACCGCACGCTTATCCTGAGCGAACCGCTGACGGCCCTGCCGCCCATCCAGCCCAACCGCATCTCGCCGCGCGAACTGGCCCGCCTGCCCATTGCGGAAATCGTGGCGCGCGTGACCGCGGCCGCGGCCAAAAAATCCTAGATCTTTTTTGCAACGCGAAGCCGCGGGGCGGGTTGAAGGAGAATGTTCGCGATTGCGCAGGCCACCGGCCTGCGCCACCATGGCGGCGGTGAACCCCGCGTGACCGCACTAACGCTGCGGCGAGGACAATCCCCCGCCCGCCCTCACTTTAGAAATTTTGTCATGGCCAATTATTTCATGCTAGGCGGCGACGGCAAGGAATACGGTCCGGTCACCGCCGCGCAATTGCGCAGTTGGGTCGCGCAAGGCCGGGCCAACAGTCAGACGCAGGTGCGGGCGGAGCACTCCGCAGACTGGCAGGAACTCGGTGCAGTCGGGGAGTTGGCGGGAGTTTCAGTCACCGTGCCACCCGTTCCCGTGACTACTCCAGCGCCCGTGCCGGCCCTGTCGCCTTATGCCGCGGCGTCGATTCCCCTGCCCCGCGCGAATGCGGCGGAAGCCGATTTGGTGCGCCGCCTGGCCAAAATGCTCACGGCGGCAGGCGGATGGATGATTTTTACCGGCATTGTCATTTTTATCCAGGCGGCGCTGTTTTTGTTCAGCACGGTGGGTCTGGGCCTCGTGATTGCCTGGCTGCCCATTTGGATGGGCATCATCCTCATCAAAGCGGCCGGGCGCGCGAAGGCCGCAGCGACGACCGGCGACGAAGCCGCCCTGCGGGAGGCGCTCAACCAACTCAGCCTTTATTTCAAACTCAGCGGCGTGATGATGTTACTCTTCGTGATCGGCGGCTTTTTCATGGCGCTGTTCATGGGCGTCATTGTGCACCTGTTGCAGGGCATCGATCCGGGGGCGTTGCAGGGTTTGCAATTGCCGCACTAAGACTTCAGCTGATGCCGCCGCCGGTTACGGCATGACTTCGTTGACCTTGGATTTTTCCTTTTTCTCGATGGTCGAGAGCGAGCCGCCGACGTTTTGCAAGAGCGACCGCCCGAGCCAGCCAATGACGACGAGACATATCAGGCTCAGGCCCAGAGTGCCCAGGGATCCAAGCGCGCCCTGACCCAGGAGAAAGCGCACCACGAACACCGCCATGAGCAGCCAGGCCACGACGCCTGCAGCCGCCGGCGCCACCCAAGTCCAATCCTTGGGCAAGATATGCAGATCGGCGTAGCCTTGCACTGCCGCCGCGGCGGCCACGCCCGCCGCGAGCGCCAGAAAATTGGCCACGAAGACGACGAGAAAACCCCGCCGGCCGGCGAAGAGAAAATGGTGCACGAGCCAGCCGAAAACCAGCAGCACGCCCGCCGCCGCCGCGACCACGCCCCAGAATTCGCCGCTGCCCGGCGCATAAGGCGTCAGGGGTTGCGCAAATGTTTCCAAGGCTTTGCGCAACGGCTCCATCGTGCCGCCGAGGCTACGCGCAAAACCAAAGCCGGGAAAGCCTGAAACCGCGCTTACAGCTTTTCCACAATCGTGTCGGCGAGCCCGTACTCGATGGCTTCGCGGGCATTGAGGTAGAAATCGCGGTCGGTGTCGCGTTGGATTTTCTCCATCGGCTGGCCGGAGGCCTGCGCGAGAATTCGATTCAGCTCCTCGCGAATTTTCTCCATCTCCTGGGCCTGGATATTGATGTCCACCGCGGGCGCGACGATGCGCCCCATGATGAGTGGCTGGTGGATGAGCACGCGCGCGTGCGGGTACAACAGACGGCGGCCCTTGGGCGCGGCACTCAACAAAATGGACCCCATGCTGGCGGCCATGCCCGTGACGACCACGGTCAAAGGCGAGGAGATGAGCTTGATGGTGTCGTAAAGGGCCAGGCCGGCGGTGATCGAGCCGCCCGGGGTGTTCAAGTACATGACGATTTCCTTGCCCGGCTCCTGCATTTCCAAGTACAAAAGTTTTTCCGTCATCTCGCGGCAGGAGCGGTCGCTGACTTCGCCCCAGAGCATGATTTTGCGCTGTTCGAGAAATTTGCGTTGAATGAGGCCGCCGAGTCCGGGGATTTTGGCCGCGTCGCCCTCGGGGGCGGCGGGCGGAGTGCCCTCGTCTTCATCATCATCGTCAAAGCGGGCAGGGAGTGTGGCGCGGGAAGTCATTGGGCTAAAAATCTGTATCCATGGCGCGCCTTTTGGCAAGGTCAAACACGGCGAAACCCAGCGCCCGCCCGGGAAAAGCAGGCAAAAAAAAGCCGCCCGGCGGCAAATGCCACCGGGCGGCCCAAACTGGATAAACTAGGAACTCAGCCCGTCGCCGGACTGAGGCGACCAACTAGAACAACAACTGGAGGCGGGTACGGACCGCGCTCACATCGGCGCGGGGGCCGGTGAAGAGCGTGCCGGGGACGCCGCCGCCGGAGCGGTCGGTGAAGTCCGCGAACTCATAACCAGCCGACAGCTTGAGGCTGTTGCCGATGATGTAGTAGTTGAAACCGATGTAGGCCGCCCACACGTTGTTGAACGTGCCGCCGGTCAGCGGATTCGCGGCATTGCGCTCAAGCTGGTTGATGCTCGCGCCACGGCCATTCGTGGACAAGTAGCTGAAGCGCATGACGGCTTCCCACTCGTCATTGATCTTGTACGAGGGGGTGACGTTGAAGCCATAAGGAGCGGTCGTGCTGGTGATACCACCACCATTGACGCGGCCGTTCTGGATCTGCGCCTGGATGAATTCAGCGGTCAAGGTGAAGTCGCTGTAGGTCAACGTCAGGTAGGGATTGTAGCCCCACATCGCGTTGTTCTGCGCAGGGACACCGGCCGCACCGCTGGTGCTGTTGGCGTCACCGGCATAACCCAAATTGAGGCCCACCTTGTAGGAGAGCGCGTCAAACTTGTTGCCGTAGCTGATGTTGCCCCAGACGCCGAATTCGTTGTAAGCCGCGGTGCCGGGAGCCGGGTTGCCGAAGTTGATGGTGCTCTGAATGGCGTTGGTCACAGCCAAGCCATAACCGAGACCGTCAACCTGGGTAACGTTGCCGCTCCAGTAGAGACCGACGTGGCGGTTCGCGAAACCGAGGCGACCGGTGGTCGAGCCACCCCATGGCTCGGTGAAGAAGCGCGTCGCGACCGAGCGCTCAACCGTCTTGATCTGCGAGGACGACGTGTTTTCTTCGACCACGAACGGAACTTTCTGGAAACCGGCGGTGGCCGTGCCGTAATCGGCAACCGTCTTGTAGATGATAACCTTTTCAAAAAGGTTCTGCGTGCCCTGGGCTTGGGGAGCGGCGGAGGCGTTGGCGCCCGCGGCGACATCCAGCAACAATTCACCACCCCAGCCATTGCCGAGGTCGGCAATAGCACCGAGGTAGGCGCGGCGGATGAGGGCCTGATTCGTGGAGGCCGGGTCGACGGACGCCACGGCTTTGTCGTCGGTGGTGAGCCAGTCATACTGGAGCTGGATCATGCCTTCGATTTGCAGCTTTTTGACCGCGGCGTCTTTGGGCGCCACGACCGCAGCCGATTTAGCGACGGAATCCGCATCCGCTTGCGTGATCACGCCTTTTTTGACCAGGAGGTCGAGCGTGGCTTTGTCTTGGGCCGATGCGGAGAGACCTCCGAGCATCGAGCAAGCCGCCAGCACGCTGAGCATTTTCAGGTGTTTTGGGTTCATAGGGAGCTTAGGTTTGGCGCAGAGGGGTTAAGGATAAGTACTCCGCGTTGGGTGCTTTGTAGCGGAGTCTTGTTACAAACAAACGTCACTCATGTAACATTTTGCCGTTTTTTCCGCCGGTGGACTGCGCAACCGCCGTCAGAAGGCACGGCCAAATGGGGTAACTGCGGCGCGATGTTTGCGCGGCGTCATGGGGTTGTCAAGCCCCCGGCCAAACTTTTTGCAAACGACTCATAGATTAGCTTATAGCCCGCCCCCAGCAACCGGGCATTGCTCACCCGCCGGTTGGGGATTTGCCCCGTAACATTGCGCCGGTGGCCACTCCGGCCAGAGGACAGATTCTCGTCACACCGCACCTCTGCGGGATGGAGGCCCTCAGCCCGGGCCAAATCGGCCAGCAATGCCGCCTTTTGCACGGGGTGGTTGTCCACGAGGTTGTATAGACCGCCGGCCTGGCTCGCGGGCGTGGCGATGAAATGCTGTATCGCCCCGACCCCGTCGTCGCGATGGATGAGGTTGACCCATTGCGCCGCAGTGCCGCCGAAGACCCGCTGGCCCTGGCGCAGCGCCGCGAGGAGATGGTTGCGATCCGGGCCATAAATGCCCGCCAAGCGCAAGACCCAGGCGCGCCAAGCGAGCGCCGGATCCACCCCGAGAATCTTTTCTTCCGCCACGCGCAAAATCGCCGCGGCCGGCCCCAGCAGCGAAACGTCGATGGGCGAGCTCTCGTCGACCCAGCCACCGTCTGCTTGCGGATATACGCTTGTGGCGCTCGTGAAAAATAACTCGCGTGCAGGTGGGTGACCGGCGGCCACGGATTGCCTGAGCCAGCGCCAGACAGAATCGAGTCCGGCGACAAACGAATGCCGGTAACCCTCCACATCAGGCCGCGACGGCGCCACGCACACCACCACGGCGGCACCGGCGGGATTCAGCATTGCATGCCAAGCGTCGGACGCCAAATCCGACTGCGCCGTGGGGACGCCCTGAGCGCGCAATTCCGCCGCTCGTTCAACATTGCGAGTGAGCGCAGAAACAGTGCCGCCGCGGGCCAATACCGCGCGCGCGAGCGCGGTGCCGAGGTATCCGCAACCGAGGATGACCAAGGGCGGCGAAGAAGGCGAAGTCATGGCCAATGTTGCCTCACCGTGCTCGTTCGCGGCAAATGATTTATGCGGACAGCGTGCAAAACACCTCCAGCTCAGAATCGAAAAGCGGGCCTAGGCCGGATTGGAATAAATCGCCACGCTGCCTTTTTTAATTTTCTCCTGAAGCGTGCGATTGGTGGCCGAGTCCAGCCGCACAATGTCCAACTCGTAGATCAAGGGCGCATTCTCGAGCGCATCGCAGAGTTCGTCCCATTCCGCGGCGGTGGCGTCCGGGGCAGACACGGCCAAATCCAAATCGGACGCACGACGGGCGCCACCTGTGGCGCGGGAGCCGAAAACACGCGCCTCGCGCACGGTCGCAAACTGGCCCAAGGTTGCACACAGCACGGCCAAGTCTTTTGCACGCAATGCCACGCGGTTCATGGATTAGTCCCAGGAAAGAGTTTGAATGAGTTCGGCCATGTGGCGCAGCAACGGGGCGTGGGCGGCGACAATTTGGAGATAAATCCGGGCCGCCAGCGCTGCATCATAAGCATGGCTGGTGAGGTTGCGGTCGTCGAGCATTTGCAACCAGCGATCGGCCTCCTCGGGAGTGGGAATCAAGCCCTCCGCGAACGCCTTTTTGAGCGTGGGCCGCGGTCCACCGCACTCATGGCCTTGGCGTTCGAGATAAAGTTTGAGCGTTTTCCAGACGAGTTCGAAGGTGAATTCAAACCGCTGGATGACCGCATCCCGAATCAAATCGCTATCCGGCTGGGCACAGGCCTCGACCAGGCGGGTCACCGCCAGCCCTACTTCGCCTTGGCGTTCGGTAAAACGTTCTTTGCTCATAGCAGACGATTGCTCCCATAGACTGGCCACCACCGACAGTCAAAAGAATTACCGAAGGCCCGTTGCGCAAACTTAATTCCCCCGGAGCTTACCCTTGAATTTCAAATCGAAGACAATGGTCTGCGCCGCACTTTGGACGTGGCGTTTGATGATCATGAAATTGCTGTTGCTCACGGTGAGGTCCACGTGGTCGGAGTATTGGAGCGCCAGATCGTTCTGGTGCAAATCAATCGAGAAAATGCGGTTCACGCCAACGACTTTGTGCGAGTAGCGACCCTGGGCCGGGCCAAAAACAATCGGGTTGGGGCTCGCTTGGGCGGCCGTGCCAGTGGAGGCCAGCGTGAGGGTATTGCTCGCGGTGGCGATAATGGCCTTTTTGCCCTTGAGCGCGGCGCGGAAGGCAATCGTCGTGGGCTTTTCGAGGCTTGGACTCACGTCGACCAGGACGGCATAATTCTTTTTCGCGAGAAACAGGCCGCCGAGGGTTGTCGTCGTCTGCGTGCCGGTGCCGGTGAAATGATACATCGCGGCGGCGGCGGACGGAACCAACCAGGCCAACGCCAGCAGAAGCACCCAAGGGAGAGCGGACGAGAAAAATGACGCCAACTTTTGCATCGCGGCTTCGTTCTGCCAAAAATTATTGCAAACGCCAGCCCTTTTCTACGCAGGTTGCGCTACCGCCAGAATGCGAACCGCCGCCCGCGGCGCCTTAGGCGGACGGCTTGGCCGGTACTGCGGCAGGTTGAGCCGCGTCGGGCTTTACGTCGGCGGGCTTGGCGTCGGCGGCGTTGACGGAAAGGTATTTGGCGTTGGCGGGCTCAATGGCTTGGCCCTTCTCGGACAAGAGCGGGGTGAACGGACTGTTCGGAAAAGCTTTCAGACCCGAGACAATGGTGGCCGCCACGACATCAGCTCCGGCGGGGAACGTGTGGTTGTGGTCCGAGTAGAGTTTCATGACCACTTCGCGGCCCATCTTTTCATATTTGTCCGCCGCAAGGTTGGTGAGGTCGAGCACGGGCACGTGGAATTTCTCGCCGACATCCTTGGTCCATTGCGTGTACTTGCCGTTAAAGGTGCCCCGCTCGATTTGGTCGGCGGTGGTCGTGTAGCCATCCTCCTGCGTGACGAGGGTGGCATCCTTGAACGTGGCCTTCGGATTGGTCCAAATATCACGCGCAGTGACGGTCAGAAAATACGGATGGGCGCCCTTGGCGCGGGCGTCCTCGGCCATCTTCGCCATGTACCAGCCGTAGGTGTGCACGGTTTGGCCGCCCGCGTCCTGAGTCTCGTCGCCAATGCCGTTGAGGGAGGCGCGCGCGCCACCGGAACCCGTCAAAACGCCGCCGCCGTCATTAATGCCAAATACGATCAGCACATAATCGCCGGCCTTGACGCGTGGGAGCACCTTGGGCAGCCAGTCGCCGTTGTAATACGTGCGGCTCGAGGTGCCGGCATGGCCGACATTGCTGACCACGGCCTTCGCCGGATCGATGTAATTGGCCAGCGGCGTGCCCCACCCCTGAATGGGCAGGGGGCTGTTGGAAGTCGAATCGCCGCAGACAAAAATCGTCGGGAGCGCATTGGCCGCCGGCGCGGCCGCAGCGGCAGTGGAAGCAGGCGTCGGTGCGGCCGCGGAGGACGGCCCGGCAGGCGCGGGCTGGCCGTGCGCAGCGGCGAGTCCGAGAAAAAATGCGGCAACGCCGAGGCGGCGCGACCAGGTCAGGGAAGCGGAAAATGTAATCACTTGGGGAGAGAGTTGGGGGTGGGAAACGTTAAAGACCGAACCGCCAGCATGGCCGTTTTTCCCGTCGAAACAAGACGGGAATGGCGCTCCGATTTTGCGGGTCCGGTCTCTTACCTTTTTCACTTTTTACCTTATGCCTTAAACACGCTTCTCAGTCTCCTCCAGCCCCACAAATTTAAAGCGTGGGACCCGCCGGCCTGCGGCATTCACAGCGTGGCTGGTGAAATTAGCCAGTGGCCGCACCCAGAGCGGGCAACCGGTGCGCGGGTACAGCCGCACATACACCACCAGTGGTTCCTCCGTTTCCGAATGCCGGGCCACGCCAAGGACGAGATAATGCCCGCCCTTGTAGTGGCGATAGACGCCACCCGGCAGGGAGGCCATCTGCGGCGTCTTAATTTTCTTCGGCGTGGATTTTTTGGATGGGCCCATGAAGAATAGAGGGGGGTGCGTTATTACTCTATCATACTTATCTCTTTGCCGCCTTGACCCATGCTTACGGCTTGGCTTCTTCCACCTGTTGGACGCTCAGCTCGAAAATGCTCACCACAAAACCGTCCTCTTCCTTTTCGCGGACGGTCAACGTCCCCTCGACATTCACGGGATTGTAGTAGTCCTTGACGGGGTGGCCAACCGGCGTGCTGCAGGCGATGGTATGCTGTATTTCCGGCGGCTGGCCATAACAACATGAGCCCAGGCTCGGAACCAAGAGGAAGCTGCTGACTTCCTCCGTGTCCTGCATGGGCTGCATGTAGCCGCGCAAGCGCACGGTGAGGCCGCTCAACGCCTGCACATCCGGCGGGATATCGCCGCTCTTTTTGGGGTCATAATTAAAATTGCCCAGTTCCTTGATTTCCAGCGTACGGATTTCGCCGGGCTGGGGCGCGGCGTGCGGCTTGCGCGCATAAATACCGGCGGTGGCCAAGGGTGCCGAAACCGCGGGCGCAACCGCGTCGGTGAGCGAGCCGATGACTTCCGGAGTCGGCGGCGTAACCGTGGAATTCGCCACCGCGGCGGACTGCGGCGCAGATACCGGATGGCCTGCCGGAGGCACCGGAGCAAACGCCCGCGCCGCCTCCCACCCCACGGCGACGGCAAGCGGCAAACCCATGGCAAAGAGGACTTGGGCGGTTTTCATCGGCGCGGGCAGGCCTAGAGTTTCGGCCCGGGTTTGATGTCGGTCACCGTCACTTCAAAGATGCTGGTGACAAAGCCGTCCTCCTTTTTTTCGCGCACTTGGAGCGTGCCCTCGATGACGGCCTGGTCGGCATAATACGGCATCGGCTGATGGTCGGCGGTGACACAGTCAATCGTGTGCTGGATTTGCGGGGGCTGCCCGAAACAACAGTTCATCAGGCTCGGCACCAACAGAAAATCCGTGACCTTTTTCGGATCGGATTGCACGAGCGGCGCCATGATGCCGCGCAAGCGCACCTTGAGGCCGGACAGGGCCAGCACGTCGGCGGGGATGTTGCCACCCACCTTGGGGTCGTAATTGAAATTTCCCAATTCCTTGATTTCGAGGTCGCGCACTTCGCCGGACTTGGGCGCGGCGTGCACCTTGCGCAATTTCGGGTCGGTGGGTATGAGCGACGCCGCGGAAGCGGAGGCATTGCCCGACAGCGGCGAAAGTCCGGCCAGGCCCGCGCCCATCGACCCCGACGGCCCGGCGCCCCACGCCGCGCCCATCAGCGCGACCAAGCCAAACACCGCCATGACCGCCCGTTTCGACATGAAGTTAAGATAGAGTACAGACCGCTAATTCGCAACAAGGTTCGCGGCCACCGGCGTGCGGTAGGCCTTAAGGGCAGGCACGAGCCCGGCCAGCGTGGCCAAAATCACGACCCCGGCCAAATAATACCCTTCCTGCCCATCGACCGTGGTCCAATTCAGGCTCTCGCCGAGCCATTGTCGCATCCAAAACGACCCGGCGCCCGCCAGCAGATGACCGACCAGCAGCCCGAGCACTCCGCCCATCAGGCCGATGAGCCCGGCCTCGGCGCAAATCAAGCCCAGGATGCGCGCCCGCGTGGCGCCCAGGGCGCGCAGCAGTGCGATTTCGCGCGCCCGCGCCGCCACGGAGTTGTAAATGCTCACCAGAATGCCCACGCCGGCCACCAGTGTCACCAGCACGGAAACCGCCAGCAGCACGAGCGTCGGCCCGCGCAGAAAAAGGCCGAAAAAGTCGCGCATGACCAGCGCGGGATTGACGGCGGAGGCCACGGAGCCGTTGTTGACGGCGTACATCAGCCCGAGCGCCAGCGGCTGGCTCCGGGCTTGGACTAAAATCGCCGACAAGCCCCACACTTCCGGCGAAAGTTGCAATTGGATATGGCCTTCGGCATCGAGGGTGAAATTGTCGGGCGCCTCATCGTCGTCCTTGGCCCCCGGCGCCACTTGCGCCTTGAATTCAGCGATGGCGGCCGCGGGATCCTGGCCGTCGCGCAGGGCTTTTTGTGCGACAAGGCCCACGCCGTGCTCAGCGATGGTATAAAAGCTGAGGAGGGGAATAAAAATCACGTGGTCGGCGGACGTGTGCGTCGGTTGCAGGACGCCCACGACTTTCCATCGGGGCTTGTGGATGTCGGGAATTTCTCCGGGCGCGGGCAAGCCGTGGGTGGCCTGAAATTCGTCGCCGAGCTGGAGGCTCGTTTCGGCGGCAATGTCGGAACCGATGAGGGCCTCAAATTTATCCGCGGCAAAGACCCGGCCCGCGGCGATTTGATAAGTACGGCCCGGGCGGTATTCGAGCACGCGGTCGGGCGGCAGCGGCGCGCCCTGGTCGTCGAGGCCGAAGAGTTTCGGCAGCGTGCCGACGATGCGGCGGCCCCGGTAGCTATCCCCTACCACGGTGGGCACCGCGATGCGCACGAGCGGGCGGAAGGCGGGGCTCGAGAGCAGATCGGTGTAGAGACTGTACGGAATATTGCCGGGGCTGCGGTCAATATGATAAATTGTGTTAAACACCAGTTGAGTCGCGGAGCCTTTCGCCCCGATGAGCACGTCGAATCCGTAATCCGTCTGGCCGAACAGGCGGCCGGCATCGCGCCGCACCACCAGCACCGCCACGGCCAAGGCCACGCCGAGCAGGACGGAGAGGAGCGTCAGCCACGTGGAAAGCGCCCGCTGCCGCATCTGCCGGAAAATGATTTGCAGGGAGTTCATGGCGCAACGGAGCGGTTGAGCTGGGCGAGTGTAACCGCGCGCGCAAACTGGGCGGTCACGGCGGCATCATGACTGACCAGCAGCAAGGCGGCCTTGACCTCAGTGCACAAGCGGCGGATGAGGTCGAGTGTTTGCCGGGCGCTGACGGCGTCGAGCGCGCCGGTCGGTTCATCCGCCAGCACCACCTGCGGACGATTGGCGAGGGCCCGGGCCACGGCCACGCGCTGTTGCTGGCCCAGTGAAAGCTTCGCCGGCGGGTAATGCAAACGCTCGCCCAAGCCCACTTCCTTGAGCAAATGTTCCGCCCAGGCCGGGTCGGCCGGACGGCCGCTGAAACTCATTCCGAGCAGCACATTTTCCAGGGCCGTGAAGCCGGGCAGGAGGTGGTGCGTTTGAAAAATGTAACCGAGATGACGCCCGCGAAAGCCATCCCGCCGGGCTTCGGACAAAGTGGCGAGGTCCACGGGCGCTGCCGAACCGAAGGTGTAGCAAATCTGGCCCGCGTCAGGGGTGAGTATACCGGCCAGCAGGTGCAACAAGGTGGTTTTGCCGGCGCCGCTCGGGCCGGCGAGGGCCACTTGCTCACCGTCGGCGAGGGCGAACTCCGCGATGTCAATGACGGGCACCACCGAGCCGTCGGGCCCGGCGTAGTGCCGGCGCAAGTGGCGGATCGAGACGGCCATGGCGGGGAATCCGGGCGGGACGGCCCGCCCCGGACAACTCCAACTTTTCACTAATGCAAATAACTTGCAAGAGAAAAATGCTTGCCAAACGCAAACAAACCGCGTTAGGTGTGGCTCCGGCGTGAACGCATCCCGCATCCAGACCCGGCGGCAATTTCTTGAAGGCGCAGCGGCGGCCGTGGGGGCGGCGTTCGCCGGGTGCGCGTCAGCACCGCCGTCCGCCCCGGCGACCGCCCTCGCGCCGGTGCCGGGTCCGGTCAAAGCGGTGGATTTAAGCTATGCCCCGCCCGCGGGCTTTGTCGCCACGCCGGGGCCGCGCGCCGTGATGCCGGCCGGGGTGGATGGCGTCATTCCGCGCAAGGCATGGACGGCCGCCGGCCCGGCCAAGCCCATGCTGCCGATGGACGGCGTGGCGCTGCTCACCTTTCACCACGACGGCGATCCGCAGGCTTTTTATCAGGACGCCTATGCGCCGACGGCGCAGTATCTCGAACGCATTCGCGCCTACCACGCGCGCGAGGGCTTTCAGGATATTGGCTATCATTATGCCATAGATCGGAGCGGGCGCGTGTGGCAACTGCGGCCCGTGGCGTGGCGGGGCGAACACGTGCGCGCGGATTTGGACCCGAGCCATGTGTTGCACAAATGGAACGACCACAACGTGGGTGTCGTCGTGCTCGGCAATTTCATGCTGCAAGCGCCCACGGACGCGCAGCGGCAGACCATCGTCAGTTTCGGCGCGCGCTTACGGAAGCAGTACCAATTGGCGATCAGCCAGGTGAAAGTGCACCAAGAACTCGTGTCCACCGAGTGCCCCGGCGTGCATCTGCGCCCGTATCTGGATCGGGTGCGGCAGCAGGGGATGATTTGATAGAGCAAATTTGCTGGCGGCAAACCGCTCATCCACGCTTATTCGCGCTAAATAAATAGAGCTTCCGATTTGTGCCTTTTGTGCAATTGGGAATCCTGCGGATGACTGCAAATTTCTTGTTGTGGCACGCTTAGACTTACGGGCCGAGGGTTACTTCCCGCTTAAGGAAGTGATAATCAGGAATGACTCATGACCGATTCCCCCGCCAGGCTCGACCCCTCGCCACCTGCAAGAACGAAACGCCGCCAAGTCGCACGCTTCGTCGTGCGGGCGCTCAAGGTGGGCGTGGCTTTGCTGGTCGCCGTGAGTCCGTTTATTTGGTGGTCTTACATTCATGACGAATCGCCAGCCGACGATGCCGATCTCCTAGTCAGTACACCGGCTATTCCCGATGGGCAAAATGGCTACGTCCAATTGACCCGGCTGCCGGCTAAATCACTAAGTCCAATTGATTATGTCGGCGAAGATGGCCATGCCGAAGTCTTGGGTGACTACGCAGGAGGGCCCGACAACGATGACATCAAGCTGGTGGACGCCTTCCTGGCGCAAGCCCGCCCAGCCCTGGTGCCGCTGGATGACATTCTGGCATCGCCGTATTTTCACTATGTTGGGAATGAGTCAGTGTTTTACGATCGAAATACACGATCGATTTCTTTCGCCACCGAGGATCTGGCCCGGTCAGCCATGCGTTATGAGCAAGGAGGAAATTTATCGGGTGCTGTGGACGAGGTCGTGCGCCTGCGCCTGCTCGCTTCACGCCTGGCCGAAACCGGCGGGCCCGCCTATAATCTCGCCCGAGAGGCGGGCTTTTTGGCTGATGACCGCAGTGCGTCCCTGCTGAACGAGCGCGCACTGACCGCCGCCGCGCAAAGCACGCTGGCCCAGGCGTATGGCGTAGAGATTCCCTGGCTCCAAGCGCGCCAGCAAATCCTCCCGTACCAATATCAGCAATTCATCGGTTTGATAAATTTTCTAAAAAGCTCTCCGTGGACAGCATTTGACCTCGAGCGCGGATTCACGACCAGCCTCCACGGCATGAACGCGCTGGATTTCTGGACAAAGGTGACGCTGAAGGAAAACACCACCCGCCGTTTGGCGGCACCGATGATTCGGGCTGCGCGGGAGGCCCTGAACGGCCCCTATGCGGCCATTCCTCCCGATACGGATTCCTTCCCGCACCGTTTGATGGATTTATTGGAGCCTAATTTTGGCGGTGCGTATTTAATGGATATGTCCGTTGCTTTTTCGGCCTCTCGCCAAAGCCTCGGGTTTGCCTATGAAGACCTCGCCAGCGACCGGCTCATCCAAACCGGCCTCGCCGTGCGTCGCTATTTTGATGAACACCGCGCGTTGCCGCCCGCGCTCGACGCGCTCGTTCCCCAATTCGCGTCCGCCGTTCCGCTCGATCCGTTTGACGATAAACCCTTGCGCTATGATGCCACCCAGGGCCTGCTTTACTCAATGGGGGCTTCGCTCAAAGACCAAGGCGGCAGCGACTTGATTCGGCGTCCGCCGGATCCATCCCGAGGAGAGTCGCCCTTGGGGGACCACAACCAACCCACCTTGGTCCTCAAATTTCAAAATGCCCTGCCCGTATCCACTGCCACCACCCCGCCCTGAGCGCGGGATTTACCTGGCGATCTGATTGTGAAATGCTCATCCACGCTTATTCGCGCAAAATCAAAAGAGCTTCCGATTTGTGCCTTTTGTGCTTTTTGTGATTAAACAAATCCGGCCCAAAAATGAGAATGAGAATTTAGCCACAAAAAGCACAAAAGGCACAAAAACGGAGCAGCCGAACGAACGCTGTCGCGCCAAAGTCCACCAACAGGGTCATCCTATTTTAGGTCAATTTCCATAATCCTGGCGAGTTCGAGTACTTCCTCCACTACAGCGGTTGCCTGGGGCTTGGCTTTTGTATCACAAATATATTTAAGGTCGTCCAACGCCACGCCATATTCCCCGTGATCGAGGAAGTGCAACACCTCCTAGGCCTCGCTTGCGGTAAACACTCCATCTAACGAAGCAACATGAGTGCGCATCCGCTGGTCAACCTGAGTAAAATCACGCATGGGCCACGTACATCTTTGATGTTAATGAGTCCTTGGCCACTAGACCGCCACCTTTAGATGGAAATCTATGCACTTTTTCGACACTTTTTGCAAAGGCAACCAGTGACTGGCGAATGCTCCCTGCCTATTAGCCCATTCCCAAAGGGTCTCGCTTACCCCCAACTTTCCTCTTGCCAGCGGGGCGGCGAGGCCCCACGCTCTCCCGCAGGCAATTCGGGCCGCCGCTGCAACTTCCCCCTGTGCGACAGGGTTGAATACTGAGGCAGACGCTACGGTGCAGCCCGTTTGGAGTCACGGTTCCCGGTCGTTTGCCTACCCCCTCGGCTCGGGAAACCAGCGTCATTTCGCGGTCGGAATGGCGGCTTTGCTCAACTGCCCGCGGCCTCCCGGCTGCTTTTTGCCTTCTCACCTTGGGCCGGAAATCCGGCCTGCGGTCCCTTTTCCATGACTGAACTTTACACGCCACCCCGCAACCAAATCCAGGTCAAGGGCGTCCTTGAACCGGACCAGAACAAGTGCGGGACGCTCCTCGACCCGGCGCGCAACGGCAAGACGCGCCCGACGGACCCCTTCCTGCCGCGGGAGCTGCTGCACCGCTTCAAGCTCAAGCGCGGGAGCCTCATCGAGGCCAGCGCCTTCCACGACGACCGGTTCACCAACCCGAAGGTGCGCTTCATCGAAAAGGTGGACGGGATGACGCTGGAAGACCGGCGCCGCTGCCTCGATTTCACCCAGCTCACGACGGTCATGCCGGACCAGCAAATCCGGCTCGAGTGCAAGGATGAGCGGATGACCACCCGCGTGATCGACCTCTTTTGCCCCATCGGCAAGGGTCAGCGCGGCCTCATCGTCGCCCCGCCGCGCACCGGCAAGACGACGCTGCTCAAGGACATCGCGCAGGGTTGTATCGAGAACCATCCCGACATCAAAATCCTCGTGCTGCTGGTGGACGAGCGCCCGGAGGAAGTCACCGATTTCAAGCGCGATTTGCCGACGTGCGAAATTTACGCGTCGTCCAACGACGAGGAGCTGGAAAACCACATCCGCGTGGCGGACATCGCCATCGAACGCGCCAAGCGGCTGGTGGAGACGGGCAGCGATGTCCTGCTGCTGATGGATTCGCTCACGCGCCTGTCACGCGCGCACAATGCCTTTCGCAACACCGGCAAGACCGGCACCGGCGGCCTCGACGTGCGCGCGCTGGAAAAGCCCCGGCAGATTTTCTCCTCGGCCCGCAATACCGAGGAAGCCGGCTCGCTGACGATCATCGCCTCGGCGCTGGTGGACACGGGCTCGAAGATGGACGACATCATTTTCCAGGAATTCAAGGGCACTGGCAACATGGAGATGGTGCTCGACCGCAAGGTGGCGGAAATGCGCATCTGGCCGGCCATCAACCTGCACTCCTCGGGCACGCGCAAGGAAGAGCTGCTGCTCTCGAAGGACTACCTGGAAGGCGCGACGCTACTGCGCCGCGCCATGGCCGGCTCCAAAATCGAGGATGCCACGGAGACACTCCTCGAGCGCATGACCAAGAGCAAAAACAACACGGACTTTTTGCGGCTGATTCTGAAGACGTAGGAAGTGCGGCAAGCAGCCTGCATCACCGTACCGTTGCCCTGCCGTACGCGAGGCCAACCCGTGAACGCCGCCGCTCCCTATCTTAAATATGTGCACTGGAGCGAAGAAGACCGGTGCTACGTGGGCTATTGTCCGGATCTTTTTCCCTGGGGCGGCGTTTGCCATGGCAAGATCGAGCAGGCTGTTTTTCGTGAATCATGCACGCTCGTCCGCGAGGAACCGGCCGAACTGAAACGCGAAAGGAAGCCCTTGCCGATGGCTTCCACACGAGCCATGCGCGAAGCGATTATGGTTTAATCCGTCCAGTTGCGCTCCGTAAATTTTGTCTTATCCAAAATGAAAAACCCGCCGGACTGACGTCCGGCGGGTTTTTTCATTGATTGACGCCCGGTGAACGGGCGGCGTTTATTTCGCCGGCGCGTTGAGGTTGCGCACTTGCAGGCCGACCGAGTTGCTGGTCACCGAGCCCTGGCTGTTGGTGATCTTCACGCGGTAGATGCCGGCGTCGCTCGCCTTGACTTGGGCGATGCTGAACGAATTGGAAGTCTTCACGACGCCCTTGGCGGTCGGGATTTTCTTCTTCATCGCCACGGGCGAGCCGTTGTGCGTCCACTGGAAGGTGGGCGTCGGGACGGCTTGCACCACCACGGTGAAGGTGACTTTGCGGCCCGTGCGGATGAGCTGGGCCTTGGGCTGGGTGACGATGCGGGGCTTGAAGTTTACGGTCACTTGCACGACATCGCTCGTCACCGGATAACCGACGCCGTTGTAGGCGACGACCTGGTAGGAGCCGGCGTCTTCCGGCAGGAGGCCGGTGAAGGTGAGGTTGCCCGAGTTGGAACCCGAGATGCGGTCATTGTCCGTCACCGGGACGCCGTCATGCAGCCAGAGGAATTGCACGTCGGCCGAACCGCCTATGGCCGCGACGGACAAGGTCGCATTACCGCTGGCATTGCCGGAAGTGGCCACGGGCTGCGTGGTGATTTGCGGGTGCTCCGGACCCACATCCACGCCGAGCACAATCGGGTCGCTGGTGATATTGCCGCCCACCGGATTGGTGATCGTGACCGTGTAGTTGCCTGCATCGGTCAACAAGACCGGGTCGAAGTAAATGGCATCGCCGGTCTGGCCTTCGAGAATGTTGCCGTTGAGGTACCATTGATACGACAGGTCGCCGTCGCCGTTATAGGAGGCGTCCACGGACAAATCATCGTAATCGCCCTCGGTGTCGGTCCGGCTGTCGGAGATATCATTGATGACCGGGGCCGTGGCCGGGCAAACCTTGAGGCACAGCGGGTCGCTGGTCGTGTTGCCAAAGTCATTGCTGACGGTGACGGTATAATTGCCGGCGGCGGACAAGGTCACATTGCTGATGTCGTATTCAGAATCGGTGGCGTCTTCAATGATGTTGCCATTAAAGTACCACTGGAAGGACAAGTCGCCATCGCCGTAAGCATCGACCCACATCTCCACATCGTCGCCCTCGACGACCTTCTGCTTGCCGGAGGTTTCATCAATGGTGGGCGCGGTGCCGGCATCCACGGTGAGCGTGGCTTTGTCGCTGGTCGTGTTGCCGAATTCGTTGGTGACAATGACGTAGTAATGGTCGGCATCGCCCAAGGTGACGGAATCAAAATACAATTCCGAGCTGGTGGCGTCGGGAATCAGCCCGGCGCAATTGTACCACTGGTAGGTGAGATTGCCTGCGCCGTAGGCCGTGACATAAAAGGAGGCGGAGTCGCCTTCGGTGACCTCGTCGTCATCGGGCTGGATGTCGATATAGGGCGGATCTTCCGCGCCCAAAACGCGCGTGAAGAACGTGTCCGTATCCGAGGTCTGGTTGAGGCTGTCGGTGGCTTCGAGGTAATAGTAGCCCTCGTCTTCCGTGGAGATGCCGAGGATCGCCAGCGTATCCGTAGTCTGGTCCTCGATCGGCGTGTAATCGTCCATGTCGTCCGCCGAATAGAACCACTGGTAGGTGAGATTGCCGAAGCCGGAAACATCGACCGGAACGGAAAGGTTGTCGCCTTCGACAATGACCTGGTCATCAGGTTCGCCGTCAAATTCTGGCCCATCCGGCGCTTCAACATAGAGCGTGGCCGTCCGGCTGGTGACATCGCCCAGGGCGTTGGAGACGATGCAATAGTAGCTCGAGCCATCCTGGTCCAAAGTCACATTCGTAAAGGAAAGGGTGGAATTGGTCTCGCCTTCCAAAGGATTATCGCACTCGTCGTACCACTGGTACGTCGGTGCCGGCAGGCCGGTGGCGACCACGGAGAGGGTGGCGTTTTCAGTCTCGTAAACGAATTGGTTGTAGGGCCCGCTGGTGATTTTGACTTCCGCCACGCCGCGATCCTGGCGGATGACCTGCCACAGCGGCGGGTTGCTCGCGGATTTCGTGCCCGTCTGCACCAGCTTGGCAAAATCGACGAAACGCGTGTCGTAGGAGTTGAAATCAGTGGATTCGGCGCCGTCGGAACCGTCGATGGCCACGATGTCGCCGGAATCGAGATTCTTGACGAACACCGCGGACTGGTTGCCGCCGCGGCCCGCGACGAGATTGGTCGCCGCGCTGGTAAAGATAAGGAATTGGCCGTCGGCGCTGAGGCGCGAGTGCGTGCAATCCGCATTGGCGGGATTGCCATCGGCATCGCTGCTGGCGAGAGACAGATTATCGCCATCAGTCACATAGACCTGCACGACGCCCGCGGGAAGGGCAGGCGGGAGGGCGGGGCCGGCATCTACGCTATCCAGCAAATTGGTCGCGGCGGATTCAAAGCTCATCCATACGCCATCTTGATTAATGGACGGATTCGAGCAGTTCGCATTGGCGGGGTCGCCGTTGACGTTCTGGCTGACCAAATAAAAGTCGAAAGGATCAAAGCCCGGGCCGGCATCCGAGTTGCTCACCCGCAAAAACACCTGGGTGGTATTTCCATCCACCCCGTCCTCAGTCCAGTTCACGGCATTGCTGACATAGGCCAAATTTTCGCCGTAATGGTCCAAGACGGGTTCACCAGTGATGCGTTGCTCGTACGGCAGCTCGTTGAAGTAGAGCGCGGGATCGTTGTCGTTATTGACCACCTGGACCGCCGAGCGCGGATGCTCGCCGGGGCCGGGCGAGGCCAGAAAAAGCCCCCACGTGTAAAGCTGCTGGCCTTCGTCGGTCGAATCGTCGCCCACGCCGCCACCAGGCCCGTGGATGCCCGGCTTGTCATTCAAATCCGTCGCCAAGGAGGAAAAGGCCACTACGCTACCGGTCGCGCTGATCGCCGGACGATCATAACCGGAGTCCCCGTTGCCGCTCATGAGCCATTCCGAGGACTGGCTGACGAGCAACATCTCATCGTAAAAACGATCATACAAGAACACGTCACCGGATCCGTTGTAGTCGTTGCTGACGAGGTTATCGCCATAAGAGGTAAAGACGACATAGCGGCCGCCGTCGCTTTGGTGGGGAAAATAGGACGGCCCCGCGGCGGGATCGCCACTCTCATTAAAGCTGATGGGCTCGAGCGCGCTGGTGTTCCCGGAGGCCGAGCCATTCCAGTAGAACACCTGCGGGTTGCCCTGCGGGTCGTAGCCGGGGACCAGGTTCGACGACAGCGAAGTGAACGTGGCCGAGAGGCCGTTGTAGCCGATCGAGGCCGAAATGCTGTTGCTGTTGGCCGGCTTGCCGGCGGGCGTGCGCGAGAGCGTGTAGGTCGCAGGAATCACGGGCGGGGGCGGCGGGGGCGGTCCTCCAGCCTGGACGGTCGCAGCCACGGCGAAGATCGCCAGGGCGGATAACCACAGTACTTTCACGCGCGGGGAAGCTTTGCGCCCGGAAGGGCTTTCGTTTACGGCGCCGTCAGTCGGGCAATTAGTGCAAGCTTTCATGAGATTTCTTTCAGGGTTAAAGACAAAGGTTTTGGCGCGGACCCTTTGCACCGGGGCGATTCGGGCCCGCAGGGGACAGCCAAGCAGTCTCCCTGAAAAGCCTGAATCGTAACGGCAAAGCGGCCTGGCACGCGCCAAGTTTTGGCAGAGTCTAACCTTTTGCCGCTGCGTGACAATCCTGAAAGCGGGGCCGGGTGGAAATAGTTGCCCGGCCCCGGCGAACGTTATTTTGGGGAATTACGCGATTGACAAAGCCCGCGCGCAAATGCACACATCCACCTCTGCTCGCGTCTCGCAGCAGCGGTAGCGAATCGAATGCAAAACTTTGCCGCCCAGTGTCTCGACATGGCCCGTTCCATCCTGGGCCACAATCTCGACGCAATCAATCCCGATGGCTCCATCGCCCCTGTGCCGGGCGAAGCCAGCCGGCCTGATGAGCCCGGTCATGCCGCCTTGGCCATCGGCGAGTACTTCCGCGCCACCGCAGAGCCCAAGCTCGGCCAGTACGACCTCGTCGATCTGGCGGCCCGGACCGTCACGGCCCAGGCCTTCACGTCCGAGGAGACGGAAAACGGCCTGGCCTACTGCGCGTTAGGCCTGCTGTCCTTTGGCTGCGCCAAGGACCGCAATCCGGTCTGGGAGCGTCTGTTTGAGGAAACCCGCCAGAAGCTGGACCGCCGCCTCCTGGCCCGCACGGACTACGACAACCACTTTCAGGCCTTCAACATCGCCAAATCCGTCGCCCGTTTCTCCCTGGGCCTTTCCAAAAAAGATGAAACGAGCAAGCTGATCGACCGCTTTCTCGAACGCATCCACGAAAACTCCTCCGGCGGCTATTTTGACGATCATCCCACCGGCTTTGGCGGGTGTTACGATATTTACGGCATCCTTTCGTTTGTCTTCATCCGCCAGGCTTTGCAGTTGCACGCCAACATGCACCTGCGCGAGCGCAAGCTGCCCAGCCTGCGCACCCACGCCGAGAAATACCTTCGCATCCTGCCCGACATGGTGCGCCAGGACGGCTTGGGCTGGAATTACGGCCGCGGCATCGGCGCTTACGGACAGATGCACTGCATCAGCCTCATTCTCCAAGCCATGCGCGACGGCTGGATCACTGAAGACCAAAAACCGCTATTTTTCGACATCCTGCGCCGGCTGTTCCACTTTTTCTTCGCGACCTACCTCGACCAGGAACACGGCTTCCTCGTCATCCGCGATAACGAGCGCGCCGCTTTGGACAGCCATCCGACCCGCATGGCGAGCTTTGACGCCGCGCGCTACCTGAGCCAATGGGCGCGCCTGGCCCGTGCCATCGGCGGCCAGATGACGCCGAAATTCACCGGCCAGAAAACCACCGGCCGGTGGGTTATCTATGACCAATCGCACCGCAAGGAGCAGGGTCTCTTCATTTATCAGGACTCCGACAGCGGCCTGCACGTCACCATTCCGCTGCTGAGCGGCGGCGAGCACAAGCACTCGGATTCGCTGGCGTTCCCGCACTCGCCGGGGGTGTTCGACTGGCCCGTCGGCATGTATCTGCCGATTTTGCAGCCGGAGTTGACGTTTGGCGACAAAGTCATCGTGCCGTCGTTTTACGGCAAACGCTGCGCCACCGGCCTCGGCCTGCGCAACGCGCTTTTCTTCCGCTACGAGCAGCCGGATTTCATCACCAAGGACGAGCAGTTCGTCACCGGCCTGGGCTCCACCAAGGTGCAGTGGACTTTCCTGGGCAACAAAGTCACTGCGGATTTCATCTTCACCGTCCGCAACCAGGTGACGCTCGACAAATTCCGCTTTGTGCTCGCGCTCGGTTCGCCGCACTCGCGCTACCGCATCGGCACCACCCTCGCGCTCGGCGCCGAAAGCCTGCGGTGCTCCGTGCTGAAGGACGACTTCCAAGCCGTGTGGGCGGAGCCGCAAGCCGTCTCCCAGGACCCGCGCTACCGCACTTACTGGTCCAGCCTGCATCACCTGCAAGTCTTCCAGCGCGACCACCCGCTCGTGATGCGCCCCGGCCAGCCGTACCGTCTCACGGTGCAGTTCGAACCCCACATCGTGTTGGCGGATGAGTAGGAGTTTTTGGACAGAATTAACAGAATTCTGAGAATTGGACGCCCAATCCCATTTGGAGCTTTATTTCTGTCGGTCGCAACGCGGCGAATTGCATCTATCCGGCAGCGGATACAGTACAGTACAGTGCTCAGAATTCCGTAAATTCTGTTAATTCTGTCAAAAACTCAGGCGGCTATTCCCCGTATTCCGCCCACGAGCTGCTGGTTTCCCAGACCTTGACGCTGACGAGGCGGATTTTCTGGCCGATGGGATATTTGGCTTTGCGGTCTTTGGCGTAGGCGGCGAGGCGCTTTTTCGCGACGTCGAAAATCGTTTGGGCAATCAATTCCGTGGTCGGGTCCTTTTTTTCAAAGGCGATGACCATTTCTCCGTAAGCGGCCTTGAGTTGTTTGAAATTCGGATCCTCGGTATTCACGCACAGTGCGTGGTCGAAGCTCTTGAGGTAATCGCCGATGGCCTCGCGCAGGACTTTGAAATCGCAGACCATTTCGTGGGCATTCAATTTGTCCGCCTCGATGACGAATTCGACTTTGCGCGAGTGCCCGTGCGGAAATTTGCACACGTCAGGGTGCTTCGAGAGCATGTGCCCGCTCTCAATTTCAAAGGCCTTGCAGATGCGAAACGGCATAAAGGAAAGAGTTTTAGTGCGTAGTGCTTTGGTGCTTAGTGGACGGAGGCGCCGCCCGGTGCGGGAACGGAAAAACTCACGTTCCCCGCGTATTGCCAAACAGCGCAATGTGCAGGCGCTGGCAGTAACGGTAGCCGCGCTGCTTGCAAATGTCGACGAGCCATTCGTCGCGCGCGCGCAGCACGGAACTCGTCGTGCCTTCGGGCATGAGAAGGATTTTTTCCGGCGGAATCGGCCGGTGCAGGTCATGCAGGAGCAATTGCATTTCCTCGATGTCCGCCGGGCGCGCCACCACGAATTTCAGCTGAAAGGGGTACTGCTCGAGCCATTCGCGCACGACCGCCGGCTGCCAGCGCAACTGCTCGTGTTTCTCGCGCCAGGCGTCGGAAGCACGATGGTCGGGCGCGGAGTTTTTCAATTTCGGGCTCAGCGAGGCGAGGTCGCACGCGATGCCGTTGGGCGCAATGGTCGCGGCCGTTTCGATGGTGATGTGCTTCCCCTTTTCCCGGAGGGCGCCAGCCAACTCATGCATGTCCTTCGCCACCATCGGCTCGCCGCCGGTGAGCACCACATGCCGCGCCGGAAACGATTCCACCTGGCGCACGATTTCGCTCACGGACAATTCCACGCCCTCTGGCTTCCATGAGGCATAAGGCGTGTCGCACCAGTTGCAGCGCAGGTTGCAACCGGAGGTGCGAACAAAGACTGAAGGCATGCCCGTCAGTTCGCCCTCGCCCTGGAGGGAATGAAATATTTCAGAGATAAACATGAGCCGGACAAAATTCGAAATGTTTTTTAGACAGAATTAACAGAATTTACAAAATTGAAGATCCGTGCCAAGTAATTCGATACTCGGTTCAGTCTTAAAACTAAACCACGGATGCCACCGATAACACGAAGTCCCTGCAGCAGCAGGTTGATTGTTTCATTCTTTTGATCCGTGCCATATGTGTTATCCGGGGTTGTTTGAGGGTTTCAAAACACACCCTGGTCCAAAAGTTGAGGCCACCTGCTTGAGTAAGTACGAGCTAATTCAATAAATTCTGTTAATTCTGTCTAAAAAGGTTTTGGCCCGGGCCTGGGCGGCAGTGGCGCATTACTCGCATAAATCGTCGGATCCTGGAGGCCGGCCTGCATGAACGCCTCGCGGCGTTCGACGCAGGTGCCGCAGGTGCCGCAGTGAATTTCGCCGCCCTTGTAGCACGACCACGTGTGCGCAAAATCCACCCCGAGGGCATCTCCGCGCGCGGCGATCTGGGCCTTGGTCAGATGGATGAAAGGCCGCAGCAGCTCGATGGCCGCATAAGTGCCGAGGCGCAGGGCATCGCCCATGGCGCGCATGAAATCCTCGCGGCAATCGGGATAAATTGCGTGGTCGCCGGCGTGGGCGGCGATGACGAGCGCGTTTGCGCCAATGGACTCCGCATAGCCGCCCGCCACCGCGAGCATGATGCCATTGCGAAAGGGCACCACCGTCTGCTTCATCGTCTCCTCCTCGTAATGTCCGTCGGGAATTGCCCCACCCTTCGCCAAAAGATGCGAATCGAAAAGCTCTCCTATGAAACTGAGCGGAATCACGCGGTGCGGCACGCCCAGGCGCGCGCAGTGCCAGGCCGCGCAGGGAATTTCCCGCGGGTTGTGTTTCGCCCCGTAATCGAAACTCACCGCGCCCGCGACCTCGTGCTCCGTGCGCGCGGCATACAAGGCCGCGACGGAATCCATCCCGCCACTGACCAGCACCATCACCTTCCTCTTCATGGCGCGCTCCCCGCCGTCGGAAATTCCACCGTGACCGCGAGCGACAACCCGCCGCGCGGCGCAAATTTTGCGACCAATTTCATTTGGCGCGGCGCGCAAGCCGTCACAAGGTCGTCGAGGATGTCGTTGGCCACTTTTTCGTTAAAAGCGGGCACATTGCGGTACGAGGCGAGGTAAAGTTTGAGCGCCTTGGTTTCGAGGCAGCGTTTATCCGGCACGTAATCAAGGGTGATTTCCGCAAAATCCGGCTGACCCGTGACCGGGCACAGCGAAGTGAAATCCGGGCAATCGAGATGAATCCAGTAATCGCGGCCAGGATGTGTATTGGCAAACGTCTCCAGCCGGGCCTCGCGCGGCGAGGGCGGAAAGGCCGCGCCGGAATTTCCGAGCAGGGTCAGTCCGGGGATTTTTTTGGCCGCCGTGCGTTTCATGGATGAAAAAGGCCCGAGCAATTCAGGCCGGCGCACAGGGTAAATTGACGAGTGCCCCCGGCGCAAGCTTGGGCTGGAGTTCGATATCGGACGCGGACGCCTCGGAGAGGCGTCCCTACCCTTCATGTCATGCCGCCTCACCTGCTGGCAGCGCACCTGGTTTTGGATCCGACGCCGCGTTTTTCCTTTGCCCCGGCACAAAAAACGCCAGCAGCACGCAGACGAGCGAGAGGCCGCAGAGCACTTCCGAAGTCTGCATAAACGTTTCCATTTGCGTCTGGCTTTGCAAAAGCTGGCTCAATTGCGCGCCCGTGACCGGATTCACGGTCTTCGCCCCCAGCGCATGGAGCCAGGGGCGCAACGCCGGGTTCGCGTAGTTCAATTCGCCGCCGTAAATGTTCCAATTCCGCTGCTGGCCGCGGTACATGAGCGTGCCCACCGCCGACACCCCGAGCGAAAAACCCAGCGTCTTGAGGAAATTAAAAAGGCCCGCGCCCTCGTCGCGCTGCTCAGGCTTGAGATTGCGAAAGGCCTGGGAGGCCAGCGAACCGTACACCAGCAGCAGGCCAAATTGGATCCACATGCCCGGCACCATGCTTTCCCACAGGCCGGCGTTCAAATTGAGGCGGCTGAATTGCCACCACCCCACCGCCATCCCCAAGCCCGCCAGCACAATCGCGGGGCGAATCCCAATCCGCGCGACGATTTTCCCACCCACGATACTCCCGATGAAACCCGCCGCGCCGTAAGAGCCGATGACCATGCCCGCGGTGGAAACTTCCCAACCGAAAAAATTAATAAACACTTCCGGGGTCAGCACCAGCAGCCCCAAAAACACCATCGCGACGATGGTGATCAGCAGGCTGCACAACGCAAAATTCCGATCCCCCAGCAGGCGCAGGTTGATGACATTGGCGGGCCCGATAATCCAGCCGCGCACGAAAAAGGCCGTGCCCGCCGCCAGCGCGAGAATGGCCAGCAGCACGAGTTCGCGCGATTGAAACCAGTCGTCGATGTCGCCGCGGTCGAGCACGACTTGAAAACCCATCACGAAAAGAAAAAGCAACGCGAGGCCGAGCCAGTCCGTGCGCACGCGCTGGGCCGGCACGGGCCGCACATGGCGCAGAATTAAAACAAACGCGATGGCGCCGACCGGGAGGTTGACCCAGAAATTCCACCGCCAATTCAAATGCTCGGCCAGCCAGCCGCCAAGGGCCGGGCCCGCCGCCGGGCCCACCATCACGCCGAGCACCCAGAGCGTCAGCCCCTTCACCCGCTCCTTCGGTGGAAACGTGTCCACGATGATGGATTGCGCTACCGGAATCAGCGGGCCGCCGAAAAATCCCTGGATGGCGCGAAAAATCACAATCTGCCCGAGGTCCTGCGCCAGGGCGCACAAGATAGAGGAGCCAACAAAACCAGCCACGGCAATCAGACACAGACGTTTGCGCCCAAACCAACGGCTCATATGGCCGGATATTCCCACCGCCACCGCCTGCGAAACCGTGTACATCGTGACGACCCAGGTGATGTCATCGGCCGTCGCGCTCAAGCCGCCCGCCATATAGGGCAGCGCCACGGTGACAATCGTCATGTCCACCGCCGCCATCAGCGACATCATCAGCATGGTCAGCACCACCAGCGAGCGCTCGAACCCCGCGGGCAAAGTGTGGTCGGTCTCGGCCTCGTTAGTCATGGCTGGAAAGACTTCTCCGCTGGGCCGCACCGGGGTCTTCCTTCCCGGTGGCGTGGTCTTTTCTTATTTTGAATTTTCAATTTTAAATTTTGAATCTCTGCTATTTCGCCGGTGTCGTATCCACTTGCGCCTCGACACTCGCACCCAGGCGAAACGGAAACGCGGGCACTTCCTCCACCACCACGCGCACCGGCACGCGCTGCGTGACCTTGACCCAATTGCCGGTGGTGTTTTGGGGCGGCAGCAGAGAAAAGCTCGCGGCCACGCCGCGACTCAGGCTGTGCACGGTGCCGCGAAACGTCTGCCCCGGATACATATCCACCGTAAACGTCACCGGCTGCCCGACGGCGATGCGGTCCATTTTCGTCTCCTTGAAGTTCGCGTCGATCCACCAATGCCCGGCCTCGATGAACGGAAACAGCGGCTCGCCGGCCTGCACGACGTCGCCCACGCGCAAATTGAATTGCGTGACCCACCCGTCCGCGGGCGCCTTGACGACGGTCCATTCCAGATTCAATTGCGCGAGCGCGACGGCGGCGGCGGCTTGCTGGCGGCGGGCATCCTGCACGGATTGATCGCCAAATTCGAGGACGGCTTGCTGCAATTCCGCCTGTAAACTCGCGAGCTTGGCCTGCTGCGCCGCCAGTGTGTCGCGCAACTGGATGCCCTGGATTTGTGCCGCCAACTGGTCGGCCAGCAACGGCTGCAAGCGCGTGAGTTCCTGCTGCGTCGAATCAATCAAGTCCTGCTGCTTCTTCACCAAATCGCCGAGGGAGATGACATTCTGCTGCTGCGCGAGGACGGTCTGGTTCGTCAGCACCTGGCTCGCCAGGGCGTCGTTGAGCCGGTCTTGAAACGGGCGCGGGTCGATTTTGAACAACGGCTCGCCCGCCTTCACCGCCTCGTTGGGCTCGACGTATTTTTCGACAATTTGCCCGGTCACCTGCGGCGCCATCCACGTGTAATGAGCCTGCAACGAGGCATCCTGCGTCGCCGGATAAATCTCGCTGTAGGCCCACCACTTGTAAGCACCGATGAGCAACGCCACGCCGACAACGGCGCCCAGCACGAGCCCAATCCAGCCGCGTGGCGGGGCGGCGGTGGTGCTGGAGGGTGAGGCGGAAGAATTTTCAGGCATGGGACGAGCAAAAACGGGAACCGGCTGCCCGCCAGTTTGTCTATTTCCCGCCCGGCGCAAAGCGCAAAGCGCGCGGGTTTTTGCGTTTCCCTTGCGCGCGCACTTGCCATAAAAGCATCTTTTGGGTACGCTCTCTATTTTCCCGATGTCGTCATTCTCTGCTACTAGAACCCGCGTTCCATTGCTGGCGGCGCTACTGTTTTGCACACTCGGCACCGCACCGTTGGTGCGTGCGCAAACGCCGGACTCCGTCTCCATCCCTTTGCAAATTCTCCCGCTGGCGGGCGGGGCGTACCGGCTGGGGATCGACATCTCCATCGGCGGCGCGCCTTCGCGCACTTACCTGCTGGATACAGGCAGCCAGCCTTTTTTCAGCGGCTACTACAACGGCGCGGTTTGGTGGGGCAATGCCACGCCCACCGGGGCGAGCGGCAACTACGGTTACACCGGCGGCTTTGCCTACCACTACAATGTCGTGACCACAAACGTGACCCTGGGCGGAAACCCGCTGGCCACCGCAGTGAATGTCAACATGGGCCAGGTGGTGGCGAAATTGCTCGGCCCGGAAAAAAAGGTCGATCAGTCCTTTGTTGACCTCATGGAGGCAGGCAAGCCGCCGGAGGGTAATTTGTTCTGGGGCACGCTCGGCGCCAATCCCATGGCCGCCCAAGACGGTTTCTTTTCCATCCTCGGCCAGTTACCCGGCAATCTTTCCAACGGTTTTATCATCCACACCGGCGGCCGGGGCGGAAACGCCAGCCTCACGCTCGGGCTGACGGACACCCTCCGCTCGAAATTCCCCATCACCGTGCCCATGGAGGGCCAGAACACCACCGTCACCTTTCCCAATTCCGGCCAGCCCACCTATCAGGAAGCGCTGCTCACGGGCCAGATCCTCGTCTCCAACGGAAACACCTCTTATGCCGTGGTCGTCCCGGTGATTCTCGACACGGGCGACCCCAGCAGCGTTTTGTATCAGGATTTAACCGTCGCGGTGCCTTCGGCGCTCGTCACCGCGGTCAAGTCGGGCAATACCACCACGAACTACCTGGGCAACGGCACGACGTTCACCCTTTCCGTGCAAGGTGAGCCCGGCTCCACCAATTGGGTCTGGAATTTCATCGCCGGCCAGTTGCAATCCAACAACCAAGTCGTGCTCGAGCAGGGCGGGGGCAATCTCAACACCGGCCTTTCCGAGTTTTTCTCGTTTGATGTGATGTTCGATTTGCAAAACGGCGTCATCGGCTTCCGCGCGCTGCCCGCGCCCACGGTGGGCCTCAAGGTCAACGGCGCGGAAAAGCGCATGACGCGGCAGACCAAAATCACCCTGCGCGGCACGGCGACTGCATCGTCGGTGGTTTCGTTCGTCGGCGTGGTCGTACCTGGCCGCAAAGCGCAAATCGCCTCGGGCACCACTTCCTGGCAGGCGACCGTGCCGCTGAATTACGGCCAAAATACGATCAGCGTGCGGGCGCATTCGGTGGATGGCCTCGTCACGCCCGCGCAAAAAATCGTTGTGCGCCGGTACTAGCGCAGGAGGGAGGTCTGCGTTGTGCGGTTGCCACGCGACTGCGCGGCCTTCTAGGCTCGCTCCATGGGCCAGACGAAATTGACGCCGCCTCCCTTTGACCCGGGCGCGGAATGGGAATCCGCGCTGCCGCCATTATGCGGCGTGTGGGTCGATCCCGCGGGCACCGCCTGGCTCGCCACCGCCGAGGCGGACCAGCCGCGCGTCGTCACCCGGTCCGCTTTTCATCCGTTTGCCTGGATTACCAACACCGCAGCCCCCACCGAAGCCGCGGCGCGTTCCGAACGCCTCACTGGCGAGGCCCCGCTCGACACGCTCATTCATTTCGCCGATGCCGCTGCCTACAACACCTGGTATGACCAGCGCAACCGCACCGAACCGTATGAAGCCCTGCGCGCCCTGGAAAACCAGTTTCTCCTCCAGCGCGGCGCGCGGCTTTTCACCGGCCTCACTTTTTCGCACCTGCGCCGCCTGCAACTCGACATCGAGACGCATTGCGCCGAGCCGGATGGTTTTTCCGACGCCCGACGCGCGGGCGACCGCATTCTCGCCATTGGCCTCGGCACCATGAAGGGCCCGCATCTGCTCGAACTGGCGGACATGACCGATGCCGCCGAACGCCACCTGCTGGAGGAATTCAATCGCGTGCTGGCCGCCGAGGACCCGGACGTCATCGAGGGCCACAACATTTTCAAATTTGATTTGGATTATCTGCGCATCCGCGCCCGCCGGCTGAAGGTGCCGCTGGCGTGGGGCCGCTTCGGCCAGCCCGCCACGTTTCGCCCCAGCCGCCTGCGCATCGCCGAACGGCAACTGGATTTTCCGCGCTGCGACTTGCCGGGCCGGGCCGTCTTCGACACTTACCTCATGGTGCAGATGTACGACCTCGCCGCGCGCGAGCTGCCGTCCTACGGCCTCAAGGCCGTCGCTTTGCACCTCGGCTTGACCCAGGAAAGTGACGAGCGCACCTATCTCAAGCCCGCCGCGATTCAGGAAACGTTTCGCACCGACCGCGCAAGTTTCCGCGCCTACCTGCGCGACGACCTGCGCGAAACCCGGGCGCTGGCGGACTTGCTGCTGCCCGGCTACGTCGCCCAGGCGAAAACGTTTCCGCTGACCTTGCAGGAAGTCTGCCTGCGGGGCACGGCGTTCAAGGCCGACCTGCTCTTGCTGGAAAAATATTACCATGCCCGCCGCGCCCTGCCGTTGCCGACCGCGACACAGCCGTTCGAGGGCGGCTACACGCGCGGAGTCATCACCGGCGTTTTTAAGAAAGTGCTGCACTTCGACGTGGCCTCGCTCTACCCCAGCCTGCTGCTGCTCATTGGCCGCAATCCCGCGGGCGATTCGCTCGGCGCGTTCATCCCGCTGCTGCGCGAGTTGCGCACCGAGCGCCTGTCGTACAAAAACCTCGCGCGCGACGCCGCCACGCCTGAACTCCGCCGCGAATACCAGGCGCGCCAGACGAGTTTTAAGATCATCATCAATTCCTTTTACGGCTATCTCGGCTTCGACGGCGCGCGCTTTGGCGACAGTGCCCTGGCGGCCGAGGTGACGGCCCGCGGGCGCGAATTGCTGCAAGCCCTCATTGCCGAATTTGAAAAACTCGGCGCGACCGTCCTCGAGGCCGACACCGACGGCCTTTACCTCCATGCCCCGGCGTTTTACGACCATCCGGAAAAGCTCCTCGCGCTCGTGGCGGGCGTGCTGCCGGCCGGCATCGATCTGGAATTCGACGGTCAGTACGAGGCCATGTTTTGCTACAAGGTCAAAAATTATGCGCTGCTGGAAAACGGCGAGGTGACCATCCGCGGCTCCGCGTTGCGCTCGCGCGGGCTCGAACCGTTTCTGCGCGACCTTTCCGACGCCCTGCTCCACCACCTGCTCGGCGCGGGCGGCCCGGCGCCGGAGCAGCTTTTGACGGAATTCCGCGCGGCCCTGCATGCGCGCACCATGGCAGTGAAGCGTTTAGCCAAGACGGAATTTCTCAGCATCAGCCCGGAGACGTACCAACACACCATTGAAATCGGCGGCAAAAAACCGCGCCGCGCCGCGCTCGAAGCCGCGCTGAAAATGGCGCGCCCGCCGCGCCAGGGCGAACCCGTCACCTATTACATCACCACCGGCGAAAAAGCCCGCGCGCCCGACTGGCAGCGCGCCCGCCCGCTTGAGCATTTCGACCCCGCCAAGGCACCCTACGACCCGGATTATTACCTGCGCAAACTGGACGACTGGGTCGAGCGCTACGCCGCTTTCCTCGCGCCCGGCACCGTAGTCGTTAGCCAGTTGCAGCAAGGAGAGTTGTTGTAGAGATACGGCGTGGCACTAATGCCAGGCCGTTTAGATTACTCGCCTCCGACCTAACGCCATCCCGCGGGCGCTATCGATTTAACGTAACGGCGAACCCGCTCTCAATCGGCGAGATATGGCAACGGAAAGTGGGAATCTCCCAAGTGCAATCACTATTGACCGTCACTGGCGCCGTGGTGTCGCCCCAGGGATACGCACTGCCGTTCACCGGCGTGGCTCGAATCGTGACTGAAGTGCTGGAAAGAAACAATCGGCCCTGACTCAAGTGCAGTTCACCGGCTCCCGTCACATCATACTCATTCATGATGAGAAGCGGCGCATACACCTGTTGGGTGTCGGTTACAGCGATTTTGGTAATTTGCGAACTCGGGAGGAGCGTGACGTTGCTGCTCCAGGCTTGGGTAATCAAAGTGAGCATGGCCTGGTTCCGAACTACCCTATCTGCCGAATTAATGGAACTTACCCAGGCCAGCGCACCGGCAGGATCTGATTGCGCCCAACTATCCTCCAGCAAACTTACGCTCGAATCGACTCCACCCGCCGGCGGGGTCCAAGACAAAATCTCATAGCCGCCGTCGATGGCGACGATTTGCACACCGACTTCGCCGATACCCCAGGAGCCGTCATCTAGCACCGTCACGTCGTAATCCGAATCGCCCCAAGGAAATGCGCTGCCATCCGACGCGACCGCGCTCACCGTCAAATTGCCTGTGCCCGCAGATGGCTGGTATGCAAACGTGCCGCTGCCGAGGACAAAAATATTGCCCGTCAAATAGTTCCAATTCGTCATCACCAGCGTGCCCGCGTTGACGGTGGTCTCGCCGGTGTAGGTGTTGTTGCCTGTAAGCGTGAGCGTGCCGTTGCCCGTTTTGGTGAGATTGCCTTGACTGCCGCTGCCGATTGCGTTGGCCAAAATCACGTCGTTGCCGTTGGTGTCCAAAGTTCCTCCATTAGCTCCAAAGGTCAATGTGAGGTCACTGATATCATCTGCAGTACCAGACGCCCATTGCAAGGTGCCTCCATTGAGCGCAATGAGGCTGGAATTGCCAAAAGCACCGATCGAACTAAAACGCAGAGTTCCCAGGCTAATTGTAGTCACGCCTGTATAATTTGAAGCATCGTTGAGCACAAGGGTTCCAGAACCAATTTTAGTAAAATTACCCGCTGTGCCATTGCCAAGGGAGCCGACGATAGTAACCGTTGCATTTCCGGTATTAAAAGTAATGTCAGAACGAAATGACCGGTATGATGGAAGGGCAACGTCTCTCTCACTCGCGCTCCTCATCGTTAATGGCTGCGAGGTTCCATTGGAAAGCAATTCATAAAGGCCCAGCGACTGCCAAGGCAATGCTGCCTGATCAATCGGGAGGGAAAAAACATCTCCCCCGATTGTCAGGGTCCCTGAATTATTGCCTGTAAAAGCGTAAGTGCCCACAGGGCTGCCGGCGCCAAGTCCAAAACCGACGATTGTCAAATTGAGGTTTCCTGTTCCAATCCTTACCAAAGCGCTTGATCCTCCCGGGTTGTCGGCGATAACACCACCAAAATAAAGAACAGCACCCCCAGAAATGTTGCTCGTGTAGACATTGGTGCCGTCCAGCGTAAGCGCGCCCGCACCAGACTTCGTAAGGCTTCCTGCGCCGGCGATATTGCCGGAAATAGTGAGATTGCCAGAAGTAAGAGTAATATTGCCGGAACCCATCGCATTTCCGCCGTTGATAACAAGGGTGCCACCATTGACAACTGTGCTACCGTTATAAGAATTTGCGCCCATGAGCACCAAAGTTCCGCCTCCTGTTTTGGTGAGAGAGAACGCCCCACCCAAATTATTGAACTCCGGCGTAGAATTATTTCCGCCGCTGCCGGATGGCGTGGCCGCGCCGAGGTTAAGGAGGAGCAGTGCGGGCCGGCGGTGGCCGAGTTGGTAATAAACATAGGTCCAGGCGCCAAAGTCCGTGGCCGTGGCGTGCATTGTCTCCACCGCTTTCAGACCATTGGTTAGGCCGTCCTTAATGAATGGCATGCTAAGGGGCTTTTCGACGGGATTGGTGCGGCCCGAGGTCAGCAACCAAACGCCGGTCGGGTCGGTGACCACCGCCCGCGGGCCGGAGAGGACCCAGTGAACCGTGGCGCCCGATTGAAAAATGCGGCTCTGGCCGGCGGCGGGCGCGAGGGCGAGCGCCGGGGGCTGCAATTTTGCGGGCAATTTCGCAAAGGCCTTGGCAATGGCGTTTTCGAGGCTCTGGGCCGCCGCGCCCATTTGTTGAAAGGCTTTGTTCGTGTTGGCGGACAAGGGGTCGGCGCCCACGGCGGTCTTTACGTCGCCAATTGCCGCGGTCAGCACGGTTTGCGCGGCCTGGATGCGAGCGGCGAGGGTCGGGTCGGCATCAGCCTTGCGGGTGGCCTGGCGCGCGAGACCCACGATGGACGCCGCCTTTTTCACATCACTAAGCGAACCTTGGATGAGGCTCGTTTTCTGGTCGTCGGTGAGTGCGTCCAAGTTGCGCACCTGGCCAACCATCGCGGCGACTTGCGTGAGGAAATCCGCGTTATCTTGGATGACCGTCAGCGTCGCGATGGCGTCGGCGCTCAAGGCATTTTTACCCCGGCCGGTGGCGGCGTGCACGGGCGCGCTCAGCCCGCACACGAGCGCAGCGAGCAGCAGGCCGAGCACAAGACCCAACCGAGGGTATTTCCCAAGCAAAAACACGGTCTTCCTAGCGTAATTTTTGGCCTGAGTTACGCAAGCCCATTTTACGACGGTATCAGTGAAAAATTTCGGGGATTATTTAACCACAAAAAGCACAAGAAGCACAAACCGGACTTCAATTTTGTGCTTTATGTGCTTTTTGTGGCTAAAACTCAGTCCCGTTTCCCCTTCCAGCCTCTACCGCCCCTTTTTGAATTTTCAATTTTGAATTTTGAATCTCTTCATCTACTCCGCCCCCAAATCCTTCGCTGCGGCCTTTTTCAAGGTCTCAAGCGCTTGTTTAATCTCGTGCGCCGCCGGGCCCTCGACCAACAGGCGCAATTTTTTTTCGGTGCCGGAATAACGGGCGAGCACGCGCCCGCGGCCTTCCAGGGTTTTTTCAACGGCAAGCAGGGCCGGGCCCAACGTCGGTGTCTCGTCGAGCGGGCGCTTCTCCTGCACGCGGAGGTTCGCGGTCACCTGCGGCAAAAGTTTCACTTCCGCGCGCAAGGTGGAGAGCGGCTGACCCGTCTCGCGCATGACGCGGGCGAGCATCAGTGCCGCGAGCAAGCCGTCACCGCAACGCGCGATTTCGGGGAAAATATAGTGCCCGGAATTTTCGCCGCCGAAGGTGGCGTTTAATTCGAGGAGACGGTGGAGCACATTGCGGTCGCCCACGGCCACGCGCTCGACGCGCCCGCCCGCCGCGGCGAGAGTTTGGTCGAGACCCAGATTGCTCTGCACCGTGGCCACGAGAATGTTGCCGCGCAATTCCCCCTTCCGCAGAAAATGCAACGCGAGCAGTCCCAGAATCTGGTCGCCGTCCACGATGGCGCCGGTTTCGTCGCAAGCCACGAGACGGTCACCATCGCCGTCGTGGGCAAAACCGACACGCGCGCCCGTCTGTTTGACGAGCGCGGCGAGTTGGGCGGGATGTTCGCTGCCGGCGTCGGTGTTGATGAGCGCGCCGTCGGGATCGGCGGCGCGGGTGTGCACGGTCGCGCCGAGGCGGCGAAGAACTTCCGGGGTCGTCGCGCAAGTGGCCCCGTGGCCCGGGTCCACCGCCACCACCCAGCCCGCGAGCGCGTGCGCCGGCAGCACGGCGGTGCGGGTGCGCAGGAAAAGCTCCAGCGCATCGGCCTGCGTTATTGCGACCGTCTGCGGGGGCTCTGCCGGGGCGCGCGCGTGGCCGAGGCAGGCCTCGATTTCGGCCTCCGCGCCGGTCTCCAGCTTGAGGCCGCGTTCGTCAAAGAATTTTATCCCATTGTCGCCGGGCGGATTGTGGGAGGCCGTAATCATCAGCCCCAAATCCGCGCCCCACTCCAGCACGGCCAGGGGGACGGCAGGAGTCGGCACGACGCCAAGGTCCAGCACGCGGTGACCGTGCGCGACCAAGCCTTCGGCCAGCGCGCGCAAAATCGTCCGCCCGCTCAGGCGCGGATCGCGGCCCGCGACTATTTCCAATTTCGAGCCGGGGCGGCGCAGTGCACCGTACTGGGCGACGGCATAACCGAGCCGCCGCATAAACGACTCCTCCATGGGCGGCTCGCCAAAAGGGCCGCGCATGCCGTCGGTGCCGAAATAACGCAAGTGCATGAAAAAATGAAGAAGGTGTTTTTTGGCAGGGATGCCGCTCCGAGGCGTCCCTGCTTTTAATTCCGGTGGCGCGCAAAAAACGACCGCGCTTTTTGCAGCCACTCCCGCACGGCGCCACCCGTGAGGAGTGCGCGGGCCGCGGCCACACCGGCTTGCAGGCCCGCGCGGGGAAAAGCTCCGGACACGCGGCCCGCCGCCAGCAACGCGGCCCCGGCATTCAGGCAAATGGTGTCAGCCAGCCCGGCGGGAGCACTGCCCTGCAGCAAGTCATCCAGCAGGCGCAGGTTGTCGGCAGCGTCGCCGCCTTTCAAGGCCTCAGGCGGAGCCGCCGCCAGCCCGAGGTCCGCCGCCGAGATTTCGTGCTCACGCCCGTCTTCCCACCATTCACCCACGCCGACCAGGCAGTTCGAACCGACGACCGACAACTCATCCAGCCCGGTGTTTTTTGAAAAGCGCCCGTGCACAATCAGACCCTTGTGCATGCCCAATTCGTGCGCTGCGCGGGCGTACTCGGGCAGATAGGGCTGCACCGGGCCGGAGAGGTCCGTCACCGGCACCAGGCGCGGAGCCTCGTAGGTGCTGACGCCGATGATCTGGTGCGCCGGACGGCCGGGATTCAGCAGCGGCCCGAGCACGTTGAAAATCGTGCGCCGGCCCAGCACCCGCCGCACCGGCGCGACGTTTCTAAACGCCGGATGATACGACGGCGCGAAAAAGAATGCGAAATTCAATTCCGCCAGCGCCTCGTGCCAGACCGCGTCCGGGGCGTCGAGCAGGATGCCGTTGGCTTCGAGAAAATCGGCGCTGCCGCATTTCGAGGTGATGGAGCGGTTGCCGTGCTTGAAGACCGGCACCCCGGCCGCCGCGACGATGAATGCCACCGTCGTCGAAATATTAAAACTGCCGGAGTGGTCGCCGCCGGTGCCGCAGACGTCGAGGGCCCGGGCCGCCCAGGGCTCGACATGCGGATTGCGCGCGAGCCCGCGAAAAACTTCCGCGAACGCCACGATTTGCTCCGCCGTTTCGCCGTGCTTGGAAAATTCCTCGAGAAAATCGCGCTTCCATTCCAAGCCCACGTTGTCGGCCGCGAGGGCACGGGCGGCGGCGGCGGCCTCGGCCTTCGTCAGCGGGCGCGCCTGCCGCAAAGCCTGCGCGAGGGTGACCAGCAGCGGTTCGCCCTCGTCGTAAGCCACATGAAATCCGGCGGACATCGCCCGTCGTTATCGCTTTCCAACCCCCGGCCCGACAAGGGAAATCCACCGGGTCATTTCGGCGGATTTTTCCGCCGCAACCGCGCCGGCAGCCGGGAGCGCAGGGTTTTGCGCAAGCGCGCGAGCTTGGTTTCCTCCGGCGTGCGCACGAGCAGATAGGCGACTTGGATGGCGGGCGAGCGGGCGATGTCCTCCGGGGTCGTGTGCTTGCCATCCACGCCAGGCGCAAGGTCCACGCCCGCCTGTTGAAAAAGATGATGCACGAGGGCCGAGCAAAACATGGAGCGGTCGCGTGCGAGCAGGTTCGCCCGCCCGCGCAAACGCGGCGCCCGCAGACCGACGAGCGTGCCGAGCAATTCGCGCATCGAATATTTCGCACGGCTCGCGATCAACTCAAGCCCGGCCTGCAGGACCGCCGTCAATTGCGTCTCGGCCAGGCCAAAATCGAGCACCGCCAAGTTCGGGCAATGCTTCTCGTCCCAAAATTTGTCCACCCGGTTCTCCTGCGCGCCGAGGCGAATGTGTTTGGGTGCGATCTCAAGGTCGGACTCGATAACCCAGTGGCGCCCATCCGCCCGCGCGCCTTGAAAAACAAAGGCGTGCGACCAGCGGCTCCAGCGCCTTTGCTCGTCGAGCAGCCGCTCAGCCCGCCGGATGGCCAGGTCCACCAGCGTCGCGCCACCCGCCAGGCCCACGCGGCCCGCGCGCGCGTACGTTTCCAAAAACTCGCGATTGGAAACACCGGTGACCGTCACCACTTTGACTGCGGACAGCTCTTCGCCCATGCCCCGACTCTCCCATTGAATTTAATTTCTGCCAACCGAAAACAATGGTGCATCCGCGGGCGGTATTCGCAGACACCGCGGTTCCCGCCGTTAATGGGCCAGCGCTTCCACGCCCGGCGCGGAATCCTCGACGGGATATTTGAGTTCGCGCCAGGCGCGGATGCCGCCCAGCAATGGGCGCACGCGGGTGATGCCCTGGCGTTGCAGCAGGAGCGCGACGCGCGCGGCCGTCACTTCATTCGGGCAGGAGCAATAGACGATGACATCGCGGTCGCGCGGGATTTCGCCGTGGCGGAGCTCAACCTCGGCGACGTTCATGCAAATCGCCCCGCGGATGCGTGTGGCGTCCAGCTTGAGTTCGGCGGCGGAGCGCAGGTCGAGAATGACAAGCTCCTCCCCGGCCGATAGCTTTTGAAACACTTCCTCCGGGGTCACGCGGGCAATGCGCAAACGGTGCAGCACGCGCTGGCGTTCGATAAATTTGTAGGCGATGTAGAGGCCCACGAGACCGCCCAGCAGGACGATGGCCCAGCCGCCGAGCTGCGCCAGCGCGCCGCCCACCCGCCCAAGTTGTTCGCTGAACGCATAACCCAACCCGAGAAAAACCCCGCCGTAGAGCAGCGAGCCCAGGGCGTCGTAAGCGAGGAACTTGCCGAGCGGAATGCCAAAAGCCCCGGCCAGCGGCGGAATGACGGTGCCGAGGCCGGGCAGAAATTTGGCCGCCACCACCGTCCGCATGCCATGGCGCTCAAAAATATTTTCCGTGCGCCGCACGCATGAATCCGGCTCCAGGGACACCCGGCAGAGAAATTGCAAAACGCGGCTGCCGCCGTAGCGGCCGAGATAAAACCAGACTGCGTCCGCGATCAGGCAGGCCAGGAGGGTCGCGGCCAGGCCGGCGAAAAGGTTCAACTGCCCCTGAGCCGCCAACGCGCCCGCCGCCAGCAACCACGGGGCACAGGGAATCGGCAGGCCAATCTGCTCGATGAACACCGCCGCAAACAACAGGACGAGGCCGTGGGCAATCAAAAACTGGGTGGGATGGTCCATGGAGTTTCTCGTCTAAGTGTGCGTCGATGCCGTTCGCGGACACCCGTTAGGAAGTTTTTTCGATTTTCGCCAGCCGCTGAATATGGCGCCCGCCCTCGAAGGTCGCGCCCAGCCAGGCGTCCACCATTTGCAGCGCGAGCTCCTGGCTCACCATGCGCGCACCAATGGAAATGACGTTGGCGTTGTTGTGCTGGCGGCCCAGTTGGGCGGTCTGCACCGTCCAGCACAGCGCGCAGCGAATGCCGTGCACTTTGTTCGCGGCGATGGCTTCGCCGTTGCCGCTGCCGCCGAGCACGATGCCGAAGTCGGCGTCCCCGCGGGCCACGCATTCGGCGGCGGGGCGGATGAAATCCGGGTAATCCACGGGCTCCGTGCTGTTCGTGCCAAAATCAATCATCGTGTGGCCCGCGGCGCGCAAATGCGCGATGATGGCCTGCTTTAGCTCGAAACCCGCGTGGTCGGAACCAATGGAAATCTTACTCATGGCGATGATCACCCAACATACGCAGGATGCCGATTTCCTCAAGGGGATTTTACCCACGCCACCGTTACTTTTGGGCGACTCTTCTCACTTCGCCCATTCACGCACATTAAAACCAGACGAGGCCTAAGAATTAAGAAAGGTTCGTTTGACCCGTTTGGAGAAGAGAAAATAGGGAATCCAAATTGCGGCGCTGCCGAGCTTCGCAAGCAGAGGTGGCAGCGTGGCGGCCAGGGCCAGGTTTATATGTATGCGAAAAACGAGACAGGTCAGCACGAGGTCGCGCAAGCCCAGCACCAGCCCGAGCGCAAAAAAAATGATAATTAATCGGGGAGCGGAGTGCTGGCGGCCGAAAAACTTTACTGTCGTGTAGAGCAGATAGGCCAGCAGGCAAAAGTTCATGATTATTTCATCCACCAGCAGGGCCTTATACCCGGAATTGGCCGCTTCGATGAGCTTGGCCTGTGCATTCACGATGGCGGAGGCATTTCCTGCCATTCCCGCCAGCATGATAAAAGGGGATACCACCAAGCCCATCATCGGAAGGTATAGCCAGCCTCCGAGCGGCTCGGCCACCAAAGGCGGGGGCGTGGGTGCCGCCGGGTCGACCGTTGCATCGACGGGTGCGCTTTCGACGGATTCGCTCATGGGGCCGTAGGTGGCTTCAAGCTGGGATAAAACAATTGCTGAGGCAACGTCTTAGATCTTCGGCGGCAGTCGCGGAAGCGAGGGCCCACGCCGCCGCGGGAAAATAAAACCCGTGCGCCGGCGGTAGTCGCGGTATTCCGCGCTGCTTTCGGCCAGGCGCGTTTCCTCCAAGTGCGCGCGGTACGAGAGCAACGCCAGGGAAACAAGCAGCATGACCACGGTGGCCCACGAACAATTGCCCAGGCAAAGCGCGATCCACAGCAAAAAGTATCCAAGATAGATCGGGTGGCGCACATATTTATAAGGCCCATGGCCGACAATTTTGCGCACCGATACGAGAATGCCAAAGGAACGCCCGAGCGCCAGCGCGCCCCATAGCGAAATCGCCGGCCCCACCAGCGCCAGGGTCAAGGCCAGCAAGGCCACGGGTTTCGGCGGGCCCGAGAGCCAGAACGGCCACGTCCACGCCGCGGGTAAATAGGGAAATATCTGATAGGCCAAAAAGAAAAACGCGGCGGCCAGCGGCACCAAAATGTCCCGCCAATAACGCGGCGGCTGGGTGGGCGGACGACTGAGCAGCAAGGCACCGCCGATGGACAATTGCAAAAGGGTGACAATTAAATGCTGGATGGCCTGCGCCACCGCCAGCCGGTCGAAGGGGCCGTGCCACAGGGTGTCCAAGGGCTGGAAATTGGCGTTCTGATACTCCCGCCACGCCAGGTAAAGATAAACAAGGGACAAAATATATTTTTCAAAAAATGCGCAACCGGCGGCGAAGGAAGCGGGCACCGGGCCGCGGGCGGGCTGCATGACAAAAGGGGTTCTAGCCTTCGAACGTCTCCAAGGCAATCGCCGGCATTCAGCGCGAAAACTCCAGGCCGCGGGCCGAGCCGTCGCGCGGCGTGAATTCCTCCACCCGGGGATAATCAGCCCGTAGTACGGCGATCAATTGCCGGAGATTGTTCATTTGCTCCCCGTACTCGAAATGCGTGAGCACGAGCCACACGCGCTCGTGTCCGCGTGTCAACGTCGCGAGCTTCGCGGCCATCTGCTCCGCCGGCTCCGGCACATCCGGATTAAGGGGTGCCGTCGCCACCGCGACCTCGCCGTGCGCCATCCGCGGCCAGTAATAGGCAAAAGCAAAACGCGTATGCGGCCAGACGAGAATCAAATCCCCGGGATGGGCCAGTTGGGCAAGTTGCCCGACCACCGGCCGCAGATGCTCGGGTGCGCGCGGCTGCCGGGCCTCGGTCAGGGCGTCGCTTGCCATCGGCCACAAGGGCAACGCCAGCAGCACCGCCACCACCGGCGCTGCGCGACCATGCAGGCCGCGGGCGAGTTCCCTCACTCCGCGCGCAATCAGCCAGAACAACAAGGGCGCGAGGAACAATAACAACCGGCCCACCAAGGGATACACCCCCAGCGCCGACGCCATGCCGAGCCAAAACAAAGTCAGCGCGATAAAAACGGTCTCCGCGCGCGCCTGCTGCCAGCCCATCCACGCGCCAAACACGAGCAAAGCCAGCCACAGCCACCATGCTTGCGCACACGTCAGCCACACCCACGAATCAAACACTCCTGTCCGCAGCACTTGCGCAAAGACCGCGGGCGGCCAGAAATGCAAAAAGGCCTCGCGGTGGTAATCCGCCAGCAACGGGTCGCCCAGACCCGTGCCGTAGTTGAGACTCAATTGTCCGGCGAGAAACACGACCCAAACAATTCCAACGGTGGTCCACCGCCGCCATTCCGGCCACTGTTGCTGCCGCGCCGCGCTTACCCACGCCAGCGTGCCAAGCGCCGCGAGCAGAAAAATCGCCGGTTGTGAAAACACCAAGGCCGCCACTCCGCCCGCTGCGAGCGCGACTGCTCGACGCCAGGTCAACGGGTGCGTCAACAAACCCGGCGCAACGGCAAAGAGCAACAACGCCACCAATGTGTCGGTCGAGTACTGCTTGAATTCGCCCGCATAGCGCAGCAACGGCCACGACCACGCGGTGAGTGCCGCCGCGGCCAACGCTGCCGGCGGCCCCAGCCTGCGCCAGGCCAGCCAGACGAAGCTCAATAAAAAAATTGTCGAGGCAAGAAAAGGCACGAAGCGCAACGCCCGCTCGTCCGAGCCCGCCACCGCAGTCACCGCGCGCACCGCGAGCATGAAGCCAGCCGGCGCGACCTGATGATTAACCAAGCGCCCCCTTGCCAATTCCGAAACCGGCTGCTCGACGATGTTTTGCGCCAGCGCAGCCTCATCGAGCCACAAACTCCGGTCGCTCGCCCATTCCGCCCACCGAAAAATCAGGCCCGAAAGGACAACGAGAATAATCACTGCGGCCCATAACTGGCGCGCCGGTGGCGAAAGCGAAATTCCGGCGGATTCTTCCGGCGTGCGTGCAACGGCGTGGGCCACGGGCCGCACGCTAGGCGGGAATGCGCTGCACGTAAAACATCTTCTCATTTGGCCATTATCGTTCTACATTCCGCCGCTTACGCTGTGAAACGCCTCTCCCTTTCCCTTCTCGTTGCCAGTCTCCTGCTCGCCGCCACGGCCTCGGCGGCGGCACCCGTCACCAGCACGACGGCTACGCCGCCCGCCGCGCCCGCATTATCCTACCGGAATGCGCTGATTCTCGGCCTCGTGGAGGGCATCACCGAATTTTTGCCCGTCTCCTCCACCGGCCATTTGATTTTAACGTGCCGCCTGCTGGGCCTGGATCGCGAGGATCCGCTGCTGGATTCGGCGGGCCGGCCCATCCTGGTCAAGTCCAAGAATGCGGCCCCGCAGCCGCTCACGCTCAAAGCGGCCATTGATAACTACGACATCATCATCCAGGGCGGCGCGATACTGGCGGTGTTGATTCTTTATTGGGGACGGGTGTGGAGCATTGTCCGCGGAATCATGGGCCGCGATCCGGTGGGCCTGCTGCTTTTTCGCAACCTGTTCGCGGCGTTTCTGCCGGCGGCCGTGGTGGGCCTCGCGCTGGAGAAATGGATCAACGAAAACCTCACCCTCGCCAAAACTGTGCTCGCCGCGCAAGTGTTGGGGGCGGTGCTAATGCTCGCCGTCGAATACTGGCGCAAAAGAAAAATGCCCGCGAGCGATTCGTCGCCCGGGCCGGACCTGCATGAATTGTCGTGGAAACAATCGTTGTTCATCGGCGGCTGGCAGGTCGGGGCCCTGTGGCCCGGCATGAGCCGTTCGATGGTGGTCATCGTCGGCAGCTACCTGGCGGGGTTGCGCCCGGCGCGCGCGGCGGAATTTTCCTTTTTGCTCGGACTGATCACGCTCGGCGCAGCCTCGGGCTACAAACTCGTGCGGCACGGCTCCGAACTCATCGCGGGTTTGAATGCCGGGCCGATGCTCTTTGGCGTGGTCGTCGCCACGCTCGCGGCGGCCGTGGCCGTTAAGGGTTTTGTCCACTGGCTGACACGCCACGGCCTCGCGCCCTTTGCCTGGTACCGCCTCGCGCTGGCAGCGGTGTGGGTGGCGTTGATGGGATGGTGAGCGTGAATCGAGTGGCGGTCGTATTCACGGCTGGGCCGGCTGAGACCTCTGCTGCATCGCCTCCGCTTGTTTTTCGCGCACTTTGAGCGAGGCCCCATCCAAAGCCGTTGCCGCCTGCTGCACGGCTTGCACGGCTGTGTCATATTGCTCCTGCACTGCAGCCTCAATAAAAACCAGGTTGCCGGTCGGAAGCCGATTAAACTGACCCAGATGGGCCCGCAAAAAATTCACCAAGGCGGAGTCCGCCGTGTAATAATTGATTACTGCTGAATAAAAATCTATCATCACCGGGCGAAGCTGGAGCAAGCCCTTCAGGTAGGCATCCAACAGCAGGGATTTTTCCAAGCCACGCACTTTCTTCGCCTTAATATTGTCAGCCACCCGCCCCTCCACATTCATCCAAAAGGCGATGTTCGTTTGGGCCGCCAAAACCACTGTCTCGTCCGCCTCCACGGCCTTGGCCTGATAGTCGGGATCGGAGGTTTTAAGCGCGGGTCTTTCCGCCCGAGCCTTGAGGACTACTTCGTTGAGGTCCAGGAATTCGTGGGCCATTTCCGCCATGACGGCCGCCACCGGACTCGCCAAAGCGTTGTCATCCATAACCGCCAACATTTGTTTGCTCTTCCCTAGAGCGCTTTCTGATGCGCCCGGAGATGGTTCCCCCACTGAATTCAGTGAATCGATAAACTTCACGTCATTTCGCGCCACTTCTGAGCGCATCGCATTCTTTTTCTGCGCCACCCTCCGACCAGCATCGGTGAAGGCCAGATCGAAGTCGGCCAACAAGCCCAGGAAAAGACCCAGCAGGCCCAGAAAGGAAATCCAAAAGACAATCCGCGTAAAGCACGGCCTTCTGGGCGAACCATCTTGGGCCGGGGAATAAGGGGTAGTCATGGCCGGGCAACGAAGGGCAATTAATCATTCAGACTTTGTCCTGTCATTACCCGAATTCGCGCCGCCTTCACCCAATTGTCACACGGCGCGGCCTTGACTCACGGGCCGGCCGGGGCACGCTGGCCCCGGTTTGGCCTGGATTCCCTTCCGTGTTTTTTCGATAGCACGACGGCCCAGATAGTGCTAACGTCCCGCCTTTTCCCGCCTTTTTCCCAGCCCATCCGCTAGTCCCTTATTTACCATGAGTCTCAATAACGAACATTTGACCCGCGCCTGCACCGACGCCCGCGGCCTCGCCATGGACGCCGTCGCGGCCTGCAAATCCGGCCACCTCGGCCTGCCCTTGGGCGCCACTGAAATCGGGGCCATCCTCTTTGGCTACGCCCTGCATCTGAATCCCGACGACCCGAAGTGGCTCAACCGCGACCGCTTCGTCCTTTCCGCCGGCCACGGCAGCATGTTCCTGTACGCCTGGCTGCACCTCGTGGGCTTTGATATTTCCATCGACGACCTTAGCCGTTTCCGCGCCTTCGGCTCGAAAACTCCCGGCCATCCGGAATTCGGCGAGACGCCGGGCGTCGAGGCCACTACCGGCCCGCTCGGCCAGGGCGTGGGCAATGCCGTCGGCATGGCCATGGCCGCCAAGATGGCCGAAGCGCGTTTCAACACGCCGGAGCACACGATTTTTGACCACCATGTCGTCGCCTTGTGCGGGGACGGTTGCATGCAGGAAGGCGTCGCCAGCGAGGCCGCCGCGCTCGCCGGCCGTCAAGGCCTGGACAACCTCATCCTCTTTTACGACTCGAACGACGTCACGCTCGACGCCATGGCCGCCAAGACCCAGTGTGAAGACACCGGGATGCGCTTCAAGGCCTACGGCTGGGCCGTCCAAACCGTGAAAAACGGCAACGACCTGACCGCTTTGCTCAAGGCCTATCACAAGGCCAAGAACGCCAAGGACCGCGACGGCAAGCCGCAGCTCATCATCTGCAAGACCGTCATTGGCAAGGGCATTCCCGAAGTCGCCGGCACGCAGAAGGCCCACGGCGAAGCCGGGGTCAAATTCATCGACGCCGCCCGCAAAAACCTCGGCCTGCCGGACGAGAAATTCTATGTCGCGCCCGAAGTGCGCGAGTATTTCGCCGAGCACAAAAAGAATCTCAAGGCGTATTACCAAAAATGGCAGGCGACCTTCGAGGCCTGGCAAAAGGCCAATCCCGCCAAGGCCGAATTGCTCCGGTCCGGTGTGGATCACGTCGTCCCGAAGGACCTCGACTCCAGTTGCCCGGCGTACCCCGAGAACGCCGCGCCGATGGCCACCCGCAAAGCCGGAGCGGACATGCTCAACTTCCTCGCGAAACGCCTGCCGCTCGTCATCTCCGGCAGCGCCGACCTCCACGGGTCCACGCTCAACTACATCAAGGACGCCGGGGACTTCGACCTCGACAACCGCGCGGGCCGCAACCTCCACTTCGGCATTCGCGAGCACGCGATGGGCGCGATTTGCAACGGCATCGCCTACCACGGCATCTTCCGCCCCTCGGGCGCGACGTTTCTGACGTTTGCCGATTACATGCGCCCAAGCATCCGCCTCGCCGCGCTGGCCAAGCTGCCGGTGTTCTACATCTTCACGCACGACAGCATCGGCGTCGGCGAAGACGGACCGACGCACCAGCCCGTCGAATTGGTTTCGGCGCTGCGCTGCATCCCGTTCCTCGACGTCATCCGCCCGGGCGACCCCGAGGAAACCGCGGGCGCCTTCGTGGCCGCCCTGGATCGCACGAGCGGCCCGACCGCCATTTGTCTCTCGCGCCAAGCCATCCCACTGCAATCGTCCGTGCCGCTGCACTGGCGCCGCGGCGGCGTGCTCTCCGGCGGTTATGTGGCGCAATACGAAAAAGGCGGCTTCCTCAACCTCATCCTGATGGCCAGCGGCTCGGAATTGCAGCACGCCATGAATGTCGCCAACCAGCTCGGCAACGGCGTGCGCGTCGTGTCGATGCCGTGCATGGAACGTTTTGAGCGCATGCCGTGGGAATACCGCGAAAGCATTCTGCCCTCGTGGTGCAAAAAGCGTGTGGCCATCGAAGCCGGCATCACCGAGCACTGGTTCAAGTACGTCGGCGCCGAAGGCAAAGTCATCGGCACCGACCGCTTCGGCCTGTCCGCCCCCGGCGACCAAGTGATGCAGGCCCTCGGCATCACCACCGAGCACCTGCTCGAGGTGGCCCGGGCGATGCTGTAGGCAAAAAATTGGCGCGGACCCTCGGTGAGGCGTCCGCGCCAATTGGCCAAAAATGCGTGTTCCCTCAGGCCTTGCCGCCGAAGGTCACGTAGTCGTCGAGGTCGAGCAATTCGAACCACGTCGTGACATCCTCGCGATGGGCGCCGGCGGTCTTGTGGATGTTGTTGAAATACTCACGCGATTCCACGTCGGCGGGCACCCGGCGCTCCGCTGCGACAGACCATTGCTCGATGGCACCCTCGCTGGGCGCGTGTTTCGCGTTTTTCAAAATCCATTCCAGGACCTCGGAGTCGCTCTTGCCGGAGGCCAGTTGTGTTTTCAGCGCCTCGGCGTCCACGCCCACGAAATTCAGGAAACGCTGGTCCAGCGGACAGTTGTAGTGATATTCGCCGTGCTTGCCGGCGACGGTGGCGCGGCCCTTGTCGAGCATGCGCGGAAGAATGACAAAGCCCCCGAGGCGCACACGAGCGCTGCGGGGCGGACGTTGGGTCAAGTCAGGATGGTGCATAGGAGACCGCGGAAGGGCCGCGGAAGTTGGACACAAAACCCGGCGATGCCAAAAGTCAAATGCCGCGCAATGAATGGGAGCGTCCTAAATTCACCCGAAACCTCGCGGCGGGCTGAGGGCAGCCCGCCCTACCTCTATAAGGCACATGCAAAGTAAAGCCCGACCGCTGAAAGACTTTAAAGGTTGGGCGCGCTGCCCTCAGCGCGCCATTTCAAAATAGGGCATTACTCCGCGAATCTTCGGCCGGCGAGCCGGCTTTCGCCTCACTTCGTCTCGCCTGTAACAGCCCGCACGGCTGGGGAGTCGCCGGATAACGGCACGCGCACCGCCTTGCCCGTGTCAGTGCCAAAATACGGCGCGCCGGCCGCGATCAACACCGGGATGATTTTCCGCAAATCGCGCGTGAGGTCGGTGCAATAAATCTCCGTCTTCCAGAATTCCTTCATTTCCTTGGCGTCACGATAAGCGGCAAAATCCACCGCCGAAACCGTCATGCTCATCGTGTAGGCGGTGTAGGAGACGACGTTGTCATTATACCCGCCAAAGGCGTAGCCCGGTTGATTGACCGTCGTGACCGTGCGGTTTTTGCCCGTGCCACTGATGACCGTCGCCGTGCCGCCGCCCGGGCCCCAAATTGGGGAGGAAAAGGACGAGAACTTCGTCTCCGGGTTGCCAATGCCGTAGTAAAGCAGGATGCCCAGGTCGGCGTCTTTCGGATCATCCACGCGTTTGTAGCCCCTGGAAGTCAACGCCGTCTGGAGGTAATCGGCCGCTTCCTTGAATTGCAGGTCGGATTCCGGGACGTCTTTGATCGTCGAAATGACGACGTAATTCTTGCCCGGGTTGGTGACATTGCCGGCGAACCCGTTGACGTGCACGTCATAGGTCGCGCAGCCGCCCAAACCGAGGGCGAGCATGGCCAGGATGCAACCCCAGGCTGCGCGTGTGCATTGTTTTACCGTCGTCATGGTAGTGCAGCTTATTCAACGGAGCCTGGCGGAGCACGAACTATTCCCGTCTTATTTTCCGATTTTCAAATTTCCGCGCGCGTGCAAAGCCTCGGCAATCTGGATTGCATTGAGCGCCGCGCCTTTCCACAACTGGTCGCCGGAGACCCACAGGCTCAGGCCATTGTCGAAAAACGAGTCGCGCCGCAGGCGGCCCACGCCGCATTTTTCCCGGCCGGAATAATCAATCGGCATCGGGTAAACATTGTGCGCCGGGTCATCGCGCAATTCCGCGCCGCTGAACTGCTGGATGGCCGCGCGCGCACGGTCGAGGTTCACGGGCTTTTCGAATTCCGCGCTGATCGCGATGCTGTGCGCGCGAAACACCGGCACGCGCACACAAGTGCAGGTGACTCGCAGCGACGGCAGCTCCATCATCTTGCGGCTTTCGTGCAGCATTTTCATTTCTTCCTTGGTGTAGCCGGTGTCCAAAAACTTGTCCACATGCGGCAGGACGTTGAAGGCAATCGGATGCGGATACACCGAGGGCGCGGATTTCGTGCCGTTGGCCCAGGCGTGGGACTGGTCTTCCAGTTCCTTGATGGCCTGCGCGCCGGTGCCCGAAACGGCCTGGTAGGTGGACGCGAAAAAGCCTTTGAGGCCGAACTCCCGATGCAGCGGATACAGCCCCATCAACGCTATCGCCGTCGAGCAATTCGGGTTGGCGATGATGCCCTTGTGCCCGTCAAGAGCGTGCGGGTTGATTTCGGGAATCACCAGCGGCACCTGCGGGTCCATGCGGAAAAACGAGCTGTTATCAATCACCACGCAACCGCGCTTGACCGCCTCGGGCGCGAGTTTCTCGGAAATGCTGCCGCCCGCGCTGAAGACCGCGACGTCCAGCCCCGCAAACGCTTCCGGCGTCGCTTCCCGCACCGGCCAGCTCTTGCCACCCCACGTCACCGACTTGCCCGCCGAACGCGCCGAGGCCAGCAGCACGAGTTCCCGCACCGGGAAGCCCCGCTCGTGCAACAGGCGAATGAGTTCTTGACCGACGGCGCCTGTCGCGCCGACGATGCCGACTTTATAAGATTCCGCAGCCATGATGAAAATTTCCGGCGAGATTTACGGGCACCTGACCCAGGCGTGCGCCGCGCGTTCCCGCCAAGCGACCCAGCATTGCCTCGGCGTGAAAATTGGCGAGCAAAAACTCTACCATTTCCGCGACGGCGCGCTCGTGCGCGTGTACGTGATTTCCACGTCGCGCAACCCGCCTTCCTGCATCGAAAATTCGCTCGGTACCCCGACCGGCCTGCATGAAGTCGCGGACAAAATCGGCGCAGACGCCCCCGCCGGCATGGTCTTTAAAAGTCGCGAGCCCACCGGGTGGACCTGGCGCGAGGCACCGCCCCAGGAGGCGCAAAACAATCTCATCACCAGCCGCATCCTCCGTCTGCGCGGCCTCGAACCCGGCCACAACGCCGGCCCCGGCCGCGATTCTTACGACCGCTACATTTACATCCACGGCACCAGCCAGCCCAACAAACTCGGCACCCCCAATTCCCACGGCTGCGTGCTGTTGAGCGACGCCGAGGTCATCGAATTATTCGATGCCGTGCCCGAGGGCGCGATGGTATGGGTGGAGGAATAAGAATCACCCCAGAAAAGCAGTTCCGTAGTAGCAACAGCGTCATATGGAGAATCGATATACGTCACATCTCGGTATACTCGCAAAATCCTAATTCGCTGCCCCCAAATAACTAGCTCATCGCCAACCTCAGGAATATAATTAATTTTCTCTTCGATATCACCGACCAAAAGCAGGGTAACAACCCTGCGATATTCATTACCAATTTCACTGTCCTTCATAACTCATGATTTCTTTCTGTTTGTGGTTTAATTTCCACCCCTCGGGGGCGAATTCAGCCTTGTCGTTACTGATATATGCAAAAATTGGAGAATTATCAAGGGAATCAATGTCATTTTAAATAAATATTATTAGTATACAAATTAATCTAAATTGTCAATAAAACTTTAAGCTGCCCTGCTCGATCAAATCCGGGCTCATCGTCTCAACAGATTGAGGTTCATTGGGAATCGCGCATCAATATCGCTGAAGCTGCACAGATTCCATTAGAAACCTATGACTTTTCCGCTTGTTGCCCGCGCGCGGAACGGGCATTTTGCCTTTTCCACCCATGCTCATTTCGCCCAGCGAACCTGAATTTCTCCGCCTCGCCCCGCAAGGCAACCTCGTGCCCGTGTTCGCGGACCTCGTGGCCGATTTCGCCACACCCGTGGCGGTTTATGCGCGCCTGCGCCGCGGCGGCCAGGCCTTCCTCTTCGAATCCATCGAGGGCGGCGAGCACATTGGCCGGTACAGTTTCGTCGGCTGCCGCCCGCTGGAAACCATCGCGGCCTACGAAAAAGAAACGATTTTGACCGATCGCGTCGGCACCCGTCGCACCATCCCGACCCCGGCCGACCCGCTCAAGCTCGTCGAGGAGCGCCTCGCGCGCTTCCGCCCCGTCGAGCCGCCGGACCGCCCGCCGTTCACCGGCGGGGCCGTGGGTTTTGTCGGCTACGAATACATTCACCGCATCGAGCCCACCGTGCCCCACCCGGCGCGCGACGAACTTGGCCTGCCGCTCCTTTATTACATCATCGCGGACCGGGTGGTGGTTTTCGATCACGTCAAACAAGTGGTCCGCCTTGTGGTCAATGCCCTCATTCCCGACGGCGGCGATCCGCGCGCGGCCTACTCAGCCGCCTGCATGGCGCTGCACGAGCTGGCCGCGGAAATTCGTGACGACTCCGGTGTGCCGCTCCATCCGCTCGCGCTCGGGCCCGAGCCGCAGGTGCCCGTGCCTGGCGGCAACTGCACCCAGGCCGACTACGAGGGTTTTGTGGAACGTTCGAAGGAGTACATCCGCGCAGGCGATATTTTCCAGGTCGTGCTCTCGCAGCGCTTCGAACGCCCCTACGACCGCCCCGCGCTCGATCTTTACCGCGCGCTGCGCCTCGTGAATCCCTCGCCTTACATGTTTATCATGGATACGGGCGAATACGCCGTCGTTGGCGCGTCGCCCGAGGTCCATGTGCGCCTGACGGGCCGACGCATCGAGACGCGGCCCATCGCCGGCACCCGCCCGCGCGGCGCGACGCCCGCCGAGGACTTGCGCCTCGAACAGGAATTGCTCGCCGACACCAAGGAGCGCGCCGAACACCTCATGCTCGTGGATCTGGCCCGCAACGACATTGGCCGCGTGAGCACGCCGGGCTCGGTCGAGGTCAAGGAATATGCCGTCATCGAGCGCTATTCGCACGTGATGCACATCGTTTCGCAGGTCGAGGGGCAGCTCGCGCCGGACCGCAATGCGTTCGACTTGATGCGCGCCACTTTTCCCGCCGGCACGGTCTCCGGCGCGCCCAAGGTGCGGGCCATGCAAATCATCGCCGAATTCGAGAAAACGGCCCGCGGCACGTACGCCGGCGCGCTGGGGTATTTCAGTTTCGACGGCAATCTCGACTGCTGCATCGTCATCCGCACCGCGCTGTTGAAAAATCGCCGCCTCTATATTCAGAGTGGCGCGGGGCTGGTGGCCGACTCCGTGCCCGCGACGGAATACCAGGAAACGCTGAACAAGGCGCGCGGGATGCTCAAGGCCGTGGCGCGCTCGGAACAATTCACCCCCGGATGAGTCGTAAGGGAGGGCCGGGGAAACCAACGGGGTCAGGATAGGGTTGCCGAGAAGTTCACAGTGGGTTTATCACCTACCCACGGAAGCGTCGCCAGGACCGTGATCGCGGTTCACGCTGGCGCCCATGAAAAACTCCTGCGCTTTTTCCTTTTGCCCGGACGCCCAATCCGCTTTGCTCGACTCCCGCTCTTCGCTCCGACTTGTCCCCATGCCCGCGCCGCGCAATAAAGCCACTGTGTCCCGCCGCCGCCCGGTCGTGGAACAGGAGACCGCTTCGTCGGTGGCCGAGTCGCCTGCCGTTTCGTCTGTCACCTCGCCGGCCGTCCTGGAGCCCTCCCCGCCACCTCTGCGCCCGCGGCCCACGCCTACCGACGACGACGATGATTCCGCCTTTCGCGATTTGCCGCCCACCGAGCGCAGCAGCCTGCGGATTTATTTGCAGGAAATCGGCCGGGTGGCACTCCTCAAGCCCGAGGAGGAAGTCGCCTTGGCCCGCCGCATCATGAAAGGCGATGAGGAAGCGCGCCTGCACATGATCAGCGCGAACCTGCGGCTCGTGGTCAAAATCGCCCACGATTACGCCTACTTCGGCCTGCCCCTGCTCGACCTCATTTCCGAGGGCAACCTCGGCTTGATGAAGGCGGTCGAACGCTTCGACCCCGACAAGGGCGGCAAACTCAGCACCTATGCGGCGTGGTGGATAAAACAATCCATCAAGCGCGCGCTGGCCAACCAGAGCAAGACCATCCGCCTGCCCGTCCATTTGGTCGATAAAATTTCCCGCCTGCGCCGCGCCACCCTCATGCTGCAGGAACGCCTGGGCCGCGAGCCTTCGAATGACGAGATCTCGGCGGAAATTGGCATCCCGGTGAACAAGGTCGCGCACCTCAAGCAAGTCAGCGTGCGTCCGACTTCGCTCGACGCCCCGGTCGGCGACGCCGACCACACCGAACTCGGCGAACTCGTGCGCGATGAAAACGCGTCCACGCCGTTCGAGAATCTGCGCGGCAAGTCCGCCTCGCAGGATATCAATGCCATGATTGCCGAGCTGGACCCGCGTGAGTCGGACATTCTGCGCCTGCGGTTCGGGCTCGACGGGGAACCACCGAAAACCCTCGAGGAAGTCGGCGAGTATTTCAAGGTTACGCGCGAACGCGTCCGCCAGTTGCAAAACTCCGCGCTCTCCAAGATGCGCAAGGCCATGACGCGGCTGGAGCGCCAGCACACCGCCGAGGAAGTGCACGACGAACAGCTCGCCCGCCAGAAGCTGGCCGCCTTCCAGGAATATTTTCGCCAGCGGAACGCGACGGCGAAATAGCCGGCGCCCATCTCGTGCCTTGCGCTGGCGCGAGTTTCTCCGTAGGCGATAAGCTTATGCCACCGGTGTATTTCGTCCTCGGGCTGCCCGGCTCCGGTCGCCGGGAAGTTTTGCTCGACCTCATTGACGGCGGTTTGCCCGACGCCAAAACGGTCGCCGTCTTCCATGCGCCGGAAGTGGATCCCTCTACGGAGGCAGCCGTCGCCCTGGCTGCCCACCCTGGCGTGACTTTCATCCCCTACACGTTTACGCCCGGCGTGCGGGTCGTCGCCCCGCCCGGCTTCACCGTCCCGCTCGGCACCTACACCGAAGGCTCGTTTCACGCCGCTCCTGACGCGGGCGCGGACGCCGATGCCGTATTCTTTCTCGCCGATGCGTTGAGCTCGCCGATTGACCAACTTGAAGCTTTCCCCACCTGGCTGCGCGAACACGGCTGGGAACTGACGCGTGTCCTGCTCCTCGTGCATTGCTCGCTCGCGGCCGACCAGCCTTTCGTGGCCCGCTGGTACGAAGCCTGTGCGCACTTTGCCGATTGCGTGCTGCTGAATCGCCGCACGCCGGCGGCGCATGTGTGGATGCAGGATTTCCGCAAGCTCCTCGGCGCACGGCATTACCCGTGCCACATCGCGCTGGTCAAGGACGGCGGCGTCGAAAATGCCCCGTTGCTGCTTTTCCCGGAGACACGCCGGGCCTCCCATGCGTTCGACCACGTTGATCCGTATGAGGACTTGGAAGACGAGGACGAGGAAGACCTGCCGGAGGGACCCTTCGCGCTTGAACAAAAAGTCGATCCGTACTTTGAACGCCTGCCCAGCGGCCACCGCAAGCAGCCCGTGCCCGACTTGATGAAGATTCTGGCGGAAAGCGCCCAGTTAAATGCCAAAGGCAAATAATCCCGTTGCCGCACTTGGGGGGTTTGGGCCTCCTCGTTGAGTCAGGGGAATCAGTTGTTTTCCCTCCACTGAAAGGTGGAAGCGCCATCGGTTGACAAGGATTACGCGTGTTGGCAGCAGGCTGCAAATATCTCTCCGCAGAATTGTTGTCGCTTAAACGCGATATACTACCAGTATCCCCGCCACCGCTCATGAAAAACAATATCCGCTATCTGCTTCTGTGCCTGTTTATCGCCGTGCCGCTGCTGGCGGGAAGGCTCGAAGCCCGCACCCTCGTTTTCACTTACACGACCCCGCCCACCATTTTGTTCTACAAAAGCCAGCCCGTCCGCTTTGGCGTCACCCGGGATGGCAAGGTCAAGGGCGAAGTCCATGTCGTGGGCTACAAGCAAACCGTCACCGTGACCATTCACGATGATGGCCTTAACATCTTTCGGCCGTATTTTTTGAATATCTATGTGGCACCCTTTCGCGGGCAGCACCTGCCCTACCCGACCTTTTTGCCCAATCCCGGGCCGGGCGAAGTCACGATCAAGGTGGATAACCACGCGCCAAACAGCGTTTTCATGGTCATCGACCCCTCGGACGGCCTTTTGAGCGGCCCAATGGCTGCGAGTTTTATCTTTTAACCTGCGGTAGGCCCAGCCAGCGCGATTCAAAAACAACTCAGGAAAATTTATGAAATTTATTAAACTAAGTACCGTCGCCCTGGCCCTGCTGGCGGCTTGTGTGTTGGGCTCGACTACCCCGCTCAGGGCCGCGCCCTCGGCCATCCTCGCCCGCTTCACCTATGCCAGTCCGGCCAGCGTGGCCCAGAAGACCGTCCTGCATCTCTACTTGGTGCTGTTCGATCAGGACAACCAAACGGTGAGTTCGGGCCTGCGCCTGCGCATCGTGCGCGGCCCCAAGGCCAAAGTGGTGGTCCTCTTTCCCATGCAAACCAGCCAGGTGATTTTTGCCGTGCTGCGCTCGCCGGGCGGCAGCTTTTCCTCGTCCAGTCCCGCCGCAGTGGGCACTTTGTCCGTTCAGGTCAATAACCGGCACAGCACCTCGATTAAGTTCGAAAAGTACAACAATAAATCCGTGATCGGGTTCTTCAACGGGGACAACTCCACTGTCCAGAATCGGTAAAAACCCGGCCCATTAGCCCAACGCAGTTCCGCCTCTTATTCCCGAAATACCATCAGCCGCACCGCCGAGGGCTCCGGCTTGGTCCGGCCCTTGAATTTGACATCGATGGCCGAGACGATGTTGTCGTGCAATTCCTCGAGCGACAGGCCCTCCGTGTATATATTCTCGCTGTAGCACGCGGCCACAAAGCTGCCTTCGGTTTCGTGAATCACTTCAAAGGTAAGTTCCATAAGATTTTTTGAGCGGCGGGCGCCGATAAAATAAGCCGGTGCTGCACGCGACCGGCTTGTTTAAATGAATCCAAGTAACCTGCCCCCTTAGGCAAGGGGCTCAAAATGGCAAAAATTTCGCCTTTCGTCAACTCTTTCACCACCGAATAGGCCTTGCCGGGGTATCCTTTGCGGGTTAATTGGGTGAATCGCCTAGCGGCGCTCCCTTAGGGATTGCTCAGTCCTACACACTTCCTAAATTCCTCCCATGCACTCACTTGCGCCGAATCGTTTTCATTCGTTATTTGCACTCGTCTTGGCCGCGCTGGTGGCCTCGTCCGCCGCGGCCCAGACCGCTACGCCAACTCCTGCGGCCGCCACTGCCGCCGCTGCTCCCGCCACGACGACGTCGTCAACCCCGGCGCGCGCCTTTCCCGACGGTCTCTGGGTGGTGTCGGATGAAAACGACACCTATTTCGGCACTGACCGCGATTTGACCAATGTCCTGCGCCTGGCCTATTCGAGCCCCAACTACGCCACCTGGGATGGCGTGCCTGCGATTCCGAAATTCGCCGGCTCATTGTTCGACGACATCAATTTTCTGCACGATGCCTCATCGTCCGTCTCCTCGTCGATTTACGCCCAGCAAAACATGTACACGCCGTCGAATATCTCGCGCGTGCCGCCCAACCCGAATGACCGGCCGTGGGCCGGCTGGGTCGGCCTCGGTATCGACGCCGTGCGTCAAACCGCCATGCGTCGCGCGGTCCTGGAACTGAACCTCGGCTGGGTGGGCCCGGAATCCGGCGCCGAAGCCCTGCAAACCTCCTGGCACGACACCATCAATGTCACTCACCCGCGCGGCTGGGGCTACCAGCTTAAGAACGAGCCGGTGCTGCAACTCACCTACCGCCAGGACTGGCGTCTGCCGGCGCCCTTGAGCAACGTCGAGACCCCGAACCACGGGCCCATCGATTACGATGTGACAGTGCATGCCTTGGCCACGGCAGGTAACGGCTGGGATTATATTCAAGGCGGCATCATGACACGCGTGGGATTTAATCTTCCGCGCGATTTCGGCCCCGCGCGCCCGCGCCTCGGGAGCGTCGACACGCAATCCTATCTTGCCCCCGGCGCCGCAGCGCCGACCTTTGGCTGGGATCTTTCGTCGCTGTCCGCCTACGTCTGCCTCGGCGTGGACGATCGCGCCGTGGCCCGCGATATCACGCTCGACGGCAATACCTTCGCCCGCAGCCCCTCGGTCAACAAGGAGCCCGTCGTCGCCGAAGCCTATAGCGGCCTCGTGCTGCAATGGGGCAATCTCTACTCGTCGTTCATCGCTGTTTACGAGACCAAGACATTCCAATCTCAAGTCGCACCCCAATGGCGCGGCATCCTTTCCCTCGGTTGCCGGTTTTAGGTCATGCTCGCGGAATTTCCCGATGTCCGCCAGGAACATGGTCCCAGCCACCGCCGCTGGTTTCAGGATGACCTCCTCGACCTCATCGTCTGGCACGACGGCGCCGGCGCCGTCACCGGTTTTCAGCTTTGCTACCCCAGCAAGCACCACGAAAACGCGCTTACTTGGCGCACGGAATCCGGCTTCACCCACAGCCGGGTGGACACCGGCACGGACGACCCCTTGCACAACCGCACCCCCATTCTCACCCCGCAAGGGCCCACGCCGTGGGCCGAGATCCGCCAACTCTTTGAAGCCCGGAGCCAATCCCTCGAACCCGCTCTGCGCGAACTGATCACCGCCCGCCTGCTGGCCCAAAGTTGACCCACCCGGCGGGCCGCACTTTCCGCTTGCGCCCGCCCGCCCAATCCGCTTTTCTAAGCGGTTTTCCACACCCTTTCCTGCTTCCATGGACACTCCTGCTGCCAAGCCGCAAACTAAAACGCCGGGCGAGTACACTTTTCTCGACGTTGAGGCCCTCACGCGCCACGTCACCGACACGGGCAAAATCCTCCCGCGCCGCATCACCCACCTGACCGCGCACGAGCAGCGCCACATCAGCAAGACCATCAAGCGCGCCCGCAGTCTGCTGTTGATGAAGTAAGGAGAGAGGCCGTGTGCCTCGGCTGGTTTAGTTAAGGTTCACCAACCTGGCCGAGGGCTGGATGGAATTTTGCGTTTTTGCGATAATGGGGATTCGCTTCTCCTTGCCCCTGCGCAGTCGCCAGGCCCGGCCGATGTTGGGCATTGAATGTTTGAAGCGTGATGTTCAACGTTGAAGGCCTCATGGCCGTCCTACCCCCTTTCCTCACCGACGCGCCCGCCGACGTGGTGCGCGTGGCCTCCCTGCTGCGCTCGGGCAAAGTCGTCGCCCTGCCCACGGAGACCGTTTACGGGCTGGCCGCCCACGCGCTCGATGAGGCCGCGGTGCAAAAGATTTTCGCCATCAAGGGCCGGCCCATGCTCGACCCGCTCATCGTGCACGGCTTCGATTTAAACGCCCTGAAAGCGCTCGCGCATTTTCCGCCGCTCGCGCTGAAGCTCGCCGAAGCCTTTTGGCCGGGGCCGTTGACGCTCGTCGTCACAAAGAAAATGGTCGTGCCCCGCCTGGTGACCGCCGGCCGCGCCACCGTCGCCCTGCGCGTGCCCGCGCACCCGTTGATGCGCACCATCCTCGCCGCGTGCAAACTGCCGCTGGCCGCCCCGAGCGCCAATCCCTTTGGTTACATCAGCCCCACGCGCGCCCAGCATGTCCGCGATTCCCTCGGCGACCGCGCCCCGTGGATTGTGGATGGCGGCCCGTGCGAACACGGCCTCGAAAGCACCATCGTGGACGTGAGCGACCCCGCCGCGCCGCCACGCCTGCTCCGGCCCGGTCCGATTACGGCGGAAATGTTGGAAAAGGTTTTGGGCCAGCCGGTGCTCCTCGGTCCGGCCACGACGCAACCCTCATCCAGTACAATTCCCACACCCGTTTCCGGAAGTTCGCCCGGCCTGCTCGCGCCAGGGATGTTGCCCCGCCATTACAGCCCGAAGACTCCTTTTGCCCTCCTCGACCCGGGCGCGGCGCCCTCGCCTCCGCCCCTCGGCAAACGCGCCGCCTGGATTCGCCTGCGCCGCCCGCCAGCGGGTGACGTGCCGCCGCCCAATACCGAAGCCTTTTGGTTGAGTGAAAACGGCGACCTCGCCGAAGCCGCGCGCACGCTTTACGATTTGCTGCGGAAGCTGGACGCCGGCAGCTATGCCCAGATCTGGTGCGAAACCGCCCCACCGGAAGGCCTCGGCCCCGCCATCAACGACCGCCTGCGGCGCGCCGCCGCCAAAGGGTGATTCCCGTACGCGGCCCGGATTAAAAATATTTTGTCGGACCGCGCTTGACATACGTAGAACTTCTACGTACAGTGCGGGTCATGCTCGCCAAAGACCTCGTCGCCGCCTCGGCCCGCCCGCTGATTTTGTCCATTCTCGAGGTGGGTGAAAGCTACGGCTACGCCATCACCCGGCGCGTGCGCGAACTCTCCGAGGAAAAAATCGAGTGGGCTGACGGGATGCTTTACCCCGTGCTGCGCCGCCTCGAAGGCGAGGGGCTCATCGCCTCCGAATGGCGGCAGGAGGAAAACGGCCGGGAACGCCGCTACTACACTTTAACCCGCGACGGAGGCCGCGCGCTGAAAACGGAAAAGGCGCAATGGCTCACCGTCCACAACACCCTGTGCCGCTTATGGAAACTCCGCCCCGTTTCGATCTGACCCAGGCCATCGCCGCCTGGCGCGAGGAACTTTTGCAGCGACCGGGCCTCGCCCCGGCCGACGCCCAGGAATTGGAAGGCCACCTGCGCGAGAGCGTGGTTGATTTTCAACAGCAAGGTCTTGACGCCTCGGCCGCGTTTGCGCTCGCCTCCCAACGACTCGGTGAGCCGCAGGCCATCGCCACTGAGTTTTTCCATGCCGAGCCCGGCAAAGTCTGGCGGCTGCGGCTCTGGTGGATGGTGCTGGGGGTATTTTTCTGGTCGGCTTGGGCGGCCGCCTCCAACCCGTTGACCAATGCGATCGTCAACTTAATTGATCTCCTGCTACCTGGGCACACTTTCTCGGCCCTGAGTATTCTGAGAGACTGGCTTCGACTGAGCCAGCTTCCACTCCTTTTGCTGCTCATTTATTTGGCCCAGTCACGCCGTGGCCGATTTCTCCGGGCGCTTCTGAGCCGGCTAAATTCGCGCTGGAAAATGGGCCTGGCCGCGGCCTGCCTTGTTCCACCCCTGCTTGCCGAAGAATTTCAGCGCGGGTTTAGCCATTGGATGGCTTATGACAAATTTATATTCTACTCCTTTGATGCAACTCCCTTGCTGACTCTGCTGGTTTTTACGCTGTTCGTCAGTGGTCTCGCCCCCATGAGTCAGTCGCACGCACACAGGACGGTGGCTCCGCTCCCCATCTGGCGAGAGGCGGCTCGCTGGATTACGTTTGGTCTCGCCTTCAGCTTTTTTGTTAAGGATGTAGATTTATTCTGGCGTGACTCGCTGTTGGACTGGCTCGATCAGGCCGTCGCATCCAACACCATGGTGCCATCTTGGGGCTGGAGTTTGATCTTTGCTGCCGGTCATTTCTTGTGTCTGGTGGCACTGATGGCTCCCTTCGCCGGAGACCGTCCGGCGACCCTTATCGCGTGGGTAGCGGGAAGTTGGTCGCGGACGGCGGTCGCAACTGTGGTGGCATATCTGGCCATGATGGATTCAGACTATTTTCACATGCTCTATCGGCCAGATTTGCCCGTTTGGCATTGGTCACCGGCTGAGCGCGATCCCGTGAGACAGCTCACCCACTATATTGCCCTAGCCGTCCTCATTCTGCTGCTGGCGCCAAACACTCATCGTCTCCCAGCCAAAAGAGCGATCCAATGATTCGCCATTTGTTTGCCGTCGAACCCATCTCACTATGAAAAGGGCAGCTACCTCTCCTTTCGACTTAAATGCCGCCGTCACTGCCTGGCGTGAGGAACTCGCCGACCAGCCTGGCTTGTCGCCCGAAGATCTTCACGAACTGGAACTACACCTGCGCGAGTCTTACGCGGAATTGCGCGCACCCAACCTGAGCGAGCCGGAGGCCTTTCTCCTCGCCCGACATCGCTTAGGCGCCGCTGCGCCCCTGGCCACCGAGTTTATTAAAGCGGAGCCGTCGCGGGCGTGGCGCGAGCGGCTTTTCTGGATCATGCTGGGTGGCTTGGGCGCGAGCCTTGGACAAAGCGTTCTGCATTTTTGGATTCTAGGCCTTTGCGACGTCTTCCAGCTCAAGCCGGCGGATATTTTCGCGCCGGGTCCGCCAGTATTTTCCATCTATGTTTGGTATTTGGCCGTCCTTGTTGTACCCGTTATTATGGCGGGGCGGGCTGTTCGGCGCTGCTGGCTAAAACCCGCGCTCATTGATCCCGCCCAGCTCTTTCCGTCACGTTGGCGCTTCGTGCTCGCTGGGCTCGGCGCGATTCTGGGGGTAAAAGCGCTCACCGGCCTCCAATCCTTTTTTGGCCTCTCTCTGATCGATGATTTGAGCAACGACAACTCCGTGACGCACTTCGTGGGCCCGTTGCTTTCCTTCTGCTGGCCGTTTTGCCTGTTGGCCTTCACGGCCTGGTTCCTGCCAAGAAACTCACGCGCAAAAATGGTGGTGAGCGCCGGTTGAATCCCGCGCTTTGCCCATAAAACAAGCACGGCGCGCCGAGTGGGCGCGCCGTGCTTGGTAACCGCAGAGCCGGAGCTTTCGCTTACTTCTTCTTCGCTGCGTCCGCCAGCGCGGCCTGCGCCGCCGCGAGGCGGGCCGTGGGCACGCGAAACGGTGAGCAGGAAACGTAGGTGAGGCCGATTTTGTGGCAGAACTTCACGCTGTCCGGATCGCCGCCGTGTTCGCCGCAAATGCCGAGCTTGATGTCGGGGCGCGTGCCGCGACCGCCCTTGACGGCGATTTCCATGAGCTTGCCGACGCCGGTCTGGTCGATGCTCGCGAAGGGGTTCTTCTTCACGATTTCCAGCTCCTGATACTTCGGCAGGAACGAGCCCGAGTCGTCGCGGCTCATGCCGAGGGCGGTCTGGGTGAGGTCGTTGGTGCCGAAGGAGAAGAACTGCGCGGTGTGCGCAATCTCGTCGGCGGTCAGCGCGCCGCGCGGCACTTCGATCATCGTGCCCACGAGGTAGTTGAACTTCGTTTTCTTTTCCTGGGCCACTTCGGCGGCCACGCGGTGGACGATTTCCACCTGGAGGTCCAATTCCTTCCTGAAGCCCACGAGCGGGATCATGATCTCCGGCTTCACCTTGAGGCCTTTTTTCTGCACCTCGGCGGCGGCTTCGAAGATGGCGCGGCACTGCATCTCGGAAATTTCGGAATACACGATGCCCAGGCGGCAACCGCGGAAACCAAGCATCGGGTTGAACTCATGCAAATCCGCCACGCGGCGGCTGACGAGCTCCGGCTTCACGCCGATTTTCTCGGCGGTCTCGCGGATGGTCACGTCGTCGTGCGGGAGGAATTCGTGCAACGGCGGGTCGAGCAGGCGAATGGTGGCGGGCAGGCCCTTGAGTTCGGTGAAGATGCCGGCGAAGTCGCTGCGCTGGAAGGGCAGCAGTTTCGCGAGCGCGGCGCGGCGGGCCTCGATGGACTCGGCCACAATCATCTCGCGCACGGCGTAAATGCGGTTGCCCTCGAAGAACATGTGCTCGGTGCGGCACAGACCGATGCCGGAAGCACCGAACGAAATGGCGTTGCGCGTCTGGTCGGGGCTGTCGGCATTGGTGCGCACTTGCAGGCGGGTGACTTTCGCGCACCAGTCCATGAGCTGCACGAAGTTCTTATAGGTCGAGCCCTGGCGCGCCGCGGTGTCGCCGTGAAGCAATCCCTGGATGACGTCGGACGGCTGGGTCTTGACCTGGCCCGCGTAAACGGTGCCGGAAGTGCCGTCAATCGAGAGCCAGTCGCCTTCCTTGAAGATATGGGTGCCGACGGTGAGGGTGGCCTTCTCGTATTGAATGTGCAACGCGCTGGCGCCGCACACGCAGACCTTGCCCATTTGCCGGGCCACGAGCGCCGCGTGCGAGCTGACCCCGCCGCGCGCGGTGAGAATGCCCTCGGCGGCGATCATGCCGCGCAAGTCTTCGGGCGAAGTCTCGATGCGCACGAGCAGCACTTTTTCGCCCTTGGCGGCGGATTCGACCGCGCGCTCGGCGTTGAAGTAAATCTTGCCGGAAGCCGCGCCCGGGCCCGCGGGCAGGCCGGTGGCGACGGCTTGCGTCGTCTTGAGGGCCACGCGGTCGAACACCGGCGCGAGCACCTGGTCCAACTGGTCGGCCGGAACGCGCGTGATGGCTGTTTTCCAATCAATGAGTTTCTCCTTCACCATCTCGCAGGCGATGCGGACGGCGGCGACGCCGGTGCGCTTGCCGTTACGCGTCTGGAGCATGAATACCTTGCGCTCCTGGATGGTGAACTCGAAGTCCTGCATGTCGCTAAAGTGCTTTTCGAGCGCGGTGCGGATGCGATCCAGCTCCGCATACGCGTCCGGCATGACGCCCTTCAATTCGAGCACCGGCTGCGGCGTGCGCACGCCGGCCACCACGTCTTCGCCCTGGGCGTTCATGAGGAATTCGCCGTAAAACACCTTTTCGCCCGAGGCCGGGTCGCGCGTGAACGCCACGCCCGAGCCGGACAAGTCGCCGGTGTTGCCAAACACCATCGCCTGGACGTTGACCGCGGTGCCCCACTCCGACGGAATGCCGTACTTGCGGCGGTAAACGATGGCGCGGTCATTCATCCACGAACCGAACACTGCGCCCACGGCGCCTTTGAGCTGCTCCCACGGATCGGACGGGAAATCCTTCCCCGTGCGGGCCTTGACGAGCTGCTTGAAGCGCTGCACGAGGTTCTTCAGATCCTCGGTGGAAAGGCGGGTGTCCTCGGCTTCGGGGTCCTTGTACCGCTCCTGCTTGAGGTCGCTGATGACGGTTTCAAAAGGCTCGTGGTCTTCGCCGGGCAGCTTTTGCACGCCCATTACGACGTCGCCGTACATCTGCATGAAGCGGCGGTAACAGTCCCAGGCGAAACGCGAATTGCCGGTGGCGCGTTCCAGCGCGAGGACGGTGTCGTCATTGAGGCCGAGATTGAGAATCGTGTCCATCATGCCCGGCATCGAATCACGCGCGCCCGAGCGCACGGCGACGAGCAGGGGCGTGGCCGAAGCATCGCCGAATTTGACGCCCATAATCTTCTCAATGGCGGCGATGCCGGCCGCGATCTGGGGCTGGAGCCCGGCGGGATAAGTGCGGCGGTTGTCGTAATAATAATTGCAAACCTCCGTCGTAATCGTGAACCCCGGAGGCACCGGCAGCCCAATGCGGGCCATCTCGGCGAGGTTGGCGCCCTTGCCGCCGAGGAGGGCTTTCTTCGAACCGTCGCCATCGGCGCGGCCCGCGCCCCACGAATACACGTATTTGGCGCCCTTGGCCTTGGCGCCATTCTTGGCGGAAGCTTTGGCTTTGGAGGCCGGTTTGCGGGTCGCCTTGGCGGCGGATTTGGTGCGGGACTTGGAAGACATCCTCGGAAGCGGGTTGCGGGTTAAGGAACTGGGCACCGGCGGGCCGGTGCGATAAAAAACCCCGGCCGGGAGACCGGGGGCAAACGACTTTTCCATACCGCCACAGGCGCAACTGTCAATCGTGAACCGGAAATAGCTGCTAATTCTCGGCCCCCACGGAACCCCGGGCCACGGCGGGTTGTTGTTCCCGGGCCAGCCCACTCCACCGCTCTCCGTTCGACGTTGCCCACATATTTTACCGTCCAAGCGGCGGGTGGTAACTTGGGCTGACCCCATTTTTCGGTTCGCCGTCCGGCGAAATAGTTGTGTTATAGTAATCCTTTATGTCCACACCCGGCTCCCAAGACCCGGCGGATGCGTCCGCGAACCCCGACCCCACGGGTGCCTCGGGCCTGCCCCATTCGGACCCAACCCCTCCTGCCGAGCCTGGCTCTGGGCCGCCTCCCGCCACGCCCGCGGAGACCCCGGCCCTACCCGCGGGCACAGACGCCAGCCCCAGCCCTCCTGCGGAGCCCGCGCCCGCGCCAACAGAAACGCCTTCTCCCGCTCCGGCTCCCGCGCCCTCTCCCACACAAGCACCCGTGCTGGCTCGCTCTGCCGCAGACCAGCGCCGGCCCCGCCGACCGCCCAAGCCCGTGAAAGAGGAGGAAGACGATGACTTTCTCGGCGATTCCGACGATGCGGACGGCGAAACCACCCTCGACAAAAAGCGCCCCGGCGGCGAGATGGGTTTCCTCGACCATCTGGAGGATTTGCGCATGACCATCATCAAAAGTGTGCTTTCGCTGATGGGCGGCATGATGGTGACCGGTCTGGCCTTTCCGTGGTTGTACAAGATTTTGCTTTTCCCCCTCCAACAGGCCGAGCCGCCGGAAAAAGTCGACACCTTCAAATTGATGACCACAACCGCTTTCGGCGGGTTTGCCGTGGCGTTTGACGTGCTAATTTATGGGGGCATCGGGCTGTCACTGCCCTTTATTGCCTATTTCATCACCCAGTTTGTCGCGCCCGGCCTGACGAAGCGGGAAAAGGGCCTGCTCAAACCTGCCCTGGGCTCCGCCCTGGGCCTGTTCATTTTTGGCGCCCTGCTCTGCTATTTCGTATTATTGCCTGCGGCGCTCCGCATCGGACTAAGCCTGAGCGAATCCCTGGACCTCAACGTCCAATTGACCGCGCCAGAATATTTCGACTTGGTGACCTGGTTCACCCTGGGCACGGGCGTGATTTTTGAGTTTCCGCTGGTGCTGGTGGCGTTGATGGCGGTGGGGGTGGTCGAGGCCGCCTTCATGCGGCGCTACCGCCGCCACGCTTTTATCATCATCCTCATCATTGCTGCGGTCGTCACGCCGTCCCAGGATCCGGTGACGCTGATGTTCATGGCGGGACCGATGTACCTCCTTTACGAAGCCGCCATCATCGTCGGCGCACGCATTTACCGCAAACGCCAGGAAGCCGAGGCCGCGGAAGAAGCCGCCAACCGGTAAGCCCTGCGCATACGCGCCTTTTTTCATGTTCCGCTCCATCTCAATGCCGGCCGGAGTCGCTTTGCTGCTGCTGGCGCTCCTGGCGGGTGGTTGTAATCGAGCTCCGGTCGAGCCCTTCGCGCAGGTGACGTGGACGGAAGATTACGCCGCCGCCCTGCAACGGGCGCAGGCCGAGCACAAATTCCTGCTCCTGGATTTGGAAAGCTCGGACTCCTGCGCTCCCTGCATCGCCATGGATCGCGAGGTTTTCAACACGCAGCCCTTTAAAGATTACGCGGACAAAAATCTCGTGCTGGTAAAAGTGGACTTTCCCCAGTTGCAGCACCAGCCCGAAGCCTTGATGCAGCAGAACATAAAGCTGGCGATCAATTACAACCTCAAGGCCCTGCCCACGGTCGTCCTCGCGGACAGCGCGGGCCGTGAACTCGGAAAACTCGAAGGCTATGACTTCGCCGGCGCCCGCACCTATATCGGGAAAATTGAAAAGGTTTTGGCGACGGCCAAAACCGCGCCTGCTCCGACCCCCGCCGGCAACTAAGGCCGGCGTCATTCCCGCCCGCGGAATTATATTTTAATTTGATACTCAATATCAATAAACGCAGTGGCGATTTTCCCGCCGCGTGCGGGTGAAAATTAGCCCGGGCCCCACCCGCACCATGACGAAAGATTTACATCGCGGACGCCTCCGCCCGTTGACCTTTTCCATGCCGCTCCTCATGCTCGGGTTCATAGCACCGCAACAAAAAAGGTCCGCGTCCTCGATCACCTCTGTCATCCGCGACCGCACCCCGCCCGCCAAAACCCCCGCGCCTGCGTTCGACCGGAAAAACTCATCGTTCCGCCTCCGCCCCGGCAAAGACCCCATTCCGTTCACCCTGTTTTACAGTTGCCAGCCAATGCGCCACAAACTACATTCGGTGCTCAAGGCCGGCTCGTTCGCGGTGCCGGATCTCGAGTGGGTTTCACTCGCCGTCGGGGATGAAAATCCTCGCAAATCCCGCACACCCGGGGTTTTCACTTTCGGGTAAAGTCGCCCACTTTCATCTTCGGACATCCACTCACTGTCTCCCGCCACCCAAACGCCTCTCATTTTTCCTTTCTCCTCCAACTTCTTTTCCACCCAAGATCCGTCATGAAACTCTCTCTCTCCCTCCTCGCCCTGGCCTGCACTTTCTCCACCGCCTACGCGCAAACGAGCACGGCGAATACCGCCGCGAAACCGACGGCCTCAGGCACGAAGCCAACGGCCTCCGCCCCCACTGCGTCCGGCAACACCGCCCCCACCGGCACCACCGCCGACTCCAATGCCGGCAGCAACATCAATAGCACCAGCTACCTTTTGCGCGCCACGGATACGGTGCGCATCGAACTGGCCGATGACACTCGGGGCTCCAAGGAAGCGCGCATTGCGGTGGACGGAACCATCCAATTGTACCTGCTCGAGCAGCCGATTAAAGTGGCCGGCCTGACCATCAACGAGGCCACCGACAAAATCAAAAAAGCCTATATCGACGGGCAATTCTTTATCAAACCGCAGGTTTCAGTGATGGTCGCCGCCTATGCGCCGCGGCGCATTAGCGTCAACGGCCAGGTCGGCCATCCGGGCTGGGTTGAAATTCCGCCGGAAGAACAGTTGACCTTGGTGTCCGCCATCTCGGCGGCCGGCGGGCCCACCCGCATCACCAACCCAGTGGTCACCGTCACCCGCAAAGTGCCCAATGGGGCTCCGATCAAAATCAAGGCCGACATCAAGGCCGCCATGCGGGACGCCAAATACGACATTCCACTGCAGGACGGTGACAGCATCTTCGTGGATGAAGACGCCATCGGCTTCTAATGGTGGAACCCCGCTGGTACCTGCTCCCTCTTTTTCCCTGCTTTTGGCGCCCAACTCGCACAACTCATGAAAAAACAAGCTCCTCCTCCCCAGTCGTCCGGCAATGAGGGATATGGTGGTTACGGCAATTACGGCAATTATGGCTACGGCGCCTACAGTGGTTACTACTACGGCTATGGCTATGGCAGTGGCGGCGGTTACCAAGGCGGCGGCGAACCGGCCCCGGCCCGCACCTTTCGCGACTACCTGCTGATTTTGCGGGAACGCATCTGGTACGTCATCGTCACCTTTTTCGTCATCTTTGTCGCCTGCGTCCTGTATGCGCTGAACAAAACCCCCGAGTACTACACCCAGGCCACCGTGCAGGTCTTTCGCGAACCGGACACCCACGTCACGGTCACTGACCCGAATAATCGCGTCGTCACGCCGGAAGACTTTACGACCCGCCTGCAATTGATGCAGTCGCCCCAGGTGGCGGCCGACGTCGCCAACCGGCTGACCAATGCGGAAATGAAGAAGCTGATGGCGCCGTACGAAAATGGGTACTCGTTCATGCAGCAGACGAACCCCCAGCAGATCTTGATGAACAAGCGCACGGTCACTCCGGTGCGCATGTCGCTCATCATCAATGTGGGCTTTCAGCACCCGGACAAGGAAATCGCCGCCACCGTGGCGAACTTGTTTGCCGATGCCTTTATCACCCGGGCCCTCAACGAGACGGCCAGCAACACGGCCAAGGCCGTCGAAAGCCTGTCCGTCCGCGCTGCGGAGCAATCGAAAAACGTCGAGGCCATTCAAGCCAAGATGAGCGAGATGGTGAAAAAGTACGGCCTGGTCTCCCTGAAGAAGGAGAACAACATCGATGCCTCCGCCATGCAGCAGCAGACGGGCATCGTCACCGAAAACAAACGCATTCTCGACGCCGCCGAAATTCGCTGGAAACAGGTGCAGGACCAGCAGGCCGCCAAGAAGCCCCTGTGGGACCTTTCCTCGATCGGCGGTCAATCCCGCGTGTCGGAGCTTTTGAAAGAAAGAACCAGCTTCACCACCCAACTGGCTAATTTGGGCCAGAAGTACGGCCCGAAACATCCCGACATCATCGCCCTGACCCAACAGTTGTCCCAACTGGATGATGAGTTAGGGAGTGCCGTCGAGTCCGCCACGCAAACCGTTTTCACCGATTATCAATCGGCGCAGCGCAATTACGACCAGTCGCTCGCGCAAAAACAGCAATTGATTGATGAAAACATCGCCCTCTCGGGCGTGCAGACATCGTATGACCGCTTGCAGCAGGAACTCGATGTCGCCCAGAGCATGTACAAGGAGCTGCAATCCACGGTCGAACACGAGCAGGCCAAATACGAAATGGAAGCGCCGAACTACCGCGTGGTGGACAAGGCCCCCGTCAACCCCCGGGCCGTCGTGCCCAACATCCCCTTCGATGTGATGGTGGGCCTCGTCGGCGGCTTGGTTTGCGGGCTGGGTATCGCCTTTCTGGTCGCCTTTCTGGACGACCGCATCAAGACCGCGTTTGACATCGAGTCCGTCGTCGGCCTGCCGTTGCTGGGCATCGTGCCGCGCATCCGGCACTTGAACATCACCGAGAAGGCCCAAGCCGTGGCGACCAACACCGACCGCCGCGCCACGGAGTCCTTCCGCTCGATTTATTCGTCCCTCAAGCTCAACGACGCCGCCAAGAACGCCCGCGCCATTCTCGTCACCTCCACGGTTCCGTCCGAGGGCAAATCCTTCGTCACCACGAATCTCGGCATCACCTACGCCATGCACGGCGAGCGCGTCCTCGTGGTCGACTGCGACTTGCGCATGCCCAACGTGGGCAAATCCATGGGCATGGAGAAACAGGAAAAAGGTCTCCTTACCCACTTGGTCGAAGGCCGGCCGCTTGAGGAATGCATGAATAAGGACGTGTTCCCCAACCTCGACATTCTCACCACCGGCGGCAAGGCCCGCAACCCCACGCAGATCTTCAATAGCCGGGAGTTCGCGGACTTCCTCGCCAAGATGCGCCAGCAGTACGACCGCATCTTCATCGACTCCCCGCCGGTCGGCGCCGTGAGCGACGCCCTGAACCTGCTGCCCGCGGTGGACGGCGTGCTCTACGTCATCAAATTCAACTCCGTCAAACGCAAGACCGCCAAGCTCAACTTGCGCCGTCTGCTCGAGGGCAATGTGCCCATCTTCGGGGCCATCCTCAACCAAATCAGCCTCTCCGTCGCCAGCTACTACTACACCAGCTACTACGACAAATCGTACCGCAATTACTACGTGCACGACGACGACGAGGACGACCAGCCCAAAGACCGCGCGGCCACGAGCGAGCCACAGGGCACAGGGAAGTCGTAAAGCGCAAAGACTCGATCAAAATCGGGGTAGCCAGTTCTTCCTTTTCTTTGACGGCAGATCTCGCTCCGCCACATCGCGCACTAATTAGCGCCCTAAAATCGCTTGTTGTACTCCTCGTGGGTGCCTATCCATTCCCAGATAAAATTGCTGCCGGAAAACTTTCCGACCGCGCGAAAATGATCGCCTACCCGCGCCGACCAATTTGATCCACCCAAGGGCTTGAAGCGCAAGGAGGAATGAAAGGCGTTGGCCTGCCAAAGCTGGTAATTCTTTTGCGCCAGGGCTCTCGCCTCCACGGGCAAAGCGCGATAGAGCCGCCAGAATTCCGGCGTGCCAGTACTGAAAATTTTCACGGCTCGCGCAAAATATCTGTCAAGGGTTTGGCCGAACCCGTCCGCACGGTCGCATCGGCCTCGCGATTGAGGTTGGAAAACTTGCCCGCCGCGGCGTCGGCCTTCATCTGGCGGTCCCACTCGTCGTCAGGCCAATCGGCCAGTTCCGCGACAATTTCCGCCCGCTCTTCCAGCGAGAGCTTGGCGATGGCGGCCCTGATTTCCTGCACCGTGCTCATCCACAAAATCTACGCCCGCGCCCTCGTCTAGGCAATGAAAAAGGCCGCTAGTACGGCAAACCTGTACTCTGCTCGAAGGTGTTTTCGTGCCAAGACACGCGTTACGTCAATGCAGGCTCCTTCCCTCCATTTAATGCTATTTGCCCGCTCGCTGACTTCTTGCCCCCGATTCAGGGTAAAAATGCCACTTGCCATCGCTCTTGTGGGCATGAGTTTCGGGCCGAGCCAGTAAATCAGCCTCAACGAGCATCTGAAAATACTGGCTGCGACCGCATTTCAGCTCGCGGCAGCGCGCCTCAATCTCATCCCACATCGCATGGGTAAACGAAATCCCCTGCGAACGCGTGTTCTGGCCCATAAGGCTCAGTCTGGCAAATCATTGAAAATAGTTGACAAAATACCATTGAAAACGATTTTCAATAATGTACGGTACCGCCATGAGATATCAAGCCCTTTTCCTGAGTCTGCTCTTGGCCGCCACGGCTCGCGGACAGATCTTTGTCGCGAATTCTGATTCCGGCACGATTGGCGAATACACCCTTTCGGGCACAACCATTGACGCTACTCTCATATCGGGCTTGAGCTTCCCGCAAATGATCACGGTGTCGGGCTCAAACCTATTTGTTGTAAATTATAACAATAATACCATCGGTGAATACACCACCTCGGGAGCGACGGTGAATGCCTCTCTGATTTCGGGACTTAATCACCCTGATGGCATTGCGGTTTTAGGGGGCAATATCTTCGTCTCGAATCGGGGCGACGGCACCATCGGCAAATACGACGCCACGACGGGAGCCCCAGTGAATACTGCTCTCATCTCCGGGCTAAATGACCCCGCGAGCCTTACGGCTTCTGGAACCAGTTTGTATATCTCGCTCTTCGGCGACAATGGGGTTGCTGAATACACCACCTCCGGTGTTTTGGTGAACGCAGCGCTAATATCGGGTTTGAGCCAACCCTACGGTATCGCGGTATCTGGAACGGATTTATTTGTCGCCAACAATAACACGGGCCCCATTGGGAAATACACCACCTCAGGGGCAACGGTTAGTTCCACTTTGATTCCGTCTTTCAGTCAGCCCTTTGGCCTGACGGTGTTTGGCGGCAATCTTTATATCTCCAGCGATGATCAAGGCACAGTAAGCAAGTACGACCTCTCGGGAACAGCGATCAACACTTCACTTATTACGGGCTTAGGCGGCGGCACCACTGGCATCGCAGTCATTCCCGAGCCAGAGGTTTGGGCGCTTGTGGCTGGTAGCATCTCGGCCTTGTTCATTCTCTATATCCGTCGTGCCAAACCGAACCACTCTCCTTCAATTAAAATGCAGGAGTGAACTAATATGAAAATTATCTATAAGGGACAAACCATTGAGGTTAAAAACTGGCAGGTTGAACTACATCCGCTAAATCACGGCGAGCATCCAGGCACGCCGAGAACCGATTTCCACACTCCTGCAGGTATTATGCCCAGTTTTAAGAAGGAGGAGGTTTCTTTTGAATCTGAAATTAAAATGGATATTTCTGAAACATTTACGAGGCCTGACTGTGCGGCCACCTATGTAATTACAAAGAAAGGACAAGGTAGATATCATGCCACACTGCAACAATGATGTGAACCCGGAACTTGGGTCTGCACTTTATATGATAAGGATTTCAATTTTGAATCTTCGCTTCGCGCCCTTCGCGCCTTCGCGGTGAAAAAAACACCCCTCACCCGCCCGCGTTATCTGGCTTGAACCACTGGTCCACGAGGGCCTGGTAGGAGCCGTCTTCCTCCATCTCGAGCAAGGCGGTGTTGATCGGCGCGCGCAGCGTGCTGTCGTTGGCCACGACAATGCCGTAAAATTCCTTGCGGAAAACGTCGCCCGCCAGTTGCACCTGGCCCTGGCCGTCGTTCGCCGCGTAGTACTGCAAGACCGGCGCGTCGGCCACCACCGCGGCCACCTGCCCGCTCGCGAGCAATTTCATCGCGGCGGCCAGATCGTCCACCTCGGTGACCTTCGCCTTGTGCTGTTTCGCAAACGCCGCCGCTGTGCTGCCCGTCAACGCCGCCACCGATTTGCCCGGCAAATCGCCCGGCCCCTGAATGGCGCCTTTGAGGGATTTCACGGTCAACGACGTCGTGGCCGCAGCGGTGAAATAAGCAACGAACACGATGGCGCAGAACATCCAGAACAGCGCAATCAGCCGACCCAGCCAGGTGCGTGGCATCTCATCCACCTGCGAACCGATGGTGCCCATCGACCACCAAAAGGCCTTAAAAATGCCGGGGATGTAGCGCTTGTGCTCGACCACCCCGCCCTCCTCGTGCCGGCGCTCCACCAGCCACACGATGTGCGCGATGATCACCGCCGAGATCAGCATCAGCCCGAATAAGTGCAGCATCGTGGACGACAAGAGCACACCTGCGATCTCGTTTAATTCCCGGCGCGGCCCGCTCACCGCCACATCGCGCACCGCAATCTGCAAGCCCGATTCATACATCGGCTGCGAAAAATCCACATCCCGGTCGCGCTCCGCAGTGATGGACACCGCCGCAATCCCGACCTCGGCCTGCCCCGTCTTGACTTCCGCGAGCAAGGCCGCCACATCCGGCGCGGGCGCCAGGTACTCGGTTTTCAAATTCAGCCGCGCCGCCAGGGCGTTCCACAAATCCACGCTGAAGCCCTGCAACTTGCCGTCGTCGCCTTTCATCACAAACGGCGGAATCAACCGCGTGACGACGCGAAGGGGCCGGCTGCGAAATACTTCCGGCACGGCGGCCGCCGCCGGATCCGGGCCCACCGCGCCGGTTGGGGCCGGCCCGCTCTGGGCCGCAGCCAGACCACAGAGGCCCGTCAAAAAAATCGCGGCCATCGCACCCAAACGCCAAAAGGGTTTTTGCATAAATGAAGCAATACGCCCGCCGGGCCCGCTGGCAAGAGTGGAGCAGCACCATCCGACTCCATTCTCGGGCCCTCCTGCCGCCGCAACGCGGACTCCCCTTTTAGGTGCCCGCCTGCTGCCAGCAGCGGACAAGCCCATCCGCATTCCATCTAATTCCATGGCGCGGATTGCGGCGTGACCTCTTCGCCAAACTTTTTCCCCAAATCGCGCAGGTACGCATCCATGGACGCTGTGTAGCCAAAAACAAAACGGGCGAGGAAGCGAAAAAGTACGTTTTTTATTTCACCGTTTTCAGTGATGCGCATGGTGGCGCCCTCGCTGGCGGGCAGGAATTCGAGGGTCCAAATCCCGCCAAAGGGCAAATTCTCGTCGATAATTTTGAGCGCGAGTTTCTTGGGCGGATCGTTTTCGACCACCTGGTAAGTTATCGCTCGCCGCCCTCCGTTTTCGCGAAAACAAACTTGGCCATCCCGAGTCGGCAGCATCTCGACTCCCTGCAAACCGCTGCGCCAGGAAGGCGTCGCGGCAAAATTACTCGCCATGGCATAAAGCTCCGCCGGTGCCCGATGAAAAACCGCCTGTCGGGAAGCCACATGGGCTGACGGCAGGCAGGCGCCAATCACCGCCATTAAAAGAATGAGGGCAACCATCCCTCCGCCCAGAACATAAAAAGTTGTCGTCATGATTTTACGGCATTTGGCGGGCGGAGTCGTCGGGTAAAGGGGCTTCATCAGGTGGAGAGGATGCGCCGGTTTTTGGTTTTGAAGCGGTAGCGCTGCGCAGCTTGCGCCAGTACCGCCAATCCCGCCACGGCAGCGTTGCGCTGGGCCGGTGCAAGTTGTCGCAACACTCCGGCGACGTGCTTTTCATCGAGGACTGAAGCCGCGGCCATGGCCTCGGCGCCCCGTGCGGTCAGGCGCAATTCGACGATCCGACGGTCACGGGGCTTGAGTGTCCGCTGGATATAACCCTGCGCCCCGATGCGCTGCAAGGTGGCGGACATCGTTGATTCCGCCACGCCGCAATGCCGCGCCAGTTCCGCGGCGGAAACCGGCTCCTTTTCATCCAGATGTGACAACAGAACGGAATCCCGGGTGGAGAGCCGGTAGGGCGTGGAGCGCGCCCTCACATGCTCCACATGGCAGGCCAGGTAAATCAACGGGTAGTGGCGCTGGAGCGCCCGGACGAGATGCCTCATTCCACCGCAGCATAGCAAAAAAACGATGGTTCGTCAAAACGAAGGGTTTTCAGGTAGTGTCCTAATTTGAAAAAAGGCCCGTTTCGTAGCGCGGAGCTTTAGCCCGCGCTCCTTTTTATTCGCATAATCCCGGGCGCGGGCTAAAGCGCCGCGCTACAAATGCAGAATCGGCGACCTTCAATAGTCGCGCCTCTAAAAACTCCCCAAGGCCCGCCACTACGGGCGCGATTCCCACCGCGAACGAACGGCCTGACCCGCTTCGTTCCGGCAGAAACCGCGCCCGCTCCATGGCTACTGAGCGGCCGCTGTGACCGATATCATCGCCCAAGACCACTGCCCGCCCTTGGGCATCGCCTGGCGTTGCAGTGAGCATTTTGACGAAAGTCATTGCGCGCGTTTAAATATCTAACCTCCGCTCGCGGCCCAAAACGCACAACTTTCTTTCATTTTTATTCAATTTTCTGCGCGGTGGCCCCAAAAATGTCTTCGTAGGCGTACATCCAGGCCGCGATCGTGATCGGTATGGCCACGAATTGTCCGACGCAGAAGGCCAGCAATCCGGCGATGTACAGGAGACCCAAAACAATCGCGAAACCGAAAAAGGACCACCATTGGCGGGAAATCGTCTTGCGGCTCAGTTCCATCGCCGACCAAAAATCCAGCCGCTTGTCCACCACCAGCGCGAGCGTAAACCGCCACGCCACCCACAGATAGATGCCGGGCAGCAGGCAGAAAAGAAACCCGAAGAAAGTCAGCAGATAGCAAACAAACGCCGCCAAAAAGAGATCGAGAAAGGCGAAGGCAAAAACGGAAAAGGGCGTTTTCACGTCGGCCGGCAGCTTCCGGATTTTGCGCAAGAAATACCAAGCCAGCCCACCCTCCAAAGGGCCGACCACCAGCATGTACACCACGCCGGAGCCCATATTGACATTAACGTGCGTGCCTTGGTTCTCGGACGACTGGTAAGTATTGCTGCTGGCCGCAGCCAGCACGGACAAGAGCACCACAATCAGCGCCGTCGTCGCAACCATGGGCCAGAAATCGCTTTTCACCAACGCCCAGCCGCGGCTGAGGCAACTGCCGATGTCCAATTGGTAATTGCGCGCCGAAATTTCCTGCCACATGGCCTCGGCCTTGCCCGTCTCCGGCTTGGTGAAGCCGCGGAAAAAGGCGGTGGCGGCATTCTCCTTCGGCGCGCCTCCGGGCGTGCTGGATATCGTCTCGACCGCAGATTTCACCTGGCTGGCTTGCTGGTAGCGCCGCTCGGGCTCCTTTTCCAGCGCCCGCAGCACGACGTCGTCGAGCCGCACATCAACCTGGACTTTTTGCGACGGCGACGCAAACCGCCCCAGCGGCAACTCGCCGGTGAGCATTTCATAAAACACCACGCCGAGCGAATAAATGTCCGCGCGGTGGTCCACTTCCAGCGGCTTTTCCACCTGCTCGGGCGCCATGTAGTGGGGCGTGCCCATCACATGGCCCGCCTCGGTGATGGTGTAATCGCGCGTGCCCGGCCCGAGCAATTTCGCCAAACCAAAATCGGCGATCTTCACCCGCCCGCGCTTGTCCACGAGAATATTCTCCGGCTTGATGTCGCGATGGACGACACCGGCGTCGTGCGCGAATTGCAGTGCCTCGCACAGTTGCGGAATGATGCCGAGCGCTTCGCGCGGCGAGAGCTTCGTCGTGCGCTCCAACTGCCGGAGGTTCAGCCCATCCACGTACTCCATCACAAAATAGCGGTAACCGCCGGTTTGCCCGAAGTCGTAAACGGCGACGATGTTGGGATGGCTGAGCTTGGCCAGCGTGCGGGCCTCGCGGCTGAAACGCTCCGCAAAGCCGGGATCCTCATCCATCTTGGGCGATAAAATTTTCAGCGCCACCAGGCGGTCGAGCGCCGGCTGTCGCGCCTTGTACACCGCCCCCATCCCGCCCTGGCCGATGAATTCCAAAATCTCCAACTGCGGGAAATGGGCCGCTAAGGCGGCGGGCGTGGGCGGCTCAAACTTGAGGTCTGCGGCCTGCGCGCCGGGCCCTTGCGAGTCAGCGCCCGCCTTTAACAAGCATTCCGGGCAGATGCCCAGGGGCGTGCCGGGGGGCACGGTTTTCCCGCAATGCGGGCATTTGGGTTCGTTGTCCATGAGGAGCCTCTGCTGCATACAGAGGCGAACCGCGGGAAAGGTTACAAAAAATGTCCGCTCCTTCGATCAGGCGCTCTTTTGGGGGTTTGATTTTACGGAAATCATAATCAGGAACGCCACGACAATCACCGGAATCGCAACGGGCAGCAGAAAGGGAAGGGCCAAGGCAATGAACACGAGCGCGGTGAACGCGAGGATGACGAAAACCAGCAGTCCCGACCCGACCAAGGCCAGAGCGGCAATTATCAAGCCCACCACCATGACCACGGCGCCGGCCAGCAGCCCCGCCGACCCCACGAAGAACTTCTCCGCGCCATGCACTTCCTGTCCATTGACTGTGACGGTGAATGCCTGGTGGACCGTCCCCAAGGAAAACCAGGCGGTCGCCGCGAGAATGACGAGTAGAAATACCCAGGGTAGTATTTTCAGCAATTTAATCATGCGTGGCCTCCGCTCCATTCATACGAGAACTGCGGGAATTGTTACTAAGAATCGCTTTCTTGGCGGAAATCCTTGTCGCCCTACCCGGCCAGCACCCGCAGGAGGTGCTGCAATTCCTCCTTAACCTCATCGGGTTCGGCCACCGTTTGCGCGATTTCACTTTGGAGCAATTGCCGGTACCGCTGCCTCAGCCGGTGCACCGCCACCCGCAAGGCGCCTTCACTAAGTTGCAATCGCGGGGCGAGTTCCGCATAAGGCACGGCGCTGCGCTCGCCCGCGAGGCAAAAACTCAACTGTTGGAAAAGCTCGCCGTGGCCTTGGCGCACAAATTCGCTCCGCAAGCGCTCGGTCACCGTGCCGAGGAGTGTCAGCGCCCATTGCCGCTCGTAAATGCTTTCCGGCGTGGCGTGCTCCACGGGCTCATGGCTGTAACGGGTTTCAGCCGCCTCGCCATCCAGCGGCACCACTTTGCGGGCATCGCGTTTTTGCGCATGAGCAAAATCCCGGGCACTCGCCAGGTGATTTTTCATCGCCGCCAGCAGGAAAGCCCGAAAGCGGCCCTTCGTCGGCGCGAGGCCGGCGAGGGAATTGAGTTCGAGCAGGCGCGCGAAAAACCCCTGCGTCAAATCCTCGGCATCGGCCGGAGCATGGCCGCGGCGGCGCACAAACGCATAAAGCGGATACCAGTACGCCTGGCACAATCCGCCCAAGGCTTGCCGGGCGCTGGCCGAATCTCCGCGGCCCGCTGCCAGCACCACCGACCATTGCGTCGTGGCAAAATGGGCGCGCCCGGTCGGCGCTTCCGCGCGGGAACCCGGGGTCGGCGATGCAGTGGGGGCCGTCGCAGTCACTCCCGGCAGCGTACCAGCGTTCGTTCGCCCGACAAGGGAATTTACGGTGGCCCTATTATAATTTAAGGCAATGCTCCGGGCGGCAGTTGGATTTTTTCCTCCGATTGCGGCACCGCAAAAAACACCAGCGTCTTGCCCGACTTGGCTTCTTCAAAATAGCCGAGCGTCACCAGGGCGTTAAAATCATTCCGCGCGGTTTGCCGGGACAAGCGGTGGGCGCGGGCGTGTTCGCGCAGGGTGTGGCGGTGCGCGGGGTGTTTCAGGGCCTGCGCCAGGAGCGCGTGCTGGCGGGGATTCAAGTTCGCGACACCTGCGCATTGCTGCTCCGCCGCGCGGGTCTCCGTCTCCTGCTGCCGGACCTCGTCCTGCTGCGCCCGTTGCGCGCGCTCAATGAGCCCAAGCTGGTGCGCCACGAAATAGTTCAAATCGTTGTCGTCCGTCTCCGTGTCGTGCACCGCGCGACGGTAAGCGCCGGGAGCATCCCGCAAAAGCCGCGACAACGAAAGACACGCAAAATCATCATAGCCGGCGTGCCAGACGGCCCAATAGAACACTGCGCGCGCCATCGGGCCGTTGCCGGTGGCGAAGGGCTGGTCGTGCAACACCCAAAAATGCGCCAAAATCGCGCGCACCACCGGATGCACAAAAAACCCAGGCGCGCGGCCATTCGCAAACGCCAGCAGGGCCTTGAGCCGCGCCGGCAGCTCCGCCGACGGCGGCGGTGCGTGCGCGAATCCGCCTTCCTCGTCCTGAAATTCCAAGGGCTGGTCTTCCCGCCGCAATTGCCCCGCCGGCCGCGACCAAGCGGTTCCGGCCAGCAGACGTTGGTGCATTTCGCTAAAAAGCGCCAACGACAAGGGTTGCCCACGCGCTTCCCGCACAAATTCCAAGGTGTGGTAAGTGTTTTGAATCAGTCGCTCCTCATCATCTTGGGGCGTGCGGCCCGTGCGCAATAATTCCCGCGCCAGTTCAAGAGGTGTGGCGACGCCCTCCACGGTCCACGTCCCGGCCGCCTCCTCCATAAGCGCACTCACCATGTGTCGTTCGCGCGCCCGCACTCTCTGCGTGCGGCGGGCGGCCTTCACCTCCGTCCCTTCCCTAACCTCCTTTGCCTCCTTCGCCTCGCGATCCAGCCGGTGCAACGCTTCAGCAAACGGCTCCATGGCCCCCAAAGTGAAAGGGCGCCCATCCCGGTCTTTGAGCCCAATCTCGCGCCGGCCCGTTTGACGATGCAGTTTCATCGCCAGCCAGCACTCCCGGACCGAAAGATGCGCCGGAACCGTGTGTGGCCCGATTTTCCGCCAGTGAAGATACCCGGCTGGAAGGTCTGTCGAGCCCACTCGCAATAGCTCAAGCAATCGAGCCGCATCTATCTTCTCGTCGATGACGATTTCATCAATTGATCCCAGTTTATCCATGCTATTCATTTAATTGTATGCAAACAAGAGAGTTACGTGATTCATTAAATGCTAAAAGTTTACTTTATAGCATATCATTACTTTAATTTTTGAATACATATGCTAATTTCTTTAAATCTAGCCAACTCCTATGCCTTGACGCAAGCCAAAATTGTGGAGATTTCATTGGGGTCAAAATCCTCCTTAGTGGTTTAGCAAGCCTTTCGCTTGCCAAAGCATCGGCCACAAATGGGATATCAGTTTCGTCGTCAGTGACCCTCTGAAAAGAATTGCCTACCTCACCCTGGCCCTATTTTGACTCTCCTCCGACTCCGCGGTCGCCCATTTTCTCCTGCTCCCATGTCAACTCCCCCGAACCTACCCTTTCCCGATTGCCATGTTGATGAGCTGCGCGAGCTTTTCCGCCAGCAAGGGGCCGAGGCGGTCATTGCCTTCATCCTCGCCCACCCCGACCGCAGCCAGCGCCGGCAGTTGTTCTCCCTCGCCCACCAGGTCATCGGCTGCGCTGAGGGTCATGGCGGAAATCTCGATGACTACATCGTGCTGATGCACGCGGCCTTTGCTGAATTTCTCAAGCAAGCCACGGAGGAGAAGGATCCGGCGGAGGCGGCGAAGCGCAAGGACGGCGCGAATATGCTCAGCTATAATTTTGCGTCCACCTTGGCTGAGTGCTGGCCGGAAGACCCGGCGCCACGACTTGGCCACCATTTTCGCGCCGGACTGCGGGCGGCCGAGCGCTGCCTCGCCTGGCGGCGTGAGCTCAATAAACCTCCTTTCTCCTTCTCGCTGGCCTGGTGGGCCAAGGGCGTGCACGAACTCTCGCTGGCCAATTTTGCCGCGGCCGCCACCAGCTTCGCCGAATCCGCCGCCCAAGCCACCCTCGCCGCGCGCACCGACGGCCGGAATCCCGCCCTCGTGCCCAACGGTGATTATCTATTCGTGCTGGCCGAAGGCTACCGCGGGCTCGCGCTCGCCCGGGCCGCTGATCCCGCCGGCGCGCCCCTGTTTGCGGCCGCCTGCACCGCCTTCGAGCAAACGATCGCGCAATTTCCCGGCGAACACGCCGATGACGCGCAAGTCGGTCTCGCGCAATTGCGCTGCATGAAGGAACGGCTGGAAAAACGCCTGGGTGCCGCGTAGATCACCAGCAAAATTTCATCGGTTGCAGACTTTGCGCAAAATTTTGCTTTCTCAGCGGCTCCCATCTGTTAAACGGTTGTCCCATGGAGCAACCGCGGAGCAAGCGCCTGGTGATTCTCGCCCATTCCGTGAAGCGCAGCCACTGGTGTGTCGCCGGCAAGGAACTATTCCTGCGTAACGGCCAATGGACGCCCGGACTTTGGGTGCGCCCGATTGACCCGGCCTTCGAAGGCGCCATTACGGCCGAAACCATGCGACTGGAGGACGGCAAAAACCCGCAGTTTCTCGATATCGTGGATGTGCCCGTGCTCCATTGCGCGCAAGACCCCGGCCATCCGGAAGATTGGATCGTGGATTCGTCGCGCCGCTGGCAGCGCCATGGCCTGTTTCCCTGGACGCAGTTGGGAAACTGCTCGACCGGCCCGCGCACTTATGGAGCAGCCGCACGGACCCGCGCAAGCTTGCCGCAGGGTTCGTGGCCAAGATGCTGCGTCCGGCCAGCCTGTACTTCATCAAACCGTCGGGCGCGATCAAAGCGGTCCTCTTTTGGGATGAGGAAAAGAAGCGTCTGAAAAACCGCCTGCACTTGCGATACAACGGCGTGGACCACGAATTCGACATCACTGATCCACTGTTCGAGAGCCATTACGTCGGCCACCTGCGGGCGAAAGGCCGGGAGCCCGTGGAAATTTCACTCGCGGCAGGCGGGCGGCTGCATCTTTGCCTGAGCTTGACCCCCGAGTTTCACGGCGCACATTATAAAATTGCCGCCACCCTCTGGGAAGCGCCGCCCGCATGAGCCCGCTGTTCACGATTGGTCATTCGAACCACGACCTGCCGTCGTTTCTCGCGCTGGCGCAGCAGCACCGCATCGAGGAAGTGGCAGACGTGCGCTCGAGTCCCTACAGCCGGCACACGCCCTGGTTCAATCGCGACGCGCTGGAGCACGCGCTCAAGCTCGCCGGCGTGCGCTATTTGTTTCTCGGTCGCGAACTGGGTGCGCGGCGCGACGAACGCGAGTGTTACATCCAGGGCAAGGTAAGCTATGAACGCATCGCCACGGCGGCGCAATTTCGCCAAGGCCTGGAGATTTTGCGCCGTGAGACGGCCGTGCGGCGTGTCGCGTTATTGTGCGCGGAGAAGGACCCGCTCGACTGCCACCGCACCGTGCTCGTCGCCCGCCACGCGGCGGCGTTTGCCGAGATTTCGCACATCCAGGCCGATGGTTCGCTTGAACCGCACCGCGCCACCGAACAGCGGATGCGCCGCCTGTATGGCTTGTTCGACTCCGATCTTTTCCTCCCGCCCGAGGCGCAGTTGGCCGCGGCCTACACCCGCCGTGGCGCCGACATCGCCTACGTCGAGGAAGCCGAATCCAGCGCCACCCCTTAAATTATTTCCTTGGAAATCTTCACCATCGGTTTTACCAAGAAAACCGCCCCGCAGTTTTTTGAAAGCCTGCGCGCGGCCCAGGTGCTCCGCGTGGTCGACGTGCGGCTGAACAACACCTCGCATCTCGCGGGGTTTAGCAAAAAGGGCGACTTGGAATACTTTCTCGAAAATGTGCTGCACGCCGGGTACGTCCATCTACCCCTGCTCGCTCCGACCCAGCAAATGCTCGACGCTTATAAGAAGAACGGCGGCGACTTGGGGGTGTACGAACGCGAATTTCTGGCGCTCATGGCCAGCCGCGAAATTGAGAAAAACGTGCCGCGCGAGCTGGTGGACCGCGGCTGCCTCCTCTGCAGCGAGGAAAAGCCCCATCACTGCCACCGCCGGCTGGTAGCCGAATATTTTAAGGAAAAATGGGGCGGCGTGGAGATAAGACATTTGGGGGCCGACCAAAAATCTAAACGCCACCCATGAAAACCAACCCTAAATCCGCCAATTCCTCTGCGGTGGCCCGACGTCAACTCAAGATCGTTGAATGGTCTGATGAAGATGTATGTTTCGTGGGTAGTGCGCCGCCCATCATTGGCCCCTGCTGTCACGGCCGTACGGAGACCGCTGTGATGGTTCAACTGGCCACAATAGTTGAGGAATGGACCACTCTTATGCTACGAGAAGGCGATTCTTTGTCACATGAATCGAAGGTGCTTGGTTTTCCATATAGACTAAAGCATTTGCCATGAATATTCTCTTCCTATTCGGAGCTGGAATATCGATTAATTCAGGCGCTGATAGCACTCGACAACTGACCCAGAAGATATTGGACGCTAAGCTATATTCCCATACGGACGGAGGCTACTATCCCGTGGGCACGACCGACCGCGCGCCGAATAGCGACATGCCCGAATTTTTGAATTTTTTACGCAAAGAAATAGCCCGATATCTCGGAGTCAAAGCTTGGGTCATAAACTATGAACAGATTGCTTATCTGGCATTGCAGATTGACCGAGAATACGGATCCCGCCGCAATCCTGCCTTTCAAGACTGGCTCAAAAAGGCCGAAAAGAAATTCCCGCTGCTACCCCGCAAGCATAGCCATTATATGGCGGACGAACCTATAATGGCATATGCACATGAGGCCTTGGCCTTTATGACATCAGCAATCGCCATCGAGCTCAGTAAATATTACGAGCCAAAAGGCTTTGACTGGCTCAACGAGCTAATAGCCAACCATGACCTCAATTTGAACTTTGTCACCTTGAATCATGATGTTCTTCTGGAATCCTTTCTTAGAAAGGTTGGCTTTAATTTCCATGACGGCTTTTATGACCAAGGGGACCACGATCGCTTTTCGGGAAGCAGGCTACATTCTTCTCCCTTGCCAAAGCTAATCAAGCTTCACGGCTCCTTGGATTGGCATCCTTGTAATGGCATATCTAATTACCATATAGCACGTACACGCAAGGGCGGACCCGATAAGAACCATCACATCCATCAGAATGGCACTCAATCCTATCCTCTACTGACCATTGGAACTTACAATAAGCTCGAAGACTATAATTACGGAGTGTTTCCGCACCTGCTAACATGTTTTCAAAATCTACTTTATCAGACCGATAAAGTAGTCGTCTCTGGCTATGGTTTTGGGGACGCAGGCGTAAATTTAAGGCTTTTCGATTGGTTAGGTAGCGAGCCCAGTAAGCAACTGGTGATAATCCACCCCAAGCCAAGCGAGCTTGAACTCCTTGCGCCGTACCATGCTAAAGTTCAATTGAAGAGATTTTTTCGAATTAAGAAATTGCAGTTCCTAAATTGCGCATTTGAAGCAACTGACGCCGCCACGCTGGCAGCATTATTGTTTTCAAATTGATTTTCTAGACTGGAGAGCTAGGCAAAGCAGCCCCGACATCTGTCTTCTTCATTTCCGGGCAGCAAAAGGCCCCGACCGTCCTTGCGGACAATCGGGGCCATAATACTGGCAACGACCTACTCTCGCGCCGCAAGAACGCGGCACTACCATTGGCGGATGAGGGCTTAACGAGCGTGTTCGGGATGGGAACGTGTGTTTCCCCTCTCCTGTGATCACCAGAGTTGGTTCCCGCCGCTGCCGCAGTGGGTAAAAGGTGATCGACACTCGCTGGCGCGCCGTCCTGGCGCGGTCATGGCCCGCAGATCCGCCGAGGCGTGGGTTCGTCGTTGCACGAACCGGCAGCGGCTCACTGGGAAAATGACGTTTAATGCATTGGGGAGGTCACTGGCCCGAAATGCCCGACCTACCATTTAAAATGGCGGCGGTTCAAATTTCTCTCGGGTCATTAGTACCGGTAAGCTCAACACCTTACAGTGCTTACACCGCCGGCCTATCTACCAGGTAGTCTACCTGGACCCTTTAGCCGTCTTGCGACGGAGGGAGAGCTTATCTTGGGAGGAGCTTGGCGCTTAGATGCTTTCAGCGCTTATCTC
>CAZLRH010000002.1:0-379430 GCA_964562015.1 uncultured Opitutales bacterium | reverse complement strand
GAAGGATGAAGGATGAAGGATGAAGGATGAAGGATGAAGGATGAAGGATGAAGGAATTCCGTGAGAGCAGATGAGGCCGAATACTCAAGCGGCAAAACGTGAATTGCGGTTGCAGTCGAATGGGGCGGATACAGACAGCAGTCTCCTATTGACGATGAGTATTTTTCCCCTGCGAGTGCGCATGGAGAGCAGGCCTGGTTAGGCGGACCAGCTCGCCGCCGGAAGCGGGACGAAGTCTCACGCGGTCTGATGGCGTTGGTTAACGACCTGCGCGACGACTATGGGATAGCACGCCGACGAGCGCTAGAGCGTTTTCAAAAAACTGTGGCCGTGTCCAAGTCCTTTTCCGAGGCAGGGACGGCTCTCGGAGCCGTCCGCTCCTCTAGCATCGGACGCCCCGGAGAGCCGTCCCTGCCACCAAGAAAGCCAGCCGCACTCCCGGCTACACTTCAATTTAAACCGCCCTAGCCACCTGCTTTCGCCTCTGTCCCGGCGGCCTAATCCGACTCGAGCACGATGGTGTCGTACATGAGACCGTTGTTGCCGCCGGCGCTGCTGGTGTTGGTGAGGGTGAGGGTGTTTTCGCCCTGCTTGAGCAACGACGCGGGGAAGGTGAACTCGTCGAGGCCGTAGCGGCCGCTGCGGTTGGCCTGGCGCCGCACCGAGCCGTCATCGTTGTAGCTGATGCTGCCGACGTTCTGGCCGTTGAGCGCAAATTGCACATTGCCCGTGCCGCCGGCCACGGCGATGGTGAGATAGGCGTTGCCGGTGACGGGCTTGGTCACGTTGAAGTTGACGGTCCACACCCCGCCTTTCTGCGCATAGTACCAATCCTCGAGTTCCTTGCTCTTCCCGACGGTGAAGGTGAGGTTGTTGGGCACTTGGCTCATCCACTCGTACTCACGCGGCCCGTTGCCGAACTTAAATTCTCCGGCCATGCGGTCGGCCTTGCCAATTTGCATCAGCAGATTGGGATGATAAGTGGCATCCCAGGCGATTTTGCCGAGGTCTTCCTTCTCGCCCTGGATGACGACGCCATCTTTGGCAAAGGACTCCGTGATGGAGCCTTGGTTCTGCCAAGCGTAGAGCGTGTAAGTGCCCGGGCGCACCGCGGGCAGGGTGAATTTTCCATTGGCGTCGGCTTTCACATAATAGATAAAATCTCCGCCTTGATTGGCGATGATGCTGGCCCGGTCGGTCACCGTGCCGCCGGTGCCCACGGCCGGTCCGGCCTGCGCGGCGGCGGCGCCACCCCGGCCACCGCGGCCACCACCACCACGGCGCGCGCCACCGGCGGCGGGGGCTGCCGGTGCGGCATCGGCGGGGGCGTCGGGCGTCGCGGCGACTTGGCCGAAGACGCGCTGGCTCGAAAAATTCTCAATAGCGGCGGCTGGGGCCGGCGCATCCGCCGGAGCCGCCGGAGCCGCGCCACCGGCGCGGCCACCACGCCCGCCGCGGCCGCCACCACCGCCCGCGTTGCCGGGCTGGGCGAGGACGACATAGGCGTTGGCCGCGCTGCGGTCATGCGAGATGACCAACTGGCCGGTGACCGTGGTGCGCTTGGTCGGATAGAGCCGCTCGTCGACCCACATATAAGGCCATTTTTTCTGTTCGGCGAGGGCGGTCTTTTCGGCGTCGGCGATGATGGCTTCCGGCGTGGGGCCGGAGTTGAAATAAACGAACCAGGGTCCATGGAGCTTTTCGCCGTTGCGACCACCGGCCGGACCGCTGCTGCCCAAGTGGCCGCCGCCAATGTAATTCAAAATCAAGGCGTCTTGATGGACGGCCAAATCCTGCCGCAGCGGACCGCCCGCGTAGGACTCGTTGCTCACGGGGATGAACCAGGCCCCAAACCCATGGCCGTAGTGGCCCCACATGGGCGCCTCGGCGTAATACAGGCACCAATCATATTTGGTGTATATCGACCCATCGGGCAGCCGCCAGGTTTCGTCGCCCATGTTGCCAGCCGTGGAAATGGACTGGAGGTAGGAGTAGGATTTCTGCTGGCCCGTCCGCTCGGGCGTCCAGGTCCAGTCGAGCAGATTCATGTCGAACCGGTACATCGTGCGCATTTCGCCGCCGGAGTTGCCGTAAATGATGACATACGGGTGGATGCCGCTTTCGCCCGGGAGCATCACATAATGGTCCTCGAGGGACGGGTTGGTGTTGCCGAGAATGGCGAAATGCACCAGCTCCGGGGTGTTCTGGATGATTTTGATTTGGTTGGCGCGGAGGATGCCGTTGCTGCCGGCAAAGTCGTGGTAGAACGTGCGCTGGGCGTTCTGGTCGCGCGGCTGCACGCCGTTGAGGTTGCCGGCCAGCTCCGTGTTCTTGATGATGACGGAGGTGGCGCTGAAGTCGCCGATTTTATCCGGGCCGAAAGTGATTTTGAGCACGCCGTTGTCGAGCACCAGCGACTTGACGTCGGCCGGCACGTAGTCACCGACCTTGGCGGGCTGGCCATTCATGGTCATCGTGACCGGCGCGGCGGCAGGCGTGGTGGCAGCGGCGCCCGCAAAGGGCGCGGAATACGCGGCGAGCAGGCCGAGGGCCAGCCAGCGGGACGGAAGGAAGCGTGAGGAGGTCATGGGGTGAAAGACGTTAGGGGAGCGACGAGTGTTGCGCCTTTGCGCAGCCAGGGCAAGCGGCTTCTGGCGGAGGTGCAACCCCGCGGACGGTGTTCAGTTGCAGGAGCAGAACCTGATTTCACCGCGGAGCACGCCAAAGACGCAGAGCTAAAGCGACCGCCCAAAGGGTCACTGCTTCAACCGATAGTATCCCGTTCGTTTGGTGCCGACCCGGACCACCAGGCCGGCCTTGAGCAGCGGGTGGAGCAAATCCATCGCGCCTTGTTTGGAAATCTTGAGGTATTTCCAGATTTCGGCGGGGGTCGTCGGCCCGCGTTCGCGCAACAGCGCGAGCAGTTCCTCCTGACGCGGCCGCAACGTCAGCTTGCGGCCCTGCGCGGCGGCGGCGAGATCCTGCATCCGCCGCCAGACGCGCTCCAGGGTGCCCTGCAACCCTTCCGCCGCGTAATCGAGCCAGGCGGTCAGGTCGCCGCCGTGCCTTTCCACTTCGGCCAGGGCGTCGTAGTAGCGCGGGCGGTCCTCCCAGTAAAATTCGTCCACCGAAAAAATGTGGTGCGAGTCAAACCCCCGCCGGAATAATTCCCACAGCGCCAGCACGCGGCCCGTCCGGCCGTTGCCGTCGGCGAAGGGATGGATGGCTTCGAAACGATAATGCAGAATGGCCGAGCTGAGCACGGGCGAAAGCGCGGGGGCGCGCCGGTTCCACCAATCCAGCAAGGCAAACATCAACCCCGGCACCGCGGCGGGCGGCGGGGGAATATAATCGCCGACTCGCACCCGCATCGCCCGGTACCGGCCCGCGTGGCCCTGGTCCATCACCCGGCCCGCCATGATGTGGTGCAGCCGGCAAAGATGCGCGTCAGTGACGATTTTCAACTGGGCGTGTTTTTCCACGAAGCGCAGCGCCGCAAAGTAATTTAACACTTCCCGGCGGGAGCGCCCGGAAATTGCCGAGACCCTTCTTCCGGCCGCCACCACCTGAACTTGCGCGAGCGTCAGCGGGTTGCCCTCGATGGCGGTGGAGGAATGGGCGTTGCGCGAGCGGGTGTCTTTTTGCAGCGCGGGAATCCAGGGCACCTCGATGGCCGCGCCCAGGATGCGCGCCCGCAATCCCGCGATGGCCTCCACCCGCCCCAGCAGCCGCGGTGTGATGGTGAATTTCGGCTCGTATTCCACCCCCGCACCCTAACCCGGCCCTCTCCGTAAGTCAAGTATAAGTCAAGTTTCGGTCAACTTCAGTCCAGTTTAAGTCAAGTATGAGTCAAGTGGGCCCAGCTTTAAGTCAAGCTCAGTCAAGCCTAGTCCGGCGTACCCCCGCCCGGCCTCACCCCGCCTCGCCCTGCACGCGCACCGGCAGGATGGCGAACGGCAGCCCGCGCAGGAACAGCCGGCGCTGCAGCGCAAAGGCCGTGTAATTGTGCAGCCAGCGCGTGACGACCGTCTCCTTTTCGAAGACGAGCTGCCCGCCGAAGAACACCGCACGCGGATGTTTCGCCACCAAATCCGGCAGCAGTTTTTCCAGTTCGTTGACGATGTCGTGCCCGATGGCCGTGTAAGATTCGGACTCGCCGCCGTGGCTGCGCACGAATTCCACGTAACGGTGGGCCTCCTCGGCCACGTGGTGGCGCAGGCGCTCGATTTCGGCCACGCCCTTAAAATTGCCGGCGTCCACCACGCCGATTTGCACAAACACGTAATCACGGAAGCCCCCGCCGAAGAACCGCGCCGCCGCCATCAGCGTGTGCAGGCCGAGGCCGTTGAAGCCGTTGACGAGCATCACCGCGGTGCGTTTCGAGCCCACGCCCGGCGCAAATTCCTTGGCCCCCGCCGGCGGCGGGGTCTTGGCCGCCTCCACAATCAGATCGAGGCGGGACAACTGCTGGCGCACATAATCATAATGCCGGCGGATGCCGAAGGCCGCGGCCACGAGCACCATCGTCATGACCACCGTGATCCAGCCGCCTTGGCCGAATTTTTGCACAATCATCGCGACGAGGATGACGCTCGTGAGCCCCAGGCCGATGGCGTTGATGGCCAGGCGCGGGCGCCACTTCGGCTCATGGGTGCGTTGTTTCCACCAGTGCACCACCATGCCCAGTTGCGAAAGGCTGAACGTGATGAAGACGTTGATACTGTAAAGCACCACCAGCAGATCAATCGAGCCATGGGTCGCCACGAGCATGATCAGTGCCGAGATGCCCATGATGAGCACGCCGTTCAGTGTGACAAACCGGTCGCTCAACGCCGCAAAGCGCGACGGCATCCAGCGGTCGAGCGCCATGCTCGCGAGCACCGGCGGGCCGCCGAGAAACCCTGCTTGCGCCGCGATGAACAAAAGCGCCGCGGCACTGCACATCGACACGGTCACGAAAGTTTTGCCCAGCGTGGGGGACCAGTGGGCCGTCAGTTTTTCCATCAAGACGGCGTTGAGCGTCTTGGAGGGATCGGGCTCGGCTTGGACCAGCAGGTACGCGACCATCAGACCCGAGATCATCGCCGCCAGGGAAATGGCCATGAGCACCATCGTCCGCCGGCCCGTGCGCACCCGCGGCTCCCGTAGGATGGAGAGGCCGTTGCTCACGGCCTCGATGCCGGTGTAACTGCTCGCCCCCATGCTATAGGAGCGGAACAAAATCGCGAGCATCCCAAACCAGCCCAGCCCGCTCGCCGCCGAATGGACCGAGGCCACCGTATCATGCCCCAGGGCGCCGAATTCCGCGGTGTGTGTGCCCACGGCGTAGAGAATCGCGAACGTGTGCGTGAGCAGAAAGATGAAAAAGACCGGCAGCAGCACCATCACGGATTCGCGCACACCGCGCAAATTGAGGATCACCAGAAAGAGCACGCCCACGATTTCGGTCTTAAATTTCCACGCCACCCATTCCGGCTTCAAGCTATACAACGCGTCCATGCCGCTGGCCACAGAGGTCGTGATCGTCAGCACATAGTCGATCAACAAGGCCGAGCCGGAGATGACGCCCACGGTCGGCGAGAGCAGGCGGCTCGCCACCACGTAACCGCCGCCGCCGGAGGGGAACGCCCCGATGATTTGCGAATAACTCGCGCAAATGATGAACACCGTGACCGCCGCCGCCCCCGCCACGAACAACGCCATATGCGGGTAGTGCAGCAGGACTTTGTAGGCTTCTTCCGGGCCGTAACAGGAGGACGAGAGCCCGTCCGCCCCCAGCCCGACCCACGCCAGCAGCGTGACCAGCGAGAGTTGATGAAACAGACCGCGCTCGGTCAAGTCGCGCGACTTGCCGATAAAAATGCGTTTGATGGAACGCACCCAGGAGGAGTTCGACATGTGTGTTGCCCGTTGGGGCCGGCGCCGGACAGCACGGCGGCGGCTATGCATTCGGGCAACCGGGGAAACCCGCGCCACGCGCGTTTCCCGGAGTTTTACGGAAAACTCCCAAGGATCACCCTCCCCAAGGCCTGCGAGGTTAGCTGACGGGCTGGGCCTGAGAAGTGGCCTGGGCCGCGGTTACCCGCTGCCCTGCGCCCCGGCCGCCTCGCGTGAACGATGCGGCTGTTTGGGTCCCCCGTGTCACCGGGCAGGAAGGCCCGGCAACTTCGGCTGTGCTACTGTCGAGGGGTAAGGATGGGAGGCGGAGCCCACTTGTCAATCAAACGTGCGCAACCAGTTGACTGAAAGGCATTTTGAGCCAGATCCACGGCAGGCTCGCGAGGGCCACGGCATTCCAACCGAGGAAAAAGGCCCGCATTTGCCGCTCGGAGTAAGGACGCGCCCGCCAGAGCAGGGTGGCATCGATTACAAAGCCCAGCCCGCTGAGCGCGAGAAAGCCGGCGATTTCCGCCGCGCGGAAAAAGTACCAGACCCAGCCGGTCTCAAAAAATAACAACGCCGCCACCAATAACTTGGCGACGACCGGCCCGAGCAACACCGCCGTCGTGCGGCGCCCGGCTTGGGCATCCGGGGCGATGTCCATGATCTCGCCGAACAGGTGCGAGTGCATCGCGAACAACGCGCCGAAGACAAACGCCGGCCAGGACAACTGCGGCAACTCATTCAGCCAACTGCTGAGCACGAACACCATCAGATAACCGGCCTGGCAAAGGATTTCCAGCGGCGGGCGGCATTTGCAGCGGAAAGGATTTTGATTGTAGAGGCCCACGAACGCCGCCACCACGCCGTACCACGCGAGGGTTCGGGCCACGCCGACGCGCTGGGCGATAAGAAGGGCGAAGGGAATTTGCACGGCGGCAATCCATCCCGGCAGCCGGCGGCGCTGCTCCGCCGTGGGCCGCGCGCCGAAAAGGAAGGTGTTTTTGCGTGGATTGAATTGGTCGGTGTCGGCATCCACCAAATCATTCCAGCCGTAAATGATCAGCCCGAGGGGAAACGTCACCACCGCCAGCCCGAGCCAGAAACCGGAGTGCAACCACGCCTTGTTTCCACTCAAGGGCAGAAAATAAAACCACACCGTCGTCATCCAGAAACCCGGCCGCGCGGACTTGAGCAGAAACGCCGCCTCGTGAGCGACCGCCCGGCAGCGATGGATAAACGAAAGCACCGGCTTGTTCTACTGGCGGGATTTGCGCACGGGCGCAAGCCGGCAGGCCAGGCCGCATGGACAAGAAAACCGTGCCACCAACTTTGCTCACCAACGTTCAAATGTCGACCTGCTTGAAACCCAATTTGAACTGGCGGTGATCTGTCGCTTCAGGGAATGGGTTGGATTATCTTGCTGTCAGCCAACTGCTGAATGGCGTTTCGCATGCAATTTTGCATCGCAATATCGAGACTCTGGCCCAGCGCCAAACCGGCGTCCGAGGCCGTGCCAGTGATCGGCCCCACCCAGATTTCCTTGCCCTCGTGGCTGACCAAGAGCCGGATGGTCACCTTGGCGTTCACGTCAATCGTGACCCAGCCGGGATGGGATTCAGCGTTGAATTGTTGAATTTCGCCTGAAATCACGTACTGATATTTGCCGGCTTCATCCGCGGGCAGCGGATCCCCGAGTTGATGCTCGGGGTGGAGCGTGGCTTTGAGGCCGGCTTTGCGCAGCGTATCGGTCAGCGCCTCAGTCATGATTCCCGGAATGTCATCCTGCGTCTTGGCGTCTATCACCTTCATGCCATAAACATTGCGATTACCACCCACCGAATTGCCGCCGTCATGGTGGTCGGCGAACCGCATCACATAGACATGCGGGGCCTTGGCTTCATCTTCAATCAGGGGTTGGACGGCCGCCACGGGTGTGTAGTGCACGCTGACGGGCGAGCTGCAACCAGCCGCAAAAATCGCCAGGAGGAGATTGCAGCCAAGGGCTAAAGCCGGATTTAAGGAGTGGTTCATGGATTAAAGGGGGATAATTACGCGAGAATTTGTTTAGACGTTACAGGGTTAATATTGGCAAAAACTATCATTAATTGGCCAAACATTTTGAGGTCAATGAAATAATTTGTATTTGGGATTGCATAGGGGTCAAAGTGAGTCCGATGGGCTCCTCGGTTGGCCAGTTACCCCTGGTTTTACCCGCCCTCATTGGTCCGAAGGAAGCCGACTAACGGCCATACTCGGTCCCATGGCCTGATTGAGCGCAAAATATACTTTCACCGCCACTCGTGCCGGGGGTAGCGGCCGCGCAGGTCCTTTTTCACTTGTTCGTAGGAATTCGCCCAGAAGGCGGCGAGGTCGTTGGTGATTTGCACGGGGCGGCCGTTGGGCGCGAGGATTTCAATCGTCAGCGGAAATTTGCCGCCGAGAATTTGCAATTTGCGCGGCTCGGCGTCGTAGAGCTCCTGCACTTTCGCCGCGAGAATGCACTGGCCGGTGGGCGTGTAGCGCAGGCGCGCGGGGTGTTTGCGGCGGGGCAGGGTGAGGGTGGCCGGGGCCAGCGAATCGAGCGCGAGTTGTTGCTCCGCCGAGAGCCAGCCGTGGATCGCGGGCCATACCGGGCGCTCCCGCGCTTCCCGCGCAGAAGTCGCGCCGTGGCAGATTTCTTCGACCAGCGCTTTGCGGCCCTCGTCGTCCACCGCGTGAAAGCCGAGTTCCGCCGCGTGGCGGGCGAGGAAATTGATGCGCGCCAGATAATCATCCACCGCCTCGTCCCAATTTTTCAATTCAATGCGTTTCGCGATGACCTCGGCGGCGAGCAGGCGCGCGGCGGCGTCGAGCGGCGGGTCCGGCAATTCGCGGGTTTCGAGGGCGAGGTCGCGGAAGCGGCGAATCTGCCGGCGCACGACGCGTTTTTGCACCGGGTCGTAAAACGCCTCGGCGTCTTCGTTAAAATCCTGCGGGAACAATTCGCGCAGCCAGGCTTCCTCCACTTTCGTGGCCAGGCCCAGCAGCACGGTGATTTCCCCGCGCGCGTGCGTCTCCTCGATGTCGGCGGCCACCAAAAGTTTGGCCGAGCGCGCGGCGCTTTGCCGGCGCAATTCGCCGCGGCGGCCATGCACCACGCGGCAGCGCAGCGTGCCGAGGTCTTCGCGCAGCGCGAGCTGGTCGCTGAAGCCGATCAGCAAACACCGGCGCACGGCGGTTTCATCGAGCGGGCGCGGCGTGACATCGAGCCCCTGCCGCTCGGCGAGCCGTAAAAACTGCGCGGTCAATTCGCCGGCCTGGCGCGCGGCCAGGGCATGCAGACCCCAGCGTTTGCACCATTCGAAATCGAAATTATTTTCGCGGCCCATTTCCCATAGGCGCAACAGCAGGAAAAAATCGGAGTCGGCTTCGCCGAGCATTTTGTCGCGCTCGTCTTCGCGGCGCGAATCATGGAGCGGCAGCAAAAGATTCCGGCCCTGGGTAAACGCCGCCAGCAGCGCGACCGGCGGGAGGCAGCCCAGTTCGTGGGCCGCCAGAAACATGCGCGCGTAACGCGGGTGGAGCGGAAACACCGCCATGCGCCGGCCCAACGCTGTGGGTTCGCCATTGGCCTCAAGCGCACCGAGGTCGCGCAGGAGGGTGCGCGCGCGCGCCAGCGCCGTGGGTGGCGGGGGTTCGAGCCAGACAAGCGTGTCGAGGTCGTGGAAACCGCCGGCGGCCAGTGCCAGCACGCACTCGGAAAGGTCCACGCGTTGAATCTCGGGCGTGTCGCGCAGCGGGCGGCCCGCATGCTCGCGTTCGCCCCAGAGTCTCAGCACATGGCCGGGCGCGGTGCGGCCCGCGCGGCCCGCGCGCTGGTCAGCCGCCGCCTGCGAAATATTTTCGATCAGCAACGTGTCGATGCCCCGGCGCGGATCGTAGCGCGCAATGCGGGCCAGCCCGGCGTCAATCACGACGCGAATGCCGTCAATCGTTAGCGACGTTTCCGCGACATTGGTGGAGACGATGACCTTCCGCCGGTCGGCCGGGCCGACGGCGCGGTCCTGCTCGGCGGGCGGCAGTTCGCCGTGCAGGGGCAAAAGGAGGCATTCGCGGGCGAGCGGAAAATCCTGGAGGGCGGAGAGCGTGCGATTGATTTCAAACGCGCCGGGCATGAAAATCAGCGCGTCGCCCTCGGGCTCGATTTCGAGCAGGCGGTTGCAATGCCAGGCGGCTTGCTCCCAGACCGCTTTTTCCGCCACCGCGCGGGCGTTGGCGGAATATTCAATCGTGAGCGGGTACATCCGCCCCTCGCAAGTGAGCGTTTCGCTCGGTTGTAGCCAAGCCGCGAGGCCCGCAGTGTCCAGCGTGGCCGACATCACGACGATCAGCAAATCCGGCCGCACGGTTTCCTGCGCGCGCCGGGCCAGGGCGAGCGAAAGGTCGCTGGTCAAATGGCGTTCATGAAATTCGTCGAAGACCACCGCCGCGACGCCGCGCAGGGAAGGGTCCTCCAGAAGTTGCCGCAGCAAAATGCCTTCGGTCACAAACCGGATGCGCGTCTGCGCGCTCACCACGCGGTCAAAGCGAATATGAAAGCCGACTTCGCCGCCCAGCGGCACGCCCCGTTCCTGGGCCACCCGTTTTGCGAGCAAGCGGGCCGCCAGCCGGCGTGGCTGCAGCACGACGACCTCGCCGCCCGGCACCAAGCCCTCATCCAACAGGATTTGCGGCACCTGGGTGGACTTGCCAGAACCCGTCGGCGCCTGGATGACCAGTCGGTGCACGCGCGTGGTCGCCGCGGTGAAGGCCGAACGCAATTGCTGGATGGGCAGGGTGGCGGGGTTCATGGCAGTCGTTTGCAAGTACGTCTGGCACAAGCCGTTGGGGGAAGCAAATTCGCCTTTTTAAGGTGGAAAGGCGGAAGGCCTTCCCTTTCCCATCCGCCAACTCTCTACTATACACAGAGATACACACGGCCCCAAGAGGGAACTCTGGCCCGGCGATATTGTTGAAATAAAAGCAGGGTGGTGTTATTCTTATGGTTGAATGGGGACGCTGGTTCGCCGGCTTAGGCTTGCCAACCCGGCGTCCCAACTCCACTCTCCACCTTTCCTCCACCCCACACCCCCAAGCCCCGCCCATGAAACGCTTGCTGTCCGTGATTTTCCTCGCCTTGGTCGCCACCGCCGTGCCCGCGCTGGCGCAGAACATTGTCTCTGCCGGCGGCGGGACGGGAAATAGCACCTTTAGGCTGAATCGTTTTACCATACCGAAGGGAGTAACCGCACCGAATCCGGTGGGTGACAATCCTTCCGGCCATCCGGCCAATCCGTATGAGGGTGATTATGCATATGCTATATTTGCCACCCGCATCAGCGTTCAAACGGGCAAGGATGCGCAAGTAGTGGGAGGGGCCAATTTTCATGTGGATTCCGAGGGCGTTATCAAGGGCCGTGGGATTTATTGGGTAGCCAACCGCGCGTTTCGCATTTCGGGCTCCGTCAACCTTTCAGGCAAAGGCAAGATGAAGGTTTATTTTGAAGGTGGCGGTTTGCATGAAACCTGGCTAATCAAAAGCAAAGACTTGGCCGTCCATTTCTTTTCCGATCAGCAAAAAGGTGAGGAAATTGGAGGATTGCGGATACCGTCGGCCACGGACACCTTCCAAGGGGTGCATTATCTCCCCATGGGCGGATTTTATACCGGGCCCATGTCCAACAAAGCCACCGCCTATTTTCTCGTGGACATTACCGGTAGCGTTATCGGTGCCATCCGCCAAGGTCCCGACCTCCGAAAAGTCGCCGGCCATGCGACCGCCATCGTCACCGGCAACAAGGTTACGGGCGCCACGTTCTCCGTTTCCAGCAGTTCCGCCCACATTCAGATGTCGGGCAATTACAGCGGCGGCCAATTCAAGGGCACCTGGTCGCGCGGTGGTACGGGCAAGGATGCCACCACGGGCACCTTCACGCTGACCAAGATGCACTAATTTCAGCCGATGGGCTGAAGGGAAACAGTGGCGGAGGAAGGCCCCGGCGAACAGCGACTACATCGCCGTGCGCTTGACTTCCGGGGTGTGGCGCACGTCTTCGCCCTTGAGCATGAAGATGACTTCTTCGGCCAGGTTGGTGGCGTGATCGGCGATGCGTTCCAGCGACTTGGAAATGAAAATAAGTTCGATGGTGGAAGTCGTTCCGCCGGACTGCGACGAAATCCGATCCGTCAACTGCACGTAGTTCTCGCGGTTCAAGTCGTCCACTTCCTTGTCGCGGCGGGGGACGGTCGAGGCCTTGTCAAAGTCCTCGGTGATGAAGGAGTCCATGGCGTCGCGCAACATGTCGAGGGCCAGGTCGGCCATGCGCGGAATGTGGCAAAACTCCTCGATCTTGCCGGCCTCGGCGAGCTTGCGCACGCGCTTGGCGATGGCCGTGGCTTCGTCGCCGGAACGCTCGAGTTCGTGGCTGGCTTTCATGGCGACGGTGACAAGCCGCACGTCGTGGGCCACGGGCGCCCGCAGCGTGATGTAGCGCACGCACTCGGCGTCAATCAGCACTTCGAGGCGGTCGATCTCGTCGTCCAGCGCAATCACCTGCCCGGCGGTGGAGACATCCTCGCTCACGAGGGCCTGCACCGCGAGGCGCACGGAATCAATGGTCCGCTCGCCCATCAGGATGAGGTGCTTGCGCAGTTCTTCGAGTTCGTGGTGAAAATAGCGTTTCATGGAAATGAGAAAAGAAGGTGGAAGGTAGGAGGTAGAAGGTGGAAGATAAAACCTGAAATACGTGAGTGATGACGAAGAAAATTTCGTTGTACCGTTGGATTCATCATTCTGCACTTCTTGTCCTTGGAGAAATTTTAACCGAAGCGGCCCGACACGTAGGCTTCCGTCTGCGCGTCTTTGGGCTTCATGAAAATTTGCTCGGTGTCACCGTATTCGATGAGCTTGCCCATGTAGAAGAAGGCGGTTTTGTCCGACACGCGGGCCGCCTGCTGCATGTTGTGCGTGACGATGACGATGGTGTACTCGTTGGACAATTCGTGGATGAGCTCCTCGACCTTGCCGGTGGCGATGGGATCCAAGGCCGAGCACGGTTCGTCCATGAGCAAAATCTCGGGGCGGTTGGCGATGGCGCGGGCGATGCACAGGCGCTGCTGCTGGCCGCCGGAAAGGCTGGTGCCCGGGCGGTGGAGGACGTCCTTCACCTCGTCCCACAAGGCCGCCATTTTGAGCGATTCTTCGAGGCGGCGGGCCAGGAAAACCTTGTCGCGCACGCCGTTCAAACGCAGGCCGACCAGCACGTTTTCCGCGATGGTCATGGTGGGAAAGGGATTCGATTTCTGAAACACCATGCCCACGCGGCGGCGCACGACCGTCGGATCCATGTCCGCATGATAAAGGTCCTGGCCGTGCATGAGGATGGAGCCCGTGTGGTGGGCGCCGGGCGTCAGCTCGTGCATGCGGTTGAGGGTGCGCAGGAAGGTGGTCTTGCCACAACCGGAGGGGCCAATCAACGAGGTCACATGTTTGCTGTGCAACTGCACCGTCACGTTTTTCACCGCCATGTGCGTGCCGTAGAAAATGCACAAGTCGCGGATGTCGAAGGCCACCTCGGGCTGCTCGACCGGCACCGGCGCGGGGGCTTGGGCGCCCGGCATGATTTTGGCCGGGTGCGAAGGCGGCACGGGGTCAAGTCCGGGTTTGTCCTGGGCGCTCATGGGTGGTTTCGCAGTGGTGCTGAGAGTATTCATGGTCGGAGTCAGGTCTTTTTGCCAGCCGAGAAAATGCGGACGCCCGCGCTCAAGGCAAAAACCAGCAACACAAGCACCAGCGCCCCAGCCCACGCCTGGCGGTGCCAGTCGTCATAGGGGGAAATGGCGTAGCTGAAGATTTGGAGCGGGAGAGCAGCAATAGGCTGCGCGAGGTTGTGGTTCCAAAAGCGGTTGCCAAAGGCGGTAAAGAGCAAAGGTGCAGTTTCACCCGCAATGCGCCCGAGCGCGAGGAGCACGCCTGTCACGAGGCCCTTGGAGGCCGTGCGCAGGACGATGAACACGGTGATTTTCCAGCGCGGAATGCCGAGGGCCATGCCGGCTTCGCGGTACGCACCGGGCACGAGCAAGAGGACTTCCTCGGTGGTGCGCAGCACGAGCGGGATCATGATGAAGCTCAACGCTAAACCGCCCGAGAAAGCTGAAAATGTTTTCATAGGCACCACCGCCAAGGCATAGGCTACCATGCCCCAGACGATGGAGGGTACGCCGTTAAGCACGTCGGCCCCAAAGCGAATCCAGGAATTGATTTTATCCGAGCCGTATTCAGAAAGATAGACCCCGCCGAGCAGGCCAATGGGCACGCCCAAAAGTAGGGCTAAACCCATCAATTCGATACTGCCGACGATAGCATTGGCCATCCCGCCGCCATCCTCACCCACAGGCTTGGGCGATTGGGTAAAAAACGCCCAGTTCAAGGAGCTAAAACCCATCCGAAAAAGGTGTGCGAGCACCAGTACCAGCGGCAGCACCACCAGCACAGCGCAACTTACCGAGAGCGCGCACATGAAGTTGCTCTTGATTTTGCGATATTGATCGTAACGGACAGACATAGCAAAAGGAATCAGGTGCGGCGACTGCCGGGGTTGGTAATGGTTTTGATGAGCAAGATCGCAGCGATGTTGACGACAATGGTCACACCGAGGAGAACCAGGCCGATTTCAAAAAGAGCTTGCAGATACATTTGACCGGTGGCTTCGGTGAACTCGTTGGCAATGACGCTCGCCAAGGTATAGCCAGGCGCAAACAATGATTTGGAAATCTCCGGACGATTGCCGATGACCATCGTGACGGCCATCGTTTCGCCCAAGGCGCGCCCTAGGCCGAGCACGGCTGCGCCCATCAATCCCCGACGGGCGTAGCTGAGCACCGCGATACGGGTGACTTCCCAGCGCGTCGCGCCGAGACCGTAGGCAGCCTCGCGCTGCAAATCCGGCACCGACCGCAAAATTTCGCGCGAAACGGAGGTGACGATGGGCAGAATCATAATCGCCACAATGATGCCCGCCGCGAGCATGCTAACACCATAGATCGGACCCGTGAAAAGCGGGAGAAAGCCCAAGTATTTTTTTAAAAAAGGAAACAGGTTGTCGCGCAGCCAGGGTACCATCACAAAAACACCCCACAGGCCCCAGATCACACTCGGCACAGCAGCCAGCATTTCGATGATGGAAGAAAGTGGCTGGCGCAGCCAAAGCGGCGCGAGATCGGTCAGGAATACGGCGGTGCCGATGCTCAGGGGCACGGCGATAACCAACCCAATTGTGGCCGAAACAATGGTGCCGTAAATGAAGGGTAGAGCCCCATATTGATCAGCTACCGGATCCCACGTTGACGTTGTTAAAAAGTGCCAGCCAAATTTGGCAATGGAAAGATGCGAACCACTGATCAAAATGAAAGCTACCAGCAGGAAAAGCAGTCCGATGGTGATGGCGGCGAGGAGCGTAAGACCCTCAAACAAGCGATTGCCCCAACGCGATGGTTTGGGCAAGTCCCCTACTCCGGCGGGATGGGCTTCAGCTGTCATCGTGCTCATGGAGTTTAGAAAAGAAACAAAAACCGGGCGGAGAGGATGGGACTTTCCGCCCGGTTCCTGTATTATATGGCGAAGAAAACCAGGTCTATGCGAATGTTTAGTATTTGATAGTGTTGACCGTCGCCAGCACGCGTTTGACCACACTATCCGGCAGCGGTGCGTAGTTGAGGGTGACGGCCATTTTCTCTCCGTCGCTGTAGGCCCACTTGAGGAATTCAACGAGCTTCTTGCCCTTCACCGGATCCTTTTGCTGCTGGTAGACAAGCAGCCAGGTGCAGCCGGAAATCGGGTATGAAGCATCGCCGGGGGCGTTGACCATCGAGAAGCGGTAATCGTCGGGAATCGTCGCGGTGGCCATCGCGGCCGTGATGGAGGCAATCGAGGCGGTGACATATTTGCCCGCGACGTTCTTCATATCGGCAAAAGGCAGTTTATTCTGCACGGCGTAGATCAACTCAATGTAACCGATGGAGCCGGGAGTCTGTTTCACCTGGCCAGCTACACCTTCATTACCTTTGCCGCCCAACCCAACGGGCCAATTGACGGAGGTGGCTGTGCCGACCTTGGTTTTCCATTCTGGGCTGACGTTCGAAAGGTAATCCACAAAGATGTAAGTAGTGCCGCTACCGTCGGAGCGGTGAACCACGACGATGTCCTGGTCAGGCAGCTTTAAGCCGGAATTCTGGGCGACAATCGCCGGATCGTTCCACTTGGTGATTTTGCCAAGGAAGATGTTGGCGAGCGTCGGGCCATCAAGCTTCAGGGTGGTAACGCCCGGGATATTATAGGTCACAACATCTGCTCCGGCGACGGTAGGAATATGCAGGAGCTTGCTCGGGGCCTTGGCAAGGTTTTCGTCCGTCATGGGGCCGTCTGAGGCGCCAAAATCCACTGTGCCAGCCAAAATCTGCTGCTGTCCACCGCCAGAACCAATGGACTGGTAGTTGAATTGGACGGAAGTATCCACTTTCGAATAGGCATCAAACCATTTCGAGTAGATGGGGTAGGGGAACGTCGCGCCCGCACCGTTGATAAGCGTCTGGGCCGAAGCACCGGAGAGGGTGAGAAGGCCGAGGAGGCCGGTTGCTATGAGCTTTTTCATAAGTGGAATGTTTGGTGAATTTGCACGGGGTTGGACGATCACCGCCCAGCCGTCCCGCGACTTGGGCCATCTTAGGTGGGGTATGTTACAATCCCGTGTCGAAAGAGTGACTTAGGGGCAATATCAGGCCAAATTCGGACAAATCTGCTACCCTTCAATGGAACCGGCGAACTCAGTCATCATTTTCACTAGACCATCAAAGCGCGACTCCACATCGGGGCCATCCAGATCGCGTTGCTCCCGGTAATGAACCCGGCCATGCTCCAGGAAAAATTCTCCCCAGCGGCTCGCCGCTGTGGCAGCATCCACTAGCTGGCGCAATTCAGGCACCAACATTTTTCTCAGGAGTTCTGGCCTGTTAGTCTTAATTTGCCAGCGCTTATCGAAGTCAAGATCGCCGGTGGTAAGATCACTTTTTCCAAGTCCATTCAGCAAAATCCGACCAAGTTCTTTTTCTCGAATTTGAAATGTGAATCCATTTACTGGGGTCTGTATTTCCAACTCTATCCAATCCGCAATTCCGCCTTTGCCCGGGGCAATGGTGCCATATTGTGAAAATCGAATGGCCCTTCCCTTCACCACACCGCTGGCAAAAATGCCTCTGCCTTTTTTGGTAACCGTCAAGCCCAGCCGTTCCGCGATTGCCTGAAAATCCTGCTGTCTTCGCCGCCTGGCTCGCAAGTCTAAAATCCAAATACAAACGACCAAAGCAAACGCCATCCCCCAAATCACGTAGTCCTCCGTTTTCATGGAATAGGCAGCAAATCTAAAATAGCCTAATTACACTCGTCAATTCACATAGGGCGAGGCTAACGATGAAAGTATCCAAGCCCTCTGACCGCCGTGCTACATATTAGCGGCTGGGTGTGTGGGTCCTCCGCCATCGTTTTTGGCGGTCGGCCCAGGCGAATCATTTGGGTTTCCCCTTTCCACCGCAGGCAGGCCGTGGTCGGTGTCATGGGGCACGTTTTCATCAATCAAACTCTCGAGGTGCAGGCCCTCGCCCGCCGCAGCTTCGTGCGCCCCGGCCCCTTCGGCGTGCTCGGCGTGTTCCGCGTCCGCCGCCGCGGCCTTGGCTTCGCCCTGCAAATCCACCAATTCTCCGAGGGAGCGGAAAAAGCTTTGGAAATCAGTCAAATCCGCCAAATCGCCCACGACGCGGTCGAACAGCGTGCGCTTTTCCGCCTTCAGCCGCTGGATGCGCTCCTCGATGGTGCCCGCGGCAATCATGCGGTAAACAAACACCGTGCGGTCCTGGCCGAGCCGGTGCACGCGGTCGATGGCCTGTTCTTCCACCGCCGGGTTCCACCACGGGTCGAGGAGAAACACATAATCCGCCGCGTGCAGCGTGATGCCCGTGCCGCCCGCCCGCAGGCTGACCAGCATGACGCCCGCGCCGCTCGCGGATTGGAAGCCCTCGACCGGCTTTTCGCGGTCGAGCGTCTGCCCGGTGAGTTCCCATAGCGGAATGGCCGGGAACCGCTGTTCCAGCAACGCGCGGGTGCGGCGGAGTAAAGATACAAATTGCGAGAAAATGACAACCTTGTGTCCGCCCGCCAGCACCTCGTCGAGCTTTTCGCCCAGCACGTTCAGTTTGCCGCTGTGTTCGAGGCCGGGCGACATCCACGGCAGCAGCGCCGGGTCGCAGCAGGTTTGGCGCAGGCGCGTGAGCAGCGTGAGCAGGGTGAGGGGGCGTTCGCGCGCGGCGGCGGCGAGGTCCTGGCCGAGGGCGCCCACGCCTTCGCGGGCCAGGCGGGCATATTCCTCGCGCTGCAAATCGCTGAGCGGGCAGGCCAGCTCCATTTCCACCTTGTTCGGCAATTCGCGGGCGACTTCGCGCTTGGTGCGGCGCAGCAGGAACGGTGCGATCTGCTTGCGCAAGCGGTCGCGCTGGCCGGCGGGGTCCTTCTGCGAATCCGTTTCAAACGCGCGGCGCGGGCCGAGCAAGCCGGGCATCAAATAGCGGTAGAGCGTCCACAAATCGAGCGGACGGTTTTCCAGCGGCGTCCCGGTGAGTGCCAGGCGGTGGCGGGCGCGCAGGGTGAGGCAGGCCTGCGTCGCCTTGGCCTCGGGATTTTTGATAAATTGCGCCTCATCCAGCACCGCATAGCCGAATTCCACCTTGTCCAAAATGGCCTTGTGACGGCGCAACTGCGTGTAGCTGGCGATCCACAAGTGCGGACCCTTGTGGTGGGCGAAATCATGGCCCGCCTTCAGCACCTCGACGGTCCACTGCGGGAAAAAGCGGGCCACTTCATGGCGCCACACCGGCACCACGCTCGCCGGGCACACAATCAAATTCGGCTTGTCGCCCATCGGTTGGATGGCAAACAAACTGAGCACCTGCACGGTTTTGCCCAGGCCCATTTCGTCGGCGAGCAGGCCGTGGCACCCGCATTCGCACAAGTGCCGCAGCCATTTTACGCCCTGGCCTTGATACGGCCGCAAAAATGTCGGCAAGCCGTCCACCGACCAATCGGGGCTGAACAACTTGTCGCGCCACGCCTGCAATTCCGGGCTCACCTGCACATGCCGGCCTTCGCGCGCAAAGAGCGACAGCAGCATGTAATTCGGCAGGTCTCCGGAAAGGCGGCGGTCCACCACGCGTTGCCAATCCGCCAGCAATTCCGCCTGGTCCGTCGGCAGCCGCACGAGGCCGCGCCCCGGCAGGAAATTCGTGCCCGGCCCATGCCGCAGCAAGCGCCGCGCTTCTTCGGGGGTCAGCCATTCGTCGCCCACGCGCAAGTCCCAATGAAACGCCAGCCGGCCGCGGCCTTTGGCCACCGCGCGCCCTGTCAATTCCGTCTCCCGCAAGCCGCGCGAAAGCGCATGCACGGAGGGCTCGACCTCGACGGTGAAATGCGTCTGCCAGGTTTTTAGATCTGTCCGCAAAAAGCCCGGTGCGCGGTCCCACTCGTCGAGCGCGTAGCAACCGTGGGCGCTGTTGAAATGAAAACCCGCGCGGCGCGCGAGGCTCGCCAGCCGGATCATTTTCTCGCGCTCGGGGCCGCCCAGTTCCTGGCCCTCGGCGGGCTTGCCCAGCGCCGGCAGCCGTTCCGCCGTTTTGCCACGCCCCCAAAAAGCATGGCATACGAGTCCGAGGTCGTTGACGGTCAGCGCCAGCAAGAGGTGGCGCGCATTGGGCGAGGCATTCGCCGCCGCAGCCGCAGGAGTGCCTTTCGACCCCGCGGCGGCCACTTGGTTTTTACCCGCGGGAGTTTTGGAAAATTTGCTGATTTCGGCGGCCGCAGGGGCATGACCGTTGCCTTCGGCGGCGCGGCGGCGGTCGGGCGGCAGGGGCGAAGCTTCTTCAGCCACCAGTTCCTCGATTTCGTACAAACCCGCCACGGCCAGGGCCTGGCCTTCCTCAACTCCCGCCGATGACGCCCGCACATGCAGCCGGCCCTCCGGCCATTCCAGAACGACATAGCCCTCATGCTCAGCGACTTTGGCATGAATGATGGCGTCCGTCTCGCTCAATTCAATTTCCCGCACGCAACCGTCGCGATACCAGGCGCGCCCCTGTTCGAGCACCGCCGCGGTGAAGCTTTCTTCCCAAGCCACCGTCAGGCGCTGGAACCATGATTCCAACGCGCTGGCGCGATAGATGCGCTTCGGGGGGCGGGCGGGCATCTGAAGTTAGGTCGTTTGCTTCCGGCATCACACCGGGAAAGGAAACGTCCACTCAAAAGATAATCGGACATTCCACCAAACTTCCGCGGCCTTGGCAATCGTTTAACATCAATAATCCGATAATTTAGCTAAAATCCCAGAATGCAGCGTCCTCCTTTTTCCGCTTGCCGGGGGAAGGGTCTTTCGGCACGCTCTCCCTTCCCTGTCTTGCCGGAACCCCGCCCTGGGGTTCGTGTTTCCGGGCTTGCGCCCGGACGGCGGACTACTTCTACCAACAAACAACCCAACCTCCAACCCCCCGAGCGGAGAGCATCCGCCGCGCCCGGGGAACGAGTACTATCGCTATGAGTTCAGTCATGGAACAATTGCTCGCCGAGAGCAAATTCGAAACCCTCAAAGTCGGCTCCATCGTCAAAGGCACGGTCACCGAAATTCGCCCCCACGAGGTCATCGTGGACATCGGTGGCAAGGCCGAAGGCTCCATTCCCCACGTGGAATTTCTCGACGTCGGCGCGCTGCAAATCGGCGCCCAGATCGACGTTTTCCTCGAAAAACTCGAGGACAAGGACGGCAACCCCATCCTCTCCCACGACAAGGCCGAGCAAAAGAAGAACTGGGAGCACATCCTCACGAAGTGCTCCGAGGGCACCATCGTCTCGGGCCGCGTCAAGGGCAAGGTCAAGGGCGGGCTCATCGTCGGCATCGGCGTGGACGCGTTCCTGCCGGCCTCGCAGATCGACATCCAGCCGCCCAAGAACCTGGACCAGTACATGGGCCAGACCTACGATTTCAAGATCCTCAAGATCAACCTGGACCGGCGCAACATCGTCGTCTCCCGCCGCGAGCTGATTGAAGAGCAGCGCCTCTCCAAGCGCCGCGCGCTCCTCAACGAAGTCAAGCCCGGCACCATGCGCCGCGGCGTGGTCAAGAACATCACCGATTACGGCGCGTTCATCGACCTCGACGGCCTGGACGGCTTGCTCCACATCACCGACATGAGCTGGGGCCGCGTCTCCCATCCGAGCGAAATGCTCAAGGTGGGCGAGGAAATCAGCATCATGATCATCGAGGTGGACCGCGAACGCGAGCGCGTTTCGCTCGGCCTCAAGCAGACCACTTCCAATCCCTGGGACGGCATCGAAGCCAAGTTCCCGGTCGGCAGCAAAATCCACGGCAAGGTCGTCAACCTCGTGCCCTACGGCGCGTTTGTCGAACTCGAGCAGGGCGTCGAAGGCCTCGTGCACGTCACCGAGTTGTCGTGGACGAAGCGCATTTCCAAGCCCGGCGAAGTCCTCAAGATCGGCCAGGAACTGGATGCCGTCGTGCTCGCCATCAACAAGGAGGAGCAGAAGATTTCGCTCGGCGTGCGCCAGCTCGAGACCAATCCGTGGTCCATGGTCCGCCACAATTACCCGGTGGGCGCCCGCGTCCACGGCAAGGTGCGCAACCTCACCAATTACGGCGCCTTCATCGAGCTCGAAGAGGGCATCGACGGCATGGTGCACGTCTCCGACATGAGTTGGACCCGCAAGGTCAACCACCCCTCCGAAGTCCTCAAGAAGGGCGACGAGGTGGACGCCATCGTCCTCGACGTGGACACCGACCAGCAGCGCATCTCCCTCGGCATGAAGCAGCTCGCGCAAGACCCCTGGGAGGAAATCGACCGCTACTTCCGCATCGGCGACGTGGTCAAGGGCAAGGTCTCCAAGCTCACCAACTACGGCGCGTTTGTCGAACTGCAGAACGACATCGACGGCCTCGTGCACATCTCGCAAATCGGCGAGGAGCGCGTGGAGAAGGTCAAGGACGTGCTCAAGGTCGGCCAGGAAGTCACCGCGCGCGTCATCAAGGTGGACCACGACGAGCGCCGCATCGGCCTCTCAATCAAGGCCGCCGCCTACGACGCCTCGCAGCTTGCCGCCGAAGTCGCCGCGTTCGACCGCCTCAAAGGCGAACAGGAACTCACCAGCCTCGGCGACATCCTCGACGAAGCGACGAAGTAGTTTCCGACTCGAACAGTTTCAAACCATTCGGTTTTCAAAGAGGGACACTCGCAAGAGTGTCCCTCTTTTTGTTTTTGGCCGCAGGCACAACAGCCAGGGAAAAATCGCGCAGAGCCGCAGAGGCGCAGAGAGATTTAACAGAAGGTAACGAAGCTAACAAAGTTGGAGCTTCTTCTACTTTGTTATCTTCTGTGAGATATAATCTGGAAACTCTGCGCCTCTGCGGCTCTGCGCGAGTCCTTCTTTTTCTCCTTTCACGCATCAAATCCGCCATCTATCATCAAACTCGCTCCTGTGATGAACCCGGCTTCGGGGCCGGCGAGGAAGCTGACGAGCGCGGCGATATCGTCGGTTTTGCCGAAATGGCCGAGGGCCTTGAGGCTGGCGTTGGAGAAGCCGTTGACGAGATTTCTCTCCGAGTGGATGGGGCCGGGCTGGATATTATTTACGGTGATCCGATTCGTTGATGCATGGTGTTGAATGTGAAAAGGTATTGTCTAATTTCGCGAAAGCGCCAAGCTTTTGCCTGCCTAGCTTTCCCACCAAGGCTCCCTCCAGGCTGCTGCGCCAACGCTCGGCCAAAAATGAAACAACGCTCGATGTCGGAACTAAAGTGGAAAGACGCACCTGTTTGGCTACGCGTTATTTGGATCGTCGCCATGTTGAATTTTGCCAGTTTCTGGATCATTGCCGCTGCGAGTGGCGGCGACGCCGGGAACGGAAAAGAGGAAGGAGGCCGGTATTATTTGGCGGAGCATGGACATTATACCGAGGTTTCGAAGGATTTCTTCGAGTATAGTCGTGTTCACGCGCGGTCAATTTGGATTACTCATCCGCTGGCCCTCCTAGGCGGAATTTGGTTTTATTCGCGTAAGAAGCTAATGCCCGCGTGAAGAACCCATTGAGTTGGCGACTCTTGCTAATCTATTTCCTCGGTCGCGACCTGACTATTTTGTGCCCGCCGCTACGGGGATATTCACGCCCAGCGCGCCACGTGCCCATTCGACAAACGGGTTCGCGGCATCAGCGCCCGGGGCCGCGGCGGCGGCGCGCAATTTGTCCAGCGGCAGTCCTTGATCAAAAACCGGGGCGCCGGTGGAATCCACTTTGCACTGGGCAAGCATTTCGGCGAGATCGAGCACCCACGGCGGGGGCGAAGCGGGCAGCGCCCACAAGCGCAACGCGCCCACCCACGCCGCGGTGCGGGCCAGGGCCTCGGCTCCCGCAGTGCGCGCATTCACCGCCCCCGGCGCGACGGTCAGCGAAGTGGGTTCGCCCGTGGTGGCGTCCCAAAAGCGCGCGGCGGTGGGATTCGCGGGATTGCCGGAAAGCGTCAGCGCGCTGCCGCCATCGGGGCTGAACGCCACCGCGGTGATGTTTGTTTCCGCCCGCATCGGGGCGGAAAGCGGGCGGCCGCTGCCGACCTCCCAGACGCGCGCGGTAGTATTTCCCGCGGCGAGCACCCGCTGGCCGTCGGGACTGAAGGCGGCGGAGGCGACGGCGGCTTCGAGGCGCAGCGCCGCAGTAGTCGCATTGCCGGTGGCCACGTCCCACACGCGCACTTCGCGATCCGCGGCGGCGGTCAAAACGTCCTGGCCGTCCGCGCTAAGCCCGGCGGCCAGCAGGCGGGCCTCATGGTGCAACGGCGCGGACAGGGCCTGGCCCGTGGCGCTGTCCCAAACCCGCGCGGTGAAATCATCGGTCAGCGCCAAAAGTTTTTTGCCATCGTCGCTAAACCCGAGCGCGTGGCCACCTGTGCGGTTTTCTAAAGTGATGACGGGTGATATCGCCTGGCCGGTGGCGACCTCCCACACGCGCACCGAGCGTCCATCCATCTCCAGCGCCAGCAATTTGCCGTCGGCACTCAACCGCGCATGCAGCGGCGTGGCGGCTTGCACGGCCCCATCGCGGTGCAGGGGCGGCGACACCGGCTGCAGCGTGGCGGTGTCATACACCCAGACCGCGCCGTCGGGCGCAAGGGCCGCGAAGCGACGGCCATCCTTGCTGAAAGCTCCCGGCGTCAAACCGGCAATGGGCCGGGCGGGCCCGCCGCCCCCGGGGAAATTCCATTTTTCCACGGCCCAGCCGCCGGCCTCAGTGATCACCCCGTGCCCGTCCGGATTGAAATAAACGCCGTTCACCTCGCTGCCGCCCAGCAATGGGGCCGACCACGGCTTGCCCGCGGTTTCAGGCGTGCCGGATTGCCAGAGCCGCGCGGAGTCGTCCGCCGAACCCGTTATTAAAAATTGACCATCCGTACTAAAAGCGGCGGCCCGCACCGGGCTTTCGTGGCGCATGGGCTCGCCATACGGGTCGCCGGTGGCGGTGCTCCACATCCGCGCGGTGCCGTCGTTGGAGGCGGTGGCGAGCGCCAGTCCATTTGCGCTGAAGGCTGCGGCCTTGATGGGGCCGTCGTGGCGCAGGGTGCCTGTCATTTGCCCGCTGGCGGCGTCCCACAAATGGGCCACATCCCCCGCCAGCGTGACGAAGTGTGCGCCTTCCGGGCTAAACGTCATGGACCACACGCCGCCCTCCGTTCGCACCGCGGGGAACAGCGGCTGGCCGGTGGTGAGGGCCCACACGCCGACGAGGTCGCCGGCGTTGCCGGGGCCGTTTTCGCGCCACGCCACGGCGATTTTATTGCTCTCCGCATTCCACGCGGCGGCGAGAATATCCGCCGGAAAATTGAGGACGGGAAAAACGGGCTGGCCCGTGGCGAGGTCAAAAACCGCGGCGTGCGTTACCGGGTTGGCCGGCCCGCGGCCGGGCGCGGACGGTGCGACCGGGTTGCCAAAAACGACAAAAATCTGCGTGCCATCGGCGCTCAACTGCGGAAAGGAAATGTTGGTCGGAAGTGAAGTTGCGGGAGTCAATGTCTGGCCGGTGGCGGCTTCCCACACGCGCACGGAACCGCGAGAAATTTCCGGCCCGCCGCCGCGCGGCCCGCGCGCCGGGGGATTTTGCCGGGGATTCCCGCCGCGCCCGCGATTTCCATTCGGGGGCGTTCCGTTGTCGCCGCCGCGCCCCCGCGCCCCGGCCGCCGGGTTGGGCGCGCCGCGGTTGGCCCCGCCGCGCAGGCCATTGCTTTCCAGCGTCCACAGTCGATTGCCGTTCGCGCTGAAGCCCAGGTTCAGCAAAATGGCCTCCTGCGTCATCGTGGAAAGGAGCCGGCCCGTATTCAGGTCCGCGACGCGCACGGTGTTATTGTCCCCAATGGTGGCAACGCGCCCGCTCGCGGGATTGACGGCGAGCACGGTCGTGTTGCTCGGAATCGTCGCGGTCGGCAGCAGCCAGTTTTGCGCGCTTAAAACGGAATAGAGCAGCGATTCCGCGTTGCGATTGTCCGGCGCGGGCCGCAGGGCGCGCGCGAGGTAGGCGACCGCTTGATTGGGATTGTTTTGCTCCAACTGGCTGAGCGCGGCGGTCACATCCATCCGGTTGTATGCGACCTGCACGGCGAGTTTTTGCTTGTCCGCCTCGGCGCGCTGTTGCTCGGCGACTTTTCGCTGGTCGTTCGCCTCGGTCGCCGCCGTTTCCGCGCGTTGCGCCTGCCACAAACTGAAACCCGTGGCGCCGACGAGCAGCACGACAAACACGGTGGCGGTCGCGAGGGCCGTTTGATGCCGGCGCGCAAATTTGCCCAGCCGATAAACCGTGGACGGCGGCCCGGCGCTGACGGGCTCGTTGTCCAGGTGCCGTTGCACATCGGCCGCGAGCGCGCTGGCGGAATCGTACCGGCGCTGGCGCGGAATCTCGAGGCATTTCATCGCAATCCAGTCGAGGTCCCCGCGCAACTGGCTGATTAATTTCCGCGGCTCAATCCCGCGCTTCTGGGCAATCTCGGCCAGCTCCGCCGCGTCGAGCGCGGCGAGGCGCGCGGAAGGCCGCGGCGGCTCGACCTCGCGAATGCGGCGGCGCACTTCGTCTTCGCTGAGGTCTTCCAGTTTTTTGCGGTCCAACGGCGTCACGCCCGTGAGCAATTCGTATAAAAGCACGCCGAGGCTGTAGACATCGCTGCGGGTGTCCACGTCCACATTGCCCTCGGCGCCCGCCTGCTCGGGGCTCATGTACGCGGGCGTGCCAAAAAAGTGTTCGTGCGAGGTGTAGATCGTCTGGTCCGTCAACCGTCCGCCGGTGGCCTTCGCGATGCCGAAGTCGATAACCTTGGGCACCGGCGCGCCATCGTGCAAGGTGACGAGAATGTTCGAGGGCTTGATGTCGCGGTGGATGATGCCCTTTTGGTGCGCGTGCAAAAGCGCCTGGCACACGGGCAGGAAAAGCCGCAGGCGTTCTTCAATCGTAAGGCGGTTGGTGTCGCAGTACTCGGTAATTTTTGAACCCTTGACCAACTCCATCACGAAAAACGGGCGGCCCGTGGGCGTCGCGCCGGCGTCCAAAACTTTCGCGATGTTCGGGTGGTCCATCAGCGCCAGCGCCTGGCGCTCGACTTGAAAGCGCGCGATGACTTCCTCGGTGTCCATGCCCAGGCGGATGATTTTCAGGGCCACGCGGCGGCGCACGGGCTCCTCCTGGTCGGCCAGGAAGACGACGCCCCCGCCGCCTTCGCCGATTTCCTGGATCAATTTGTAGCGGCCAATGCGCATGCCCGGCAGTGCGGGCTGGGGCATGTCCGTCGGCCACTCGCCGGGGTCCACGGTGGTCGGCGTTTCCGGTTCGCCGGTCTTCGTGATCGCGCCGTCGGTGCGGAGCAGACGCTCCACCTGGCGGCGCAATTCGGTGTCGCTGCCACACGTCCGCTCCAGATAGGCGGAGCGTTCGCCCGCGGACAAATTCCGCGCCTGGTCGAAAATCGTGCGTTCGCGTCCGGGGGTTTCAGGCATGACAGGTTAAACCCGGCCGGGCTCCAAGGGGAGGCCACGCCGGGAATGCTATTTGAATCCTACACGCTCGCCGCAAAAACAGAAGTATAAAGGAGCGGGGCCCATTCTTGCGGCCGGGTCTATTTTGCTCTCGGGATAATTCTTTTGCGGCGTCCCACAACCCGCAATTTTAACCACGGATTAGACGGATGGCACGGATAGCCCCAAGAAATTCATCTGTGGTATCCGTGTAATCCGTGGTAGCAATTCGGCTATTTGGGTAAATGCGTGCGGCATCATCACCCCTTCGGCGCGGGTGCGGCCAGCGGCGGCGGCGCTGGTTCGTTGTGGAAACGGATGTGGAGGTAAATCGGCGTGCCGGGCGGCAACTGGTACTCGCGCAGCATCCACTCGCGCACGAATTTTTCCACACCCGCGCGCGCGACGGGGAAATATTGCGGCAGTTTTTGCGTGGCGCGGCGGTTCAGCGCCGGGGTGATTTCCCGGAGCAAGTCGTTTTGCAAATCATTCTTGTCCCAGCGCAGCCAGCCGTTGCCACTGCTTACTTCCATGGCGGCAGTGTCCAGCGCCGGGTTGGGCAGGGGCTGGAGTTCGGGCGCGACGACCTCGCCGGTGACGCCGCCATCCGGGCCCTCGTGCAATTGCATTTCCCAGTTGCCGCTCAGCGCGACGAAATAATGGTAGGTCACGGGCGCGCGAATTTCCGAAAACGAAGTCCCGAAGAGGCCGGTGCTGTCGCGGCGAAAGTCCTCTGTGGCCTGGCCCTCGGCCACGAGCAGGCGGCCATCGAGGTCGGGCTTAATGGAATCCAGATGCTCGCGAAACGTCGTGGTGGCGGTGTTGGCCTTGATGGCGGCGATGATTTTCGCCGCACCCGCCGCAGCCGCATCGCCGATTTTCCCCGCGGTGGCAGCGAGGGATTGCGCCTGATGTGCGGGGCTGCACTGGTAAACGAGAAAACCTGTCAGCCCGCAGAACCCCACCATGACTAGCGCGCCCGCCCAAGCCAGCTGCCGGCCCGCGCCCCCGCGCACGCCGGGGCCGGGATGGTCGTCAATCGGGGTGGGCCGCTGCCATTTTTCCATCGCCCCAGCATAATTTCTCGCGCGAGAAAAACGAGCCGAAAGGAGCGCCGCGCGTTGAAACTGGGAGAAAAGTTTCACTTTAAGACGATGAATCATGTACAAGTGAGGCTATTAAGCACAAAGACCCGAGAAAAGTTGGATTTGAACCCATAACTAGCCGCGGATGAAAAAGCCCCGCAGGGTATTTGCCTTTTTACTCCTGCTCGTGGCGGCGTTTTGGTTGATTAGCTTTTCTTTTAAAAATGCTTCTGCGCCTCCAGACATAGAAAAGGCCCGAAGTGCCGTAGGTCCCGCGCGGGCAGAACGCCAAGCGGTGTCATCTGGGACCAAGTCATCCGTGATGCAAAATGATGCGGTTATCCAGTCAGCCGAGCCAGCTTCGACGAATGACCTTCGGGCCATTCAAGCCCATGCGGAATTGGTGCCGATAATCAACGATGTCATTGGCTGGCTGGAGAAAGGCGATGTGACCGAGGCAATGTGGGGTCATGCTTCGCCCAGCGCACAGTCCCGCCGGCCCCCGACCTATCCAGTGGAAGATCTGTCGCCGGAACAACAGGCGCAGCAAAAAGTATGGCAGGAGGAGGGGCGGCAGGCGGCGTTGCGCGACCCGACGTACCAATCCAGACTCATCGCCCTTAGAGCGATTCAGAATGCCATCCCTTCGCTCAACGATACTGGCGATGTAGCCACGTACACACTCGACCCGGAATTGTCGGCCCTGGTTTGGGCGAAACTGGAAGAGGGCAGAACTGTTGATCCGCCTGGTTTCATCCGCACACGACCATTGCCTCCACCGGTTGCGCCGGGCACGCCTTACCACATTCTTTTCCACAAAGTTAACGGACAGTGGTATGTGAATGGAGCGGGCTAGGAGACCTTCCCACTTCCAGCTTCCTACTTCCAACTTCTACTTTCCCTTCAATCCTCCGCCGCGGTGCGCGAGGGGCGGTCGAGCGAGTCCTTCAGCTTGTCGAGGATGCCGTTGAGAAAGCGGCGGGAGTCGGGGGTGGAGTAAACTTTGCCCAGCTCGATGGCTTCGTTGATGGTGACCACGGGCGGGATGTCGCGCCGGCCGAGCAATTCGTAAATGGCCAGGCGCAGGATGGCGAGGTCCACACGCGCGATGCGGTTGAACGCCCAGTTGTGCGCGTGCTTGGTGATGAGTTCGTCAATCTCTGGCAGCCGGCCGCGGGCGCCGCGCACGAGTTCCTCGGCAAAAGAGTAATACTCGCGCGGTTTTTCCTGCGTGGTGAAAAAGAGGCGCAGGCCCTCGTCGAGGTCGGTGCCGGGATTGGCTTCCCACATGTACAGAAACTGCATGGCCGTGGCGCGGTTGTCGCGGCGCTTGCTCGGCTTGATGCCCGCGTCGTTCTCGGTTTCCGGCGCGGAGGCGGCGGGCAAAATGGTTTCGTCGGCGGGCATGGGAAAGAAGGCTCGAGACAGAATTAACAGAATTCACGAAATAGGAAACCTTTTCCGACCAGAAGTCCGGCTGGCGACTCATTAATTGCAGTAATTCTGTTAATTCTGTCGAAAAAATGTCTTTTCCGAATCTTTTCAGTTGTTTTTAAAAAGCTGTTTTGGGTCGAAGCCGTCGTCCTCGTCTTCGTCGTCCTCGTCGTCGTCTTCGTATTTTTCCTCCTGCTCCTCGATGGCGTCGAGGCGCTCGACGAGGCGGAGCTTGTGCGCGGCCATCTGCAAGGCGGCGCGGGCGAATTCCGTGCCGCGTTCACGCGGGCCGTTGACGCGCTCGCGCCCCTGCTCAACATTTTCCACGGTCAAAATGCCATTGATCACGGGCGTCTCGGATTGCATGCCGATTGAGTGCAGGGAATAGGCGGTGCCGTAGGCGATGACGTCGTGGTGGCTGGTGGCGCCGGCGATGACGACCCCGAGCGCAATCAGACAGTCGAACTCGCCGGTGGAGGCGAGCATGTGCGCGGCGTAGGGAATCTCATTGGCGCCGGGCACGCGGAGCACTTCGATGTTGCGCTGGCGCACGCCGTTTTTCAGCAGCTCCTCGAGCGTCCGCGTGAGCAGCTCGTCCACCAGCTCACCGTTGAAACGCGAGGCGACGACGCCGATATAATAATCGGCACCATCAATTTTGGCTGGTTCCGGAGGGGATTCGCTCATGGCGGAAAAGGTTTTTGGACAGGGGGGAAAGTGTTTTTCGACAAAAACGGAAAGAGTTTTTAGACAGAATTAACAGAATTTCTGTAATTAAGACGAGTCGTCCGAGTGATTTATAGACTGGTTATACGCGTGGTGGTTGTTGAATAGATTCCAGGAGAATTATTTCTTTAATTCGCTTAAGTCTGTCAAAAAAAGTGTTTAGTTTTAGGCAGGATTCAGCGGCACCATCTCGACGATTTCGAGACCGAAGCCGTCGAGGCCGACGACTTTGCGCTGGGGCGAGCCGCTCAGCAGACGGATGCGGCGCAGGCCGAGGTCGGCCAGGATTTGCGCGCCGATGCCGTAATCACGGATGTCCATGCCCGCGGGCGTGAGGCGGCCGGGGCTCGAGCCGTTGGCGCCGGCTTCAATCGTGACGCCGCCGGCGGGCTGGCCGATGTATACCACTGCGCCGCGGCCTTCGCGGGCCACGCGCTCCATGGCGGCGCTCAGCGAGCGGAAGCCGCTGAACTGTTGCGCGCGGAACACATCCGCGAGCAAGTTCTCGCTTTGCACGCGCACCAGGGTCGGCGCGCCGTCGAGCTGCCCGCGCGTGAAGGCATAATGAGTGCGCCCGTCGAGAAAGCTGCGGTACACGTGCAACTCAAAGAGGCCGAAATCTGACGAAAACGGCATCGCCGTCACGCGCTCGACGAGTTTTTCGCGGAGATAGCGGTGATGGATGAGTTGCGCGATGGAAATGAGTTTGAGACCGAAACGGCGCTTGTACTCGATCAGCTCCGGCAGGCGGGCGAGGCTGCCGTCTTCATTCAAAATCTCGCAAATGACTCCGCTCGGATGCAGGCCCGCGAGCGCGGCGAGGTCCACCGCAGCCTCGGTGTGGCCCGCGCGCTGGAGCACGCCGCCTGGTTTCGCGCGCAGGGGAAACACATGGCCCGGCTGCACGAGCATTTCCGGTGTGGCGTGCGGGTTGGCTAGAATTTCAATCGTCGCCGCGCGGTCGTACGCGCTGATGCCCGTCGTGATGCCCTCGGCGGCGTCCACCGACACGCTGAAATCCGTCTTCTGCGACTCGCGGTTGTCCGGCACCATTTGGTTGATGCCGAGGCGCTTGAGCTGGTGCGCCACTGTGGGCACGCAAATGAGGCCGCGACCGTGCCGCAGCATCATGTTCACGGCTTCGGCGGTGACCTTCGCCGCCGCCATCACGAAATCGCCCTCGTTCTCCCGCGCCTCATCGTCCGTGACGATGACCAGGCGGCCGGCGGCAATTTCGGCCACCGCCTCTTCGACGCTGTCGAAGGGCGCAGGAGGAGAATGGTTGGGCGAGGACATGGCCGGGCGCACGGGAGAACCGCAGAGCCCGCCACTTTACCCCCGCCGACGCGGGGCCGTCAAGGGCGCGGTCTTAGTTCCGGTCCGACCAGCGCTGGCGCAAGGTTTGCAGCGCCTGGCTGTGAATCTGGCACACGCGGGCCTCGGTCACGCCGAAGACCTCGGCGATTTCCGCCAGCCGCAATCCGTCAAAATAATAGAGCGCGAGCACCTTGCGCTGGCGTTCCGGAAGGTTCTGGAGTTTCTCCACGAGCTGCGCGACCGTCTCCGCTTGTTCAAGGCCGGCGTGCACGGGCGCGATGCTCTCGTCGCGAATGATGTCGTGCAGATTCAAACGCTGGCCGGAATCATGCTCGACGGGCTGGTCCAGGGGCACGACACGCACCGGTTGCACGCGCGTTTGCAGGCGGTTGAACGCCTCGGGGCTCAGGCCTAGTTCGCGGCGGGTTTCCTCGGTGGTCGGCACGCGGCCCAGATTTTGCTCGAGGCCGTCCATCACGCCGCGCAACTGGCGCGCATGCAGGCGGGCCGAGCGCGGCATCCAGTCCAGGCGGCGTAGCTCGTCCAAAATCGCGCCGCGGATGCGCAGGGCGGCATAGCCTTCAAAAGTCTTTTTCTTGGTGACGTTGTAACGGCGCACGGCGGCGATCAGGCCGGTCAGTCCCACGCTGTGCAATTCGTCGAGATCGGCGCAACTCGGCAGGTACTGGCTCATTTGCGAAACGACGGTGCGCACGAGCGGATAGTGCTGTTCCAACAACTGGCAATGCTCGGGGGACAGGGCGCGGGAGGCCTGCGCGGCGGGGTCGGCGGTCGGGGTGATGCTGCGGGTGGGGGCGGGAAGCTTCATGACGGGTGGAAATAAGGGGTGAGGAAGGACGATCGGAAGGTGAAGTTGATCAGGTCAGTGAGGACGTTAGTTTGCTGCGTGCACGTCCTTAACCACGCCTTGTGCCAACTTGATTTTTACTTTCATAAGTTATTGGTAATAAAAGAATTAAAAATTACATTTTACGTTAGGCTCCCTTTCGGCCCATTTCTCGCAATCCAAATAGGATGTATTTGCAATGCAAATACGAAAACCCTCGTGCATCCAACGTTGGAATTCCTCGGTAGTGACTCCGTTTGAAAACCTAGAGGCTGGGGCTACGGGTGGGCTGAGGGTAGGAGCGACCCCCGAGCATCCCGGTTAGATGTCTAACGCCTTAGGATTAGGTAAAATACGGCCCTTGCTCTAAGGTGGCGCCCGTTTAGGCTCACTATCCATGCGCGTCAAATTTACCGACCTATTTACCGAGATTGAGCCGGGGCGTTATACGACCAATCGCAAGATTGGTTTGCCTGGTCTCATCTTTGACCCCGGCCTTCACCTTCATAAGGACGTACGAAGCGGGAATTGGAACTTCGGCCAATATATCGGCCATGACCTAGAGATTAACCAACTCGGGGACATTACCCAGATTGTGCGCATCTATTAGCTTCATGGAGACAAACTCGTAATCGCCCTTGGTGGCAAATCGCTTGAGATGCAGGGTGTCAGGGTAGATGATTCTGCGAGCGTCAAAATCTACGATGCAGTTATCAATCGTGGAAATGCCCGGCGTCAGGACGCGCTTGGCAACGTCAAGCTCTGGCTCGGGAGTCACGCCTTGACTTTGCACGAGAAAGTAATTTTGTCAACTGCTTATCACAGTGACCTAATTCTGGGCTCGGCCTTTTCAACTTCCTTAATCATCGCCTGAAACAGGGTGCGGGATTCTGCATATGGATTTCCATATGGAATATAACCCTGTTTAAGCAGTTCATTAACGAGGCTATCCAAATCTCCAGAAGATAATCCGCCTACTGTCTTGTATTCCTTAATTGTATTATTCATGCCGCCTTTTCTACGGCTTTTTTCGACAACAACGCAACCACTTCCTCAATTGTCCAAACGTGGTTTGCGTAACCCGCCTTCATGACTGGCGTCAGCCCTTCTAGGCTCATGTGCCGACGGCAAAAATTGTAGTGGAAAAAGTTCATCGAGAGCGAAAGGAAGTGATTGGAGACCTTCTTGCTAAAGGCGTTCGTCAGGCGCGTAAACCGACGGTTCTTCATGCGCACGGTGAGGTTCAGCCGCTCGGCATAGGACGTGGAGACGTGCGCACCGTCAGGACGGCCAGAAACGGGCGTCTTGTAGGAGCCTACACAGATGGGCGGGCTATTGTACGGCAACGCTGCTGGCTTCCGATAGACCTTAATCAGTTGGGCAAAATCCACATTATCGCCAAAGAATTTTTTGATCGCCGGAGCATAGGCGGTAAATCCATCGGTGGAGATTTGCACCCGGCAAGCCAAACGCTCGGCCAAGTCCGATAGGAACATGTCGGCGTCCCTGGCCTCACGATTGCCGACGTGCCAGCAAGGCACGAGTTTGCTTTCGGCGTCTATCGCCAGCCATGTCCAGATAGTGCCCCAGCCCTTTTCGGCCCGATTCTCGGGGCTGGCGTTGTTCTCCTTGGCCCCAACGAACCCGTATTGTTCGTCTAACTGTAGATAGCGGGGCTTAAAGTTGCGGAAGGTTTCCGATTGGTACTGATGGCACGCCTTCCCGAGCTTAACGAACGTCCGCAACACCGCATTAAACGATACGCCTACCAGCCTGGCCGTGGCGCGCAGGCTAATGCCCTCAACCAGACAGTGAAAGATTTGCGCCTGTTTCTCGGGGGATAGCTGATTCATGCCCCAATCGTAAGCTACGATGCGTGCCCGCGCAAGCATTATTTTTGTTACCTAAGTCGTTGAGTGGTAAATGGTCGAATCGTAAAGCATAAATTCATAGTAGTTTTTTTCAAAAATAAATCGTATACTCTCCGCAACACACCCGCCACGCCTCTTAACAATGCGCAATTTGGTGGGTATTTTTTTGCCCAAATTTGGCGATGAAATTTACAAAACCGTCAAGGGATTTGGCAGGACAGATAAAATGCATGACGGATAGAGGGTTGACTATATCTAATCCTGGGGAGGCAAAACATCATCTAGAGCACATCGGATACCTGCGTAATGTATGCGCACATCACCTAAGGCTTTGGAACCGGGAAATTGCCATTAAACCAGCCGTCGCGCACAAATTTAGTACTTTATTAAATCCTTTTTCGTTTACGTTCGCAAATAATAGTAAAGGGACAATACACCCATCTGCTAAGTTTTACGCTACAGCGGTTGTTATGTTTGATATTCTCAAGGTTATAGCACCCGATACGAAATGGAATTGTAGAATCGCCAAGTTAATCGAGGACAATGCCTTTATTGACCCCGTAGCAATGGGCTTTCCTCCAAAATGGAAGGATGAGCCATTTTGGGCCTTAAGAGACCCTACTATTAGCCCCACCGCGCCTTAGCCGCCTTTTTAGCAATCTGCTTCCGCTGCTCCTTCGACAGGCTCTTAGCCCGCGCCTTGCCTCCCTTGCTAGCCCCGAGGCTCCCTAGCAGCACTGCGCCGGGATTCTTGCCCTCGGCAATGGCCTTCCTGACCATCTCCTCAACGTTGGCGGTCTTGGTGTCGGGGTTCTTGACTGGTCCACCGGCAAAAGGGTCGGTGGGGAAGGGGATGGCCGGGCTGGGAATGGTTGGCCCCTCCGTCAGGCGGATAATGCGCTGGACGGCATCGTAGCCGATTTGCGCAAGGTCTCGCGGGGGTGCTGGGTGCTTGGTTGGCATACCCACATCCTACATCATGCTTGCGCGGGCTGGCAAGCGGAAGATGGAGAATCAGGGTCAATTACCCAATTTTCTGCAATGCAGTTCAAGCGGAGTCACTACCTCCAACGTTGGAATTCCTCAGCCGTTGGGAGTGCAAGCAGGGGTGGGCCGGGGCGACGGCGGGCGGCACCGGGAGAATGGAGAGATGGTGAAAATATCAATATATAACTGCCAATATGTGTTCGACGACGGGCCATTAGCCTGCCCTCGCGACCACCCCGGCAAAAACGAGGGTTGAGTATGCCGCGGGTTTATGGGTGAATTTTCGGTTCATGGGTTCCTTTTTCGAAAAGTTCAAGGTGGGGTTGCGGCGGTCCACGCCGACTTTTCACGCGGCGTTCGACAAGCTCGGCGTCGCGCTCTCGCTGACGCTGGACCCCGCGAAGCTCGCCCAGATGGAGGAGGCCATGTATGGCGCGGACCTCGGCGTCGAGACCGCCAGCGAGGTGCTGGCCGAGATCAAGGCCGCGTGGAAAAAGGATTCCGCGCTGCGCAGCCAGGATGCCGCGCGCCTCGGGGCCGCGGTCTTGTGCCGCGTGCTGGCCGGGGCGGAGAAACCACCGGTGCTCCAGCCCGCGCCCGGCCGGCCCGATGTGATTTGCCTGGTGGGCGTCAATGGCTCGGGCAAGACGACGACGGCCGCCAAGCTCGCTTGGCATTACCGGCAGGAAGGCCGCAGCGTGGTGCTCGGCGCGTGCGATACTTTTCGCGCCGCGGCCAACGAACAGTTGCAGGCCTGGGCCAAGCGCCTGGCGCTTGAGGTGATTTCCAGCCAGTCCGGCGCGGACACCGCGGCGGTCGCATATGACGCGTGGCAGGCCGCCGCCGCGCGCAAGCAGGACCTCGTCATCCTCGACACGGCGGGCCGTCTGCACACCAAGCACAATTTGATGGAGGAGTTGAAGAAAATCCGGCGCGTCCTGCAAAAGCACGACCCCGCCGCGCCGCGGCACCGTTGGCTCGTGCTGGATGGCTCGCTCGGCTCGAACTCCATCGAACAGGCCCGCGTGTTTCACCAGGCCTTTGACCTGACCGGGTTGATCATCACCAAGCTCGACGGCACCAGCCGCGGCGGCGCGCTCGTCGGCATCTACCGCGAATTGAAACTGCCCATCCACTTTGTCGGCCTCGGCGAGCAGCCGGACGACCTGCAACCCTTCTCCGTCGAGAATTTTGCCAAGGCGCTGTTCGGGGTGGAGGAGTGACCTCTCGCGCCTACTTCGCCTCCGGCTTTAGCCATTTGACAAACCATTCGCGGGCGGCGACGTACGATTCCGGCTTCACCGCGTGGGCCGTGTTTGGCTGGGCAATGTACACGAGGCGGTCGTCCGCGTTGGCGGCGTGGTAAATCGGCTTGGCGGCGTCGAGGCATTCGTTGACGCCCTCGATGGGCGTGCGCAGATCGTTCGCGCCGTTGATGGCGAGCATCGGCCGCGGGGCGATGAGTGTGGCCATGGCCGGGCCGTCGAACTGCCCATAAATGCCCGGCGCGACTTTGTCGTAAAATTTGCGCACGAAAGCCGCGTCAATTTGCGCGACGCCGGCTTCCTGGGCCGCGGCACTCAAGGCGAGGGGAATCGTTTCCGTGCGGTGCGACCAGAGGTCGTGGTCGAGCGCCCATTTAAAACTTTCGAGGCTGATGAACGGCACGACCACGGCGATGCGCGGGTCCGCGGCGGCGGTGAGATAAGTTTCAATGCCGCCCATGGAAACGCCCATCAGGCCGAGGCGTTTCGGATCCACGTCGTCGCGCGTGTCGAGGTAATCCACCAGGCGCATGACATCCCAGGCGGTGTCGTAGAAAAACGGGTGGGCGCCGCCCTTTTGCCAGGCGGCGAGAATGGCATTTTGGTAGGCGGTGCTGCCGGCGGCGCCGCCCGCGCGCTCGCCGTGGTAGCGGGCGTCGATCGCCACGGCAATGAATCCGACCTGGGCGTAGGCGGTCATCTGCGCGCGCAGGTCTTCTTTTTTTCCGCCCGTGCCATGCAGCATGATCACAACCGGCAGGCGGCCCGTCCGTTTGGCCGGTTCGGTCAGCAGGCCGGTGACGCGCTGATCCTGGGCCGCGGCGAAGGTGAAATGATATTGCTGCAATCCGTCGGCTTCGCCCAAATCCTTGCTTTCCGGCGCGAGCGGCACGCGGGGTTGGTCAATCAATTTGAGGAACGCCGCGCGCGTCGGATTTTCCGCCGCGGAATTATTTGCCGCGGTGGTATTGCCGGAAACTGTGGCGGCCTCGGCGGGTTTGGGCGTTTCAGCCGCCGCGGCCAGCAGGACAGGCGACGCCAAAACTAAAATACATTGCGCCAAAAAATTCTTTCGCATCACAGGACAGGGGCTTGGGGGATGGGGGGTAAACTGCAAAAAAACTCAGCGCGCGAGATCGGCCTGGGAGAGCACGGTGATTTGATTGCGCTTGAGCACATCAGCGGCCAGGTCGGGGTCTTCGAGATGGAGGATAAGCCCGGTGCGGCCATTGGGGCGCATGAGAAAGGGATAAAGGTAGTGAATGTTGATTTCCGCCTGCACGAGGGCGCACGTCACGAACTTCAGCCGGGCCTCGGTGTCAATTTCCACCGCGAGCACCTTGGTGATGCTGTAGGCAAAACCCTGGCCGGTGAGCAGCGGCGCCGCGACCTCGGGATAATCCAGCACGAGGCGGATGATGGTGCTGTCCGTGGTGTCCACCAAGCACAAGGCCAGCACATGCACGTCCTTGCCCGCGAGCAGCGCGACGATGTCATTGAGGCGCCCGACCTTGTTCTCCGCAAAAACGGAAAATTGTTTCACCACGCCGCCGCGGTCCTGGGTGGTCGCGGCGGACGGGGGCGTGACCACCGGTGGCGCGGCCGTGCGGGTGGCCGCGGGGGATTCCTTCCGAGTGATGGTTTGGGCCATGCAAAAACGCGCGGGGCTGCCTCCCCAACCTAGCGCATCGCGCGGCGCTTGGCACGCCGAATTTCACGCCCCGGCTGGGGTCATCGCCCTGGGCGCGTTTTTCCCCTTTACGCGCGCGGGCATTCCTTGTGCAGTGGGATGAAACGCCATGCCCCACCTGCCTGCTCCCGATCGTTATCAAGCGACGCCTTACGCCCGTTGCGGGCGCAGCGGCCTGCAACTGCCGCGGCTGTCCCTGGGTTTGTGGCACAACTTTGGCGACCGCGACAACCTCATCGAATCGCGCCGGCTCGTCCTGCGGGCCTTTGATTTGGGCGTGACGCATTTCGACCTCGCCAACAATTACGGGCCGCCGCCCGGATCCGCCGAAGCCAATTTCGGCAAAATCCTGCACGCCGATCTGGCCGACTATCGGGACGAAATTATCATCTCCACCAAGGCCGGCTACACGATGTGGCCGGGGCCGTATGGCGACTGGGGTTCGCGCAAGTACCTGCTTGCCAGCCTCGACCAGAGCCTGCGTCGGATGAACCTCGAATACGTGGATATTTTTTATTCGCACCGGCCCGACCCCAACACTCCGCTCGAGGAAACCATGGGCGCGCTCGTCCACGCGGTGCGTTCGGGCAAGGCATTGTACGCCGCGCTTTCTAACTACAATCCCGAGCAAACCGCCGCGGCGGCGCGGATGCTGCGCGAAATGGGCGCGCCCTGCGTGTTGCACCAGCCGCGCTACAATATCCTCGACCGCAAAATCGAGCAGGGCCTCCTGCCCGTGCTCGAGCGCGAAGGCATCGGGTGCATTCCGTTCAGTCCGCTGGCGCAGGGCGTTTTGAGCGACCGGTACGTCAAGGGCATTCCGGCCGGCTCGCGCGCCGCGCGCAACGAATTCTTAAAATCCGAAACCGTCGAGCGCCACCTGCCCAAGGTCAAAAAATTATTCGGCCTAGCGCAGGCGCGCGGACAGACGCTCTCGCAAATGGCGCTCGCCTGGGTATTGCGCCAGCCGGCCATCACCAGCGTGCTCCCCGGCGCGAGCACCGTCAGCCAGCTCGAGGCGAATTTGCAGGCATTGAAAAATACGACATTCAGTCCCGCGGAATTGGCCGCGATTGACGCCGCGGTCGCCGAAGGGTAAGCCGGGGGATGCAGGCCGCGTCCGCCGGCGGCCTGGCTCCTCCCATGAAACCCGCGCAAAAATGTGTCCTCACGCTCAACGGCGGCTCGTCGAGCATCAAGTTTGCGCTGTATGAAATCGGCGGCGCGTTGCGGCGCCTTTGCTCCGGGCGCATCGAGCGCATCGGCATCGCGGGCACGACGTTCACGGTGAAGGGCGCGACTGCGGCGGAAAATGTTTCGCGCAAAATTACAGCGCGGGACCATGGCGCGGCCGTGGAGATTCTGCGGAAATGGATGGAGGCCAACGTGGGCGCCGGTGTGGTCGTGGCGATGGGCCACCGCGTGGTGCACGGCGGCCCGAAATATTCCGCGCCGCACCGCGTGGACCGCGCCCTCCTGAAGGAATTGCACCGGCTGGTTCCTTTCGATCCCCAGCATCTGCCCGGGGAAATTCAATTGATTGAGGCGCTGCAGAAAGAGTTTCCGCGACTGCCGCAAATCGCCTGTTTCGACACCGCTTTTCATCACGACCTGCCCAACGTCGCGCGCCTGCTGGCCATCCCGCGCCGTTACGCCGCGAAGGGCGTGCGGCGGTACGGTTTTCACGGATTATCGTACACTTTCCTGATGGGGGAATTGGCCCGCGTCGCGGGGAAAAAGGCGGCGCACGGGCGCGTGGTGCTCGCGCACCTGGGAAATGGCGCCAGCCTCGCGGCGGTGCACCAAGGCCGGCCCATGGACACCAGCATGGCTTTCACGCCGACCGCTGGCGTGCCGATGAGCACGCGCTCCGGCGATCTCGATCCCGCGCTGGGTTTGTTTTTCGCGCAAACGGAAAACATGACGACGGAGCAATTCAATGACATGGTGAATTTTAAGTCGGGTCTGCTCGGCCTTTCGGAAACCAGCTCGGACATGCGCGACTTGCTGCAGCGCGAAGGCCGCGACTCCCGTGCCGCCGAGGCCGTCGCGCATTTTTGTTACCACGTGAAAAAATTCATCGGCAGCTATGCCGCGGCGCTGGGCGGCCTGGACACCCTGGTTTTCGCCGGCGGCATCGGGGAAAATAATCCTGAAATCAGGTGGCGTATTTGTGACAATCTGACCTTCTTAGGAATCAAACTCGACAAAAAGCGGAATGCGGCCAACGCTGGGCTCCTCTCCGCGGTGGGCAGCCGGGTGGCGGTGCGCCTGATTCATACTGATGAGGAATCGGTCATCGCGCGTTCCGTGTGCGGTGTGCTGGGGGTCAAACTGGGAAAGGATTAAAATCATGAAAGCCAAAAAGATTAAGAAGACCAAGACCGCCAGCCGGGTCCGTGGGCCGTTACCGCCGAAGTTGCTCGAGCAGATGAACGCCTACTGGCGCGCGGCCAATTATTTGTCGGTCGGCCAGATTTATTTGTTGAATAATCCGCTGCTGAAAAAGCCGCTGCAGGTCGAAGACGTGAAGCCGCGCCTGCTCGGCCACTGGGGCACGACGCCCGGCCTGAATTTTATCTACGTCCACTTGAATCGCCTCATCAAGGCCCACGATTTGAACATGATTTACCTCGCCGGTCCGGGCCACGGCGGGCCAGGCATGGTGGCGAATACTTACCTCGAGGGCACGTACAGCGAGTTTTACCCGGACATTGCGCAGGACGAGGCCGGGATGCAGCGCTTGTTCAAGCAATTTTCCTTTCCCGGCGGCATTCCCAGCCACGTCGCGCCCGAGACGCCCGGCTCCATCCACGAGGGCGGCGAATTGGGCTACGCGCTGACGCACGCGTACGGCGCGGTGTTTGACAATCCCGATTTAATCGCCGCGTGTGTCGTCGGCGACGGCGAGGCGGAAACCGGCCCGCTCGCGGCCAGTTGGCACTCGAATAAGTTTCTCAATCCCGTGCATGACGGCGCGGTGCTTCCGATTCTGCACCTCAACGGTTACAAAATCGCCAACCCGACGGTGCTTGCCCGCATCAGCCGCGAGGAATTGGAGCAACTCTTTCGCGGTTATGGCTATGTGCCGTATTTTGTCGAGGGCGACGAGCCCGCGAAGGTCCACCAACTCATGGCGGCCACGCTCGATAAGGTATTGGCAGAAATCAAAGCCATGCAAAAACAGGCGCGCGCGGAGGGGTTTAAAAAACGGCCGCGCTGGCCCATGATTATTTTTCGCACCCCCAAAGGGTGGACGGGTCCGAAAACCGTGGACGGCAAACCGACCGAGGGCTCCTTCCGCTCCCACCAAGTGCCGGTCACCGATATCGGGACCAAGCCCGGCCACCTGAAAATTCTCGAAGACTGGCTGAAGAGTTACCGCGTGGAAGAGTTGTTCGACGCCAACGGCAAGCTTTTGCCCGAACTCGCCGCGCTGGCACCAAAGGGCGAACGGCGCATGGGGGCGAATCCGCACGCCAACGGCGGCCTCTTGCTGCGCGATTTGAAAATGCCGGATTTTAAGAAGTACGCGGTCGCGGTGGCCCGGCCCGGCGCGGTGGTCGCGGAGTCCACCCGCATCATGGGCGAATTCGTCCGCGACGTGATGAAGCTCAACTGGACCAGCCGAAATTTCCGCGTGATGGGCCCGGACGAAACCGCCTCGAACCGCCTCGGCGCGCTCTTCGATATTACGGAGCGCGTTTCCACCGCGGAGATTTATAAGACGGACGACCATGTTTCTCCGGATGGACGCGTGATGGAGGTTTTGAGCGAGCACCTTTGCCAGGGCTGGCTCGAGGGTTACCTGCTCACGGGACGGCACGGGCTGTTTTCGTGCTACGAGGCGTTTATTCACATCATCGATTCGATGTTCAACCAGCACGCGAAGTGGCTGAAAGTCACGCGGCACATCCCGTGGCGGCGGCCCATTGCGTCGTTGAATTATTTGCTGACCTCGCACGTCTGGCGGCAGGACCACAACGGCTTCAGCCATCAGGACCCGGGCTTCATCGACCACGTGGTGAATAAAAAAGCCGACATCGTGCGCGTGTACCTCCCGCCGGATGCGAACACGCTGTTGTCCGTCACCGACCACTGCCTGCGCAGCCGCAACTACGTCAACGTCATCGTCGCGGGCAAGCAGCCGGAGTTGCAGTACTTGAGCATGGACGACGCCGTCAAACACTGCACCGCGGGCCTCGGCATTTGGGAATGGGCCAGCAACGACGGCGACTGCGACCCGGATGTCGTCATGGCCTGCGCGGGCGACGTTCCCACGCTCGAAACCCTCGCCGCCGTGGAAATCCTGCGCCAACATTTTCCCGCGCTGAAAATCCGCGTCGTCAACGTCGTGGACCTGATGACCTTGCAACCGCAGTCCGAACATCCGCACGGCCTCGATGACAAGGATTTCGACGACCTCTTCACCAAGGACAAGCCCATCATCTTCGCCTTTCACGGCTACCCGCTGCTCATCCACCGGCTGACGTACCGGCGCACGAACCACCCAAACCTCCATGTGCGCGGCTATAAGGAGGAAGGCACCACCACCACGCCCTTCGACATGGTCGTGCGCAACGACCTCGACCGCTTCCACCTCGCGGGCGACGTAATCGACCGCGTGCCCAGCCTCGGCTCCCGCGCCGGGCATGTGAAGCAATTTCTGCGCGACCAACTCCTCGACCACCAGAAATACATCCGCGAAGTGGGCGACGACCTCCCCGCCATCCGCGACTGGAAGTGGGGCGGGGCTGCCCCGGCGGCAGACGCGAAAAAGTGACCGCGACGGAGATACGCTGCTGAATCAGACGAGATTAATCTCCACCGGGATGTTGCCACGCGTGGCTTTCGAATACGGGCAGATCTGGTGCGCGGCGTTAATGATGTCTTGGCCGACGGCGCGATCCAGGCCCGGCAGGCTGACATTAAGACGAGTCTGGAGCGAGTAGCCATCTGCGCCGGAGCAAAGGTCCACCTCGGCATCGAGGGCCATGTCCGGCGGGAGTGGCACCTTTTTTTGGGAGGCGATAAGCTTGATCGCGCTGGTGAAGCAGGCCGACCAGCCGACGGCAAACAGCTGTTCCGGATTGGTGCCATTGCCGGGTGCACCCGGCACGGAAAGTTTTACGTCAAGGCGGCCATCCGAGGTGCGGGACGCGCCGCCCTCCCGGCCACCGGTCGTGTGGGCTTTGGCGGTGTAGAGTACTTTCTTGGCCGCAGGGGCCGGAGTGGTTTCGCCGGAGGCATTGCTCGTATTCATGAGTGAGTTTTTTTGGATTGGTGCGTGGATTGAAAACGGGCCGGGAGTGAGCGTTCAATGCCGTAGCCCGCAGGACAGACTAGGGACAAAGCCCACAAAAAAACTAATTACATTGGTGTTAAAAATGCAAAGGCAGGCAGCGATCAATCTCAAATTGACCGGGGCAATTCTCGATTTTAACCCGCCCGCAACCTGAAGGAAACGCCTTCGAAATCCGGCAATGCTCGCAGCAATACTAATACTTATCCAGGCTCTCGACGCGCAGCAGGCCCTGGTCTTTCACGACGACGGTCATGTGAAAACGCTGGCCCATGTTGAGGTTGGCCGCGCCGGCCTCATCGGGCACAAACACGCTGATTTCGCCGCCGCCGTTGACGGGCTTGACCGCAAAAAGTTTTCCGAAGCCTTCGTCCCAGGCCAATTGGGATTCAAGTTGGGCGTCGAGGTTGTACCGATTGCCCAGAATATTATCCGGCGCGCTGCGGTAAATGGCGTCGGGAAAAACTTCCAGCGACCCGCGTGAGCGTTTGCGCGCCACGACGAACACCACCGCCGCCACCACCACCACGAGGGGGATGAGGAAGGCGATGAGGATCGGCTGAATTTTGCCAGAGCGGCGGCGCATGAGGTTGGACGCAGTGGGGTGGGTTGGTGAACCCCCACGAGGCCTTGGGTGTTTTTATCATGGCTGCGCACGACCGGCTGGCAATCGGAAAAGGGCCGGCCCTAACGGCGCCCTCTGCGCATAGGGCTTGGATTTTGTACCCGCGCGCGCTAGGATTCGGCCCGATGGTCCGATTTTCATGTGCGGCAAAAAATCATCCCAGTGGGCCCGCCTCCGCCTTTTTTTGACGGCGGTCTTTTTGGCAATGGCGTGGCCGGCTTTAGGGTCGGCGCAAAACACCACGACAAAACCTGTGGCCACCGCCACCCCGCCCGCTCCGGTGGATGCCCCGCCGCCCCTGTCCGCACCGGAAATGCGCCGCGCGCTCGGACCGCGCGGAGCGCCAGCGGTGGTGCCACCGCTGCCGGCGGCGCAAATGAATGCGCTGGTCATCATCGAGGGCGACCAGGGGCGGGGCAGCGGCTTTGTCGCCAAGATACACGACAAATTTTTCGTGGTGACGAATCTCCACGTGCTTTCCGGCCAGTCGAATTTCACCATCACCGGCATGGACGGCACGAAATTCGCCACCACGGGCCAGTTGTTTGGGAGCACTGAGGCGGACATTGCCATCCTCAGCATTCCCGAGCCCAAATTTTACCTCGAATTATTGGACGAGGTTAACCTCAACACGCAACTCGGCGACTTGGTCACGGTGCCGGGGAACGCGCTCGGTGCCGGAGTGGCGACGCAAATCAACGGCAGAATTGTCGGCTTCGGCCCGGAAATGGTGGAGGTTGATGCGAAATTTGTGAAGGGCAACAGCGGCAGCCCCATTATCCACCGCCCGACGGGCAAAGTCGCCGGCATCGCCACCGTCGTTTTGGTCCACCGGCTGGAGGACTTGGTCGTTACACGGCCGACTTCAGGGGATCGCTGGTTCGGCTATCGCCTGGACCAGGCCACGCATTGGGAGTTGCTCGATTGGCAAAAGTTCAAGGAGCAGGGCCTCGCCTTGCGTAAGATTGAGGATACCACCGCGGCCTTAATTGCCCTCATCCGGGGCCTGCGGACCGGGATCAGTTTTGATGATCTCCAGGTGAAATCCGCCTATTCGACCTTCCTCCGCGAGCGCGACTTGGCGCTCACGCACAACAGTGAAAAGGAATTGGAATACGCCGTGCAGCATTTTTCCAACAGCCTCGGGCTTATCACGGACGCGGAGCTGAAAAAGTACACCGCGCAGGACTTGTACGCGTATTACGTGACCCGGGCCCGGGACGAACTCAGCCTCCGCAAGCAGATTCAGAATGCGATGCCGGATTTCCTGGGCACGCTGGCCCGCCAAGTCGGTTCCAGCGCTCCGTAGTCCGCACCTGGCTTAGTCGCCGATGGCGTAACGGGTGAAGCGGCGCACGACGATGTTTTCGCCGGTGCGGGCGATGTTCTCGGCGATGTACTCCTTCACGGTCTTGTTCTGGTCCTTGACGAAGGGTTGCTCGAGCAGGCACACGGTGCCGTACCATTTGTCGATCTTGCCCTGCACGATTTTCTCGACGGCCTGCGGCGGCTTGCCCAGCACCTGCGCGGCGGCGATTTCCTTTTCCTTTTCCAGCAACTCGGCCGGCACCTGTTCGCGCGCGACGAAGAGCGGGCTGGCGGCGGCGATCTGCATGCACAAATCCTTCGCCAGCGCCTGGAACTGGTCGTTCTTGGCGACGAAATCCGTCTCGCAATTCACCTCGATGAGCACGCCCACCTTGCCGCCCAGGTGAATGTAGGACATGATGACGCCCTCGTTCGCCGAGCGGTCGGCCTTTTTGACGGCCGAGGCGATGCCCTTCTTGCGGAGGGATTCGATGGCCAGGGCCTGGTCGCCGTTGCTTTCGACCAGCGCGCGTTTGCAATCCATGAGCCCGGCGCCGGTTTTGGCGCGCAGGTCGTTGACGAGTTGGGCGGAGATTTCAGCCATGACAGGGAGATTTGAAATTTAAGAAAAGAGTTTTTTGGACAGAATTAACAAAATTAACGGAATGATTGAACCAGCCGGGAGCGGAAGCTTTCACCCGCCGGGCCGCGACCCATCGGAGTTCTTCATTCCTAAAATTCTGTAAATTCTGTCTGAAATCAGTTTCAGGGTTTTGGGCTTTTAGGCCTCGACCTTGGCGTCGGTGGCGGGGGCCGCGCGCTTCTTGCGGCGGGGGGCGGCGCCGCGAACGACACCGGCCTCGGCTTCTTCCTCCTCGACCACGATGTCCGCGGCGATGGTGACTTCCGGCTGCACATCCTGGAAATCCGGCCGCACCACGGGCGCCATGCCGCGCTGGGTGGCCTTGACTTCGCGGCGGGACAGGCCGTTCTGAATCGCCTCCAAAATCACGTCCGTGATCATGCGGATGGATTTGACGGCGTCGTCATTGCCCGGAATCGGATGCTTGATGAGCGACGGGTCGGAATTGGTGTCCACCAAGGCCACGATCGGAATGCCGATGCGGTTGCCCTCGGCCACGGCGATGTACTCGGTCTTGGTGTCGATGACGAACAGGGCGGCGGGCAGGCGCGTCATCCCGAGCATGCCTTCAAAGTTGCGGTGCATCCGGGCCATTTCGCGGCGGATGGCGGAGCCTTCCTTTTTCGGCAGCTTGTCGAGCGAGCCGTCGGAATCCATGCGCAAAAAGCGGCGGTATTTGTCCAGGCTGTCCTTGACGGTGACGTAATTGGTCAGCGTGCCGCCCATCCAGCGGTTCACGCAGAACGGCATGTTGGTGGCCGCGGCGGCCTCGCGGACGATTTCCTGGGCCTGCTTCTTGGTGCCGATGAGCAGGATGTCCCCGCCCGAGGCGACCAGTTCGTCCACAAAATTATAAGCCTGCTGCAGCAGGTTGTGCGTCTTCTCGAGGTCGATGATGGAAACGCCGGCCCGGTGGTCGAAAATGTAGGGCTTGGATTTCGGATTCCAGCGGCGGGTTTGGTGGCCGAAGTGCACTCCGGCGTCGAGCAGGTCTTTGACAGTGATATTCATAACTAGAGGAAGCTCCGTACCCTGCGGCACGACGGCGTGGTGCCGGCGCAAAGAGGGCCTTGGATCAGGTAAGACTGGTTGGTGTGGTCCGGCGGGTAGAGTGGGTTCACCATCCCGCCGCCGGGTCCGGAATGGGGAAAAACGGACATAAAAGCGCACCCGCCGCCTCGTGGCAAGCCCTTTGTGGGGTGGAGTAAGGTCCTCATTTGAAACGGCGCGCTGAAGGCAGCGCGCCCTACCTTCAAGCCCGTATTTGGGTAGGGCGGGCTGCCCTCAGCGCGCCGCTAGGCATCAGATGACATTTGGACACAGCCGTGGGGTAGCGGCGTGGCCTTGGACGGACCAAAAAAGTTTTTGACAACCTCTCCGATTTTTTTTAAGGAAAAAATAAGGCACCACAAAGGTTGCCGCTTCATTCACGGTTGGACCATCCTTTTCACCCATGAAAACCCGCCGCCCTTCTCCTTCCGTCCGCGCCCATTTCTCCCGCCGCCTGCCGCATTATGCCGCGGCGGCCGTCGCCGCCTCCGCCAGTCCCGCCCTGCCGGCGGCCATCATCCACGTCACCAGTTCCTTCAATGTCAATACCCCAAACTCGACCCACCACTGGGACATTGATGGCGGCGGGGTGAATGATTTTAATTTCAGCAACTATGCTAGTGTTACTTTCAAAAAATTGGATGCGGCTCCTAGCAACGCCGGCAACGCCTGGGTGAAAAACAGCACCAGTTTTCGCCTCCGCGCGGTGCCCGCCAATTTTACCATCGGCACCGGGGTGCCTTTTAACTCTGGTGCGGTCAATTTTACCGCTAATTCCGCCGCTCAGGGCGGCCTGCACTTTGGGACGGAGTATGTGGGCTTCAAGTTTCAACTCACCGGCCAGACGCATTATGGCTGGGCCAACATCACCTTGGGCAGCCGGAGTTTGGTTTTCAACGACTGGGCCTACCAAAGCACCGCCAATACCCCCATCGCAGCGGGCGCGGTGGTCCCCGAGCCCGCGCAATCGGCCGCCGGCCTCGGCCTGCTCGCGCTCGGCGCCGCCGGCGTCGCGGCCTTCAAGCGGCGGGCGAAGGCGGCTTAAATCCGGTTTTTTGAGCGCCGCAAAAAGTACCTCGAAGGAAGTGGGCGCTGACTGATTTGAAACGAAGCCGTTGTCCTCGTAGTGCGGCGCTTTGGCCAGCGCGAAGGTTCCCCCTTCTGCGCTCCCTCCTTGCAAAAGCGTAAAGGACGGGCTTATCAGCCCTCACGCAGCTAACGTTATTTCGTAACGTCAATTAATTTTGACGTCCCCAGGATAGGCAGCTACAAACCCATCGGGCGACAATAACTGCCGCCCGCTTCGCTCACCGCTGTTCTGTTCGCATGAAAAACCGCCGCACGAACCGCTCCCTCCGCCTGCCGCGCTATGCCGCCGCGGCCGTCGCCGCTTCCGCCAGCCCGGCCCTCCCGGCGGTCGTCATCCACGTCACCACGCCGTTTAATGTCAACACCCCGAACACGTCGGTGAACTGGGACATCGATGGCGGAGGCGTGAGCGATTTCACTTTCTACAACGGCTCGGCTGCGCGTATTTATGCGCTGCGGGTGCCGGTTAGCAATGGCGGCAACGCCTGGGTGCAATTCACTGGGAGCTTCGGCTCCAACCTGAGGGCGGTGCCGGCTAATTTTACCATTGGTCCGGGGGGCGTTTTTCAACACGCATCGGCTGCCCTCTTTACTGTTAGTCACGCCGTTCCGAGCCAGGGAGGCCTGCACTTTGGGACGGAGTATGTAGGCTTCAAGTTTCTGATCACTGGCCAGACGCACTATGGTTGGGCGAACATCACGCTAGGCGACCAGAACTTGACCGTCAACGACTGGGCCTACGAGAGCTCGCCCAACACTGCCATCGCGGCGAGTGCCGTCCCCGAGCCTGCGCAATCGGCGGCCGGCCTCGGCCTGCTCGCCCTCGGCGCCGCCGGCGTCGCGACTTTCAAGCGCCGCGCGAAGGCCAAAGTGGCTTAGACTCGGTTTTCTGAGCGCCGCAAAAGAGCTTGGCTTGCAGGAGGCAGGCGCTTTCCGCTTTGAAACGAAGCCGTTGTCCTCGTAGTGCGGCGCTTTAGCCCGCGCAAAGGTTCCCCCTTCTGCGCTCCCTCCTTGAAAAAGCGGAAAGGACGGGGTTTTCAGTCCTCGCGCAGCTAACGTTTTTTCGTAACGTCAATTAATTTTGACGTTCCCAGGATAGGCAGCTACAAACCCACCGGGCGACAATAACTGCCGCCCGCCGTTCTGTTCGCATGAAAACTCGCCGCACGAACCGCTCCCTCCGCCTGCCGCGCTATGCCGCCGCGGCCGTTGCAGCCACTGCCAGTCCGGCCCTCCCGGCGGCGATCATCCACGTTACCACGTCATTTAATGTCAACACCCCGAACACGTCGGTAAACTGGGACATTGATGGCGGGGGTGTGAGCGATTTCACTTTCTACAACTTCAAGTCCGGCGGGACAATTGGGTCCGTTTATACAGGTTTTAGATCCATTTATGCTCGGCGGTTGACGGCGAGCAACACCGGCAACGCCTGGGTGAGAAACGCCCTCAGCAGCAACGGTCGCTTAAGGGCTTTGCCCGCCAATTTCAACATCGGCCCCGCAGCCGTTTTTCAAAGCTATACAAATGTCCGATTTACCCGAAATGGCGGCGAATACGTCGGCTCGGGTCCTGGCACCTATTTTGTCGGTTTCAAGTTCCTGCTTACGGGCCAGACGCATTATGGCTGGGCCAACATCACTTTGGGCCGCCGATCCTTGACCGTCAACGACTGGGCCTACGAGAGTTCGCCCAACACCGCCATCGCGGCGAGTGCCGTCCCCGAGCCTGCGCAATCTGCCACCGGCCTCGGCCTCCTCGCCTTCGGCGCCGCCGGCGTCGCGGCCTTCAAGCGGCGCGCCAAGGCCAACCTCAATGCCGTGTAGGATTCGTTTTAAAATTCAACCACGGATGACACGGATTGCACGGATTTGGGAGTGTCCTAATTTCACCAGAAACAATACGGCGATTTCACCCGAAACAAGACGGCGGGCTGAGGGCAGCCCGCCCTACCCCTGAATGAGGTCACCTCTGAAAGACGTCTAAGGTAGGGCACGCTGCCCTCAGCGCGCCGTTTCAAATGAGGAAATTCCCACGGATTTGCTCCGCTGCAGGTCGGTGACTTTGGCAATATTTATCTCTAACCTCCGTGTTATCCGTGGTTGAATTGAGAGGTCGAAATCCGGCCCAACGCTCCGTGCGGCACCGGCTTCCTTGGGTCAGGCCAAAGTGCTGCCTCAGTTTGGGTCGAGCGGGCGTTCCGCGCACGCTTTCACTTCCTGGGTAAACGCGCGCGGAGCGCGCGTTCCACTTTTTTAAAGTGAGTCAGCACCCAGACCAAATGGGCTTTGACAATCCCTCCATCGATGGATAAAAATGCCCTGACGGCATGAACAATGCTGCCCAGTTCACGGTTTCCCTACCTTTCGCACACTATCAAAACTCCCTCCGCCTCCTTCGCTTCCCGCTCCCGTTTCTCTCGCCGCCTGCCGCGCTACGCTGCCGCGGCCGTCGCTGCGTCTGCCGGTCCGGCCCTGCCGGCGGCCATCATCCACATCACCGCCCCGTTCAATGTCAACACGCACGGCTCCGCCCACGCTTGGGATATTGATGGCGGCGGGACCGACGATTTTCAGTTCTTCAACAATTATTCTTCGGCGTCCTCTCGATCCCTTCTTGCTTTTCGTGGCAATGCCGGCAACGCCTGGGTGCGGGGCAACGCCAGCGCCAGTTTTCACCTCCGCGCGGTGCCCGGCAATTTCACCATTGGCGCGGCGGGTCCATTTCAAGCCAGTGCGCAGGTCGCCTTTAGCTCAAACGGCGCGCCCCAAGGTGGTCTGCACTCTGGCGCCGAGTACGTTGGTTTTAAGTTCCAGCTTACGGGTCAGACGCATTATGGGTGGGCCAACATCACTTTGGGCGGCAGTGGTTTAACCTTCAATGACTGGGCCTACGAAAGTACCGCCGATACCCCCATCGCGGCGGGCGCCGTCGTCCCCGAGCCTGCGCAATCCGCCGCCGGTCTCGGTCTGCTCGCCCTCGGCGCCGCCGGTGTCGCGGCCTTCAAGCGGCGGGCGAAGGCTAAAGCGGTTTAAGGTAGACGCGTGGGCGGGTGGTGGAGTCTCAGCTTATTCGCGTTAAAAGGCTTTGACGGTCCGTCAGTGAGCAAATACAAGCCTATCAGGCGACAGCCACTGCCGCCTGCTTTGCTCACCGCTGTTCCGTTCGCATGAAAACTCGCCGCCCGAACCGCTCCCTCCGTCTGCCGCGCTATGCCGCCGCGGCGGTCGCCGCCACTGCCAGTCCGGCCCTCCCGGCGGCGATCATCCACGTCACCGCCTCATTCAACGTCAACACGCCGTTCACCCCTGTTAGTTGGGACATTGATGGCGGGGGCGCGACCGATTTTCGGTTTTACAATGATGCTTCTATCGGCGCCCATTACATTTCGGCGGTACGCCAACCGGTCAGCAACGCCGCCAATGCTTGGGTGGGAGGCACCAACGATCTTCAACTAACCTCGTTGCCCGTCAATTTCGCCATTGGTCCGGGGGGCGGTTTTCAAAATAGCACGCATGCCCTTTTTACGCTAAATCGTGCGGCCTATGGCGGCCTGCACCTTGGGACCGAATATGTGGGTTTCAAGTTTTTAATTACCGGCCAACAGCATTACGGCTGGGCGAACATCACGCTGGGCGACAACTCCTTGACCTTTAACGACTGGGCCTACGAAAGCACGGCCAACACCGCCATTCCCGCCGGGGCCACCGTTGCTGTCCCTGAGCCTGCGCAATCCGCGGCCGGCCTTGGCCTGCTCGCCCTCGGCACCGCCGGCGTCGCGGCCTTCAAGCGGCGAGCCATAGCTGTATAAATAGAGAAAGGCACCCGACGCAACGGCGTCGTGCTTGCGCGATGCCGTTTGGCTTTCGACCTATGCCTGGCCGTCTGGCCCGCCATCTTTTGCTGACTTTTTGCCAAAACTCTGCCTCAGTGTCCGGCTCGCCGGTTATATTGCGCGCCATGACCCACTTTAAGGAGATTCCGTTGGGCCAGCCCGTGCCCGATTCGCCGCACGCGGTGCTTTGCAGTCTGCCGCGGCTCAGCGACGTGATTGGCTACGAAGAGCGACGCCCGGAGGTGGTTTCTGCGATGAAAGTCGGATATCCCCGGTTTTTGACGAATCCCTTGGTCGCCCGGGCGCAGGAAGTGGCGCGGGCCGAGTTGAATTTGGAGGCACGCGAAGTCCGTCTCGTCGGCACCGAAACGCAGGCGCAGGATTTGGCGCGTTTTGTGGGCGAAGGGGCCGGACGCCCGCAAACTTGGCGCGGCTGCTGGGCCGTGGATGTTTCGGTGACGGACGACGCCAAAGGCCGGGCCAAGGCTTTTCTGCAACACACGGGTGCCTCCATTACCTCGCGCCAGGCGGAAGATACGCTCGTCGCAGCGGGAAAGCTTTCGTCGTCTTTTGCTGAAACTACTTTCACTGGCGTCGCCGGTGCGACGGTTCGCCGGAATCTCACCGAGGCTTTTGGCCTAAAAGATCCCGCGTCGATTTTGCTCACGGGCTCGGGCATGGGCGCATTTTACGCGGTCTTCAATGCCGTGCGCGCCGCGCAATCGCCCCTCGGCCGCAAGCAGTGGCTCCAGCTCGGCTGGCAATATGTGGACACCACCGAGATTCTGAAAAAATTTCTCAGCCCGGATGAAACTTTTCATTTCTGGCCCGATGTTTTTGATGCGACCGGACTCGAAAAGTTTTTTGCCAAGCACGGCGCGAAACTCGCGGGCGTGGTCGCGGAATTTCCCACGAACCCGCTTCTCCACGCCGGCGATTTGCCCGCGCTGCATCAATTATGCGCGAAACACGGCGTGGTGCTCATCGTGGATCCGACCCTCGCCAGCCCGCGCGTGGTCAACGTCGTGCCGCACGCCGATGTCGTGGTCAATAGCCTGACCAAATTCGCCGGCAACCAGGGCGATGTGATGGCCGGCGCGGTGGTCTTCAATCCCGCTTCCCCATGGACGCGCAAACTTCAGGCCACCGTCTCCGCCACGCTCCCGCCGATGTATCCGCGCGACTTGGCGCGCCTGGCCGCGCAAATCGACGGTTACGCGCCCCTCGTCGAAAAGGCCGCCGCCAACGCCGCGCGCCTCGCGAAGTTTCTCGCCGCGCATCCCGCCGTGGAAACCGTCCATTGGACCGGCGCGGACTGCTCGCGCCAGAATTTCGCGCATCTGGCCCGCTGGCCTGGCGCCTGCGGCAGTGTCTTTAGTTTTGTGCTGAAGGGCGACCTCGCGCATTTTTACGACCGCATCAAGGTGGTCAAGGGGCCGAGCTTCGGCACGAATTTCACGCTGATTTGTCCATTCATGTATCTGGCGCATTACGATCTGGTGAACTCTGCACCGGGGCGGGCCCAATTGCAGGCTTTGGGCTTGGATCCCGCGTTGGTTCGCGTTTCGGTGGGAAGCGAACCTTATGCGCAGATTGAAGCTGCATTCGCGGAGGCCCTTCGTTAAGACAGGGCCCGGAGCCGGGCGGGAGATTTCCCCGCGACTGCCGGTCCTCGTCTCTCCGGTTATGGAAACCCCGCCGCCTAACGAACCGCCCGCGGCTCCGCGCGTCGCGCCGATGTTGTCGGCCATGCCGTTTTCGTCGAACCTGGAGGCTCCGGCGGAGCCCCGGCGCGAATCCACCTCCTGGTCCAGTTTGCGCGGGCGGGCCCGGATACTGCAGGTTTTGCTGGGTTTTTATGTCCTTGCGGCGATCGCGTGTGGTTTTGCGTGGGTGACGCTCGTGCGGCTGCCGCAGGACCACGTGCCGTGGCGCATGGACGAGGGGCCGCCCGTGGGGGTCGGCGGCGCTTATGGCGTGGTGGAAATGCTCGCGGCCGAAGTAACCGGCGGCGTCTTTCTCGTGGCCTTTATGGCGGTGGCGGTGTTTTTCTGCCTCTGGTTGTGGCGCGCCATCCGCGTGGTGCGGCGTTTCGGCAATGTCGCGCCACTAGAATCGGCAGCCATGTCCGTGTGGTGGTTTTTTCTGCCGGTCGTCAGCTTTTGGAAACCGTACGTCGTCCTGGGCACGCTGTCACAGGCTGCCTGCACGGTGCCGGATTGGGATAACGTGCCGCGGAGCCAGCTCGTCGTCCTCTGGTGGGCCGCCTGGATTGGCCAGGTGGTTTCCCTCGCGATGGGTCTGACCTTTATGGTTTTAATCCAGCGCCCGGAAAAAGTTTTGTTGGAAGTGGCTGCGCTCGGCGCGTTTTTCACCTGCGGCGTGGTGGCGGCCCTGTGCCTTTTTCTGCTCGTGCGGCAAATCACCAAAAACCTCGGCCGCCAGCTCGGGATCTCCCGCCGGACCGATGCTTGAGCGGGAGGATGGCAAATGAATGCCCGCTGCAGGCTGCCGGCAAGTCGCGCCCGAAAGCGTAACCGGCACTCGCCAATTTTTTCATCACCCTGCGCTTGAACCCCGCGCACTCGAAAACTAAAAACTACGTACAACGTACAACGCACTAAGAACTAAGAACTAAGAACTAAGCACTAGAACACTAAGCACTAGAACACTTTCCTCCCATGTCCGCCTCCGACGCCATTCGCCGCCAAAATGTGCTGGTCTGCTTGCGGGCCCGCCTGCTCTGGCTCGTGGGCGCGTTGAGCCTCCTGCTTGTGGCCATCACCGTTTGGGGCCTCCTCGCGGTGGATCAGGCCAACCAGCGCCAGAAGGCCGCGCTCGACGCCGCCGCGCAATTGCTCCAGGCGATTGACCTCGTGCGCCACGCGCAAGTTGATTTCAAGCAGCAGGTGCAGGAATGGAAAAATGTCCTCCTGCGCGGCGGCAATCCCGCCGATTACCAGCGTTACTGGGCGTCCTTCGAGGACGAGGAAAAACAGCTGACCGCCACTTTGGAAAAAGCCCGCATCGAATTGACCGAAGAAAAATTACGCACCGCCCCCATTGACGATTTCCTCGCCAGCCACGCGCGCCTCGACAATGCCTACCGCCTCGCGCTGAAAAATTACCGGCCCGGCGATCCTGCGAGCGTGTTGGACGTGGATCAGCAGGTGCGCGGCATCGACCGCGAACCCAACGACAAGCTCGATGCCTATGTCGCCGAACTGGAAATCGCCGCCAAAAACCGTTTCGCCGACCTGGATCAGGCCTCGCAGGACCGGGTGGATTTCGACAAGAAATTTCGCGAAGCCATCCTGCTGGCCGTCACCGCCGGGCTGGTGCTTGCAGTACTATTTAGTATGAAAACGCTCGCCCGCGTGGAGGGCATTCTCGAAGGCGGCGGCAAATAAACTCCAGGGGCTTGGGTAGGGGCGCCGCTTGCGGCGGCCCGAGGAAATTTAAAATTCCCCGCGGCGCGCGAGCACCACGCTTAGGCCCGCCACCAGGGCCGTCTCCGTCCGCAGCACGCGCTGCCCCAAGTGACCGAGGGCAAAGCCCGCGGCTCTCAGCGCGGTGCGTTCCGCCGCGGCCCAGCCGCGCTCGGCCCCCAGCGCCAAAATCACCGGCCCGCTGGCCGGCACCAGCGCCGACAACGGCGCGGTGCCTTCGTAAACATCGAGCGCCAGCCGCGCACCGGAGGCCTCCGCAATTTTCTCCAGCGCCGCCGCCAGCGAGGCATGTTGTTCCACGGTAGGAATGCCAGTCGCAAAGGCTTGCGCCGCGCCCTCGCGCAACCGTTGGGCCCATTCGCCACTGCTCCACAGCGTGCTGCTCGCGTACGAGGCCTCGCCTTTTTCCGCGCCGAAAAAATGCAGCGCCGCCACGCCGAAACTCGCGGCCTCGCGCAACAAATCCCGCGCAGTTTGGGGCCGCGGCCGGCCCACCAGCACCGTGATGGGCCGCAGCGGTTCCGTCGTTTTCTCCCACACGATGTCCAATTTCATCCCCGCCGGACCATCGTCCGCGATGGTCGCCTGGCCGCGCGGGCCGTTCACGACGCCGACGAACAGTTTGTCTCCCGGGCGCATTCGCAAGACGTCGCGGATATGCGCGGCGCGCGGGTCGTCCGCCACCAGGCAAGCGGCCTGCGCCGCCGTTTCAAAAAGCACGAGATTCACGGGAAGCAGGGCGGGCCAACGTTTATTCCTCGCCGTCGTAGTACTTGAGCGCGTCGGAACGGAGGAGCCGGCGCTCGGGTGAGCGCACCAGCCACTTCTGGCTGTCGGGATAGTGGCAGGATTCGCCGAAGGGATTGTCCGCCACCACGTAAATAATCAAATCCTGGGTGCTGTTATTAATCAATTGGTGGGGCTGCCCCGGTTCGAAAATAAACGCGTCGCCCGGCTCGAGCGGAGTGAGGCCGTCCTGGTGCCGCACCTGGCCGGTGCCGGCGAGGACGTGGTAAAATTCCCATTGCGCGCTGTGCGAATGGAACGGGTAGGGCGTTTTGCCGGGCGGGATGCGGAGGATTTCCACGTCGAACGGCTGGCGCTTCATCACGTCAGTGGATTGCGGCTCGCGGCCCAGCGCCTCGGAAACCTCTTTGCCCGCGCCCGCAAATTTCCCCTGGGGTGACGTCCATGCCACTTCTTCCAGTAGGTTGGTGTTGACCTTGCGCATGGACTCAAAAGTGGCCCCAAGGCCGCGGCCCTGTCAAAACCTATTGCGGCTCGATAGTGGTACAGTTTGGCGAGCCGCCTTGTTTTCGTAGCGCGGAGTTTTAGCCTGCGCTTCAAAAAGTCTGTGAAAATTGCAAGCCGCGCGGGCTAAAGCTCCGCGCTACGAAAGCGAAGTCGGCACTTTTCTAAGTGTGCCATTACCTGCGGCTGCCCTTGCTCGCGGCTTGCCAAAACCAGCCACCTGAATTAGCCTGGTGATCATACCGGATGACCGCCCACTCCCTCGCGCGATGAAAAAATTCCCCCTTCTTGTTCCTGCCGTCACGTTGCTGGTTTTGCTCGGCCTGGCCGGCTGCCGCAGCCTCGGCTACAGCGACCAGGGTCTGAACAACGCGCTTACGCCCAATATTTCCGAGAAGGAATACGTGCGCACCTGGGCGCCGGCGGAAGGCCACCCCGGCGAAGCCCACGAAACCGTCGTGCAACAGTCTCCCGCGGGCACCTTGTCCGACCCCGCGCATCCCAATTACACTGGCCCCGGCAACACCACGAGCACGCCGGTCTCCCCGGCACCGACCCCCGGGAAATAACCGGTGCTGGCGCGTGAGTACGCACAGGACACGTGGGACGCCTGTGTAGCCTTTGCCGTCGGACGCCAAGCGTTTTCCGGTGTGAGATTTGCGGAGAGTCCTTCGTGCGCTTCGTGTCCTTCGCGGTGAAATTTCTTCACCTCCGGGCCTCCGCCTCCAACTTCTAGCTTCCAATTTCCAACTTCAATCGTCCCCGCTTCTCGTTTCCACTTTCCTCCGCCTTGCCCTCGTCCCCCTCCCGCCTCAAGGAAAAGCTCCGGCGCCTCTCGCACCGGCCGGGCGTCTATTTGATGAAGGACCGCTTTGGCGCGATTTTGTATGTCGGCAAGGCTAAGGATCTCAAGAAGCGTGTCTCCTCCTATTTTCAGCGCGGGCGCCGCGCGTCTTTTCAACAGCCGAAAATCGCCGCGATGATTCCGCTGGTCTTCGACCTCGACACCCTCGAAGTCCGCTCCGAGACGGAGGCGCTTCTCCTCGAGGGCAAACTCATCAAGCAGTGGAAGCCGAAGTACAACACGGATTTCATCGACGACAAGCGCTTCCTCCTCGTCCGGCTCGATGCGCGCGAAACGTTTCCGCGCTTCCGCCTCACGCGGTTGCGCCGCGAGGACGGCTCGCGCTACTTCGGCCCGTACGCCAATCCCACTCTCCTGCGCCGCACGCTCGCCGAAATGCGCAAGCAATTCGGGGTTTTGCTCGGCGACGCCGCGCCGCCCATACCCGCACCCGACGGCTCCGGCCGCTTCCGTCTCTACGGTGACGCCCGCGCGGAAATCTACGGGCATCCCAATGAAATCACGCCCGGCGAGTACGCCGCGAAACTGGCCGAGGCTGTCGCTTTTCTCGAGGGCAAAACCCGCGTCTGGCTCGACGACCTGCGCGCGCAAATGCTCACCGCCGCCACGGAGCGCCGCTTTGAGCGTGCCGCGCAACTGCGCGACGCCGTGCAGGCGCTCGAACTCACCTCCGCCAATACCTCGCGCGACCGACGCTACGAGCGCCGCGCCCCGGCCTTGCCGCTGTCCGCCCCCGAGGCCCCGCGCCTGCTCGGCGAAATTCTCGGCCTGCCTGCGCCGCCGCAAACCTTTGAGTGCTTCGACATTTCGCACATCTCCGGCACGCTCGTCGTCGCCGCGATGTCGCGCTTCGCGGGCCTGGCGCCCGACAAGGCCGGCTACCGCCTGTTCCGCATCCGCGGCGACATCGGCAACGACGATTTCCGCGCGATGGAGCAGGTCGTCGCCCGCCGCTACCTGCGCCTGCACCGCGAGCAAACGCCCTTTCCCGATCTCGTGGTGATTGACGGCGGCAAGGGCCAGGTGCACGCCGCGCTGAAAGCGTTCCTCGTGTGCGAATTGCCGCCGCCCGCGCTCATCGGCCTCGCCAAGCGCGAGGAAACCATTGTCTTCCCTGGCGACCGCGCCGACGTGAAGCTCCCGCCTGATTCCCCTGCGCTGCACCTGCTCCAGCGCATTCGCGACGAGGCCCACCGCTTCGCCAACACCTACAACGCCAAGCTCCGCTCGAAGAAAATCCGCGAAAGCGTGCTCGACGATTTTTCCGGCCTCGGGCCGACGCGCAAGGCTGCGCTCCTTGCGCATTTTAAAACCATCGAGCGCCTCCGCGCCGCCACCGCCGCGGAACTCGCCGAAGTCTCCGGCGTCGGCCCCACGCTCGCCGCGCGGCTCCAGGCGTTTCTGGCGAAATAAGGCACGAATAAAGTCTTCGTCCTAAATGGATCAAAGTCGCAAGAGCGAGTCGCACGGCTCCGGAATTCATGGCGGAAATGGTACAGACCGGTGAAAGTGATGCGCGCGTGATAAAAATATGCTTCGCCAGTGTATGGGGGTTTCACCTGATGGGCGCGGACGCAAAGACCATTGCTACTCGTCTCCGGCTGTGGCACACCTGTGTCACAATGATTAATAAATCCTTCTGCGCAAAATCATCTGTCGCCGGCTTGTTGGGGCTCCTGGCCCTGCCGTTTTTCGCCCGCCCGCTGGCCGCCCAGCCCCTCGAGAGCGATCCTTATCACTACGCGTCGCCCGCCAACGGCCCGGCGTGGTACACTGTCAATTCTGAGGCGTGGGACAGTTTTGCGAGTTTTGACACGACCCGCATGTTCGGCAAAGGCAGCCAGCAGGATTTCACGGTTGGCGTGGATTACGTCAGCCGCCCGATTCTTTACGGCAAAAAGGCGGGCGGTGCCTCCATGGTGCCGGAGTTCACCTGGGTCAGCCCACTGTTTGGTGGCGAGGGCTACTCGTCCGTCACCGGCACCCTGCCGTTGCATTCTCCCTATGCGGAGGAACTCGATGCCACCGGCGGCTGGCGCTACCATTTGATGGAATGGACGGACATCGACATCGGCGGCAACCTCCTCTTCTACAATAAGAGCGTGCAGGGTTCGGGTTTGCCCGCGACGTGGGGCACCAAGTCCGCCGGCGATATTTATGTCGGATTCACGGGCCGCGTTATTTCGCACCCGGCGATTTATTTCAGCTACGATCCGACGTTTGGCCGCAGCATCCTGAGCGGTCGCTTGTCGCATGTGCTGGATCTGGGCGACCTGCTCGGCGTCAAGGGCCTCTACCTCGGCGGCAAGCTCGAGGTCGGGGTGTTGGAGGCCGATGTGTACAACGGCGGCAACAAGGTCGCCGGCCAGAACTGGCGCAACGGCTATGCGTTTTTCGAAGCCAGCCTTGATGTGGATTATGAAGTTTACCATGGGGTTTTTCTGCGCATCGGCGGCACGTGGGGCGTGAACAACGACGGTTCCGGCTCGAACGGCATCGCGGGCACCAACCTCGGCCCCGACGACAATCTGTCGTTCCACGGCGGCATCATGTATTCGTTCTAGGCGGTGCTTTTGTTTTGCGGGTCGGACGGATTTGCGGTTAACGCGTATCCGCCGTGAAGCCGCCGGATGCGCTCCCCGAACCGGACTCGCCCTCGCGCCCGCCGGCCGCGGGCCGCGCTCCCTTGCTGTGGATCGTGCTGCCCTTGCTAGCCGGTTATATCTGCGGCGACCTCTGGCCCGCGGTTTCGCCAAAAATCCTTCTTGCGCTCGGCCTGGCGCCGCTGGCGCTGTTCGTCGCGGTGCGCGCCCCCGCGCAGGCCTTTCACCAGCGTGGAAATTTTCGCGCCTGGGTGGGATGTTTTTTGCTCGCGGGCCTATTGCTGGCGTGGGCGTGGCACGATGCGCGGGTGCCCATTCCGCCGGCCCTCTGGTCCCGCCTCCCGCCCCGCGAAGCCACGCTGACTTTGCGTGTCACCTACGTTTATGCGCCGCGGCCCGACGACCTTACGCGTGCCGCGTTGGGGCGAGTAGTGGTGGCGCCGGAAGTTTTGCCCGAGTTGCGCGGCGTGCAGGTTTATTTTCGCGGGCAATTGCGGCCCGGTGAGCCGCCGCCCGTGCGCGGCGCAACGTTCCAGCTCACGGGGTTGCTCGCTTATATTGATCCGGCGTTTTCGCTGAAAAATGCGGCACCCGCCACTGCCGCGGGCGCGCGCTTCAACGCCTACCTCCGGCATCAAGGCGTTTGGTTCACGCTCAAGCGCTGGCATTTGTACCGCGAAGCCGCTCCGCCGCCCGCGCTGCAAACCTGGCTCGTGGCGCAAAACGAAAGGCTCGAACGCTCCCTCCGGCGCGGTCCGGCGGTGTTGGAAAATTCGTTTGGCGACATCTACATCGCCATGCTGTTGGGCAAAACCACGTTGCTGGACGACACGCAACGCGAGGCGTTCACCCTGACGGGGGTGATGCACCTGTTCGCCATCAGCGGCCTGCACGTGGCCATCATGGCGGGCGCGCTGTGGTGGTGTCTGCGACGGGTGCCGCGCCTGCCGCCGCTGGCGGGTGATGCGGTGACGCTGGCGTTTCTCTGGCTTTACACGGAAATCACCGGCGGCAGTCCTTCGGCCCGCCGGGCGGCGTTGATGTTCACGTTTTATGTCGCCGCGCGCTGGCTGCAACGTCCTCGCGCTTCGCTCGCCGCCTGGGTGGCGGCCAGCGTGGTGACACTCGCGTTGGATCCGACGGCTTTGTGGAGTCCGGGTTTTCAACTCTCTTACTGCGTCGTGCTCGGGCTTTTGTTGTATGCGTTGCCGCTGCTCCATTGGGCGCGGGCGCGATTCACACTCTGGCGGGATTTGCCAGCCTCCGGCCGCGCGCCCTGGCAAAAATGCACGCTTTGGCTCTGGGACAAGGTGCTCGCTTCCGCCGCGATTTCGTGGACGGCCTTGCTCTGCAGCACGCCACTGACGGCGGAATATTTCGGCGTGGTCTCCGCGAGCGGATTATTGCTGAACCTGCTGCTCGTGCCGCTGGTGTCGGTCGTCTTGTGCGCGGGGGTGGCGGCGATGCTGTTTGGCCTTGTGCCGTGGCCGCCGTTCACGTGGCTTTCCTGGTGCGCCAACGCCATAGGGCTGGCGGGCACGGCCATCATGGATGGCTTGGTGGGAGTCGCGGGGGAAATTCCTGGACTGCATTTGCGTTTGCAACTGGAGCCGTATTGGTCCGGGCAGGTGGCGGCGGTCGCGGTGCTCGTGGTGATGCTCGCGGCGCGGCCCCGTGCGCGCGCCCCGCGGCCCTGGGTCTTTTTGCTGCCGCTGGTTGTGCTGGCCGTGTTTGGCGTCCTGACGGCGCGTCCGGTGTGACCGCTTGCCACCGCGCGCTTAGTGCGTTTAACTGCAGCGATGAAAAGTGCTTACGAACTTGCGATGGAACGCCTCAACGCCTCCGATCCGGACGCCGCCGGGCCTTTGACGGCGGAACAAAAACGCCGGCTAGCCGAAATCGACCAGAAACATCAGGCCAAGGTCGCCGAGCGCGAAATCTTTCTGAAGCAGCAAATTGCCGGCGCGCAAAAACCCGAGGACGTCGAGAAATTGCGCGAGCAGCTTCGCCGCGAACGCGCGGTGCTCACCGAGGAGCGCGAAGACGAAAAGAACCGCGTCCGCCGAGAGGGGCGCAAAAAATAACGGGCGTTTTGTCACACCGCCCAGTGCCGGCCGGGCGATTCCGGCAGCGTCAATTTTCCGGCGCCTTCGTAATGGGAGGCCTTCTGCGGCGTGCGCGCCGCATGGAGCGCCAGGGCCAGGGCCCAGAAGCGGTCCGCGTGTCCGCCCGGTCCGCGGTCGGCGTCAAAACGCACGTGGCCGGAGGCCGTCGCGGATTTCTTGATCGCCCGCAAATCCGCGCGGAGAAATTTGTCCGGCGGCAGCCGCAGCGAGCGTTCCTCAAAGGCGGCCCGCAAGGGGTAGGCGAGTTCTTCTTTCACCGCCGTGGTGAACGTGATGGCCTCCACGCGCCGCGCGCCGAACCGGGTAAGCGCGCGTTCCGCAAGTTGCCGGCCGAGGCCCGTCGCATCGAGGCACGCACGCCGCAGTCCGGGTAGCGACAGACGTTGCCACAGCAGTTCCTCCTGCACCGCAAATGGCTGTTTATCCAGGACGAGCAAATCGCGCGTGAGGTAAAGCGGGCCGGGCAGGCGCTCGAGCAGAAAAAACACCGTGAGGTCGTGCACCCGCCCGATGTCCACGCCAAGATAAAAATGCCGCTGCTGCAACGTCTCCGGCCGCGCGCGCCCATTAATAATGGCGGCTTCCAGCGGCGCATATTCGCTTTCGGAAAATTCGCCGGCCGTGATGAGGTCCCACGGCAGGAACGCCGTCGATTCGTCCGCCGGCACGCACATGTATTCTTGCAAAAAAGTTTCCTGGTCTGGGCATGACGCGCGAATGAAGTCGAAATAGCGCGCCGCATCCATTTCCCGGCGAGGGTCGTCGGGCGCGAGCTTGGCCTGGAGCTTGGCGAGAAAGCCGTCGTCAAGCGCGTCCTGCAGGGTGACACGGTGCAGCGAAAAACCCTTGGGATTGCCGCCGTGGCGGGCCTCCATGACAAGCTGGTTGAAAAAATTTTGCGCGCCACGGTGCGTCGAAATAATTTCCAATTGCCCGCCCCAGGTGATGCCGGGATAGGCGATGGCGTAGAGTCGGCGCGGGTCGGGATGCAGGGCAAACTCGTCGAGCAGCCGCGCCCCGCGTTTGCCGGCGTGGGCGTCGGGATTCGACGAGAGCGAGTGCAGACGCACGCCGTGCGCAAATGGGAGAACCAGTGCCGACGGCGATTGGTCCTCGGGCAAAACTGCGCGGCCATGAAAGCGGGCCGCGCGATCGAGCAACCCGGCGAACTTGCGCGCATCATCCAGAAACAGCCGCGCCTGCACGGCATCGCGCGAGGAGACCCACGCGTCCAGCCGTGCCGTCGGCTCCGCCAGGCGGCGGACCAGCCCGTACGCCGCGGCCCACGACATCCCGATCTGCCGCGACTTCTCCAGCAACTTCAGGCGCGCCGAATCCGTTATCCAGCGTTGTTGATAGGGTAGGAAAAACATAAGAAAATAAGTAAATCGAAACCGGGGTTTTGTGATTGGCCGCCCGCGGTTGGAGCGGTAAAATTCAGGTCTTATGAAAACTCGCGAAATCTTGGCGTGGGTGATGGTCGGAATTTTGATGGGAGCAATGGCGGGGCTGTCCGGGACGGGCCGCCCCTCGCAGTCGGCGCCGCCGGACGGGGCACGCGGATCGGCGGCTTTTGCGGCCGCGGGCACCGCCGGAGGCGCGGATATGGCGAATATCTGGGCGCAGGAGCAAAAATCCGGCGAGCAGTTGAATCGCCTGGAGACTTCCCTGAAGTCGGCGCACGAAAAACTCGACAACTTGCAGACCCAGGGCGGTGGCGGCCGTTTTGGCTTTTTCTGGGCGGGCGAGAAAAACGCCTACCTCGTGCGCGTGGACCGGCTGAAGGGCGAGGTCGCCTTTCTCAACAACACCAATGGCGCCAAGTGGTACGTGGTGGACTTGCCGGAAATGCGCATCAGCGGCGGCAACGCCTTTTTCCAGACCTACGTGAACGCCCTGCAATCGCTGGCACCGTTGTGACGCCGGCGGGCGCGGGGGCGCCGACCCGGCTGCGTTGACAGCGCGCAGCCGGGCGTCTAGCGTTTCGCCATGAGCACAATCATCCGACGGCTGGTGGTGGGAGTAATCATTCTCGCGGCGGGCCAGGCTGGGGCCGCGCAAACGCCGCCCGCCAGCGCCCCGGCGGCTTCCGCCGCCACGTATTCGGTGCCGGAAACCAATCGTTTCATCTTTTTCTTCCAATCGGGGCGATTGATAAAGCTGGATACGTTGGTCGGCGACTTCACCATCCTGAATTTCAACGACGGCGTGTGGAACCCCGTCGTCATTCCCACCCGCGACCCGCAGGGCGTGGATGAAAACGGGCGCAACATCAGCTTTCTGGTGCAGAATCTGACCGGCGAGAATTTGCGGCGGTTGAGCGACCCGACCCGCCTGCCCACCCGCTTCCGTTTTATCAGCGTTTATTTCAACCCGGATGGCCGCCCGATTCCGGCCCCGGCCGACCCGGCGCAAAACGCCCTCGGCACTGGCGTGTCCAACGCCAATTACCTGAACCGCCTCGTGCGGCTCGACACCGTCACCGGCGAATTTGCCCTGATGGATGTCGAGAGCGCCACTTTTGTCCGGGTGAATATCCCGACGCAGGCGACCGGGCCGGATGTGAATTCCGACAACGTGCGCCTCATCAGCGGTCTGCGACTCTAAGGCGGCGGCACGCATGTTGGGAGGGCGCATGGCCACGAAGTCAGGAGAGCAGGCTGAGGTCGTGTTCGATTTCCGCCCGCAATTCGGACGGCAGGCCGCGGGGCTCGGCCGCCAAATCGCGCGCCTCGTTCTTGGTTCGCTTTAATTTCTGCCAGGCGGCTTCGAATTCCCGCGTCTTGTGCTCGAGCGCCTTCAGTTGCTGGGTGCTTTGCGTGAGCTTGAAAAGTATGCCAGCCACGGTATTGAGCTCGTCCAATTTGGCCTTCGACCGCGGTTTCTGGAAATAATCAAACAGCCGATCCCACGACGCGGCGCACACTTCATCGCTGCGCTTCAAGCCCGGACAATGGACAGCAATGACGGCCTCGGCCTCACGCCGGGCCGCGCGCAATGATTCGAGATGGTCGTCGAATGAGGGCATGAGAGAGGGTTCAAGGTGAAAGGTAAAAAGTGCAAAAGCCAGAGGGAGAATGCAGACGTTAGGTGTTTTTTCACTTTTCACCTTTAACTTTATACCCGTTTTCAGACCAACTTCTCCGCTTCCAGATAATCACGGCCGGCGGATGTGAGCGCGACGCGCAGCAGCCCAGCCGAAAGCGCGGCGGGCGTCAACGCGGCCAAATTCTTGCCCGCCAGATAATCGAGCTCCGCGCGCAGCCGTTCCTCCTCCAGGCTGAACCCCGCCAGCGTCGCGCCTTGCTGCAAAGTGGCTAAGGGCAGCGAGGCCGGTGCCGCCGCCGCCAGTTGGCGCAGCAGTGCATGGCGGAGCAAAAGGCGTTGTTCGGGCGTCATGGGAAAAATAAAAAATGGAAAATAAAAAATGGAAAATTGTGCCTGCCCATTCGTTCACGGCCGCTCGATGAGGCGATCCAGCTTGGCATCGAGGTGGTGCAGGCGCTGGGTGAGCAATTCCGTTTCCTTTTGCATGGCCGCGATGCCGCGTTCGAGTGCACGAATGGATTCGTAGATTTTATCGCGCGAGGCGGAAGACTGGCGGGAATGCTCGGCGGAACGATGATCATGCTCGGACGCCAGTGCGGTGAGGCGCGCCTCCAGCGTCCGCAAGTCCTCCCGCGCGGCGTATTCCTTATGCAACGGCGGCATGGGTTCCGGCGCGCGCAAATGCGATTTCCACAGATCGAGGACAGTTTTGGCGGTGACCAGCAGGGCCGCCGTGATGACGAAATACTGATAGTATTGAACGGCCTCGGGTTCGCCCAGCACGGCGAACAGCACCGGAAAAGGGAGCGGAAGGAAAGGCATGGCGGAGGCAGGGGAATGCAAAATTAAGAAGGGAAAATTCAAAATGAGCACGGAAACATGGCAACAAGATGGGCCGGCACAATCCCGTTGAGGTTGGCGGCGGAGCATACCAGCCGGGCGGCCTGCTGTCTTGGACTGCGTTGGCTGCGTTGGGTGGGTTGGTTGGGTTGGTTGCGTTGGCTGGGTTGGCCGGCCGGCTGCCCGGCCGCGGAACCGCGCGCGAGGCCGGATTTTGAGATTGAAGGGAAGCACAGGGCCGGGCATCGTCAGCGGCTGGACAGGCGCATGACTGTGTCTGTCGGCCTCCCTTCTCCCTATTTCCCCAGCATGAGCAGCAAGACCGCGATTAAACCTGCGAGCCAGAAACCGGTGGAACTCGAACCGCGGGCGATGGCCGCGCTGGCGAAATTGCCCATCAACGCGCGCCTAAGTGCCGCGGACAAGGTGCGCATTTACCGGGAGATGGTGCGCATTCGCCGGTTCGAGGAAATCACGGTGTACGTTTATGGACAAAAGCGGGCTATTGGCGGTTTCCTGCATTTGTACATTGGCCAGGAAGCAGTTGCCTTGGGCACCGTCTCGCTGTTGGGGGAGAGCGACCACATCATCACCGCCTATCGGGATCACGGCCACGCGCTGGCGGTGGGTATGACTATGAATGAGTGCATGGCGGAATTGTGCGGCAAGCATACCGGCTGTTCCAAAGGCAAGGGCGGTTCCATGCACTTTTTCGCGCCGGACAAACGCTACTGGGGCGGCCACGGCATCGTCGGCGGTCAGGTGCCGCTGGGCACCGGTATCGCTTACGCGCTGAAATACAAGGGCGTGAAGGGCTGCTGCCTGACGTTCATGGGCGACGGCGCCGTCAACCAGGGTGCCGTCCATGAGGCCTATAATTTGGCGGCGTTGTGGGACCTGCCCGTTGTTTTCATCATCGAGAACAATAAATACTCGATGGGCACCAGCCAGGCGCGTTCCTCCGCGGGCGAGCCCCTCGCCAAGCGCGCCGAGGGCTACGACATGGCCTGGGACATGTGCAACGGCAACATCCTCTACGAAGTCCGTCAAAAAACCCACGAAGCCATTCAGCGCGCCCATAACGAATCCAAGCCGACGTTGCTCGAGATTTTTACTTATCGCTACCGCGGGCATTCGATGTCGGATCCGGACCAGACCTACCGCGACAAAACCGAAATCACCGAATATAGGGAAAACAGGGACCCCATTACGCTCTTCCAGAAGTGCCTCATCCACGAGGGCGTATTGGATAACGACGCCGTGGCGAAAATTGACGAGGAAGCGCGTGCGGAGGCCGCCGCTTCCGTCAAATACGCTGAAGAATCACCATTTCCGCCGCCAGAATCCATTTTGCAGGACATCTATTGGGAGGAAGACAATCGCGGCCCCAAAACCACCTCCCAGGGCCGCATCTGCTTCCAGGGCCTGGAGTAGAAAAATTCACCACCAAGTACACCAAGGCCGCGAAGATTATTTATGCAGAATTAACGGAACAAGCAGAATTCCTCAAGGCGACCAAAATTTTAAAACTAGAAACTAATAACTAAGCACTAGCACACTTTCCCCGCCCATGCCCGTCATCACCTACCGCGAAGCCCTCCGCCACGCCATGGCCGAGGAATTGGAACGCGACCCGAACGTCGTCATCATGGGCGAGGAGGTCGCGCAATTTGACGGCGCCTATAAGGTGACCGAAGGTTTGCTGAAAAAATACGGCCCGAAACGCATCGTGGACACGCCCATCAGTGAGGCGGGCTTCATCGGCATGGGTATCGGCGCCTCCATGCTCGGTATCAGGCCGGTGATGGAATTGATGTTCTGGTCCTTCAGCTACGTCGCGTTCGACCAGGTGTTTAATAACGCCGCGAGCATCCGTTACATGTCCGGCGGGCAAATCAATCTACCCATCGTGATTCGCGGGCCGGCCAACGGCGGCACCAACGTCGGCGCCACGCACTCGCACACCCCGGAAAATTTTATCGCCAACACCCCGGGCTTGAAAGTCGTTTGCCCCTCCACGCCGTATGACGCCAAGGGCCTGATGAAAAGCGCCATCCGCGACAACGACCCGGTTTACGTGATGGAAAACACGATTCTTTACAATGAAAAGGGCGAGGTGCCGGAAGGCGATTACGTGGTGCCCATCGGCAAGGCTGACGTGAAGCGCGAGGGCACGGATCTGTCCATCATCGCCCACGGGCGCGCGGTGCTCACCTCCTTGAAGGCCGCCGAAATTTTACAGGCCGAGCACGATATTTCCGTGGAAGTGGTGGACCTGCGCTCCATCCGCCCGCTGGACGTCGAAACCATTTTGGCCTCCGTGCGCAAGACCCACCGCGTCCTACTGGTCGAGGAAAACAAACCCTTCTGCGGTGTCGGCGCGCAAATCTCGCACCTCATCCAGTCCGAGGCCTTCGACGAACTCGACGCCCCGATCAAGCGCGTGTCCGCGCTCGACGCGCCCGAGATTTACTCGATGCCGCTGGAGAAAATGCAGCTCCCCGACCCGCAACGCGTCGTCCGCGCCGCGCTCAGCGTAGGTTAAGTTGGGAAGTTTAACCCAGCGCGCACACGGGCGCAAACTCCGTGAACGCCCCGACAGGAAAGCTTGCTCCTGACGGCGGAAAATTACGGGGAACTACCCGCCAATCCCGAGCGAATTCAGGGCCTTGTCGGCCGCCGCGGCGGCGTCCGAGAGGGACTTCGGGGCGTACTGGGTGGCGATGTTTTTCAGCAAATCCTTTTGCGTGGGCGTGAGCTGGGCCTGGCTGGCGAGGCTGGTGAGTTGCTGGAACGCAGTCGTGTAATTGCCCGCCCGCAACGCGGTGACGGTGTCGTGCACAGCACCGCCGAGCGCCGGGTTTGGCGCCGCCACGCTGCGTTGCAGCAGCAGCGCGGTGGATTCGTCGCGCAGTTCGCCGGCGAGCTTCAATTGCGCGGGCGTGAGTTTCGCGCTGTAAAGCTGGGTGAGGGATTGCAGGAACGGAATGTCCTTGCCCGCGGAGAGCGCGGACATCGCCTGGGTCAGCAAGCCGGAACTGGCCGCATCCGGCGCGAGCGCAGTCTTGAGTGCGTCCGCCCGCTTGGTGACGAGCGTCTGCGTGTGGGCCATCTCCTGGGTGATGTTTCCCCCAGTGGCGGCTACCGTGGTATTTGCGGCCGTTTTAAGCGCCGCGGTCGTGTTGGCGGCGGTCGGCTTGGGCCTTGCGGTAACGGTGGTATTTTGTGCGTGAGCCACGGTATCGAACAGGACCAGGAGACTCGAAAGGAACGCGAGACGGAAGAACGACAAACGACGAGTGGTTTTCATGGGAAGGGCGGTAAATGAACTAGCATGAGCAACCCGATGTTGCCAAGGGTGAATCAGATTCCATTCGGCCCTCAAAATTCCAACTTCTCCCGCTCAAGGGTTCACCGGCCAGGGCGTCGGTGGCACCAGGCCGGGGCGGCGGTGCAGTCGTTCCGCGAGGTAAATCGCGAGCAGGCGGCGCTGGTCGTCTTCCCGCGAGCCCGCCGGCAGTAGGTAATCGAAGTCGGGCCAGTGCGCAATTTCGGCCACCGCCGTGCGCAGCCGCCGTTCAATTTCCCCCTCGGCATCCTGCCCGCGCGAGCGCAGACGCAGGCGGAGTTCCTCGAGTGGCGGCGGGTAAAGAAAAATCGTCACGAGGCGCGGTGCCAGCGCGGGATCGCGGGCAGCCGTCGCACGTAGGTTGGCGGCCCCTTGCACATCAATGTTGAACAGGATGTCGAGATTCTGCGCGAGCAGTGCATGCAGGTCGCGCGTGCGCGAACCGTAGAGATTGTTGTGCACGCGGGCGTGTTCAAAAAATTCGCCCGCGGCCAGCGCCTGTTCAAAGGCTTCCACTGTCAAAAAGTGATAATCCACGCCGTCGCGTTCGCCGGGGCGGGGCGCCCGGCTCGTGCAGGTGACGACCCGGCGCGTGCGCGGGGCGACGGCCAGCAGTTCGTCACACAAGGTGGTTTTGCCGCTGCCCGCCGGGCCCGCCAGCACGAAAAGCAGGCCAGGGCCTTCGGGCAAAGGTGGGAGGGGTGTCACGACGGAGTGGAAAAAGTGAACGGTTAATTCAGGACGCAACGCCCATCTGCTGCTTGTAGCGCAGGGCGAAAAACAGCAGGGCCGCGCCGCAGGCGGCAAAAATGGCGCCGAGCAGCCGCGGTCGCACGCCTTGCGCGGGCTTCCACAGCCACGCAATAAAATCCCGCAGCGCATACGGCGCCGCGCCCAGATAAAGCGCCGCGGCGATGGCGATGTAGACCGCTGAATTCAGCAAAATGCGGCCGGGCGGCGGCGGGTCGAGCGCGATTGAGGAATCGAGAATCGGCCGCGCCGCGAGCAGGATGAGAATGGCCAGACCACGCACGGCGAGAAAATCCCGTACGACAAAAAATGAACCGAGGGCCACCGTGCCAAAGAGTACCAAGAGCAGGGTCTTGTAGTCGCCGAAATCGTCGGCGCCCAGATGGGCCACATACCACAGAAACCACGCCGCCCCGCCGCCGAAAAAGACGATGGTCGCAGGCAGCGACCGTGGAAACGCGCGCGCGCCGCGGGCCACGAGCGGCCCATTCCAGAGCAGCGTCGCGCCCAAAATCAACAGCACCAGGCTGGGGTAGAGGATGGCCGAAAAGAAGGGCATGGCTTTAAAGTGTTCTAGTGTTTTGGTGCTTAGTACTTAGTTTCGCAAGTGGCAAAGCCAAGAGGGGCGCCGGCGTTTTCCGCGCTGACTTCGCCCGTGAGCGTGGTCACCGTGGCGTCGGTGATTTTCACGGAGAGCAGGCGCCCGAGCTGCGTCGCCGGGGCGTCGAACACCACTTTGCGCAGTCCGCGCGTGCGGCCAAACAGCCGGCCCGGCGGTCGCTTCGCAAAGCCCTCGACCAGCACTTCCTGCGTGGTGCCGACCAACGCGCGATGGCTGGCCAGCGACCGTTGCTCCAGCAACTCGAGCAATCCGCGATTGCGCTCCTCTTTGACTGAGTCGGGAATTTGGTCGGGCAACGCCGCGGCGGGCGTGCCCGTGCGGGTGGAGTATTTGAAAATATACGCCATTTCAAAACCGACCGTGGTAAAGAGATCGCGCGTCGCGGCAAAGTCTTCCTCGGTTTCGCCGGGGAAGCCGACGATGATGTCGGTCGAAAACCACAGCTTGGGCTGCGCCGCGCGCAAATCGTCGATGAGGCGCAGATAGGACTCGCGCGTGTACGGGCGGTTCATCGCGCGCAGGATGGGATTCGAGCCGCTTTGCACCGGCAGGTGCACGTATTCGCCGAGTTTCGGCAACTCGCGAAAGGCGCGCACGAGGTCGGGTTTGAAACCTGCGGGATGCGGCGAGGTGAAGCGGATGCGGTGCAACCCGGAAATCTCATGCAACCGGTGCAGCAGTTGCACAAACGGCGATTGTCCATTGACGGCGGGAAACTCGCGGCGGCCGTAGCTCGTCACGATTTGGCCAAGCAGGGTGATTTCCCGCGTGCCGGCGGCAACCAGCTCCTCGGCCTCGCGCACGATGTCCGCCATCGGACGGGAGCGCTCGTCGCCGCGCGTTTTCGGCACGATGCAAAAGGCGCAATTCATATTACAACCCTGCATGATGGAAACGAACGCGGAAATTTGCGGCGCACTCTCTGGGTTCACGATTTTTTCCCGCGCCAGAAATTCGTCCGTAGTGGCGGCGGCGAGGGGGGTGTAGTGATCGCGAATGGTGTTTTGCGATCCGTCCTCGGCGGCGAGGTCAACCAAAGTGGACGGGCGCACGCCCTGGGCCTGGAAGGACTCGATCAGGTTGTCCAAATAATCCGGCACCCGGTGAAATTTTTGGGTGCCGATGAGCAGGTCGAGATCCGGCAGTCGGTCCAGCAAATCCGCCCCCCGATTTTGCGCCATGCAACCGAGCACGCCGATGAGCAGGCGCGGCTGCCGGCGCCGGCGTTTGACGAGATGGTCCACCTTGCCGATGGCCTTTTGCTCCGCAAGGTCGCGCACCGCGCAGGTGTTGATGAGCACCACATCCGCCTCGGTTTCGTCTTCCACGATGGCATACCCGCGGTTGCGCAGCAGCGCCGCGACTGCTTCGGAATCGCGCACATTCATCTGGCAACCGTAAGTTTTGAGGTGGACGCGATTCACAAGATTGAAGGAGGGCTGAAAGTCGGTGGCGGAATTTGCGCCCCGGTCCAGCGGCTGGCCATGGGGCGGCGGCGGTTGGAAACGAGGCGAATAAGGGTAGGGTTGCCGCCCGGTCCGGGCAAGGGCAAACGGGGCGCGGAAACCGCGGCACCGCTAAAGTTTTCCCCGGCGCGCCAGGTCGTTGATGATTTTCACCACGAGGCCCGTCCAGCCCGTCTGGTGGCTCGCGCCGCAGCCGCGGCCGGTGTCGCCGTGGAAATATTCATAGAAGAGCGCGAGTTCCTTAAAGTTGGGGTCGGTGGCGTACCGCGTATCGTCGCCGTGGCAGGGCCGCTTGCCGTTGGCGTCGGGCAGGAAAAGGCTCACCAGCCGCCGACCGATTTCGTCCGCCGCCTGGCCGAGCGTCAGCCGTTTGCCCGAACCGGCGGGGCACTCGACCGTAAACGTGTCGCCATAAAAATAATCATACCGCTGGAGCGACTCCATGATCAGGTAGTTGACCGGAAACCACACCGGGCCGCGCCAGTTGGAATTGCCGCCAAAAAGGCCGGTGGTGCTTTCTCCGGGAATGTAATTCACGGAGTACTCCTGGCCGTCGAGCACCACGCGCGAGGGATGCGCCTCATGGTACTTGGAAACGCTGCGCAAGCCGTGGGGCGAGAGGAATTCCTCCTCGTTGAACAAAAACTGGACGACGCGCTCCAGCCGCGCGCGCGAGGGGATGGCCAGCAGCATTTTTTCGCCCCGGCTGCCGCCGCTTTCCATGCAGGAAATGTGTTCGCGCAAATCGGGCCGGTGGTCGAGGAACCAGTTCAGGCGCTTGCGAAATTCCGGCAACCGGTCGATTACGCTCTTGTCGAACACCTCCACGGCGATCAGGGGAATCAGCCCGACCATCGAGCGCGTCGGCATGCGAACCGTCGTGCCCTGGTAGCTGATTTGGTCGTGGTAGAATCCCTGTTCCGGGTCCCACAAGCCATAGCCGCCCAGGGAATTCATGGCGTCGGCGATGGTCACGAAGTGCTCGAAAAATTTCGACGCGACACTTTCATAAGAGGAATCGTAGCCCGCCAGCTCGAGGGCAATGGAGAGCATGGTGCCGCAGTAAAACGCCATCCACGCCGTGCCATCGGCCTGTTCGAGGTGGCCGCCGCCGGGCAGGCGCTGGTTGCGGTCAAAGGCGCCGATGTTGTCCATCCCGAGAAAGCCGCCGCCAAAAACATTGTTGCCGTCGGGGTCCTTGCGGTTGACCCACCAGGTGAAGTTGATGAGCAGCTTGTGAAAGGCCTGGGCGAGAAACCCGCGGTCGCGCTGGCCGCGCACCGCCGTCATTTTGTACACGCGCCAGCAGGCCCAGGCGTGCACCGGCGGGTTCACATCGTCGAAGGAAAATTCATAGGCCGGAATCTGGCCGTTGGGATGCAGGTACCATTCACGCAACAGCAGCAGCAATTGTTCTTTCGCGAACTGCGGGTCGAGCCGCGCAAACGGCACCATGTGGAAGGACAGGTCCCAGGCCGCGTACCACGGGTATTCCCAGGTATCCGGCATGGATATGATGTCTCTATTGAAAAGATGTTGCCAGTTGTGGTTGCGGCCTTCGCGGCGGGAGGCCGGCGGGGTGGGCTCGGCCGGGTCGCCGGCCAGCCAGTCGCGCACCGAGTAGTGGTAGAACTGCTTGCTCCAGAGCAGTCCGGCGACCCCCTGCTGGAGGATGGTCTGGTGTTCGGCGCCCACTTGCCCGAGCGGCGCGCGCAACGCCTGGTAGAATTCCCGCATTTCCGCCAGCCGCGCGGAAAAGGCAGTCTCGAAGCTCTGGTCGAACAAATTGGCGGGCGCCTCTTTTTCGCTCGCGAGGCGCAGACGGAGGGTAACTTCGCCACCGGCCGGAATCTCGAGCTGGTACCACGCCGCGCATTTGGTGCCAATGTTGTGCGGACACACGGCGTCAAATTTTCCACCCACCACGCGGTCGTGAAAAGCATCTTTCACATAGGGCGTGTAATGCGTGGTGCCATAAAGCCGCTCCATATTGGTCTCATTTTCCGTGAACAGCCACGTGGGTGCGGTCTGGCCGGCGACGGGTTCTGCACCGAATAAAAATGGCTCCAGGTCCTGGTGTTCGGCGCTGACCAGATTCGTCCCGGCGGCGGCCAGGCGCGGCTTGAGCGTCGCGCCCTCGTGCTGGCAACCCCAGATCCAGGTGTTGCGAAACCACAGCGTCGGCAGCACATGCACCGTGGCGGCTGCAGGGCCGCGATTGGCCACCTTGATTCGAATCAGCGTATCGTTCGGCCCGGCCTTGGCGTATTCGGCGAAGACATCGAAGTACCGCCCCTCGTCGAACAGGCCGGTGTCGAGCAATTCAAATTCCGGGTCCTGCTGGCTGCGCTGGCGATTTTCCGCGACCAGACGCGCATACGGGTATTCGCCCTGCGGGTATTTGTATAGTGCGCGGCAATAGGAATGCGTCGGCGTGGAATCGAGGTAGTAGTAAAGCTCCTTGCAGTCTTCGCCGTGGTTGCCCTCGCTGTTGGTCAGACCAAAAAGGCGCTCCTTCAAGATGGGATCCTGCCCGTTCCACAAGGCCACGCCGAAACACAGGCGGCATTCGCGGTCCGTCCAGCCCAGCAGGCCGTCCTCGCCCCAGCGGTAAGCGCGGCTGCGGGCGTGATCATGCGGAAAATATTCCCAGCAGGTGCCGTCGGCCGAATAATCCTCGCGCACGGTGGACCACTGGCGCTCGGACAAATAGGGGCCCCAACGCTTCCAGTTTTTCTGGCGCGCGGCATCCTGCGCCAGACGGCTGCCCTCGACCGTGTCGGCAATTTCATCGAGCGCGGCGGGTCCGTGGCCCGGCGTGGGCATGGAGCGCGCAAATTTTTCGCCCACGGCGGGCAGGCGCGGGTGCCGCGGCATCGCCCGCAAAGGCGCCATGCCGGCATGGCCGGGATGGGCCGCGGGGGCAGGCGCGCCCACGAGTGCATCCGCAGCTGCGTGTTCTGGCGCTGGTGCAGGAGCGGGGACGGTAACGGGAGCCTTGGACGAGGCCGCCGCCGGCGGATTTTTACGGGGCATGGGATAAACCTAGACGTTAATCGCCCAAGGCTAAACGATAAAACATCGCCCCCGTTGGTTGCTATAGACCGCCCAGGGGCGAGTTGCTGTTTCCATTTACCACGGCATTAAAGCGCCAGCGGCACCACCGACGAATGGTGGTCTTCAATCAGCCATTTGTCTCCGACCTTGCGGTAAACATAGGTGAAGCGCGCCGGCACCGACACTTTGTCGCCGTCCGCCGTGTCGTAAGTGAAAGTGTAGAGCCCCGTGTTGAGCGCCCAGTCGCCGTACACGCGGGTCTGCAAGTCCTGCGTGGTGCCTTGAATGTTGGGCAGGGAGGTGAACTTCTTAAAATAGCCCACCAACTCGCCTTCGCTGTTATGCAACAACTTCGGGGAAAAGGTCGCGACGAGAATCGCGTCCGGCGCATAAAATTTCAGCATTTGGGCGGCATCGCCGTGGGCTTGGCTTACGGCCTTGAGCCACGCTCGGTAAGTGTCGGCCACCGCTTCCTCCTCCGCCGACGTCGAGGTGGTCGTGGTGGAAGAGGTGGAGGTGGTGACGGAGGTCGAGGTGACAGTGGCCGGAGTGGCCGCGCCGCCACACAGGAGGGCAAGGGCCATGGTGCCGAGCGACAGAGTGAAATAACGCAGGAAGCGATCTTTGCTTTTCATGGTTTTGGATGGGCTGGGTGGTTGAGGAAAAACGGCTGGACGCGCAACCGGTTGCGGGCCCTCGCCGTACCTTGCCCACAGCTTCTAAGATTGCGATGCCCGGTGCAATACTTAGGATGCGCCCACGCGCACTGCACCATGGCCCGGCTCCGTCTTGTCACTTTCAATATCGCCCATGGCCGCGGCCTGTCGCTGTACCAGGGGTTTCACACGGCCCGCGGCATTCACGCCAACCTCGCGCGCATCGGCAAGTTGCTGGCGGAGTCCGGCGCGGATGTCGTGGCCTTGCAAGAGGTGGATGAGGACTCGCACTGGAACAAGCGCATCAATCTCCTGCACGAATTGCAGCGGGAGTCTGGCTTTCCCCACGCTTATTTGGGTGTGACCAACCGGCGCGAAGGCCGCAAGCCGCTCGCCTATGGCAACGCCATCCTCTCCCGCCACCCGGTGCGTTTCTGGGAGAACAATCCCTTTGGCACCGCCACGCTCGGCGAGAAAGGCTTTTTGTATGCGGAAGTGGACGTGGGCGGGCAGGCGCTGCCGTTGGTGAACCTGCATTTGGATTTTCGCTCGCGCGCGCGGCGCATCCGGCAAGTCGAGCAGGTGGTCGAGTACCTGCGCCAGCGCCCGCATCCCAACCATCATTGCCCGCGCCTGCTGGCGCCCGTCATCTGCGGCGATTTCAACACGCATTCACATCGCGTCGGAGACGCCGCGCGGCATCTTTTCGAGGCGTTGTTGCACCACGGCCAGTACGAAATTTTTCCGCCGCCCCGTGCCCGTACCTTTCCCGCGCACCTGCCCAGCCGCGCGCTGGATTTCATCCTCCTGCCGCAGCCCTACCGCGCCCTGCGCTGCGAAGTGCTGAAATGCTACCTCTCCGACCACCGGCCGGTGCTGCTCGAGTTCACCTACGATTCGTAAACTGCACGGCCCCTTTTTCGCCTAGCCGTTTTTTCCCGCGGACCGCGCCGCCTCCGGCGGAATCGGCGGAAGTTGTCGCGCCGCCGCCCCCGGCAACTCCAGATAAGTGCGCTCGAGGGATTGGCCGCGGCTGACGGTCGAAATGCGAGCGCCGTTGTGCAATAAAGTCTGTAGCGCGACGCCAATCACGTCTTCCGGCTGGCGATCGGCGCTGTGCGCAAAACGAATTTTCAGGATGCGCTGGCCTTCCTCCCATTCGATTGTATCGCCCGGCAGCGCTGTGCGAACTTCTGCGAGCGGCGCGGGCCCCGCCGCCAGGATGATGCTGACTTCTTCATTGCGGCCGGTCACTTGCGAAATGGGCCCGGCGACCACGACTTTTCCCCGGTCCAGCAGCGCCACATGGTCGCACATGGATTCAAGTTCATGCAAATTGTGCGAGCTGATGACGATGGTACGAGTCCCCCGCTGGGCTGCGATGAAATCGCGAATGTTGCTGGCCTGGCGCGGATCGAGGCCATTCGTCGGTTCGTCCAGCAACACCAGTTCGGGCTGCCCCAGAAAGGCTTGCCCGATCCCGAGGCGGCGTAACATCCCGTGGGAAAGCGTGCGGGTGCGATGGTCGGCCCGATCCGTCAAATCCACCAAATTCAAAATGCGTTCGACTTCACTTTTAATGTCGCGGCGGCGCAGGCCTTGTAACTGGCCGAGATAGGTCAGCAGATCAGCCAGCGTAAGGTCGCGGCCCAAAGCGGCATCCTGCGGCAGGGCGGTTATGCGGCCACGATGCCGCTTGGGATCGAACGGTCCTTCGCCCAGCAGACGCACCGAGCCCAGGTCGGCGCGCAAAAAACCGCAAGTGATGGCAAACGTCGTGGTCTTGCCCGCGCCGTTGGGTCCGACCAATCCGAAAATCGAGCCGCGCGGCACTTCGAGGTCGATGCCATCCAGCGCCCGGGTCGCGCCATAGCGCTTGCTCACGCCGCCCAGGCTCAACGCCGACTCAAAAGCAGGATTCGTGTTCACAGATCCCTCCGGCGATAAAAGATTAGTCCGACCGCAATATATAAAGCCCCCAGCCCCACGAGCGCCGCCGCGGCGGCGCCTACTTGCTGGTACGACGGGTAGAGCAAATCGTTTTGGTAAAAGTAAGGCGTCAGGTGATCGATGAAATTGCCGAGCGTTTCATAGGGCGTGTCCGCGTAAGACCGGGCGAATTGGTGGCCCACCCACATCGCCACCAAGCCGCCCAGCGAGAAAACGCGCGCGGAAACCACGGAACTGGAATTCATCGACGCCAGCGCCGCCAAGCCGAGAAACGGCACGCAATACGCCACCAGCCGCGGCCAAAACAGGAGCGTGCCATCCAACGCGGCCATGAAGTCGAAGTCCTGCAATTTCCACGCCGCAATCGCCATGCCCATGCCGCCGGAACACAGCGTCACCAGGGCCATGAGCAATCCCTGGCCGAGCACTTTCCCTAGCACAAATTCCACCCGGCCCGTGCGCAGGGCGATGAACCGCACTCCGCGCGACTGGTGTTCCTGCGCCACCGTTTCCGAGGCCGTAATCATGATCAGGAACGGCACCATCAGGAGTGAGGTGGTGAAATAGAAAAGGGAAATGGGGGGCAAATTGAGGAGAAAGTCCGCCAGTTCCGGAGTGCTCATCATGTTGCGCACCATGCCGCGAAAGGGCGAGCGGCGGCCGTAGAGCGCATCCTGGCGCGGGGCGGCCGGCGTAACCACAGCGGCCTGGGCCGGTGCCTCCGGGGCGGTCGGAGTCGTCCCGGCGCGTGCATTTGGGGGCGGCCCCATGAGGGTGGCGGGATTGGCCACCACCGTTTGCAGTTGGGCCAGGAATTGCACAAAAACGTACGTCGCCACTGCGGCGATCGCCAGGTAGAGCCCCAGCACCATGAACGCCCGGCGGCTGCGCAGCATTTCGCGCAATTCAAAACCCGCGACCAGGTAGGTGTCGCGCAGCGGAGTGGGGCCAAGCATAAAGAGGAGAGCTTGCGCGCAAGCGCCGGGGCGGGTCAATCAAATGCCCGCAGATTTGGATGATGCCAACATTACCGCCCAGGGCGGATAAAGGCGGCCTCTTCGCATACCTTGAGGCTCTAGGTATGTCAAGGGCCTTTCCCTCAGCCCGCAGGCCGGCCAACTTCTACATACGCTTCGGCGCGCAATTGTTACATTCGCGGCCCGGCCCGGAAATTCCCTTGCTGGGGTCGGCGCAACGGCTCATTAAATGCTACCCTTGGCCGCGTTGCTTCAGCCACCGGTCTGAGGATTTACCGCGTCGCCGTTTTTTCGTCCTTCTCCATGTCGGATTCATCCAGTTCCCCAGCGCCGATCGCGCGGACCGGCAAAAAGCGGCGGCGGCCTTCAATATCGGCCAAAGCCCCCGCGCCTGTGCCCGTGGTTGAGGAAACACCCGCAGACCACGAGGCCCTCGAACCGGCAGAATCGGGTGACGCCCTGCGGCGGCGCGAAGGCGTTAGCCGCGGCCTCGTTCGCCTGGCCCGCCGACTCATTCGCGACGCCGTCCATCATTGCGAACATCCGGAGGACGCCGACCGCACCGAGGACATCCATCAAATCCGCGTGCAGTGCAAACGCCTCCGGGCGCTCCTGCGTTTGCTCAAGCCCGTGACAGACGAAAAAATCATCGCCGAGGAAAACACCCGTGTGCGCGACGCCGCCCGCAACCTGGCGGATTTTCGCGACGCGTTTGTCGCCGGCGAAACCCTCAAGCGGGTGTTCGACGATGCCGCGCCGCGCCGTGTGCGGGATGCTGCGGTGCTGCTGAACGTGCGGCCCGGCGGCGCGCGCCACAAGGGCGATTTGGCCGCGATATTGGAAAACCTCGCGCGCGATTTGCGCCGCGTGCAGACCACCGTGCGGAAACTGCCGTTTGCCACGCGCGGCTGGGGCGCGCTGGCGCCCGGCCTCGAGCGTTCCTATCGCCGCGCGCGCACGTCGTTTCAAAAGTGCCATAAGCACCAGCACAAGCATTTTGCCGAAACGTTTCACGAGTGGCGCAAACGCGTCAAGGACCTCGCCTACCAGCTCGAATTTTTGGACAACATGGACCGCGGCGTGCTCCGCCGCCAGCGCAAGGAGTGCCGCCGCCTCGGAACTCTCCTCGGAGACGACCACGATTACGTCGTGTTTGCGGAGCACGTCCGCGACCGCGAACGCCATTACGAGCACCTGGCGACTTTTCAGCCCGTGCGCAAACGCCTCCGCCGCCGGCTGAAGGAACTGCGCGCCCGCGAATTCGCCCTCGCGTTTCCCCTCTTCGCCGATGAGCCGGAAATGTGGATCGCGCATCTCGAAGGCCTTTGGCAGAAATGGAAAAATCCCCGCCGTGCGGAGGATGAACTGGAGACGCCGGAAGTTCCGCTCGCGGTGGGTGCGGGCGTGCCGGAACTGCGCGCAGTGACTACTCCCGCAACTGGAGGAAAAGCAATTTCAGGCAAAAAACGTCCATCCCTCCCGCCCGCGGCCAAAGGCCAAAGTTGATTAATAGTGGTTTTTGACTATCACTGGCGGAACCGGATGTCACCTCGCGGCGTCCTTCGCTTATGAAAATCATCGTCCGCCTTTTTCTCCTGGCGTTCCTCTTTTCCGCCACCGCCTGGGCCGCCGAGTCCAACAAACTGCTGGTCAATGTGGACAAAAACGGCGTGGGTATGCAGGGCTACGATCCCGTCGGCTTTTTCACGCAAAACAAACCCGTGAAGGGCGATCCGAAATTCCAGAGCACCGTCCACGGCGTTACTTATTATTTTTCGTCAGCCGACCATAAAGCGGCGTTCGACCAAGACCCGTCGAAATACGAGCCGCAATTCGGCGGTTACTGCGCCTACGGCGTGTCGCGGGACAAACTGGTCGAAGTCGAGATCGATGCCTTTCAAATTGTCGGCGGTCGTTTGCTGATGCAGTACGACAAGGGCATTCGCGATGATTTTGCCAAGGACGTGGCGGGCAATCTCAAGCTGGCGAACCAGAATTGGCCCACGCTGGTGGACAAGAACGGCAAGCCCGCGCCCGCCCGGATCGCGCCCGCGGCCAAACCTGCGGTTGCTCCGGCTGCGACCTCCGGTACTTCCACCGCGCCTGCGGCGGCGAAGTAAACGCGGCTCGCGTACGTCTCCCTTATTATCGGCGTCATGGAAAATTTTTCCAAAACGCAAACGGTGGTCAGTTGGGTGTGCCGGCTGGTAGCTGCGGTCATTTTATTGCAGACGCTTTTCTTCAAATTCACCGCCGCGCCGGAGTCCGTCTATATCTTTACGAAAATCGGGATGGAGCCCTGGGGTCGTCTCGGCACCGGCGTCGCGGAACTGATCGCCGCGGTGCTGCTCTTTGTTCCCGGACTCACCTGGCTCGGCGCGTTGATCGCGCTCGGCCTGATGGGCGGCGCCATCGCCAGCCACCTCACCGTGCTCGGCGTGGTCGTGCAGGATGACGGTGGCGAACTGTTTTGCCTGGCCGTCATCGTCGCCCTTTGCAGCCTGATTATCCTGGGTTTGTACCGCCGGACGATTCCCGTGGTGGGATCCAAACTTCCTTGAGCTTGCCGCCGATGTGACGGTTCGGCTTCGCGATTAGCCCATTTTAACTTCCAACCGCCCAACTGTTGCAGCCCCTTTTGCTGGGCCATTTTGCCCCTCTCGTTTTCGGAGAGCGGCTTGGGCGAAACCGGATCGCTTAGCCGACCTTGCCGCGCGCGCCGGGCGAACTGTACCCGCTGCGGTAGGTGGGCCCCACCGTGCGTACAAAATAATAGTAGGTCTTGCCGGAGACGGCGGTATCGTCGAAGAAGCTGGCCTTCGATGGGGTGCCTACGAGTTTCAAGCCCGCAGTGCTCTTCGCGCTGCCGCCGCGATAAACTTCGTAGCTTACGGCGTCATTCGAGCCTCGCCAAGTTACCTGAATGCCGTCCGATTGATTGGAGGTGGCTTTTACCCCGCGCGGGGCCGACGGTTTGTCCGCCGTTACGCGCAAAGTCACATTGACGCTCTTGGCTTCGTGGCGAGAGGCCACCACGACCTGGCCTTGATAGACCCCTACGGCCAGGTTTTTGGTCTTGAAGAATAATTGGAGGACGAGCTTGTTCTGTTTGATGACCGCGTGCTTGGGCACGACGCTTAACCACGGCACGTTTTTGGTCACATCCACCTCGAGCGCGCCGGAGCCGCCGTTTTTCGCCTGCACGTTAAAAGTCGTGGCATCCTTGCCCTCCACCACGCTGCGGAACACCGCAGACGTATTCAATCGCGGCGTCGGCGCGCCGCGGGTGAGATTGGCCACGATCAGCAAGGCAGCGTTGATCACCGGGCCACCCGCGCCCGCCCACAGGAAGTCGCCCCCAAAGTAACTGGTGGTGACATTCGAAGAATCGGTGACATTCACGGTGCCAGCGCCCAGCGCTATGGCACCCAACGACCACGAACCCGCCGTTTTTATCCAAAAGGCGCCCCCGGCAGCAGGGGTGGGATAGAGGAGCGGCACCACCGTCGGAACGATGAAAAAACTCGTTTGCCCCGTGGTGTTGGAGGAGATGACATCGGAAGTAATGGGGCCGCTCGTATAGAGGCGATAATCAAAAAAACCGGCATACTCATTGATGATCTTGGTAGCACCAAGACCAAAGGTCGAGGGTGACGCCACGGAGATTGAGGGCACGACGCCAGAAATGAGATCTTGCGCCGCATAATACACGCCATAGCTAAAAACGAGAGCCCCGATATTACCCGTGCCGCCTCGTTTGGCCAAGGTCGTGAAGTTCTGGTTATAGAGCGGCCCTTTTAGTGGCACCCCCATCGCACTCGTGGGCGTCGCGATTTCATTGTATTGGAGGACGAAAAAATTGCGGTTGGTGATCGGGTTGGTCGCGGTGAGGTCTGTCACCGAGATTCGCACGCTGCTATGCACCATATGATTGTCGGTGGCCACGGTGCCGCCGCCAACCGTAAAAGGCCCAACGGAGGTATTAACCACGATGGCGCCAGAATACTTATTCGGGTCACTGCTGATCGACGTGTTGCCCATCAGCTTGAAACCGGTGGGGTTCAACTGAGCGCGTACTTGACCGGGCCACGCGCCCAGCAGGGCGAGAGCGGCCAGAGGGACGAAACGGGAGAAAAAGCGCAGAGTCATACCGGGAGCTTGCGGTTGGGGGTAGAAGTGTTGGGGAGAGGGGGGAATTCTCTGGCAATCACCGAGCGGAGGCAAGGCTAAATGCCGTGTGGCTGGTCGTTCTGGAGGGGTAACTCGTGAGAGATGCGGGCGGGGGTGCTTATTCCATCGGTCGTTATTTTAAAGTGACGGTGGCCTCGGCGCCTGACTCCGGCAGCAAACCGCCTTGCTGGTCGCTCTTGATGACCCGCACTAAATCGGCGCGCAGCTTCTGTAAATCCGCCTGGAGGCTGGCGAAGCGAGGGTCGGCCAGCCATTGATCCACCGCCGCCAGGGAGGCGGCATCCTGCACCGCCATTTGTTGCAGATTGGGCATGGCCGACACCGTGGCCAGGTTGTTGCCGACGCCTTGGGCGTGCCAGGGAAAGCCATCCATAAATTGGCTGATTTCGAAGGTCGATAAATCCGTGCGCAGCAAATAGTTCTCGACGGCCGCCAGCTGCACCGGATCGGTCACATCGGCGCGGGCAAATTCCGAAGCCCGCACCGCGGGCCTGGTGTCCAGCATGTGTGGATTCGCCTCCATGATCGGAAGCACCGAGGCGGGATTGGCAATCACCAACCGGTCCAGCGCCACATAGGAAGCATACCGGAGTCCCTGATCATAGTCGGTATTCTCGAGGTAACTGGCCATCTGCGGAGCCAAGTCCGTCTGCTTCGTAAAGACTACAAAATCAAAGGCCTCGAGAAAGCCCAAGGAAGGATTATTAAGCCAGGCCGGGTTGCTGATCAGCTCCCGGGTCTTATTCGCCAGATATGGGTCGGCCGCCATGGCGTCATCATGCTGGGTGAGGTTGCGCAGGCTCAGGGCCCATTCGTCGGCCGAGCCGGGCGGCTGATCGAGAATGGTTTTGGCATAGGCCGCGCCGGCCGCCGGGTCCACCTCGCCGAGGGTGTCGAGCATGAACACCCGCAGGGTCGGCGCGGAGTCGAGCCAGCCGCCTTTGCCCACATTAAAATCCAGCGTGGTGCTCAAATCCCGCCCCGAACCCAGGTAGTCGCTCATGACTTGGAGGGCCGCGCCCGGCTGGCCGTGCATCAAGCGCGCACGAAACTGCTCCAGCATCCGCGCGATTTCATTCGCCGAATGTTTGCCGCGCAAAAAAGCCTCCACCTCAGCCAAGGCCGCCGCCAACTCGACTGCGGATTCCGGCGCCCGCGTCACGGTAATGGGCGCGTTGCCGTCCGGCGTTGCGGCAGTTGCCGTTGCGGAGGTTTCCGGCGAGGCAGGTGAAGAATTTCCCATGCCGGTGGTTGATGCAGTTCGTTTGGCCGATTCCTTCGAATGCTCGGCCAGGAGTTCCGCCCGATTCGCCGGCGTAGCCTGGCTGGGAAACAAGCCCTTTATAGCCGTCCAGGCCAGCGTGCCGCCCAAGACTACCAGCAGCCCGATGACAAAAACGCGGCCGCGCTTGCCCTCGCCAGCGTCGTGGGGCGGGGCGGATGGGGCAGTGGAACGAGACGGATTCTCGTCGGGCGTTGACGGCAACTGGGGCATGACGATGCGAGCGCGGTGGCCGCGCCAAAATTCCTCCTAATAAACACCGAATTTCGCGGAGGGTCAAGTATGGGGCAGTCGCGGGTAGTGTCCGGTTATGAAACTCTGAATTGTAAAAACATGAAACGCAAACCGGCATCTAGAAGCTTGAATCGCGGAGAAAAAACCATAGCCAGACGATTGGTTAAGGCTTTTCGTCTGTCTGCTGATTTTCGTCCTCCGCCAATTCCCGCTGAAGTTCTTCGGCGATTTGCGGCATCGTATCGCCGACGTGCAAAATAAGTTTCTCGCGCTCCTCCTTTATCGCCCGACAAAATTCCGCTTCTATGATGACGGCCTTTACGCCGGTTAACTTGCTTAATTGCTCACTGCACACCTTGCGTAACGCTTCTGCGTGAGCCGCTGACTCAAGGTTGCGGGCATTGCCGAATTTTAGTGCCTCTTGAAGGACTTGAACTTGTTCGGTCAACCAAGCCAACTGCTTGTAAATGTTACTGATAGCTTCTGGCACGTCATTTTCGTTCATGGCTGGTTTCAGCCATAATCGCGGCCCTAACGGCTGTCACGGGTGAAATTACCGGAGGCAATTCCAGCACGGCCAAGACCTTACTGCCCTTGTCGTTGTCGTAGGCCCACGCATAGCAACACTGGGCCTTGGGATGGCCGGAGAGCTTGAACACCTCAACGTCACCCTCCCAGACGGTCTTACCCTGGTGCTCCTCCCGGACGCGCACGGTCTGGCTATGTGCCGACTCACACCCATGTACGGCCCGGATGGCCTTTTGCAGATGGGCAATATATTCGGTGTGTTTCATTGCCGTGAGAAAAACACAAGGTCCGCCACGGTCAACGGAGAACGCTCAACCCCGGCAGCCATGGCGGGCGTGCAGCGTATAGTGGTATGGAACTTGACCAAATTGTAGTACGCGAAGTGAAGGGCGACCGCAGCCCTGAAATTTTCCAGCTTCTTGCTAAAGGCATTCGTGAGCCGAGCCATCCGGCGGCAGTGCATCCGGCAGGTATGATTTTGCTTTTCGATAAGGGAAGTTGAAATCTCGTCCTCGTCGGGATTGCCCACCAGCACCGACTTGTCAACACGAACGACGACCGGAGGGCTATACCTACGCTCCTCTGTTTTTTCGGGGGTTTGATAGGTTTTTACAATCTGGCCGTAGTCAATGTCCACACCCCAAGCACGCTCAACGGCGGCTTGGTAGAATTGCAGGCCATCGGTACTCAACTGAATGCGACCCACGAGCCGCATAGACAGGTCGTCGAGGAATCGGTTAGTGCTCGTGAAGTCGCGCTTGCCCACCAGAAAGCTAGGCACAAGCTTCGTTTCGGCGTCAAGGGCCACGTAGGTATAGGCATCCCCAAAACCCTGCTTAAAATCAGCCGGAAGGCAGTTCTTTTGCTTCTTGGTGACGAACGCCCAGAGTTCATCAACCTGCATCGTCCGGCATTTCAGGTTGCGCATCCGCTGGTCAAGATACTTGGCGCAGGCTTCACCGACCCGCTTGCCCAAGTCCATGATGGTATCCCGGTGGGTGTCGCTCATCCGCTCGATGCCTCGGATACTACACCCTTCGGCCAAGGCCGAGACGATGGTGACTTGTTTGTCGAATGGGAGGCGATTGGACATGGAGGGAAATTGATTGTTGACTTAAACGTATTACATCAATTATGGTCTGTCAACATATTATTTGTATGACGCAAAATAGAAAACGGGGTAGGCCAAGGCTTCCTGCGGGTCAATCAAGACAGCCGGGGTTATCCTTTCGGCTAAGTCGACAAGAAGCTGTATTGCTTAAAGCAGCCTCCACCCTATCAGCCCACACAGTTTCAGATTGGGCAAGAAAAGTGTTGCTTTCAGAGGCAAACCGATTATTGTCAGACGGTAAATGGATGGAACCGGCGGGAGTCGGACCCGCATCTCCCAGTGTAAACCCGAGCATCTTTCCAGTTAAACGACAGTCCCGTAAGTAGGACTCCTCCCCGGCCAGCGCCCCCGCCGTGACAAGTTGAGGCGCTGGACCGGGGAACTTCTTTGTTGAGGCGCGTTTTAGATTGAGTCAGACCTGAGGCCGCGCCGCTATGATTACGAGCATGGTGATTTTAAGGTTGAAAGTGGTTCATTTCTGGCCGTCTTTGCGCTCGGCCAAAGTCCAAGTACCATCCGCCATGTAGCGAAATCGTTTTTTGGGGTCACTAGAGAGCGCAACGCCAAATCCATTGATGGAGGTCACGCTGGGATTGTGTGTACGAACGTACGCGAAAAGCTCATCACGAGTCATAGGAGCATTTGATTCCCTCAGGGCCTTCTCGGCGAGGTTGGCAGAGGAAAGTCTAGTGAGGACGGTTTTAAGCAATGCCGTGGGGGGCGGCGTTGGTAGCGGGGGTGGTGGCGCATGTGGCGCATCAGAGGGTGGGTCAAGAATGTCTGCTGCGGAATTCAGCCGCTTGGCATCACGGTCTGCGTCCAAGAGAATTTTGGTAGCTTGCGCCCTAAGCTCTCTGGCTATTTCGGAAGTAGATTTCATGTGCTTGTGGATTAATGCTGCCTAGGCACACTAGGGTTGTCAATAGGGAAATATTTCACCCTAAGCAGTGGACTATTGATGGTGATTTTAAGTTCACCATACCGAGCGCGAGGCCTGAATGCTCTATCTAGCCTTAGGCGTGAACAACCTGCCCACATCCACCCGGAGTGCCTTGGCGAGCGTTTCCACAGTGCGAATCTGCAATCCCGGCCATCGGCCCGATTCAATCTTCTGGTAGTACTTGTAGTCCAGTCCGGCCCGCTCGGATAATTGCTGCTGGGTCAAGCCCTGCTCAAGGCGTAGCCGCTTGAGGTTGAGTCGGAGAATCGCTAGGGCGCTCACGCCCCATAATACACGGTAGTTTTAACGGTTGACACAGAAGGTTTCTTCGGTGTGAATTTGGAGTTAAATGAAAAAAATAATCCTGTTCTCGCTGATTTTTCTTGTCTGTAACTCGGTTCTTGCCGCCGTCAATCCATGGGCCGGAACGTATGTTGGTTATTATTGGAGCGATGACCCATCCACTATTGGAACAACTGCCACGTTAAAGGTGGCAAGTAAGATGGTGGCGAATAAATTCAAAGCCGCTTGGACCATTGCGGCAGACCACGGAAAATCCCATCCGTTTTTCCTAATGACCACAAAAGCCACTGGCGTTTACAAAGTTGGGCATGGGGTAAACATCGTGTATTTCTTTCAGAAAAAGGGCGTTAAGCGCCGCTGTCAGGCCAGCATCTACATCCCTGGAGAGTATGAGATTCACCTAGACGTGATTTCGGGTTAGATAACAAAAGATTTTAGAGGTTGCGGGACTTACTCGGGTCGTCCAGCAATAATCCATGCGGCTCCCAGAACCCCTGAAAGAACGGCTAATCCAAGGGATAATAACAGGGTTTCTAGGAGCACTCGGCTATGCTCTTTCGATGTTAGCCGCCGATGTGACGCTGCCGCTGATTGACCACGTTTGGCCAGCCGTAACGCGTAGAACGCTGCTGTGGCTATGCCTGACATTATTGCTAGTACTTGGTGGATTTGCATGGTGGGTCTGGTGGCTTCATCAAAAAGAAGAGATGGCGGGCATTCCTAAGGGATTCACGCAGGACTTGAAAAGCGGGATGGCTGTCGAAGATGCCACTGGAAAATTCTTTTGCAGTCGTTGTCTCATTCAAAAGCGAAAGTCTCAGTTATACGGTGGCTTAACTACCTCTCGTGAGAGGAACGTAGAGACCCATGCTTGGCACTGTAAGGTCAAGGAATGCGGCGGAAGTTATCTACAGATGATTGAGATTCAACGTGTGCGCCGAAAGTGATGCGCTTATTTTTACAATTCAGAGGTTCAGAACCGGACACTACCCAGTCGCGGTGGTGTCTTAATTTCACCAAAAACAAGACGGCGGGCTGAGGACAGCCTGCCCTACCCCAAGAACAAACTTTAGGTAGGGCGCGCTGCCCTCAGCGCGCCGTTTCAAATTAAGACATTACCGCAGTCGCCCTTGCCGAGGCCGCGCCCAGCTTTTAAAGCTTGGCAGTGGGGAGGCGGCGTGCTTTGTTTCCCGGTTTGCTGTGCTCGCGTTTCCGCCGTTGGATTACTTCGGTGGCCGGCGCGGGTTTAGCCGGTGGGGTAACCAAGTGGCCAAAGGACGCTGACTGTAAATCAGCTGCGCTCCGCGCTTCGTCGGTTCGACTCCGACCCCCACCACTTTTTTAGCAACGATGGCGTCCTAAGCGCCTCCGTGCAGCTTCATAGAGCAACCAGCCGCCCGCCAGCATCCAGGCCGCCGGTTCCGGCGTTTCGGTCAGGGCCAGATCCAGGCGGCCGTTGAGCGCGTTTTTTTCCTTTTGTTTGAGCGCCTCCCATTGTGAACTTCGTTCGAGAACGATGTAGGCCGTCTGCGGCGCCAGCACGCCTTGAGTGGCACTCCGTTCCACCAATTGACGCAGTTCGTCACGGCCCAACGACGGATTCGCGGCGAGCGCCTGGCTTTCCATTTCGACCGCCGCCGCCCGTGCATAGGTCGAGTTCGGTGGCAAGTGGGAGACCGTCTCGTTGCGAAAGGCATTCTCCTTCAGGACGGCGAACTGGCTTCCCGGTACTGCCGCTGCCGCAGTCTCGACCTGAGTGGTGGCGCCTGCCGGCGACGGGAGAACTGCGCGCACCTGGCCTTCAAGCTTGGTCAGAATCACGGGAATTTTAGGGAGGTCATGCGTGTGGGGATCGAGCACTTGCATCCTGCCGTCGAAGCGAAGCAATTGCAGGCGGCCTGTGGTATGGACCTGAATCACGCCAGGGCTGTCGGGAAACAAATGCCTCCATGGTTGCAGGGCGGCGACCACTTCCGGCGCGGCGCTTTCGTCGTCACTGACGACGATAAAAAGCGGGTAATGCTGCACGACGGTCTTTTTGTCCGCCTCGGTGCTTTCGGTTTGGTCAAAATTCAAACACTCCCCGGCGGCGAGCGGCCCCGGCAGAAAGCCGCCCTGCGCCGGCGGAACATTTTGCCCAAGTGTGGTTAGGTTCGCCCACGGGGTCATCCGTTCGCCTGGTGTCAGCAGGAGGGCGTTGTAGTTGGCTAGCCACACGCGGGCTCCCGTCGCCTCCGGCAAGGTATTTTGAATCGCCGCCAACGCCCGGCGCAGGGAGGGTGTGTCCACGCCGGAAAGGGAATGATCGACCAGCACAATCGGTTCGGGCGTCCGGGTGACGGTCGCTTGCCGGGCCAGCCACGGTGCGGGAAAGGTCGCCCACGTGCCGAAGGACGAAGTCGCCAAGCTGGGCTGCGGGTCGGCGATTTCCGTGGATGCGGGACTTTCAACGGGGACAAAAGACACGGCGGTGCCGTCTTGCTGCACAGTGGCAGGCGCGCCGGGGGGCAGGAGAAACTCAATTTCCACCCGGCGCTCCACATTTTGTGCCACCGGAAACACCCGGAGTGCGAGCCGGCCGTCGTCGCGATAAACCAGCAGGGCGGGGTCGCGGCGTTGTACATCGCGAATTTGCTCGTACACCCATAGCGCGGCGCGGCGCTCGAAGATTCGACCCGGCACTTTTTCGTCTCCGATATAAAGCCAAAGCCCGGTGACGACGGCGCCGGGCGGCGGCGAGAGCACGGTGACATATTCATCCTCCAATTCCTGGCCGCGCACGGTCAATTCGAGCCGGGCGCGCTGGCTGCCGTCGCTTTCGGGTGCGTGCAATACGGCCCGGCGGTTGACCACGGCGACTTGGTGTGGAAATGAGCGCGTGCGGGTGCGGGTGTTCTGGGCGTGCACACTGCCTTCATGCATGCCCAGAAAGGCCCCGCCGAAATCGTCCCGCGCATGCTCGAGGCTGAGCGGTTGGCCGGAGAAGGTCTGGTAGAGCCGCTGCATTTTTTCGTCGGGCAGCACCATGTTGTCGAAAAGAATTTGGTTACGTAGGGGCGTGAGGTAGGGATAGAATTGACCGTTTTCGTAATCCCGCAGCCACAGGATGGTGTTGGCCACGTTAGCCGCGTTGCCGTCGAACGTGCGCGGCCGGGCCGGATCGGGGCTGAACACGTAATCCAAGGCATGGTTGAGCTGGGCGCGCGCCGTGTAGGTTTCGACCACGAGCGCTCCCGGCAGGTAACCGACGGCCACCGCCGCACTGAGGATCAGCGGCCAGCCGCCTAAGCTGAGTCCGGCCTGGTAGCCATCGCGCAACCGTTGCAGGTGGACGACAAAGAGGAGCGTCGGCGTCAGAATGAGAAAGCCGGCCCCGGCCGCGAACATGGCGGGAATGGTCAGCGGCAGAAACGGCAGGAAAACGAGAAAAAAGTAAACGGTGAAGGGCAGGGTCGCGCAGCGCGCGAGGAACAAGAGCGTGTTCCCACCGCGTTGCCGCGCGTCCGGCCACAACAACACGAGGGCGTTGACCAGCGTCAAACCATAGACCCAGGGCGATTGAAAATTGGCGGGGAAGGGAATCGAGGAGTTCAACCACAATCCGCCCAGGGGCATGAGCAGTGCGACCACGGCCGCGGAGGCCGTTTTGCCCATCCGGTGGCGGGCGGCCACGCCATTCCCGATCAGCAGCAGGAAACGCAACACGCTCAATCCCAGCAGCACCGTGGTGCCCACCAACAGCAGAGGTAAAATTGTTGGCAGATAATAGTGGGAAATTTTATCAATCACATTCAGACCAAAGAGCAGCAGATAAGCCCCCAGGGGTATCCCGAGGGCGGTGGCCAGGGTGAGGCCGAGGTCCTGGCCGCGGCGCAGCGGCAGCGGGCGGCTGGCCAGCACGAGCGCGCCGAAAAAGGCGGTCGGCATGGCAAACGTCCATTGGTCAAACACGATGGCATCGGGGGTCACGATCCAGGCGCCCAATCCCGACGGCAGTAGTTGGCCCGTACTGGTGGCCGTGTACCACAGGTAAGCCATTTGCGTGACGATGGCCGCCAGCGCCACCCGCCAGCCGATGGTTCTGCCGAATTTTCGCAGGGCGAGGGCCAGGCCCAGTCCGACCCCCAAGTTGGCCAGTTCCGCCAGCCCCCACACCGCCGCGCGCACTTGCTGGTCTTCATCGAGGTCGCCGGCCACGATGCGCCAATGGGCGAAGTTGACCGCCAGCAGCAACCCCTGCGGCAAGACCCAGAGCCAGTAGAGCCAGACTGGGCGCAACAGGGCGGGCGGGAACAACGGCGCCGGGGCGGCCGGGGACGGGGCGGGCGCCGGCAGGCCGGCCCTTTCCGGAGTTGGGGATGGATTAATTTCTGTTATCATGGAGTATCCTGGGTCATGGGAGAAAGTTGGGGCGGGCGCGGGCGGCGGCGCAGCCAAAGCTCCCAAGCCGCGAGCGCGGAAAGGAAAACCAGCAGACCGGTGGCTTCGTGCATCACGGCGTCAAAGTGCGGGCTCAACCATGCCAGCGACAGCGCATGCGCCCAGCCCGCCAGCACAATGCGCACGGCATTCGCGCTCACGGTGAGGCACCACAACGCCAGCGCCAAGGCCAGCGCGCGGGCAACGGTCCGTCCGGGGTTCCCCGCCGGCTGCTCGTGCTTGCGTCGCGCCACGGCGAGGCTCGCCGCCAGCGAGAAGAAGGTGAAACCGGAACACGCCAGCGTCACCAGCAGCGGCCCGCCGACGGTGCTTTCCAACTCCCACGCCGGCAAGCCATCGTGCCCGGCCGGTTGCGGCCGGATTCCCTCGTAGCTGCCCGCCAGCCACGCGGCCGGCGCGGCGAAACACCGGGCCACCGCGGCGGGCGCCAGTTGCGCCACGCCTTGCAAGGCCAGAAACAGCGCCAGCGCCAGGCCCAGGCCGCACCAGGATTCGGGCCGATGCCGGGCCGGGGTCGCAGGTTGCACGAATAAATTCATGGGCTTGCCATTAAGGTTTGTAGTGCAAAGTTAACGCTGGCAAGCGCAAAATTGCGGCGGCAGGGCGGAAGGGGCCGGGCCGGTGAGATAACCCAGTGGCCAAAGGACGCTGACGGTAAATCAGCTGCGCGCCGTGCGTCATCGGTTCGACTCCGACCCCCACCGCTATTTTAACCGGGCCGGTCGGCGGCTTCTCGGGGTCCCAACGACAACACGATCCCGGATTGACGGTGGGAAGCGTCCCGCCTTTATTGGAAATAACCCGGCATAATTGCCTCTCCCATTCCCACCATGCCCTTTTCTGTCACCGAATTTCATGGCGTAGCCGGCAGGCTCCCCGATGAAACCCCGATTTATCTCAAGCCCGACCCCAGTTCTCCGCTCAGCTCCAACCGCCACATGGTGACCGCCAAACCGCCCCGCGGAGGCGATCTTCGTTTACTCCAGGAGCGGGCCCGAGGGGAATTCTTTACAGCGTTGCGCACTGAATACGGGGCCACCATGAGCGGGTTGGCCGCCCAGCATTTGGGCGACCGTCCGCTCACCGCCCGGGCCGTGCGTGATACCGTGGCCCTCATCGAGGGGCGAGGCGGTCGTCATTGGCTGGCCAACGACAACCTCATCCAGGACCTCGCGCGTTTGCCCACGCCGACCGACACCGCGCCGGCCTTCCTGACCACCCTGGTCAATTCCGTTTGTGATGAGATGACGGGTGGTCGCACGCCCCGCGTCCACCCCAGCCTCGGCATGATTTCCAGCAGCATTAAAAATCGCCTGCAAGAAGTGGCGTTGGTGCGAGGGGAAGGCGGCCATGTAAGCTACCGCGCGCTGACTTCGGAGGAGGCGAGGGGTATTGCCCGGGAAGTCGCGCGCGGGGAAGTTCTCCAGTATATGAATGGCCAGGCCAAAAGGGCGTACCAGACGGATCCCGCCCACTCCGTCCAAAATGTATTCCGGGAGCGCTGCCGCCGGGCCGGGCTGGACCGTCATTTTCCCCTGATGCCGCCGGAGGCGCAGGCGGCCTTGGAATTGTCCATCGACAAACGGTTTGCTCTCGGCGTCGCCAACGCTTCCGTCCTATTGTCGCAGGAGCAGATCGCCACCATGTTGGAAAGTCTGCTGGATCGTTATTTTGAGGAGGCGGGGAAAAAACTTGCCGCCATTAGTGGTCTGCTCCCACCCGAAACGTCCAAGGGCCCGCTCACGACGGCCTGCCTCAGCACGCGCGACGCCACCAATTTTGAACAGTTGGTGGCCGCCAGCAGCCTCCTCGGCTCCATGATGCGGGAGCTCGCCCGCGCCCCGGAGACGGGGCAGTTGGGCGTGGCCTTCACCTTGGGCCGCCAATGGCGCGAAATTTTCGGGCGGGCGGGACTGTCGGAACCCGACGCCATCGTCAGTTTCATGGAGCAGGCGAGAATCCTGTTGGAGACGCGAGAGGGGCCGAAGCCTTTCGCCGCCTCCCGTGAAATCGGCCTTTCTGCGCCGCTCGCCAAACTGCGCGACATCGTGATCAAAGCCGCCATGGACCATGCCTCGCCCGATGCCCCGGCGGCCGCGGCCCTGTTCGAGGTTTTTAAACTCTTTTCCTCCTCGCTCCCGCGCCCGCCCCCGCCGCCACCACCTCCACCGTCCAAAGGAGTGTCCGCCAAGACGAGCCCGCCTACCGGATCGCCGTCACCCTCGCCGTCGCCCTCCCCTTTGTCGATTTCCGGCACTCGCTCCATGCCGCCACCTCCGGTGAAGATGGCTCCGCCGCCGGTCAAAATGGGCTCGACGCCGACCGGCGGAACGCCGCCCTCCACGGGCGGAACTCCCACGCCCACCTCTTCGTCAACCGGCGCCGGTGGCCCACTGCCCCCATCGACTAAGCTGTCGCCTCCGCCTACGCCGCCGCCGGAGAGGTGAAGGGTGATGCCCAGATCGCAATTCCCAACGGCGCGCTGAGGGCAGCGCGCCCTACCTAGGAAGAGTGCCTCGTGGTAGGGCGCGGTGCCATCACCGCGCCGTTCCCGATGCGATTTGCCGCAACTACGTTGAGCTAAAGATGGGGAGGAGGCGCGGCGGTTAGAGGCACTTCTCCGATTCGACCAGAAATACTATTGCCGACGCAGTTTGATGGAGGACATAGGCGGCTAAGTGTCCGGGAACGGGTGTTACTTGGTCGCCCTGTCCATGTCCGCCAAGTTTATTTCTAGCAGTTGGTACACCTGCTTCTAGTATACTGCGAAGGCCGCTGAAATGACTTTGCCAGAATGAAGGAATCAAACCCTTATCGAAACAAATCTGGATGAGGTCTTTGGCTGGAGCGGTTGATGCGACTGTCCATCCTCTTTTCTTGCAGATGGATTTTATCACGCTCTCTATTGATTTTAGTGCCTCGACAAGGGCTTCCTTCGTATTTCCATGGCGATAGTGTTCAAACGCCTTTAAAAACTCTTCCTCTGCGCCTGCGTACATTTCTGAATTCAAAAGTGAAAGGGCTGGTTTTACCACTTCAGCGTGGATTAACTGAGAATCAACACGGATGATTTCACCTGAAACAAACTGATAACCAATCCCGTGCTCTTTAAAACGATAATTTAATTCGCTGAGTGCGGCATCTGCTGCCTCATTCGCACCATCACGTGACAAATATGCGTAATTCCGAGTAAACTTATCTATAAAACTAAAAGATAGTTCTATTGCATCTAAAACCTGATCATTGTCCCTATGGGATAGAATGAAATTAAAAAGTTCATCGGCTTCGTTTGGGCGTTGTTCTCCACACAAATCAAATACCCCAAATTCATTTTTTAATATCTTAACGATTTGGCGATAGGCCTCGGCTACAGTTGCCGGATGGTATCTGGCTAATGTTTCTGCCCCAAGCGTGTCTCTAAGGAGATAGATAATTTGAATTCTTAGGGGGTGGGGAATAACGTCATATTTAAAAACGTCTGGAGCTTCACCACTTGTCGCTTTTTTTCTTTTTGAGTATAAATTGAAAATGGACATGGTCTTATTTATCCAAGATAATTGAGCTATAGCAACTCCATCTGCCGCCTAGGCTCCAGCGTCACAGGCTCTAGCAATTCCCGTCCTTGCACGCCTACGCGGTTTATTTTTTTGCTCACGGCGTGGACGGTCAGGAGATCATCCGGCGCGGGTTTCATTAAAGGCTGCGGGTCGTTGGCTGCGTTGAGCCATTGGTCAAAATCGGCGGGCTGGATGAGCACGGGCATGCGGTCATGAATGGGGGCGAGCACCGCGTTGGGGCCGCAAGTGAGGATGCACACTTTGTCGTCCTGCCAAATCGCGCCGAGAGCGAGCGGGGCGTGGTCCCTTGCGTAAAAGTAATAGGGCTGGGGCGGGCCGTCGTTGTCGTGGTTCCACTCGAAAAAACCGGAGGCTGGGAGCAGGCAGCGCCGCGCTTTCAGGGAGTCTTTAAAGGCCGGTTTCACGGCGGCAGTTTCGCTCCGCCCGTTCATCTGGATTTTGCCACGCAACTCAAAGCCCCAGTGTAACCCCACCAACTCCCGCCTTCGCGGCCCTTTGCGCACGGCGGGCACCTTATCGCGCGGGGCCACATTATAATTCGGCCGGAGTAAATGCTCGGCCACGCCAGGATGAAGGGCCACCGCAAAAAACGCTACGATTTCGCTCGGGGTGTGGCGGTGGGCGTAGCGATTGCACATGGAGGCTTGAAATCGCGGGCCGCGTTACGGTGATCTTTTAGAGAATAAGGGCCATGCTTATATGCGCGGGTATTGTCTTAAGGAGAAATCGGATTTGCATGATTATTTAGAATTGCAAATACCACAATGAAAAGGACGCCGATGGAAAAGCCAATCATTTCAGCAATGACGCACTTTGGAGCCAAAGGAGTGATTTTATCGAAATCAATCTCAAGTTTTTGACTTCTAAGTCTAGTAATTTCAGCCATTGATTCATTATGAATTTGCTGAAGCTTATCGGCTTTTTCTATATTTGTTAGGTTTTCGGACTTAATAATATCATCCCCCAGTTGTTTGGAAAAATCAAGCTCACTCTTAATTACTGAATAGCGTGTATGTGTTGCTTGATTCGAAAGCACCAAAACATTTACACAAATTCTTAATATCAAATAAGCAAAGCAGGTTGACGCAAGAGCAAGCCAAGCCACGTTTAACATCCATAGACCTACAGGGTGAGATCCAATAATGGAATTTCTAAATGTGATGGACAAGGCCAGCACACTGGTAGCCCACTTAAATAGGAGTTCGGGCAAATCTAGGAAATCCTTAAAATCAGTGGTGGAGAATGGGGTTGAGCTCATGTTGAAAACCTCAAATCGGTTAGTTCTAATGGCATGCTGTAGTATGCTCGCCGGGTGTTGGCGACGGGTTGCTAGGTACGTCGCACCCGTCGCTTATGTAGGCAGCGAAGCCAAGCCCAGCGCCTCTGTCAAAACGAAAGCCAAAGAATGATACGAGGCTGGCGGCCCGGTTGACAAGGCATAAACATATGTTCACTATCTCTCCATGCCTTTGCGCGAGCTGTTTGTGGACTGCAATGCCTTCTTCGCTTCCTGCGAGCAGCATCTGCGGCCGGAATTAAGAGGCCGCGCGCTGGGCGTCGTGCCGGTGCTGGCGGAAACCGGTTGTTGTATCGCGGCGTCCATCGAGGCGCGGCCTTTTGGCGTGAAAACCGGCACACTGGTCTATGAGGCGAGAAAGTTGTGCCCGCACATTCAATTCGTTGAGGCCCGGCCCAAGGAATATGTGCAGTTGCATCACTGCATCGTCGAAATCGTCGAGGCCCAGATGCACGTCGAGCACATCCACTCGATTGATGAAATGTCGTGCCGGTTGACGGGCCGCTGGTGCGAGCCCGACCGCGCCCGCGCGCTCGCCCGGCAAATCAAGATGGCCTTGCGCCGCGACCTCGGCCCGGTGTTGCGCTGCTCCATCGGCCTCGCGCCGAATCTTTTTCTGGCCAAAACCGCCAGCGACATGCAGAAACCCGACGGCTTGGTCGTGCTCGACCTGGAGGATTTGCCGCAGGCGCTGCACGGCCTGGAACTCTCCGATCTCTGCGGCATCGGGCGGCACATGGAACGACGGTTGCGCGCGGCGCGCATCACCACAGTCGAGGAATTGTGCGCGGCGTCGCGGGAAAAATTGCGCAGCGTGTGGGGCGGCGTGGGCGGCGAGCGTTTCTGGGCCTGGCTGCGTGGGGACGATTTCGCCGCCGCGCCGACCCGCAAAAGCGTGTTCGGGCATTCCCATGTGCTCGCGCCCGCCCTGCGCACGGAGGCCGCCGCCCGTGCCGTCGCGCACCGCTTGCTGGAAAAGGCCGCGATGCGTTTGCGCGCCGCCGATTATTTCGCCGGTGAATTGCAAGCCTACCTGCGTTACCCGCGCGGCCAGTCGTGGGAAGATGCGCGCAGTCTGGAGCCGACCCAGGATACCGTGGAATTCGCCCGCACGCTGGATCTTTTATTGGATCGGCGGACGCCCCGCGAAGACCGCGCGGGGCCGATTCAAGTCGGCGTGAATTTGCTGCGCCTGACGCACGCGTGCGACAACCCGCTGCCCTTGTTTCCGACGGAATCCACGCGCCGCCTGCCGCTGATGCGGGTGGTGGACCGCCTGAATCGGGTTTACGGCTTTGGGGCGATCCATTGGGGCAGTGCGCACGCCGCCCGCGCCGCCGCGCCGATGCGCATCGCGTTCAACCGCATCCCCTCGCTGGAAAACGAGGACACGCACTGAGGCCGTATTTTGACCAAGGAGGCCAGACCTCGTGGCCTTTTCTACGATGCAGATGAAAATCCAGTCCTCTTCGCGATCTTCGTGTCCTTCGCGGTAAAATTCTTCTCGGTCTTCCTAAACCGCCGGCACGAACCGCGTGCAATAAATCGGCGGCAGGTGCGTGGAAACGCAATGCCAGTTGTCGCCTTGGTCGTCGGAGACGAAAAGTGACCCAGTGGTCGTCCCAAAGACGAGGCGGTCGCCCGTTTCGTCCACTTCGAGCGCATGGCGGAACGTCAAATCATACGCGTGTTCCTGGGGGAGCCCGCGGCGCAACACCTCAAATGTCTGGCCGCCGTCGCGCGTGCGGGTGACGACGACCTGGCCTTCCACGGCCACGCGCTGTTCGTCGCTGACGCCAGGCACAAACCACGCTGTTTTCGGATCCTTGGGATGCACGGCGACGCCAAACCCGAAAGTCGAAAAGTGCGGGTTCTTGATTTCCTCCCAACGTTCCAGGTCGTTGCCGCAATGAAAAATTCCGTTGTGATGCTGCACCCAGTAAACCTCGGGCGCGGCGCGGCACTGCACCAGACGGTGCGGGTCCTGCGCGTTCGGCTCGTAGGCCTGTTCGGGCGGCAGGTAGGCGGCGCGCATGCCGTCGGCCCGGCAGCGCCACGTCGCGCCATCGTCTTCGGTGAGCCATACGCCGCCGGAGGAAACGCCGAGGCTCACGCGGCGCGAGTCGCGCGGGTCCACGCAAAGGGAATGAATCCCCGGCCAGTCGGCCCCGCCGCCCATCCATTTTTTGCGGCTCGGGTGGTCCCATAGCGTGCGCACCAATTCCCACGAGTCGCCGTGATCGTTGGAGCGAAACAATCCGCCCGGAATGGTGCCGCACCACAAGCGTCCGGGCTGATCCGGCCCGCCCGCTTCGAGCGACCAGATGAGTTGCAGGGTGGTCGGGAGGGGTTTGCCCCACATATCCAACTCCGGCGGCGCGCCTTCGGGCACGGCGGGGTAGGCGGGCACGGCGATTTCGCGCCACGTTTTGCCGCCATCGGTGGAGCGGTGAAGTTTGCTGCCGAAATGGCCGTGGGAAAACGCGGCGTAAAGGTAGCCGTTGCGGGCATCCGCCAGCGCCATCGGGCTGTTGTTGGCCAGAAAATCCACCTTGGCGATGGTCCAGCGGGCGCGGCGTTCAATGGTGAACAATCCTTTGCGCGTGGAAACGAGAATGCGTTGGCTCATGGGTTTATCCTCCGGAAAGCGCCTGCATGACGAAAACTTCGGCCTCGGGCGGCACGGCGTCGCTCAGGCCCGTGCGATCGCCGATTTGCTGGCCGCCGACAAACACCAGCATGTGTTTGCGCAAGGCGCCCTGCTCATCGAGCACATAACCGCGCGCGAGCGGGTTGCCGGCAAAAACCTGCTCGAGCACCTCGCGCACTGTGCGGCCCTCCGCCTCGGTCGGCGGACAGGCAACGTGGCGCTGGATGGCCTGCGTGAAGGTGATTTTTGCCATGGCCGGGCCCAAAAAATGAGCCAGGCGAAACGTCATTTCCAGTCTAAACTGGTGGGATTGGCGTTGCTTCATCCGCAGCGTTGGGGGATTTTAAAACGCACTTGGGGGCAAATCCCGACCATGGCCACGCCGCGCATTTTATTTTTTGGCTACAGCGAAGTCGGCTATGCCGCGCTGGAATTGCTGCTGGCGCGGGGGTGTGTGGTGGCGGGCGTTTTCACGCACACTCCGGACGCCGGGGAGAAAAACTGGTTTCGCTCCGTGCCGGCGCTGGCGGAAGCCCGCGGCCTGCCGGTCTTCACGCCCGATTCGCTCAAAGACCCGGCGTGGGTCGAACGCGTGCAAGCGCTGCGGCCCGATTTGATTTTGTCCTTTTACTACCGCAACATGATTCCCGAGCGGTTGCTCGCGCTCGCGCCGCTGGGGGCGTTCAACCTCCACGGCTCGTTGCTGCCGCGCTACCGCGGGCGTGCCCCGCTCAACTGGGCCATCATCAATGGCGAAGACCATACGGGCGTCTCCCTGCATGTGATGGTCAAGGAAGCCGACGCCGGCGACCTCGTGGATCAGGAGAAAATTCCGATCGGGCCGGAGGAGCCGGTGACCGCGGTGCTCGACCGCGTGCGCGAGGCCGCGGTGAAGGTGCTCGCGCGGCAGCTCGACGGCCTGCTGGCTGGCCGCGCCCCGCGCACGCCGCAAGACCATGCGCTCGCCACTTATTTCGGCAAGCGCACGGCGGCGGACGGCCGCATCGCGTGGAGCCAGCCCGCCCGGCCGGTTTTTAATTTGGTGCGGGCGGTGACGCATCCCTTTCCCGGTGCCTTTACCGAGGTGGAGGCTGAAGGCATAGCCCACCGACTGCACATTTGGTGGGGCCGGGTGCGGAACGAAACGTTGGCCCAGCCCGCTGCGCCCGGCACGGTTTTGCAAGTGTCGCCCTTGGTCATCGCCTGCGGCGAAGGCGCCTTCGAAGTGACTGAATCGGCGTGGGGCGCACTGTCCGCAGAAACGGGACCGCCCGCGCTGGCCGTGGGCGACGTTTGCCGTTGAAAACAGGCCGCCTCACGCGCAGGTCGAATGCTTGAAACTTAGCCGGCTCCCGGCGGTTTTATCTCTTCACGGCAGCGTTAGTTAATGTCGAAGCAAATATTTTTTCGGCCTCCTCCACGCCCGGCGGGGCCCACGGCATAATCTTCCAATAATATGCGGGAGGCCGGGCTTTCGCGAGGAGACGGCCGCTTTGGTCATCACTGAGGGGCGTTAGGACAGATTCCGGGGTGGGGACCGGCTGGGAAACAAGGTCACATAATTGTTAAATTTCTATTAATTGCCGGTGGATTGAGTCGATTAACAGGACGTTGGGAAACCTACGCTCATTCTTGGGACTTACTCCCCTAATCCATGTTCACCCTAACTACCTCCACCGCTATGAAAGGCATCAGCCGCATCGACTCAGGCTCCACTCATGGCTGGTTTGTGCGTGCGTATAAAAACGGCAAAACGTACTCCCGCCTTTTTAGCGACGGCAAATGCAGCGGCACCGACGAGGCCCTGATCGAGGCCCGGCGCTATCGCGAAATTTTGCACGAACGCCTGGCGAAAATCCCCGCCAAGCCCCGCAGCCGCCGCATCGTGTTTCGCGATTCCCGCAACACCACCGGCGTGCTCGGCGTTTCCCGCAGCATCAAGCACACCCCGCGCGGCACGCTCAGCGAATCTTTTGCCGTCACGTGGCGCCCCGCGCCCGGCGTGCAGAAGTGCACTTCCTTTTCCATCAACAAATACGGCCAGGAAAAGGCGTTCCGCCTGGCGGTGGCGTTCCGCCTGCGCAAGCTGCGCGAAATTCACGGCCCGGCCGTCTCCCGTAAACTCAAGGGCATTTTGGCGGAAAAAGGGATCAAGGTCTGAGGGAGATCGCGGTTGATAGAAATTCAAAATTCAAAATTTAAAAGACCGCAAAGGTCCGGCGGTTTTTTTGGATTCGAAATGGGCTTTTCTGCGGGCAGCCAAAGGGCATAGGCTTTCCGGCGACCAGCCGCCATGAAGCAAAGGGACCTTTTAGTCGCGATTGCCGTCGGGGGCGTCGGTGTCGCCGTACTATGGTGGTTCTCCACGCCCGCCGCGAAAGCATCGAGTCCGCCACGAATCGCCGCGACGCCGATCGCACCTCAATCTGTCGCCCCGCTGCGACCCACGTCAGGGAGGGTCGCTGAGCCAGTGGTTGCGCCCGTTGCGCCAACGCCGACCACCGCGCAGGCGAGTATCGGGTCTGCCCCCGTGGCCGGTTTGGCCTCGGACACCTTGGTCACGCTGAAACAGGGACTCATCAACTACAAGCGCGCTGACGACCTGCAAAAAATGGACCCGGCCGCAGTGGGTCTGCTCAAGGAATGGGCGGCGCAAAACACCCCGGCGGTGGTGGCCTGGCTCGCCGAAATTCCGGACGAGAACAAGCAGCGCGAGCACGCCGCGGAGGCCATGATCGCGTTGGAAGTTGAAAATGAACCAGCTGTTGCCTTTACCGTGGCAAATAGCATCAACGACGATACGGTTCGCGGCAACCGCTTGGACGACATTCTCCTTGTTTGGGCGGTAAAGGACCCCGCCAGCGCTTCGGCGGCCCTGAAATCCGCCCTCGTGCCCGACGCGAATCGCGCCAGACTGGAAATTATGATCGAAAGCATTAAATCGGGCACCCTGACCGAGGATCAACGCGCCAAGATCGCGGAAAAGATTCAAAAAATGTCAAATTAGTTTGGTCCCTCCCGGGACTTAGCTGGTCGACGGCGGGTTGATTTTCTTGCTCCGACCACACCTAAAACAACCTCGTCAATCAGGTAATCGCAGATTTTGCTGATGAAGGCAGATGAAAATGCAGTCGGCGAAAGTTCGGGTGCGGGCAGGGGCAAAGTTTAGCTTGCAGACCGTTAGGAGGTGGATTAAAGGATGACATCCGGCGTGATTTTGGGCCGGCCCAACTGCGCAGAATTATGAAATCACGTCACACTCCCGCCGCCGCTGCCCAATTTGCCCGCCGCCTTCCGCGCTATGCCGTTGCGGCCGCTGCTGTGGCCGCCCCGGCGCTGCCGGGCGCCATTGTTCACGTCACCAATTCTTTCAGCGTACCGGTGGGAAATCCCGGCGTGCATGTCTGGGATATCAATGGCGATAGCACGACGGATTTTACTTTTGACAATACCCTGACGGGGGAAGGCCGCGCGGGCATCTATGCGCACCGGGGCGCTGCGGCCGACGGCTGGGTGAAATTCGGCAGCACGAGCAATCAAAATCGACCCAGACAGGTGCCGGCTTCATTCTCCATCGGTCCGGCCCGCTTGGCGTCGTCCATTCAAAACTCCGCGGTCGCTCTCTTTACCATAAGCCATAACCATTTGAATTTGGCGTTTGGCGACCAATTGGTCGGCTTTACCTTCACCATTTCCGGGCAGCAGAATTACGGCTGGGCCAACATCACGCTTGGGCCCAATTCCTTGACCTTCCATGACTGGGCCTACGAGAGCAGCCCGGACACGGCGATTCCAGCCGGGGCGACGTCCTCGGTGCCGGAGCCGGCGCAAGCCGCTACGGGCCTGGGCCTGCTGGCGTTGGGAGCGGCGGGTGTGGCCCGGTTCAAGCGGCAACGGGCGGCAAAGTAATTTTCTTTCTGATTGCCGCTGAAAATGGAGCGCCGCAACGGAGGCCCCAAGTCATCTTACAGGCAGACTTTACCTAATTTTTGGTGAGCTTGAAAGTGAAGGTGAGGGTATAATTCTGCGTCTGGCCCGCAATCGTGCCCGGGCCTTTCAGCGAGCCGGTGAAGGTCAGGCCCGTCGCGGCGATTGCGCCCTTAATCTGGCCGCTGGAAATAGCGATGGTTACCGGGTGGTCCGGACCATGGGGATTATTGACGACGAAGGAGATTTTGCCACTGGCGGCGCTGCCAAATGCGGTGGCGCTGCTGGACGTGATGGCCAATTTCAGGTTCGGAGCACCCGAGCCAGCCGCTTGCATGAATTGCAAAATTTTGGCGCCGGTAACGGATTTAAACCCAAAGGCGTTGACGGAAAAGGTCGGTGCGGGCGAGGGAATGCCTTGGGGGTGGTGATCGGCGACGCCGTTGATGGCAGAACTTTTTTTGGTAAGTGTGTAAGTTCCTTGTAAGTTTTTGGCCAGGGAGGCGGCGTGGACGGCTGGGGATGTAAGGCTCAGGCCGCAGGCGAAAACAATCAAGATGATCCGGCGGACCATCGTGCAGCAGGACGGAAGGTGCATGGTTTGGTATGGATTGAGAGATGGAAAAAATTAAGAGGCTTTGCTTTTTTTGAAATTTCGGTCGGCCCTCAGCCTTATTCTATTTGCAGCGTCGCGCGCTCAGCCCGCTTCCAGCCGTGTGGCAAACGCCCGGCGGTCGGGGGCGTGATAAAAGGCGGTGCCGCACACAAATGTGTCCGCGCCTTCAGCCTTGCACCAGAGGCCGGTCTCGTCGTCCACGCCGCCGTCCACTTCAATGCGGTAGGCGAGCTTGCGCTCCGCGCGCCAGGCGGAGATTTGCGCGATTTTCGCCAAAACATCGCGGTGAAATTTTTGGCCGCCAAAGCCGGGCTGCACCGTCATCACCAAAACATTGTCCACGCGCTCGAGCAGCGGCTCGACGGCCGCGGCCGGAGTGCCCGGGTTCAGGGCGATGCCGCAGCGCAGGCCACGGGCGCGAATGTACTTCAGCGTATCTGCGACGGGATAGTCGGGCTCGATGTGGATGGAAATCTGCTGCGCCCCGGCTTTGATGAACGGCTCGATGTACTCGTGCGGGTTGTCGAGCATCAGGTGCGTGTCAAAAAACAAATCGGACAGCGGGCGCAAGTCCGCGAGCACCTGGGGCCCAAAGGAAAGGTTGGGGACGAAGTGCCCGTCCATGATGTCGAGGTGCAGCCATTTTAGCCCGGCGTCGACCACCGCCTGCGCGCCCTCGGCCAGCCGGCCGTGGTTCGAGGCCAGCAAGGACGGCGCAACAATCGGTGGGTGGGGGCTTTTCACAAATGGCGGTGCAAAAAGATGCAACCAAATTGCGGTCACTCACCACGTCCCGACCACGGTGTCCTTGATTTTCCGGCCGAGTTCGCGCGCGAGAATGGGAATGGACTGATATTCCGGCTCGCTGAAATCGTTGCCCTGGCTGATGTAGGCCTCCGATGAGGTGCTGACGATGCGGTCCTTGAAATAAACCTTGCCGCTGTGGTTGTTCACCAGCGTGCAACTGGCCACCAGCGTGAGCGTGTACGAGCGCGCGTTGAGGGTGTTGCTTTGCTCGGTGGCCGCCACACTGCGGCGATAATCCGTGAGCACGACCTCGAGCGTCGCATCGGCCGACTCCTGGTCGGACAAGTGCAGGTTGCCTTCCTGCAGGAGCGATTGCCGGAGCGATTCGGTGACCGGCGCCTGTGCCTGGGGCACGTAGGTCTTGTTCTGCACCGTCGCCACGTACAACGAGTGAAACGGCAACGCCGCGGTGGGCCCGAGACTGTAATTGGCGCAGGCGCCGAGCAGGCCCGCCGCCAGAAGCACCGCCAAAAAACGCGCAAGACGCATAAAAGAGGAGGCTAGCGGATCAACGGACGTCCGCCCGGTTCCTGGCCGGGGCCGGGGCCGCTGCCGCCCTGGGGTTGATCAACCGGAGTCAGGAAACCGGCGTCCACCGGGGCGCCGGGCACATCGATGTCCGCCGGGTAGGGCGAGAGGCCTTCATATTGTTTCACCTGGCCGGTGGCGCTGACGGTCTCGACCGCCTCGGCGCCGGGGGTTTCGATAAAGGTGTCGGTGGCCTTGACCTGGAAAGACTCGGCGGCCAGGTTATCAACTTGTCCCTGTTCCTCGTAGGCCACGAGGCTCGGTTCCTTGTAGCGGCCGAACACCCAGTCGTAGGGCGTCAGCGGCGGGGCGATGCCGCGGCGGATTTTGTCGATCTGGGCCTTGGCTTCGGTGGCGGCCGGGGAAGTCGGGGCGAGGGTGATGGCCTGGTTGTAAAAAATGAGGGCGGCGCGGTTGCTGTTGCGGTAATAGTAGAAAAAGTCGCCGAGGATGAGGCGCGAGCGCGCGTAGACGTCCATCATGTCGTCCAGTTTTTTCTGGGCCAGGGCCGCGCCGGGGTCGCCCTTGAAGAGGAAAAGGTAGTCGTGGTAAAAGCGGATGGCGTCGCGGGTCGAACCCTGGTCGTAAGGGGCGCCCTGCACAAGGTTCGAGTAGATGCTGGCCAACTCAAGGTACGCATCCGGCGCGAGCATGCTCTGCGGGTACGTGTTGATGAGGCGGTCGAGCGCGTCGATGGCGATTTCGGGCTTGGCGTTCGACATTCCGTGCCCCTTCTTGGCGATTTGCGAAATGTTCCAGAGCGCGGCCGGCGCGAGTTCGTAGTTCGGCGCATTTTTCACGACCGATTCGTAGTAGTCCACCGCTTTGTTGGGATCGCTGAACCACGGCAGGTAGCCCCACAGCACGTACGGCGTCGCGCCGGACTGAATCGTGCTCGCAACCTGGTATTGCTTGCCGATGACGGCGTTGAAGCGCGGATAATCCGGGTACCGCTGCGTGATGTCGTCAAAGGACTTGAACGCCTTGTCGAACTGATGGCGCTTGAGGTAAATAAGTCCCTTTTGAAAAAGTGCTTCCGGCGCAAACACCGAACTCGGGTAGTCGTTGATGACCCGGTCATACAGGCTCAGGGCCGTCCAATAGCTGCCGGCCTCCTGGGCGGTCTTGGCCTTGTTCATGGCCTCGAGCGCGCTCGCGGTTTCCCCCGCGTCGCCAAAAAATGGCGCCAGCACGCCGCCTTCGATATGCCAGCTGCCGTCGGATGACCAGACCAGATCGGCACGCGTCGCCAAGGGCGCGAGGCTCGCAACGGCGCACACCAGCGCCAGAGCGCCGGTCAGCACCACCCGCAGGCGCGCCTGTTTTTGGCTGAAAAAGTTCTTCATGTCGTATGCCATTTAAGGAGCGTTGCGCCCCAGGTCAACCCCGCGCCAAAGGCCACCAGGACCACGAATTCGCCCGGTTTGAGCCGGCCGGCGGCCTGCGCCTCGGCCAGCGCGAGCGGAATGGACGCCGCGGAGGTGTTCCCATAACGCTCGATATTTACCACAAATCGCTCCGGCGGCAACTCCAACCGCTGGGCCAGGGCCTCGATGATGCGGATATTCGCCTGATGCGGCACCACCAGGCCGACTTGCGCCGCCGTGAGGTGGTGTTTTTCCAGCAAATCGCGGATGGCCTGCTCCATCTCGCGCACGGCGATTTTGAAGACTTCCTTGCCGTTCATCTTCAGGAAATGTTTGTGCTCCTCGATGCTCGCATGCGTCGCCGGGCAGGACGAGCCGCCTCCGGGCATGTAGAGCAAATTCACATTGCTGCCGTCCGCGCGCAAGATGCTGCCGAGCACGCCGGCCTCCTTTTCCGCACTGGGCATGAGCACCGCCGCGCCCGCGCCGTCGCCAAACAGCACGCATGTCGTGCGGTCCTGCCAGTCGAGGACGGACGACATTTTTTCCGCGCCGATCACGAGCGCGTTGCGATAGCTGCCGGAGCGCAGCATCGCCGTCCCGACTTCGAGGACGTAAAGGAAACCACAGCACGCCGCGCTGATATCGAAGGCCGGCACCGAGCGCAGGCCGAGCTTGTCCTGAATCAGGCAGGCGGTGGAGGGAAATTGGAGGTCGGGCGTCATCGTGCCCACGATGAGCAAATCCACATCGGCCGGCGTCAGCCCCGCCTGAGCGAGCGCCTGCCGGGCGGCCTCGACGCCCATGTCCGACGCATTTTCCAGCGGCGCGGCCACGCGGCGCTCGCTGATGCCCGTGCGCGTGCGGATCCACTCGTCCGACGTGTCCACCAAGTGCGTGAGGTCGTCGTTGGACAGGCGCTTGGCGGGTGCATAGGCGCCCAGGCCGCGCAGGATGATGGAGGCAGACATCGCGAAAACGGGAAGGCTGAAGGCAGAATTCCCAAAATGCAAGTGCGGGGTGAGCTACAACAAAGCAGGGCTAGGCGGGTCGAGGACGCCCCGCCCTACCTTTGACCTGGGCCTAGCACTCAATGGAGGTGCAATTTAAGTTCCCGGCAAGACTGGCGAGGGTAGGGCGGGGCGTCCTCGACCCGCCTAGCAACTCGGGCGATTCCATTTCGAGAATTGTGCTCAAAACGCTGAAAATTCCTCCAACCCTTCGGCTTTTTGAATGGTAGCCAGTCCGGAGAAGGCAAACGCAGTAACTGGTGCCAGTATTATTTCATCCCTACGCCTTTACCGGCACCGCTTCCGTCACCGCCAATTTGTCCAAATCCGCCTGGATCGCGCCCGTGAGGTCGTGCGAGAGTGTTTCAATCGCGATGCGGATCGCCCCGGCCACGTAGCCGCGCGTGCTGGACCCGTGGGTTTTAATCACGAGGCGGTTCAGCCCCAGCAGGGGTGACCCGGCGAGCGCTTCTTCATTCAGTTCGCGCTTGATGGCCTTAAATGCGCCCTGGCAGAGTTTTGCGCCCACCATCCGCAGGGGATTCGCCGTCAACTCATCCTTCAAGAATGATTTCAACATGCTGAAGCAGGATTCGAGCGACTTGAGCAGAATATTGCCCGTGAAGCCGTCGCACACCACGACATCCACCGCATTTTGAAAGAGGTCAAAGCCCTCGATCGGCCCGACATAATTGAGCACGCCGTTGGCGGCCTTGAGCATGGCGTGAGTTTGCAGGATTTTGTCGGTGCCCTTGCCCTCCTCCGTGCCGACGGTGAGCAGGCCCACGCGCGGCCGTTGGATGCCGAGCGCACACCGTGCATATTGCGAGCCGAGGAGGGCGTTGTGAAAAAGGTGGATGGGGTCGGCATCGGGGTTGGCCCCGGCATCGATCAGCACGAAACGATGTCCGCGGCTGGGAATGACAACCGCCAGCGCCGGGCGTTTGATGCCGGGCATGGGCCGCAGGCGCAGCGTGCCACCCATCATCAGGGCGCCGGTGTTGCCCAGGCTCAGGACACCTTGGGCCTCGCCGTTTTTGACCAAGTCAATGGCGCGCACCATCGACGAGTCTTTTTTCTGCTTTAGCGCCGCCACCGGCTTTTCGTCCATGCCGATGACTTCCGTGGCATGGATGACCTCGACGCGGGTGTCGCCGCGCAGGCCAAATTCCTGCAAAAGTTTTTCGAGTTGCGGCTGATCACCAACGAGCAAGATGCGCGCGCGGGCGGCTTCGGCCTGCAACGCGAGGGCCACACCGGCGACGACCTCTACGGGACCATGATCTCCGCCCATGGCGTCCACCGCCAGCAAAGTCGGTCCCGCCGCCAGATGGGGAGCGGCGCCCGCAAGCGGGTTGGAGCCAGGGTCGGCGTTCATGGCGGGACGGGACGGGAAAAAGTCCGCCCGGACGTGCCTCCGCCCGCCGCGGACCAAAACGGCGGCTAGACTTCGACGTCCAGCACCTGCCGGCCGCGGTACATGCCGGTGTCGGGGTTGACGCGGTGCGGCATGAACAGGGAGCCGTCGGATTCCTTGGCCATTTGCGGGGCCTTATAGCGGTTTGCGCCGCGGCGCAGGGCGCTGCGCCGCTTGGATTGTTTGCGTTTCGGATTGGCCATGGGAAAGGGCGGTGAAAGATGGGCGGCAGCCGGGAACGGCGGCCAGGATGAAAGGTAAAGGGCGAGATTGCCGTCCGGCCCCGGCGCGGTCAAGCCGGGAAAAAGGGTCGCGGACAGCAGGTTTTGCATGAATAGGCCGGGCCAAAGCAGCAAAAATGAAGTCCGGAGCGCCAAACTCCCGGACTTGCGACCGCCCCCTGCGCCATCGTCGGCATGGGCCCGCAATCGCGGGCTTACAATTGAAACTTGTGCAGGCTGGTCGTGTTTTCTTATGATTCATCCACCGTTATCTTGGTGGTGACTGGGTCGTTCCAACGGTCGGAACCACCCGCGAATATGCGTGCCCCGCAGTTATTTACTAGTTTGGCGCTAGCCGCCGGATTGATGGGGTTGCCTTCCCTCGCGCACGGCTACGACATTTCCATGCGCCTGATGCTGATTCAAGACGCCCTGCCGGAGGCCATGATGGACCTGATTATGGAAACGCCGGCGAATCACGGTGGTTATATCGAGCAGGCGGCGGACGGCCTGAATCAGGCTACGGTGGATGTGGCTTTAGCGCTGGCCTGGCTCCGAGCCCATCCCGAGGCCTCGACTTCGCCCGACGCGGCCACGGCCCCGAAGCTGGATCGCGCAGCATGGATATTCGAGGTGCCAACGTTTTCAGTGATCCAGGATAAGCCACCGTTTGTCGGAACGCACAACAGCAATCCGCATTTAAGGGAGGCGCTTCTTTTGCTCACTTCGTCCTTGCAGCGGTTGACGATCACGGTGCCCACCGGCGGCAAGTTCGACCTGATTTATTCGATGGGTGAAATGGGTGGCTACCGTGACAAATTAGCCGACGACCTGCGGCAGGCGGCCCAAGCCGTGTTGCTCGCCTACGATTTTGCGCATGACCCGGTGGCGACACCCAAAGCGGGCGCACCCACGACCCCCGAGCATGAGGAAGCAGCCGTGCCGCCCGCAGCATCCTTGCCGGACACGGCCCTAAGCCGTTTGGAGAATTTGCAGACAGCCCTCACCGCGACTCTGGCGCAGTTGCCGCTGGCGCCCGACGGTGCTTCTGGTGAATTTATTCAACGCCTCTCGGCGGACATAAAGGCCGCCTTGGTGGCCACCAACCAAGCGCTGGTTTACGTTCGCACTCATCCTGAAGCCAATGGGCTCACGAATGCCACTCCGCGCGCGAGCGGGCCGGGCGGGAAACCGCCGGGCCAAGTCTATCGCTTGAATGCCACGGTGTCAGCCGCGCTGCCGGGCGCGCCCGCCATCCTCGACCAATTGAGCGAGGCCTACAGTAATTTCATGATCGGCCCAGCGTGGCGGGGCGGCCCGCTGATCGGACCGCTGGACGGAAACCGCGCGCAAATCATTTACGCACTGGGGTTGGCGATGGATGACCTCCAGGCGGGGCCGGGAAATCTGTCGCCGAAAGCACAGAGTACCGCTGGCGCCATTACCGGTGTGGTGCTAGACCCGGATGGAAATCCGGCCGCGAACGTCTTAATCGGCTTGGCGAGGCCAGGGGATCCGGGCCTGAGCGCCTTTAGCATGAATGTGCTATTGCTTTCGGGTGGCACGCAAATGCTCCAGCTTTTCCGGGGCGGGCGCGCCGCCGCGCTCACGGATGAAAAAGGCGCTTTTTCCCTGCGTGACCTCCCGCCCGGAAACTATGTGCTCACCGCCCATCTGGGCGGGACGGAAAGCGGATGGGAAATGCTGGCCTCCGTGAATCAGGTGCAGGTGAAGGTGGGCGCCACCACCCCGTTGTCCCAGCCAGTTCAGCTGCGGGATAGTAATTAGTTGCTTTAAATTAAAAAATGATGAAAATAATAAGTATAAGTCATGTTCTGATTGGGACGCTCATGGCGGCGGTCGTGGCGCTACTGGCCGTGGCCCCACCCATGATCCGGGCAGATGTCGCTCCACCCTTTTTCGGCAATAAACCTCCGCCCTTGCCCGCCGCGCCGAGTCCGACGGCCTCAGCCCGCCTGGAGGTGGCGCAGAAAAATTTGACCGCGGCGGCGGCCGCCTTGGCGCGCGGGCACGCGAATCTTTACGGCGGCTATGTCGAGAAGGCTGGCGTTGCCGTCCACCAAGCCCTGGCGGACGTGGCGGCGGCCACCGCTTACCTCAAGGAACATCCCGGCGAGAATACTTTGCCCGCGGGGCCCGCGCCGGAGGATAAGACCAAGATCGTGCCGACGCTCTTTCCGGAAATGGAGCGAATTCCGGGCATAAATCTAATGGAGGCGAATTTGGCGCTGAATCTGGCGCTGGTGGAATTTCTGAACAATCCGGGCCGTAGTTATCACGGCCCCGTGATCGGCGATCTGGGCGGATTCCGGGCCAAGATCATGACCGACATCAACCAGGCCTCGGCGGCCCTTGTGGCGGGCGCGCTCGTGGCGGAGAAAAACGCCGAGCAACCGCCGCCGCCGCCGCCTGCCGGAGCTATGCCGTCGGCTGGTCCGCGCACCTCCAGCCGCGCGCCGGGCGAGTGGCCAAGCGTTCTGGCCAGTGTGTCTTTGAGTGTCGGGCTGGCCTTGGGCGGCCTGCATTTTTTCGCCTCCAAGCGCCGTATCGATCCTCGCTGATGTGTTGCCTTGCCTCGCTTGTGAGCCTTGCGCCAGTCCTGGCTTGGCGGCCCGGATTCCTGCTTCTGGCTGACGCGCAGGTAACAGTGGCGCGCCTGGATGTGGGCCAACTTTGGCGTTTTTTGGTGTGCGGATATTTTCTCTCGATTGCGATTGAGACGCCCGTGCTGCTGGTGGGATTGTCGCGGCCGCATCCGTGGCGACGCCGGTTGGCGGCGGGCTTTTGGCTGACGGCCTGCACGTACCCCGTCGTCGTCGTGGCCTTGCCCATCCTGATGGCGTCAGCCGCGCATTGGCAGTATCTGGCCGTGGCGGAAACATTTGCGCCCCTGACGGAAGGGGCCCTGTTTGCGCTGGCCTTTCACACCCCAGCCGTGCGCCGGGCGGATCGCGTGCAGGACTGGCTCGTCATTCTCCTCGCGAACCTCGCGTCATTCGGCCTCGGCTGGTGGTTCGATACCCGGGGCTGGCTTTGGATTTCATGATAAAGCAAACCGACGGGACTCGGGTCAGCCCAGGGCCTTGCTCCCTCGGCTAAAGTTCGGGCGGTCGCGGCAAGCCTGAAGACTTTCCGCCTGACTTTGGCGAGGTGTCAGGCAAAATCGCCGCATGTTCAAGAATGGTTTTTTGTTTTTTGTGTTGGCGGCCTTCTGCGAGATGGCTGGCCCCGGATCGGCCGCGGTGAGCGCGCCCGCCACGCCGGCATTCACCACCATCGTCAACCAGTACTTTAGTCAGTGGGACACCGATGGGAGTGCCGCCCTTTCTCCCGAGGAAATTGACCACGCGGTCGCGAACCCGCAATTCAAGGACGAGGCCGCGGCGGCCATCGGTGCCATCAAGGTCGTGGTGCGCGGCGGCAAGTACAACCTGCCGCCCTTGACCAAGGCTTATCTCCTCGCCAGCCCGCTTACCGAGCCCACCGGCCCGGAGGTCGACCCCGCTTTTCGCGACGACCCGGCCAAGCCCGGTAAAATTGACCACCCGCCATCCTTTCAAGTCCGCTACCTCGCCAACCTGGAGCGCTTGCGCGCGGAATCGCCCGCCCTGTTTCCGCAGGGTCTGCCCGCGCTGAACTCCTGTCACCAGGGGCCGCTCGGCGATTGTTATTTTGTCTCCGTAGTCGGGGCGATGGTTTACCGCAGCCCCCAATCCGTGAAAGACTTGTTCACCGCTAATGCCGACGGTTCAACCACCGTGCGCTTCGGCAATGGGCGCAGCGTCACGCTTCCGCCGTTGACGGATGCGGAAGTCGCCATTTCCTCAAGCGCGGGCGCCAATGGCCGCTGGCTGGCTGTGCTGGAAAACGCCTACGGCAAAATTCGCGACGAGGTGGTGGCCGCCCATCGTGACGACGCCGTGGACACCGACTCCATCGCCAAAGGCGGCTCGCCCGCGCCGGTCATTCAAGCGCTCACGGGCCACGCCACGCGCTTCATCGCCATCGTCGAGGCCAACGGCCAGCGCCGCAGCGGCGAACCGTTTGCCACCACGCTGCGGACGGCGTTGCTCACCGCCACGCGCGGCAGCGAACTGGCCGGCACGGGCACGCCCGACCGCGGGACTCCACCCGGCGTGACCCCCGGCCACGCCTACGCCATTCTCGGCTACGACGCCAACTCCGGCCTCTTGCATTTGTGGAATCCGCACGGCAACAGCTTTGCCCCCAAGGGTTCACCGGGCGTGGAAAACGGCTACGTCACCCAAGCCGGGCAATTCAGCATCCCCTTCGGCGATTGGCTCCGCGTCTACCACGGCGCGACGTTTGAGACGGCCGCCTTGCTTAAGTAGCAGTCGCACCTTCCGCCCTGGTCAGTTTCGCCGCCAAAAAATTCGTGCATTGCCGCGTATTAGGGGATAACCTTACTTGGGGAATGTATAATCGAAGGACAATGCCGACGGGGCTGAGCTTTGTACTGACGGCCATGGCCTGGATGGCATGGCTAATTTGCACGACTGCGTCGGGCCAGGCCGCTGTGACGAATGGGTTGACGGATAAGCCGCATCCTGATGGCAAGACCATCCTGGGCTCGCCGGAGGGCTTAATCGGCAGAAATTATTATTGGTATAGCATTTCATCCATTAGTGAAGAGGGCGTCCGCATTGCAGCGCTCGTGGAAGCAGGCAAAAAGATGCGCATCGTCATTGATGGAAAAGTCAGCCCGGATTACGACGAAATTGCCTGGCGCCAAGGGAAAGACCCCAAGCAAACCAATGTTTTTGGCCCCGGCGGATTACACTCCAACTACCGGGCACGGACGGAAGACAAGTGGCAACTGGTGGTGGATGGCGTCCCCGGGCCAAAGTATGATTTTATCACCGAACCAGTTTATAGCCCCGATGGGCGGCATATCGTCTATGCAGCTTGGAACGGTAAGGAGCAGTTTATGGTGATGGATGGCGTGCCGGGCCCGGTTTTTGACGAGATCATTCCGGAATTCTTGAAAGACAATCCATACGAAGAGACGGAAGTAATATACAGCAAAGACAGCCGGCACTTCATGTATAAGGCGCGCAGGGGCAATAAGTGGATGGTGGTGGTGGATGGAGTTCCCGGACGCGAATTTGATGAGGTGGCGATGCTCAACGGGTTTGCCGAGGTGGTGAATTTCTTCGCCTACCAAGGCCGGGTGGGCGACAGGTGGGAGCTCTTCGTTGACGGGAAATTGCAGCCCCATCGCGCGGATATGGCGCGCATCGAACAATTCGAGATCAGCCCAGACGGGAAACATTTTGCCGTTATTTGGGGCAACTTCACCGGCACGCTAGCCGAGGCGATTGACCCTGCGGATTTGCCGAAGTATCCATTCATCCCCAACGCTAAAATTAATGAAGGGAGTACGAAGTCTGTGCCAGGGTTGGACTCGACGGGCTCAATCACGGATCACCTAACACCCATTGCAGGCGTTATTCACCAGCCCGACGGTGACTATTTGATTCCGGTCGATTCGTATCGCCATCCACCAGGCACTCAGTGGGAGGTCAGAGTGGATGATCGACCCAGTCTAATTTTTACGGCCCGTGATTTGGATTTTTTAATCTTTAGTCCCGACGGTAATCATACCGCCTTTAGCATGGTGGAAAATGGCAAATGGCGTGCGGTTTGGGATGGCCAGGCTGGTCCAGAGTGCGACCTCCCGGCAGATGCTTATTTCTACGATACAGTCTTCAGCCCGGACAGTCAGCATTTAGCGTATGCTGCGAAATTCGACGGCCCATGGCGGATGGTGGCGGATGGGGTGCCGGGCCCGCCATTTGAGAGTATCTATTGCGATCCTCCGCCGGAATATGGTCCGTGGTATTCCACCCGTGACCGGTCGGTGCGATACACCGCCGACAGCCAGCATCTAATTTACCGGGGTGTGAATGGATCGCACTGGCGGGTCATCGTGGATGGAAAGCCGGGGTCGCCATTTAGGGGCAGACCGCCGAATCTTTATTTAGGACCGAAAGGGGGTAATTTTGCATATCCGGTTTTCGAAGGCGATCAGTCATCCCTGATGGTAAACGGTGAGCCGGGCCCGCGCTCGGACGGCAAGAATTTTGTCGCCGTCCAATTCAGCCCGGATGGAAATCACTTAAGTTATGCCGTCGAGCGGGGGCAGAAATTTTATGCGGTGGTGGACGGACTCGTGGGCTACGAAATCAGTTACCCCAGAGATTATGATTTTCAATTCAGCCCCGACAGCAGGCATCTTGCCTATGCCAGCAGGTCAAAGGGCGAGGCTAAAATAATACTGGATGGCCGCCCGGGAAGCAATTTCGACGGAATTGGCCCTTACGTTTTCAGTCCTGACAGCGCGCACTTGGCTTACGGGGCCAGTATCGCCAAAAATTCGTTCATGGTGGTGGACGGGCGAACCGGGCCCGATTTTGATCGCGTTGGAAATCCGTCGTTTAGCCCCGATGGCCTGCATTTGGCTTATTTGGGGGTCAAAGACGGCCACTCCTCGGTGGTGACAGATGGCATAACCGGCCCCTTTTTCGATGGAATTGCTTCGCCGCTTGTATGGCGAGCCGACGGGCGCCTTGAGTACTTGGCCGTCGAAACGACAGGAGATCAGCACAACCTCGTCCGTATGGTCGTCCCCGCTGGCACAGTCTCCGAGAACGCCCAAAAGTGAGTGTGCGGCTGCCCTCCCTACTGCACCGTGTGCGAAAGCAGTTCCTTGACCGGGCCGCTGTCGAGGTTCTCTTTCGTGACGAGCGTGCTGCCGGTGTCGACGTTGTCGGGCACGGTCTTGCCGGCCAGGTGGTCGAGCATCGTGTTCACACCGAGGTACCCCATCATGTAGGGGTTCTGCAAAATGAGGCCGTTGATCTGGCCGGCCTTGAGGCCTTCCATGTTTGCGGTGCCGCCGTCGAACCCGATGAATTTCACCTTGCCCGTGAGGCCCGCCTTCTGGAGCGCGAGCAACATGCCGTTGGTGCTGCCTTCGTTGGCGGTGAACACGCCGTCCACCTGGCCGGTGTAAGTGTTAAGCAAATTGAGGGACTTGTCGAAGGCCAGGTCGCGCGTGGCGCCGGCGTAGTTGTCGGAGGAGAGAATCTTGATGCCGGGATATTTTTTCAGGACATCGAGCACGCCTTCTTCGCGCTGGGTGCAACTGGCGGCGCCCTGGAGGTAACGCAGGACGATGACGTTGCCCTTGCCGCCGAGCAAACGGGCGAGTTCCTCGCCGGCCGTCTGCCCGCCCTTGTAATTATCGGTGCCCACGAATGCGAAGGGGAGTTTCGAGTCGAGGCCGGAATCGGCGATGATGAGCGGGATGCCGGCGTTGACGGCCTTTTCCACCGGAGTGACGAGCGCCTTAAAATCCACCGGGCAGAGAATGATGCCATCGGGCTTTTGGCCGAGGTAATTTTCCATCAAGCTGATTTCCGATGCCGGGTCGCCGTCCTTTAACGGCGCATCCCAGGTGACGACGAGATTCTGGCCCTTGGCTTTGGCTTCCGTTTCGGCCTGGCGCAAGCCGGCCTTGACCGAGAGCCAGAACACGTCCGTCTGGCCCTTGGTGATATAAACGAGATTGACCTTCTTGCCGCCGGGGGCGGGGGCGTTGCTGGCGGCGGGAGTTTCGGTCTTGCCGCAGGCGGCGAGCAGGAGTGCGGCGACGGCGGCGGCGAGGGTGAAGCCCGTGCGCAGGGCGGAGGAGAACGAAGGGGTATTCATGGAGGGGAGCAAGGGGTAGATAACCGGCCCCTCCGCGCACGCGGCGCGGAAGGTCCAGCATCTAACAGCAGGCCTGCGTCCCGCCGTCAATCCAAAGGGAGGGTGGTGGCCTAATTTCACCAGCAACAGGGCCGCGGGCTGAGGACAGCCCGCGCTACCCCGGGCAAATGCTTTAGGTAGGGCGCGCTGCCCTCAGCGCGCCGTTTCAAATTGGGACATTACTAAAGGGCGGAGCGCCCCTGCGCCGCGGCTGGCGCAAAAAAGCCTCGCCCTGGACCAACCCGCGCGGCACACTCCCCGTTCTCTTATTATGACACATGCCTGGCACGATGTGATTCCCGGGGAAAACCTGCCGCGCGAATTTACCGCGGTCATCGAAATCCCCATGGGCTCGAGCGTGAAGTACGAGCTCGACAAGGAAACGGGGCTGCTGAAGCTCGACCGCATCCTCTATTCGGCGGTGTATTACCCGGCCAATTACGGCTTCATCCCGCAAACCCTCGCCGAGGACGATGATCCCCTCGACGTGCTCGTGCTTTGCCAGGAAGCGGTTGCGCCGCTCACCCTCGTGCAGGCCCGTGCCATCGGCCTGATGACGATGGTGGACAGCGGCAAGCGCGACCACAAAATCCTCGCCGTCGCGGTGGATGACCCCGAGTACAACGGCTTCGAGCAAGCCAGCGAGCTGCCCAGTCACAAACTCGCCATGCTCCGGCGCTTTTTCCAGGACTATAAGCAACTCGAAGGCAAGACCGTCGAGGTGGACGAGATGCAGCAAATGGAAGCGACGGACGGCGTCATCAACGACGCATTGGCCCGTTACAGCTCCCAGCGCCGCCGCGGCTTCTATCGCGGAGGCGTGCCGCCCGCGGGGAAGTAGGGGAACTCAATGCCGTCGGAATGACGCACTCAAGACCAAAGAAATCCAACAAGACTTCCCTAATCTTCGCGTTGGTTTTTCTTGTAATCCGCTGTAATGCCGAGTTCTCTCACCCTCTGAGAGGCGAGCAATTCTAGCCGTTTCGCCTGAGTACGCAAAGTCAGTCTCAGGCCGTCCGAGACATCTCGCTCACTAATCACCCGCGCAAGTGCGGCAATTGTGCTAGCTCGCCGTGCGATGCGAATATCGGGATGCTTTCTTTGCCGGAAGATCTCATCCGGGATAATACGTTGACGGTACGATTTCGGTAATTTGATCTGTTCCTTGGGGGCAATCGATTTTTCATTCAGGACTGCTCCTAAAGTGGATTCACGCAAAACCTTTTCAAAAACAGTAAATTCGGCTCGGTCTAAATAGGCCTTTCTTAACCTTTTGGGATTTTTTGGTATATCCACCATTGCGTCCTCAAGTGGCCAAATTTCAATTTCGGCTACCTCGAAGGGATCCAAGACATTCATGGCGACAGCGTCGGTTCGTTGATTTGTAAGGTGCCTACCAATTCGTGACCGCAGGCCCTCATAGGTTTGTCCGACGTAGATGGGCTCGCCATCGTAGTCGTAGAATGCGTAAACACCTTGCTTTGAACGGCCGACAGTACGACCCTTTTCATCCAGTACCTTAAAGAACTTGGATATCTGTGCGCGGATAGCAGCGATATCTTCCGGCAGGCCAGCGATGGCTTCTAGTTCAGACCGCAGCGGCGTAGCGATTTTTTTGGATTTCGACGGCATGAAGCTCCTTTAGCGAGGGGGTTAAATAGTTTTCAGCGATCCAGCGAATGACTGGTACGCACACAGCGTCACCGAATCCAAAAAGTGCTTTATTTAGCGGCGCAGTAATTTTGTAACCATCGGCACCCATTAAACGGGCGCACTCCGTTGGGGTCACCAAACGAGCGGCATAACGCCCCTTTCCTGCTACAAAAAGAATCTGGCGTCCGCTGCCGCCCCTTGGCGTTCGCAGGCAACCTGCGACCCCATCTGTCCTCAATTCAGCCATCGACCGGCCATTCCGCACTCGACGAAAAACAGTGCCGCTTGTGATTTCCTTTCCGGCAATCATCTTGTCTGCAATCGCTCGATGTTTTGGACTCATTTGATTCAATAGATATTCAGCTCGTTGCTTATTCCACCAGTAAGCTGAGTTCAAGGGCAGCTCTTCCAGAATGTCTTGAAGCGTGGATTGAACCTTCCGGATGGTGGGAAGAGTGCGGATTGACCACCTAATTTCGGGGTGCCACAAAATAAAATCGGCCAATACTGCCGGACGACATTGGCTCTGGTAAAACTTAGATGTATCCTCGCCAGTTTGTTCTACGACCTTTCGTTTTTCTCGTTTACCAACCAAAAACAGCCGTTGCCTGCTTTGGGGCACAAACCAGGAGGCATCTATGATGAAGGCATCAACTGCATAGCCCAGATCGTTTAACGCCAAGCAGGCGTCTCTAAAATCGTTGCCATCATTGGAACTTAAAAACCCGGCAACGTTTTCCAGTAACACAAATGGAGGCCGGCGATTGCCCATTCCTTTCATTGCACCGACAAAGCCCCAAAACGCGCTAGAATGTTGGCCGGCCAGCCCTTGGCGCGAACCGGCCAGGGAAAGGTCATTGCAGGGAAAAGAGGCCGTGGCCAAGGTGACGTTGGGCAATGTGTCCGGGTTTACGTCATGTACATCGCCAAGTTCGAAATGTGCCTCATCGTCCACAAAATGCCCCTCATACATTCGAAATTTGTCCTCGTCGATGTCATTGGCCCAAGTGACTCGCCAGCCCGCCTGCTCCAAGCCAATCCGCATCAATCCTATGCCCGCAAAAAACTCAATCGCCGTTTTGGCATGCTTCATTTTGGGAAAGGTATTTGCGAATTCGAGAGACAGTCGACGTCTTGTCTACGTAGTGTTCCCAAATTCTAAGAACTTTCCAACCCTTTTTTCGCAACGTCAATGTAACAAACCTGTCTCGCTCGATATTTCGATTGATTTTGGTTGTCCAATAGACGCAATTCGTTGCAGGAATCCTACACTTGCTTGGATGACCATGCCAGAAGCATCCGTCGACGAAGACCGTCACTCTATGCTTGCGGAAAACGAAATCTGGCCTGCCGAATAAGGGATAATTCCTTAGCCAGCCTCGAATTTTGCTCTTCCGCAACACGGCCATTAACTTCAATTCAGTTGACTTGTTGCTGCCAGACTTTACCTGGGCCATAATCCATGAACGTTTTTTTGGCGTAAGCGCATCCACGTCTTAAGTTCTTAGGGATTACTCATTGAAGCAGCCATAAAATTGTGATTCGGGAAAGAAGCCTGGAGGTGTTGCTTCACCACCTGCACGTCTAAATCCATTATCCCGCCGAGGGTGAACCTGGCGAGGACTGATGCGCCGTCAATGGCGTCTTGGACCCAAGCTATAATCTCAATCACGCCACCTGCGATTCGGCGCGCTGGGGGAGGCCGGTGCGCGGGAGCGTGAACTCAAAGTGCGCGCCGCCGGCCGCGCGGTTGCGCATCGTGATGGAGCCGCCGTGGGCGTGGATGATGCGCCGGCAAATGGCCAGCCCGAGGCCCGTGCTGCTTTCGCCGCCGGTCGGGCGGTTGGAGGTGCGCCCATAGTCCGTGAAAAGTTTCGCTTGTTCGGCTTCCGGCACGCCGGGCCCTTCGTCGTCCACCCACACGGTGATAAATTCGCCCTCGGCGCGCGCACCCACGCTGATGAGGCTGTTCAGCGGGGAAAATTTGATGGCGTTCAAGATCAAGTTTTCGAGCACGCGTTTGAGGCGGATTTCGTCGCCTTCCATTTTCAGCGGGGTCGCCGCAACCTCCAGGCGCAGGCGCTGTTTTTTTTGCGCCGCGATCAGGGTGTAAGCTGCGCCCGCTTGGGCCAGCAACGGTGCGAGATCGAGCGGACGGCGGTCGATCCGCATGGATTTGTCGTCCAGCGTCGCCACATCGAGCAGGTCGTTGACAAGCGCGAGCATGGCTTCGAGGCTGCCAATCATGAGGTCCAGATTTTCCACCTGTTCCGCGTTGACGGGGCCGAGCGTGCCGTCGCGCAGAAAGCCGGCCAGGCCCCACACTGCGCTGAGCGGGCTGCGCAGATCGTGCGTGGTGACGGCGAGGATGCGGTCTTTGGCTGCATTGGCATTAAAAAGTTGCCGCACGGTGGTTTCCAATTCCCGGGTGGCGCAATTGCGCTGGGTCACGTCGCGCTGTACCGCCACAAAATGGGTGATTTTCCCGGCGGGATTGCGAATGGGCGCGATTTGCCACTCCAGGTCATATTCGGAGCCATCCTTGCGGTAGTTGACGGTTTCGCCGGCAAACATTTCGCCGTGCTCGAGATTTTGGCGGAGGCGCCGCAGCACGGCCTTGTCGGTGCGTGGCCCTTGCAGCAGGCGGGGCGTTTGGCCCAGGCTTTCCGCGGCGGAATAGCCGGTCATCTGCGAAAAGGCCGGATTGACAAAAACAATGCGGGGCCCGGGGAAATCCAGGTCGGCCTCAGTGACCATGATGGCTTCCTTCGCATGCTCCACGGCGGAACTAAGGAGGCGCAGGGATTCTTCCACGTCCTGACGCGCGGTGATGTCGCGCGCCATCAGGGACGAACCGACGAACTGGCCGGCGGCGTCCTTGATCGGCGAGGTGGTGACCGAGACGGTTAGGCACCGACCGTCTTTGTGCAGCCGTTGCGTCACCAAGTCTTTCACGCCTTCCCCGTGTCGGACCTTTTCCATGACCTGTTTTTCCTCGTCCAGCCGGTCGGCGGGGAGCAACTGCCGCATGGCTGTGCCCACGGCCTCGTTCGCCGCGTAGCCGAAAATATTTTCCGCGCCGTGATTCCACGATGTGACCAAGCCGTTCAGATCCTGGCCGATAATGGCGTCCTCGGCCGAATCGACCAACGCCGCCAGCCGGAGCAAGGCCGCATCCGCCTGCGCGCCCAAGGTCGAAGGTGTAAGCGGTAGAGACATGGCGATGGCGGGAAAAGGGCAATGCCCGGTAGGTCCGTCTGGATCAACTGGACCGGCGAATGTAAGAGGTAGCTGAAGGCGTTTTACGATGGCCCTTGGGAAAGGAGCCTGGCGGCTCCGCTTAAAGTATGCGCATTATCCATCTCTCCGCCTATGGGGTACAACCCTAATCAGCGCCGGATGGGCCTTCCGATTTTTTCCTTCCGAACGAGTGTGCGTGCTTCGGCCTTCCAATCCGCTTCTCAATCCCTTGATTACCGCACAATCTGCACATCCAAATCCGCCATCCAGCCGAGCATGCCGAGCGTGAGGTCGGCGAGGGAATCGTTGTCCAGATCGCTCGCCATCAGTCCGAGGCGGCGGGGCGGGCCGGGGAGTTCGGGCAGCGCGGCGTCGTAATCCACCCATTGGCCGTCGAGGTAAAACTGCGCCCACATGTGGTAGCCGAGGAGATCGGGATGCGTGGCGTCTTTGGGCTCGAAAGCCAGGCCGCTGACGATGCGGGCGGGCAGGCCGCGCGCGCGCCCGAGCGCCGCCAGCAGCACGGCGTGCTCGGTGCAATCGCCTTCACGGTCTTTGGCCACCGTCGAGGCCGTGGCGAAGCCGACACTATAGTCTTTTTTATTAATGTATTTTGCGACAAAATCACGGAGGCGGGCGGCCACCTGCGTGGGCGCCGTGCCGGCGGGGCCACCGCCCTCGGCGGCCAGCCGCTTGATGTTGGGGTCGTTGGTATCCAGAAACGAGTTGCGCGCGAGATAGGGCGCCGCGTCAAATTTTGGCGCCGAGGCGTGGGTGGGCGAAGGCGCCGCGCCGCGGGTCAAGGTCAGGCGCACGGCGCCGCCAGGCAGTTGCTCGGTGTGTTGCGTGAGTGAATCCGGCGCAGCCGGCAGCGGCTGGCCGTCGCGCCGTTTCAATTGGTATGTGACGGACGTGGCATTGGCAGACGGCGCATTGGACAGGGGGATGAGCGACGAGGTGAAAATATCTGCGGGGACAAATTGGGCGAGCGCTTCGGCCTCCGTGGCGGCGGTCGATTCGAGCGTCATGCCGCCTTGCGGTCCGAGCGGCATCGAGAATTTGAGGGTGCGCCCGTGGTCGTCCACCCAGGAAATCGCCTCCATGCCGGTGGCACTCGCGGGCGCGCCGAGGTGGGTCAGCACGCGCGTGGCGACCACGTCGGTTTGCCCCACGCGCACGTTATCGCGGGCGTCGACGGTCACCTGTTTGGGGATGGCTTTGAGGTAATCGTCGCCGGGCGCGTAAGTCATAACCTCGTATTTCGTATTGGGAGCAAAACCATGGATGCGCTGCAACCGCTCCTCGCCCCAGCCGAAGACGGTCCCCGGTGGCAGTACGACGCGCTGGTGCTCCTGTGCGTTCGGCGTCTGCTTCGTCACTTCAAAAATGCGTCCATCCCCACTGCCCGTAACGGTTTCCGTGGCGTCCCCTTGCGTGACGATATCTTTAAAGGCCCGCAACTCACCGGCCACGGTCTCCTCGGTGGTCGCGGTTTCGGTGATTTGCATCGGCTGGTTGAGGCGCAGCAGGGTATAAGCCGTCAGCGAGTGGGTGAGAATGCGGTCGCCTTGGCGGCGATAAACCTCGTGCGTGTAGCCGACTTTTTTGCCGCCCATGTCAATCACCGTCCACTCGTCCAGAAAAACCCCCTCGGGCGGATTGCGCGGATCAAAAACCGGCGCCGGCGGCAGTCCGGGAAGGGTGGCCGCGGGCGCGTTCGCTCGCGAATTTGTCGGAGTGTTCGCGGGCTGGCCGCGCGCGATGGCGCACGCGAGCAGGGTCAGCCCGGCGGCGAGTAAGGGGCGTAAAGCTTGTGTCCGGGCGCGCATCGGCTCAATTTCCTGTGACCACACCTTTCCCGCTTCGGTTTCATGCGCCAACATTATAATTTCATCGTCGTGGGCGGGGGCAGCGCCGGTTATGCGGCGGCCCGCACCGCGCGCGAGTTCGTGCCCCGCGTCGCGGTGGTGGACGGCGCGCGTGAATTGGGCGGCCTGTGCATCCTGCGCGGCTGCATGCCATCGAAAACGCTGCTCTATTCCGCCGAAGTTTTGCACCTGGCCCGGCATGGCGAGATTCTTGGTCTGGATATTCCGGCCGGGCGGGCGGACATGCCCTCGCTGCGCGAGCGCAAACGCCGGCTCATCGGTGAATTCGCCGCCTATCGCGCGCAACAATTGGCATCGGGGCGCTTCGACCTTTTCCGCGAAACGGCGCGGTTCACCGGGCCGAAAGAAATTTTATTGGGTAATGGAACCACGCTCACCGCCGACCATTTTCTCATCGCCACCGGCTCTGTCATTGCCCGCCCGCCGGTGCCGGGGCTGGATAAAGTGGCGGCCCTGACGAGTGACGACGTGCTCGAATTGGATCGCGTGCCAAAGTCGGTCATCGTGTTGGGCGGCGGCGTGGTGGCGTGCGAACTCGCGCAATATCTTCAGCGCATCGGCAGTGAAGTGACCCTCATCCAGCGCAGTCCGCAATTACTCAAGGAGCACGGCGCCGAAGCCGCCACCGTGGTGGAAAAGGCCCTGCGCGACGAGGGCATGAAGATTTTCACCGGCACGCAGCTCGAGGAAATCACGGCGATTTCCGGCGGAGTGCGGGTGGCGTTTACCCATAATGGCGAACGGGTGGTGTGTGAGGCCGCCGAGCTTTTCAACGCGCTGGGGCGCCGGCCCAACACCGACACGCTCGGGCTCGCGACTGCGGGCGTCGTGCTCAAGCCGTCAGGCCATGTGGGCACGGACGAATTTCAGCGCACCTCGAACCCGGCGGTCTACGCCGCGGGCGATTGCGCCGGCCCGCATGAGATTGTGCACGTCGCCGTCATGCAGGGTGAACTCGCCGCGCGCCACGCCTGCGGCCAGCCGGCGGTCCCCGTGCATTACGGCCACCTGGTCAAAGTAGTGTTCACCGATCCGCAGGTGGCGACAGCCGGCTGGTCGGCGAAGGAACTGGAGACCCAGAAGATGGATTTCGTGACGGCGTCTTATCCATTTGACGACCACGGCAAATCCATCGTGATGGAGGCGAAGCGCGGCTACGTGCGCACCTTCGCGCGCCGGAGCGACGGCCGGCTGCTCGGGGCCGAATGCGTGGGACGCGACGCCTCCGAACTTATTCACGCGCCCGCCGTGGCCCTCGCGCTCAACGCGACCGTGCACGACCTCCTCCGCGCCCATTGGTACCATCCGACGCTTTCAGAGATTTGGACTTACCCGCTGGAGGAATGCGCGGGGCTGGCGGGGAAATGAAAAATTCAAAATGGAAAATTCAAAATGAGCCTAGCAGGCATCACGGGTTAAGGCAGAATGGCTAACATTTTATGCCGATGTCACCGACATTTTATGCTGCGGAAATTTTAAATTGAAGACGACAGTCGTTTTTTCGATAATTTTGTAAGACTTTAACAGACAACATCTAATGATGAAGATAGCCTGAGGTGATTCAACATAGACCAGCGTCTTGGCATTGGGCGTGCAAAAGGAGCGGGCGACGGAAGCGTCTCCCATGAAGCTAATGGCAGATGATGTGTTATGTCCCTTAGACGCCGCTGTGGCGGAGGGGAGGCCGGGGAGCTGGGTGGGAACCGCCCAGCCCCCGGTCGTGGGGGCGCGATCGTCCGATGAATTTAAAATTGAAAATTCAAAATTGAACAAGGTTGAGGCAAATCACGGTGGCCGAATTGTCGATGAAGATTGTGCGGCAGTTCAAAACGACGCCGGAATCTGGCGCTGGCTGGCGTGGGTGGTGATGGTCGTCGGGCGCGGGCTGGTGCGGTTGCTTTATCGGGTGCAGGTCAAGGATCTGGAAAATTTGCCGCGCACGGGCGGCGTGGTCGTGGTCGCCAATCACGTTTCCTATCTGGACGCGGTGTTGCTGAGCGCAGTGAGCCCGCGGCCCTTGCGCGCGGTGGCGTGGGGCGGGTTTCAGCAATACCCGTTCATGCGGCTGGTCTTTCGCCTGTTCGGCTGTCTGCCGGTGACGAAAGCGGATGCGCGCACGGGCCTGCGCGAGGCCGTGCGGGCGCTGCGGCGCGGGGAGGCGGTGCTGATTTTTCCCGAGGGGCACATCACGCGCACGGGCGGGCTGGGCGAGTTGGAAAGCGGGTACGGTTTGCTGGCGCGGCGGGCCGGCGTGCCGGTGGTGCCGGTGTGGCTGGGCGGTTTGTGGGGCTCCGTGTTTAGTTTCGCCGGAGGACGTTTTTTCTGGAAGCGCCCGCGCCGAATTCCGTATCCTGTGACGATTCAATTCGGCGCGGTGCTCGCGCCGGGCGAGGCCACGGCGGAAGCGGTGCGCCGCGCCTGGCTTGGTCTGGCCGCACCGACTTTTTCCCCTGTGAACCACCCCGCTTCGACTGCCGCCGCCGCGCCCCTGGTCGATTTTGGCGAAGCGGAATTCCGCTTGCGGCCTGAATTTGCGGGCCACCTCGGGCCGGCGCTCGTGGCGGCCTTGCAGAAAAACGCGCATCGCGAAGTGCTCGTGGACTGCATGGATAAACGCAAATCCTACACTGGCGCAAAAATTCTCGCGGCGGCATTGGCGCTGGCCGGGCGCGTGCGCGGGACTATTCCGGAGTCGCGAGTGGGGATCGTGCTCCCGCCGGGGGCGGGCGGGTTGATTGCGAATCTGGCCGTGGTGTTTGCCGGGAAGACGCCGGTGAATTTGAATTTCACCGTCGGTCGCGCGGGGCTGGAATTATGCCTGCGCAAATCGGGTGTGCGCACCACGTTGTCCGCCGATATTTTTCGCCGAAAACTGGAGGAGCGAATTCCGGGGCTGCCTTGGTCGGAGCGCGTCCTGGACGTGGGCCGCGAACTGGCTGCCCTTCCGAAGGCAACCCTTGCGGGCTGGCTCGTGGCCGCGCGCTTTTTGCCGGCGGCGTGGGTGGCGCGGCTGGCGGGCATCCCGCGCGCAGGCGGCGACCGGGAGGCGGCGCTGCTGTTCACCAGCGGCAGCGCGGGCGAGCCCAAGGGCGTCGTGCTCACGCATCGGAACATCTTGGGCAATTGCGGGCAAATTGACGCGAGCGGCATCCTGCCCGGCGGCGAAACCCTGCTGGCCAATCTGCCCATTTTTCACAGTTTTGGCTTCACGGTCATTTTATGGTATGGCGTGTTAAGGGGCTTGCGCCTGGTGACAGTGCCTTCGCCGCTCGACACGCGCAAGTGCATCGAGGCCATTCGTGCGGAAAAAGTGACGGCCCTCGTCGGCACGCCGACTTTCCTGCGGCCCTACCTCAAGCGCGTGGCCCCGGGCGAGCTGGCGAGCTTGAAATACGCCATCGCGGGCGCGGAAAAAACGCCGACGGGCTTTGCCGCGGAATGGGAGGCGCAGGTGGGCGGCGAATACTTCGAGGGTTACGGGCTGACGGAAACATCGCCCGTGGTGGCGGTGAATTTGCCCGCGAGTTTGGTCGCCGACACGGCGCGCAAGCGGCCGGGGTCGGTCGGCCGGCTCTTTGCGGGCATGGCCGCACGAGTGGTGGACCCGGACACCGGAGCCGAGCGCGGGCGCAACGAAACCGGCCTGTTGCTCTTGCGCGGGCTCAATGTTTTTCCGGGCTACCTCGACCAGCCTGAAGCCACCGCCGCGGCGTTTCGCGACGGCTGGTTTGTCACCGGCGACCTCGCGCGAATCGACGACGACGGATTTATTTTCATCGAAGGCCGGCTCTCGCGGTTTTCCAAAATCGGCGGCGAAATGGTGCCGCACGGCACGGTCGAGCAAGCTGTTTTGCAGGCCTACGGACTGCAAGAACAAGAAGGCTATCCGCTGGCAGTCTCGGCCCGCTTGGACGCCGCCAAAGGCGAGGCGCTGGTGCTTCTCGTTACCATGGAGATCGAGCCAGCAGACCTGGTGCGGCGGTTGGGGGCGGCGGGCCTGCCAAATTTATGGATTCCCCGCGTGATTAAACGCGTCGATGCCATTCCCGTATTGGCCTCGGGCAAGCTGGATTTGCGGAAATTGAAAGAACTCGCCGGAGAATAATCCCTTTACGCGTAGCGGTAAATAATCGTCACGCCGGTCAGGACAAATGCGCCACCCATTGCCGTGGGCCAAGAGAGTTGGACATCGCGAAAAAACAGCCACGCAAATAGCGCGACAAAAAACGGGTAAGTGATTTCGATGAGCGAGGCGAGGGTTGCGTTCTTGCCTTCGATGGCGAGGAAGATGAGGAAATTGCCCGCGGTCGTGGCCGCGACCGCCACCGCCAGCCACACGCCCTGGCCGCCCAGCGCCCGAATTTCCCCGAGGGCGGCGGGCCATTTGCGCGTGACGGTAAGATAGGAGCCCACGGCGAGCAGACCGAAGAGCACATCGAGAAAAAACAAGGTGGCGGGCGAAAGGCCGCGTTGCAGGACGCGGCCGCTCGCGGCGTAACTGATGCCCCAGATCAGGGCGGCGGCCGAGGCGAAGAAAAACCACATGGGATTGAAAGGATGAGGGCTGAAGCATGAAGGTTTGCGGAGGAAAAGGAAAGGCCGCACCGCAGCCGGCGAGATCGAACCATTTCACGTCGTGCAATCGTGGCGTGGCCGTCACCGCGATTTTACAGGGAAAAGCTTTTCGTCCGCGGCCGCATGCGATTGGCTCAGGGCGCCGGGTTGGCGCCTTCCACCATGACCAAAACCACCGCTCCCGACAGCCGCCGCGAAACCAGCCGCACCGCGCGGTTCCTCAAGGTGACCGAGGACCTGGTCTTTCATCACGTCCACGGCGGACAGTTAATCTATAATACATCGTGGGAGGATCCGCGCATTGATCGACAATTGCTGCAGCTCGATGGAGCGAGCCGGGTGGTGATGATCACCAGCGCGGGCTGCAATGCCCTCGACTATCTCCTCGACGATCCGGCGGCCCTACATGCCGTGGACGTGAATTTCCGGCAAAACGCCTTGCTCGAGTTGAAGCTGGCGATGATTCGCCGCGCGGAGTTCGCCGACTTTTTTGAAATGTTCGGCATCGGCTCGCATGGCGAATACAAAAAGATTTACCAGGCCGTCCGGTCCGCGCTCCCGGAGTTTGCCCGGAGGTATTGGGATGAAAAAATCGGCTATTTCAATCCCGGCGGCCTGAAGCGCTCCTTTTATTATCAGGGCACGGCCGGCGCGGCGGCGTGGCTGCTGGGAGGCGCGCTGTTTCGAGTCAAGCCGAACATCAAGAACTTCGCTCTTTGCCTGCTTGATGCGGATTCGCTGGCGCAACAGCGCGAGATTTACGCGCTGTTGGAGCCGAAAATTTGGGGCAAGCTCAGCAACTGGCTTATCCGCCAGCGCATGGTCATGACCCTGCTGGGCGTGCCGCGGCCGCAAGTGCGGCTGATTGAAGAATCTTATCCCGGCGGGCTTGGCGCGTACATCAAAGACAAGCTGCGCCATGTGATGACAGAGTTGCCGGCGCGCGAAAATTATTTCTGGCGCGTTTACCTGACCGGCTCGTACACCATGGCCTGCTGCCCGAATTACCTGCGCCGCGAGAATCAGGCCGCATTGCGCGACCGGGCCGGGCGCCTCACCACGCACACGTGCACGGTCACGAATTTTCTGCGCGAAAATCCCGGCGCCTACACCCATTACGTCTTGCTCGACCATCAGGACTGGCTGGCCTGGCACGATCCCGCGGCGCTGCGCGAGGAATGGGAGCTCATCCTGGCCAATAGTCGCCCCGGCACGAAAATCCTCCTGCGCTCCGCCGGCCTGAATCTGGACTTTGTCCCGGAAGACATTCGCGCCCGCCTGCGCTTCTTGCCCAAACTCACGGAGGCCCTTCACCGCACCGACCGCGTGGGCACCTACGGCAGCCTAAGCTTTGCGGAAGTAAAATGAAAAGCGCGACCAGCCTCAGCCCGCCTCCTCCCGCCGGTGCGGTGGAGGCCTATTACCGGCGCCACGCGCAAATTTACGACGCCACGCGCTGGAGTTTTCTCTTCGGGCGCACCGCGATTCTACGCGACATCAGCGCGGCGGGGACGCCCTCCCGGATTCTCGAAGTCGGCTGCGGCACCGGGCGGAATCTCGCGGCCCTTTGCCGCCATTTTCCGCGCGCCATGGTAACCGGAGTTGACCTGTCCGAAGCGATGTTGGAGCGGGCCCGGCAAAAGACCGCCCCTTTTGGCCGGCGGGTTTCCCTGGTGGGGCGTGCGTATGCCGCGCCGCTGCGGGCAGGCGGATTTGACCTCGTCCTCTTTTCCTACGCGTTATCCATGTTCAATCCCGGCTATGAAGCCGCCCTCGCCGCCGCGCAGCGCGATCTCGCGCCGGGCGGGCACGTTGCCGTGGTGGATTTTCACGACACCCGGCTGCCGGTCTTTGCCCAATGGATGGGCTTGAACCACGTGCGCATGGACGGGCAATTGCAGGGCCCGCTGCGTGCGCGCTTCGAGCGGGTGTCCGAGCGCGTTCACTCCGCCTACGGCGGGGTGTGGCGGTATTTGATGTTCGTCGGACGAAAGCGGGCCCGCGGCATTCCTTTGTAGTGAAGCACGTGCAAACAAAAGCGGTTGAGGATAGCCCGCCCGCCTCAATTAACCGGTAAGCCGAAGGTAATACCTGCTCCCGCCCACAGGTTATTGGCGCTGCCGCCGATTTGAGGCGTGGTGGCGTAAACCGGATAAAAGACGGTGCCATCATTATTGCCGGAGTAACGCACGCCGACGAAGAGAAGAGTGTACTCGTTGATCATGTAGTTCAGATCCAGACTGGCGCTGTAATAAATGTAACTGTCGCGCCAGTTTGGGACCCCGGCATTGAGTTGATCGCCACGCAGACGCCCGGCCTCCAGCCAGCCCACGCTGGCCCGGGGAACTGCGGAGAGGCCTTTGACGCCGGTGAGTTTCGACAAATCCCATTCGTAGCTCAGAGAGCCCTCGACCACATTTTGGTCCAAAATCCAGTCATGCGCGTAAGAGAGAGTGGGTCGAAGGTTGAAACCAAGAAGAGGGGCAGTGTCGTAGCTGAGACTAAGGTAAATTTCATCCGAGCGGCTCAGGGCATTCGCATTGCCCCCGTTTTCTGCGTACCAATAGTAAGTGTTGCCGACGTCTGCGCTCAGTCCCGATGTGAGAAATGAAAGTGAGCGGGTGTAGCCGGTGTAAAAACGCAGCTCGTCAACTTGGTTGGGCCCGGGCGCAGCGCCGCGGCGACCCGCCGGAAGATTTGACCACGTGGTGGCATAGAAGGCGCCGCCGAGTGCGGCATAGCGGATATCCAGGCTGGGCTCGAAGGCGGCGTCGCTGACTTTCTTCCCGCGATAGACATATTGGGTCTCGAAGTCCAGCGTGCCGGAGACGCGCAAATCGCCGAGGGGGTTTTGGGCCCGCGCCGCGGAGGCGAGGCTCGCGGCCAGCAGACAGGAAACAAAAAGTTTTTTCATGGAGGGACAGGCCAAAAGGTCAGGGGATGATGCGGCCGCCAATGCCGCCAGCGGGTTTCGTGATAATGCGATTGGGGACCACGGTGAGTCGCACCTTGGCACTCGTGATGGCGCCGAAGGGATTGGAGACGGTGACGCTATAGGCTCCAGCGTCCTGGAAAATAACGCGCTTCACGAGGAGCGTGGGCGTGGTGGCGGCATAGACGCGGCCGCCCTTTTTCAAGGGCACGCCATTCTTTTTCCAAGTGTATTTAAGCGGTGGGCTGCCGGTGGCGGCCACGGTGAAGCTGGCGGTCTGGGTGGCCTGCACGGTCGTGTTTTTGGGCGGCTTTGTAATCAGAGGTGCTCCGCCAGGCAGACCATTGACCACCAGGGCAGCCTCGGCGCTCAAGACGGTGCCATCCAGGTTCCAAAAAATACAGCGAAAGACATCGCCGGACATCGCCGCCTGGGGATTGAGCACTGTCAGCGTGGTGGTGTTGACCCCGGCATAGTTGGCGCTGTTGGTCAAATTGCCAAAAGCTCCGGCACCGTGCACCTGCCGTTGCCACTGGATGACGGGATGATTGGAGGCCGTGGCCGTGAAGAGGGCCGGGCTGCCTGGGTTTACCGTTTGATTTCCGGGACTGGCGGTGACGTTCGGCGCGACAATGACGAGGAGGCTTTGGGGCAAACTTAACCCCGTGGTGTCAAATGTGCTTACATAGGTCCCGTCCGGCAGGTATTGCGTAATGTTGGCGGTATTGGTGTTGGCCACGTAAATATTGCCGCTGCTGCCAAAGGCGATGCCGTAAGGGCCATTTAGGTTGGTCGTGACCAGATTATTCACAAAGGTTCCGTCCGGAGTATATTGTTCGATTTCATTGTTGTTGAAATCGGTGGACAAAATATTGCCGCTGGTGGTGAAGGCCACGCCAAACACAAAGAACGTGCTGCTGTAGGTTCGGACCAAGACTCCGCTGGGGTCGTATTCCGACAAGGAGAGATTGCCGGCTTCGCAAACAAAGAGATTCCCGTTGGCCGCAATAGCCAGGGAGGACGGCCCCAAGAGGCCGGTGATGAAATTGCCAACGAAGGCGCCCGACGGATCGAATTCCGCCACCGTCGCGCCGCCTAGGTTGCCCACGAAAAGATTACCGGAGGTCGAGACCGCCAGGCCGTAGGGAAGACTCAGGTTGCTGCTAACAAAGGCCCCTTGGGCGGTGCCGTCCTGCGTGTATTGAGTAATGGTATTGCTGCCCGAATTCGCCACCAGAATGTTGCCGCTGTCCGTCAGCGCTATGCCTTTCGGAGCGGAGCCGGTTGTGGTAAAATTCCCGCGAAACGCTCCCGTTTGGTCATACATCGTCACCGTGTTGCTGCCGCTGTTGGTGACGAGCACGGTGTCCGCTTGGGCGGTGGCAAAGCCCAGCCCCAGGAGGGTGGCCAGCCCAAGGCTGAACCGCGCGAAGAATAAGGGGAGCCCGTCGCGCAGATAAGTTTCCATAAAAGACGTTAATGCCATAGGCTGTGGGTGGAGCGGTGTAAATTCAAAACTTCACCCCTTCGTTGACGTCCCGCTCGGCGGGACCGGACGGTTCCGGTCTTTCACTCCTCCGCCCCGAGCACCCAGGTGTCCTTCGAGCCGCCGCCTTGGGAGGAGTTGACCACGAGCGAGCCCTTTTTCAGGGCCACGCGCGTCAAGCCACCGGGCATGATGGTGATTTTCTCACCGTAGAGAATGTACGGGCGCAGGTCGATGTGGCGGCCTTCAAAGTGGTCCTCGGTGAAGGTCGGATGGCGCGAGAGGGAGATGGGCGGCTGGCCGATGAAATTGCGCGGGTTGTCTTTGATCAGTTGCCGGAATTTCTCGATCTCGGACTTCGTTGCCCACGGGCCCATCAGCATCCCATAGCCGCCGGCTTCATTGGCGCTTTTGACCACCAGTTCCGCCAGGTTGTCCTGGATGTAGCGGTAGTCCTTGGCCTCGGAGGCCAGGTAAGTCTCGACGTTGGCCAGGATGGGTTCCTGATCGAGATAGTATTTAATCATGCGCGGGACAAAGTAATAGACAACTTTGTCGTCGGCCACGCCGGTGCCGATGGAATTGGCGAGCGCCACGTTGCCGGCGCGGTAGGCGGAGACGAGGCCGGGCACGCCGAGCATCGAGTCGCGCCGAAAGACGGTGGGGTCAAGGAAGTCGTCGTCGATGCGGCGGTAAATCACGTCCACCTGCTGGAGCCCATGGGTGGTGCGCATGTACACGCGCTCGTCGCGGACGACGAGGTCGCGGCCCTCGACGATTTCCACGCCCATCTGGCGGGCAAGGAAGCAGTGCTCGAAATAGGCGCTGTTGTACACCCCGGGCGTGAGCAGCACCACCAGCGGCTCGGTTTTGCCGGCGGGGGCGATGTGCCGCAGCATGCGGAGCAATTCATCGGCATAATGCTCGATGGGGCGCACGTTGGCTTGGAGAAAAAGATTGGGAAACGCCCGCTTCATGGCGGCGCGGTTTTCGAGCATGTAGGAGACGCCGGACGGGCAGCGCCCGTTGTCCTCGAGGACGAGGTATTCGCCGTTCCGTCCGCGAATGAGGTCGGTGCCGCAGATGTGGATGTAAATGTCGCGGGGCACCTTGGTGCCGCGGAATTCCGGCCGGTAATGCTTGGCGGAATGGACGTAGTGCGGGGGGATGACGCCGTCGGCGAGAATTTTCTGATCGGTGTAAATGTCCTTGAGGAATAAGTTGAGGGCGGTGATGCGCTGCTTGAGGCCGCGTTCGAGGAGGTCCCATTCCTGGGGCGGGATGATGCGGGGAATCAGGTCGAACGGGAAGATGCGCTCGGTGCCCTCGTCGTTGTCGTAAACCGTGAAAGTGATGCCCTGGCGGAGGAAGGAAAGGTCAACGCTCTGGCGTTTTTGCTCGAACTCCTCCGGGGAGAGTACGCCGAAGCGTTCCAGCAATTTCCGGTAATGCGGGCGCACCTGCAGCGGCTTGTCCGCGGCAAACATTTCGTCGAAGTAGTCCTCGGTCTGGTATTTTTCGAACACGGGGGTACTGAAAGTGATTGAGTGCTCTAGTGCCTGGTGCTTAGTTAAGGGCCGGAGGCGGGTCCGGGCAAGAACGGAGCAGGAGGCGTGCCGGGCGGAGGGAAAAGTGCGCCGGGCCGCCTCAATAGCTCTCCTCGTTGAGTTTCACCTTGCCGCGGAAGAGCCAGTAAATGCAGACGGTGTAGGCCAGGACGATGGGCACGCCGATGGCCGCAATGACACACATGTTGCGCAGGGTGAGGTCGGTCGAACGGGCGTTGTCGATGGTGAGATTCCAGGGGTTGCTGGCCAGGTCGCCCTGCGTAAGGTCATAGCTCCCGGGTGCGGCGGTGGAGAAAATCAGGTTCGGGTACATCGCAAAGCCAAACAGGGCCATGAGCAAAAACATGGCGGCGCAGGAGCACAGGAACGCGCGAAATTCATGGCGGTGATGAATTTCGCGCGGGATATTGAGCACGAACAGGACATTGAGCACGAGGAGGATCGCGGTGAACGGCCGGCCGGAGAGGATGTCGCGAACGTGCGGGAGGGCCAGCAGGGTCCAGACATTGAAGATAAAATAGCACGCGAGAAAGACGAGGATGGTGCGCCAGGCCCAGCGCCGCACGATTTGCTGGAGTTCACCTTCCGTTTTCAAAATGAGATAGATGCCGCCATGCATCGCAAACAGTGCCGCCGTGGTGACGCCCGTGAACAACGCGTAGGGATTGAGCAGGCCGAAAAACGAACCGGTGAATTCCTGGTGGTCGTCGAGTGGGATGCCCCGGATGATATTGCCCATGGTGATGCCGATGAGCAGCGACGCCACGACGCTGCCGGCGGTGAAGCAGCCGTCCCAGAACGACCGCCACGCGGGCGCGGAGTTTTTGCTGCGAAACTCAATCGACACCGCGCGGAAGATGAGCGCGAACAGCAGCAGCATGAAGGCGATGTAAAAGCCGGAAAATACGGTGGCATACACGGCCGGAAACGCCGCAAAGAGCGCGCCGCCGCCGGTCACCAGCCAGACTTCGTTGCCGTCCCACACCGGGCCGATGGCATTCAGGAACAGGCGGCGATGCTCGTCCTTCTTCACCCACAAATGCAGCGCCCCCACGCCGAGGTCGAATCCGTCCAGCATCGCATACCCCGTGAACAGGACGCCCACGAGGAGGAACCACAGCGACGGAAGATAGGAGTCGAAATTGGACACGGGAAGGAAAGTGAGAAGTCAGAAGGTAGAACGCAAAAGTCAGATATGTGAAGAATATTTTGAGGGTAGAAGCAGAAGGCGAGCGAAACTACGCAGCCGAATCCTTGGCTGTATTGAGACTGGTGACGAAAATGGCTATAAGCTCCATTGTCTCGGCGATGAGATTGTCCAGCAGGGAGGGTTTGACAACTGCTTCAGCCTGCATGAGCTCGAGCCAAAAAAGAGTTTCATCGAGTTCCCTCAGGCAATCGCCGAGTTTAGCACGAAATTCAGCCTTGGAGCGACTCCGACGCGCTTCGCGATAGTTGGCCCCGACGGAAGTGCCGGAACGCAGCAATTGGCGGCCCAAGGTTTGCGGCAATGTCTTAGAGGGAAGTGAAGCATAAAGGCGAACGACCCGCTGCGCGAACTCGAAGGTACGTGGCTTTAAATCAGGCGTGGTCATGTTGCGGAAAGGGTTTTCACTTTTGCATTCTGCATTCTGACTTCTGCCTTTTTAGGTTCTCGCCATCGCGGCCTTGGTTTCGAGATAGCGCCATTTCTCGGGCAGCTGGGAGCTTTGCTCGGTGTCCGACGGGCCGTGCTGGATTTTCGAGTTCAGCAGGTAGATGAACATGATGAAGAGCAGCAAGTAAACGAGGGCGAAGCCGATGAGGGAGAACACAATTTCGTCAGCCCGCACCGCTTGCGAGTAGCTTTGCGAGGTGCGCAAAATGTTATAGACGGTCCACGGCTGCCGGCCCATTTCAGCGGTGAACCAGCCGGCCTGGTTGGCCAGTTGGGGAAGGATGACACTTACCACCAGCAGACGCAAAAACCACGTCGAGTACCAGCGGTCGAGGTCCCACAGCCAGCCGCGCACCCACAGGAAAACCCCGGCCAGCGTGATGCCGATCAACCCCGTGCCAATGGCAATCATGAGGTGATAAGTCTGAAAAATGACGGGCACATTCGGCCAGTATTGCGGGCGGATAACCTTGAGTTGCTCCGGCGTGGACCCCGGGTGGCGCTTGAGCAGAAATTCGTCCGTCGGCAAATTATTCAAGCCAGCCACCGGCACTGCGGCGGCGGTCTCAGGATGCAGGAAATCGCCCGACACGAGCACCGAGAGCAAATCGGGAAAACGCACGACATGGTCTTCGACGCCGATGATATGGCCGCCGGCATCCCTTTGCCAGGCGACATAGCCGAAAAGCGCGAGCGGGGCATTCGGGCCGGATTGCGTCAGTCCCTCCATGCCGGCGAGCTTGACCGGCTGGTGGTTGGCCACGCCGCGCGCGGTGGCGTCCGCGCTCACCAATTGCAGCAGCGACACCACGGCCGCAAAGGCGAGCGAGATTTTCAACGAGCTGCGGGCGAAATCAAGATGCCGGTGCCGGAGGATGTAGTAGGCGCTGATGCTGATGACGACAAACGCACCCGTCAGCCACGCCGCCAGGATGACATGCGAGAGGCGTTGCAGCGTCGAGGGGTTGAAAACCATCCCCCAAAAGCTGTCGATCACCGCGCGCACGCGGTCGCCGGGCGCGTAAAGATAGTCGGCTGGGAGCGGCACTTCGGTGACGGCGCCATTGGGCTCCACGAGCTGGCGCACGAGGTGGAATGCCGCGGGCGTTTGCATCCACGAATTGGCCACCACGATCCAGATCGCGCTAAAGTGCGAGCCGAGCGACACCATGCACGTCGCAAAGAAATGCAGCTTCGGGCCAACTTTGTCCCAGCCGAACAGCAGGATGGCGAGAAAGCCGGATTCGAGGAAAAAGGCAAAAATACCCTCGGCGGCAAGCGGGCTGCCAAACACATCGCCCACGAAGCGCGCGTAAGTCGCCCAATTCGTGCCAAACTCAAATTCCATCACGATGCCGGTGGCCACGCCCAGGGCAAAACTGAGGCCGAAAATGCGCGTCCAAAACCGCGCCATGTTGTGGTAGCGCGGATTTTTGGTGTACAGCCACGCGGCCTCCATCAACACCAGCATCACCGTGAGGCCGATGGACATCGGCGGGTAAAAGTAATGGAAGGAGATGGTGAAGGCAAACTGCAGCCGCGCTAGAATTTCGACGGACATGGGCGGAAAACTAAAGGCAAAATGAAAAAGGGAAAATTTAAAAGGACGAGCAGCGCAAACGTCGCCATGGACGGCGGACAGAGGAACAGAATCCAGCATGCAGAATGCCGCGCCCCTGCAAAGGGTAGAATGGAGCGTCTCTTCAACATTTGCGTGTCGGCGTTGGGGTGTTCTGCCCTCTTTTTTTAACCACGCCGTGTGCTAAAGTGGGCCAATTCCTTCCTTCACCATGAAATTGAAATCCATCTCATTCCGTTCCCTCCTCACTTGGGCCTGCGCCAGCCTTTTCCTTTTCGGCGCGTCGCCGGCTGTTCGCGCGGAAATACCCGCCGGCCTCCAGGGTAACTACCAGCTCAAGCTGATCGTCCTCGGCGTAAACGGGCACACGCATCACCTGGCGCTTTCGGCGGCGGCGAAAGCCGCGGAATTTCCGGTCACGGGCACGAGCCTGGGTGACGTGAACAGCGGTCTCCTTTTTGCGAAAATCGGCCTGCACTGGGCGATCAAAGTGCGCAAGGAATCGAGTACCAGCCTGACCGGCACCGTGGCGGGCGATTTTCACCTGCCGGGCACGCGACTCTTTGTCCAGCACGGCACGCTGGCCATCCGGCTTAGCCGCGCGCACGGCGGCACCCTGTTGTATAGCGCTTCCTTGCGGGGCTATCGTCAGCGGGGCGAACGTCGTGAACCCTTTTACGTGACTTTGAACATCACCCTCGTCAAAGAGGCGTGAACATCAGGGCCCGGTCACGCGAAGGTCGGCGTCAATTACGAACGAGTTCTTCTACGTCAGATATTTCTTCCACTCGTCGGTTTCGGCGGCACGCTTCAGGATGGCATTTCGTTGCTGGATGAAGTGGTGCAGGTAACGGGTGAGGAAAAGTTTTTCAGCCAGGAGGCCGAGAGGACCGAGCGGAGCATGGAATTCGAAACGATCTTTCATGATGGTCACGCCCTCGCTTTCCTCGAACACATGGTCGTGCACCATGCTTTTAAAGGCCCCGCGCAGCATCACGTCTTGAAAATGACGGGGCCGGTCGAAGGCCGTGATTTTGCTGGTGAGGCGCTGTTTAACGCCGAAATGCCGTGCCTCCCAAGTCACTTCTTCGCCGAGTCCAATCAATCCGGTGGTGACACCAGCCACCGCCCGTTCGTCCGTGCCGTGGGTGGAGTCCTGATGCGCGTCAATGCTCCGCGCCAGGTCGAAGACTCGTTCGCGCGGCGCGCGGATTTCGGTGCGGAGTTGGATGAGGGCCATCGAGTGAAATAAAAATTAGGATGAGCGCGACTTGCGGGAAAAGCGGGCGAACTCCCGGTCCCAAAAATCTTTGTAGGCCCAATAGGCCAGTCCGAAAAAGACCAAGCCGGGTAGCACGACACAGATGAGGACTGAAGCGGAAACGTAATCCACCCCGACCGCATTAAAGCTGACGAGAAATCGTACTGACAGGTCAAAAAGCCAATCGGCAAAATGACTAAAGCTCGGCATGACCACCAAGGTAATGAGCCACCCCGCGAAATAGGTCATTTTCAAAATATGCCGTCGCAGGATGCGATCCAGCAGGGCCACGTATACGAAGGGGATGAGTATGTAGTAAACAACGATGTTGATTTCGTTGTAAGTCAGCCCCGTCGTCACCGAGACAAACTTCAGCAGGGTGTAGACGATGTTAAAGATGAACTGCATCGCCAAAGGGGTAGGGGGCGGGTAAATTCCTCCGCAAAAGTCCGCCAATCGTCACCTGGACAATAGGCTGGATGTGTTCGAGCGCAAGCTTGCGCCGGACCGGCCAACGCGGCAGAGTAATTTTTCTCCTTTTCCTTTCTCTTCCATGGAAACCGACCAACTTTTGACTCTGGCCACGGCGACGGCGCGTGCCGCGGGCGCCGCCCTGGCCAAGCGCTCCGACCGCACCGTGAATTTCGAGTCAGCCCACGACATCAAGCTCCAGGCCGATGTGGACAGCGAGACGCTGATTCGCGAACGCCTGGCGCGCACGAAGCTGCCCGTCATCGGCGAGGAAATCGGCGGCGACGCAGGCTTGCTGGCGCGGGACGAGCCATACTGGGCGGTGGACCCGCTTGACGGCACCTATAATTATTTGCGCGGCATGCCGGGCGCCTGCGTGAGCATCGGCCTGTGGCGCGGGCGCAAGCCGGTGTTCGGCGTGATTTTCGATTTTTGGCGCGATGAACTTTTTGCGGGCGGCACGGGTCTCGGTTGCACAATGAACGGGCACACCATGACCCCGCGCTGGGCGAAGGACATTGCGCACGCCGTGCTCTGCACCGGCTTTCCGTCGGGCATGGATCGCGGCTCGTCGGCGGTGACAGAATTTGTCCGGCGCGTCGAAAGTTATAAGAAAATCCGCATGATTGGCAGCGCGGCGCTGGCGCTGGCCTATGTGGCTTATGGGCGCGTGGACGCCTACTACGAGGAATCGATCAAGCTGTGGGATGTGGCGGCCGGACTCGCGCTGGTCGAAGCCGTCGGCGGTTTCGTGAAGGCGGATTCCGTGAAAGGCCATCCGCTCGCGCTGAATGTCTGGGCGGCGGGAAAAGCGACGTTGGTGGGCTGAGAATTGGGATAAAGGTGTAAGGTAAAAAGTGGAAAATAAAAGAGCAGCAATACTGGCGCTGCTTCACACTGTGCTTGGTGATTTGGCTGGCGTTTCATAATACACATGCACGTCGCGCTGGGGGAAGGCGAGGGCGATGCCGGCGGCGTCGAAGAGCGTCTTCACTTTTTCCAGCAGATCGAATTGCAGCGCGGCGAGGTCGTCGCTTTTCGCCCACGGACGGACGAAAAGGTCCACCGTGCTTTCGCCGAGATTGCCGACGGCGACCAGCGGCGCCGGGTTGGCCAGTACGCGCGGATCGTCGCGCAACACGGCGACGAGGATTTCCTTGGCGCGGCGGAGGTCGGCGTTGTACGCGATGCCGAAGACGAGGTCCAGCCGACGCGTGGCATTGGCATTGAAGTTGACGATGGAGTCGCCGATGACTTTGCCATTCGGGATGATGACCTTGCGGTTGTCGGGCGTGACCAAGTGGGTTTCGAGGATGGAAATCTGCTCGACGGTGCCGGCCTTGCCGTTGGCCTCGATGTAGTCGCCTACGCGAAAATAGCGGAAAAGGACAATGATGACGCCCGCCGCAAAATTCGACAAAAAGCCCTGCAAGGCCAGCCCGATGGCCAGCGTGCTCGCGCCGATGACCGTGATGATCGAGGTCGCGGGCACTCCCGCCTTTTCAATCGCAGTGACGACCACGAGTGCCAGGAGGAGCCAGTAGACGAGATTCGATAAAAAGGCAGAGAGGGTGGCGTCGGCCTTGCGGCGTTCAAACAGCCGCCGCAACAACCGGGTGGCGTGCCCCACTAGCCAGACGCCCGCCAGCAAAATCAGGATCGACCACAAAAAGCCGAGGCCTTTTTGGTAAAGCTCCGTGGTCAAGGCGGTGCTAGGTGTGGCAATTTGGGCGAGAGGAAAAAGGGCAGCCATGGCCGAAACGCTAAGGGTTAATCGCCCAATGATAAATGCAAAATGCAAAGGGGCCGGCGCTTTCCCGCAAAAGTCACGAGGGGAACCCTCCCGGGCGGGCCGAAGGTTTTGGTTGGCCAAGGAGCCGGCAGCCGTTACCTTGTCCGTCCCACCCCATCCCTTCCCATGGACAAAGCCGCGAAAGACGCCAAAAAACCCAAAGTGCAACGGCCCCAGGTTTTGCTGGTGGCGAGCGGTGATTTGCGCCTGAGCGCCAACCGCAAGTGCTGGCCCGCGCAGGCCGCGATGGAGCGCCTCATCAAGCTGGCGCTGGACAAACTCGGCTGGGACCTCGTCCGCGCCCATCCCCACAAGCTCGGCGAGCGCCACGGATTTGTCGGCAGCCAGAAAGAAGGCATGGAAATTTTTGCCAAGATTGACCGGCACCAACCCATCATCGTCGCCGAAAGTGCGTGGCAATACAGTCACCACCTTCTGGCGGGCCTCGTGAGCCACAAAGGCCCGATCTTGACCCTCGCCAACTGGTCGGGCACCTGGCCGGGCCTCGTGGGCATGTTGAATTTGAACGGCTCGCTGACCAAGTTCGGCGTCAAATACTCGACGCTCTGGAGCGAGGACTTTACCGACAAATTTTTTCTAAAACACCTGAAACGCTGGCTGAAAAAGGGCCGCATCAAACACCGGACCGGGCATGTTCATCCGTTGGCGGAGACCGACGTGCCGAAATCCGCTCGCGAATTGGCGCGGACGCTGGCGAAGGAATTGCGCACGCACAAGGCCATCATGGGCGTGTTCGACGAAGGTTGCATGGGCATGGCCAACGCCATCATCCCCGATGAATTGCTGCTTTCCACCGGCGTGTACAAAGAGCGCCTGTCGCAAAGCGCCCTCTATTACGCCATGACGCAGGTGCCCGACAACGAGGCGCGTGCCGTATACCACTGGCTCAAGCGCCGGGGCATGACGTTCAACTTCGGCCCGAACGAGGAAACCGACCTCACGGAGGCGCAGGTTTTGTCACAGTGCAAAATGTACATCGCGGCCTGCCGCATCGGCGACGAGTTTGGGTGCGACGCCCTCGGCATCCAGTACCAGCAGGGTTTGAAGGACCTGTGCCCGGCGTCGGATTTGGTCGAAGGCTTGTTGAATAATTCCGTGCGGCCGCCCGTGCGCGACGCCCAGGGCAACATCATTCGCCAGGGCCAGCCTTTCACGCATTTCAACGAAGTGGACGAGTGCGCGGGCCTGGACGGCATTTTCACGCAGCGGGTGCACGCGGCGCTCAAGCAGCCGGTGGAAAACACGCTGCACGATTTGCGCTGGGGCGACACCGACAAATCCGGCACGGTGCCCGAGTACGTGTGGGTTTTTCAGATTTCCGGCGGCGCGCCTGCCGCCCACCATCTTGGCGGTTACGCCGGCACCGTGGGCCACCGCCAGCCGCCGATGTATTTCCGCCTCGGGGGGGCCACTTGCTCGGGTATCGCGCATCCGGGCGAAATTATCTGGAGCCGGATTTTTGTGGAAAAAGGCGCCTTGAAAATGGATCTCGGTCGCGGTCGCGTGGTGCTGCTGCCGCAGGAGGAAACCGAGCGGCGCTGGAAGGAAACGACGTGGCAGTGGCCCATCATGCACGCGGTCACTTACGGCGTCACGCGCGACCAGATGATGGCGCGGCACAAGGCCAACCACATCCAGGTCGCCTACGCCAATAGCCCCGCCGAGGCCGACCAATGTCTCTATGCGAAAGCCGCGCTGGCCGAGCGCCTCGGCCTCGAGGTTTTCCTCTGTGGCACGCGCGCCAACGTGGAAAAATTTTAAAGTGGGCCAGTCCGTTTAGTGAATTTCTTCCTCCTCCACCGGCGGTGTGAGGTGATGGAGGGATTTTAGCCGGGCGATTTCCGGCCAGAGTTTGGCCGTCAGGAGCACCACCAGGATGGTGCCCAGCCCGCCGCTCACCACCGAAATGACCGCGGAGCCAAAGATGCTCGCCACCAGGCCCGATTCGAACGCCCCGAGTTCGTTCGAGCAACTGATGAAGACATTGTTCACCGCCGACACGCGCCCGCGTTTCTTGTCCGGCGTCAGCAATTGCACCAGGCTGTGGCGCACGACCACGCTGATGTTGTCGAAGGCGCCGGTGAGCAGGAGCATCAGCAGCGAAAACCAGAAGGCGGTGGAAAGCCCAAAACCGACCGTCGCCGCGCCAAAACCCGCGACCGCCCACAATAGCATTTGGCCGATTGGATAGCGCGGCGGCAGGTGGGCCATGGCCATCCCCATCGCAAACGCGCCGACCGCGGGCGCAGCCCGCAACCAGCCCAAGCCCACCGGGCCGACATGCAAAATGTCCTTCGCGTAAACGGGCAGCAGGCTGGTCGCGCCCCCGAGCAACACCGCGAACAGGTCGAGCGTGATGGTGGCGAGGATGACTTTGGTTTTCCACACGAAGCGAAATCCCGCCACGAGGGATCGCAGGCTGACCTCCTTTTTCTCGCGCGGTTCGTGGCGCACGCGGATGAACCAGACAAACACGGCAAAAACGAGATTCAGCAGCGCATCCACCAGGTACACCGAGGCCGCACTCCCGCGCCAGGCGATGAGAAATCCGCCCACCGCCGGCCCGGCCACCGATGCGATTTGAAAGCCGCCGCTTTTCCAGATGACGGCGTTGCTGTAGTCCGCGATGGGCACCGTGAGCGGGAGCAGCGCGGATTTCGCGGAGCCATTGAACGATTGCGCCACCGCGCTCAGCAAAAGGCATAGATAAAAAAGCGGAATCGCCCCGTGATTGAACGAGAGGAACGCCAGCCCGCCGGACGCCAGCGCAATCAGCACCTGCATCAGCACCACCACTTTTTTGCGATCAAAACGGTCGGCCACATGGCCGGAAGGCAGCACGAGCGCCACGATGGGCAGCGCCTGCACGAGGCCCACCCAGGCCAGCGCCATCGTGCTGCTCGTGCGCTCGTAGATTTCCCAGCCGACGGCCACCGATTGCATCAGCCGGCCCGCCGCCGCCAGAATGTCGCCGATGATGAGCAGCCGGCAATCGCGGTGGCGAAAGGCGGCGTACGGATCATGCCGGGGCGCGGGGGCGGACATAAATATAAATCCAAACTCTACCAAATAACTCTGAGGCCATGCTGGCCGGAGAGCGCATGCATTTTGGCGTCAATCGTCAGGAGGGGCAAGTGGTGGGCGAGCGCGGCGGCGACGATGTGCCGGTCGCACGGGTCGCGATGAGGCACTCCCTGGGTCTCCCAATTTAGCGTGGCGGCCAGGAGCGCAATGGCAGGCGTGACCGGCAAAATCACGAGCCCGGCAGCCGCCTGCTCCAGCCAGCGGGCGGAGGGCAGATGGGAGGAAATTGCGCCCGTGGCCAGATGCCGGGCCAACTCGGAAAGGGTCACGTCCAGGATGGCCAATTCACCGCGCGTGGCCTCGGCCACGATTTTCCGTGCCGGGAGGGAAAGCCGCGGATCGTTTTGGGCCGACCAGCTCACCACATGCGTGTCGAGCAGGTATTTCACGGGGCGGACTCCCACTCGTCCGCGGGGAACGCGGGCGCCGATGGGTCAAAGGTCGATAAGGGGATGCCTGCTTCCGCGCAGGCCCCGAGCAAAAAGCCAGGCCGCGCCGGGGGCATTTCCTTTTCCACGGAACTGCGCACCAACGCCGAAACGGTCATCCGGCGCTGGCGGGCCAGGCGGCGGACGCGCGTTTGAAAATCCCGGGAAACCTTCAGCGTTAACACAGGCATGGTAATACCATCGTATTACCCCCGCTATTTGTCAAGGCGAAGCGGATGGTGGCGCCGCCGCTCCCGCCGCCGGCGCGGGATTTTCCAGGCCGGTGCCGGTGACATTCGTCAGATTGAAAAGGTTGCCCGTAAAGCCGGTCACTGTGAGGTTGCTGAATTTTGCGTTCACCACGTTGGAGAGCGTGACGCCGCGGCGGGCCGTGCCGGAAATGTTCGCCAGCGTCAGGCCGCTCACGGGCCGCTCGGGGGAAATGTTGTTGCCGGCGACGATGGCGTTCACGTCGTGCAAGGTGATGTTGGAAAACGTGAGGTTGCCGACGCGAGCCCATTTGTCCGGCGTGCCGGGCACGGGATCTTTGGCCTGGATGCCTTTCGTCACGAGGTCAATGCCGACCATGGTGGGCGAGGGCTCAAAAATGTCGTCCACAAAAGTGATATTTTCGATAAACCCGCCCCGGCCGTCGCGGCTCTTGATATACACGCCGTTTTCCACGCCGGAAAGCGTCGTGTTTTCGACGCGCACATCGCGCACGCCGCCGGACATTTCCGTGCCGATGCCGATGGCCGCAAAGCGGGTGCTGCGTAAAGTGCTATCCTTAATCAGCACATTTTCCGTGGGGTGAAATGTCTGCTGGGCCAGCAGGCCGCGGCCGGATTTCAGCGAGATGGCGTCGTCGCCGGCTTCGATGTCCACCTTCTCGATGCGCAAATTCTTCGTGGAATCCACATCCATGCCGTCGCCGTTGACCTCGGTCGAGCGGATGTAGATGCCCTTGACCACGACATCAGTGCAGTTGAGCAGGTGGATGGACCAGAGGCGCACGTAGCGGTCGGTGAAGTCCTCGAGGCGCACGTTCGTGCAGTCCGTGAATTCAATCATCACCGGGCCGCGCGGGTTGCGCAGGTTGCCCAATGGGCGGAAATTCACGAGGCTGCCCGGCCCAACGATGCCGACATGGTCAGCCTTGGTCGCGCTCACCAACGCGCGATGGCCCTCGGTCTCGGCGCCCTCGAAGCGCACCGTCTCAATCGGGTAGTCCTCCGCATCCGGACTGCCGAGGAGGTAGGCCTCCTTTTCCAGGCGCAGGATGGTGTTGCCGCCGAGCACGAGGCTGCCGGTCACGTAATTGCCCGCGGGCACCACCACTTCGCCGCCGCCAGTCGCCGCGCAAGTGTCGAGCGCTCGCTGCAAGGCCGCCGTGTCCTTCGTCTCGCCGTCGCCGGTCGCGCCGTAGGTGCGGACATTGTATTGCTTGACGGCCGCGGGCGCCACGACGGGAACCATCAGCGGTGTCGTCGAGGCTGGCACTTGGGCGCGGGCCGCGACGGGGCCTGCCAGCACAGCGAGAAGGGCATAATCAACCAGGCGAAGGGACTTGAACATGGGAGAAAGGGTGCGCCGGGGTAAGGGCGGGGCTCGCTCCCAGAAAAAACGGGTGACCGGAGGTTGGCGATACTTATTGCACCACGCCGGCACGTCGTGGCGAAGATGTCGGCGGAACGGACGGGCCCGGAGTCCATGCGCCGCCTACCCATTAAAACGCGGGCCATATACAGAGTTTACCCCATGGGCACGAAACGGGAACTGCCGTATGTTGATAGCGTCAACGAAATCTCAATGCACAAAAATAAATTTTCGTTCACTATCCACATGCACACGCAAATTCAACCGCCTTCTCGTTTCAATTCGTTCGCGGCCGGCAAGGTCAGCGGTCAGCGGGCCTCGCCGCCCATGCTTCGGTCGCGCCGGCGCGGTTTCACGCTGGTGGAAATCATGATCGTCGTGGTCATCATCGGCCTGCTGGCCGCGATGGCCATTCCCGCCTTTAACAAAGTCCGCTTCGAGTCCCGCAAGAAAGCAGTGACCAACAACCTGCGGCAACTCGCTTCCGCCTCAGCCCAGTACATGCTGGACAAGGGCGCGACCCAGGCGGCCTACACCGACCTCGTCGGCACCTTCACCGATGCCTACATCCGCACCATCACGCCCGTGGCGGGCGAGAATTACACGTCGATTGTGATTCAGCAAACGCTCACCCAGCTTTCGGTGAGCGCCACCGCCTTCGGTACGATCACCTTCAACCTTTAGTGCAGAGGGATATATAACGCCTCCATGCCGGCAGTGTCCGGCATGGGGGTTTTTGTTTGTTTAAAGAGAGAGGTTCGCCGAGCCTCTCAAAACGGTGAGTTAAAATAATCAAAGAGCGCCTTGTTGCGTGCGCGTCGCTTGCTACGAAGGTCGGCTATGGTCGCAAGCCCGCTACCGAGTAGAATGACTGCTCCGAGCGCAAGGTCTTCAGTTGGAGATCCGTCGGTCAGTTGAAATCTAAAGATCAGGGCGAGGAAACCGAGAATGGTCCATGTCAGGAGAAATACACCCAAAGCCCGGATCGGGTCGTCTCCAGCCGCAGGCCCATCATCTTCGCGCCGCCTCGTAAGCCGATAATCGACCAGCGCGGCAATTGCACAAAGCACCACCAGCGCCAAATCAACCATGGTGCTTTCGTCTGGGGATACACTCCACAGCATGGGCATGATTTTAGCGGCAATTCCGTGCAGGATGAAAAAGGCCGCGATAAAAAGAAAAAATGCCCGGAAAAGATAACTTAACGTTGTCGGAGGGTTCTCCATTGAGAAGCATTCTGGAGGAGGGGACACATGAATTATATCGCTCGCAGTTCAAATTTTCATCCGAAATCCTCCCATCAACCCACCACAAAATACGGTTGCTGGATGAGCTGGGGGCCGAGGCCGGGGTAGAGGACGGTGTGGCCGTCTGCAGGGTCTACTTCGAAATAATATTCGAGCGCGTAGGGCGAGGCGGTGTACTCGGCGGGGATGACTCCGATGGCCGCGACTGCGGCTAACTGGTTGCCGCCGACCGAAACAATTCCCACGGGCTGCACCTGCCAATTTTCCGCCTGGTCCACGTGGCGGTAGTAAAGTCGGACGGCCTTGGGGCCCGGCAGGCTGTGGTTTAAATCAAGTGCCACTCCGAGCGGCTCGCCGCGCGCGAGCGTTTTCGGCGGCGTATGCGCAACGGTCGGAGTCGGACGGGTTTGACGGCCCAGCACCGCGGCAATTTGTGCGGTCGCCAAAACGGGGGTGCTGTTCGCGGGGGGCGGCGCGGCGGCGATGCCCTCCATGTCGGCAATATCCTTGTCAATCGCGGGCAGCCGGTCGCCCCAGTTGCCGCGCTGGAACCAGCCGTCGCCGTAAGTCATGTCGGCCACGTAAACATTTTTAGTCACGTCCGCCAAATGGGCCCAATGCTCGCGGGCGGACTTATAGGCGGTAATCGCCGCAGCCAGGGCCGCGGGGTCGCCGGAATTCAAATAGAGCGAATACAAAACGCCCGCGCGGAGTTTTTGCGCGAAGAAGCGCCCGAGCGCGACTTGCGCTTCAACATCAATGGCGAACCGGCGGAAGGCGGAGGCGTTGACATCCGCGGATTTCGTCCGGGCTTGCGCGAGGCCGTCGGCGGCGGATTGCGCGAAGGTGTCCATCCATTGCGCGACCTCGGCGGGCGAGTATTTGCCGCTGACGGCGCCCTTCAGCAATTCGTCGGCGTAGGCGTCAATGGTCGAGAAAAGCTGCGGGTCGAGCGGGCTCACCGTGCCGAAGCGGCGCGGCGCGGGCGTGTCGTTGTACGGCGTGGCCGGGGCGATGCTCGCAATCGGCATGTTGACGTACATTTCCGGCCAGTAATTATTATTCGAGGCGGACGCCGCGTGCGCGGTCATCCAGAGTGGAAGGATGCGGCTGGCCTGGGCCAGGGCGATTTCCGCCGGGGCCGCGGCCGGGCCGTAATCCGCCTGCAATTGGCGCTGCCAGACTTGCGCGTCCGTGGCCGGATTATACAGCAGTCGGCCCCACAGGCGGAGCGGGTAACGGTATTTTTCGAAATCGCCGCCGGGCGCGCGCAGGGAAAGGTCGGCGTAGCCGTCGCGCCCGCCGGGCAGGCCCGAGCCCTTGCGGCCCTTGAAGGATAGCGGGTCAAAAATCTCGTGGCCCAGGCTGCCGCAAAAGCCGCCTTCACGGCTGTATTCGGCGATAAAGGCCGGATCGCCCCCGAGCAGGACTTTCTGCGTGCCCGGCCAGATACGATGAAATATTCCGTATTTGCGGTCGTCGGTGAGCAAGTCCCCATAGCCATAGCGGAGGAAGCTGCGCGCGCCGCTGCTCTGCGCAAACGCCCCGGCGCCGCGGGCCCGCGTGGGCATCTCCGCCTGGCGGATGGCAGCCTGGTGGTACGGCAGCCCGAGATGTTCGGCCCAGTATTTCGGGGAAATCGTGACTGGCAGGCCGGTGCCGAGCGCGACCTCAATCGTCTCCTGGTCCATGCCCTTCGCATGCATGTCGATTTCGACGGGCCGGCCGCTGCGCACGCAGCCGTCAAAAATGGTTTTCCACAAATCATAGCTGCCCTCGGGCACGCCGCTTTCGCCGTGAATGCGAAACGTCACGCCGGTGATGTTAGGGCATTCCTTGAGGATGATCGCGAGGGCATCGCGCGAGTAAGGCGCCTGCGTTTGCGGGGTGAGGCCCTCGATGACGTAATTGGCATTCGGGCTGTTCGTCCACTGATAGGCATGCGTCCACAGCCCGAGTTGAAATTGCAGCCCGCGCGCGGCGGCCTCGTCGCTGATGAACCGCAACATCGCGAAATTACTGTCGCGTTCGGCGTCGGGCAGTGGATTCGCGCGCACATTGTAGCCCGGCACGTTGAGTAGAAACGGATACGCGAAATAAAGGTAGGTGTCGCGCAGGCCGCTGGGGGCGTCGTACCCGAGCCCGAAAGCGAGGTTGAGGCGGTTGAAGCGCTGCGACGCGAGCAGCGTCAGGTAACTGCGCCAGAAATCGCGGTCATTGTACCAGCCCTTGTCCTCCACATCGGTGACGAACATCCGCATCACGCTGCGCACGCGGTTGGCGGGCGTTTCGCTCACGGCCCGGGCGGGATGCAGCGCCGCCGCGGGATTTTCGCCGAGTGCGACGGCGTCGGCGAGTTCCGTCAAGGCGTACACCAGCCCGCGTGGATCATGACCACCCGCAACAAGCACCTCGCGCGCGCCGAGCTTGCCGGGCGCGAGCGTGAGGGCTTCGGGTTGGTCCGGAATGTTGGTGCCGGCGTCGCGCGCCAGCGCGGAATTTCCGCCGCCGGCCACCACACAAAAATCCGCGGGCCGCGCTTCATCGAGGCGGGTAATGACGCGGGCATCAAAACCGCGCTTCGTGAGCGCGCTGCGCAATTCGCCGAGGGCCCACTGTGCCGGCTTGGAAGCGGCGACCGGATCGGCCGGGTCGGCCAGGAGTGCGATACCCGTTCCCGGGGTTGCCACCACCAGCCCGCCGCTGGCGGCGAAGTTAGCAAGAGTGGAGCCCGCGAAGCAACCTGCGGCGGCGGTGCCCGTGTGAAGAATAAATTTGCGCCGATTCATGGGGTAGGGGGGTGGAGACGCGAACCCGAATTACAGCCGAGAATTCCGTGCAAGGCAAACACTATGGCCAGGTCGCTGCGGATGCTCATATCAGGCTCGCTCGGAAAGCGGGATTCCCCCATATTAGCCCCATCACCCCATGAACACTTTTCGTTCGCTCTTGCTTGTGGCCAGCTTCGCGCCCGTTTTGGCCTTCGGCCAGACTTCCCTCACCATTTACAATCAGGATTTTGCCGTCGTGCGCGACCGCGTGCCGCTGGACCTTAGGGCCGGTGACAATGTGGTGTCGTACGCCAACGTAACTGCCCAGCTTGAGCCGGATTCTGTTGTTTTGCGCGATCCTGCGGGTAAAACACCATTGCAAATTCTCAATCAAAATTACCGTATAGATACGTTATCGCAGGGTTATTTGCTTTCCTTGAATGAAGGCAAGACATTGGATTTTATCATTCGTGACAAAGACGGGAAGGAGTCCACAGTGCGTGGCAAAATAATTCGCAGCGGTTATTCGCCGCGGAGCGGGGATTACCGGTCGCCCATCATTGAGGTGGGTGGCGTACTGCGCTTTTCCCTGCCTGGAGAGCCAGTGTTTCCAGCGTTGGGTGAGAATAGCATCATTAGTCCGACGTTGACCTGGTGGCTGGCGGCTGATTCCCCGGTTAAGCTCGATGCGGAGTTGAGCTATATCACGAATGGCTTAAGCTGGCAGGCCTCTTACAACCTCATCGCTCCAGAAAAAGGCGACATGCTGGATTTGATTGGCTGGGTCGTTTTGGGAAATGCCAGCGGGAAGACGTTTGCAAATGTTTCGGTTAAGCTAATGGCGGGAAAGGTGAATCGAGTTTCGCGGGGAAGTCGGGAGCGGTATGGCCCCATGGCGTCCATGGCGATGATGCCTGCCCCTCCTAGTGTTTCTGAGCGGGCCTTTGATGAATTTCACCTTTACACACTCGCTCGTCCCCAAACGTTGCATGATGGAGAGGTGGGACAGGTCGAATTCATCCATGCCACGGGTGTAAAAGCCCAGACGATTTATGTCTACGAGGGTTTTACCGCGGACAATTGGATGAACAATGATGTGAGGTACTCGCCGGAGTATGGCACGCAAGCGAGTAATAAGGTTTCCGTTATGCGAGAATTCAAAAACACCCACGAAAATAACTTGGGCATGCCACTGCCGATGGGAATAATGCGTTTCTATCGCCAAAACACGGCAGATGGCCATCTTGAGTTTACCGGAGAAGACTTGATTGATCACACCCCTGTGGGCGAGACCGTCATGGTTAAGGCTGGGGATGCTTTTGATCTGATTGCCGAACGAAAGCGGACGAATTTTCACGTTGCGGAAGCCGATAAAAACATGACCGAGGAATTTGAGATTAAATTGCGCAATCGCAAGACCGAATCGGTTGAAATTCGTGTCATTGAACATCTTTATCGCTGGTTCAATTGGCAAATCACTGAAAAATCGGACGAGTATTTAAAAACGGATGCACGTACCGTGGAGTTTCGCGTGACGCTGAAGCCCGACGAGGAAAAAGTCATCACCTACAAGGTCTTTTACGACTGGCATTAAGATGCGTAAGTCCAGCGGGGACAGTGAATGGATTTCGCGGAGCAGGGGGAGTTCCCATTTAGGGCGGGAGCGCACTAAAATGTGCTGGCGCTTGGTGGTGGCCAACTGACGGTTCGACAAAAACCCGCTGGTGACATTTGCGACGGGCGCGTGAATTTCGTGACGACGCCGCGGCGTTTGCGTGGAGAAAATGGCGCGCGGGTGATTTTTCGGCAACGCGGCGGGAATCAGTTTGCCGGGCCTATACGCGCACCCGTTAGAAAAGGCTCGTTTTTAACGCCGGTGCTTTCGGGCCGCGAAGTTTTTTCAATCGCGCACGAAGGAGCCGGTCCACTTCTCCACCACCGCCACGCTCTCCGCCATGCAAAATCCATCGTCCGCCCTTCTCTCTCCCGGCCTCGCCGGTCGCCGCGCCGTTCCCTCGGTGCTACGGAAAACATTCGTGTTCGGCCTCGCCGCCGGCAGCCTCCTGGCCGCCTCGGCGGTGTCGGCGCAACAAGTCAACGATGTCTTCGTCATCGCGATGGAGAACACGAATTGGACCCAGGTTGCGAATCAGTTCACCGGCAGCCAGCAGCAGATTTACCAGAATCCGGCGGCGCCGTACATCAACAGCCTGGTCAACGGCACGGCCACCATCAGCAGCCAGGTGTCCTACGCGAGCGCCTACCACAATGTGTTGGCGGCGGCCGACGGCAGCGGCCCAAGCATCCATCCGTCCGAGCCCAATTATCTCTGGTCGGAAGCGGGCACGAATTTCGGCGTCTTGAATGACAACCAGCCCTATCAAACTCCGGGCGGCACCAACCAGAGCACCACTGCGCACCTGGCCACGTTGCTGACCACCGCCGGCGTCTCCTGGAAATCCTATCAAGAGGACATCGACATGACGCCCGCTTCCGGCGGCGTCAACACGCCCGGCTCCAATTCCTTGACCAACTCCGTCGCGGGCCAGGGCGCCTGGACCGTGCCGTTGATTAATTTTTCCGGGACGAGCACGCAGGGTTACGTCAATCCGTACAACAACTCGGCCCAGTACGACTACGCGGCCAAGCACAACCCGATGCTGTTTTTCACCGACACCAACGGCGGCAACATTTCGGACAACACGAACACCGCCCGCTTGAACTACTCGCCGCTCCAGCAACTGTCGACCGACCTGACCAATAACACCGTCTCGAAGTACAACTGGATCACGCCGGATCAGTTCAACGACATGCATACCGGCCTCAAAAACAGCTTCACCTACAACGGCACGACCTACAGCAACCTCACGGCGCAGGTGGGCGCGGAGAAAATCGCCCAGGGCGACAATTTCCTGAGCATCCTCATTCCCGAAATCATGGCGTCCGCGGCCTATCAAAACAATGGGGCGATCATTCTCTGGTGGGACGAGTCGGAACCCGACGGCAGCGGCAATCAAAACGACTTCAACCACACGATTCCGGAAATCGTCATCTCGCCGCTGGCGCACCCCAATGTGAGCGGCCTGCCCTACAACTATACGGGCAATCTGACTCACTCGGACGACCTGCACTCGATGCAGGATTTGTTCAACGCCTACAATGCCAGCGGCAATCCCTACCTCGGCGATGCGCAAAATGCCGGCGGCATTGGCGGCCTCTTTCAAACGCCGACCGTCATTCCCGAGCCGTCCACCTACGCCGGCTGGTTTGGCCTGGGAGCGTTAGGTCTAGTGGGCGCGCTGCGGGCGCGCAATCGCGCGCAGCGCACATAAGGAAATCTCGATTTGCGGGCGCGCCTCCGGATCGTTCCGGAGGCGTGCATTTTTCCCATTGTCACGGTGGTTGGGATTTGTCATACGGACTACTCCCCCCATGAAAATCTCGCCCCTCAGTTCCCGTACTTATTTCCTCGTCCGCAGTGGTCTTGTCGTTGGGCCGTGCCTCCTGGCCTTGTCGGCCGGCGCCCAAGCCCAGCCTGCGGCCACTCCCGCCGCCGCCCCGGCGGCTGCGACCACCGCCCCCGTCACGCGCGCCGCGCCGAAGACCATCTATAAATTCGATTTTGGCAGCGGCGATGCCGCTCCCGGCTACACCAAGGTCACGCCCGACATGGGTTTCGACGCGAAGCGCGGTTTCGGCTTTGAGCCTGGCGCCAAGGTTTCCGCGGTCGGCAAAGACAGTGGCAAAACCGTCGAGGGCGATGCCATCACGAGCGAGCAGCCGTTCTATTTTACCGCGAATGTCCCCGAGGAGGGCAATTACCGCGTGACGGTAACGCTGGGCAATCCGGAACTTTCCAGCAACAACACCGTGAAGGCCGAGTTGCGCCGCCTGATGGCGGAAAAGGTCGTGACGGAGCCGGGAAAATTCACGACCCGTACTTTTTTGGTGAATACGCGCCTGCCGCAGTATCCGGGCGGCACGGTGCGCCTGAAGGCGCCGCGCGAAACCACGGGCGAGGCGTGGGCGTGGGATGATAAAATCGAGTTGGAGTTCAACGGCGACCACCCGAGCGTGGCCGGGATCGTCATCGAAAAGGTCGATGTTCCGACGCTGTATATTCTCGGCGACTCCACCGTCTGCGATCAGTCCGGCGAAGGCTTTAATAGCTGGGGCCAGATGCTCACGCGCTGGTTCAAGCCCGAGATCGCGCTGGCCAATCACGCCGAGTCCGGCGAAACCATTGCCAGCTCCTTCGGAGAGAAGCGTTTCGACAAGGTGTTCAGCATCATCAAGCCCGGCGACTACCTGATTTTCCAATTCGCGCACAACGACATGAAGAGCAATGCGCCCAACGCCCTGGCCACCTATAAGGTGGATGTGAAGCGGGCGATCGACGAAACGAGAAAACGCGGCGCCTTTCCCATCGTAGTCGGGGCCATGGAGCGCTCCAACGGCGTGACGACCGATACTTTGAAGGGCTATCCAGCCGCCGCGCTCGAGGTCGCCCAGGCGGAAGGCGTCCCCGGCATCGACCTGCATTCCATGAGCCAGAAGTTTTACCAGGCGCTCGGGCCGGACGTGAAGCTGGCCTTCCAAGACGGCGTCACGCACCACAACAATTACGGCAGCTACGAATTATCGAAGTGCATTGTGCTGGGCATCAAGGGCGACAAGATTGATCTGGCCAAGTACATCGTGGACGATTTTCCGGCGGATTTCGACCCGGGCAAGCCCGACGCGATGGCTACGTTCGCAATGACGCCCAGCCCGCGCCATGCCACGGCCCGCCCCTTGGGGGATGAGTCGACGTTTGGCCCGGCCGGCGCGGACAACGCCGCCGCGCCTGCGGCTGCTCCTGCGCCCGCCGCGGGGAAATAATGCAGTCGCCAGGGCCGCGGGACTCGCCCCGCCCATGGTCGGGATGCAATAGCTTTTCCCATTGCCACGGGAATGGTCTCGTGCTTCATGCAGAGCATGGGCTCCCAGAGTTCAACACTGCTCGCTCGCTGCGAGTTACTAGCCTCTGGTGGGGCTTATTACTGCTGCTTTGCTGTCACTTCGCGTTCGCCTATGGCAAGTATGCCAGCGATTTTCTGGATTTGGATAAATATGTCGCGGGGCAAACACCGCTGCCCTACCAAGCTCGCGCGCTCGCGGGCGCAATTATGTGTTTCGCGGATCAATTGCCGGGAGCCGGGGGTGCGCGAGAATTGGGTCGCAAGCTGTTCAAGGATCCCCGCCGGCTCCAGATCGCCGGCCTCGCCTTTGCCAGTCTCCTCGGTAGCGTGCTGACGACGCGGGCTTCCCTTGCGCGATTGACCGGGAGCGTGGACTTCAGCCGCTGGGCCAGCCTGCTGGTCGTTTACATGGCCTATTTCAACTACATCCTCTACTATGGACCGAATTTTATCCTGCCTTATGATTTACCGAGTTTATTCTTTTTCTGCCTGGGGATGTACTTGGTGATTTCAAATAAAAGCGGGTGGTATTATGCCTGTTTCGTCGTGGCCGTGCTTAATCGGGAAACCGTTTTCCTTTTAACAATATTCTTTCTGATTTGGCACTGGCACCGCCTGGAACCCCGGCCAGCTTCAAGTCGGCTAAGGTGGCTGGCTCCGCATTGGCTGGCCCATCACTATGCCAACAACCCCAAAGAAGGTAATGGACTTTTCCTTCCCCATTTCGAGGACAATTTCAGGGTCATCTTGAAGCCCTATCACTGGCCAAATCTGCTGAGCAATTATGGCTTTACGCTGCCATTGTTGGTGGGCCTGCGTAGTTGGATCAAGAATCGGGCCATCTCCCAGGCAGCCCTCTTGCCCTTATGGTTTGTAGTCATGATGGTGCTTGGCGTTATCATTGAAACACGAATTTTTGGCGAACTTATCTCTTATATGGCGCTGGCCGTGGGCCTGATTCTCTACAACCGTTGGTACGCGCCCGGTCAGGCGGCCTTGGAAGGGCACTCCCTTCAGTCATAGACTGCACTGGAAGAGGAGAAAAGGGATCGAGAACCGGTATTAGAATTATATGATTGCTATTAGTCATATATAGGGCAGGGTGTATGAATGAGAGTGTCCAGGCATGTTGTCGAAGCAAGGCAGAGACGCGTGGCCGAACTCTTGCAAAGGCATCGGTATCTGGGAATTGCGGATTTATGCAAGGAGTTTGGCATATCCGAGGCTACGGTCCGCCGCGACCTGGCTTTTCTGGAAAAAAGCAAGTTGATCACCCGAACTTTCGGGGGTGCCTTGGCCGATTTTAACCTGCGCTTTCCCTCCTTCCGCCAGCGGCGTGGCGTGGGCACCGCAGGCAAGCTGCAAATCGCCCGTCTGGCGCATAGTTTGTTGCGCCCGGAGATGGTGGTTTATTTGGACGCCGGCACGACGCTCTTTTCCCTGGCGGAGTTGCTGCGCGATAATCCGGTGCGGCCTCTTACTTGTGTAACTAGCAATCTGCCGGTCGCTGACTTGTTGTCGGAGATCGAAGGCGTCTCCGTTCACCTGCTGGGCGGCCAGATCCTGCGCCGCCAGTCGGTGCTCCTCGGCGAGGAAGCGTGCCTCAGCGCAAAATTCTGGAAATTCGACCTCGCGCTCCTCGGGGCGGAGGGCATGACCCGTGAGGGCGTGTGGAATTCGCAGCAAGTGGTCGTGGAACTGCAGCGGGGAGTCATTGCCCAATCCCGCTGCAAAGTAGGGCTCATCGATCGCACCAAACTGGGCCACACGGCTCCTCATTTTCTCGGCGGCTGGGATTTGCTCAGCGGCTTGCTCACTGACGCTCCTGCGCAAGCGCTTGAAAATGAAGGCATTTCAAGTTATATGACTGATATTAATCATATACTTGCATATATTCAACCGTCCGTTGAACCAGGGCAAAACAGCGTCGATCCTTTGGCCGTTGAGGTTGAAAAAGAAAGTGAAGAAAGTGACTTGACACTCCCCACCTCACTCTTATGATTGACATCAATCATTAAATTATTCACGTTCTGCCTGGTACCCCGTCATGCCTGCTTTAAGCCCTAACCGTTCCCTCGTGGAGTCGCTTGTCCGGCAGACTCTGTTCTCGCAACTTGGTCGCGAGTCGCAGGCTTTGTCGCCTGCGCCGGTTTTGGTCGTGAATAGTTCGGCGCGGCACATGCACGTGACCCAGGAAAATCTGGAAATTCTTTTTGGCAAAGGCGCCACCCTCCAAGTCCACAAGTGGCTCTATCAGGAAGGGCAGTTTGCCTCGACAGCGACGGTTACGCTCGTCGGCCCGCGCGACCGCATCCTGCCGAACCTCCGCATTCTCGGCCCGTGCCGCAACTTGACGCAGATCGAGCTCGCCTACACGGATTCCGTTTATCTCGGCATTCCGGTGCCAGTGCGGCCCTCGGGCAGCATCGCCGGTTCGGCCGGGGGCGTGGTCATCGGTCCGAAGGGCGTCGTGGAAATGAAGGAAGGCATCATCCGCGCCGCGCGCCACGTGCACATGAGCCCCGCTGACGCCGCCTTCTACGGCGTCAAGGCCGGCGACAACATGACTTTGCTGGTCGAGGCGGAAAAATGCTCCACGCGTTTCGACGACTTGCTCGTGCGCGTGGACCCGGCCTTCAAACTCGAGGTGCACATCGACACCGACGAGGCCAACGCCTGCGACCTCGCCCGTGCGAAACGCTGCGAACTCGTCCGCCAGGCGTAAAAGTTTTCCCTCTCAGTCACCTATTAATCCCAACTCCCAATCACATGAACGATGCCTTAGGATTCATTGAAACACGCGGCTACGTCGGCCTCATCGAGGCCAGCGACGCCATGGTCAAGGCGGCCAACGTCACGCTGGTGAAGCACATTCAAATCGGCGGCTCGATGGTCACCACGATCGTCAAGGGCGACGTCGGCAGCATCAAGGCCGCCGTGGACGCCGGCAAGGAAGCCGCGCAACGCGTCGGCAACCTCGTCGCGGCCCACTGGATCGCGCGCCCGGCGCCCGGTCTGCTCGAGTTCTACACGGCGTAGTCCTCCGCCCGCCACTCACTCACAACCCTCAAACTAACTACCATTATGTCAGGACAAGCACTTGGAATGGTTGAGACCAAGGGTCTCACCGCCACCTTCGAATCGACCGACGCCATGCTCAAGGCCGCCAATGTGGAATTGGTCGGCTGGGAGAAAATCGGCTCCGGTAACGTCTGCACCTTCGTCCGGGGCGATGTCGCCGCGGTGAAATCAGCCGTGGAAGCCGGCGCCACCGCCGGCGCCACCATCGGCGAAGTCGTCGCCGTCAACGTCATCCCGCGCCCGCACGACGACCTGCACCTGCTGGGCCGTTTCCTCGCCAAGACCGCGACGCCGCCGAACGGCAAATAGTTGCCGCCGGTTGCGCGCCGCGCCCGACCTCGCGCTCGCTGCGCGGGGGTGCCGCGGCCAGCCGTCCCTCCTTCCCCATCACGCCCATGGCTAAAATCCTCGTCGCCAACATCGGGAGCACCTCGTTCAAGTTCCGCTTGTTCGAGATGCCGGGCGAGCAGGTGCTCGCCAAGGGTGGCGTCGAACGCATTGGCGCCGCCGAGAGCCCGTGGCGCCTGGAGATTGCCGGCCACCCGGCGGCGGGCGGCACGGGCCATTTCGCCGATTGCGGCGCGGCCCTCGCGCACGTCGAAAAGGGACTGCGCGACGGCGGGCTGGGCGGTTTTAGCGAACTGGCCGCGGTGGGCTTCAAGCCCGTCATGGCCAAAGGCATCAGCGGCACGCAGGTGCTCGATGAAAAGGTGCTCGGTGCGATGGAGGCGTTGTACACGCTCTTCCCCGCGCACAATCCGCCCTACGTCAACGCCGTGCGTTCGTTTAATAAATTGTATCCGAAGCTGCCGTGCATCGGCACCTTCGAGACGGCCTTCTACGACCACCTGCCCACGGCGGCCCAGCGCTTTCCGGTGCCGCTCGAATGGCAGGAGAAGCTCGGCATCCGCCGCACGGGCTTTCATGGCGCCAGCCACCGGTTTGTCACCGAGCGCCTCGCGCAGATCAAGCAGCGGAAAAACCTGCGCGTGATTTCCTGCCACCTCGGCGGGAGCTCGTCGATGTGTGCAGTGCGCGACGGCCACGCGGTCGATTCGAGTTGGGGCATGACGCCCCAAAGCGGTTTGCCGCAGAGCAATCGGGTGGGGGATTTTGATGTCTTCGCCGCCCTCTATCTCGCGAAGGACCTCGGCCTTGGTCTCGCCGAAGTGGAAAAGCAGCTCTCCACCAACGCCGGCCTCAAAGGCATGTCCGGCCTGCCCAATGGCGACATGCGCGACGTGCTCGCGGCCATCGCTGCGGGGAATGAACACGCCCGCTCGGCCCTGGCCGTTTTCACGGAAGCCATTCGCGGCTACCTCGGACGTTTTCTCGTGACCCTCAATGGCGCCGACGCCCTCATCTTCACCGCCGGCATCGGCGAAAACCAGACGGACTTGCGCGCCGCCGTCTGCGCCAACCTGGAATTCTGCGGGCTCAAGCTCGACCAGGACGTTAACGTCGCCACCAAAGCCACCGAGCGTCTCATTTCCGCGCCGGACTCGCGCATCGAGGTCTGGGTCATCCCGACCAACGAGGAAATCGTCATCGCCCGCAACGCCTGGGCCAAACTGAATGGGCGCAATTGATTTTCAACGCACCTTTCCAAGCAAAACCTTAAACCCGAAACCCATACTATTATGTCACAAGAAGCCATTGGAATGATTGAAACCCGCGGTCTGGTCGCGCTCGTCGAAGCGACGGATGCCATGCTCAAGTCCGCCAACGTGCAGTTGGTCGGCCCGCTGACCCAGGTCGGCAACGCGATGGTCACCGTCGTGGTGACCGGCGATGTCGCCGCCGTCAAAGCGGCCACCGAAGCCGGCCGCACCGCGGCGCAGTCGCTCGGTGAAGTCGTGTCCGTCAACGTCATCGCCCGCCCGCATGGCGAACTGGCCACGATCCTGCCCAAGCCGCCCGTCAAAAAGTAAGTAATCCGGCCGGCGGTTGCCGGGGTTGCGGGACGCCCGAGGACGGCGCGCCCGCCCCCGGCGCCCGCCCGGCGCCACCCTCCCCGCCATGATACTCGCCCGTGTCGAAGGTTACGTCGTCGCGACCAAGAAAAACGCGAAGATGACCGGCTCGAAGTTTCTCTTCGTGCGGCCGCTGCTCATCGATCCGGCCAGCCCGAAGGTTTTCAAGCCGGGCACCAACACCATCATCGCGGTGGACGAGCTCGGCGCGGGCGAAGGCGACGTCGTCCTCATTGCCCAGGGCAGTTCCGCCCGGCTCGGCGCGAAGGACAAGGACACGCCGCTCGACGCGGTCGTCATCGGCATCGTGGACACGGTGGACGTGAAAAAGGAAATTCTCTACCGCGCCAACGCCTGAACCTCGTTTAACCCCAACTGCAATTCGTCATGGACCAGCAACAACTCATTTCCCGCGTGGTCAGCGAGGTGCTCTCGCGCCTCCAAACGCAAACCTCGGTGGCCCGCAGCGGCCAGACCAGCTTCGGCGTCTATGAAAAGATGGAGGACGCCGTCGCCGCCGCGCAAAGTTCCTATGTGAAGTTGCGCGAGGCCGGCGTGTCCGCCCGCAAAAAGGCCATCGCGGTCATCCGCCGCATTTGCGTGCAGAACGCGAAGTCGTGGGGCGAAATCGAACTGGCGGAGACGAAAATCGGCCGCCTCGATCACAAGATTGAAAAACTCCGCGCGTGCGCCGAACTCGTGCCCGGCGTGGAAATGCTCGAGCGCATGGCCTTCAGCGGCGACTTCGGACTGACCATCATCGACTTTGCACCTTGGGGCGTCATTGGGGCGGTCACGCCGTCCACGCACAGCGTGCCGACGCTCACGGGGAATGCCATCAACATGCTTGCGGCCGGCAATGCCATCGTGTTCAACACGCACCCTTCGGCCTGCCAGGTGGCGGCGCTCGCGATCCGCGCTTACAACGAGGCGATTTTCCAGGAAATCGGCATCTCCGACCTGCTGACCACTGTCGTGAAACCGACGCTGCAAACGTTCGAGGCGATGTGCAAGCATCCCGACGTGAAGCTGCTCTGCATCACGGGCGGCCCCGCCGTGGTGGCCGCGGCGATGAAGATGGGCAAGCGCGCCATTTGCGCCGGCCCGGGCAATCCGCCCGTGGTGGTGGACGAAACCGCCTGCCCCGATCGCGCCGCGCGCTCCATCATCCAGGGTGCCGGTTACGACAACAATCTTTTGTGCATCGGCGAAAAGCAGGTGTTCGTCGTCGAAGCCATCGCGGACAAGCTGATTGCCTCGCTCAAGCGCGCGGGTGCTGTGCAGCTTTCTTCGACTCAGGTGGACGCGCTCACGAAGCAGGCGTTTACGTTCGCGGAAGGCCAGGGCGGAGGTTGCGCCCACGCGTCGGTGAACAAGGCACTCATCGGCAAGGACGCCGCCGTGCTCGCCAAATCCATCGGGCTCGAGGTGCCTCCGGCCACGGCGCTGCTTTTTGGCGAAACCAAGGAAGACCATCCCTTTGTGCAGGAGGAGCAGATGATGCCGTTCATCCCGATCGTGCGCGTGAAAAATGTGGACGACGCCATCGCCGCCGCCATTCGCACCGAGCACGGCTACAAGCACACCGCCGTCATGCACAGCCAGAACATCGCGAACCTGACCAAGATGGCGCAGGCGGTGGACACCACGCTCTTCATCAAGAACGGCCCGTGCATGACCGGCCTGGGCCTCGGCGGCGAGGGCTTCCTCTCCTTCTCGGTCGCCACGCCCACCGGCGAAGGCGTCACCACCCCGATGACCTTCACCCGCTCGCGCCGCTGCGTGATGGTGGAGAATTTGAATCTCTATTAATCGCAATTCAAAATTGAAAATTCAAAATTAAAAATGACGCCATTGTTCTGTTTGATTTTGAATCTTAAATCTTGAATTTTTAATCCAATCCCATGCGCCTCGCCTACATCCGCGGTTACGTGACCTCGACCGTGAAGCATCCGAGCTTCAACGGGGCGCGGCTGTTGATTGCGCAGCCGGTGGACCAGGCGGACAAGCCCGATGGCGCGCCGCAGGTCGTCCTCGATCCGCTGGGCACGTCCTTGCACGAAAAGGTCATTATTTGCAGCGATGGCGGCTGGGCACGAAATTATTTAAAAGATCCGCGCAGCCCCGCGCGCTGGTGGATCATGGGCATTGTGGACCCGGAAGGGAGTTCGACTCAGTGAGGCTCGCGACCGTCATCGGCCGGGTCACCCTCGGCGTGCGGCATCCCGCCTTCCGCGGCGAACGCCTGCTCGTGGTGTTGCCGTGGGGGCCGCAGACCGCCGTCACCGGCGCGGGCCATGATTTTTCCATCGTCACCTATGACAGCCTCGGCGCGGGCGTCGGCCAGACCATTTGCGTGTGCGAGAGCGGGGAGGCGACCCGCCCGTTCGAAAAGCCCACGCCCATCGACGCCTATTGCGCCGCCTTGATCGATTCCACTTTCTACCAGGCCGAGGATCCGCACCAGGCCTAGACTTTTTTATTCAATCCTAATTAAAAATACCATGAAGCTCTTTGCCCAAAAGGAAGCCGCCGACTTTGCCAAAACCGGCGCGAAAGAATTTCGCTACACTCGCGATATCCGCCTGACGCCCAGCGCTCGCGATGTCCTCATCGAGGCCGGCATCAAGGTCGTGTTCGACGCCGGCGCTGCCTCCGCCCCGGCCTCGTCGGGTGCGTCCGCGCCCGCCTCCGCCCCCGCCGGCAAGTCCGACGTACTCGCACTGTTCAATTCGCCGCAAGCGAAGAAGATCAAGGATGAGATTGTGGAAATCGGCAGCCGCTGCTGGAAGCGCGATTACAACGACGGCAACGGCGGCAACATTTCCGCGCGCCTCGGCGATTATTTCCTCTGCACGCCGACGGGCGTCAGCAAGGGCTTCATGAAGCCCGACATGATTTGTCTCGTGGACATCGACGGCAACCAGCTCGCCGGCAACGCGCCGTGGAAGCGCACGAGCGAAATTCTTTCGCACCTGGGCATTTATAAGACGGTGCCCGCCGCCGCTGCCGTCGTGCACGCGCACCCGATTCACGCCACCGCCTTTGCGATGGCCGGCCTCGAGCCCCCGCAGTGCCTCATCCCGGAAGTTGAAGTGTTCGTCGGCACCATTCCCGTCGCCGAATACAAGACACCTGGCAGCCCGCAGATGAGCGAAATTCTCGGCAAGCTCGCGCCGCAGCACCAGGCGATTCTGATGGGCAATCACGGCGTGATTTGCTGGGGTGTCAGCGTCGAGGACGCCTATTTCAAGATGGAGATCACGGACTCCTACTGCCGCACGCTCTGGGTGGCCGCGCAGTTGCCCACGCGCCGCACGGTCATCCCGCCGGACGAGGTGAAGAAGCTCCTCGATTTGAAGAAGAAGCTCGGCCTGCCCGACGAACGCGAGGGCTTCAAGGCCGCCGACTTGTGCGATTGCGACCCATGGGAGAAAATCGCGGATCGCCCCGTCACTTGCGCTACGCCCGCGGGCGACGGCCCCGCGCCCGGCAAAATGACCAATGCGGAGCTTGAGGGCCTCGTGCAAAAACTCACCGACGAAGTCGTCGCGCAGTTGGCGAAGAGTTCTTAAGGGGCGAAGGTCCGGCTCAGTAACCAGCAACCAGAAACTAAAAACTACCAACTTCTTTTCTCATGAAAGTCGCAATCATCGGCGGAGGCGGTCGCGTGGGTTCCTGCGCGGCGTATTGTCTGCAACTCGGCAAGCTCGTGCGCGAGTTGGTCATCCTCGACGCCAACCAGGCCACCGCCGAGGGCGAGGCGCTCGACCTTTTGCACGGCAGCGCCTATGTGGCCGACCAGGTCATTCGCGCCGGCCACTACGCCGATTGCGCCGATGCCGACATCGTCGTCATCACCGCGGGCCTGCGCCGCAAACCCGATGAATCCCGGCTCGACCTCATCAACCGCAACGTCTCGCTCTTCCGCGAAATTCTCAAGAGCCTCAAGACCGCCGGATTGAAAAGGGAATGCATCGTTTTCGTCGTCTCGAATCCGGTGGACATTCTCACGCATCTGGCGATGGAGGAAATCGGCCTGCCGCCCGCGCAGGTCATCGGCCTCGGCACCGTGTTGGACACGTCGCGTTTCTGCTCCTTGATTGCCTCGGCGTTGCAGGCGCCACCCACGCAGGTGCGCGCGTTGATTCTCGGCGAGCACGGCGACACGATGGTGCCCATCTGGTCGAGCGCGACGGTGGACGGCTTGCCGCTGGTGAAGATGCCCGGCGTGACGCCCACGTTCCAGCAGCAGCTTTTCGAACGCACGCAAAAAAGCGGCGCGGAAGTCATCTCGCGCAAAGGCGGGGCCGGTTGGGCCGTCGGCGTGGCGATCAACGAAGTCATCGAATCCATCGTGCTGGACCGCCGCCGGATTTTGCCCGTTTCGAGCCTGCAAAAAGGCGCCTACGGCATCCGCGACATTTGCCTCAGCGTCCCGACCGTGGTGGGCCGCAAAGGCGTGATCGACACCGTGGAAGTCGAACTCTGGCCCAAGGAAATGCAAGGCCTCCAAGCCTCCGCCAAGGCATTGAAAGAAACGTTGGCGAAGGTGAAGGGGAAGTAGGTTCCCCTTCAATCATACCGCCCCGAATGCAGCAACCGCTCGACGTCATCGTGGTTGCCGAGGAAGACGACTTGCAGGCCGTCGGGCGTGTCTTGAAACACAAAACGCAGGTGCAGCCCGGCGCGGCACTCGTACGTGTGGTGCCTGAGTTTGCGAATGCCCACGCCCAGGTGCAGGTGGGGCTGGCCAAATTCTTCGGCCAGCCGGGCCAGCGCCAACTCGCACTCGTGCCGGGCGGGTTCGTCAAGACCGTCGAGCGCGGCCTGCACATGGGGATGAATGAGGACGCGGTGCGGCACGAGGGACGGGCGTTGGTTCGCGGGGTGGGCGGTATTCGGCCAGCAAGAACAGGCCATTTTTCGGCGAAAATGGCGAAGGCGGGCCGGATGTCAAAACTCCTTCGGCGCTTTTGATTTTACTCCGCGCGCGGAAACGGGCAATAAGTTGCGTTCCCCATGCGAAATGTCACCTGTGCGGCTGTGGATTTGGGCGCGACGAGCGGTCGCGTCATCGTGGGCGTGTGGGGAAAGCAGTTGAAGTTGACGGAGGTGCATCGCTTTCCAAACGTCTTTCATTCGCTCGGCGCGCATGATTATTGGGACTTGCCGCGGCTTTGGACCGAAATCGCCACCGGCCTGCGCAAAGCGAAGGCGAAGTTTCCCCAGCTCGCCTCCGTGGGCGTGGATTGCTGGGGCGTGGATTATGCGCTGGTGAACGACGCCGGACGCCTCGTGTATCCGACGCACGCTTACCGCGACGGGCGCACCCAGGCCGGCCTGAAGGCGCTCGCACAGCGCGGCCTCGACCGCATTTACGCGGCCACAGGTATTCCCAATGTTTTCTACAACTCGAGCCTGCAACTGGCCGAGGTTGTGGCCCATTGCCCGGCGGTCACGGACTTGGCCGCCCGCTGTCTTTTCCTGCCGGATTATTTTAATTTCCTGCTCTCGGGCCGCATGGAAAACGAATTGTCCATCGCGAGCACCACGCAATTGCTCGACGTGCACGGCTGCGGCTGGTCGCGCGAAGCCCTCGAATTTTTCCACATTCCGCCGCAGTGGTTTTCGACGCCGATTGCGGCGAACACACGCCTCGGTCCCGTGCGCAGCCTGCCGGAATTAAAGGGCGTGCAAACCATAGCGGTCCCCGGCCACGACACCGCCAGCGCGTACGACGCCATGCCCGCGAATCCCGCGGGCGGGGATTTGTATTTGAGTTCCGGAACCTGGTCGCTCGTTGGTTTTGAAAGCGACCGTCCCGTGCTCGGCGCGGCGGCCTTGAAGGCCAAAGTCGCCAATGAGCGCACCGGCTTGGGCGGCTATCGCCCGCTGACCAATATCGTCGGCCTCTGGCTGCTCGAACAGACCCTGCTCGCGTTCGGCACGCGTCCCAAAACGCACAAGGATTGGGCCGAACTCATCGCGACGGCGGCGAAGCGACCGCGCCCGCCCGTGCTGCTCAATGCCCGTGATCCCGTTTTCGGCAAGCCCGTCTCGATGCGCGAGGCCATCGACGCGCATCTGAAGAAAAAAGGCGGCAAGCCCCCGGCGGATCTGGCGGGTTACACGCGTCTCATCTGCGATTCGCTCGGCCGAGGCCATGCCGGTGCGATGCGTCAATTTGAAAAGCTGACGGGCCGGAAATTCCAGCGCATCCTGATGGTCGGCGGCGGCGCAAAAAATTCGCTGCTCGCGCAGGCCACCGCCGATGCCGCGGGCCTGCCGGTGATGGCCTTCGCCCTGGAGGGCACCGCGCTCGGCAATCTGGCCAGCCAGTGGATTGCCCTCGGCGTGTGCAAGGACCGCGTCGCTTTCCGCGCGCATCTCGCGTCCACTTTGAAAGCCACCACTTACGCGCCGCGCGGCTAAACTAGAATAACCGCAAAGACGCAAAGATCGCGAAGATTGAATCAAGGGTACAAAGCCAAGCCTCCACTTTTGCAACCGAGACTCGCGCATTAAGAACCAAGTACTAGAACACTAAGCCTTAAAACACTTTCCTCCCATGAGCGCCCCTCCCGCCCAGCGTCCCACCTCCCGCCACGTGCAAATGATGGCGACCTGCCTGTGCGACGCGTTTTTCGACGATGCGGCGCGCGCGACGGTCGAAGTGCTCGAGTATCTCGGCTGCACCGTGGATTTTCCCGAGGGGCAAACGTGCTGCGGCCAGCCGGCCTTCAATGCGGGCGATTGGGCGGCCTCGCGCCGGGTGGTGCGGCACACCGTGAAAATTTTTACCGGCTCCGCTCCCGTGGTGGTGCCCAGCGGTTCCTGCGCAGCGATGTTGTTGCACGGCGCGCCACTCGAGTTTGAACATGAAACGGACCGCCCGGCGGTGGAGGCGCTCGCCGGGCGCACGTGGGAATTGGCGGATTTCATTGTCAACGGCCTCGGGGTGAAAACCTGGCCGGGCAAATTTCCCGCGACCGTCGCTTTCCACCAGTCATGTCACTCGCGCGGCTCGAACAGCGGCCCGGCGGCGTTGGCGTTGCTCGGCTCGATTGCGGAGTTGAAAGTGGCGGCCTTCGGCGAGGGCGAGCAATGCTGCGGCTTCGGCGGCACGTTTTCGGTGACCTTTCCGGAAATTTCCGCGGGGATGGGCCATTTGAAACTGGACTACATCCGCGCGGCCAAGCCGGACGTGATGACCTCCGCCGACGGCGGCTGCCTGCTGCACCTTTCCGGCATGGCGGTGAAGGACGGCGCGCCCATCAAGACCCTGCACCTCGCGCAAATTTTGCGCGATGCGCTGAAAAACGGCGGGCTAATCAAGTAAGGGTTTTTTACCGCAAAGACACAAAGAGCGCAAAAAGAGAGTTCTGCTCTGTAGAATTCATCCACCTGTGCGAACTAAACTGAGGGCCGTCGCTTGCGACGGCCTTTTTGTCCTTTCTACAAAGCAAGGGAGTTCCTCTTTTTTGTCCTTAGCGTTCTTTGCGCCTTTGCGGTGAATGCAGTGTAGTGCTACAGCGGAAACTCCTTCGCGAGTTTCACCGGCCGGCGCTCGCGGATGGAGCGGCGCAACGCGGCCTCAAATTGCAGTTCGCGCAGGCCGTCGATTCCCGGCACGGGTGGCGGGGCCTTTTCGCGCAACGATTGCACATAAGCGCCGACTGCTTTCTTGAACGAGTCGTCGTAGTGATTCCAGCGCGAGGCATCGCGCACGCAGGTGATGGTTTCGTGCTGCCGTCGTGCCCCGTCGAGAATTTCCAGCGTGCCATCGAGATCGCGCAAATGGATGCGCCCATGCGCAAAAGTGAAAACCAGTTCAAACAGCGGGTGTTGCCACTTCATCCCGGCGGTGCCCAGGATGGTGCCCGCCGCGCCGCCGGCGGTGACGAAGGCCGCCGCCACATCATGGGCCGTGCCGACGCGGTCGCCCGTGCGCGCCATCGGCCCGCGCAGCGCCGTGATTTCCCGCACTTCGCCCGCAAAGTGATAAATCAAGTCGAGGCAATGGCTCCAACACGCGTAATGCACCTGGCCGGTAATATTGATGACCGGGCCGAATTTTCGCTGGGCCGCGATTTTGCGCGCCGCGAGGGTCTGCTCGAAAAACCGGTAATTAAACACCATGGCCGTCTCGCACTGGCGTTTGGCCGCCAGCCGCAGCATTGCCCGGGCCTTGAAAAAATCCGCCTCCTCGACGTTGGCCTGGCCGTGCACAGCCACGAGCGGTTTTTCAAAAAAGATGCGCGGCACGCCGAGCTTGAGCAATGCCGTGCCCACTTCATGCCGGCAGGTTTCCGCCGTCAGCACGAGCACGGTGGTTGGTTTCCACGCCGCGAGTTCCTTGAGCGACGTACAGGCCACGCCACCAAATTCGCGGGCGGCCTCCGCCGCTTTTTCCGGAGTGCGATTATACAACGCCAGGGTCACGTCAGGCTGGCTGGCCAGAAACGGCAGATAGTTCCGCCGCGCCACTTCGCCGATTCCGGCAACGGCAATACGCAAGGGCTGGGCGCGGGATTTGGTTTTGGCGGGCATGAGAGACAATGGACGTGCTAGGTGGAAATCTTTGCAGCAAGCGGCTGGCCGATGCGCCACAACACCCCACTTGGATCAAGCAACGGGAAGTCGCGCATGCCCCACGGGCGGTCTTGCGGCGGCTCGACTGGGATGCCGAACGGCGCCGCGGCGATCGCGACCTGCCGCCACCATGCATCGACGTTCTCCACCCAGAGATGCATTTTAAAGTTCTCCGCGAGTGCTCGCACGTAAAAATTCTGGAGCAAAAAGCTGGAGCCCTCATGACGAAAGGAGGCCAATTCCGGCGTGGACCAGAGCAGGGTAAAACCGATGGCTTGATAAAAACGCTGCGAGAGGGCGAAGTCCCGAGCGGGCACGAACGCCTTGGCTTCAATGGAATGGAGAGTTGGGGTATCCATATGCCGGCAGAACAGTGCCTGAATTTATGCTTCGCTCAGGACGAGATTGCAAACCGCGTTTCTGCTGACTTAGGCGTGGCCTTGACGGCGGAAGAGATTTGGCGTCAAATCAACGCCAGCGTTTCGCTCTTTGACCGCCTCCGGTCGGTGCGGCCGTTTCCCTCCCTACCACTGTGAAACTTTCCCCCATTGATGCCTTCGCCCACGACTTGCGTCCCGAGACGAGGGAGTCCGTGTACAAGAGCACGAAAAAGACCCACGAGGCGCGCACGAAGCTGCTCTTTGATCATTTCCCGGATGCGAACCGGCTGCGCGAACTGGCTGGCGACATCAAGCAGCACGTCATCGAAAATCTCGACACCTACCTGCCGCAAGTGGAGGCGAAGCTCAAGGCCAACGGCGTGCAGGTGCATTGGGCCGCCACCGCCGAGGACGCCAACCAGGCCGTGCTCAGCATCCTGCAAAAGCGCGGCGCGAAAAAAATGGTCAAGGCCAAGACCATGGTGAGCGAGGAAACAGAGCTGGCGCATTTTCTGGAAAAGCACGGCGTCGAATGCCTCGAGACAGACCTGGGTGAATTCATTGTGCAGATTGACCACGATCACCCGAGCCACATCGTCCGCCCTATCATTCACAAAAGCCGCCGCGAGGTCGCCGTGTGCTTTGAGAAAAACGGTCTCGGCGCGTACAACGACGAGCCGGAGGTCATCACCCGCCGCGCGCGCCTGTTCCTGCGCCAGAAATACCTCGAAGCCGATGTCGGCCTGACTGGCGCGAATTTCGTCGTCGCGGAAAGCGGCCGGCTGGTGCTGGTGACCAACGAAGGCAATTCGCGTTTTTCGCTGGCCGCGCCGCGCTGCCACATTGCGATGGTCGGCATTGAAAAAATTCTCCCGCGCGACCAGGACCTCGGGCTCTTACTGAATCTGCTCGCGCGTTCCGCCACCGCACAGCAGTTGACGGTGTACACCGAATTTATCAAAGGCCCGCGCCTGCCCACCCAGCCCGATGGGCCGGATGAGATGCACGTCGTGTTTGTAGACAACGGCCGCATCGATGTCCTTGCGAGCGACTGCCGCGACATTCTCCGCTGCATCCGGTGCGGCGCGTGCCTGAATGTGTGTCCGGTGTACCGGCAGGCCAGCGGCCACGCCTACCGCAGCGTTTATCCCGGCCCGGTCGGCGCGGTGCTCTCGCCCTTGCTGGCGAAGGAAAAATTTCCCGAGATGGCGGACTTGCCGAAGGCCTCGAGTCTGTGCGGCGCGTGCCAGGAAGTCTGCCCGGTCAACATCCCGATTCCCGATTTACTGCTGCGCCTGCGCGACAAAAACAAACGCGAAAAAGGCCCGACCTCCGGCACGCCGCCGATGGGCGCGTGGTCGGTGCTGGCCAGCCAGCCCGCGGCGTGGAAGGCGGCGCTGATGATGGGTGGAGCGATTAATTTCGCGCCGCGCGCGTTGGTGCCCGCGCCCGTGCGGGCCTGGCAGGACCATCGCACGCTGCCGCCCTGGCGCGGCGGCCAGTTCCGCCACTGGCTGCGCAACCGTCCAACCCCACCAAAAGCATGAGTGGCACCCGTGAAGATTTCCTGGCCCGGGTGCGGGCGGCTTTGGCCCCGCTGCCCGAGCGCGCCCCGCTGCCGCAGTGGGACGCCGAGCTGGCGGTCGCCCGCTCGCTCATGGACCACCGCGACCCGCTCGAGCTGTTCATCGAGCGCATCAAGCTCGTGCACGGCTTGGCGCTGACGGACCCGGCGGCGCTCGTCGCGCACTTGCGCGCGGGGAAATTCCTGCGCGGTTATTGCGACCCGGCGCTGCTGCCCTCGCTACGGGAGTATTTCGGCGCAGACTTTATTTTGGAAACGGAATTCGACCGCACCCGCGTGGACGATTACGCGTTCGGCATCACGCGCGCGGCCGGGGCCATCGCCGAAACGGGCACGATTATTTTGAATGACGCCACGACTTCGCGGCGCCTGGCGGCCCTGGCGCCGTGGATCCATGTCGCCGTGCTCACACGCGCGCAGATTCACCCGACCGTGGTCGATGCGGTGGCCACGCTGGGACCGGATCCGAATATTATTTGGGCGACCGGCCCCTCCAAGACCGCCGACATCGAGGGCATTTTGATTGAAGGCGTGCACGGGCCCGGCGAACAGATTGCCCTGATCGTGGGTTGAACCTTTTTGTCGTGCAACGGTCGGAGATAATCTCATGTCAACGTGGAGCATAACGGGCAGTCGAGGCGCCTTTGCGGTTCTGGCACTGGCGGGCGTGTTCGCCGGCTGCCAGAGCAATTCCGCGCCGTTGGAGAATAAGGTGACGGGTTCGCAGGGTGGGGCGCTGCCGGGCATGACGATGCCGGCGGCCCCACCTTCCGCTGCGTCCAGTTCGCCGTTGATGAAAACAGCGGACGAGAAATTGGCGGATGGACGCTGGCACCGCACCCAGACTTTCGGCGGCAAACCCTTTGCCGAGTTTTGGTACACCCCCGGCGGGCAGGCCGTGCGCGCCGTGTACTACGGCCCCGGCGCGTTGCCCCTCAGTGTGTCCGAATGGACACCCGTGGGCGTCCCGGTGCAGACCACACTTTATTTCCAAGGCACCACCGTGGTGCAGCGGCGGGAGGAGTACGATGCCCAGGGCGCGCTGGTGCGCGTGACCGATTTCTGGATCAATGGCCGCAATCGCACCATGACGGAAATCGGTGTGGCCACTTCCGCCGGCCCCGTCACCCGCGTGCGCGAATGGGCCGAGAACGGGCAAATCATCAAACTCGCCCAGCGCGATGCCCGCGGGCATTACGAGGGCCGCCAGACCACATGGAGCAATACCGGCCAAGTCATTTTTGACTCCGACTATGCCGCGGGCGCGCTGGTCCACGATTATGCCGGGGACGAACTGGACCAGCGCAACCCCACCACTGCGCCCCTGCGTCCTTATGCCGAGCCGATGCATTGAGGCGCCGTGTTAAAAGGGGGTAAATGCGGGAGCGGGCCAAGGCGGGTGGGAATAAAACACCCGCATTGCGGTCTTTATCTGTGCAGCGATTAGAGGTATAATACCGTTTGCATGAAAAAGTGGAAAACCATCGTTTGGGCTCTTCTTGGCCTCGCGCTCGCCCCGGCGGCGCGGGCGGCGGCACCGGCGTTGGTGGTGAAGTTTCACCCCGGCAATGTCAGTGTCACCGAGAACAGCGGCAACTACTCGGTGGATATGGCGCAGATGTTCGGCTTCAATGGCACCACAGGCACGGTCGTGCAACTGAACACGACGCTGGGCAATATGTATTTGGAACTTTTCGACAGCGTTGCGCCGCAGACGGTGGCAAATTTTGTCCGCTACATAAACGACGGCGCCTACACGTTTGGGGTGGTGCAGCGGTCGGATCCGGGCTCGGTGACCCCTGGCAGCAACTCCGGATTTGTCATTCAAGGTGGCGCGACCCTGATTTACAACGGCACGCTCACGCTTGTGCCCACCCATAATGCCATTCCCAATGAATACAGCCTGCCCAATGTGCGCGGCACGATTGCCATGGCCAAGCAGGGTGGAAATGTGGATAGCGCGACCAGCCAGTGGTTCATCAACACGGGCAACAATACGGATAGCCTGGGCGCCAGCAACAATGGCGGTTTCACGGTTTTCGGGCAGGTGTTGGGCGACGGCATGACTGTGGTGGACGCGATTGCCGCGCTGCCGTCCTTTGATTTCAGCGGCGCGTATGGCGGCTCGTTCCAGCAGATGCCCTTGAGCAACTACACGATGGCCGACTATACGAATAGCACCGTCCCTAAATTGCAGAACCTCGTCCTTTACAGTGCCGGCGTGGTGCCCTACCTCGGAGTCGCCACGGTCCCCACTAACAAACTGGATATTGCCGCCAGTGGCACGAAGGTTTTCTTCAAGCCCAAGGCCAACGCCACCGGCACCGTCGTCATCACCTTTTCCGGCGAAGATGGCGCGGGCGGGCGCGTGACCACTTCCATCAATTTCAACATCGGAGTGCCGCAAATTTCCACGCAGCCGAAGGCGAGCGTCACCGTCAAAAAAGGCGCGAATCTCACCTTGACGGCCAAGGCCGTCGGCGCGGCGACCCTGAAATATCAATGGCTGAAGGGTGGGGTGGCCGTGAAAAACACCAAAGGCAGCATCGCGGGCGCCACCACCGCAAGTCTGGCGCTGACCAAGGTGCAAACCAAGGCCGCGGGCAAATACACCCTGAAAGTCACCAATGGCTTTGGCACGGCGACCAGCAAGGCCGCCACCGTCATCGTGAAATAATGTGAACCGCCCAAGGCTGCGCCAATATGTTGGAAGAAAAGGCGGTATTGGCTGCTCTTAGAAGCAGGAAGAGGCTCTCGAACGCGGCGGAACTTGCCTCCGTGCCCGGGAGTCATCAGCGCCTGCCCGGGGGAAAAGGCCGGTTTATGACCAAATCTTTACCTCGACCCCGGTCATTGTCGTTGAAATCTATTCCTCGCCTTGTTATGATGCTGCCCATGATACCCCGTTGGAAAACCGCCGTATTTTTGCTCGCCGCCGCTGTGCTGAGCTCAACCAGCCACGCGGCGGATGGGGACTTTTACATCAAGAAGATAATTCCCAGCAATGGCGTGCTGCTCGGTTCGACCAAGCCCATCGTTATCGATTACAAGGACTTGTTCGGGTTGAAAAACATCACCGGCAATGTCGTGCAGGTCCAGACCGGGCTGGGGCCCATTCTGATGCAAATGCTGCCCAGCGCCGCGCCGAACACCGTCGCCAATTTTTTGCAGTATGTGCACGACGATGCCTATGCCTATAGCATGGTGCACCGCGTGGATAAAGAGTCGGCCTTTTCCATTATCCAAGGCGGAGGCTACCGGGTGTCCTTTACCGGTGGCAATGCCAGCGGACTCGAACTGGTCCCGACGCGCGCGGCCATCACCAACGAATACAGCCTGCCCAATGTGCGCGGCACGGTCGCCATGGCGAAGCTGGGCAACGCGCCCGACAGCGCCACCTCGCAGTGGTTCATCAATTTGGCCGACGATACGTCCGTCTTCGGTCCCTCCAACGATGGCGGCTACACGGTGTTTGCGCGCGTCATTGGCGGCGGCATGAATGTGGCCGATGCCATCGGTAATCTTTCGCAGGCGAACGTAACCTTGGCGCTCACCGGCTTTCCCAACGCCACGCCGGGCGCGAACGTCACGGTGACGTACTTGACTTCCAATGCCACTTATCCGCTGAGCGGCACAGACAACGATGCCGACGGTCTGCCGGATGCTTGGGAAGAGTTCTTCGGCTTAAATTCCAATGACAACACCGGGGTCAACAGCGCCGATGGTGATTACGACGGAGATGGCCTTACGAATCTCCAGGAGTACAACCTCGGCACGGATCCGACCAAACCCGACACGGATGGCGATGGGTTGAACGACTATGATGAACGATTCGTATACGGCACCGATCCGCTCAATGCTGATACCGATGGGGATGGCATTTCCGATGGCGACGAAGTGAATCTCTACCATACCAATCCGCTCAATGCCGATACCGATGGCGATGGAGAAAGCGATTTGTACGAATTATTCTACAATTCCGATCCCAATAATCCCCATTCCGCAGTTGTCGGCTTCCCCCAACTGCCCGTGGTCAATTTTAACGGTAGCGTCTCCTTTAACAATTTGATTGTCAGCCAGGCCCAGGAGATGCCGCTCTTCCCGTTGACGAATAATTCGACGGCGGCGTTGTCCATGTTTTATCAGGTCAACCCGCCCAAGCAAAAGCTTATCACGGTGAGTTTCAATGGTTCGAAGATTATTCTCACCCCACGCAAGGGCGCGACGGGGCCGGTGACGTTTGCGCTGTTCGTGCAGGACGGCGCCGGGGCGCAGGCGGCGGAGCAATTTACCATCGTGCTGGGCGGGCCGGTGGTGTCCAAGCAACCCACGTTGACGCATACGGTCAAAGTTGGCGCCAATGTCAATTTGACGGTCGTGGCCAAGAGCCCCAGCCAAATGCAGTTCCAGTGGTATTTTAAGAACAAGCCGTTGCGAAATTCGACGCACGTCTCCTATGTGAATCTGCCCGGCTTGGCCCTGAAGAGTGTGCAAAAGTCGCAAGCGGGCACTTATGTCGTGACAATCACCAATCGCTACGGCACCGTGGTCAGCCAGCCGGTGACGATGGTGGTCAAATGAACTACGTTGGTCGAGGTTTGCACGAATTTTTCCCGGGCGGCGGGCGCGCCGCCGGGCTGTTGCTGTGTGTCTGCGGGGCGTGGGCCTTGGCCTCCGCGCAAACCGCGCCGGCCCCGATGCCGGTCGCTCCGCCGGTGCGTTCCGCCGCGGATTTTTCCGCCGGTGCCACGAGTCCCGCCATCCCGTCGGCGGAACGGCAGGCGCCCCTGGCCCCGCCGCCGACGGATGTCGCTCCCACTGTCACCGCGGAACAATCGGCGCAGGTTGGCCTCGCGGCGCTGCAATCCGGCCTGCCGGCCCAGGCCGAACCGCTTTTGCTTAAGGCCCTAAGCGCGGCGGACCTGCCGGTGGCGCGCCGAGATGAAATCAACCTCGGTCTCGCCAGTGTGCGGCTGGCGTTGGGTCGCGATGCCGAGGCGCGGGCGGCCCTGTACGATGTGGCGGGGAAAAATTCGCCCGCCTTTTTCTTGCGCTTGTCGCTGTTGGAGGCGCGGGCGGGCCTCTGGCTGGACGCCTCGAATCACTTGCTTTCCGTCGAACCGGCCAGTTTATCGTCGGCGGACCGACCCTGGTATTTCTTCACCCAAAGTTTGCTGGCCGACCACATGGGGCAGATGGAGGCGGCGAACAAGGCCCGCGAGCAGGCGCGCGATGCGGCCACCGGCACCTTGCAGCAGGCGCAGTTCGAGGCGGCGTTTCAACGCGGCCTCATTCTCTCCGAGGAGGCGACCCCCGCGCGCGAACTCACCTTGCGCCAGAGCGCCGACAAATATCGCGGCCAGCGCGAGGGCGTGAAGTTCGGCCTCTTGCGCGCGGTGGTGCTCGAGAAATTGAACCGCCACGCCGAGGCGCTCGCGGTCGCGCAGGATTTGTGGCGTTCCTGGTCCTTGGAGGACGACACGAGGGATGAGATACGCCTGCTGCTCGGTCTGCTGGATCCCGATTCCTACAACAGCATGCAGCGGCTGGAGGAAATCATCTCGGGCCGGCGCGACCGCTTGTCCATGGAGCGGGCCCTGGCGTTGCTGCAGAACAACAAAGCCTTTGTCAGCGACCCCAAGGAGCAGCAGGCCTTTTTTGACGAGTTGATCAACGACGCCCAGAAGCATCCGCTCCTCGACCAGCTTTACCTGCTGCGGGCGCAACTGGCCCTGAGCCAGAATCAGGTGAAGGCGGCCAATGACAATGCCCAGCAATTGCTCCAGCAGTTTCCGGGATCGCCCTCGCGGCAGGCCGCACTCGGGTTGCTCGCCTACATCGCGTGGATGAGCGAGCCCAAGCAATACCGCACCGCCGCCGATTATGTGAACCAACTGCGGACGGATTTGCCCGAAGGCCCCGAACGGGCCCGCCTTTCCGCGTTGCAGGCCGATCTCTATTATTTGAACGGCGACTTTCGCAATGCCGCCGAATTGTACGCCGGATTGCTGACGGATCCGATGCCGCCCGCCCCGCGCGGTGTGCTCCTCTTTCGCGCGGTGCAAAGCCAGTTGCGCGCCGGCCACCCGGAAGCCGCCTTAAAAAATCTCGACGACACAGCCGGCCGCGCGGACGTGGAGCCGTTGGACCGCTGGCGTGCCTGGTGGAGTGTCTTGAGCACCCTGCGCGACCTCGGGCGCGACACGGAAGCGCTGGACCGCCTCGATCAATTGCTCACGCCCGGCGCGAATGAACCGCCCGCGGACCTGGCGCTGCGCTTGCGCTGGCTTTCAGCCCAGCTTGCGGTGTCCGTGCGCCAGCCTTCGGCCCTCGCGCGCGCCAACGCTTTTCAGGCGGCCCTTGATGCTTTGCCGCCGGGCGATGCGGCCGCGAACGATGAATTGCGCGCCAGCGCCTTGCTTTTGCGCGGCCAGGCCGCCCTGCTGGCCGGCAACAAGGACGACTACACGCGGCTGTTTGAGAAACTGCGCGCCGACTTTCCCAAGTCCAACGCCGCCGCCCAATCGATTTTCGACGAGGCCAGCCAGGAGGCCGTCGCGGGCAATTTTGCCAAGGCCCAGACCATGATGAAGGATTTGGTCCAGCGATTTCCACAATCTGATTTCGCGCCGCTGGCCTTGTATTATGCAGCGCTCAACGCCGCCACCCGCAATCAAAACGAGGATGCGCTGGCGCTGCTGGCGCTCCTGCGCTCAAATTATAAGGACAGTCCGCTGGTCTACGATGCCTTGCGGCTCGCGGGCGACCTCGAACGCAAACGCAACAATGTCAAAGACGCCCTGGCCGCCTATGATGTTTTGCTCGCGAACTGGCCCAATCACCCGATGCGCGACCGCGTGGCTATGGCGCGCGCGGATTGTCTGGTGGCCCTGGCCGGGCAGGACAAGGGGCGGCGGGCCGCGGCCATTGACGCGCTCGAAAATCTGGTCGCCTCGACGAGCCTGCCGGTGGATGCACGCGTGGAAGCCGGTTTCAAATTGGGCTTTCTCCTGCAATCGGGCACCGCCGCCGAGCGCGAGAATGCCGAAGTCACCTACTGGTCGGTAATCGCGCCCCTGCGCGACGACCCGGCTTACGGCGCGGACCTCGGCCAGCAGGGCGAGGGCCGGTATTGGATGGGCCGCTGCATTTTCTATTTGGCGAATTTGTATGAGCAGGAAAACAAGTTGAATGAAGCGCAGAGTTTGTACCGCCTCGTGATTGAACGCGGGCTCGATGAATTTGCCCCGATGGCGAAGATGCGTTTGCAGAAGCCGCCGAACGCCCCCGATGCGCCGGCTTCGCCCGTTCCCTCCGCCACTCCGGCGGCTGCGGCTACACCGGGCGTTTAGGATTCCGGCCTACGCGCGCTTCAGGCGGCCCACCGCGCCGGCGGCGAGCACCAGCGCGCCAAGCGCAGCCAGCGCGGCCAAGCCCGACCACGCTTTCGAGGTCGCCGGGCCCGCCGTCAGATTCAACGTCAGGTCGGACCAGGGATTGACTTGCAACGATTGCGTAAATTTGTACGTCGTTCCCCGTTCAGGCAACGTGGCGCGGATGGCGGCCGGCTGCGGGAGGGTGGCCGATTGCTGCTGCACCAGGCGCTGCGCGAGCTGGGCGAGGACGGCGTTGTCCTGCGCATCATTCGTGCCGAGCACCATGCGCGCCTGCTGATCGGTGAAATTCAAAACTGCGGTTTGCGAAAGCACGCCGTTGTCGCCCCCGCCGCCGGCAGGCGCGGCCGGGTTGGCGCCGCTGGCCAGCGTGCCGCCGTTGCTCACGATGAAATTGTTCCGGCGGTTGGCCAGGCCGACGAGCGCCTGCTGCTCGAGCGTGTTTTGCCATTGCACCCGTGCGTCCTCATTCAACGCCGCGCTGCTCTTCGAAATCTGGTACGCGTTGCTGAAAAGGTCCCGGGCCTGCTGCTGCTCGCCCTTGAGCAGCAGTTGGTTGCCCGCCGCGAGATAACCGTTGGCGGCGTTGACTTGCTCCTTCTCCCGGTCGCTTTCGCTGCTCAAATAATCCTTCAGGCTGCGCCAGGCCGACGCGCGCGCAGCGGGCTCGAGCTCCACCCGCTGCCAGAGTTTGGGCCAGGTGGTGACCGTCCAGGCATCGGGTAGGAATAATTCCCAGGAAATATTTTCCAGCGGCAGGTCGAATTTCGGGCCGGCGAGCGTCGCGTTGTCCAGCCGCCCGGCGCCCGCCAACGGTTGGGAGTAGAAAAATTCGACCACGGTGGGCTGGCCTTGCACCGGGTGGGGCTCGAGCGGCAGGAGGATTTCGTCGCCCTTGGCGCCGCCGAGGCTCGGGTTCACGCCCTTGTCATTCACAAAGGCGAACCAGAATTGGCCGTCGGCGGGCAGACGCAGGTTCAAGTTGCGCTTGCCGCCGGGCCGCAGTTTCACCGTCGCAATCGTCAGCAGTTGTCCGTCCGGCGAAACGAGCGAGCGCAAGTCGGCGGACAGCACGCGGGCGGGCAGCATGTCCGCGGCTTCATGCCGGGCGATTTCCACGGCCACCGCATAATTCGCATCCACGACGCGAAACGCGAGGCTCGGCGCTGAGGCGTCGAACAGCCGTCGGGTTTCCAGGGGCACGGATTCCCAGTCCGTTTTTTGCAAGGCGGCGGGCGGATTGGGCACCCGGGCTTCGAGGCGGCCCCGCGCGCGAATGGCGAGGTAGCCGTTTTGCACATTGGTGCCGGGCGTTTGCACGCCGGCCAGCGCCAGGTTCTGGTCGTTGCCGGTCGGCAGGATCTGGTAAGTGACCTGCATGTTGAGCTTGCCCAGGGCGCGACGCTGGAGGTGCACGAGCCATTCGCCGGGCGTCGTCGGATTCTCAACGGTGTCGCCGACCTGGGCGCCGCTGATGTGCACGCCCACGGCGTTGGCCGGCAATTTCAGCCGCAACTCGCGCACGCCCGCGTTTTGAATATCATAATCCAGCGAGGCGCGCACCTCGGTCAGCCCCTCGCGCACCGTGACATCTTGCAGGGATTTCACCTGAATCCACGGGTCGATTTTTTCAATGTCGAAGGCGAGGTTCCAGTCGCTTTGCAGCAGTCGGAAGGCGAGGGCGCGGTCATCGGTGATGCCGAATTGCCGCGGGTCCACCTGCGTGAGGTTCGTATGCGTCACCAGGTTGGGCCGCAGGCCGATTTCAGGCAAAATGGCGAGGTCGCCGGTTTGTTTGGCGGCCTCGCGCACGATGACGCGCGGGAGGCTCCAGTTTTTCGCCGCCGACACGCCGGGTCCGCTGAGCGTCAGGTCAAAGCGCGCGGCACCCTGTGTTTTGCTTTTTAAATACATCGTCACCAGGCGGCCCTCGGGCGCATCGGCCTCCAGCCAGTGGCTCAACTGCGGGCCGCTGAGGGTTTCCAGTTCCAGCCCGGGCGGTAGAATAAAACTCAATTGAAAAATGCCCGCGCGCGCGACGGTCACGTCGAGCCGCGTCACCAACACGAGCCGGTCCTCCCCGAGCGAAAGCGTCTGTTGCGTGGCGACGCGCACGTCGGGCTCGACCGCCAGCGCCTCGAGTTTGAGCGACGCCGGGGCGGCGCCGTAGGAATAGGCGCGGCGCACGGTCAAAGCATTGTTGGGTGTCGAGGCATTCTGCGCCAGGCGCGCGGGAAAATCCGCGGGGTTGATATCGGCCAGTCCCTCGGTCGTGAGATTGGGGCTGAGCTGCACTTCCGTGCCGGTGGCGATGGCGAGGAGGCTGCCGACTTCACCCGTCGCGCCGTCAAGGCGCAGCGGCGCGAGGGTGGTTTGCGCCGGCAGCGGCGAGGTCGCCGCCTGGGAGCGGATGACGAGGGAGAAGTCCGCTTTGCGCGCGGGTTCAAAATAGGTAATCAACTTGTGCTGGTCCGGATCGAAGCGCCAGACGGTCAGGCCGTCGGCCAGCACATTGGCAATGGTCAAACCCGGCGGCACGCTGAAGGTCAGCTCCTTGATTTCGCCCTGGGCCAGGCGCACCAGCACTTCATGCCGCCCGTCCACAATGCCGGCGGAGGGGACAAAGAGTTGCTGCCAGACCGCGTAAAAAGCGGGCTTCTCCGTTTTTAAATCCCGCGCGCGCGGCACCCACCGCAATGCGGGCGCGGCACCGGGCGCATAGGCGGCAACCACATGCAAAAGATTCTGTTCGTTGGTGGTCGTGCGCAGCGTGATGGCCCCAGGCGCGCTGGCTTCGAGATCCGGCTGCTCAAAATCGAGCGTGATTTCATTCACGAGGCCGCCCGGGGTGGGGAGGGTCACGCCCGCGCCCCCGGCCAGATTGGACGAGGCCTCCGCCCGTTCTTCATAAGCAAAGGAAATATTAAATGTTCCCGTATCATTAGCAGTCAATATGTAATTGGTGCCCGTGTCCGTGGCTTCCTGGGTGAGGAGCACGCCGGTTTTTGCGCCCTCGAAAGCCGTGAGCACCGCCGGAGCGCGCAGAAGCGTGATTTTGTCGCCGCGGTCGGCGCGCCAGAGCAACTCCGCCTGCAGGCGCACAAAGCCATCTTTCACGACCGTGCCGTGCTGGGTCAGTGAAACAATCACGCCGCACGGCGGGGTGGATGGCGTTGGCGCGGGAACCGGCGTGGAAATGCTGTCAGCAATGATCTGAGCTGCCGGAATTGTTTTGGGGGCGACGGATGGCGCGGTGGCGGCTTTCACTGCGGGCGAGTGGCCAAACCACAGCGCGAGCACGAGCGCCGCCGTCACGGCGAGCGGGTCCGGCGCGTGGCCGACCGGCGCGGGGCGCGGTCCAGAGCGCAGGGCCAGCAGACCGCGCGCGCCGAGCCATTCCAGGAGGAGTGCCAGCGTCAGACAAAACCAAAAAGGCGCTTCCGGCAGGCCCAGCGTGCCGCCGAGCAGGAACAACGCAGCCAGCGCGAAAAGCAACGGGCCGCGTTTGGTCGATGGACGAAAGCTGCCGAGCAGCAGCAGCGCTCCCGGCAAAAGCAGCCACGCCGCGGGCTGATAGCGGGCGGCTTCCGGCGTGGCTTCGCTCGCAAAATCGTAGGCCAGCGTGTGATTGGCCTCGACCAGCGGCACCGACAAATGCACCTGACGGCCGGCCGCCAGCGGGCCGGTGTACGGTGCCACGGCGAGGGTTGGAATCGCCAGCGAAGCATAGGGACTCAGTTGGTCTTCCGCGGTCGAACTCGAGTGGATGGCATTGAGGCCCACGAGCATAAAAAGTTGCAGGCCCACCAACCCCAGAGCGCACGCCGCCAGGCCGCCGGCGCCGCGCACCCACCACGCGCGTCCACGCACGAGGCGCAGCAAAACCAGGCCCGCAATAGAGAAGCAGACGCCTTTCCAAAAGGCGCGGCGGCCCTCCGGATAGTGGTCGCTCAAGGCCATCTGGCCCAACCACGCCAGCGCGGTGGTATGCGGCGCTTCATCCAACGGCGCGGCCCCCAGCGGCTTGAGGACATGATGCGGATCCGCCGTCAGGTACCAATCGGTGACCAGGGCTGGTGCGTCGAGCGTGGGCGCCGCCACCCCGATGTGATCCGGTTTGTCGATGGCCATGCCGTAATCAATTTTAACGAGCAAGGGCACATTCGGGTCGCCTTGGCGCGGCAGCGGCACCAGCAGCGCATTTTTGTCGGCCACGGCGACGACCGGATTGTCGCCCACGGCAATACTCCAAAGCTTCGCACCCGCGGGCAGCGTCACGCGCAAATGGTCGTGGCTCTTGCTCTTGATCAAATAGCTGGCGGTCGTGCGCAATTCCCCCGCGGCCGAGATATGCGTGTCCAGTTGCGCGATGTCCACCACCTGGTCCACCACGCGCCCGGGCGGCAGCAGGGCCAGGTTCATCGAGGCGCTGAATGGCCGGGCCGAATATTGGTACGACGCGAGAATCGGCGCTTCGGTCAGCAGCTTGTACTCCGCCGGGATCTCCGCGTTTTCCAGGCGAATCAACCCCGCCGAGAGATTGCCCGGCGTGACGTTGTACGGATGGCTGCTCGCCACGAGAATGTAGCCTTGCTCGGACTGCACATTCAGCGGCACCAAGCCCGTGCAGGGCAAGGTGGTGCCCGCGTCGTCGAACGGCATTTCGTAGGTGGCCAGCAGCGTGTACGCGCCAGTGGTCGGATGCTGGAGATTGACTTCAAACACACCGTCGTCGCGCAACGTTTGATTGCGCAAGTCGCGTCCCGTGAAAACCAAGTTGCGGTAGTTGCCGGAGTTTTGCAGGCGCAGCACCGTGACGGGCGCGCCCGTGATTTGCAGGTTCAGCACCGTGCTGCCGTAAATCACACCCTGCCCGATGGAGAAAAGCTGCAGGCCGTCCGCCTGAATGGTGGAGGTGAGGCGTTCAATCTTCAGCGTGGCGGTCCACGGTTTGTCGAGGAAGCGCCAGGCGGCCTGCAAATTCTCCACGCGTTGCGGAAACGAGCTGGGGCCGGCGTCGCTCAAGTTGTCCACATTCGTGGCGGTCAGGCGCAGCCCCGGATTCGCCGTCACGCCAACAAAGCCCCGCGTCGTTTTCACTTTCTCAATCGTGAGCGGCGGTAGGTTCCACGTTTCGCCTGTCAGCGCCGCATTGCGTTCGAGGCGCAGGTGCACCGCCTGCCGTCCGAGTTCCGGCTTGGCGAAGACGAGGCGCAGGCGCACCGTGCCGTTGCCGGCCGGAGTGACAAAATAGTCCGACAAGTCCGGCGCTTCCAGTTGCGCCACCGACCAGTCCGCCGGGCCGATCAAATTCAGTTCGCGCAAGGGCGCTTCGCGAATATCGAGATCAATCTGCGCATCGAGCGAAACCTCGGATTCGCCGAGATGGTACGTGAGCACCGCGGTCGTGCTGAGCTCGGGGCTCACATTGTCGCCCCGCACATGGTAAGTAAAACCGGCGTCGGCAAAACGGTAAGCGAAGGCCTGCGTCGAGGGCGCGCCGACTTTGACCGGCGCAAACTGCTCCGGCGCAATTTGCGAAAGTCCGTTGGTGTCCAGCACCTCGAGGCGCACCGCGCCTTCGTTTTGCACGCGCAGGAAACCGCCGTAGCTGAGCGCATCCACCGGCACCAGACGCGGCGGCGTGACCGTCGCGGGCAACGCGGGCAGGGGCGTCTGCGTTTGCACTTTTAGGGGATATTCGCCGGTGCGCGGGGCGTTGAGCTGGATGGTCAAGCGACGCTGGCCGGAAGTTGCGCCCGGGGCGATGGCCCAATTAAGTATGCCCGGGCCATCCACGTTGGTCACCTGGCCGTCGCCGAAAATATCCACGGAAAATTTCTCCAATTTCCCCTGCAGCACGCGGAGGGTGAGCGTATCGGTTTGCTGCAAAATGCCGGGGGCGACGGTCACGACCACGGCGCCGTCCGCCGAGAAAAACAACTTGCCCGCGCCCTCGGGCGGCACGTCCTTCCAGCGTAGGCGCACGGGGCCCTGGCCGGGGAGATTGACGGTCACGCGGCCGTTTTCGCGCACCGGCTGGGAGGCGTCGGGCAGCTCCAGTTTCGCCGCGTCAGGCCAGCCATCGAGCACGAGCACGCGGAGGTTCGCCGCGGCGGGCGTGAATTCAATCATCTTCCAGCCGTCCGCCTCCTTGATTTGCGCATGAAACGGCAACTCAATCGGCAGCGCGGAGGCACTGTTGTATTTCAGCAGAATGGAATCATCGCGGGTCTCGAGCCGCTTGACCAATCCTTCGGGCACCGCGGTGAGGCTGATGGGTCCGGTCAGCAGCGCGACCTCGCCCTCGGTGCCGGAAGGGCTTTTCGCCTGGGCCCGGAGCGTGAAGGTGACCTCGCCATCGGCATAGTGACCGGCCAGCGCAAAATGATCCAGGGTGACTGTTTTCGGCGTGTTGGCCGCCTGCGTGGGCGCAACACAATTGGCGAGAAAAGTGGCGAGGAGTGCGGCGGCCAGCCAGCGGGGAGGGAGAATCTTTTTCATGATTGGGAATGGGTGAAAAAAATAAACGGAACCGGGCGATTCGGCCGTGAGTCCGCGAGGGGTAAACGTTTTCCACCCGCGGAAGTTAGGGAAACTCTTGTCAAAGGATTGTCAGGTCACTGGCCGTCGAGCTGGCCGGCGGCGCGCAGCAAATTCTGCAGTTCCACCGGACGCTGGTCGGGGGCGAACGCCTCGGGCACGCCCCGGTAGGCGTCGAGCAGGCGCCGGGGCGTCACGCCGCCGGCGTACGGGCTGCGCTGGAGGTACTCGGCGAAATAGCCGGCGACGGCGGCGAGGCGCATCGCGGGCGATGCCAGATCGAACGGCGCGGGCGCGCCGCGATAGGGAATGGTCCAGGACAGTTCGCGCGTTTGCCCGGTGGCGGGATCGCGAAACCGCGCGCGGGCCGTGCCGACGACGCCCGAGCCCTGCGGGTTCAGCATGAGGCTGTAAAGCGCGGTGCCCTGCTCGGCGGCGGCCAGTTCGCCGGCGTCCACGGTGTTGTCGCGGAACTGCTGGGCCGTCAGCCGCAGGTTATTATAACCCATCAGGCGATAAGACGTGACCCGCGCCGGGTTGAATTCGAGCTGCAGTTTCACGTCGAGCGCGGCGGGGGCGAGCGCTCCGGCCAGTTGGCGGGCAAACGCGCCGTCCACGTCGGCGGGGCTGTTGAGAAAGGCATAACGCCCGTCGCCATGGCGGGTGAGCGCCTCGAGCGTGGTGTCGTCCAGGCCATCCCAACCCACGCCGTAGGCGTCAAAGGCGATGCCCGCGCGGCGGTTGGTGTCCACGAAATCGGCGAGGTCCTGCGGGTTGACGTCGCCCAGATTCGCCGCGCCGTCGGTGAGCAGCACGACGCGGTTCTGCGCGGCGGGGTCGAAATTATTTTTGGCCGTCGCATAGGCGGTGTGCAAGGCCTCCTCGAGATTGGTGCCGCCGTCGGGCACCAGCGTTGTCGCCAGTTGCAGCACCTCGCTGAAACGCGCGGCGGGCACGGCCGTCGCCCGCACCGTCGGCGTGCGCGCGAAGCTGACCAGCGAAACGGTGTCGCCCGCGCGCAACTGCGCGCCGAGGGCTTGCAGCGCCGCAGCGAGGATGGCTTCGCGGTCGGCGCGCGTCATCGAGCCGGAGTTGTCGAGCAGGATGGTCAGGCGCAACGGCGTGGTGCGGTCGCGCCCGGTGGCGGCGGTTTGGAAGGAGACGCGCAGCAAATCACTGCCCGCCTCGAAGGGGTTCTGCGCGAGATCATAGTTAAGTGTGCAGGGCTCGCCGCGGCCCGGCGCCGGGTCGTTGTACTTGAAGGCGTTGAGAAATTCCTCCGTGCGCACATTGGCCGGGTCGGGCCACTGGTTGTGCTGAAGGGCTGCGAGCGCGAGGCGGTACGAGACATCGTTGACGTTCAGCGCGAACGTCGAAAAAGGATTCTCCGCCGCCGCCACCGGTGGAGGAAATTTCACCGCGCTGGCAGGGCGGGTGAGGGGTTGATCGTTCGCAGGAGCGGATTTAATCCCAAGCAAAACATCGCCACCGGTCGTATTATCAAGTCCAGCAAGCTGCGTTGTGACGCTTGTGGCGGCCAGCAGTGGAGCTGCAGTGGTTGTATTAACGGTTTCGGTCGTTGCGAAATTTTCAGGAGTACCAGCGGAAATTGTTACGCCAGCGCGCGACGCTGCTGCACGTTGGCCCGGACTCGCGGGCGCACTCGCAACTGCCGGGCCGCCAATTGACTCGCTCGCAGTGGGAGCAGCAGCCACCGGCGCGCCTGGCGCACCCCTGAGAACACCGCCACGCACACCGACACCGCCAGCGCCGCGTCCGCTGGCGGCACCACCGCGCCCGCCGCCCGCACCTCCGCGAGCGATACCTGCGCCGCCGCCCGCTCCGCCACCGCCCAGGCCGCCACCGCGGCGTCCGCCCGCCGCGCCAAAGCCGCCAACCCCGGCAAAGCCACCGCCACCACCACCCGCAGCAAGGCCGGGAGCAGCCGTCGCGCTGGCCACCAACGTGGGCGGCGGCTGAGCCGCCGGAGCCGGTGGTGGTGGCGGCGCAAGCGACGCAGAATCGGTTTGGGAGCGAAGGTCGCCACCGATATTAGTGGCAGCGGCTGTCGTCGGGGGTGTTGACAGCGCGCCTGAAGTAGAGCCATTTCCCAGGGTTAAGTTCCCGCCAGTGATCGTGGTGGTGCCGGTGTAAGCGCTGTTGTCAATGGGCGTGAAAGTGCCTGTGCCATTTTTGACCAGTTCCCCAGAGGGGATGCCGCCGATAACCCAGGAGACGTTGCCATCTTTGGCGCCAGAGGAGGACTGATTGGCATCGGAGCTTCCAGCAAAAGAAATCTTGCCGGTACCATTCGCATCGGGGCCATTGAAATTAAACGCTTCGTTATCCGCGAGGGCGTTGCGGGTACCGAGTTGCACCGTGCCCCCGGAGAAGGTGTTGTCACCCCGAAGCGCGACCGTGCCGGCGGATACCGTTATGCCACCGGCGTAGGTGTTTTTTCCACCTTGCAGATCTAATGGACCTACGCCCAACTTTGAACCGCCGGTGTAGGTGTTATTGCCTGTGAGTGTCAGTGTGCCTGCGCCACTTTTGTTAAAGCTGGCTGGATTTGTGCCGCCATCGACAACGCCGCCGATTATCGATACCGTCGTCCCAGCACCAGTCTGACGAGTAAGAGTCGGTGCATTGGTGCCCGAAAGGCCGGTATCAATGCCCGAATCCACCCGGCGCAGGCCATTGCGGAAGATGCCTCCGCCGTTGGTCAGATTTCTACTGAGGCTTGCGCCGAGGGTTATATTACCAGTGCCGCTGATTATTTGTTGTCCGGCGTCCAGTTCCTTTTTGGCGTCTTGTGCAAGAGTGTTCGGTGCGACGGGACCGGTGGTAAAATTAACGGTGTGGCCGAGATCGACCACCCCCGCGCCCGAGTAGCTTAAATTGCCACCGTTCAGGACGAGGTTGCTTGCGGCGGTGGAGGATGCGCCCAGCTTGTCAGAGGCATTGGTGAAGAAGTCGTTCTTCGCGCTGCTGGTCGCGGCAGCGTCATTTACCGCCACCGCCGGGCGCTGCCCGTTATTGTCCGCTTGCGCCACTGCACCGACGCGCGTGGTTTGATAGTCAATGTAGCCAGCGGATCCGAGCAGCTTTTCAATGCGCAAAATGTACGCGGAAGCTTCGGTAGGGTTCGGGTCCAAGATGGCGGCCTCGCTAAAGGTCTTTAAGGCGTTTTGGTAATCGCCATAAAGATATTGGGCGCGGCCTTTCGCGAGGAGGTCGTTTACGGTGGCGTTACTGGGCCCGTTGACCGAGCTGGCCAATTCAGACGCCGACAGCGCGCGGCTGGGCGCGGCAGGAATTTCGGCGGGCATGGACGCAGCCGGGGCCGAGGGCGGGGAACTTAGGCGATCTTCGGCCACCGCAGATTTTTCCGTCTGCTTGGCCAATTGCACGACGTTCGACCGACTACCGAGATTGCCCAAGGTGCCCAGCAGAAGCCAGCCCATCAGCGCCAGGCACGCCGCCGCCGCCAGGATTTGGGCAATAAAGCGTGGTTTGAATCGCGCGGGTTGAGACGCAGGCGTGGCTTTAGGCGAATCAGGCTTCAGTGCGGGCGCGGAATCGTGGCCAAAAAGATTGGTCAGCGCCGCGCGCCGGTCGGCGCTCAAGTGCACGGGCGTTCCAGGCAGCGGCGTGCGGTTGGTTGCGGGCGTCGAAGTCTGCTGATGCAGCGTCTCGGTCAGGGCCGTGGCGGCGGCCTCGAGGCGGCGGTGCAGGGCCGCCAGGTCCGGGTCGGCGGCGATGCGGGCGCGCAGGGTCTCGGCCTCGAAATCACCAGCCTCGCCCAGGATGAGCGCAGTCAGGCGGGCCTCGAGTTCCTCGCGCGGGCTGGGCGCAGGAGGGGGCGGCGGAGCGCGGTCGTCTGGAGGGTGCGAAGACATTAGGAATTAAATATGGAAAATGGAAAATTCAAAATAAGCAGCGGAGGATAAGGGTAAGACGCGGAGCCGGGCGGGTTCTTAGAAAGATTAGCGTGGAATAATGGATTTATTTATAAAAGATATTAAATGATAGTGAAGGAATGGCTCACGGCGTGAGGCCGGCGCTGGCCAGCTCGACGGCCAGGGTCTTCAGCGCATGGTGCAGGAGGTAGCCGACATTTCCGACCGTGAGCCCGGTGCGCTCGGCGATTTCCTTGTAGGAGAGGCTGTCGTTGAACTTCAGACGCACGAGGCGGGCGGCGCGCGGGTCGGATTTTTCCAGGCGATCGAGGACGAGGCGGGTGAGGCCGGCGGCTTCGTGGCGCTCAACTTCGTCGTCGGGCAGGGGCCGTGGGTCGGCCAGGGTCTCGGCTGGGGATAGCGGAGTTTCTGTGGAGGTGCTGGCGGCGTTGGGCTGGGTGGGAGCCTCGAACGGCACGACCCGCCGGGCCGCGCGGTGGCCGGACATGGCCAGGTTGTGGATGGTGCGGTAAAGCCACGCGCGCGGTTCCTGGACTTCCCCTGCGGCCAGCCGGGGTTGCAGGCGCAGGAAGGCCTCCTGCACGCAATCTTCGGCGGCTTCGGGTTGGCGGGTCAGGCGCATGGCGTAGGCCAGCAAGGGCGTTTCCAGGGCATGGAAAAGTTGCTCCAGCGTGCGCGAAGGCGGCGGCTGGGGGTCGGCTCCCGAAATGGGGGGAGTGGTCTCCATGCAGTGGAACGGGCGGGGCCAACCGTGGCCGGGGCGTCCGTTGGTCCTTGGGGTTAAACCTTGGACGCGGAACGGAGTGGTTTCTTAGAAATATTATATTCTCACGGTGAAAGGGCAGGCGCGAGCGCGATTGGCGGGCGTGACAAAAGTTTTGCGCGCGGGCGTGCGAGGGTGTGTGGTGGGGTATGGCCCGAGTCGCAGTGCTCAACGTGGTGGGTTTGACCCAGCGCCTGCTCAACAGCGGGCGGCTGCCGCGGCTGGCGCAGTTTGCCGCCGCCTATCCCGCCCGCCGCGTGCGGCCACTGCTGCCGGCGGTGACGTGCTCCATGCAGGCGACTTACCTGACAGGCCGGCTTCCCCGCGAACACGGCATCGTGGGCAACGGCTGGTACGACCGCGATCTGGCCGAGCATCAGTTTTGGAAGCAATCGAACCGCCTCATTCAAACGCCAAAACTCTGGCACGCCCTGCGCGCGGCGCGCCCCGGAGCAACGGTGGCGCAACTTTTCTGGTGGTTCAACATGCACGCGGACGTCGATTGGAGTGTGACACCCCGCCCGCTTTATCCTGCGGACGGACGGAAGGTTTTCGACATCCACACACAGCCGATGACTTTGCGCGAGGAATTGAAGGCCGCGCTGGGGCCGTTTCCTTTTCCGCAATTCTGGGGCCCCGCGGCCGGACGCGCCTCGAGTGACTGGATTGCCGCCAGCGCCCGCTGGCTTGAGGAAAAGCACGCGCCGGATTTGAACCTCATTTATTTGCCGCACCTGGACTACGGTTTGCAAAAATTCGGGACGGTGGCGGAGGACCCGTGTGTCGCGGCGGAATTGGCGGCGGTGGATGAAATCGCCGGCGGCCTCGCGGAATTCTTCGAACAACGCGGCGTGCGGGTCGTCATCCTGTCGGAATACGGCCTCACGCCGGTGTCGCGCCCCGTGCACTTGAATCGCGTGCTGCGCCAAAAGAGCTGGCTGAGTATCAAGGACGAACTTGGCCGCGAAACGCTCGACGAAGGCGGGAGCGCGGCGTTCGCCGTGGCCGACCACCAGGTTGCGCACATCTACGTCAATAAAAAGGAACTGTTGCCACAAGTCCGCGCCGCGCTGGAGGCCACACCCGGAGTGGAACGCGTGCTCGACGCCGCGGGCCTGCGCGCCGCCGGGCTGGACCATCCGCGCAGCGGCGACCTGGTGGCGGTGGCGGCGGCGGACTCCTGGTTCACCTACTACTTTTGGGAGGATGACGCCCGCGCGCCGGATTTTGCCCGCACGGTGGACATTCACCGCAAATGCGGCTACGACCCGGTGGAACTGTTTCTTGACCCCGGCCTGTCCGCGCCGAAATTAAAAATCGCCTGGCGGTTGTTGAAAAAGAAACTCGGCTTCCGCATCCTCATGGACGTGATCCCGCTCGACGCCACGCTCGTGCGCGGCTCCCACGGCCGCATCCCGGAAGATTCGCTCGACTGGCCGGTGCTCTTGGGCGTGGGCGAATTTTCGACCAAAGCGCCGGAGATGGCGGCGACGGAAGTTTTCGCCGAGTTGCTGAAGGTGGCAACACAATGAAAAACCGGGATGGTCATTTTCTGTCGAGCAATGGACATTTTGTGTCATCGAGCTTGGGGCCCTCAAGCCGTGGGAAAAAAATTCCGCAATGACAGTCAATGGTTTACGCAATTTATCCGCGAGGCGGCACGGGGAATGATGGGGGAGGATTGACTCGCCGCCGAAATCGTAGTGGCGGCGCGCTCATTTCCCTCCATGCGAAATTTGGCGCGATCGACGGTATCCGCGTTGTTTCTGGTCATAGCGCTGGTGAATTCCGGCTGCTTGAGCGAGCGAGTTGCGCGCACAGCGTTTCCCGACACCGTGCAGGCCTCGATTTCATTGCGCGTCGACCATTGTTACACCAATCCTGCGGGCCAGCTCGTGGTCGCGGGGGAGGGCGGCCCCTATCAGGATAATTTGGCGGAGACGCCGCGGGCGCCGATTTGGTTCATGGCGGACCTGCCGGCCTTGGCGAAAGCGGCAAAGGGCGGCGCGGCGGTCCTCCCGCAGACCGTGTTGCGGCCAGGTTCGCCCGGGCCTGCCTGGCTCGCGCAGGAACAATTCACGGAACTGCCCTTTGCTGAATACAACTATAATTCCCCTGTGCCGCGGGGCGCCGGCCCGGCGTCACCTCCGGTGGAGCCGTCGGTGAAAATTATCTATTGGGACATGTTCATAACCAAGAATTTCCCGGAGCGGCTCGGTCATCGCCCTGAGTTTGTGGTGCAAAACGACCCGGAAATTCCGCCGGTGTCCGTCCTGGTCATGGATACCGAGAACAAGACCAATTACGGGCTGCTGCCTCTTTTACCGGTCGCCGCCGCGGGAGACACGCTGGCCGCCGGCGGGTACGTGGCCGGAATTGATCCCTGCCTTACGCTATTCTTCCTCTCTGCGGCTCGCGTCGACCACAATCTAAAGAACGGCAACCATTGGCCCTAATCTGCCACAAGAGAATAGCGCGAAATATCGCCGTCGATTGGGTATGTTCAAAAAACTTCCGGATAGTCACCTTGACCATGCAGCGCCCGTAAAGCGTCTTGCACCACCGGACGATCGGCCGGGTGGGTGAGGCCGAACCAGCTGGCCGTGGTGGGCAGCAGGCGGACGCGGGCTTGCCGGTTTTGGATAAGCGCGCCGACCGCGGCCGGCAGATAAAATTCAGCTTTGGAATCCATGGCGCGGGTCCGCAAAAAGTTTTCCAAGCGCGCGCCCAGGAGCGGAAACAGGGCAGGGGTGAAAGCCCAGCAGTTCATCGAGACCAAAGTGTCGGCGGGGAAATTAAGCGTGGAGCCGTTCGTCGCGGGGGCGGTGGCGCCGCCAGTCGCATTGCGTTCGAGGCCGGTCTGTTCCGTCACGGTGGTGAGAAACCCGGCAGCATCGGTCGCACAAATCCCTCGCGCGACCGCGCCATGTTCGGAGAGGGTTTGGCCGAGACGATAGCCCGCCATGGCGAAGTCGGTGCCGCGAGAGTCAGAGGCGCGCAGAAAATCCGCGAGCTGGCGGAAGGCGTCCGCGCCGTAGAAATCGTCGGCATTGATGACGGCGAACGGGCCGTCCGCCACCTGCCGCGCGCACCACACGGCGTGGCCGGTTCCCCAGGGCTTGGCGCGGTCCGGCGGAGGCGTGAACCCGCCGGGCAGGTCGGACATTTCCTGAAATGCGTAGCGCACGTCGCCGCCCACGCGCGTCCCGACGCGGTTTTTGAATTCGTCGGCGAAGTCGCGGCGAAGGATGAAAACCACCGGCCCGAAACCCGCGCGCCGCGCATCGAACACCGAATAATCGAGGATGGTCTGGCCTTGCGGACCCAACGGCTCCATCTGCTTGAGCCCGCCGTAGCGGCTGCCCAGGCCGGCGGCGAGGATGACGAGGGACGGCGGCATGATTTATTGAAGATTCAAAATTGAAAATTCAAGATGCCGATCAGCAAGAGCAAATTGCCTCTGTAGGTCAAGGAGCGTTCGAGGGGATGGTCCAGGGCGCGCGAGAGATGTCCGCTTTTTTGAATGTTCAATTTTGAATTTTGAATTATAAACCTCCCATGCGCCCCCGCATCGAAGCCATCACCGAGGAGTTGCGCCGTCTGCGGGCGGCGGGGGTGGCGCAGGTGTATGTCAGCGACGAGACCTTGCAAAAGTTGCGCGGCGCGGTGGCGCACCTGCAGCCTGCAACGGTCGCGTCCGAGGAGGAGGCCGGTCCTGCAGAAGATACGCCCGCGCCGAGGGAAAAGGAAACTTTTGCCGCCCCACCGGCGCCACGGGTGCGCGCTGCGGCGGCGGAGAGCGCGGCCGGCCTGCGTTGGGATGGCCAGCCCATTGCGCCGATCCCCGCGCCGCCGGTGGTGGAATTGCCCAAGGGCACGAAGGCCGAGCAGATGGCGTGGCTCCGCGAGCGCGTGTTGCATTGCCCCGTGTGCAACGCCCATGTGCGGCCCGGCCGCAAGGTGGTTTTTGGCGTCGGCACCGAAGACGCCGAGATTTTTTTCTGCGGCGAAGGGCCGGGCGCGGACGAGGAGCAGCAGGGCGAGCCGTTTGTCGGCCCCGCCGGCCAGTTGCTCACCAAAATCATCCAGGCCATGGGCCTCGCGCGCGAAAAAGTTTACATCGGCAACATCATGAAATGGCGCCCCGAAATGCCAAGCGAGTGGGGCAACCGCGAGCCCACGCCGGCGGAGGTGGCATTTTCCCTGCCTTTCCTGCGCGCGCAACTCGCCATCGTGCAGCCGAAAGTCATTGTCGCGCTGGGCAAAACGGCGGTGAACGGCCTGCTCGGTCCCGACCCGCGCCGCAAGATGACGGCCATTCGCGGCACCTGGCTCGCCTTTGAAGGCACGCCGCTGATGCCGACCTTTCACCCATCGTACCTGCTGCGCAATTCCGCCTTGGCCGTGAAGCGCCAGGTCTGGGAAGACATGATGAAAGTGATGGAGCGGGTGGGGTTGCCGATTAGCGAGAAGCAGCGGGGATTCTTTACGTCGGGAAGGTAGAGGGTGGAATTCGGGGAGATAGAAAACTTGAAAAAAGAAAGAATAGTGTGAGGTCATTTCTCATTTTTCTGTATTCTACCTCCTGCCTTCTGTATTCTACCTCCTTCCTCACTTTTCCCCATGCCGACCCTCTACGAATCGCTTCGCGCTGAAATTGTCACCGCCATGAAGGCCCGGGACACCGTCTCCACGCTGGGCCTGCGCACTGCCGATGCCGCCATCCAGCGCGCCGCCATGGAGGCCAACAAGCCGATCGACGACGCCCTCGTCGTCACGACCCTGCGCAAGGCCGTGAAGAACCTTGCCGACGCCCGCGTGGAATTTGAAAAAGGCGGCCGGGCCGATCTCGTCGCCGCGAACACCACCGAAATCGCGTTGCTGGAGAAATACCTGCCGAAAGGGCTCGATGCCGCGAAGACCGAAGCCCTCGTGGTGGAAGCCATCGCCACCACCGGCGCAACCACGAAGAAGGAAATGGGCAAGGTCATCGGCGCGCTGAAGCAACACCCCGACGCCGCGCTCCTCGACTTTGGCGTGGTCAGCAAGCTTGTGCAGTCGAAGCTGGCCTAGATGATATAATTGGTTATGGCAAAAGGCAGCGCGTGAGGAATGAGGCCAGCCGTTAGCACGACCGCGCATTTGCCTTTTAGCGTTCTCCATTCTACCTTCCTTCCCGATGCCCTTCGACTTCACCACCGTCCCCGACCGCCGCAACACCGGCAGCCTGAAATGGGACAAGTACCGCGGCCGCGACATCCTCCCTTTGTGGGTCGCGGACATGGACTTCGTGTCTCCGCCCGCTGTGGTCGAGGCCCTGCGCGCGCGGGTGGACAATGGCATCTACGGCTACACGCTTCCGACCGACGACGCGGTGCAGGCAGTGCTCGAATATTTAAACACGCGCCACAACTACATCGCGCAGCCGGAATGGATCGTCTGGTCGCACGGCTTGGTGCCGGCGCTCAACATCGCCTGCCGCGCATTCGCCAACCAGGGCGAGTCCATCCTCACCTGCACGCCCGTCTATCCGCCCTTTCTCTCCGCGCCGACGAACATGGAGCGCAAGCTCATCGCCGTACCGCTAATAGTGGTGAACGACCGCTGGGAATTTGACTGGCCCGCGCTCGAAGCCGCCGTCACCGCCGACACCCGCGTGTTTTCCCTCTGCAGCCCGCACAACCCGGTGGGCCGCGTCTGGTCGCGCAATGAATTGCGGCAGGTGGCGGATTTTTGCGCGCGGCACCACCTCGTGCTGGTGTCGGATGAAATCCATTGCGACCTCGTGCTCGATGAGCCCGCGGGCGTGCGCCACACTGTCACCGCCACCCTAGGGCCCGAGATCGAGGCCCGCACAGTGACGCAAATGGCGCCGAGCAAAACCTACAACGTGCCCGGCCTGGCCTGCGCGTTCTCCATCATTCCGGATGCGAAATTGCGCGCGGCGTTTCAACGCGCGGCCTGGGGCATTGTCACGGAAATAAATCTTTTCGGCTATGTGGGGTTGACGGCCGCCTACCGCCACGGCGAACCGTGGCGGCAGGAGTTGCTGGCCTACCTGCGCGGCAACCGCGATTTTGTGTACGATTTCCTGCGCCAGCATATTCCGGCGCTCAAGCTCGTGCCCATGTCAGCGACGTACCTCGCGTGGCTCGACGCCCGCGAACTCGGCGTGAAAAACGCCACGAAGTTTTTTGAGGACGCCGGCGTGGGGTTGTCAGACGGCGCCTTTTTTGGCGACGCCGGGCGCGGCTTTCTGCGCCTGAATTTCGGCTGCCCCCGCGCGACACTCGAGGAAGCGCTGAACCGCATGGTGGCGGCGGTGGGTAGGGCCTGACCCGTGAATGACCGGCTGAGGGAGAGACTGTCGCACGGCGTCGCTGGCGCACCGCATTACCGCTTGTCAACGACGAGGGTGTGCAAGAAAATGACGGCACGATGAGAAGTTCCCCGGTGCGGCCTGCCCAAGGCTCATTGTTGGCCTGCCTGGTATTTCTGGTTTTTCTATTGGCTGGCGGCGTGACTTTTTACATCAGTTCCCTTCAGCCTTTTTTAAAGATGATTAGCACTTGGGGGTGGACGCCGGTGCCTTGCACCGTCCTCTCCAGCGAGGTAAAGGCGCACCATGACCCCGATGTCATCAACGACACTTACAGCGTTAGCATTCTCTATGGTTACGAGTTTAACGGACATCAGTTCCAAGCTGATAATTATAATGTCGAAGGTTTCCAAAACGCTTCTTCAATTGGCCATGATGGAAAACAAGCGGTGGTGGACCGATTTCCACCCGGCACGAGGACGGTCTGTTATGTCAATCCCGCTGCACCGGCGGAGGCCGTGCTTAACCGGGGATTACCCTTCATAGTGTTGGTTGGCCTATTGCCGTTGGGGTTTGCGCTGATCGGCGGCAGCGGCTTGGTTTTTACCCTAAAGAGCGTTTACACGAAAATTCCAGCCGACCCGATGGTGGACGCGCCAAAGCTCGAGGTGGCCCTGAACCGCAGGGCGGCGGCGGTGGGGAGGAAGCCATGAGCTGGGATATTTTTGTTCAGGACCTGCCGGCGTCAGCACAGTTGGTTGCTGATATCCCTGATGATTTTGTCCCCAAGTCTTTAGGTGATCGTGCGGCAATTATCTCAAAGATCCGTCAAATTGCTCCAATGGTGAATTTTTCTGATCCAAACTGGGGAACGATTGATGGGGAGGATTTTTCGATTGAAGTAAATATTGGCCATGGCGACCCGGTGCACGGCTTTGCGTTACACATTCGCGGGGGTGATCTGGCGGCTTTTGTCGTAGCCGATATTTTGGATTGTCTGGGTCTGCGCGCAATTGATTCCGGTACTGGAGGCATTTTTCAGCCAAACGGACTTGAGGCGGGGTTGCGTCGATGGAGGGCCTATCGAGACCGGATATGCAACGGCTAGTTTTTTCAGCGTGCCATGGCGCCCGTTTTGTGCTTAATTTACCGTTTTCCGGCATTCCGCCATGAATCGCGTCCTCAAACTTATCCTCGAAGGCGAGGCTCTCAGCACGGCCCAGATGGCCGAGGTGCTGCGCCTGGACGTGGCCACCGTGGAGCAGGAGCTTGCGACGTTGAAGGACCAGGGCGTCCTGCTCGGCTTTCGGCCCATCCTGAATCCTGATTACATCGCGGAGCATTTTGTGCAGGCGGTCATCGAGGTGAAAATCAGCCCGGAGCGCGAGGGTGGCTTTGACCGGCTGGCCAACCGCATCGCCAAATTCGACCAGGTGCGCTCGTGTTATTTGATGTCGGGCGCGTATGATTTGCTGGTGGTCATCACCGCGACCAATTTGCGCGAGGCGGCGGCGTTTGTGTTCGAGCGGCTGGCGACGTTGCACGGCGTGGTGTCCACCGCCACCCATTTCATGCTGCGCGCGTACAAGGAACAAGGCTACCTGCTGGCGCGGGAAGCCAACACGGCAGACAAGCCGGCTGTCAGCGCCTAAGCGCGGGCGCGTGGCCGTTTTGGGCGCGCGCATTTTCCCTCCCTGGACCCATTCTACCTTCTTTCCGTCATGGCCGACACCTCCCAACGCTTCATCGCCCGGCACGTCGCCGGGCTGCCCCGCTCTGGTATTCGCGATTTTTTCGCGATCGTATCGCAGATGCCGGACGCTATTTCGCTGGGCATCGGTGAGCCGGATTTCGTCACGCCGTGGCACATCCGCGAAGCCGCCATTTACGCGCTCGAGCAGGGCAAGACGCATTACACCGACAATCGCGGGCTTATCGGCCTGCGCCGCGCCATCGCGGGTTATCTCGAGAAAAATTTTCAGCTCAGCTACAAGCCCGAGGATGAAATTCTGGTGTCAGTCGGGGTGTCCGAGGCCCTGGATATCGCCTTGCGCGCCATCCTCAATCCCGGCGACAAGGTGCTCTACCACGAGCCCAGTTATGTTTCCTACCACCCGAGCGTAACGTTGGTGCACGGGCAGGCCATCGCCGTGGCGACGTCATCGCAAAATGAGTTCGCGCTCGATCCGGCGGCGCTCGAAGCCGCCTGGCAACCCGGCTGCAGGGTGCTGCTGCTGAATTTTCCCACCAACCCGACGGGCGGCGTGGCCGACCGCGCGCGGCTGGAGCGCATCGCCAAGTTTGCGCAGGAAAAGGACCTGCTCGTGCTGAGCGACGAAATCTACGCCGAACTCACCTTCGACGGCGGCCATGTGTCCATCGCCTCCCTGCCGGGCATGCGCGAGCGCACGGTGTTTTTGCACGGCATGTCCAAGGCCTTTGCGATGACGGGCTTCCGCCTGGGCTACGCCTGCGGCCCGGCGGCGGTGATTGAGGCGATGATGAAAGTGCATCAATACTGCATGATGTGTGCACCTATTTTATCACAAATCGCCGGCATCGAGGCGCTCAAGCACGGTGGCGACGATGTCCTGCGCATGCGGGAAAAGTACCTCCAACGGCGCGATTTCATTGTCGCGCGGTTCAACGAGCTGGGTCTGCCCTGCCATTCGCCGCGCGGCGCCTTTTACGCGTTTCCGCGCATCAGCGGCACGGGGATGACGTCGATGGAATTCGCCCAGCGGCTCCTGCGCGAACAGCAGGTGGCGATGGTGCCGGGCACGGCCTTCGGCCCAAGTGGCGAGGGCTTTGTGCGCGCCAGTTTTTCCACGGGCTATGATTTGCTCATCCAAGCCGGCGAACGCCTCGCGCGGTTCATGGATGCGCTCGCCAAACAAACGCCGCGCGCGGAAGCTCCGGTTAAAGAAGCCAAACGCAAAGTGGCGGCGGGGTAAGCTCGCTTGTGCACAGGTAAGGGGGTAGGATGGAAAAACCGGCAGGTCGGCCGCCCCCCGGACGTCGGCCATTTTTCGCCTTTCACTTTTCACCTTAAACTATTTCCCATGCACATCCCCCGCACCGTCGCCCTCGTGGGCCGGCCCAATGTCGGCAAGAGCCGTTTGTTCAACCGGCTCGTCGGGCGGCGTGTGTCCATCGTGCATGACCAGCCCGGCGTCACGCGCGATTTGGTGACCGCGCATGTGCCGGCGGCGAGCGGTGGTTTTATCTTGATGGACACCGGCGGCCTCGGTCTGGCGGAAGGCATGGCCCCGGCGGTCATTGCCCGCGCGACCGAGGAGCAGGTGGATTTTGCCATTCAAGCCGCGGGGCTCGTGCTGCTCGTGACGGATGCCCGCACCGGGGTGACGCTGGCGGACGAGCGCATTGCGGAGCGCCTCCGCGCCTACCACAAGCCCACGATGATTGTCGTCAACAAGGCCGATGACGACAAGCTGGCGGCCAGTTCCATCGCGGATTTTTACGGGTTGGGTTTTGGCGATCCAGTGGCCGTTTCGGCCGAGCACGGGCGCGGGCTCGAGGCTTTGGGCGAACGTATTTTAAAAGTGGTCGGCGCGGCGCCGGAGGGTGAGGAACATGTCGGCGATGCGCCCGAGGTCGAGGAGACGGACCCGATGAAGCATCGCGTGAAATTCGCGCTCGTCGGCCGGCCGAACGTCGGCAAATCCTCCCTGGGCAATGCCTTGTTGAAATCGCCCCGCCTGATTGTCAGCGAGGTGCCGGGCACGACGCGCGACGCCATCGCGATTGAATTTGAGTATGCCGCGCCGGGCGCGCCGCCGCTGCCGTTCACACTGCTCGACACCGCCGGCCTGCGCCACGCCCGCAGCGTGCGCACGTCCGTGGAATTTTTTTCCCAGAACCGCACGCGCCAGGCCATCGAGGAGAGCGACGTCGTGTTCCTCGTCATCGACGCCCTCAGCGGCATCACCAAGCAGGACAAGACGCTCGCCGGGGAAATCGTGGAAAACGGCGCGAGCCTCGTGCTCATCGTCAATAAATGGGACCTGGCGCGGGAAAAATTCCAGGGCGACGGGCTGCCCGGCTACAAAAATCTGGCGGCGTTTCAGAAGTCATTTCTGGAGGCAATTCAACGCGAGCTGTTTTTCCTGCCGCACGCGCCGGTGCTGTTCGCCTCGGCCCTCGAGGAGCCGCCGGTCGCGGAGATTCTCGAGCTGGCGCGCACCATGTTTGCCACGCAGATGCGCAAGCTCCCCACCGGCACGCTCAACCGCTTCCTGCGCGAGCGGCTCGAGGCTTTTCCGCCGAAATTCGTCCAAGGCCGCCGGTTCAAGTGCTACTACGCCTTGCAGGTCGCGCGCCGTCCGTTTGTCGTCCGCATGTATTGCAACCACGAGGGCAAACTCGACGCCAATTATTCGCGGCATCTTGAGGCGGCGCTCAGCGAGGCGTTTCGCCTGCGCGGCTGCCCGATTCGTTTCGACCTCATCGGCAAGCCCCCGCGCGAAACCTCCCAAGGCACCAAGAAACCCACGAAGCATTCGAACTGGGGCACCAAGGTCAAGCTGCCGCCCACGGCGGATTAAGGCGGCGTTTCCTTGCATAGCACAACGATTTCGTTAAAATAGGGGAGTGATCTCGTGGGAGGATTAATCAGATGTTTTTTCTGCAATAGAGTCGGAGTCGGCAGACTCCTATTTCCATGGACACGCAAACTCGTCGAACACCCTGGCTTGCACACTACTCGGCCAGTTTGGTTCAACGAGCGGGAATGTGGGCGGCGGCATTTTTGCTCTGTACGTCTATCGGTGCGCACGCGGCTGAAAATCGCGGGATCTGGTTTTGGACTTCGGCGGAAAGTCCTTGGGGTGCCGCGCAAGTCATCGGCAATGTCTCCAAGGAAGCGACCGTCCTGCAGTTTTTCCAACAGTGGAAAATAGGCCGGGTCTATTGCAGCTTCAGTCCCCAAGCCTTCAAAACGCCGGCGCTCATTCGCACCTGGAATGAAGAAGTCCACGCCGCCGGCCTGACCTCGCAACTCCTGCTCTCCGAGAACACCTGGATTCTGCCCGCCAACCGGGCCAGCTTGCTGCAAGCGCAGCTCAAGCCCAAGCTGATTGATTTCAATGCGCGGGCGACGGACCCGCGGCAGCGCTTCGATGCCTTGCACCTCGACATCGAGCCGAACGGCCTCCCCGCGTGGCCGACGATGACCCCAGCCAAGCGGCGCGATTATCTGCTGCTGCTCCGCGACACCTTTCAGGACGTGCGCGCGTTTCTGGATAAAAATGGCGCTCGCAACATTCCCGTTTATGCCGATTTGCCCGTGTGGTTCGACCAGACGACCAATCCGGTGAAATGGAAATCCACCGCCGACCGCGATGCCTGGTTTAAGGCGCTGGCGAAATCGCTGGCCGGCATCACCTTGATGGCCTACGAGCGGAACACCGCCGCCGCCATCAAATCCGGCGTGACGTGGGAATTACGGAATTTTAAGGGTGAAACGCGCATTGGTTTGGAAGCCGCCATTGGACCCGGTCGGACCTGGACCACGTTTAGCGATTTTCTTGCGATAATCCACACGGAGGAGACTGCTTGGAAGCCGGCTCACGGGGTGGATATCCATGACTTCGTGCAGTTCTACGCGGCCGCTATGGCGAATTGAACGGCGATGTCTGCCCAGAGCGCGGCGCACCCCAGCAAGGTTGACGTCAACCGCATCATTTTCCTGCTTGATGCTCCCGAATGGCTTTGAGTTGGGTGACCGCCAGCTTGTCGTGATCACGGTTCATCGCCTCTTTGGCCCGGATGAGTGCGTCAATATCGAGCACCCGGCATTCCCCAAACGGCAATTCCGCCACCACGCTGTGTTTCAGCACCTCATCAAAGTTTCCGAGGCCGCGTATCTCGCTGAGACAATCGAGTACGCCCAGATCGGTTTTTAGATAAAGGTTTTTATAAGTCGCGCAAAGCTCGCTCGTCAATACCAACGGAAGGTCTGGCCTCATGCGATGAACCGGGTGCAAATCTGAGACCGCAGCGCCGAGCCGGAGTAAATTCGCCTCGTCGAAGCGGCAGCATACGTCCAGATCACGCGTAGTCATGCTGGCCCCATGGACCACCACGGCAAAACCGCCCACTAACACAAACTCCACTTTTTGTGCATGCAGACGATGCAGGAGATCATTTAAATTATCCATGCCGCCGGATTTTCGCGTTTTGCAGTTGTTGCATCATCTCCAAAGCGTGCTGGTGCTCGACCAAACGCTCCCAGACAGTCAGCCTCAACGAGTGTTCGAGCAACGACATATCCACGCCGCTCGCTTCCGCCGCCTTCCAAGCCGAGCCGCGGGTGGGCGCTGTTTTTGATGGATGGTCTGCCTTTGGTGCTGCGATGGCCCGCATGGCCTTCTATTGCCAGCTAAAGTAAAACGCGTCAAGTGTCGCCGGGGGTCTCTAGGGCGATATCAGTCTTGCCGGACGGCGCCTCTTCGTACTGCATTCCTTATTCGGAATTCCAACTTCAAACTTCCCGTTTCCAGCTTCCCTTTCCCATGCTCCGTTCCACCTCCTTTCATGGCTGGAAAGCCCTCGCGCTCACGACCGCCCGGGCGGAATTGATCGTGCCGCTGGACATTGGCCCGCGCGTGATTTCCTGCGCCTTGCGCGGCGGCCCGAACTTGTTTTGCAACGTGGATGCCGAAATGGGCGGCTCCGGGGAAAAGAACTGGCTGTTGCGCGGCGGCCACCGTTTATGGCACGCGCCCGAAATGCCCGGGCGCACTTATCAACCCGACAACACCTCCATCACGGCGGAGTCGCTGCGCGGTGGTCGCGGCCTTAAATTGATGCAGCCGGTCGAGGAAAAAACCGGCATTCGCAAAAGTCTCGTCATCGAGACGGCCGGCCCGGCCGCCTTTAAACTCACGCACCGCTTGGAAAATCTCGGCCAGTGGGAAGTCGAGCTCGCGCCCTGGGCGCTCACCGTCATGGCGCGCGACAGTTATACCACCATTCCTTTTAATCCCAAAATTCCCCACGGCGAAGCCTTGCTCCCGGACTACGCGATGGTGCCATGGACCTACACGGATTTCAGCGACCCGGTCTGGCGTTTTCACCGCGATTACCTGGGCATCGAGGTCGCCCAAGCCACGAAAAACCACAAGCTCGGGCTGACGGCGTTTCCCGGCTGGGTGGCCAATTGGCAGCCCGGCGGCACCTTTGTGAAATATGCGCCGCCGGTGCCGGGCGCGGCTTACCCGGACATGGGTTGTGTCTTTGAAACTTACGTGTGCGATTTCATGAACGAGTTGGAGACGCTTGGGCCCCTGACCAAACTCGCGCCGGGAAAATCCGTCGAGCACGTCGAGCATTGGGCCCTTTTTGCCGGTCTGCCCAAGCCCGACACCGACGCCGTCTTTGCCAAAAAATTCCGCCCCGTGGTGGAACGGTGGATTAAAACGATAAGCGCTAAATGATAAGTGATAAATGGAAAAGGCAGGGATTCCGCAATTTACTTCGCAATAGCGAGTTCAGGCCGGGCTTTGTCGAAAGTCATCAGCAAATTTTCATTTAGCATTTATCGTTTATTACTTAGCCTTTTTTCATGCGCCTCGTTTTTCTCGGTTCCGACGCCATTGCCCTGCCGGCCTTGGAATTCCTGCGCGACGCACCTGGCGTTGACTTAATCGGGGTGGTTTCGCAACCCGACCGGCCCGCGGGCCGGGGGAAGCATTTGCACGCCAACCCCGTCGCGGCGTGGGCGCGTGCGCAGCACCTGCCCTTGCGCCAGCCCGCGCGGCCCGGCCCGGAAGAGTTGGAATGGTTGCGCGCGGAGTGCGTGGACGCCGCCCTGGTGATGGCTTATGGTCATATCCTGCGCGCCGATTTTCTCCACCTTCCGCCGCGTGGCGTCTGGAATTTGCACGCCTCGCTGCTGCCGGCTTATCGCGGTGCCTCGCCGATCGAGGCCGCTATCGCCGCGGGCGAAACGGCCACCGGGGTGTGCTTGATGCAGGTGGTGATGGCGCTCGATGCCGGACCCGTGGCCGACTGCGAGCGCGTGCCCATTTCGTCCGCGGCCACCGGCGCCAGCGTGCGCGCGCAGTTGGCGCAAGCCTGTGTTCCACTCCTGGCCCGCAATCTTGAGGCGCTCGCCGCGGGAACGCTGGCCTTAAAACCGCAGGACGACGCCAGCGCGACCTACACGCGCAAGCTTACGAAGGCTGACGCCCAGCTCGATTTCACCGCACCAGCGCTCGCCCTCGAACGCCGCATTCGAGCGCTGCAACCCTGGCCGGGTGCCCAGGTTGCGGACAACGGCAGTTTGCTGAAAATCGGAGCAGCCGAAGTGTTGGCCGAAACTAGTGCCGCGGCACCGGGCACGCTTTTACGCGCAAGTTCTGAGGGCGTGGATATCGCGACGGGTGAGGGCGTGCTGCGCGTGCTCGAAGTGCAGCGGCCGGGCGGACGCATGTTGCCCGCCGGAGAATTTTTGCGCGGCCATCCGCTACCCGCTGGCACGGTATGGCCGAGCCAGCCCATGGCGCCGCTAGTATCGCCGCGGCCTTTCCCGCGGGTTCCGCCCGGGGTTGCGCCACGGTGACGGGCAGCGGGTAATATCCTTATTTGAAACGGCGCGCTGAGGGCAGCGCGCCCTACCTAAAACATTTGCTTGGGGTAGGGCGGGCTGCCCTCAGCCCGCCGTCTTGTTTAGGACACTACCGGACAGCGCTTTTTTTTGACAGGGCGCGGTCCGCACGGTTAAGGTCGGTCATGTTCGCCCAATCCATTCTTTTTCGCCGGGTGCGCGGCTGGTCGCTGGGAGTCGTGTTGGCGGGAGCCGCCACCGTCCTTTTGGCCCAGAGTGCGCCCACCAGTTCCGGCGGCCAATTGGCCGCCCTGTCCGAGGATGTCCAGCTCCTCACGCGCAAGGTCAACCAGCTCAACCTCGACGTCGAGAGCCTGCGCCAAAGCAATGCCGACCTGCAAAAACAGCTCCTCACGCAGCGCGAAGTGCAGGCCATGATTCAGAATGCCGTCAACGCTTCGCGGGCGGACGCGCGCAGCGACACCGCCGCCGCCACCGCCGCCCAGCGCAAGGAAATTGTCGAGGAGGTGACGCGCCAAATCACGGCCCTCGGGGACCAGATGAACCAAAAGCTGGCGCAGGTGGCCAAAATCGCGCCGCCCCCGCGTTCCACCCCCAACGCCACCACGCCGAAGCCCACCGATGTCGGCATAACTTACGTCGTACAAAAAAATGATACATTGAGCAAGCTGGCCAGCGCCTACCACACGACCGTGGCGGAACTCGCCAGCGCCAACGGCATGGCCGATCCGAACCGCGGCTTGCGCGAGGGCCAGACCATTTTCATTCCGCAAAAGACGCCCATTGCGCCGCCGCCCGCGCCCCCGGCCGCCGCCACTCCTTAACCGTTCGCCTGCACCTTTTCGCATGTCCACTTCCAAAAATCGCCTGGGTCGCGGCTTGGGCAACCTCATTGCCGGAGGCCGTCCGGCCGGCGAAAAAAAGCCTGTTGCTCCCGCGCCGACGCCGGCGGCTCCGCGTCCTCCTGCGCCTGTTGCGCCTTCCCCCGCCACCGGTCTCGCGGGTTTTCTGGAAATCTCCGTCACCGCCATCGAGCCCGGCAAGTACCAGCCGCGCCGCGAATTCGACGCCGACGCCTTGCGGGAATTGGCCGAGAGCATCCGCTCCGAGGGCTTGTTGCAGCCCATCGTGGTGCGCCCGGTGGGCGGCAAATATCAACTCCTCGCGGGCGAGCGGCGCTGGCGGGCCTGCCAGATGGTCGGGTTGAAAATGATTCCGGCACGGGTGGTGGACGCCGGCGACGCCTCGGCAGCGGTGATTTCGCTGATTGAGAATTTGCAGCGGCAGGACTTGAACCCGATTGAAGAGGCCCTCGGTTATGCGAGCCTGCTGCGTGATTTCGGCCTGACTCAGGAAGCGGTGGCGGAGCGGGTGGGCAAGGGCCGGCCCACCGTTGCCAATGCCTTGCGCTTGCTGGCGCTGGAGCGCGAATTACAGGGTTTTGTCGCCAAAGGCCTCCTCTCCACCGGCCATGCCAAAGTCCTGCTCGCCCTTGGGGAAGAGCCCCAGCGCCTGCTGCTGGCCCGCCGGTGCATCGAGGACGGCTGGAGCGTGCGGGACCTGGAGCGCCATGCCCGCAAGCTGAAGGCCGAGGGGACGGTCAAAACCCGCGGCCATACCACGCCGGAAACCGAGACCACCATTGTGCGCGATTTGGAGAAGCGGTTGACCGCCAGGCTCAATACCCGCGTCAGCCTCAAGCATACGCCCAAGCACGGGCGCATCGTCATCGAGTATTTTGGCAACGAGGACCTCCAGCGCATACTTGACCGATTGGGCGTGGAAGCCTGAGGCTAACGTCGTAGTGATTTGGTTTGATGCCGGCGACCCCACCCCTGTTCCACTTTAGCACACATTTTCGGAAAAAATGTGTTATGGTTAAATCGTGCCACAACGTTCTCGTGCCGCCCCCGGTCATAACTCCGGTAATGTCATCGGACAGCGTCTGCGCCAGGCTCGTCGGTCGCACGAACCGCGTTTGTCCCAGGATGCGCTGTCCGGTCGTCTGGCCGCGCGCGGCGTGATCGTGGGCCGGGCGGGCATTGCCAAGATCGAGGCCGGCCGCCGCGGCGTGAGCGACTTTGAAATCGTGGCGCTCTCCCAATCCCTGGGCATCACCGTGAACTGGCTTTTGGGCGTGAAGTAAGTCCCGCCGCCCAGCGCGCGGAACTGTCTCACGCTGGCTTGGGCATGGTCGCTGCAGGTGTTGCGTTGGGTGAGGGAAAGCCCGGGCCAAGAATTGGGCGCGCAAAAAAAACAAATAAAATCCGGGGGCCGTCACTTCGTTTCCAGGCTCGCGAGCAATTCGCCCATCTCGCGCGAGAGGTCGGGCGCGGGCGCGTAGCCGAGGTCGCGGCGGGCGGCGGCAATGGAATACCAGTGGTCCTTGGCCAGCTCCGTGGCGACGAAGCGGGTCATCGGCGGTTCGCCGCGCAAGGGCAGCACGCGCCACAGGGTTTCGAGCACGCCGCCGACGGTCTTGGCGGCCCGCAACGATAGCCGTTTTTCAATCGGGGGCCGGCCCAGGCGGCCGAGGAGTTCATTGATCCAGTCCCATAATTTCACCGGGGCTCCGTCCGAGATGAAAAAGGCGCGGCCGCCGGCGGGATGGCGCGGATTCGCGAGGGCATCGAGCGCGAGCAAGTGCGCTTGCGCCGCGTGACGCACATGGGTGAGGTCCACCCGGTTTTCGCCGTCGCCGATGATGCGCAACCGCTGTGCGCGCGCGAGGATGCGGGGCACCAGATGCGGGTCGCCCGCGCCCCAAATCAAGTGCGGACGCAGGGCGACGACGGCCAGCTTTTGCGGATCGTGCGCGGCCAGCACTTCCTGCTCGGCGAGGGCCTTGGTATGCGGATAGTGACAGGGAAAATCACGGCCGTACGGCAGCGACTCGTCCGCCCCGGCATGCGCTTCGCCATTGAACACAACGCTTGGTGTGCTGGTATAAATGAGGCGACCCACGCCTTGTTGCCGGCAGGCGGCGAGAAGGTTACGGGTGCCGAGGACATTGGGGCGGAAATACTCCTGCCACGAACCCCAGACTCCCGCTTTGGCGGCCACATGCAACACCGCCTCACAACCGCGGACGGCCTGCCCCACCTTGTCGGCATCGGCCAAATCGCCCGTATAAATTTCAACCCCAAGTGCCGCTAGTTCAGGCGGGGGCGTGCGGGAAAAACTGCGCACGGTATCGCCGCGGGCCCGCAGCATGTCCACAAGGGCCCGTCCGAGAAAACCGCCGCCGCCGGTGACGAGAATGCGCATGGGAAAGAAATTTGAACCACAGAAACACCGAGAACACAGAGAAAGAATGAAGCGCGGGAAAGATTTTATTTAGGTTAAAAAAATCGAGGAAATGAAGCAAAACACAATTGAGGAATTTCCTCTGTGTGCTCGGTGTCTCTCCGGTTCAAATTTGCTTTTCGTATTCCCGGGCCAGTGCCAGGCGGTGGATTTTGGCGTTGTGGCGCACGTCCACGGGCAGGCGGGCGCGGAAGAAAACATGGGTAATGGGGCAGGGCAGCGGATAGTCCGCCAGCAAGAGAAGAATTTCGGCGATGAATTGCGCGCGGTCCGCGGTGGCGGAGGGAAATTGGCCCGGCTCCGGTTCGACGACGAGCGCCGGTTGCTGGCGCGGCCGCTCACCCAAACCGATAAGGGCGGCGCGGGCCACGCGCGGGTGGCGATTGACCACGGCCTCGACGCAATCCGTGTAAAGCAGACCGGCGGGGGTTTCCACGCGTTCAGCCACCCGCCCGCAAAACCAAAGGCGGCCTTGACCATCGCGGTAGCCGAGGTCGCCCATGCGATGCCAGACGCGCGCCGGGTCAGCGGACGCGGGGTCGGGGATTTTCGCGGCGGCGGTGGCTTCGGGCAAATGATCGTAAGCGCGGGTGACAATGGGCCCGCACACGGTGATCTCGCCGATTTCTCCCTCGGGCAGCTTGGGCGCATCGGCCAATTGGTCGATGGGGCCGTCGCGCAGCGGCAGGATACGTGCTTCCAGCCCGGGAAAAAGCCGGCCGACGCACGAGCCGCGTCCTCGTTCGGTGAGAACCGACGTTTCGTCCAGCACTTCCTGCATGGAAATGGAGCACAGGGGCAGCGCCTCGGTGGCGCCGTAGGGAATATGGGCTGTGCCGTGAGGCAGAATTTTTTGCAGGCGGCGCAACAGGCTCGGGTGCACCGGCGCGCCCGCCACAAGCACGCGCCGCAGGCTGGGCAAGTCCGTCTTGGTCGCTTCGCAATGGCGCACAACGCGCGCCCACAAGGCCGGCGAGCCAAAGGAGTTTGTGACCTGGTTTTGCTGAATCGCCTGCACGACGCGGGCGGGGTCGCAGGTGGCCGGGCGCGCGGGGTTGATTTCCGGCACGATGGTGGTCACACCGAGCGCGGGATTGAACAGCGCGAAAATCGGCAGGATGGGAAAATCAATTTCGCCCGGCGCAATGCCGTAATGGTCGCGGATAAGTTGCACCTGCGCCTCGAACATCCCGTGCTCGTAGCACACGCCCTTGGGCGCGCCCGTGGAGCCCGACGTGAACAAAATGGCGGCGAGGTCGCGCGCCTGCGTCGGCGCGAGTGCGAAAGGTGCGGGCGTTTTGTGGGCGGCGAGGCAGCGTTCCCAGGCCCGGCCGCCGACTTTGAGGCGAATTTTCGCCGAGCGCATTGCTCCTGGGAAAAAGCGGGCGAGCCAATGCGCCCGGCTGATGCCCACCAGCGCCGCCGGTTCGCTGCGCCGCACGCACGCCAGGAAATTTTTCAACCCCATGCCGGGATCAATCACCACGGGCACCGCACCGAGCTTGAAAAGCGCGAAAGTGCAGCGCAGCAAATCGAGCCCCGGGCGTACCAGCAGAAGCACGCGCGTGCCTTGGGTCACGCCCTGACTTTGCAGAAGGCGGGCGGCGGCATCGGCCTCGGCGTCCAACTGGGCGAAAGTCAGCTCGATGTAGGCGATGCGGCCCGGTGTGGTGTGGTCATCGCCGACCGGCACGCGCACCGCGCAACCGCCGGGTTGGGCGCGGGCGCGTTCGGGCAGGAAACGGGCGACGTTGACGAGCGGCATCCGAACAAGGATGGAGGAGGAAGACGGAGGGATGAAGCAAAATGGACGGAAGTTTTTCTTGCGGAATACACCACCAATCAATGCAGCCTGCTGCGCTTTCTCCTTGAAGGAGCTAAAGGCGGGGGCCATAGTTAAAAACAAAATCTATGGCCACACTCTTGCCCATTCAGAAATTGACCAAAACGGAAAAGTTGCGGGCCATGGAGGAGCTTTGGACGGACTTGACCCGTGATGAAGACGGCTTTGCCTCACCTGCCTGGCATGGCGAGGCTTTGCGGCAAACGGAAAAGGAATTCGCCGCGGGGAAGGTTAAGTTTATCCCGTGGGAGGTGGCCAAAAAGGCCATTCGCAAGCGAGTGGGATGAACTTGGAGATTTCAGATCATGCCCGCCGTGATCTGGAGGCGGGTTACCGATTTTACGAAAGGCAAAGTCGTGGAGTCGGGAATTATTTTCTCGATGCGTTGTACGCGGACATTGATTCATTATTGCTGTAAGCTGGCACACATCATGCCACCGGTGGATTTTATCGTGCCATTTCGCACCGGTTTCCCTAGGCCATTTATTATCGGCTGGAAAAGAACCGCGTGCGAATCTGGCGGGTGTTGGACTGCCGCAGAAATCCGGCTTGGATCGGCCGCCAGTTGCGGTCCGATTAATTAGCTTAATAAATTTCGCCCAACAAAAAGCTCCGTTTCTCGGGGGAGAAACGGAGCTTTCGCAAAGTTCTAAGATCAACCGGGCCCACCAGCCTCACGGGCGGCGACCGCGCGGATTTTAATAATCCTCGTAAGTGATCAGGCCGGCCAGGATCGAAACCTGGTCGCCGCTGGCATTCGGGTGCGTCCACATTTCATCCTGGTGGATGGCCAAGCTGTAGGGCGGTGTGTACGCAAACGACGCGGGCCGCGAGCGGAACAGATTGAAGAAATTGGTCTCGTGGTCGACAAACCGGTGCGACTGATCGGAAGACGTGCAGCCGCTGCCGAGCAACGATAGTGCCGCCAATCCGGCGACCACTGTGGGGGTAAGGTATTTGAACGCCATAGAAGCGACGAAGGTAGTGGCATTCCGGGCGGGTTGGCAAAGCATTTTTTTCAACAATTTCACTCGAGCATTTGTCAGCCTAGGCGGGAGCCGTGACTTGCGACTGCGTCTGCGCAAACTGTTCCGCCGGAGGCACATACATGTAGGTGTGGTAAAGGGCGAGGCCGATTTCGTTGAGGGAGCCTTGCGTGCGGTCGAGGTATTCGTGCAGGCCTTCCTTGAAGATATCGTCGGTGCTGCAGTAGCTCAAATGCGCAATCATGCGCCCGCACACGCGTTCGGCGTTGTTGGTGAATTGGTCGGGCGAAGTGTCCGAGATTTGGTGTAGAAAAAAATTGAGCTGCTTGAGGCAAAAGCGCAGCGAGCGCGGAAAATTTTCCGAGAGCAGCAGGAATTCCACGACCTTCCAGGGCGTCGGGCTTTCCAGGTAAACGCGGTGATACGCCGTGAGGGCGCTGCATGAGCGCAGCACGGCCATCCATTGGGCCGAATCCAGCGCTCCGCCGACATCCGAGGCCCGCGGCAGAAGGATGTGGTACTTGAGGTCGATGATGCGGGTGGTCTCGTCCGCCCGCTCGAGATAACGGCCGATTTGCAGGAAGTTGTAGCCCTCTTCGCGGGTGTAGGTCGCGTGGGTGAGGCCCTGAAAGGCATGGATGTATTTCTTCACCTCGCGGAAGAAATCGTGCGCGCCGGCCTTCCAGACTTTTTTGGCCGTGGTCGAGCGCAGGAACAGGTACAGCTCATTGATGGCCTCCCACATTTCGGCGGTGAGCTGGTCGCGAATCATCCGCGCGTTTTCACGGGCGGCGAACAGGCACGAAAGCATGGAATTCGGGTTCTCCCGCCGAAAGGTCACGTAGTCGGTGACGGACTGGCTGTCGGCCTTCGGGTAAATCTTGGCAAAGGCATCTTCGTCGCACAAGGCCCGCAGGATGGGCTGCCAGTGGTCCTTGACCTTTTCGTCGTCCAGGTTCGAGAAATCGAGCAAGAGCTGCAGATTGACCTCGATCAGGCGCGTGAGGTTTTCTGCGCGCTCGATGTAGCGGCTCAGCCAGTAAAGGTTGTCGGCGACGCGGGAAAGCATGGAGGCGAAAAAGGCTAAACAATTAAGGATAAAGGCTAAAGGTAAGACAAGAACGCAAAGGCGAATGGGGCGGGTGGGCGACTCAGGTTCTGGAATACAGCCGGAAGCGTGCCGAGTCCAAAGGAAATTTGCCAGGACTGGCTGCAAAACCTCTGGCTGTCAGGGCGCGACGGGCAGGGGAATCGGTTTGCAGACCAAGGCGGACCGGACTTTACTGCCCAATTTCCGCCCCTAAACGGAGCCAGATCGGACCACTTCGGCTCTCGCCGGGCATACCATTCCATGAACCAACCGCCTTCCAAAGACCCACTCCACGGCGTCACACTGGAGATGATTCTAAACCGACTCGTGGAGAAGTATGGCTGGGTGGAGATGGGCCGGCGCATCGACATCCGGTGCTTTCAGTATAACCCCAGCATCAAATCCAGTTTACAGTTTCTGCGTCGCACGCCTTGGGCGCGGAAACAAGTCGAAGATTTATATGTGCAGGGGTTGCCGCCAGACGGCGATTGAAATCCATCGTTGACCAGGCGGGCGGGGCGTGGTTGATTAGACGGTTTCCGGCCATGCGGGAACGCGGGTCGGGCAACCCATTTCTACCGTGAACGTAACTGTCGAAGAAGTCTCCCCGACGCGCAAGGCGCTGCTGGTCAGCGTGTCCACCGATGAGGTCAACGCCCAGGAAAAAGCCGTCACCCGCGAGTACACGCAGGGCGCGCGCCTGCCGGGTTTCCGTCCGGGCAAGGCGCCGGCGGACATGGTGAAGCGCCGCTACGGCAAGGAAATCAGCGACGAATTGCACCGCAAGGTCGCCAATCTCGCCTACGAGCACGCCGTCAAGGAATCGAAGCTCAATGTGTATTCGCTCGTGACCGTCGAAGGCGAGGCGTTCGCCGCCGGCAAGGAGGGCTCGGCCAAATTTATCGTCGATGTGCTCCCGGAAATTCCGCTGGCGCCGTACGAGGGTTTGCCGGTGCAGACCACGACCGTGGAGGTGACCGACGCCGAGGCCGACCAGGCCATCAAGGAATTGCGCGACCAACGCGCGGAATACCTGGCCGTCGAGCGCGCCGCCGCCGCCGGTGATTTTGTGAAGTTGAACTACACGGGCACCATCGACGGCAAGCCCGTCGCGGAAATTGCGCCCGACCGGCCCATTTTCGGCACGCAGCATGGCACTTGGGAAGAAGCGGCGGCGCCCAAAGCCCCCGGTGTCCGCGCCGTGATTGACGGCATCGTCGGGATGAAAACGGGCGACAAAAAAGACGTGACCCAGAGCTTTTCGGCCGATTTTGAAGTGCCGGCCCTGGCGGGCAAAACCGCAAGCTACGCCATCGAGGTGCTCGAAGTGCGCGAGAAGCGCCCCGCCGCCCTTGACGAGGCCTTTTTAAAGTCGCTGCAATGCGAGAGCGCCGAGCAGTTGCACACCCGCGTGAAGGACGATTTGAAGTCGCGCAAGGAACAGCAGGCGCAGGCCTCCACCCGCGAGCAAATCGTGAAGGCCCTCACCGAGGCGGTGGACTTCCCGCTGCCCGACAGCGCCGTTGAACACGAGACGCAGTCCTTGCTGCGCGATTACATCGAGCGGCAGATGCGCCAGGGCGTGCCCGAGGGTGAATTTGAAAAGCGCAAACAGGAGCTTTACAACGGTGCCCGCACGGCCGCGGCCAGCCGCGTCAAACTCTCCCTGATTTTGCTTCGCATCGCCGAGAAAGAGGGCCTCAAGGTGGAAAACACCGACTTGCACCAGCGCATCATGCAGGAATCGGTGATGACCCGCCAGCGCCCCGAGGTGATTTTAAAGCAATTGCAGGAAAATCGCAGCCTCCTCGCGCAAATGCAGCGCGGCATCCTGCAAGCGAAGACACTTGATTTCGTCGCCAGCAAGGCCAAAACTTCTCCGGCAGTTGCGGTTTAATGTTTTTTCGCTTATTCTTCTCCCGTGCCTTACTACCTGCCCTTGGTTTATGAACGTGACGGGCGCTCCGAGCGCTCGTGGGACATCTACAGCCGTCTGCTGAAGGACCGCATCGTCTTCATCGGCACGCCGATCAACGACGACGTGGCCAATGCCGTCATCGCGCAGTTGCTCTTCCTGCAAATGGAGGACGGCAAGAAGGACATTCACGTTTACATAAATTCTCCCGGCGGCAGCGTCACCGCGGGCATGGCGATTTACGACACCATTCACTTTTTGACCTGCGATGTGGTGACCTATTGCGTGGGCATGGCCGCCAGCATGGCGACCGTCCTGCTCGCCGCCGGCACCAAGGGCAAGCGTTTTGCCCTGCCGAATAGCCGCGTGATGATTCACCAGCCCACGGGCGGTGCCACGGGGCAGACCTCGGACATCACCATCGCGGCCCGGGAAATTTTGCGCTGGCGCCGGACCATCAATGAGACGCTCTGCCGCCATTCCGGCAAGACGGTCGAGCAGATTGAGAAGGATTCCGACCGCGATTATTACATGACCGCTGAGGAAGCAAAGAACTACGGACTGGTTGACCATGTCGTGGTCAAGCCCGAGCGGAAGTAACGGGCGCAGACTTCTGGGAGAGTGTATACTGTCTGTTTCGTCCGAAGGTTATAAAATCGAAGGTTGATTGCTCCAAATTCGGGAGATAGGGCTTGTTCGAAGAGGGCGGCGGGTTCGCGTTTGATTCCGCCCCTCGCCCCGCCCTCGACTACTCGGTGTCTGTTTTCATGCTCTTTTGCTGTCGTGACCGATCATTTTAAACATCCGGAGACGCTCGGGAACGGCGAAGGGACGGAGGGTGCCGCCCTGGATTTTGTCCAAATTTCGAAATATCACCGATATCTTGGCGGGGTTGCACCGTTGACGGAGGTAGAGGATAAATTATGGCAGGACTTGGATATGGATGTGGTCTTTCGTCGTCTCGATCAAACAGCCACTCCCCTCGGCCAGCAAGTCCTCTACCACCAGCTACGGACCTGGGAAGCGAAGCCGGAGGTGCTCGAAAAGCAGGCATTGCTCCGTGAAGTTCTGGCGGAAAAAACAGGAAACGTCGCGGCCCTCCGGCAAAAGCTGGCAGGTTTGACGGAGCGTGAAGGCTACCGCATCATTGATCTTCTTTTTAATCCGCCCGTATTTCCACGCCGGCTGCTTCTCCGCGCCCAAGTGATGTCCGCGGCATTGCTCATCTTCGGGCTCTTATGCTTCGTCAGTATTAAGTTTATTTTTGCTGTGATGCTCCTGGCGCTCGCAAATCTGATCCTATCGCGCCGCTATGAATCGATGATCCTCGGCCATGCGGGGGCGCTCCTTCAACTTAACACGATGCTCAAAATGGCGGTGCGGCTGGGCGAGGCAGGCGTGGCGACGGCGGCGGAACCGATGCGAAAACTCGCCGCCACCGTCGATTTTTCCCGTCGTCTCTCCTCCCGGCTGGACTGGCAGTTGATGGATAAAACGAGGCAGCCGGAATTGGTGGGAATTTTCTTCGCGTATTTGAATATTTTTTTTCTCTTCGAACTCATTTCCTGTCTTTGGGCCCTGCGGGAACTCCACCGAAACCAAGCCGTTGTCCTCGATCTCTACGGTGCGATTGGTTGGGTGGATGCGGCAGTTGCCGTGGTTGATTTTTTAGCGGCGCAACCACACGCCTGCGTACCGGTCTCGGAGGTTGGAGCGGTACTCACGCTCGAGGATTTTTACCATCCGCTCACGTCGGCGCCAGTGTTCAATACTATCAAGACGGGGGAGTCACTTTTGATCACGGGCTCGAATATGGCGGGCAAAACCACTTTTTCCAAGGGCGTGGCCCTGAATCTCCTCTTCGCCGGCACGCTCAATTTTTGCCTGGCCCGGGCGGCCATTCTGCCCCCGCTGCAAGTGATGACCTCCATTCACCGGGTGGATCTGATTGAAGATCAGAAGAGTTATTTTATGGTGGAAGTGGAGGAGATTAGGCGGTTGTTGGAACTCAGCCGGGATACCCGGGTCCGCCATCTCTTTGTCATTGATGAGATATTCCGGGGCACCAATCCGACGGAGCGCCTCGCCGCGGCTGCCGCCGTGCTGAACTATCTCGCCCGCCGCAGTCTCGTCATCGTCACCACCCACGACACCTTGATCGCCTCGCTGCTCGACCAGCCCTATACTCGGTTTCATTTTACTGAACACATGCAGGACGGCAAACTGCGCTACGACTATTTGCTCAAACCCGGCCTGGCCCACGGCGGCAATGCCATTCACTTGCTGGAACAGGCGGCCTATCCCGCCGAGGTGGTCCTGGCGGCGAATCAATTTGTCGCACAATTAGCCGAACGCCATAATCTGCGCCCTTGAACCGAAATTTGCCCTACACGAATTTAGGCCGGATGGGGTGGTGGCATCCCCGTTTTTAGCTTTGCGTTCTTCGCGTCCTTCGCGGTAAAATTCACCCTTCATGGCCAAGTCCACGAAGATGACTTTCTGCTCGTTTTGCGGAAAGTCTCATAACGAAGTCCGCAAGATGATTGCGGGCCCCGCGGGCGTGTACATTTGTGATTCGTGTGTGACGGTCTGCAAGACCATCATCGACCGCGAACTGCGCGCGGGCAGCGGCGCTCCCGAGACGCGCGCGGTCTTCAAACAGGTGAAGCCCGGCGAGATCAAGAAAACCCTCGATGCTTACGTGGTGGGCCAGGATCAGGCCAAGAAAGTTTTGTCGGTCGCGGTCTACAACCACTTTAAACGCTTGCAGGGTCAGGGCGCCAGCGCCGCGGCGCTCGAGGGCCGGGCGCTCGCTTCGGAATTCAGCGAAGTGGACATCGAAAAGAGCAACATCCTGCTCGCGGGCCCCACGGGCAGCGGCAAGACCCTCCTCGCGCGCACCCTCGCGAAATTGCTCGATGTGCCCTTCGCCATCGCCGATGCCACCACGCTCACCGAAGCCGGCTACGTGGGTGAAGACGTCGAGAACATCGTCCTGCGGTTGTTGCAAAATGCCAACTACGACGTGAAGCGCGCCGAGTGCGGGATTATTTACGTCGATGAAATCGACAAGATTGGCCGCAAGACCGAGAACGTCTCCATCACGCGCGACGTGTCCGGCGAGGGCGTGCAGCAGGCGTTGTTGAAAATTTTGGAGGGCACCGTGTGCAACGTCCCGCCCCAGGGTGGCCGCAAGCATCCCAACCAGGAATACATCCAGGTCGACACCACCAATATTTTATTCATCTGCGGCGGCGCCTTCGTCGGGTTGGACAAAATCATCCAGTCGCGCGTCGGCACGAAGGTCATGGGTTTCAACATGGCCGCCGACCATTCCCACGCGCTCACCGCCGACGAAATGATGCGCTCGGTGCAGCCCGAGGACTTGATTCGCTTCGGCATGATTCCCGAGTTCATCGGCCGGCTACCCGTGATTTCCGTGCTGGACCCGTTGACGAAGGAAGACCTCGAACACATTTTACTCGATACGAAAAACGCGCTGGTCAAGCAGTACTCCAAGCTTTTTGCGATGGAGGGCGTGAACCTGAAGTTCACCCGCGACGCCATTGCGGCCATCGCGGCCAAGGCGCTCGAATTGAAAACGGGCGCCCGCGCCCTGCGCTCCATCATGGAGGGCTTGATGCTGGAACTGATGTTCGAGCTGCCCGACCAGAGCGAAATCGACGAGGTCGTGATCAACGCGGCCGTCATCGAAGGCAAGAAGAAGCCGCAGATTCGCCGCACCCGCGAGGGTGCCCCCGAGGGCGAAATCATCGCGCCGGCGCCCGCCGCCGCGGTGGCGCCTGGCACGGCCTCCGCGGATCACGCGGCGTAGGCTGGCTGGGGTATTAACCTCCGCACAGTCCACTTGCTCCCGCAGTCTTTTTTGAGCAACCTTTCAAAAACGTGATGACTAGCCAAAAAATCGGGCTGTTTTTGTTCGTGGCTGTGGCTCTGGCTGCCCCGGCGCGGGCCATTGTGGAATTGGACGGCTCCTTTTCCGTTTCCGACAGCGATTATTTGAACCAAGCCTCGCTGTATCCTTCGGTCGGGGAGTTTGGCAGCGGGTCGGGCGCGGTGTCCGGAGTGCTGATTGCCTCCGATTGGGTGCTGACGGCCGGGCACATCGCCGCCGCGCTCACCGTCAATGTTTCGACCTTCACGATCGGCGGCAACACCTACACCGTCACCGGCACGACGATTTATCCGACGTTTTCCCTCTCGCCGACGGTCCACGACGACATCGCCGTGGTGCAACTGTCCGCCATCGTGCCCAATGTCACGCCCGCGACCATGTACTCCGGCAGCGCCGAGCTGACCGCGAAAACCACGGGCGTTGGCGCAGCTGATTGGGTCGGCTACGGCGGCACCGGCACCGGGTTGACGGGTGACACCGGCGCAGGCCGCGGCACCGAGCGCGCGGGGACCAACGACGTGGATCTCTATGGTTATTTCAATGGGGCTACAATCGCCTTAACCAACAATCCCGCTCTTGGCACGATGATCGTGGCGGATTTTGACAACAATACCGTCGGCAACAATACGCTTTCGCCGAATTCCTCCCCCTTCGTTTCCAGTCTCGAATCCGGCTTTGCGGTGGGCGACAGCGGCGGCGGTGTTTTTGCCAATTTCGGCAGCGGCAATGTACTGATCGGCATCAACAGCTTTAACGGTGGAGGCATCAGTGAGGGCAGCGGCTCGCAATACAGCGCATATCTGGGCTCCACCCGCGTCTCCGCCTATTCGGGTTGGGTGGCCTCCGAAATTCCTGAGCCGGGCTACGGCGCGCTGGCGGCGGCGCTCGCGGCGGGCCTGCTGGCTTGGCGGCGCAAAAAGTAAAAATCAACTCGCGGGTGTGCCGACGGGTGTCGCCAACAGGTTGGTTTCCTCGGAGAGCAAATTTCCGGTGGCTAATTTTTTCTGCAAGGCGTCGGCCTCAGTGACGCGCCCATTGGCCCGCAGCACCGCGATGTACACCGCCTGGAAGGACGGATCCACCACCGGCCAGTTAATGTCCAGGCCATCGAAAAGTTTCAAGGCGTCGGCGGCCCGCGGCGGCTGGGAGCGCAGATAACCGAGGGCCAGCGTGATGAGATTCGCCAGTTGATTGGGCGTTTTTTCCACATTTTGCCGGGCGGCCAGAATCTGGCTGATGTCCGCCTCGCCCAGCAAAAATCCGGTGTAAAGGGCATCGTTGCGCACCACCGGGTCGTTGGGGTAGGCCGCGGCCATTTTCATCAGCACTTGATGCAGCGCCGAGGTGTGCAGGCCGCGCCGCTCGAGCCCCACCCAATTTTCGAAGGCCTGGCGCCGCTGCTCCGGATCGTCCACCAGTTTCTGGTAGGCGGAGCGGGCCACATCATCGAGCTTGAGCTTGGCGGCGTATTTGGCCACGTCGCGCAATTCCGCGGGCTTGTTGGCCGTGGCGAGGCGCACCGCATCCCACGCCAGGTCGGCCTTGGCGCCGCGATGCAATTCCGTCTGCGTCCGCGCGCGAAACATCAGCAGCAGCGATTCCGGCAGCGGCACATTGGGGCGCTGGAGCAATTCGTCAATCGCCGCCCATTGATCCAGGGCGGCCATCGCATCGAGGCGGATGAGAAACAAATCCTTCCGCGTGAACGCCGTCTGGGTGTCGACCAGTTTCAGCGCCTGCTCGTACTTCGCCTGGTTGTTGAGCCATTGGCCGAGCGTCACGAGACTGTTCGGGTCGTTGTCGGGAAACAAATCGCGGGCCGTCTGCAGGATTTCGTCGTCGTTGGCATTGGGAAACTTTCCGCGCAGCCGCAGAGCCAGGAGCTTGTCGTCGCGGGTGGCCAGCGGATGGGCCAGCAGGCATTGCGCGACCAAATCGGCATCCGCCGGCGGCAGGGCCTGGTAGGTGGCGAGGGCGCGCAAGGCCTGCAACCCCAGATCGTCGCTCTGTTGCGTTAATTTCCGCAGATAGTCCATTTCCCGTGTCCGCAGGGCCTCGTCGGTGGACATCTGGGCGGCAAGGGCGTAAACCAGTTGCGCGCTCTCCGGGCCCTGACCGGTGTCCATGGCGCGCTTGGCGGCATCCATGGCATCCGGCCATTGGCCGAGGGCCAGGTAAATGCGAGACTCTACGTACTGGTCTTGCGGATTGTTGGCGGTGCGGGTTTGCAATTCCTTGAGTTCGGAGGCCGCCGCGCCCACCTGTCCGGCATTCAAGGCATCGAGGATGTAGGCGCGCTGGTCCGCCGGATTGTGGTAATAAAACCACGCGGCCTGCCACAGCGGCAGCGCCCGCGCGGGCGAAGTGCGTTCTGTGACGATGGCCGCCTGCCGCACCACGCGCAGGTCGTTCGGCCACATTTGCAAGGCCGCCTCGGCGGCCTCGGTCGCCCCGCGCAGGTCATTGTTCTTCAAAGCTTGGATGGATTTCTCCGTCAGGCTGAGCGCGCGCCACTGCTTGATTTTGTGATACACGGGCCGGGCCGCCAGCGCGCCCACGACCAGCGCCAGCACGACGGCCGCGAGGCCGCCGTAATACCATGCCCGATGTCTGGGTGCGCCCGGTTCCACAGCGGAGGAATTTAGCCGGTCCCGCCGCCCGACGCCATGCCATTCTCAACTTCCGGATTCTTCATCCCTCCGCCTTTGCCTCCATCCTTCCGCCTTTTCTGCCTCCCTTGCGCTTGACGAATTGGGCCGCGGCGATAAGCTGGCCGAACCCATGAAAGCGAAGCTTTACCCCGCCGCGCTCCTGCTCCTGACGCTGGGCTTCCTCGGTTGTTCCTCGACCAACGACCGCGGTGTCACAGTCAACAAACCCTTCGACTTTTTCAGCGCGGACACCACCCACCGGCCGGCTGCTTCGCCCCTTTCCGCGGCACCGGCTGAGCATTCGTAAGCGGGAGGCGGAATTGGTATGTAATCAAGCTCCCGCCGTCAAAAACGGCTTGCGCGGGCCAGTCTCGCGGGGTATGAGTATTCGCTTTGCTGTGTCGCGTCCACCCCGGAGGCGGCACGCAGGCCGAGGTAGCTCAGTTGGTAGAGCAGCGCATTCGTAATGCGCGGGTCGTCGGTTCAAGTCCGATTCTCGGCTCCATTTTTTTCAGGGTTGGGGTGACATGACCTATCTCGCGCAATCGCACGACAATCAGCCCATTCGGTGGTGGGGGCGGGTGCCGGTTTATGTGACGACGTTTTTGACGGGCGCCTACGCGGTGGGTTATCTTTTCGTCGTGGCGCTGGCGGTGGCGCGCGTCAGTCCGGAGCCTTTCATCTTTGATCCCTACGCGTTTCTGCACGGCGCGGTGTGGCAGCCGTTCACCTACACGTTTATCAACCCGCTGAATTTTTTCGCGCCGCTGGGTTTGTGGTGTTTCTACGTCTGGACCGTCGAGGTGGAGAAATACCTGGGCCGCGTGCGCTGCCTGACTTTGTTTGCGCTGCTGGTGCTTTTTCAGCCGGTCTGGTGCCTCTTGCTTTACTGGTTGGGCCAGGGACGCTGGCCGTTGGGGGCTTTTGGCAACTACGAGGTGATGGCCGGCCTCCTCATCGCCTTTGCCACACTCTACCCGAATATTGAATACATGGGCTGGGTCCTCCTCAAGTGGTTTGCGTTTGTGTGCGTGGTGGCGGGCTCGCTGATGAATCTCGCTTCGCGGGATTTCCTGCGCCTTTCCTTTTTGCTCGGCGAATGCCTGGTCGCCTGGGGTTACATCACCTGGCTGCGCCGGGGCGGGGATTTACCATCCTTTTCGTTGCGGAGACTTTTCCGCCGCCGGCCGAAATTGCGCGTGTTGCCGGATCCGGTGGACCGGACGGCGCCGTCCGCCCCCATGGGCGCGGTGGATGCCATCCTGGACAAAATCAACCGCGAGGGCTTCGCCAGTTTGACGGCGGCTGAACGTGCCCAACTGGAAAAGGCTCGTGAGATTTTATTGCGTAAAGAGGAGCCGGGCGACGGCTAGGTTTGGTTCCGATGCCGAGTGCGCGACGGCCACGGATGACAGCCCTCCGCTTCAAGATTGCGGTGTGCGGGCCAATCTGCTTCAGTGTGCGCGATGACCACGGATGCCCTGCCCGCCGCCGAAGCCGAGGCCTTGCGCCGTCTGCTGGACGACACGGCGCCGCAGGTTCGCGAGTCGTTGTTGGATCATTTTAAGGAATTGGGCGAAACGGGTTTGGTGTTTTTGCGGCAAACCGTGGAGGAAGGCGGCCGGGAACTCGCGCCCCACGCCCGGCGGTTTTTGCGCGAATTGGGCGGCGAGGACAATGTCGCCACGTTCATGGAGTTCATCCGCTCGTTCAGCTACGAATTGGAAACCGGCCTGCTCCTGCTCGAGCGCACGGTGTTCCCCACGCTCGGCCCCGCTGAAACGCACGGTTTTCTGGATCAGACCGCCACGCGCTGCCGGCAACTCCTGCTCACGCCCGCCTCCGCCCGCGAGAAATGTCTGGTGATGAACCGCGTGCTTTTTCACGAACTCGGCTTTCGGGGTGATGCGGAAAATTACCACGACCCGCGCAACAGCTTTCTAAACCAGGCCATCCTCCGGCGCCGTGGCGTGCCACTCACGCTCTCGGCCTTGTACTTGCTCGTGGGCCAGCGATTTGGCGTGGACCTCGAGCCCATTGGCTTGCCCGGGCGTTTCATGGTTGGGTGCTTCACCGACGACGAGCCCTTTTTCATCGACGCCTACGAGCGCGGGCTGTTTCGCGGCGAGGACGACTTGCGCGAATACTACCGCCGGCTCGAAATGCCGTTCGACCCCATGTCGCTGATGCCCACGCCCGTCGGCGAGGTGCTGGCGCGCTGTTGCCGCAATTTGGTCAACCAATACACCGCCGCCCGCGATCACACCAAAGCGAAACTTTTCGCGGAATTCGTCCATGAGTTCGAGCTCGCCTATCGCCGCCACGCCGAGCCCACTTGAAGCCTACGGCCTGGCGGAGCTGGCGCACTGGGAGCGCGCCGGGGTTTCGCTCGCCGTGCTCGGGCATCCGGTGGCGCACTCCGTCAGCCCGCCGATGCATAATGCCGCGCTCGCGGAGATGCAGGCACAACGGCCCGACCTCGCCGGATGGTCCTACTTTAAATTCGATGTTGAGCCGGAGCGCCTGAAGCCCGCCTTGCGTTGGATGCATGAGCGCGGCTTTCGCGGCGTGAATCTCACCGTCCCGCACAAGGTGCAGGTGCTGCCTTTGCTCGACGAAATCGACGACGAGGCGCGCGCGATGGGCGCAGTGAATACCCTGCTCGCGCGGCCCGAGGGCGGCTGGCGCGGCCATAATACGGATGGATACGGCCTGGCGCAGACTTTGCGCCGCGATCTAAATGTCGAATTAAAAGGCGCGGCGGTCGTGCTGCTGGGCGCGGGCGGGGCCGCGCGCGGCGCCGCCATCCAGTGCCTGCGCGACGGTTGCGCCGCGCTCTGGATCGGCAACCGCAGCCTGGATAAACTCGACGATTTTCTCGTTCAACTCGCGCCGCTGGACCCGGACGAACGCGTCCACGGCTTCGACCTCGCCCGCCCGCCGGTGGACGAGTGGCCCGCCGATGTTGTGGTCGTCAATGCCACCAGCCTGGGCCTGAAGCCCGGCGACCCCGCGCCGTTTGACGTTGGAATGTTCGGGAGTGAAACCCGGGTGCTCGACATGATATACAGGCGTGAGGGCGCGACGCCCTTGGTCGCGGCGGCCCGCGCCCGCGGTTTGCAGGCTGCGGACGGCCTCGGCATGTTGGTCTGGCAGGGCGTCCGCTCGCTGGAAATCTGGACTGGCGCGACGCCCCCGGCCCAGACCATGATGGACGCCGCCTGCCGCGCCCTCGGCCTGCCTCCCCGCCATGCTTGACGCCCTCAGATTGGTCCGCGCCCACGACAACTGGGTCCTCCAGTTTTGGTTTTTCGGGCTGGGCGCGTGTGTCGGCAGTTTCCTGAATGTGTGCATTTTTCGCCTGCCGGCGGGCAAATCCATCGTGACGCCGGGCTCGCACTGCGCGTGTGGCCGGCCGATTCCCTGGTACAACAACATTCCCATTTTCACTTGGTTTATTTTGCGTGGCAAAGCCGCCTGCTGCGGGCGTAAATTCAGCTTCCGCTACCCGCTCATCGAAGCCATTACGGCGGGCACTTTTCTCTGGCTGTGGACGGTGTTGCCGCCGCGGCTCGCGGTGCCGGGGATGGTGTTTTTCTCGCTGCTCCTGATGGGCGCGATGATTGATGTGGACCACATGATTTTGCCGGACGCGACGACCATCGGCGGGATGTTCGCGGGCGTTTTGTTGTCGTGCCTGCTGCCGCAACTGCACGGGCTCAAGCCGACGGGTTTTCCCTTCGCCGATATGTTGCAGGGCGGCATTATGGCTGTCATCGGCATCATGGCCGGCACCACGGTGATTTTTTGGATCCGCGAGCTCGGCGAACTCGTGCTCAAGCGCGAGGCCATGGGCTACGGCGATATTTTGCTCATGGGCTGCATCGGGGCTTTTTGCGGGTGGCAGGGCGCGGTGTTTTCGATTTTTGGCGGTGCGGTCGCCGGCCTCATTTTCATGATGCCGATGATGATCTATGCGCGACTGACCGGCCGCACTCCGGCCGCCGAAGTTGCCACCCTCCCGACCGAGCCACCCGCGGCCAAGGCGATGGAAAGCGAAGGCGCTCCGCCCGCCGCGCGCGAGGCGGCCGTCCCGCCGGCCCCGATCGATGGCACGCCCGTGGGCGACGATTCGGTCGAGGCCGCGCCGTCGCCGGCGGTTTTTGGGGTGGAGATTCCCTTTGGCCCCTGGCTGGCGCTCGGGGGCTTCCTCTATTACGCCGTGCCGTGGCTGCGCTGGTTTGTGGACAATTATTTCGCGAACCTGCGCACCACGATTTTCGACCCCGCGAGTCTTTTCAATTAGCGGCGGGCTTAATCCAATTCAAACAAGTGCAGCCCCGCTGTGAGCCACAGGGGAATTAAGAACACTCCGGCCAGGGTGGTGATGAGCACCACCCGCAGGGCGAGCGCGGTGTCGCCGCGATAATATTTGGTGATAACGATGGGAAAGATGCCGCAGGGCATGGCGGCTTGCAGGATGAGCACGCGGCGGACTTCCCGCAGGTGCTCCGGCAGGAACGCGGCCAGCACGAGTAGCGCGACGGGAAAGACGCCCAGGCGCAGCAGCAGTCCGATCAGCGGCGCCTGCGGTTTTGCGAGCCAGTTGATTTGGTGCGTGAGTTCGAAGAACACTCCGCCAATCAAAAGCAGCCCGAAAGGAATGGCTGTGCCGCCAAGCAACCGGAAAGTATCCTTCAGCGGGCCGGGTAAGTGATGGCTCAGGTGCGTGACATTCAGCGCCACCGCGATGGCCAGGCAGATGACCGGAGGGTTGATCAATTTGCGCAGTTGCCCGAGATGAATTTCGCCGGAGAGCAACAGCACGCCGAGCGTCCAAATCGCCGCTTCCGCGCCGACCCCATAGAGCAGCAGCACGCCCGTGGTGGCGTCGTCAAAGAATAAAGTCGAAATCGGAATCGGGATGTAGCCGTAATTGTTCACGCCGACGACGAACGCAAAGGTGCGCTGCGCGGCGGTGTCGAGGCCGAGCGAACGCGCGACCAGGAACGCGACAAACATGCACCCGACGGTCACGGCGAACCCGAGCGTGGGCGCGCCGAACAAACTGGCGGTCGAGGTGAGGGCGGGATTGTTGAGCGTGTAGCTGAACACGAGGCACGGGTAGAGCAGCGTCAGGTTCAGCCGCGTGAACGGCTGCTCGGCCTCATGGGGCAGCAGGCGCAAAAACCGGGCGAGCGCGCCCGCGCCAATCACCAAAAAGATGGGCACGATGGCGCCGAGAATCGTGCCGTAATTGATCATCGCGACGCGATTACAGCGCGTGAATGGCGCGTTTGTCCACCGCCATCGCGGCTTCCTTCACGGCCTCGGCCATGGTCGGGTGCGCATACACGGTCCGTGCCACGTCTTCCGCGCTGCCGCCGTATTCGAGGTGCGGCGTGATCGACGCAATCAGTTCCGACGCATTGTGCGCGATGATTTGCGCACCCAGCAGGCGGTCTGTTTTCGGGTCCGCGATGATTTTCACGAAACCGTCCGGGGCATCGCTGGCGAGCGCGCGACCATTGGCGGCGAGGTTGAATTTACCCACTTTGACGGCGATATTTTTCGCCTTCGCCTCAGTTTCTCCGAGGCCCACGGAGGCGATTTCGGGTTCGGTGTAAATGATATTGGGGATGGTGGCGTAATTGACGTGCCCGGCCCGCCCGGCGATGAGTTCGGCGCAAGCCACGCCTTCCTCCTCAGCCTTGTGCGCCAGCATCGGCCCGGTGATGACATCGCCGATGGCGTAAACGCCGGGCAGATTCGTGCGCAAATGTTCGTCCACCACCACGCGCCCCTTGTCGTCCAGCGCGAGTCCGGCTTCCTTCGCGCCGAGCCCGGCGGTGTTGGGCCGGCGGCCTACAGCGACAAGAATCTTGTCGGCGGGAAACGACAGGGGCTGGCCATCGCGCTCGGCGGTGAGGGAGAGGACTCCGCCCTCGTTTTTGACGCCGGTGACTTTGGCGCCGAGTTCGAATTTCAATCCCTGTTTTTGCAATAGCCGCTGCGCCGTGCGGGAAATGTCCTCGTCGTATGTCGGTGCGATGCGTGGCAAGAATTCCACCACGGTGACTTCTGACCCTAAACGCGCCCACACGGAGCCCAACTCGAGGCCGATGGCGCCTGCGCCCACCACCACCAACTTGGCCGGCACGCTGGCAAACGCGATGCCTTGGTCGCTCGACACGATGTTGACTCCGTCGAATTTGAGAAACGGCAGCTCAATGACCGAGGATCCGGTGGCGATGAGAATATTTTTGGTGGCGAGCTTTTGCATCGCGCCCGCTTGCGTGACCTCGACGGCTTTGCCCCCGTCCGCGATCCGGCCCACGCCTTGAATCATGGCGACGCCGCGTTTCTCCAACATCTGGCGCACGCCGTTGCGGAGTTTTTCCACCACCTCAACCTTGTGCTGCATGAGCGCCGCCAAATCGATGGAAAGCTGTCCGACCTTGATGCCGTGCGTGGCGCCGTGGGCGGCCAGCGTGTGGTAAAGCTCGGTGGAGGCCAGCAGCGCCTTGCTCGGAATGCAGCCGACGTTGAGGCACGTGCCGCCCATGTAGCCGTCCTTTTCGACGACGGCGGTGCGCAAGCCGAGCTGGGCGGCGCGGATGGCGGCGACGTACCCGCCGGGGCCCGCGCCAATCACTACGAGGTCATAAGAGGTGTCAGGCATGGAAATTAAGGAAAATCACGGTAGATTTCTCGCCGATGAGCGATGCGAAGGAGAACTGCCGTTTGGCGGGAAAATTGAAAACCCAGCTGGTAATCACCCACGCGGAGGCGGAAATATCCCGTGCGGCCGGCTAGTGCCTCTACATTGGAAACTTCCATTAGGTTTGCGGCGGCTTTTAGTTTAAGGATAACTACTTCCACGCGCGGGTAGGCGTCGGGTGGGATGGATTTACGCAAATCGCGAGCAAAGCGCGGTGTATATTCGACCTTCACCGGCCCTCCCGAAGGATGTCAAAAACCTCCTTTTCGCTCACGCGTTTGGATGATTCACCCTCCTTTATCCAACGCACGAAGGCGGCCTGGGCTTCCGGGGTGTCTTCCCAGGCGTCTTCGACGGCCGCCTGCAAAAGCCGCGGATTGGCCTCGAGCATTTCGCCGACGGCCTCTTTGAGAAGCTGCTTGAGCGCCGGATCGGCCAAGTCGCGTGCCGTCAACCGACGGGCCCCATTGGCGGGGGCTGGAGGCGCCGGAGGGCGGGCGGCCTGCGCGCGGGATTTGGTCAAGGTTTTCATGGTGATAACTTATGCGATGCTCCTCGGGAGTCAAAGCCCGAACAGCAGGCGCGACGGGTCTTCGATGTCTTCCTTGATGTGATTGAGGAAGGTGACCGCTTCCTTGCCGTCCACCACGCGGTGATCGTAGCTGAGCGCGAGGTACATGATGGGGCGGATGACGATCTGCCCATCCACCACGACCGCGCGCTCCTTGATGTTGTGCAGGCCAAGAATGCCGCTTTGCGGAGGATTCAGAATCGGCGTCGAAAGCATCGAGCCGTAAATGCCGCCGTTGGAAATCGTGAAGACGCCGCCCTGCAAATCGTCGATCTTGATTTTGCCGTCGCGGGCTTTCTTGGCGTAGTCGCCGATGGCTTTTTCAATGCCGGCGAACGACAGGCGGTCGCAATCGCGCACCACCGGCACAATCAGCCCGCGTTCGGTGCCGACGGCGACGCCGATATCGAAGAAGTTGTTTTGGACCAATTCCTCGCCCTCGAGCTGGGCGTTGACGGCGGGCACGGCTTGTAGCGCCTGCACCGTCGCCTTGATGAAAAAGGACATGAAGCCGAGCTTCACGCCGTGGCGGGCGACAAAGTCTTCCTGCAGTTTTTTGCGCAAGGCCATCACCGCGCTCATATCCACTTCGTTGAAGGTGGTGAGAATGGCGGCGGTTTGCTGGGCGGACACGAGGCGCTCCGCGATGCGTTTGCGCAAGGGCGAAAGTTTCGTGCGCGTGACGCGTGCGCCGGAAGGCGCGGCCGCGGGCGCGGGAGTGGGCGCGGCGGGACGCGGCGCCGAAGCCACCGGGGCGGGGGCGGCCACGGTCGCGGCAGGGGCAGGGGCCGGGGCCTCGGCTGCCGCCAACAAATCTCCTTTGGTCACGCGTCCGCCCTTGCCAGTGCCGGCGACGGCGGCGGGATCAACCTGCGTCTCGGCGGCCACGCGGCGGGCGGCGGGCGAAAGCGGCAAATCGGATTTTGGCGCCTTGGCTTCGGTTTTAACTTCCGGCGCAGGTGCGGCGGTGGCGGGCGCAGTGGCCGCCGCGGCCGCTTCATCGATGACAGCCACCACTTGGCCGATGGCGACTTCCGCGCCCACGGGGACTTTAAGACTCACCCGGCCGCTGACTTCAGCCTGCCCTTCTGAAGTGATTTTGTCCGTCTCCAATTCAAATAAAGGCTGCCCGCGGGCCACGGTATCGCCGTCCTTGACATGCCACTTGGCCAGGATGCCACTGGAGATGGATTCGCCGAGCGCGGGAATTTTAACGTCAGTCATGGGGTGGGGAAGGTCTTTAGTTTTTAGTTTCTAGATATTCGTGGTTCGGGCGGTCGGCGCCTCAGGCGTTGAAAGCGTGTTCAACCAGCGCGTCCTGCTCGAGCTTATGCACTGTGAGCGAGCCGGCCGCGGGGCTGGCGCTGGCCTTGCGGCCCGCGTAAACGGGCTTCATGCCGCAGTACTGCTCGAGAATCGGCGCCATAAACGTCCAGCCGCCCATGTTGCGCGGTTCTTCCTGACACCAGACCAAGGACCGAAAGCCTTCGTATTTCTTGAGCAGGCTCTGCATGCGTTCGGCATTGAGCGGATAGAACTGCTCCATGCGCAGGATGGTGGTGTTCTTGATGTTATTGGTGGCGCGCAGCTCCGCGAGGTCGTAATAGACCTTGCCCGAGCAGAAGATGAGGCGCTGGGGCCGGGCCGCGCCCGCGGGATCATCCAGAATTTCCTGGAAGCCTCCTTGGGTAAATTCCGATTCGGTGGAAACGCATACCCCTGGCCGCTTGATATTCCGGCGCAGCAAGCTTTTGGGGGTCATGATGATGAGCGGCTTGCGGAAGGAGCGCTTCATCTGCCGGCGCAAGGCATGGAAATACTGCGCGGGGGTGGAGAGATTGCAGACTTGGATGTTATTCTCGGCACAGGCCTGCAGAAAACGCTCGAGGCGGGCTGACGAGTGCTCAGGGCCCTGGCCTTCGTAACCGTGCGGCAACAAGAGCGTAATGTTCGAGGTGCGCTGCCATTTCGATTCCGAACTGGTGATAAACTGGTCGATGATGACTTGCGCGCCATTGGCGAAGTCGCCGAATTGCGCCTCCCACAGGCACAACATCTCAGGATAATCAATCGCATAGCCGGCGTCGAAACCCAGCACGGCCGCCTCGGAGAGGCTCGAGTTATGCACGCAGAAACGTTCCTGCGTGGGCGCGATGTTCATCAACGGCACATACGGCGTGCGGTCGGTGGAATCGTAGAGCACCGCGTGGCGGTGGCTGAACGTGCCGCGTTCGCAGTCCTGCCCCGACAAGCGCACCGGGGTGCCCTCGAGCAGCAGCGTGCCGAAGGCTAAGGTCTCGGCGAAGCCCCAATCAATGCCTTCGCCCTTGAGGAGGTTGCTCCACTTTTCTTCGAACTGCCGGCGGATTTTTGAGTCCGCATGAAAACTTTCCGGAATGGTGGTGACCGCTTGGGCAACTTTTTCCAGGGATTCGCGCGGCACCGCAGTGGGAGTGGGGGCGAACGAGTAGGGCGGCTGGAAAATGGCGGTGGAGCCTTGCAGCTTGCGCTTAAGCGTTTCCTTGAGGGATGACTTTTGCCCGGTTTCTTCTTCTTTCCGGATGCGTAGAAACGCTTCGTCGAGGCTTTTCTCGAATTGATTGCGCAGGGTCGTGGCTTCCGCCTCGGTCAAATCCCCGGCCTTAATCAATTGCTGCGCGAAAGTATGGGAAATCTGGGGGTGCTGGGCGAGCTGGCGGTACATGGTGGGCTGGGTGAAGCCCGGTTCGTCGCTCTCATTGTGCCCGCGACGGCGGTAGCACAACATGTCAATGACCACGTCGTCCCCAAAGGCCTGGCGGTAATCGAGCGCCAATTGCGTGATCATCACCATCGCGGCGGGATCGTCGCCATTGACGTGGAAAATCGGCACTTCGACCATTTTGGCAATGTCGGTGCAGTAACGGCTGGAGCGGGCGTCCGTGGGCTCGGTGGTGAAACCGATCTGGTTGTTGATCACGAAATGGATGGTTCCGCCCGTGCGGTAGCCCTTCAACTGCGAAAGATTGAAGACTTCGGCCACGATGCCCTGGCCGATGAAGGCGGCATCGCCGTGAATGAGCACGGGGACCACTTTTTTGCGCAGCACATTGTCGCCGCGCCGGCGCTGGCGGGCGCGGGCTTTGCCTTCCACAATGGGGTTTACGGCTTCAAGATGGCTGGGATTGGCCGCCAGCGCGACGTGCACTTGCTGGCCGCCGCTCGTGGCGTGGTCGGACTCGTAGCCGAGGTGGTATTTCACGTCGCCGTCGCCGTGCGTGGTGTCCGGGATGTAATTTTCCGAGAACTCACGAAAGAGAAACTCATACGACTTGCCGACGATGTTGATCAAGACGTTGAGCCGCCCGCGGTGAGCCATGCCCATGACTATTTCCTCCACCCCGGAGGCAGGGCAGCCTTCGAGCAGAGCATCCAGGCCGGCAATCAGGGTTTCGGCCCCTTCGAGCGAGAAACGCTTGTTGCCCGAATAGCGCGTGTGGAGGAAGCGTTCAAACACTTCCGCGTCGGCGACCTTGCTCAAGGCGCGAAGTTTTTCGGCGCGGTTGAGATTGGGCTTCGCGCAGGTCGGCTCCAGCCGGGATTGCAGCCAGCGCCGGCGCTTGGTGTCCTGAATGTGGAGGTATTCGATGCCGACCTGGCCGCAGTAAGTCTCGTGCAAACGGCGGAGAATCTCCCGCACGGTCAACGTCTCGCCCTGGAGGTAGTTGCCGGTGAAAAACGGCTTGTCGAGATCCGCCTCGGTGAAGCCGAGTCGCTCCAGCGACAAGCGCGGATTGGCCGGAGGATTGATTTCGAGCGGGTTGATATGCGCCTGCGTGTGGCCAATGCCGCGGTACGCGAAAATCGCGCCGATCACCCGCGCCTGCAAAATGGCATCGACCGGCGAGCCGGCGACCGCCGCGGTGGAGGTCGAAGTGGTGGGAGCAGTCGGAGGCGCGGGTGTGCGCGTCTGGCCCAATTCGAATCCTTCGAAAAACGCGCGCCAATCCGGCTCCAGGCTCTCCGGCTGGCGCAGCCAGTTTTCGTAGTAGCGGTCGATCAGGTCAGCATTCCAACGATTGGCAAAAGTTAGATTTTTCATGGACGCGGTGGGGTAGGGGAGAGAAGAAAAGGTTAAAGGGTACAACGTTAAGCGAAGTCATTCTCGGCGCAAGGCGAAAGGTCAAAAAAGCAAGTCATTGCAAGACATACCAGTCGGTCTATTTTGTAAAACAATGAAAATGATAATTTTACGAAATAATCAGCCATTCTAAACTAAAGAGATGACCTCATCAGATTTGGGAGGGCATGAGCCGAGATTTGTCTCGTCAGGTCACGACAAACACCTAGATTTCACTCAATGGACACATCCGACCACCGTTGGCTGCCGAAGTTGCAGGCGCAGCTTGAGATCGTGGCCCAAAGGCCCGTCGGTCCGGATGGTCCGGCGCTACTCCTGTCGGCCTTGAAAGTGATCGACGTTTTGCTGGCTGAGCACCGCACTGAAATTCCCAACGATCTGGTGCATTATCTTGAGCGCAGAAGTTATGAAAAAGCCTCGAAGTTCTGCCATGCGCTGGCTCTGGACCCGGCCCATAAACAGCAATCAAGACATTGATTTGTAATGACTTGAGAAAATTTTGGGCAAAATTTTACCGAGCATAGACGAAATGTTAATAACTTGTGGAGAGTTTGTGCGAATTTAACACCAACCTGCTCTGTTTCACCCCCTAAATACGCTCCGTAATTCCCCCTTCTGCTGCGCGGCCTGCGCTTGCCAGCGGCCTTGAGATTTGCCATGCTACATGAACGCTCGCAAGATTCGCCTTTTCCTGCCTCTCCTTGACTGGCCATGAGTACTCCTGCCGACTCCCCGCCCCCGCTGGATCTGGCTTTCCTGGCCAAGCACGGGTTGTTTGCCGGGTTGTCGGAGGCCGATTTGCGCACCATCCCGTTGCTGTTCCGCGCGGAGCAGTATGCCCGCGGTGAAACCATCATCAAGGAGGGCGACAATGACGGCAATCTTTTTGTGATATACAAGGGCGGCGTGGACGTCCTGAAGCAGGTCGGCGTGGGCGCGCGCAAGACGCAGGAGAAAATCGCCACCCTGGGCGACGGCGACACGTTTGGGGAAATGGAACTGATCGACCAGCAGCCGCGCTCGGCCAGCGTCCTCGCCAATACGAAGACCACCGTGCTCGTGCTCACCGCGCTCGACTTGAACAAACTGAACCAGCGCGACACCCGCATTTATGCCATTCTGCTGACGAACCTCGCGCGCGAGCTCAGCCTGCGGTTGCGGGCAACGGACCAGTTTTTGGCCGTTTCGCTCTTCTCCATCCGGGAACAGGCGCGCTTCCGGCTTTTTCCCAAGGACTAGCCGGTGAGGCCGCGGGTCCGGGCCGGGTTTTTTTGACGAACGAAGGCGCACATGAATGTTAAAATTAGTTTAATCGTAATTATCATGGCCGGTGGGCTGTCCGGGCTGCTCCGGGCGGCCGAGGCGGCGTCTGCCTCGACCGATCCAGCCGCCGCGTCGGCCTCCACTCCGGCGGGAGTCCCGTCGGTTCCTGCGCCGGCCACGCCGGAAAAACCCGTCCTCCCCCTGGCCAAGACACGCCTCGACCCGGAGCCCACCGCCGGCGCCGTCCCCTTGCCCGCGGGCACAGACCTCCTGGTGCGCGGTTACGGCCAGCAGGCGCAGCAGGCGCTCATTCTCTCCTATTTTTCCGCCGGTACTTTGGCCGACGCCCTTCTCGCCGGTTCGGTGACGCCACCGGACGGCCTGCGGCTGGCCGACTCCTACCTCACGTTGGCGGGCGCCGGGCGCGACGATTTGCGCCGCGTGCGCGCCGCTTACGCCTTTGACGCCGTGGACCTCGACCAGCTCGATAAATTTGCGGCGGCTTACGGCGAGGTGATTCCGTTGCTCGAAGCGGCACGCAAGCTGGCCAGCCCTCCGGTGACGGCGGAAAGCCGCGCGGCTTTTGAGGCCGCGCGCCGCAAGGCCTTCACCACCCTGGCGACTTTGTTCAACTGGAAGTAATACCCTTGGGTGCGCTACAGTTTGAAAACGGGTAGGGACGCCGCTCCGAGGCGTCCGCGGACGTTTCGGAGAAACGTCCCTACCCCAAGACCGCAAACGGTGTCGTTAGGTAAATTTGGAATAACTTCTAATTCTTTTGCGACCGGCGTTCCTCGTCGCGCAGGAGCTTGTAGGCAAAGGCGTCGCGCAGCGCCTCATAGGAGGCCACGATGATATTGTCCGAAGCCCCGACGGTGCCCCAGGTTTCTTCGCCGTCCGTGGACTCGACCAGCACGCGGATAATCGCCTGCGCGCCGTGGCCGGTGTCCACGATGCGGACATTGAAATCCGTCAGGCGGACTTCGCGGATGGCCGGGAAGCTCGGTTCGAGCGCTTTGCGCAAGGCGCGGTCCAGCGCGCCGACGGGCCCGAGGTCTTCGGCGACTTCATGGCGTTCCTCCGCCCCGATTTTCACTTTGACCGTGGCCTCGGCCAGATGCGCGGTGGCGCCTTCGCGCTCCACCATCACGCGATAACCGAGCACCTCATACGGCTCTTTCCATTTTTCCAGCGAGCGTTTGAGTAGCAGTTTGAAGGACGCGTCCGCGGCTTCGTATTGATAGCCGCGAAATTCGAGCTCCTTCAATTCCGCGAGGAAATCCTTCAGGTTCGGCGAACGCGGGTCGAGTTCGAGACCCAGCGCGCGGGCCTTGAGCGTGACCGACGAGCGGCCGGACATGTCCGAAACGAGAATGCGCGTGTGATTGCCGACCAGCGCGGGGTCGAGGTGCTCGTACGAGCGCGCGACTTTCGCCGCGGCGTCCGCATGCACGCCCCCCTTATGGGCGAAGGCGGAAGCGCCGACGTACGGCGCCTTGATGTCGGGCCGTAAATTCGCCAGCTCGTCCACAAAGTGCGACAACTCGGAGAGCTTCACCAAGTGCGAGCCGCAATGCAGGCGCCGGCCCATTTTCACCACGAGATTCGGGATGATGGTGGTGAGATTGGCGTTGCCGTTGCGTTCGCCGTAGCCGTTCATCGTCCCCTGCACCAGCGTGCCGCCGGCTTCCACGCCCGCGAGCGTGACCGCGACGCCGAGGCCGGCGTCGTTGTGACAGTGCAGGCCGATGGGTGTTTTAGGAAAGCGCGCCACCACCGCCGCCGTCATCTCCCGCACTTCGGACACGAGCGTGCCGCCGTTGGTGTCGCACAGCGTCAGACACGTGGCGCCACCGCGTTCGGCCGCGGCGAGGGTTTTTAACGCGTAATCGGTGTTGTCTTTATAGCCGTCGAAAAAATGTTCGGCATCGTAGATGACCTCGCGGCCCTGATGGACGAGATGGCGCACGGTGTCCTCGATCATCGCCAGATTCTCCTCGGGCGTCGTGCGCAGGACCTCTGTCACGTGCAGGAGCCACGTTTTGCCGAAGATGGTGACGACGGGCGTGTGCGCGTCGAGCAGGAGGCACACTTGGGCATCCTGCGCGACGGGCGTGTTCGCGCGCCGGGTGGAACCGAAGGCCGCGAGCTTCGCGTGCTTCCATTTGATATGGCGGGCCTCCTCGAAAAACGCCATGTCGCGCGGGTTCGAGCCGGGCCAGCCGCCCTCGATATAGTCGATCCCGAATTGGTCGAGTTTTTCCGCGACGCGCAGTTTCGCGGCGACGCTGAAGGAAATGCCCTCGCCCTGCGTGCCGTCGCGCAGGGTGGTGTCGTAGGTCAGCACGGGGTGGTGGGAAGCGGACTTGGGTTTGGCGGAAGTGGTCATGGAAGGGGCCGAAACGGGCCAGTATTAAAGGAAAAAGTTAAAATGAAAAACGGAAATTGCAATAAACGGTCCAACAAATGAACCGGGCAAGCGTGCGCCCGCGCGGAAAAAACGGGGAGCAAAACGGGGTAAGCGGGGCGGCCCGGAACCAAAACGGGCGCAAACTTCCGCCTCCCCTAACGAATTCGGGGAGCGCCGTTAATAATCGAAATGGCGCGAGGCGGAGTCACTTGGAAGTTGTGAATAAAACACAACGCAGGCGGTAGGTCAAAAACATTTTTTAACAGCACCCCGGCTCGCGGATGCACTTGCAGAGGGGTACCGCCAGGAGCGCACCGAGCACGGGCGCGGTAAGATAAATCCACAGGCTTTGCAGATGACCCGAGACCAGCGCCGGGGCCAGCGACCGCGCGGGATTCATCGAGGCCCCGCAAATCGGTCCGGCAAACATCGCCTCCAGCGCAATGACCGCGCCGACCGCAATCCCGGCGGTGATGCCCTTTTCTTTTGCGCCCGTCGAAACGCCGAGAATCACAAACATCAGCAGCGCGGTCAATATCACCTCGAGCACAAACGACTGCATGGCCGAGCCCGCGGGCAGCGTGGCGCCGAGCGTTTGATTTTCCGGGAAAAGTCCCCGCAGCACACCGCTGGCCGCGAGCGCGCCAAGGACTTGGCTCCCGACGTACGGCGCCACTAACTTTCCTTCCATCCGCCGGGCGGCCCAAAAACCCAGCGTCACCGCGGGATTGAGGTGCGCGCCCGACACGTCGCCGAGCGTGTAAACCATGGCCAACACGATCAATCCCCACGTGAGCGCCACGCCCATGTGCGTGATGGCGCCGCCGCTGGTTTGATCGACGACCATCGCGCCGGTGCCGGCAAACACGAGCGCAAAGGTGCCCAAAAATTCAGCGAGCAGTTTCTTTTGCATGAAGGACAAAATTAGACGGAAACCAAAATTGAACAATCCAACCAAGTTTAGACAGAATTAACGGAATTTTACAGAATTTCCGGAAAGGCACATTTCTGTATTCAAAATGAATTCTGTAAATTCTGTCTAAAAAACTCTTTGTCAGGCTGGCTAACGCGTCAGCGTGCTTTCGTTTTCCAGTTTATTGGATTCACCGATCTGGCGCACGGTCAGCGCGTCGAGTTTGGAGTCCGGCAGCGCGCAAAACAAATCAATGCGCCGGGCGATCTGCGCCGCGACTTGGATAAAGAATTGCCGCTTTTCGCCCTCGGTGCCCTCGAACGCCGCGGGGTCCGGCGAACCCCAATGTGCGACGATGGGCTGCCCCGGCCACACGGGGCAGGACTCGCGCGCGTGGTCGCATACGGTGATGACGAAATCGAAAGCGACATTTTTGAATTCGTCCCACGATTTGCTGCGGGCGTCGCGGGCGTCGATGTTGTAGCGGTCTTGCAGCACCGCAAGCGCCAGCGGATTGACGCGGCCGGTGGGCTGGGCGCCGGCACTGAAGACTTCGAAGCGTCCCCGGCCTTTGGCGCGGAGGAGGTATTCGCCCAATATACTGCGGGCGGAATTCCCGGTGCACAGAATCAGGACTTTGCGGGGGGAGGGAGCATTCATGGGAGTGAATTAACAGGTTTGCAAAGCGGCGGGCACGCACGCGCCGTCGGCGCAGGACCAGGTGCGGCGCAATTTTTTGAGGGCGGCGAGGTCGCGGCGGAAAACAGGGTCTTCGCTCACACAGTCCTGAAGGCAGCGCAGGTTCGCGGCCAGGGCCGCGCCCGGGCGCGCCGGCAGACGGTAAATCCGCCAGTACCCTTCCTTGCGGCTTTCGACGAGTCCATGGGTCTTGAGATAGCGCAGGTGCTTGGAGATTTTCACCTGCGATTCGCCGAGCACGGACTGCAAGTGGCACACGCACAACGGGCCTTGCTGCAACAAGTTGAGCAGCCGCAGGCGGGTCTGGTCGCAGAGGCACTCATAGATGCGCAGTAGTTTCACGCCCCCGATAGTTACGTGAACAAGTATATACGTCAACAAGAATATAAATACAGCGCCCCGGCCGGTGTCGCCCATCTTTTATCTTTTCACGGTCTTCCGCCCGCGCCGAGGCTACGGCACCACGTAGCTGGTGCCGGGTGGAGAAGGGGGAATGTCATTCAGCGCGGAAGCCGGCACGCCGAAGGTCTGGGCGAACTGGCTCTCCTCAAAGCCGCCCCACATCGTGGAGAGTCCAATATCGCTGGGCATCGAGTTGTTGAAGACGATCGGCATGACGACATCCACGGTGCCGATGTTTTTGATCGAGTGCACGAAACCTTGGGGAACGAACGCCACATCGCCGGGCTCGAGCGTAAAGACGGAGGAAACGCCATCGGGCGAGACGATCGTCATTTGCACGGTGCCCGCCACCATCACGTCGAATTCCCAACAATTGGGGTGCCAGTGGGGCTCGCGCAGCGCTCCGGGTTTGAGCTTTAACAAGTAGACGGCCGCGGCGTTGCCGGCGACGACCGGGAAAGTGCTTTCGCGGCAAAACGTGACGCTTCCGCCTGCATTCACCACCTCGGGTTTAAAGGTGGAAAGGTTGAACTTGTAGTTTACGGGCGGCGTCGGGCCTTGGGCGGGCACGACAACCGGGGCCGTGCCGGCTGCGGCGTGGGCATTCGTGGCGGCCAGGGCCAGGCCGGCGCCGGTCGCGACCGCCAGCTTCAAGAGCTGGCGCCGCGAGGCGAGTACATCCGTGTTATCAAGCGAGGGAGTTTCCATGGGAGGGAGGTGAGTGAGTTATAAGTGCAGGCTTGGGTTTAAGAAGAAATGGACGGAGATTTATTTCCGACCCTAGGCCATAGGGAGAAAGTCGGCAAGGCGGCGAACAGGAATTTTGCCGGCACAGGAAACCCACGCGGCTTTGTGTAACGATGCCCGACGCACAGCAGCACCTCCCGCGCTAAATCGCGTGCTCTTCCAGAAACGCGCGCACGGTGGCCGCGTCGGCGGGCAATTCATAGCGTACGACCGGGCGGGCCTTGAGCGCATCGAGCGCGGGCGCGGTCGGTTCAAAGCCGAGGACTTGCTTGATGGTGTCCGGAAATTTTGCGGGATGCGCGGTGCCGAGCACGACTGTCGGCTGGTCGGGCAGGATGTCGGCAAAGCCGCAGGCAGTGTGCGGATCGAGCACGTAGCGAAAGCACGCGTAAACGTCGTCGATGATTTCACGGATGTCCTCGTCGTTGGCGCGGGTGGCGCGAAAGACGTCGGGATTAAAGCCCTCGAACACCCAGCGGCCGTCGCGGCGCAACGCTTCCATGATGGCGCGCACGCGGCCGGGGTCGCGGTGCTCGGCGTAGTAAAGAAAGCGTTCGAAATTCGACGCCACCTGAATATCCATCGAGGGCGCAAGGCTCGGCGACACCGGCCCGGTCTCGTAGCGTCCGGTCGTGAACAAGCGGTGGAGGATGTCGTTCTGATTGGTGGCGACGCAAAAACGGCGGGCGGGCATGCCCATGCGGTGGGCCAGCCATCCGGCGAGCACGTTGCCGAAGTTGCCGGTGGGCACGATGAACTCGACGTCGTTGCGCGCCGCGGCCGGGAGCCGCCGCCACGCATGCAGGTAGTACACGCATTGCGCGAGAATGCGCGCGAGGTTGATGGAATTGACCGCCGACAGGCGCTGCTTGGCGCGAAAGGCGAGGTCGCCGAACAGCTCCTTCACGATGCGCTGCGCGTCGTCAAATGTGCCGGCAATGGCGATGGGAAAAACATTATTCGCCCCGGTGCAGGCCATTTGCCGCTCCTGCAACGGCGCGACTCCACCGCGCGGGTACAGGATGAAAATGCGCACATTGTCCAGGCCCAGCAGCCCGTGAATGGCCGCCGAGCCGGTGTCACCCGAGGTCGCGCCGAGCACGTTGATGGGCGTGCGGGTTTTCTTGATTTGCGCTGCGTACAAACCGCCGAGCAATTGCAGCGCGAAATCCTTGAACGCCAGCGTCGGCCCGTGAAAAAGTTCGAGCACCCACAGGCCGTCGCGCAATTCCACCAACGGTGCGACATCCGGATGCGCAAAGCGCACATAGGCGCGATCCACGATGCCGCGCAATTCCCCGCCGTCCATGTCGGTGGCGAACAGGCGCAGAAATTCGTACGCGAGGTCCGCGTACGGCAACTCCGCCCACCGGGTCAGGTACAGACGCAGGTCGGGCAGGTCCGCCGGCAGGTACAGGCCGCCGTCGGGCGCCAGCCCTGCGGCCACCGCGGCGGAAAAGCCGACCGGCTCGCTCTGCCCGCGCGTGGAAACGTAGTGCATGGGAGGACGAACAAAGGAGCCGCGCGCGAACCGCGCCACTTATTTGTTCAGCGCGTCGAACGCGGCCTGGTCGGCCTTGAACGCCTTGGCTTTGTCGCCCACGCGGAGGATTTTCACCGACTGCATCGCGTCGCCATTGGCCAGCTTGAGCGCGACGTCCTGGCCTTCGACCACATGGCCGAAGATGGTGTGCTTGCCGTCGAGCCATGGGGTGGGAACGGTGGTGATGAAAAACTGGCTGCCGTTGGTGCCGGGGCCCGCGTTGGCCATGGCCAACATGCCGGGCTTGGAGAAGTTGAGCGTGGGATCAAACTCGTCCTTGAACTGATAGCCTGGGCCGCCGGTGCCGTTGCCCTGCGGGTCGCCGCCCTGGTCCATGAAATTCGGAATCACACGGTGGAACTTCAATCCGTCGTAAAACGGCGCGGTCTGGGCCTTGGGCGCCTGGCCGGGCGTCTTCGAATAATTCTTGGTCCCCTCGGCAAGGCCGACGAAGTTCGCCACGGTGAGCGGCGCTTTCTCCGGTTCGAGCTGGAGGACAATGGGGCCCTTGGAGGTGACAATCTCGGCATAGAGGCCGTCCGGCAATTTGCGCTCGGTGCCGGTGGCGGCGGAAGTCGTGGCGGCAGGTTTGGCGGCGGGCGCGGCGGTTGTTGTCGCGGGTTTGGCGGCCGGACTCGCGGTGGCAGGCGCCGGGGTGGCCGCAGGCGGGGCGTCGGCCGCGAAGGCGGCGACCGGCAGGAGGAAGGCGAGGGCGGCGAGAAGGCGGGTGGGGAGGAGTTTTTTCATGGGAGATGAGGAGTTGGGTTGGAGGGAAAGCTAAGTTTTAGCCGAGGTTGAAGGCCTCGTGCACGGCGCGGGCGGCGGCCTCGGCTTGCGCGGGCTCGATGGCCACGGAAATTTTAATCTCCGAGGTCGTGATCATGAGAATATTGATGCCGGCCTTGGCCAGCGCGCCGAAAAACGACGCCGCCACGCCCGCGTGCGTGCGCATGCCGACGCCGACGGCGGAGACCTTCGCGATGTCGCCCGATAGCTGCAACTTGCCGCCGCCGAGATCCGCCAGCACTTCCTTCGCGACCTGCTCGGAGCGGCGCACGTCCTCCTTCGCCACCGTGAAGGACAAATTCGCCAGGCCGCCGCGGCCGATGTTCTGGATGATCATGTCCACGACGACCCCTTGTTCGCCGAGCGACTGAAACAACTTGGCGGCGACGCCGGGGCGGTCGGGCAAATCATTCAGCGTGATCTTGGCCTGGTTTTTATCCACGGCGATGCCGCGGACCAGGATTTGTTCCATGTTGGGAGCTTCGGTTTTCACAATGGTGCCGGGTTCGTCGGTGAAACTGGAGCGGACTTCAAAGACCACGTCGTATTTTTGCGCAAACTCGACGCTGCGGGCCTGCATGACCTTCGAGCCGCTCGAGGCCAGCTCCAGCATCTCATCATACGAGATAACGTCAATCTTGCGCGCAGCGGGCACGAGGCGCGGGTCCGCCGTGAAAACGCCCGTGACGTCGGTGTAAATCTGGCAGACATCGGCCTTCAACGCCCATGCGAGCGCGATGGCGGAAAGATCGGAACCCCCGCGGCCCAGGGTGGTGATTTGGCCGTCCTTGCTCAACCCCTGGAAGCCCGCGACGATGACGACCTTGCCCTCGTCGAGCTGCTGCTTGAGGTCGCCGCCGGTCACATCGAGGATGCGGGCGCGCGTGTGCGCGGTGTCGGTGATGATGCCCGCCTGCGGGCCGGTGCGGGAGACGGCGGGGACATTTTGCGCGTGTAGGGCGATAGCGGTGAGGGCGATGGTTTCCTGCTCACCGATGGCCATGAGCGCGTCCATTTCCCGCTCATCGGGATGCGGATTGAGGGCCTGGGCGCGGCCGATCAGCTCGTTGGTCACGCCGCTGCGGGCGGAGACGACCACGACCACCTTGTGCCCCTGGGCGACGTGGTTTTTCACCCGCAACGCCACGTTGCGGATGCGATCGGTGTCGCCGACGGACGTGCCGCCGTATTTTTGAACGATAAGGGCCATCGCGGGAAGTCTGGTGAAAGCAACCAACCCCGGCCCGCCAAACGGGCGCAGGAACCCCACTTATTGGCCTAATGCCGCGCAGGTGTCAAACCAAGGACGAAGCTCAAGGTGCTCGCTTAGGCTGTTTCTTTATTATTCAAGACGTCATTCCGTTGATACTGAGGCGAGAATTCGCAGCAAGTTTCGGTCAGATTAAACGGCGCGGGTTTGTGAGTAATACCATTGCACCTGTTCAGGGCTGCTGTCCTCGTCCAGGTTTTCGGTTTTCACCGCCTGCTCGCCGTCCGCCGGGGGCAGCACTTCCTTGAGTTTCCACGTTCCGTCAAGCCGACCAAATACCCAATATTCCTGAAATGGAGTGACGTAGTCGTCGAGCACCTTTTTTTGACTGTCTTGCCCGCAGGCGCGCTGGGCATGTGCGCTGATGCGTACGACAAACTCATCTCGCGAATTGTCTGCAAAGTTCCGCACCAGGACGAGTTCGACTTTGCGCACGCACAAATTGAGGAAAGACACCGTTCTTCCGGCGGCCCGTGCGGAGTCTATGTCAGCTTGCAGATGCTTGAGCGCGCCGGGAAAGAGCAGCAGGGCGGGAACTTTGGATGGATCACCGGATTCGCGCGCTAGCACGACTTGGACGAAAGCAGCCCGGGCAACGTCCAGCATGCTCTGGCGGTCCCAGAGCCGATCGGTTTTCGCGAGAAAATTGAGCAGACGTTCGATCCGGGTTGCCTTATCGCTGACGTTTTGCTCCTGCCACGGCCCGGTGGGACCGGTCTGGCCGGCTTGAGCGCCGTAAATGTGCTTTACCCCAGTGTCGGTGAATTGCTCGAAAAAATTCTCCGTGGTCAAGGCATCGGATTCCCGCGATTGCTCGACCTCGCGCAGCCGCCAGTGGCTGTCACTAAACTGGAAGGTCCAAAATTCCTGAAAGGCCGCAATCTCCCTGTCGCCCCGCAGATAGTGCTGGTTGCGGTCGTCTATGTAATAATCTCTGGCCCGGGCGGTGATCAGCGCGGTGAATTCGCGTTGGTTCTGCTGCTCGGTGTAGCGGACATTGACGATGTCAATTTGATCGATTTGCAAATCGGCCAATCGGTTGATTTCATGGTTCCGCACCAGGCTGGCAAGTTCCCGGGTGTGCTCGGCATAGAGGCTTTCCGTGGCCAGCGTTTGCATGGGACCATATTCGCGTTTCTGCCAGCATTCTTGGGAACGAGCGAAAATCGAGCGGGCTTTTTTCTTTAATTCTTCCGCCGCCATGGCGGGATCCGTGCGACCGAGAAATTCGAGTAATTTCTCGGTTTTGCCAGCCTTGCGGTCGATTTGAGCCCGGCTGAAGAGAAAATCGAGATTGTCATTCTTGGCGCTACGATGGCTTTGATAGGCGGCCAAGACAAGGAGGCCGATAAGGAAGGAAGCAACGACGAGCACGACGACCGGGTTTGCGTCACCCCCTTTGCCCGAGGAGCTGCCGCCGGAAAAACTGTGCCCGCCAGAAAAACTATGGCCACCTCCACTGAAGCCACCGCCCCCTTTGTTGTGGACGGCAAAACCGTCCGCGAAATAAGTATTGGGATAATCAATTTGCAGATTGAAGACTCGGACGCCTGCCGTGACGCGGTGCATTTGCGTTATCGGCTGGGGGCTCAAGCCATGTCCGTCATAGACATATATCGAGTCGCCAACCTGGAGCGCCGAGAGGGTCATAAACGTACCCGCGCCAACATAAAACGGGTGCTCGGCCGTCACCCGCACGCGGCGTGATGAAGTTTCGACCTCCCAATATTCGTCCACCTCGTGGACAAGGACGTTTCGTACGGTGGCCGCTTGGATAGTGCCGTTGGTATGAAAGGCCAGGACCTCGTCACCGGGTTGCAGGGCGGAGATGGCCTTGTAACTACCGTCTGCGAGCAGCACCGGCGTGTCCGGTAGGAAGCAGCCTTTGTTATGCACGGCCACATTGTTCGCAAGAAATGTACCTCCCGGCGTCACCAAAAGGTTATAGGCGGCGGTGGATGCTGGCACCCGAACGATGGAGATGACCGGGCTGGCGGCCAACTGGTCATCTTTCCAGAGCAAAACCTGGTCTCCGGCGTGCAAGTCGCCCGCGCTGCGAAATACCCCGGGAGCGATCTCCACTGGGTGTTCGGGCGTGACGCGCAAAGACGCGTCGGTAAGGCCAACTTGCACAAACTCCAGCGGGTCTACCCGATAGCAAGCCGCAACCGTCGCCCGCTGCAAGCCGCTGCCGGAAGGCGACCAAACCTCCGTGCCCGGATGAATTGATTCTATGGGTCTGGGGCCGAATGGAGTGTCAATAAGTGTGCCTTCAGCCAAGCATCCGCCTCCTGCGCGGCCACGGGCAAGGGTGGTGGCGAGGGCGAATACAAAGAAGAAGATGCGAAACTTCATCGGCTGGACGGAGGGAACGCAGGGAGCCCGCTCGGTTGTTTTTAGGCGGCCCTCAGTAAAGGGCGGCAATGGTTCCGCCCAGCACTGCCGCCGCCACGACGATGCTGATCCCAAGGATGCCTGCAGCCACCACGCGGCCGAAATACTCCGCCACCGCGCGGTTGCCCCGCGCCATTTCCTTTTCTTCGTCGAGGGCCGGAGTAAAGCGTTCGAGGATCTTTGGGAGTAGCAGGCTGGAGAGCATGATGACCATCAGGCCGGCTCCTCCACCGGCAAATACAAAAACGACCAGCCAGATGAGATTTTGCAGTACATTATTCATAATATTCCTTTTGGACTGTGGTAAGGGCAATGAGCCGCACAGGCATCGAATCACTTCGCCTCCCCCAGGCAATTTAATAGTGCCGGGATGTTTATAACCGTCCTTCAAATCGCCCCGCCTTAGCGCCCCTCCCGAATCAATACTTCCTCTTAAACTTAAGTCGTTGCTGGTGCAGCCACCGGCGCTTCGGCCAATGCTGTTACTGTGTTGGTCCCGGGCACGGAGGCGGTCGGCGCTTCATGGGCCACGGCTTCACCGGTGTGGTCGAGGCGCATCGAAACGAGTTTCGTGACGCCGCGTTCCATCATGGTCACGCCGTAAATCGTCTGCGCGGAGGCGATGGTGCGCTTGTTGTGCGTGACGACGAGGAATTGCGAGTAGCGCGTGAAGTCGTGCAACATGCCGGTGAAGCGGCCGATGTTCGCGTCGTCGAGCGGGGCGTCCAATTCGTCGAGCACGCAGAAGGGGCTGGGCTTGACCATGTAGATGGCGAAGAGCAGCCCGAGCGCGGTCATCGTTTTCTGGCCGCCGGAGAGCAGGCTGATGCTGCGGAGCTTCGTGCCGGGCGGGCGGGCCACGATGTCCACGCCGCTGTCGAGCACGTCCTCGGCCTGCACCAATTGCAAATCGGCCTCGCCGCCGCCGAAGAGTTTTTCAAAGGTGAAGCGGAAATTTTTGCGGATTTGCTCGAAGGTCTCCTGGAACATCTGCTGCGACGTTTTATTAATTTCATCAATCGCGGCCACGAGTTCTTCCTTGGACTTCCACAAATCGTCGCTTTGCGTCTTGAGGAAATCGTGGCGTTCCTTGAGCGCGGCGTATTCCTCGATGGCAACGAGGTTGACCGCGCCGAGCCCGGCGAGGCGGTCGCGCAGGTCCTTGATTTCGCGCGCAATGGGTTCCCAATCGGTGTTTTCGAGCGCGGCCAAATCTTCGGCGGTGGGCTCGCCGCGGGGTTTTTTCGGGCGCGGGGTGACTTCGCCGTCCTCGTCGAGATCGTCGAGCCGCACGCGCGTTTCAAATTGCTCGTCCGCCTTCCACAACTCCATCTGCCAGTTGACTTCGCGGATTTCCAGTTGGTGTTCGGCGCGGACTTTTTCGTCGAGGAAGGCCGCCTGTGAACGCTCCTCGGCCAGCTTGATTTCGTGGCTGTGCAAATCGGTCTCGCGCTGGCGCTGTTCGCCGCGCTCGCCGGCCAGGCCGTCTTCGAGGCTCTTGAGTTCGCTTTCAAGATGGAGCACGGCGGTGCGGTCGGTTTCGAGCGAAGCCGTGGCGGCGGTCAAACTTTCCTGCAACTGCGCGGCGCGGTCGCGAAAATCGAGCGCCGCGCGCTGGTGCTCGGCGATTTGCTCGCGCGCACCGTCGATTTCCTGCACGCGGCGCAGCAGGCGCGTGTCGAGGTCGCGACGCTGGCCCTGCAATTCATCGAGGTTGCGGTCGAGAATTTGGAGGCGCTGGCGTTTTTCAGCGAGTTCGAGGCGGGCCTCGGCGACGGATTCCTGGAAGCGGTCACGCGCCGTGCGCAGGCTGGTGAGTTTTTCCTCGCTGGTGGCGATGGCCTGGCGCTGGGTGGCGATTTGCTCCTCGACGGCGGTCAATTCCGCCTGGGCGCGCTGGAGGCGCTCCTCGGCGGCGGCGCGGCTTTGCTCGAGTTCGTCGAGCTGGCGCGTCTGGCGTGCGGAGGCGTCCGCATTTTGGTGGAGCGACTGGTTGAGCGTTTTTTCCTGGGCCTGGACGGTGGCGAGTTCCTGGGCCACCTCGGCGACGCGCGCGCGCTTTTCTTCGATGGCGGTTTCGGCGGCCGTCAAATCCGCCTGCAATTTCATCGAAGTCTCCGTCTGCGTGGTGAGTTCTTCGTTCTTGGCGGTGAGTTCCTTGCGCAGGCGGCGGATGTCGCCCTCGCGCTGCAGGAAGGAGTTTTCTTTTTTGCCGCCCTTGCCGGCGCCGCCGAAAATGAGGCCGCGGCGGTCGATGAGTTCGCCCTTCGGCGTAGCCGCTTGGTAAAAATGAAAGTCCGGATTCGCGGCCCAGAACGCGAGAAAGGTATCCAGCGAATCCACGATGTAGCAGCCGCCAAGGAGATTTTCGAGGGCTGGTTGCAGCGCGGCATGGGCGGGGCGCAGAGTCATGGCCAGCATGGCAGGGCGCAATCCGGCCGGCAAATCCGACGGCAATGCGCCTAGCGCGCGAGCCGGCACGGGCACTTGGAGGCACGCGCGCCCGAGTTGCCGTTCGGCGAGGCGGCTGGCCACCGGCGCGGCGCTGGCGAAATCGGCGAGGGCCAAAGCATCGGCCGCGGGGCCCAGCAACGTTTCTAACGCGGGCGCGGCGGCATCCTCGATTTCCACCACCTTGGTCAAAATTTGAAACGCGCCCTTCGGCAGCAGGTCTTCCAACTGCCCCTGCAAAATCGCCTTCGCGCCCTCGGAAAACCCCTCGAAGCGCGCCTGCAAGCCTTCGAGCGCCTGCAACTGCGCGGCCCCGCGAGCGAGCTGGCGGTCCAGATCTTGAATGCGCGTCTGCGTCTCGCGAAATTGCTGGCGCAACGCGGTTTCGGCCGCCTGGGCCTCGGCGACGCCCTGCTGCGCGGTGGCGTGGTCGGCGGCGCGCGCCTCGCGGGCGGCGGTGAGCTGGGCCTTCTGTTGTTCAAACCCGTTGCGCTCTTCCTTGAGTTGAAAGACCGCGTCCGCCAGGGCCCCGTGCTTGACCTGATACGTTTTTAAATCCACCTCAAAGCTTGTGCTGTTCGAGCGCAGGCGCGTGACGCCGCTCTCGAGCATGAGCAAGTGCTGGCGCTGGTTTTGCAGGGCGTGTTCGCCCTGCGACAACGAAGTCATCGCGCCATCAAACTCCGCCTGGCGCGCGCGGAAAACTTCGTCCGACGAGCCGACCAGATTCAGCGCGCCACTCTTATGCGCGGAGTCCGTCTGCAGGCGCGAATCGAGCGAATCGTGTTGTTCGCGCAGGCCCGCGATTTCCTTCTCGATTTCGGCGACGCGGCCTTCGAGATCCTTGCTCCGCACTTCGGCAAATTGCGCCTGGTTTTCGGCGTTTTCCTTTTCCGAGCGCAAATCAAAGACGGCGTGCTGGGCGTCCTGCAATTTTTGCTGGAAGGCGGCGCGGTCGGTCTTCAGGGCGGCGGCGCGTTCCTCGCGCCCGCCGAGGCTGGCGGCAAATTTCTGGGTGGCCTCGCGCAGTTCGCCCGCCATGGTTTCCAGCTTCGTGATGGCGGCCTGGCGGCGGGAGAAAAAGCAGGCGTTGTGGGCGAGGTCGAGGCGCGTGAGGCGGTGCTTCAGCCGCTGGTAACGCAGCGCCTTGCCGGCCTGCCGCTTGAGCGAGCCGATCTGCCGGGTGACTTCTTCGATGACATCGGTGGCGCGGGCGAGGTTTTGTTCGACGAGCGCGAGTTTGTTCAAAGCTTCGCGGCGCTGGCTCTTGTAGCGGGTGATGCCGGCGGCCTCTTCGAAGAGCGAGCGGCGCTCGGCGGGGTTGCTGGAAAGAATCTGGTCAATCTGCCCTTGCACCATGAACGAGTACGAGACGCGCCCGACGCCCGTGTCCATGAACAGGCGCTGGATATCCTTCAGCCGGCATTGCTTGCCATTGAGGAAGTACTCGCCGCCGCCGTCGCGCGCCACGCGCCGGGTGATCTCGATTTCATTGAACGCGGTGCCCAGTTCCTTTTCGCAGTCGGTGAACGTGAGGGAGACCTCGCACATGGGCAGGCCCTTGCGCTGGTCGGTGCCGGCGAAAATCACGTCTTCCATCTTGCCGCCGCGCAGGGACTTCGCGCTCTGCTCGCCCAGCACCCAGCGGATGGCGTCCACGATGTTGCTCTTGCCGCAGCCGTTGGGGCCGACGATGGCGGTCACGCCCCGCTGCATGTCGATGCGGGTGCGGTCGGCAAAGCTTTTAAAACCGTTGAGGACGACTTCGCGGAGGAACATGGGGACGGAGTGGAAACAGCAGGGAGCAGGGAGCAGGGAGCGCGGAGCGGCGAGCGGGGAAAGGGAAGCAGGGAGGAGGAGTGGCGGGAGTAAGAAGAAGTTAGAACGGAGAGGAAGAAGGAGAAGGGAGGGAAAGAGTGCTTGAACGCTAATGTGCGCTTATCGACGCTAATAAATCAGTCGGGTTTTCGGGCGGGATCTAGAGGGGGAACGAAGGGTCGCGGCCAAGAGGCCGGGCAAGACCAGAGAGGGTTTTTCCGGCCATCAGCGTGGATGAGCGTAGATTAGCGGTTCAAGCACATGAGATGGGTTGCAAGATGAGCGCACTACAGAGGACGCGCCCCGGCCTAGGCAACGCTATTTTGCCCGCGTGAATAACTTTTCCCTTTCCCCCAAAAACCTGTGAATAACGTGCGAATAAGGGGTGAATTATGCTCCGGGATTCCATAGTCTAATTCAAAGTAGCTGAGCTTTTTGCTTTTACCCACCCGCCTGGACATAAAAGGTATTTCTGTCGGCAGTAGATCTAAGTCCGACCCCTTTCCGTGATGACTGCCATAAAGATTCTAAAATTTATCGGCATCTTGCTGGTATCGTATTTTCTGTTCTGCCTCCCCATCGTTGTTGAGCAAACGTATTGGTGGACCGATCGCCGGATGGGCTTTTATAACGGCTTAATTTTCAGTCTGATTTTTGGCGTGATGGCGTGGGGCATTGTGAGTATGCCTATCACCATGCTTTTGCTAGGGGTCTGTCGGTGGCGGAAGTGGGTCCGCTGGCGAGTTTTAATTCTGCTCACTCCAGCACTTGCCTATTTTGCTTTTGACCTGCCGATGATGCTCGCAGGTCCGCCTACTCCCGAAATAAGGTTTGAGCATATTGCAGGCGCGCCTTTGCCCGCGTCCGCTCATGGCTTGCAGGTGTATTTCTCCGGGGGTCTATTTGCGAATACGGAAGACTGGTTCTATTTTCACTGTGCCCCGAAGGATGCGGGGAGGTTGATAAAAATATTAGGCCTGAAAGAAGCAAAAGCGGACAATGAAGGCGGTGTCTTCTTGCCGCCTCCAAAGGTACGTGGAGACTGGCCTAATCCTGCTACATGGCTGGGTGGAAAATATTACACGTCAGATAATATCCAGGAGAATAGATATTTCCAGATGTACGTCGACCGCGACGGGCGGCAGATATATTTTGTTTACTACAATATATAATGAAAGCAGGTGTTTGAGGAAGGGCGCCTTTACCTGCTGGTAGATTTCTTGGGTGTATTAATTACTCCACCAGCAAACTCTGCCCGGTCATTGCGGCAGGTTGGGGGAGGCCGATGAGTTTCAGCAGGGTGGGGGCGAGGTCGGCCAGGCGGCCTTTGTCTTGGCGGAGTTTTCGCTTCTCCAGGCCTTTGCCGTACACGATGACTTCGACGGGGTTGAGGGTGTGGCGCGTGTGCGGGCTGTTCGCCTCGTAGTCCCACATTTGGTCGGCGTTGCCGTGGTCGGCGGTGATGAGCGCGGCGCCGCCCACCTGGTCGAGCGCGGCGAGCAAATCGCCCAGGCAGCCGTCCACCACTTCGCAGGCCTTGATGGCGGCGGGGAGCGAGCCGGTGTGGCCGACCATGTCGGGGTTGGCGAAATTAACGACTATCAATGCATACTTTTTGCTCAAAATGGCCGCGCGGGCGGCATCGCGCACGCCGCAGGCGCTCATCTCGGGCTGCTGGTCGTAAGTGGCCAGCGGCGAGCCGTCGGGCAGGGTTTTGGGGGAGGGGATGATGGCGCGTTCCTCGCCGGGAAACGGCTCCTCGCGGTAGTCGTTGAAGAAAAAGGTGACGTGCGGAAATTTTTCCGTTTCGGCGCAGCGAAATTGCGCGAGCCCCTGCTGCGCGATGTAGGCGCCGAGGATGTCGGGCATCTTCGGCGGCTTGTCGAACAGCACGTTCGGGCACAGGCCTTCTTCGTAATTGGACATCGTCGCGTAGTAGAGGTCGAGCTTGGGGCCGCGGTCGAACCCCTTAAAGGGCTCGTCGATAAACGCGCGCGTGAGTTCGCGGGGCCGGTCGCCGCGGAAATTGAAAAAGATGACGGCGTCGCCGTTTTTCACGAGGCCGACCGGCTGGCCAGCTTGGTCCACGATGGCTGTCGGCGGCACGAATTCATCGCCGCCCATGGAGGGCTGCGACGGTTTTTCGTAATACGCCTGCACGGCGGCGGCGGCGCTCGGTGCGGTGTGCGCCAGGTGGCGGCCGGTCAGGGTGTCGTAAGCTTTTTGGACGCGGTCCCAGCGTTTATCGCGGTCCATCGCCCAATAGCGGCCCGCGACGCTCGCGATTTTTCCGAGGCCAATCGTGGCGCATTTTTCCTCGAGGTCTTTGAGGTAGCCCAGGCCGGAAGTCGGCGGGCTGTCGCGCCCGTCGGTGAAGGCATGAATGAATACGCGTTGCAGGCCGGCTGTTTTGGAGAGATCGAGCAGGCCGAAGAGATGCTCCAGCATTGAGTGCACGCCTGCTGCCGAAACCAGCCCGAACAAATGCAGTGCGCCGCCCTGGCGTTCGCGCGCAAAAGCCGCCTGCAAAACCGGGCTCGACGCGATGGAGCCGGTGGCGAAACCCTTGTCGATGCGCACAATTTCCTGGTCCACAATCCGGCCCGCGCCGATGTTTTGATGGCCGACCTCGCTGTTGCCCATCACGCCCTCCGGCAGGCCGACGTCGAGCCCGCAGGCCAGAATCTCCGTGCGCGGCCATTCACGCGCCAGCCGGCGCGACACCGGCACGTTAGCCAGCTTGACGGCGTTGCACTTATCGTGCGCCGGGTTGTGATTTTCACCCCAGCCATCGCGGATGACGAGGACAACAGGTCGGTAATTCATCAGGAGGTAGAAGGTAGAAGGTGGAAGGTGGAAGGGAAGCGAAAAAAAGATGAGGCTCTTTTGGAATCAAAATGACTTTGTGGGGCTTTTGCAGGCTCAAGAGCGCCAATCGTACCAAACCGGGCCGCCGCCCGATGCGACCGCCGCAGCCTGCTGGCTTTGCGCTTGCGCCAGTGGGCCGCGTTACTTTAACTTAGCCCTTCGACCTTTCGGGGGCATAGCTCAGTTGGCTAGAGCGCATCCTTGACATGGATGAGGTCACAGGTTCGAGCCCTGTTGCTCCCACCATTAACTCTCTGATAGTGAGAGAGGTGATTTTTCACGCAGCTCAGTTGCCCAGTTGACGTGGCAACTCAAGCAAGTTGCCCTTAAAGGAATTGAGCGAGAGGGATCCCAGATTACTCACCCCCGCAATGTCCAAATACTGCGGGTACGCGCTAACCAATTACCACCCACCAGTGGCTGACGTGTTGTGAGCCGACGCGGTCGGTGAATTCGTGGCCCTTTAACAAGCGCAGTGCAGAGCGCAGTGCAAGCGGGCGCTTATCGAATTATTGCCTTCTTTTAACAGCGCCACAATGCCCAACATGATTGGCATTGGTTGCGCCATAATGCCCCATAATGTCGCAGCTGGCTGCTGTTGCCATACTGCGGAAAGTCCTCAGGAGAAACAGCTTCGCCCCAATCCTAGCTCTGGCACCGCGTAAGCTGTTCATAATCGCACCTCGAATATGCGATTTGAAAGAACAATATCCTGAAAGGGAAAAAAATGAACGGCCAAGAACTAGATCGAGCGAATGATTCCGCCGCGGACAGGCACACGGCCTTTGCGTGGTCACCCGGGGAAGGCGGCCAGAGATTGCAGCAAGTGCTGGACAACGTGTTTGCCTTTGTGGGCTTGGTTTCGACGAAAGGTGTTCTGCTCGAAGCCAATCGCACGCCATTGGAGGTCGCGGGATTGCAACGCGAAGACGTCATTGGGAAGCCATTCGCCGAAGCCTATTGGTGGTCCTTTTCGCCGGAGGCTCAGCAACAGCTTAAAGCCGCGGTGCGCCGCGCCGCTCAGGGCGAAAGTGTGCGCTTCGACACGCGGGTTCGCATCGCCGAGGGACAATTCATCAGCATCGATTTCAGCCTGTGCCCGCTGTACGGCGCCGGCGGACGAGTGACTGAACTGGTCGCCTCGGCCGTGGATATCACGGAGCGCAAACAGGCGGAAGCCACGTTGCACGATAGCGAGGAACGCTTTCGCCAGGTGGTCGAGAACATTCGCGAGGTTTTTTGGATGTCCGACAGGGACACCCACCAAGTCCTGTACGTGAGCCCTGGCTACGAACAGGTCTGGGGCCGTCCCTGCTCGGAGCTTTACAAGACTCCGCAAGCCTGGACCGAAGCCATTCATCCTGAAGACCGTGAGCGCGTGCTGGCCGCGATCAACGTCAAACTGGCGGGCGGCAGATACAACGAGGAATACCGCATCATCCGGCCGGACGGCGCGGTGCGCTGGATTCTGGACCGTGGCTTTCCGGTGAAGGGCGAAAACCCCGGCTCGCCCCGGATCGTTGGCATCGCGGAAGACATCACCGAGCGCAAGCAGGCGGAAGAAAAATTTCTTCGCGCGCAACGCGTGGAGACGATTGGCGCACTTACCGGCGGGATTGCGCACGACCTGAACAATATTCTCGCACCGATCATGATGTCCGCACCCCTGCTGCGACAGGGATTGACGCCGGAGAAGATGGAAAAGTTGCTCGACATCATCGAAACCTGCGCGCAGCGCGGGGCCGATTTGGTCAGGAAATTGTTGACCTTCGGACGCGGCGACGAGGGGAGGCAAAAATCGGTTCAGCCCAAGCAACTCATCGAGGAAATGGCAAAGCTCATTCGGGTGACGTTCCCGAAAAACATCGAGTTGAGTGTCCAAGTGCCCGCTGATCTTTGGCCGATCAGTACCGACGCCACGCAGCTCGACCAAGTGTTGCTGAATCTTTGCGTCAACGCCCGCGATGCCATGCCCGAGGGCGGCCGGCTGGCCCTTTGCGCAGAAAATGTGAGACTGGGCGAACAACCCGCCCGCATTTTTCCTGAGGCCAAGCCCGGACCGTATGTGATGATTCAACTGACCGACACTGGCCATGGCATCCCGCGCGAAATCACGGACAAAATTTTTGATCCGTTCTTCACCACCAAAGAACCCGGCAAAGGCACCGGCCTCGGCCTGGCCACCGTAATGAGCATCGTAAAAAGCCACGGCGGTTTCGTGGACGTGCGCAGCGAGGTCAATCAAGGCAGCACCTTCACCATTCACTTGCCCGCACTGCCCGGCAACGGCGACGACGCCTTCGGGCCAGCAACCCCGCAAACTCCCGCCGGACACGGCGAATTGATTCTACTCGCGGATGATGAACGGCCCATCCTGAACGTGACCCAACAGCTTCTGGAACGAAACGGTTATCGTGTGTTGGCCGCTGATGACGGCGTCGGTGCGATCGCTTTGTACACCCAGCACCTTGGTGAAGTGAAAGCCATCGTTACGGACCTGGACATGCCGTTTATGGATGGTGTGGCGCTGGCGCGCGCCGCAAAAAAATTGACTCCTGACATTCCCATTCTGGCCTGCTCCGGTATTTGCAGCTCGGAACAAATGCACAGAAAAACAGCCAGCCTCCGCGAACTGGGGGTGCAAGCCTTTTTGCACAAACCATCCGCCTCCTCAAATTTGCTCAACGCCTTGCATGACGGGCTACGCCGGAAGGAGAACCGCGCAGCGTTCAACGCGTAATTTTTGCTACCCGGCTCCCAACTGCCGAAGTACCAAGCTGGTGCCCGGATCAAATTCGGCATCGATTGTTGACGTGGCAACTCATGCACGAGGCAGTAATCCTTCGCGCCTACGCGATTTGAGAATCTCACCTTCAGCGTGGGGCTACATATCCGCCCAGTACTCCGTCGGCGGAAAGGAGACATTGAAAAAGCTGGATATGGCGGGCGCGGAAGGCGCCCGCACAACCCAGCAGGTAATATCGCCACATGCGCTGAAAGCGTTCGCCGTAACGATCTTTAAAACGCGGCCACGCCTGCTGAAAGTTTCTTTCCCAAGCCAGGAGCGTACGGTCATAACAGGCGCCGAAATTATGCACATCCTCGACGACAAACAAGCCCTCGGCGGCGCGCACCGTCTGCGCCAGCGAAGGTAATTGCGAGTTGGGAAAGATGTGGCGGTTTATCCATGGATCCGGGCGGAGGGAGGTGATGCTGTCGCCGATGGTATGGCAGAGGAAAAGCGCGCCCTTGGTCAGGCACCGGCGGGCCACCTGCATGAAACAACGGTAGTTTTTAAAGCCGACATGCTCCATCATGCCGACGCTGACAATCCGGTCGAAGGATTCGTTGATCTGCCGGTAATCCTGCAACCGGATTTCGACCGGGAGTCCCTGGCAGAGGTTTTCCGCAAAGGACTGTTGTTCCTGGGAAATAGTGACGCCGACAACATGACAGCCATAATTTTTCGCGGCGTGCCGGGCCAGCCCGCCCCAGCCACAGCCAATATCGAGCAGGCGCATTCCCGGCTGCAATTCGAGTTTGCGGCAGATCAAGTCCATTTTTGCCTGTTGGGCCAAATCGAGATCATCGACGCCGTGAAAATACGCGCACGAATATTGCATCGACGACCCGAGCATGGCCGCAAAAAAATCATTGCCGAGGTCGTAATGGCGTTTTCCCACCAGGCGCGCCCGGACCCGGTTTTGGAGATTATAGAGCAACGAGGCGGCGATGGTCAGAAGGGTGCGCAAATTGAGCCGGACCTGCTTGGTCAACTGGGCGCGAATGGCGCGAAAACACATTTCATCGAGTGCTGGGCAGTCCCACCAGCCGTCCATGTAAGATTCGCCCAAGCCCAGCGTTCCTTGGGTCAGCACCCGCTTGAAGAAGCGTTCGTCGTTGATGCGGAGGTCCCAGGGTTGCCGTCCATCCAGACGTACGCCGCAAGCGCCAAAAAGGTCACTCACAGCTCGCTGGGCGGCCAGGGTGCCCGGGATCTGGGCGATTGAAACGGTACTTTTTCTGTGCTCCGGGGCGCCCAGGCAATCTCTCCATGCGGCAGCGGCAATATCCGGCTGGGTTGGCATTCCCAAACCCACCGGGCCGGACCATTTTTCGGTTCTTGGGTTCACTGGCAGTTTACACTATCATTAATCGCAGCGGGACGATACGGGGTGTTCTACCACCCCGCGCTCAAGTCCGGCATCTGACGGTGGATTTCACTCCACGATGCCTCGCGCAATTTTTATTACGCCAAGGCGATTTTGAATTTTCGCCTGCCAGCGACCACGGCGGCCGGCCAGCTCTGGACGTTCCCGCGGTAATTACCGGATAACAGTCAACCATTCCCCCAGGCCTTTTCCTTGTGTTCGCTATAGTGATGAAAGGCAGTTTTGAGTCCGGTGAGGACTTCTGCGGTGGTTTCCAGCAAGGCCTGAAAGCGGGCTTCCTCGACCCTGTTGACATCCTTGCGGGCATGATCAATCAAGTCCTGCAGTTGCTTTTGCATGTGCTCGCTATGGACCATCGGGTCGGCCGACGTTTCCTTGGTTGAAATAGTCATGGGATGGATTTTTTGATTTATTAATTACGACCGCATGGGTAGCTCGATGGAATTGACGCTGTAGCCATGACGGATTCAACAGCATGGCGGTTGGACGGGCACAAGCGTACGTGCCATTTTGTGGAACTATATCATCGTCACCAAAAACGAAAAGGGGGGTCTTATCCCCACGAGCAAAGCTGGGCTAGCCCATGTTTTGATTTCTCGTGGACGGTCACACCCCGGGCCGCGCAAGGCGATTTAGGGTTCGAGCCTTGCTTGCTCCCATCCGGTTATTTTGTCCTACCCCTTTACCCTAATGTAGGTCACCAGAAAACGCTGGGTGCCGGTGGCGCTCTGAAACTCCGTGGGGCGTTTCGCGCCGGAAAGGTCGTAGCAGATGACGAGGGTGTCGCCCTTGAGGGCGAAGATGGCGGGAAGCGTCTTGCCCTGGTTCGGCCCGGCAGTGCCGGCGATGGTGATGCCCATGGGCTGGGCGGTGGCATCAACCGAGTAAGTGCCGACGTCGGGTTGGCCGGCCGCGAGCACCGCATACTGGCCGTGATCCAGCTTCAGGTGGATCACCTGCAGAACCGCGTGGCTCACGGGTTGCCCAGCCAAGACTGCTTCCACTGGCTGCCAGTTGCCCTGCAACTCCTGGGCAACTTTTTGCGGGCCAGTGGCGCAAGCGCTCAGGCATCCAACCAGCAAGAGACTTAGATAGCCTGTGTGTTTCATGGGGTGGTAAGTGATTGCGGGCCTCTCAAGATTTGAGAGGCCGAACTCCTAACTTAAAAAATCCTACTCCACCATCACATTCCACTCGCGGCGTAACTCGTCCAACATGCGCTCCGCCAAGGGGCAGATGGCAAAATCCACCGAGGTGCCCTTGGTCCTCGGCGCGCCGCGCGCTCAGTTTTTTTGCACTTTCCAGGCGGCCTCCATCATGGCGGAGGTGAACGGCTCGGGGACGACTCCTTCGGTGGCGTAAATATAAAGGGCGCAGCGGTAAACGCGATTGGCCAGGCTGGTGACCCAGGCGCACGCGCAGAGAGTCAGTATGATGAAGGGGATGCTCACGAAAAACAGCGGCCACGAAAAAATCGTTGATAGGACGAAGGCCGCCAGCAGGCCCACGCCCGCCAGGCAGAAAAAAGTCAGTAATTCCACCCCCTGCACCCCGATATACCCCAGGATGGATTCGCCCCAGGTGTTTTGCAAAGTGAGCGCGGAATGACGCAGAAGTGTCAGTGGATCCGTGGGCTCATCGCGGACCAGGGCGGGCAGGGCGAAAACCGCCGCCACGCTCCACGCCATCCCCAGCAAGCGGGCCGCGAGCGCGCCGAGCCAACTGGTCCGGCTCGCCACCAATTGCAATACTAGTCCCACTGAACTCGCGAACAGGCTCCAGAGGATAATCGAGCGGAGCCGCCCCGCCGCAAACCGCAGTCCCTGCAGCAGGGAGACTTTCTCGCTATCCAAGGCGCGGAAAATTTCGTGATGTAGCGCCACATTCAGGAAGGTGGCCGCGAACATGGAGATCAAATAGAGGGCAATCAGATAAAGATAGACCGTGGTATGGTTAAGTTGGGCCACGGTTTCGTCCCAATGATCCGCGGCGCCCGTGGCGCGCCAGGCCTGGACTAGGTGCAGCACCAAGGGCCAGGGAACAAAACAAAGCGCGAGCAGGACCATCAGCGCGCCGTTTACGAAAAGGAAAAACAACAGCTTGGGCTGGTCTTTGATGACCCGCATGGAACTGCGCAGCAATTGCGCGCTGGTGACGACTCGGTTGGGGGCATGCATGGGATTAGGCTTTGAGGTGACGGATTAATTCCGGAAAGGAAATGCCGTGGCTGCGGGCCTCGGCGGCAAAGCGCAGGCAGAGTTCCTCCATGGCCGCCTGCTTGTTTTTTGCGGAGACCGCAGCCGGCCGGGCGGGCGCATGGGGTGCGACGAAGCAGCCGTTTCCTTGCTCCGCCGTAATCACGCCCAGATGCTCGAGTTCGCGGTACGCGCGGGCCACGGTATTCGGGTTCACCTTCAGCTTGCGGTGCAGCGCGCGGATGGTGGGCAGTTGCTCGCCCGCCTGCAATTGGCCGGCCGCCACCGCCGCCTGCAGGTGGTGGATGATCTGCTTGTAAATCGGAATGCCGCTGTGAAACTCCAACCTCCAGGCGTCCTCGATTGGATTCATATTGTATTAGTACACTAGTACGCAGAGGCAACGCAACTCCTTTTTGGCAAAAGTTGAAATGGCTGGGCTGCCCCCACGGCGGTTCTGTCGGCGGCCCCACGATGGCCAAACTGGCGGCCCGGGTGGGGCGCGGACCAGCGGCCGGGAGACTAATCCCGAGGGCCGTGGCTTGGCCCGCAGACTACCGGCTCTCGCTGGCTTTCCGGCGCCAGCGCGCGGCCACGGGAAAAACCGCGGCCAAGCCGAGGGCCCAAGCGAACGTGCTGGCCTCGGGAATGGGCGAGGCCGCTTGAAAGGCGACCGGCAGCACGTCTCCGGAAAACGCCGTGACGGAAACATAATTATAGTCTCCAAAGCTCGCGATATTTTGAAAGAGGAGATCGGCCGAGCTGTCAAAAGTCCCGCCCAACTGGGTACCAAGGGCACCCGCCGTGTTGGAACCGTAAAACCTGAACTGATCGTTGGAACTGGACTGCACGCTGCCGATTTTTAGCTGCCCGTTGGTGAAGCCTTGCGCCAGAATGGAAGTGAGGTCGAGCTGGATGAATTGCTGGTTGGGGCCGTCCAGCTCGTTGTCGACCGTGCCGGCGACACCGAGCCCGGTCTCGTCGAAGCCCTGGTTCTTGAAATAAAGATCCAAGGGGACGTTGGGCCCTCCGGCCGTGTAACCATTGGCGGTGATGGAATAGCCGCTGTCCATGTAGGTAAAGCTGGACGTGCCGGCCGGGGCTTCCAGGCTTTGGGGATTCAAGTCCCAGGTAATGACATCTGCCGAGGCCACCGAGGCGGCCCCCAAGGCGAGGCTGGAAAGAAGGGCGAGCGCCAGGCGGAGAGGACGAGGCCAGGTTATTTTCGTGAACATAAATTTTTGAGTGATGGTGGCGAACGCAGGCCGGGCAGTGAGTTGGGCGACGCGGGCGCTCTGCCCGGTTGCATTGCTCTCTTTTCTTTAAGGTGCGGGATGATACTCGGCGGCGGACGGAGGGTATATGGGGTTTTACCCGTCCCGCGGCGCGCGACTCTTTGGTAAAGGAGAACGCGAGGTTGTCCGGAAGCGGGGCTTTTGGCTTGCCAGCGGGGCGCAAAAAGACATCTTCTCACCCTTTTGGCGGATGTCGGTTCAACTGGCATCATTACCCAATGCCCGGTAGCTCAGCGGTAGAGCAGGTGACTGTTAATCACTTGGTCGCTGGTTCGATCCCAGCCCGGGCAGCCATTTCTGATAAATGGCTTGGCGTGTCTTGAAGTGCCACAGCGTGACCAATCCCCTCTCTATCAGTGAGCTCCGCGATGTTCACCAGTTGCGCCACGATGCCAATCCCTAAGCTTGGTTCATATTTTAATTTCATTTCGACAGTGCGCTGAGGGCAACGCGATGTTTCAGATTACGGCGTTACCGCCTCCCCACTACGCTTGACGACCGGCGCGTCTCGGTATGGAATAACGTCCTGAGCCATACCCTCTTGATCTTGGACCGCCTGCGGTCCGTGGTCACCCCCATTTATCCCCTGCGCCGACCTCTATCCATGCCCAAACGTCTTGCCATTCTCGCCTTTGCACTGTTGCTACCGCCGTTCGCCCAAGCGACGACCGTGGGCGACATGATGGCCGCGAATTTGGACGTGCGCTTTCACTCGACGGTCCAGCCATTCGTCCAAACGTATTGCCTGGGTTGCCACAGCGGCGACAAGCCCAAAGCCGAGCTGGACTTGAGCACGTTTTCCAATTTGACGACCGTCACGGCGGACTACCGCCGCTGGAACAATATTTTAGACCGGCTCAAGGCGTCCGAAATGCCGCCCGCCGAGGCCAAGGCGCACCCGACGCCGGCGCAGGCCAAGCCCGTCATTGCGTGGATTCAGACGGCGCTGGCGTTCGAGGCCGCGCGCAACGCCGGCGACCCCGGCCCCGTGCTCGCCCGGCGCCTGAGCAACGCGGAATACGACAACACCATCCGCGATTTGACCGGCGTGGACATGCGCCCGACCAAGGAATTTCCGGTGGACCCCGCCAACGAGGCCGGTTTCGACAACTCGGGTGAATCGCTGGCGATGTCGCCGGAACTGGTGAAGAAGTACATCGACGCCGCGCAAAACGTGGCCGACCACATCGTTTTCAAACCCGAGGGCTTGACCTTCGCGCCCTTCACCGTGGTGGCGGAGGCGGACCGCGACAATTACGCCGTGCATCGCGTGGTGAATTTTTACGAGCAGTTCGGGCTTAAGAACGCCGACACCGTGGACTACTTCCGGCGCATGACGGTGGATTACGCGGATTATTTCCTCGCCGCGTGGCGCTACCAGAATCGCGCCGCCCTGGGCCAGCCCAACGCCACGCTGGCGGAGATCGCGACGTCCGCGAATCTCAGCCCGAAGTACCTCGACAAAATTAATACAATGTTGAGCGCCAATGACCCGGCGGTCGGCCCGGTGGCAGCCCTGCAAGCGCGGTGGCGGAGCCTCCCGCCGCCTGCCGACGGCAAAGTGCCCGAGGCGGCGACCCAAGGCTGCGGCTACATGCGCGATCTCATCGAAGGCCTGCGTCCCCTGGTGGCGAAAAAAATCGAGAATTTCCCCGTGCGTGGCAGCGCGATAGCGGCCGGCTCGCAATCCATGGTGCTGTGGAAGGACAAGCAGTATGCCATCAACCGCATGAATTACGCGGGCAATGCGCAGCAGTTGGATATGTCCGGCTACGGCGCCACCGACCCGGCGTTGCTCGTCCCCGCGACCGACGAGGCCCGCGCCCAGTACGAGGATTCCTTCAAGCAATTTTGCGCGCTGTTCCCGGATGCCTTTGCAGTGACTGAGCGCGGGCGTCCCTTTGAAAGTCCCAACAACATCGCCTCGGACTTGCGCGGCCACCGGTTGCTGACGGCGGGTTTCCACAGCCAGATGGGCTTTTTTCGCGATGATGAGCCGGCGATGGCGTTGCTCTTCGACGATAAGCAGCAGAAGGAGTTGGACAAGCTCTGGGCGGAGCTTGATTTCGTTTCTCACGTGCCCATTCGGCAGTTCAAGGAATTCATGTGGTTTGAGCGCGCCGAGCCGCCCAGCGTGATGATGAATCCGGAATTTAATTTCGTGCGGCCGGAGGATGGCGATGCCACCACCGAGGCGAAGATCAAACAGGTCGCGGAGGTCTATTTGGCCAAAGCCGCCAGTAACGGCGTCAGCGAAGAGGGCCAGCAAGTCGTGCGGGATTACTTCACGATGATCAATGCGAACATTCGCGCGTTTGAGCAGGCGCAGAAGACGGCCGAGCCCAGCCACCTCGATTCCCTGCTCGCCTTTGCCGAGCGTGCCTACCGCCGGCCCTTGACGGCGGCGGAAAAGGCCGACCTGCTGGCGTTTTATCACGAATTGCGCGGTCAGCAGGTGGAGCACGAGGACGCCATCCGCACGGTGGTCGTCAGCGTGCTGATGTCGCCCAATTTTTGCTACCACGCCGATCTCGCGTCCGCGAATCAGGTGCTGAAGTCCGGCATTGAACCGCTCTCGGATTACGAGCTGGCCAGCCGGTTGAGCTATTTCCTGTGGGCCTCGATGCCGGACCAGGAATTGTTGAGCCACGCCGCCGCGGGCGATTTGCACCAGCCGGCCGTCCTGCGCGCCCAGGCCAAACGCATGGAGCAGGACCCGCGCATCAGCGGGCTGGCCACCGAATTTGCGGGCAACTGGCTGGATTTCCGCCGCTTCGAAGAGCACAACGCCGTGGACCGCGGGCGGTTTCCCGAATTCACCAACGACCTGCGCGAAGCCATGTTCCAGGAGCCCATCCGCTTTTTTGAGAATGTCATCCAGCAGGACGGCTCGGTGCTCGATTTTCTTTACGGCAATTACACGTTTGTGAATCCCGTGCTCGCGCAACACTACGGCATGCCGGCACCGGCGGGCGGGCCGGACGACTGGGTGCGCGTGGACGACGCGCAAAAATACCAGCGCGGCGGGCTGCTGCCGATGGCGGTGTTCATGACCAAAAACGCGCCGGGCCTGCGCACCAGCCCCGTGAAGCGCGGCTTCTGGGTCGTCAGCCGGCTGCTCGGCGAGCACATCCCCGCGCCGCCGCCGAACGTCCCCTTGCTGCCGTCGGACGAATCGAAGCTCGGCGAGCTGACCCTGCGCGAGACCCTGGCCCGCCACCACCAAGACCCGACGTGCGCCAGTTGCCACGAGAAATTTGACTCCTTCGGCCTTGTCTTCGAGGGTTTTGGGCCCGTGGGTGAAGTCCGCGCCTTGGATTTGGGCGGTCACCCGGTGGACACGAAAGCAGGCTTCCCGGATGGCACCGAGGAAACCGGCGTCAGCGGCCTGCGCGACTACCTGCATACCAAGGTTCAGGCGGAATTTGTGGAAAACCTTTGCCGCAAATTGCTGTCCTTTGCCCTCGGGCGGACGCTGGTGCCGTCGGACGACTTGCTGGTGGCCGACATGCGCAATAAATTATCGACCTCCGGCTACCATTTCGACACAATGATTGACAGTATCGTGACCAGCCCGCAATTTTTGCACAAACGCAATCCGGCCCAGGTGGCCCAGAATTAAAACCCCGGTTGACCCCCATGAACAACAACCTCGTTCGCAATCGTTTACAGTTGTCCCGCCGGAAGTTTCTGCGCGGCGCGGGGGTCGTCATGGCGCTGCCGTGGCTCGAGTCGCTGCCGGTGTGGGGCGTCGAACCGTTGACGGCGGGCGGCACCAAGGCCGTCATCCCGAAACGCCTCGCGGTGTTGTTCATGGCCAACGGTGTGAATCCGAATACCTGGTGGGCGAAGGACGCCTCGGGCAACCAGTATCCGGCCAAGCAGGGTTCGGGGGCGACCTACACGCAGTTGACGGAATTGGGCGAAAGCCTCGCGCCGCTCGAGCCGTACAAGAGCAAGATTAACTATATTTCCGGCCTCTTCAATAAGGCGGCCACGGGCGTCGGCATCCACCCCGGCATGACGGGCAACCTCCTCTCCGGCATGCCCCTCACCAAAGGTGCGGAACTGCACGGCGGCGTGAGCATGGACCAGGTGTTGTCCAACCGCATCGGCGAGCAGACCGTGCAGCCGAGCATGGTGTTGGGTTGCGAACAGCCGGTCACCGGTTATCACGAGACGAATTTCTCGATGGCTTACAGCTCCCACATTTCGTGGTCGAGCGCGACGTCCCCGGTGCCCATGGAAGTTTACCCGTCGCTGGCTTTTGACGCTCTTTTTGACAACCACGGCAACCAGCGCAACCAAAGCGTGCTGGACCGCGTGATGGATCAGGCCTCATCCCTCAGCCGCCAGGTCAGTTCCGCCGACAAGGCCAAGCTCGACGAGTACCTGACCAGCGTGCGCGAAGTGGAAAAACGCGCGGAGGCCATGCGCGCCGCGAAGGCCAATGCCGACGCCAACGGCCAGGGCGCGGGCCAGCCGGTCATCACCATGAAGCGCCCGGACAACGGTCTCCCCGAGGACATCCGCGACCACATGCGCCTGATGTGCGACATTCTCGCGCTGGGCTTCCAGACGGACAAGACCCGCATCGCCACGCTGCTCCTTTGCCGCGATATTTCCGGCCTGTTTTATCCGTTCCTCGACGTGAAACTGGCGCACCACTTGGCCAGCCACGAAGACACCAAGGACAGCTTCCTCCGCATCAACCAGTACTACACGAGCCAGTTTGCCTACCTCATCAACAAGCTCAACTCGATGCCCGAAGGCGAGGGCACGGTGCTCGATAATTCCTGCCTCGTGTTCATGTCCAACATGTGGTCCGGCAGCAACCACGACAATTCCAAGGTGCCCGTGCTGACCGCCGGCAACCTCGGTGGCACGCTCGAAAGCGGCCGGTTGCTCGACTACACCCGCGCAGGCGACCAGAACCGCAAGCTCTGCAGCTTTTACCTGTCGCTCATGGATCGCATGAACGTGAAGCTCGACAAGTTTGGCGACGCCGACGCGCGCCTCGAAGGGGTTTAGTTTATTGCGCCTGCGGGACAACCCTTTCATGGATCTCACTAAAAAAGTCTGCCTCATCACGGGCGGCACCAAGGGCATTGGCCGCGCGGTGGCCCTCCTGCTCGCCGACAGCGGCGCGGATATTGCGCTGGTGGCGCGCCGGCTCGACGACGAGGCCCGCGGTACGCAGCAGGAAATTGAAAGGCGCGGCCGGCGCTGTTTGTTGATTGCCGCGGATGTCGGCGTGCCCGAGCAGGCCGCCCGCTGTGTCGCGGAAACAGAACGCGGATTAGGTCCCGTCTCCGTGCTCATTCACTCCGCGGGCGGTGCGGTAAATGGCGGACTCCTCCAATTGACGCCCCAGGCCTGGATGGACGCCTTTGCGGTGCACGTGCACGCCGTTTTTCACTTATGCCGCGCGGTGGTGCCCATGATGAAAGCCCAAAAACAGGGCGTGATTCTTTTGATTTCCTCCGCCGCCGGCCTGCGCGGCATCAAGACCAACGTCGCCTACCAGACCGTCAAGGGCGCGCTCCCGCAAATGACGCGCGCGCTCGCTTACGAGCTGGCCGACGACAACATTCGCGTGAATTGCGTCGCGCCGGGCGTCATTCGCACCGCGTTTCACAGCGCGATGACTCCGCAGGCCAAGCAGCACAATTTGGACAACCGCATTCCCTTGCATCGGGAGGGCACGCCGGAACAGGTGGCGAGCCTCATGCGCGAACTCGTGTTGAATGATTACGTCACGGGCGAGACGGTGGCGATTGACGGCGGCCTGACCATGCGGATTTGCTAGTTCCGGTCGTCCTTGGGCGCGCGGGGTGGGGCGCTATTTTTGCTTGTGGAGGGAATCGCCTGGAAGTAAGTCTAGCGCTTCCCCAACCCCTTAAATTGTATTGGCCCCTGTCTGGATACGAGGTCGCCCGGCGCAGCCAGCTGGCCGTCCGCATCAGTTCAGGAGAAGGCTGAAAAGAAATTGCGCATGAAAACCCCGTTGACCTTTGGTTTCGTTTTGCTCGGCCTGCTGGCGGGCGTCCACTCGGCCTTCGCAGCCGCGGGCGGCGTGCCCACCCGGGCCCCGGACGCTCCGGGCGCCCCGCCGTTCACGGTCCTGAACCCGAGTGCCGCGGATGTTGCCGTGCTCAACACGGCGTTCCAGAAACTTTTGGTGAAAAACGACCCGGCCCTGGCGGATTTTTTCAAAAATAATCCGACGCTGGCGCTGCTCACCGCCGGTTCGGCCAATCCGCCCGCGAATAAGGACGGCAATTTTATCGTCGGCCCCGACTACGTCCGCGCCCCGGACACCTACCCGCAGCCGGGCGTGCCGCAGGGCAACGTGTCCACCTTTACGATGAGTTCTGCCGACAGCAAAATTTATCCCGGCATCACCCGTGACAATGGCACGCTGGGCGTGGTGGATCCGGACAACCGCTACACGTTGTTGGTGCCCACCTCGCATCCGGCGCCGTGGACCCGTCGCGTCCAGGTTTACGTGCCGCAGCAATATGTGCCGGGCACTGCCGCGCCCTTCATCGTGGTGCAGGACGGCGGCGAGCCCAATTTGACCACGGTGCTCGACAACTTGATCGCCCAGCATCGGGTGCCCGCGATGATCGCCATCATGATCGCCAATGGCGGCGGCGACGCCCAGGGCAGCGAACGCGGACTTGAATACGACACCATGTCGGGCCTCTACGCCGAATTTGTCGAAAAGGAAGTGCTGCCCCTCGTCGAAAGCAAATACAACGTGAAATTGACCAAGGACCCCGAAGGCCGCGCGACGGCGGGCACCAGTTCCGGGGGTGTCGCCGCCTTTACGATGGCGTGGTACCATCCGGAGCTTTACCATCGCGTGCTCACTTACTCCGGCACTTACGTGAACCAGCAATGGCCGTTCACTGCGGAGATGCCGCACGGCGCCTGGGCCTATCACGAAAAGCTCATCGCGGAAAGTCCGGTGAAACCCATCCGCGCCTGGCTCGAAGTCGGCGACCGCGACTTGCTCAATCCCAACGTCATGCGCGATGACATGCACGACTGGGTCATCGCCAATTGGAACATGGCCAAGGTGCTCGCCGCCAAGGGCTATCACTACCAATTGGTCTTTGCCCTCAACGCCGGCCACGGTGACGGCGCGGCCAAAGGCCAGACTTTGCCCGAAGCTCTCGAATGGCTCTGGCAGGGCTATCATCCCGCGCCTTAAGCAACGGGTGCAAAAAATTTTCCGGTTTACCCGGTGCGGTAAAAATTAAATCCACGATGAAAATAAAAATTTTCAGTACCCTTCTCCTCTCGGGACTTTGCTTGCCCGCAATGACGGTTTTTGCGGCGGCTGACGCGCCTGCGCCGGCCGTCGCCACCCCTGCTGCGGGCACCACCGCAGCGCCCGCCCGCCCGCGCAACCCGACCCGCGCCCCCGACGCCCCTGGCGCTCCGGCGATGACTCGTGTTAGTGACCTCGGCGCCATCAATCCTCCGGTGAACAAGGACGGGAATTTCATCATTGGACCGAATTATACTCCGGCGCCGGAAACCATGGTGCAACCCGGCGTGCCGCAAGGGGAAGTGTTCCGATTCACCATGAATTCGACCGACAGCAAAATTTATCCCGGCATCGATCGGGATGCGGGCCCGGCCGGCCTCGGTACAGTGGACCCGAATAATCCCTATACCGTCATCGTGCCGACTTCGCGCCCCGCGCCCTACACGCGCGAGGTGGGCGTCTTTGTGCCGAAGCAATACGTTCCGGGTACGACGGTGCCTTTTATCGTGGGAGCGGACGGCGTGGACACCGGCTTGTTCACCGTGCTGAACAACCTCATCGCGGAGCACAAGATTCCCGTGATGATTGGCATTTCCATCGCGCACGGCGGCCGCCGCGATAGCGATGCGCAGGGCAGCGAGCGCGGGCTGGAATATGACACGATGTCGGGCGTCTATGCGGAGTTCGTGGAAAAAGAGGTGCTGCCGCTGGTTGAAAGCAAATACAACGTGAAATTGACCAAGGACCCGGAGGGCCGGGCGACGATGGGCGGCAGCTCCGGCGGCTCCTGCGCCCTGATCATGGCCTGGTATCACCCCGAACTTTACCACCGCGTGCTCACTTACTCCGGCACCTACGTCAACCAGCAATGGCCGTTCACCCCGGCGATGCCCCACGGCGCCTGGGCGTTCCATGAAAGCCTCATCCCGAATAGCCCGGCGAAGCCCCTGCGCATCTGGCTCGAAGTCGGCGATGCAGATAATTACAATCCCAATGTGATGCTTGATAATATGCATGACTGGGTGGTCGCCAACTGGAACATGGCCAAGGTCCTGGCCGCCAAGGGCTACCACTATCAGTTGGTTTTTGCCCTCAACGCCGGTCACACCGATCGCAATGTGAAGGCGCAGACTCTGCCCGAAGCCCTCGAATGGCTCTGGCAGGGTTATCCAATGGCACCCGCCGCGCCCGCTTCCTCCACCCCGCCTTCCACCGCCAAACCCACCCCTTGAGCATGAAACTCCGCCCCGCTGTTTTCGCCGTTTGGATTTTAACCGCCTGGTCGGCTTTCGCCGCCGAGCCAACGCTGACGATGAACGTCTGGCCCGGTACGCCGCCCGGCGATGCGCCCGACCGCCCCGGCACCGAGCAACTCAACGAGCGGACGATGCTGCTCACCGGCAACGTCAATACGCCTACGCTCGCGGTTTTCCGCCCGGCCAAGGACAAGGACACCGGCGCGGCGATGCTCGTCTGTCCCGGCGGTGGCTTTTACCAGCTCTCCATGCGCGACGAAGGCACAGACGTCGGCGCCTGGCTGGCGTCCATCGGCGTCACCGGGGTTGTCTTAAAATATCGCATTCCCAATCGCGAAGGCGAGCCGCGCACCTTGGCGGCAGTGCAGGACGCCCAGCGCTCGATGAGTATCATACGTTCCAAGGCCCAGGAGTGGGGCCTGGACCCGAAACGCATCGGCATCATGGGCTTTTCCGCGGGCGGACAAATGACCGCGGATATCGAAACCACCTACGACAAGCGCCTGTACGAACCGATTGATGCCATCGACAAGTTCGAAATCCGCCCCGATTTTGCGGCGCTCATCTATCCCGGCGGTATTTTTCAGCGCGGTGACGCTCCCGGCGTCACCAGCGATGTGCAGGTTTCGAAGGCCACGCCGCCGACGTTTCTCGCGATTTCCAGTGACGACCGCGGCGGCCCCGAGAACGCCATTTACATGTACCTCGCCTTGAAAAACGCGGGCGTGCCGGCGGAATTGCACGTCTTTGGCGAGGGCGGCCACGGTTATGGCATCCGCCCGGGCACGGCCCCACACACCACCTGGCCCGCCCGCCTGGCCGACTGGATGGCCTACCGCGGCTACCTGAAGCCGGCTCCGGCGGCGACCCCGGCAACCACCCCGGCCGCTGCGCCGGCGAAGTAATCGGCTACGATTTTAGTTTTAGCAGGTCCTCGAGTTCGGCGATGCGCTGCTTTAACGGCGCGATGGCGGCGTTGACTTCCGCGAGCGTGTAGCGCGGTGTGATGTGCTGCGGGCAATTCCAATTGAATGACACCACGTCGACGAAAAAGAGCCGTTCGACGAGGCGCTGGACTTCCGTTTCGGCCAGTTGTTTGACGAGTTCGGGATGCGCCCGCGCATCTTCGACCCGCGCGTGGCCGAGGATTTTTAAGCGCGTGCGATTGGGATAATCCATCAGGAAAAGGCAGACCCGGTCGCTGCCCGCCAGGTTGCCGGTCGAGAGCAATTGCCGGTTGCCCTTGTAGTCGGCAAACGCCAGTTGGGTGGGCGACAAGACTCGCAGAAAGCCCGGTGCGCCGCCCCGATGCTGCACATAGGGCCAGCCCGTTTCGGAGACCGTCGCCAGGTAAAAACTGTCGCGCGCCTGGATAAACGTGATTTCGTCCTCGGTCAGCCGGTCATTGTCCGGCGAGGCCCCGGTGCCCGGCGCACGCCCATAGTAATGCTGTTGCGCGGACCGCACCGCCCCGGTGACGGTGGTTTCCAGGAATTTGTCAGCCATAGGAGTTTTTGTGGAGACGGCGATTAGGTTAACCGCTCTGGGCGGAAAGTCAAAAGGGGGTGGGCGACCGGATTGAGGGCCAGCCTTGCCGGCGCAATAAAATACGGCCTTGCGCCCTCGGACTACGGGAGGCAAAATTCACCTATCTTGGATACCCCTCCAGGAGCCAACCGTTCCCTCTCAGCACCTTTGCCCTCCCATGGCTTGCCGCGCCACCCCACCGCGAGTTTCCTTCTCCTTCCGCACCCTGGGTGCGGTAGCCGTCGCATGGTTGTTGGCGTCTTTTGTCCAAGCCGCGCCCGCGCCCACGACCGCCGCTGATTTTCACCAAAAAATCCAGCCCGTCCTCGAAAAATACTGTTATGATTGCCATGGCGACGGCATGATCAGCGGCAAGGTCGCCTTTGACCAATTGGGGTCGGACCAGGATTTGGTGGGCAATACAAAGGTTTGGTTCGCCGCGCTGAAAAACGTGCGCGCCAACCTCATGCCCCCAGCGGGCCGGCCGCGGCCCACGGCGGACGAAATCAAGCTGCTGGCGGACTGGATCAAGTACGACGATTTCGGCCTCGATCCCCACAACCCGGAACCGGGCCGCGCCACGGTGCGCCGCCTCAACCGCGTCGAATACGGCAACACCATTCGTGATTTGATGGGTGTGGACTTCAATGCCGAGGCGGCCTTTCCCCCCGACGATACCGGCCGCGGCTTCGATGTCATTGGCGACGTCTTGACGATTTCGCCGCTGCTCCTGGAAAAGTACCTGCAAGCGGCGGACACCATCGTCAAGAAGGCGGTGCCCACGGTTTCCAGTGTCGTGCAAAAGCAGGTCGCCACCGGCAAGGATTTTACCACTGACAAAAACGGCGTGGATGGCAAATCCCTCAACGCGCGCAATGCCGCGACCGCCACCCACACGTTTAAAGTCGAGCAAGCGGAGAATTACCGCTTGGGCATCGATCTCTTTGTCGCCGGCTCCTTCAATTTCTCCCCGCTGCATTGCAAAGTGATTGGCCGGGTGGACGGCCAGGAAATCTTTCAGGAGGACGTCGTCTGGCACGAGCGGATGCCCCTGCATTACGAATTCACCCAGCAATGGGCCGCCGGTGACCATCAAATTGCTTTCGAAGTCCAGCCCCTCGGCACCGTGTACGAAGCTCCGGCGCCCGCACCCGCCGCCACCGACCTTGTGCCCGTGGCCGCCGATGCCGCTAATGCCGCCGCGCCGGTGGCCGCCGAGGCCCAGGGCGCCGTCGACAACAAAAATGCGGTGGATGCCCAAGGCGCCGCCGATGCCAAGGTTGACGCCAAAGCCGATGCCGTGGCTGACGCGGTGGCGAATGTGCCCGACCCCAATGCCGCCGCTGCCCCTGCGGCGAACGCTCCCGCCGTTCCGGCGGCTGGGCGCCGGGGAGCTTTGGGCGCGGGGGCGGCCGCCGCGCCGACCCTCGCCGTGCGCATCGATTCCGTGAAGGTGGAAGGGCCGCTCAATGAAAAGTTTTGGGTGCTCCCGGACAACTACACGCGCTTTTTCCCCAACGGTCCGGCCCCCACCGACCCGACCGCGCGCTTTGCTTATGCGCATGACGTGATGCGTGCCTTTGCCACCAAGGCTTTCCGCCGGCCGGTGGATGACGCCAAGGTCGACCAGCTCGCCAGCATCGCGCGCAAGACGTACGAACTGCCGGGCAAGACCTTCGAGGAAGGCATTGCCCGCGCCATGCTGGCGGTGCTGGCATCGCCGCGCTTTCTCTTCTTGGTCGAGGACACGGAAAAAACCAAACCCGGCGAAACCGTTGCCGTCGTGGATGAATATGCGCTGGCCTCGCGCCTGTCCTATTTCCTGTGGGCGTCCATGCCCGATAAGGAGCTGATCGATTTGGCGGCGCGCGGCGAATTGCGCAAAAACCTCGCGGCCCAGGTGGACCGCATGGTGCAGGACGACAAGTCCCAGGGTTTTGTGAAAAATTTCGTCGGCCAATGGCTCCAGGCGCGCGACATCGAGACGGTGCCAATCAACGCGCGCGTCGTGGCGGGCGGTGGCGCGGGCTTTGGCGCCGGTGGTGGCCGGGGTGGGCGAGGCGCGGGCGGTCCGCCGCCGCCGAATTTTGACGGTCCCATTCGCAAGTTCATGCACCGCGAGACGGAGATGTATTTCGATTACGTGATGAAGCAAGACCGCAGCGTGAATGAATTCATCGAGAGCAATTACGCGTTTTTGAACGAGCCCCTCGCCAAGCACTACGGCCTGCCGCCGCTGACCGGCAACGAAATCCGCCTCACCACCCTGCCCGAGGACAGCCCGCGCGGCGGTCTGCTCACCCAGGGCACGATTCTCGCCGTCACCTCCAATCCCACGCGCACCTCGCCGGTGAAACGCGGTGCGTTTATTTTGGACAACTTCCTCGGCACGCCGCCGCTGCCCCCGCCGCCGAATGTGCCCGCGCTCGAGGACGCGAAAAAATCTTTCGACCACGATCCGTCGCTGCGCGAAATGCTCGCGGTGCATCGCACCGAGCCGTTGTGCAGCTCCTGCCACGAGCGGATGGACCCGCTCGGTCTCGCGCTGGAGAATTTCAATGCCATGGGCATCTGGCGCGACCAGGACGCGAAGCAGCCCATTGAAACTGCGGGCAAACTGGTCACGGGCGAGACGTTCAACAACGTGCGCGAGCTCAAGCACATCCTCACCCACGAGCGGCAGCAGGATTTCTACCGTTGCTTGACGGAAAAAATGCTCACCTTCGCGCTCGGTCGCGGACTCGAGTATTACGACGTCGAAACCGTGGACCAAATCGTGGATCGCCTCACGCGCAACGACGGCCATTTCTCCGCCCTGCTTTATGGCATCATTGAATCCGCCCCGTTTCAGAAGGAGCGCCTCGACGGCAGCGGCCCGGCGCCGGTGGTGGCGAATGCGACGGCCCCTTAATGGCATTGCGGCCCATTTAAAAACAACCTAAACTGTTCCCCAGACTCCGGGTAAACTCTTCACCATCATGAACCGCCCACTCGACACCCAGGCCGCGTTGCAACGTCAGTTTTATTTGAACCGGCGGCGGTTCCTGCGTGGGGTGGGCGCGTGCGTGGCACTGCCATTCTTTGAGTCCGTGTGGTCGCCGCTGGCCCGGGCCGCTGCCACCGCGCCCGGCGCGCCGCTCGCGGTCACGCCCTCGGGCATGCCGGTGCGCATGGCGTTCCTCAGCTTTCCCAACGGCGCGCACCAGCCCAATTGGTGGCCCACCGGCGAGGGCGCGGACTTTGCGCTCGGCCCCACCATGGCGCCGCTCGAATCGCTAAAATCGAGCATTCAGATCATCGGCGGCCTCAACCACGAAAACGCCACCATGGGCAACGACGGCGGCGGCGATCACGCCCGCGCCAACGCCACGCTCCTCACCGGCGCGCGCGCCCGCAAGACCGACAGCGCTGACATTCATCTCGGCGTCTCCATTGACCAGGTCGTGGCGAAAAAGATGGGTCATCTCACGCGCTTCCCCTCGCTCGAATTGTCCTGCGAAACCGAGCGCCGCTCCGGCGCGTGCGACACCGGCTACTCCTGCGCCTATCAGTATAATATTTCCTGGCAGTCGCCGACCACGCCGATGGCGTATGAGTCGAATCCGCGCCTCGTGTTCGAGCGCCTATTCGGCGCGGGCTCGCCGGCGGAACGCCAGAAGAATTTCCAGATGTTGCAGGAGTCGCAGAAGTCGGTCTTGGATGTGGTGTCGGAAGACTCGCGCGTGCTGGCCCGCCAGTTGGGCCGCCAGGACCAGCAGAAACTCGACGAATACCTGACCAGTGTGCGCGACATTGAGCAGCGCATCGGGCGCATGGAGAGTTTTGGCCCGCTGCCCGATCCCCATGCCGACGCCCCCGACGGCGTGCCCGCGGACTATGGAGAACACATGAACCTCATGTGCGATTTGCTCGTCATGGCGTTTCAGACGGATTCCACCCGCATCGCCACCCTCATGCTCGCCGCCGACGGCACCAACCGCGCCTTCCCGCAAATCGGCATTCCCGAGGGCCACCACTTTTGCTCGCACCACGGCGGCAAGCAGGAGCTCATCGACAAGGTCGCGGTGATCGACGAGTACTACATGGAGCATTTTGCGCGCTTCCTCAACAAGCTCGACCAGACGAAGGACGCCGACGGCTCATCGCTGCTGCATAATTCCATGATCATGTACGGCTGCGGCAACGCGGACGGCAACCGCCACACGCACGAGAATCTCCCCATCGTGCTCGCCGGCGCGGGCGGCGGCGGCCTGCAGACGGGCCGCTATGTCAAGGCCGGCGGCCAACCCGCCACGAATCTCTTCCTCAGCATGGCCGACCGCATGGGCGCCACCGAGGTCGAACGCCTCGGCGATTCCACCGGCCGCTTGACGGACGTCTAGGCCACGGACGCTCCTGCCTTTCGCGGTGCCTCCGCTTGTCGGATAAACTCCGGCCAACAACGCGGGTGGATGCCGCGTTGGAAGATGTTCACCCCTTGGTTGGATTGATTCCTTGCCCCTTATGAAATCTGCTTACTTGCTTCCACTCGCGCTCGCCCTTTCCACGCTGCATGGCCAGGGTACGCCCGCGTTGCCGGAGGTGCACCCCGACCACTCCGTCACCTTTCGTCTGGCCGACCCGAAGGCGAGCAACGTCACCTTGACCGTGGATTGGCAGACGGATCCGCTGCCGATGACCTTGGGCGCCGACGGCGTGTGGACGGTCACCACGGCGCCCGTGGCCCCGAACACTTACATTTATTCATATAACGTGGACGGCGTGGCGATCGCCGATCCGGTCAACCCGCGCATCAAGTTTCGCGCGCGCGGTTCCGCCAGCCTCGTGGATATTCCGCCCGCGAGTCCGGCGTTGTGGGATATTTGCGATGTGCCGCATGGCTCGGTCGACATCAATTGGCACAAGTCCACGGTGCTCAATGGTGAGACCCGCATGTATGTGGTTTATACGCCGCCGGGTTATGGGCAGCATCCCGAAAATCGCTATCCCGTGCTCTATTTGTTGCACGGTGCGAACGACACCGCCTACGGCTGGACGATGGTCGGCAACGTGAATTTCCTCCTCGATAATCTCCTGGCCGCGCACAACGCCACCCCGATGATCATCGTCATGCCTTACGGCTACGCGCTGCCTTATGGCGTGGGCGGCGGCGGCCAGCGCGGGGGCGGGGCGGTCGGCGCGCCGACCCGCAATAACACCACCGTTTTCGAGGAGTATCTCTTTAAGGACCTGATGCCGGAAGTGGCCGCGCAGTACCGCATCGCGCCGGGGCGGGAAAATTGCGCCGTGGCCGGCATGTCCATGGGCGCCGAGCAATCGCTCTATCTATTCTTCCGCCATCTCGATGCCTTCAGCGCCATCGGGGCGCTGTGCCCGTCGAGCTTCCGCGCGCTCGAGACGGATTATGCCGCGTTGCTCAACGACGCCCAGGGCACGAATGGAAAAATCGCGCTCTTCTGGCTCGGGTGCGGACGGCAGGACCCCAGCCACTTCCCCGGCTCGCAACGCATTGACGAAGTTTTGACCGCCCACCAAATCAACCATATCTGGCATCCCACGGAAGGCGTGCACAACTACGCCCTCTGGCGCCAGTACATGGCCGAGTTCGTGCCGCTGGTGTTTCGGACCGAGGCAGCGGCGGGCGAGTCGCAGTCCGGGGCGAGCCACGCTTCCCGCTAATTAGACCGCCTCCTTGAATACAAAAGGGCTGGGTACGGGAAGAACGGGGGAGTCAAAATTCAGGCGTCGGGGGATTTTTTATACAATTGACTTTCCTGAGTTGTCAATCGTAGTTTTCTCGCGATTCAAAGGTATAAAATCACAAGCTCAATCATCCTAATATGAAATCCCTCTACACCCTCCTTCTCGCATGCTTCTCCCTCGTCTGCACGGAAGCCTCTGCCGCGAACTGCATTTACGCTGGCACCTACACTGGCTATTTATCCGGCCAGCCCCAACACGTCAACTCTTTGCCGGAAGTATTCAATTCGTTCGTCACCCTGACCGTCGATACATCAGGGAATGCGCAACTGACCACCTACAACACCACGCGGGCTCTTTTGGCGACGGGGCAGGTGGGTGCCGGCGGGGTGGTGGCCGTCTCTGGCACCGGCTTGAATGCGACTTTGAAGATTTCACGGATCGGGAAGGTCAACACTGGCGCCGCGGGCACGGGTGCCATTGATTTCTGCAACGCAACCATCTCGTTACAAAATATCAAAGCCGTGGGACAGTTGACGGTTGCGCCCAAGTTGGCGGCGGGCACTTATTTTTTCCTGGCGAAAGGTGATGTGGACTTCGGTTTTGCCGGTCGGGTTGGCTCGGGGACTCTTACGGTAAGCAAGACTACCTGGACGGGTTCTATTAAAATTGCTCACATGACCGTCAGTCTCAAAGGTTCGGTCGCGAAGGATGGCAGCTTGAAAGTCGTGAGTCCGTCCCGGTATGCGAGCGGCAAACTGACCGTTGCGCCCTTTACGGTGGGTGCAAATTACGTCGGGTTTCGTGGCCGGTATAAGAGTCCCATCAACGGAATCCAAATTGACATGTACGGGGTCAAAACCAGCTAAGGAGCGTCCGGCCTTACAAGGGGAGATATTGTCGGGGCGGGAAGCGACTAAGCCAAACTACTCACAGAGGAACGAGCGTGCCTGTTTGGATTTTGTACAAGTAGTTGGCAAAGCGCTTTTTACTTCATAGCCACCGGCACTGGCGGCGGCCTACGCTTCACATACGCATTCGCATTCGTCGCGATGCTGGAGGGGCCGCCGGTGGTGAAGGTTTGCGCGCGGGACGTCACGTTCCAGCCGTCGACCACCACCAGGGGTTGGTCGGTACCGAGGTCTTTGGCGGCGGCTTCGAGGGTGATCGTCTTGCTTTCGCCGGGCAGGAGTGAAATATAATTTTCCGTGTAATAGACGGGCAGCACACGGGCGTTGGTGCGTTGATTGCGCAATTGCACATGCGCCATGACGGCCGCCACCGGGCCGGGATTGGTCAAGGTGACGTCGAGCAGCACGTTGCCGGCGGCGTCGTGGCGGCGAATGGCGGAGTCAAGCTGCACGTCCGGCAGGGAGTCGAGCGCCTTGAGGTCGTCGAGCACGGTTTCGCGCCAGTAGAAATTGTCGGACACGATTTTATTTTGGGCGTCGAGCAACTGCAGCTTCACAAAATGGACGGGCGAGACGCCTTCGGGCACGGGCACGGCACCCAAGTTCGCGGCGGTCGATGCGGGCACGGCCGGGACGGGATTCGTCGCATCGTACTTACGCGTGCCGTCGAGGTTGAAGATTTGCACGCGGTATTTCAGGCCTTCGAGTGGTCGCGCAGTGTTGTTGACGACGCCCGCGGCGTAAGCGGCGTCCTGCGTCATCATGATGTGGACGGGCTCGCAGGCTTTTTGCACGGCGAAGTACGACGCGAAGGGCTCGAGCGAATAATCGTAAATTTGCCACACGAGGCAAGGTTGCGCGGGATTGCTCATCCAGGTGATGATGGCGGTGGACGGAGTGAACAACCGGAACAGCCGGTTCTCGTACATTGCGCGGTAGGCCTCGTAGTCGGCCATCTGCGCCTTGCGGACAAATTCCGGCAGCCCGTGAAACGGCCCGTAACGTGCCGCGATGATGTTTTGCAGGGGATTGTTGGCCGGGTTGCCCGCCCCGGTGGTCAAATCGTGCTCGGCCCAATCGTCGTTCGGGAAGTTTTGGTCGAACCAGTCTTTTTCCGGCATCCAGGCCTGGATGGATTCGAGATTGGGAATGGAGGAACTGCCGACCTCGGTGTTAAACGCGAAAGTGCCGTTGTAAAACGTTTCCGGCGTCCGCCAGCCGTAGCCGCCGCCGCCCGAGCGCACGCCGTGGCCCGCGGTTGAACTGGCCTGGTAGTAGCGCGTCTGGTCCAGCTCCTGGATGATGCGGCCATTGCCGGCATCGATGTCCGGCGGCGGAGCGCCCTCGTTGCGTCCGCACCACACCACGATGGAGGGATGATTGCGGTAGCGCAGGACGGTATCGCGCACGTTCGCCAGATAAAGGTTCGGGTCGAGCGGGTTGAGGCCGTTTGCGGGATTGGCCTGAAAAAATTCATCCCACACCATGATGCCGTATTGGTCGCACAGCGCGAAAAAATCCTCCGACGTGCTTTGCCCGACCCAGTTGCGGATGATGGTGTAATTGGCCCGCTGATGCAGCTTGATCTGCGCCTCCAGGCGGTCATGCGGCAGGCGCTTCAGCGCCTCGTCCATGCCCCAGTTGCCGCCCTTGGCAAAGACGCGCACGCCGTTGACTGAGAGCGTGAGATTGTCGGAGCCCTCGACGAAATAGGTCACTTCGCGCACGCCGATTTTCAAGTCCTGGGTGTCGGAGGGCGCGCCATTGAGTTCGAAGGCGAGGTGCAGCGGGTAAAGGTACGGGTCGCCAAAGCCATTGGGCCACCAGAGTTTCGGCTGGGTAAGGTGCAGGGCCGGCGTGGTGGTTGGATTGAGCTTCACCACCTGCGAGGCATGCGGCGGGAGCGTGATCGCGGCAGACTGAAAGGCGATATTGCCGAATTTTCCCGTGAAAACACCGGTTTGCGGGGCATCGGAAATATTTTGCAAGGTGGCCTCGATGCTGACCTCGGCGGTCGCGGTGCTGGGCAGGGGCAGGTCGGTGACGACAAAAGGATTTTGCACGAGCACGGGCCCGGAAGCCGACAGCGTCACCTCCTGCCAGAGGCCGATTTGGCGGTCGCGAATGCCCGGCACCCAGTCCCAGCCAATCGACGCCACAAACGTGGGGCCGTCCAGCCCCAGCGGGCCCGTATCGCCGCCGCCATTCGGGCCGCGTTGATTCGCCACCGTTTTTTCCCAGGGAAATCCGGGGTGGGGCGGCGGCAAAATGAGCACGGCGACCGCGGCTTTTTGCCCCGGCGTGACGTAAGGCGTGACATTGAAATTCCCGCGCACAAACGCGCCTTTGATACCACCGACTTTCGTGCCGTTGACCCAGACTTCGGCAAAATAGTTGATACCCGCGAAATTCAGCCAGACCTGCCGGCCCGCAAACGCAGCGGGCACCGCGAATTCATTGCGGTACCAGTACGAAGTCTGGCTTAATGTTTCGGGGATGATGTTCGGGCGATTGTTTTCCCCGTAGAGCGGATCGGGGTAGATGTTATTGTTCACCAGGGTGGTCAAAACGGTGCCCGGCACGGTGGCGGGATACCATTCCTTGGCCGAAGGCCGGGGCGCTTGCACCCAGTCCGGCGAAAAACTCGGGCGATTTTTCTCGGGGTTAATGGGCCAGACAGCTGCGCCGCGAATGGCCGCGGCCATCAACGTTGCATAGTCATTGCCCGCGGGCGCGCCGCCGCCGCGCGGTCCGCCCGCCGCCGGCGTCGCGGTCGCGAAATCAGAAGCAATGCCGCCGGGCGGGACATCGACGGCGGGCGCCGCCGGGCCGCGTCCACCCGCCCGCCCGCCGCGAATCACGGCAAATCTCACCTCGGGCGGTATGACCGTGCTGGTCGGCGGATTCGCCGTGGCCGTGGGCGGCGCGATATAGTCTTTCTTTTGATACACCGCCGGCGCAAAGCCGACCTTGGAAATCACGTCACCCGGTTGCGGCGCTTGGGCGACATCTTGCATCAACCAGCCGGAAGAAAGCGTCACTGGTTCCGGCAGGGCCGCAGGAGGTGTGGCTGCGGCGCAGTTCAACGGCGACAAAAGCAGGGCCACGCCGAGGGAGGCAAGCGCAGGGGAAAGCTGGGGTAAGGAACGAGGGAGCATGGAGGTATTAGGGGAAACGGTGGCTTAATTTAGTCGCGCGACAAAGTCCAGCGAGCTTTGCCCACCGACTCCGCCCACGCCGCTGCAAGGAAGGCGATTCGCCCCCTTTCCAGTCGTTACGCGTCCGTTTTCAGTATTGGACCGGAACCTGCTAACCTTTGGGTTAGGTGGTGCCGCGTGCGGGCCGGCCGGAGGGGAAACGTTCCCTTCCGGCCCGCCCGTGCCGGACACCGCTTTTCCCTTCACACCCTTTTCCCAGCTCAAAACGCCCAAGGCCTCGCGGCCTTGGGCCGTGGCGATGCCGTTATCCATCAAGCGCTTGCAAAGCGCGGTCGATTTCGGCGTCGCTTCGGCTCGCGTTCAGGCCTGGTTTGCTCTTTACGCTTTCCCATGGCTATTCATGCCGCTCTCAACCATCGCACGCATTACCGCTACGACCGGCCCGTCGTTTTGTCGCCACAGGTCATCCGTTTGCGCCCGGCGGCCCATGCGCGCACCCACATCCTGAGCTATGCGCTGAACATCGAGCCCGCGGGCTACTTTATCAACTGGCAGCAGGATCCGCACGGCAACCACCTCGCACGGGTGGTGTTTCCGGAGCCGGTCAAGGAATTCAAGGTCGAGGTGGACTTGGTGGCGGAAATGGCGGTGCACAACCCCTTCGATTTCTTCGTCGAACCTTACGCGGATAATTTTCCCTTTGAGTACGACGAGGGCTTGAAGGCCGAATTGGCCCCGTACCTGCCGCCGACGGCGGATGGCGAGAAGCTGCGCGAATTTGTGGCCAAGGTGGACCGCACGCCGAAAAACACTGTGTCGTTCTTGGTCGAATTGAACCAGCGTCTGCGGGAGGTGGTGGATTATGTCATCCGCCTCGAACCGGGCGTGCAAACGCCCGAGGAAACGCTCACCCTGCACAAAGGTTCCTGCCGCGATTCCGCGTGGCTGCTGGTGCAAGTCCTCCGGCATCTCGGGCTCGCGTCGCGGTTTGTGTCGGGCTACCTGATTCAATTGAAGGCTGACGTGAAGTCGCTCGACGGTCCGTCGGGCACGGACAAGGATTTTACGGATTTGCATGCGTGGACGGAGGTTTTTCTTCCCGGTGCGGGCTGGATCGGGTTCGACCCCACGTCGGGGCTGCTCGCGGGCGAAGGGCATATTCCGCTCGCGTGCACGCCCGCGCCCGGCAGCGCCGCCGCCATCACCGGCGCGTTGTCGACATCGGAAAGCACGTTAGATTTTGCGATGTCGGTGCACCGGTTGTTTGAAACGCCGCGCGTCACCCTGCCCTACACGGAAGAGCAATGGTCTTCGATTGAAGCCCTCGGCCATCGCATCGATGCCATTTACCAAACCCAGGACTTGCGCCTGACCATGGGCGGCGAGCCGACCTTCATTTCCATTGATGACCCGGATGGTCCGGAATGGAATACCACCGCCGTCGGGCCCAAAAAACGGGATTTATCGGCGACGCTCATCCAGCGTTTGCGCGACCGTTTCGCGCCCGGCGGGCTGCTGCACTGGGGCCAGGGCAAATGGTATCCCGGCGAATCCCTGCCGCGCTGGTCATACACCTGTTTTTGGCGCAAGGACGGCGTGCCGATGTGGGAGAACAACGAACTCGTCGGACAGTACTCAAAGAATTACGGCGTGGAGGCCGCGCGGGCGGCGGAATTTTCCCGGCATTTGGCCGATTCGCTAAACGTCACCTCGCGCTGGATCATGCCCGCCTACGAGGACGTGTGGTACCATTTGTGGAAAGAGCGGAAGCTGCCCGCGAACGTGGACCCGTTGCGCAATAATTTGCGTGACCCGGAGGAACGCCGGCGGTTGACGAAAATTTTTGAGGAAGGCCTCGGGCTCGCGAAGGGCTACGTCATGCCGCTCCAGCGGCGGGTGGGCCTGGATGGTTCCTATTGGACCAGCGGCCCGTGGTTTCTGCGCCAGGAGAATTGCTTTCTCCTGCCCGGCGATTCGCCCATCGGCTTTCGCCTCCCGTTGGACTCGACGCCCTGGGCCGCGCCGTCCGATCATTATTTTGTGCCGGATGCGGACCCGCACCGGCAATTGCCGCCCTTGCCCAGCCGCGAGGAAATGCTGCGCCTGTTGCGCGTGCCCGGGCAGGGTGGGGAAGGCCGCTGGCCGTGGGAAGCGCCCGGGCCCGGCGGCGGCGGAACCGGCAGCACGGGCTCGCACTTGCGCCCGCAGCCGCTGCCTCCGCGCGAATCCTTGCGCGACGCGGAGGTCAAGCCCGGCCCGCAGCAATCTGCCAGTTGGATCGTGCGCACCGCCCTGTGCGTCGAGCCGCGCGACGGCAAGCTCTTCGTCTTCATGCCGCCGACGCCCACGGTGGAGGATTACCTCGACCTGGTCGCGCGGGTGGAGGCCACGGCCGCCGCACTCAAGCTGCCCGTGCTGATCGAGGGCTATCCGCCGCCGTTTGACCACCGCCTCCAGCTTTTGCGGGTGACCCCCGACCCGGGCGTCATCGAGGTGAACATCCACCCGGCGCGCAATTGGGATGAACTCGTGAAGACCACCACGGGCGTGTACGAGGAAGCGCACCTCACGCGCCTGGGCACGGAGAAATTCATGCTCGATGGTCGCCACACCGGCACCGGCGGTGGCAATCACGTCGTCATTGGTGGTGAGACGCCTTCAGATAGCCCGATGCTGCGCCGGCCGGACCTCCTGGCCAGCCTGATTGCGTACTGGCACCAGCATCCCTCGCTGTCCTATTTGTTTTCCGGCCTCTTCATCGGCCCGACCAGCCAGGCCCCGCGGATGGACGAGGCCCGCAACGATTCACTCTACGAGATGGAAGTGGCGTTCGAGGAATTGCGCAAGGCCAAGGGTGGGCCGCTCTGGCTGGTGGACCGCATCCTGCGCAACCTGCTCATCGACGTGAGCGGCAACACCCACCGCGCCGAGTTTTGCATCGACAAGCTTTACAGCCCCGAGGGCACCACGGGCCGCCTCGGCCTGCTGGAATTGCGCGCGTTCGAGATGCCGCCGCATTCGCGCATGAGCCTGGCGCAACAACTTCTGTTGCGCGGGTTGATCGCGCGGTTCGCGGAAAAGCCGTACGAGCCCGGCCGTCTCACACGCTGGGGCACGGAATTGCACGACCGTTTCATGCTGCCGCATTTTGTGTGGCAGGATTTTGGCGACGTGCTCGCAGAAATGCGCGCGCACGGACTGCCGTTTGAAAATTCGTGGTTCGCGCCGCATTTTGAATTCAAGTTCCCCCATTACGGGAAAACGAATTACCGCGAAGTGGAGGTCGAATTGCGCCATGCGCTCGAGCCGTGGCATGTGCTCGGCGAAACCGGCGCGGCGGGTTCCACGGTGCGGTTCGTGGACAGCTCCGTCGAACGCGTGCAGGTGAAGGCGCGCGGATTGAATCCCGAGCGGTATGTCGTGGCCTGCAATGGCCGGCGGGTGCCGCTGCGCGAGACCGGCACGGTGGGCGAATATGTGGCGGGCGTGCGTTACCGCGCGTGGCAACCCGCGGAATGCCTGCACCCGACGGTGCCCTCGAATGCGCCACTTATTTTTGACGTCATCGACACATGGAACAAGTGCGCCGTCGGCGGTTGTGCCTATCACGTCGCGCACCCGAGCGGTCGCAACTACGTGACGTTTCCCGTGAATTCCTACGAGGCCGAAAGCCGCCGCCTCGCGCGCTTCTTTCCCTTTGGCCACACGCCCGGGCCGGATTGGGTGGTGCCGCCGGTGGAGGTACTCCCGGAATTTCCCTTCACGCTCGATTTGCGCAAACCGGAATACAAGTGAGCGTGGAATTCGTTCTCGAACGCTCGCGCGCCTGCGGTTAAACTCCGTCCCTTGAGCATGTCCACCGTGTCGTCATGGCCCGCCGCCGATTTTGCCGGCTGGCTGGCCGCCTACCACCCGCCCGCCGGGCGCCACGACGAGCTGAAGACCCCCGACGGCCGCATCCGCCCCGCGTGGCGGAATCTGGCGGAAACCCTGAGCGGCCTGCCCGCGCCGGAACTGGCCCGGCGCGAGGAAAGTTTGCGCCGCCTGATTCAGGAAAACGGCATCACCTACAACGTTTACAGCGAGCCGGGCAGCACCGCGCGCCTGTGGGGCATGGATTTGCTCCCGATGATTTTGACCTGGGAGGAATGGCGGAAAGTGGACGACGCGTTGCGCCAGCGCGTGCATCTGTTCAATCTCATCCTCCAGGATTTGTACGGTCCCCAAACCCTGATTGAGAAACGCGTGCTGCCGCCGGAGCTTGTTTTGGGCAATCCGCTTTTCCTGCGCCCCTGCCACGGTTTCATCCCGCCCAACGGAATTTTCATCAACCTTTACGGCGCCGACCTCGGCCGCGCGCCCAATGGGCAATGGTGGGTGCTGTCCGACCGCGTGGATGCGCCCTCCGGCATCGGCTACGCGTTGGAAAATCGATACCTGACCACGCGGGTGGCGCCCGACTGGCTGCGCCAGCATCCGGTGGCGCGGCTCGAGGGCTTTTTTGAGACGATGCGCTTGTCGCTGGAGAACCTGGTCGAACGGCGGGCGGAAAACCCGCGGCTGGTTTTGCTCACGCCCGGGCCGTACAACGAAACCTATTTCGAGCATTCGTTCCTGGCGCGCAACCAGGGCTTTCCGCTCGTCGAGGGCGGCGATTTGACCGTCCGCGCGGGCAAGGTCTATCTCAAAACCCTCGCGGGCTTGCAGCCGGTGGACTTGATTCTGCGCCGCGTGGATTCGGATTTTTGCGACCCGCTCGAACTGCGCGCGGATTCGCTGCTCGGCGTGCCGGGCCTTTTGCAAGCGGCGCGCAGCGGGCAAATCACCCTCGCGAACTGCCTCGGCACCGGCCTGTTGGAATCCGCCGGGCTCTCGCCCTTTTTCCCGGTGCTTTGCCGGCACTTCCTCGGCGAGGAATTGAAAATGCCCTCGGTGGCGACGTGGTGGTGCGGCCAGCCGCGCGAGCTCAATTACGTGCTCGAGCATTTGGACGAATTGATTTTGCAGCCGGCGTTTCCGGACCCGTCGCGGTCGTATGCCTCGATGGCGCGGCTCAGTGCCCACGAGCGCGAGCAATGGCGCCAGCGATTGCGGGCCGAACCGGCCCGTTGGTGCGCCCGCGAACGCGTGGCGCTTTCGACCACGCCCATGCTCGAAGAAGGCCGACTCGCCGCGCGGCTGTTTCACTTGCGTTCCTTTTTGGTCGCGAATCACGACGACTATCTGGCCATGCCCGGCGGCTTGACGCGCATTCCCGCCGAGCCGGACGACTTGTCCGTCTCCATGCAGCGCGGCGGGCGCGGGAAGGACACCTGGGTGCTGCATCCGCCGGAAGTTTCGCCACCGGTGGAAATCGGCGCCGCCCCGGCCGCCGGCCTCAAATTGCGCCGGCAATCCGGGGATTTGCCCAGCCGCACCGCCGACAATCTTTACTGGCTTGGACGCTACCTCGAGCGGGCCGAGGGCCAGGCGCGCGTGCTGCGCCTGCTCGCGAGCACCCTGAGCGAAGACGGCCCGGCCACCGAACCTGCCGCCGTGCTGCCGTTTTTTCAAACGCTTTTGGTAGGCGAACCCGCGCGCCTGCTCGCCGCGGACAAAACCAAAATCAACCTAAGCGCCGCGGAGACTTGCCTGCGGGCGCTCATTTGGGACCCCGCGCGGCGGCACAGCCTGGTCGCCAACGTCAGCCGCCTCGAAACTGCGGCGGCGCGCGTCAAGGAACGCTTGGCCAACGACGCCTGGCGGTTGCTGCACCGGTTGCAGCGGCTCCGCCGGAACCCGGAAGCGCTGCCCGTGCTCTCCGGCCGCGCGCACGGCGATCTGGTCGAGACGATTGTCCTGCTGGCCGCCATCAGCGGTCTTTTGATGGAGAATATGACCCGTGGATACGGCTGGCATTTCCTGGATTTGGGCCGGCGCATCGAGCGCGGCATCCAGGTGGCGGTGCTCCTGCAGCATGCCTTTGGTTCCGGGGCCGCGCCCGCCCCGGCCTTGCTGCAAAACCTGCTGGCGTGTTGCGACAGCCAGCTCACCTACCGCCGCCGGTACTTGACGCACCTGCACCCCGCGCCGGTGCTCGATTTGCTGGTTTGCGACGACGCCAATCCCCGCTCCCTCGCGTTTCAGTTGCGCGTGGTGCGCGAGCACGTTGAAGCGCTGCCGCGGGCGGGCGGCGAGGCCATGCCCGGCGCGCCGGAGCGTCTGGCGCTGGGCTTGTTCAGCCAGGCCCGTCTGGTGGACGTGAAGCAAATCGCCGAGGAAGGGGCGGCTGGCGCGTCGCCCACGCTCAATGACTTTTTGATCACGGCGGCCCGCGATCTCGCGGCCTTGTCAGAAGCACTCGGCTTGGTGTATTTCGCCCATGGCGAGACAGAAGCGAGTTAACCGCTGCGGAAAACGACTTCGCCATGCCGGTTTATTCCATAGAGCACACTACCACGTATCGTTACGGGGAGCCGGTGTCGTTGTCGCATCAGGTGGCGCACCTTGAGCCGCTGACGTCGGAGTCGCAGGAGTGCCTGCATTTTGCGCTCGAGGTCTGGCCGCGCCCGCTCGAACTGGCTGTCCGCACGGATTACTTCGGCAATCGCATTCATTATTTCACCCTCACCGAGCCGCACCGCCAATTGCATCTCGCGGCCACGAGCAAGGTGACGGTCACGCCGCTGGCGGTTCCCCTCAACCGGCCCACCGCCACCGTGGGCCAAACGGCTACATGGCTGCGTGATTCCGCCGACGCCGCGGCGCACCAGGCCCGCCAATACCTTTATCCGTCGCCTTATGCGGCGATTACGCCGACCGTGGCGGACATGGCGCGCAACCTGTTGCCGCCGGGCCGGCCGATTGTCGACGGCGTGATGGAAATGTGCGCCAAGATTAACCGGCAATTTGTTTTCGATCCCACGGCCACCACACCGGCCACGACCGTGGGCGAGTTTTTCCAACTAGGGCGCGGGGTCTGCCAGGACTTCGCGCATTTGGCGGTGGTGGCCCTGCGCTCCGCCGGGCTGGCCGCGCGTTACGTGAGCGGTTATTTGCTGACCCAGCCGCCGCCGGGGCAGCGGCGTTTGGTCGGCACCGATGCCTCCCATGCCTGGGTGGGCGTGTATGTGCCGGGCGTGGGCTGGCTGGATTTCGACCCGACCAACGACTGCCTGTGCGGTGATCGGCACATCAGCGTCGCGCGCGGGCGGGATTTTGGGGACGTGAGCCCGGTGCGCGGCACCGTCACCGGCGGCGGCCGGCATACGTTGTCGCTCGGGGTTACGGTCAGCCCAGCCGGGCCGTAAGCCGGCGTGAGTAGCGCGCATTGCCCTTGCCGCCGAATAGCGTCCTGTTACATTGGTCAACATGGGTGTGACGCTATTGAACGTCACCAACTACTCGCGGAAATACCCCGGTCGGATTTTGACCCTCGGAGTCCTTTCGATGGTGCTGGGGATGAGCGTGCTGATGGCGGCGGGCCCGGCCGAAACCGGGGCGCTGGAAGGCGTGGTCAATTTGGCCGGCGCGGCCCGCGAGGCCAGCCCCGCGAAGGCCGCCGCGGGCGCGGTTTACCAGCGCGGAGCGGCGGGCGGTGCCGCCACTCTGGCCCCGGCCGAACCGCCGGTGGCCATCGTCTATGCGGAGCCGGGCGATGCCGCGACCATTGCCGCCGTGACGGTGGCCCGCCAGGGCCAGACCCCGGCCGCCGCGCAAATCGTGCAAAAGGGCATGCGGTTCATCCCGGCGCTCCAGGCCGTCGAGGTCGGGGCCACCGTGGCGTTTCCCAACCAGGATGATTTTTATCACAATGTATTTTCTTATTCCGCCGCGAAAACCTTCGACCTCGGCCGCTACCGCAAGGACGAAAATCCCGCCCGGGTGGTGTTCGACCAGCCGGGCGTGGTGAAAATTTTCTGCGAAATCCACGAGCACATGCGCTGCGTCATCCTCGTGCTCAAGACGCCCTATTTTGCGACGACCGACGCGGCGGGCCATTATCGCCTGCCCGCCCTCCCGCCGGGGGCCTACACGCTCACCGCCTGGGTGAATGACAAGACTCTCTGGACGCGCCCGGTGGTGGTGCGCGCGGGGGAGACGGTCGTTACCGACTTGGCTGGCCCCGCCCAATAAACGCTCCCGATGTCCGCCGCCACGTCCTCCTTCCGCCGCCCGGTGTTGAACTTCGGCCTCAAGCTGACGCTGGCCATGGTGTTCATGATGACGGGCGTGAGCGTCGCCGCGGTGCTCGTCGTGCGCCAGCAGGTCGACCGCGCCTACCGGGGATTTCTGAGCGAGCGGTTTGAGGAGCAGGTGAACCTGTTTTTCAAGCAGCGGGATACGCGTCTGGCCGCGACCCTGGGCGCGTTGCAAACCAACGCCAGCAATGTCCGCCTGATTGCCGCGCTGGGTGACGATGCGTACCCCAACCGCACCGCGCATCTGTACGACGATATCACCCCCCTGCTCAAACCGCTGCGCGACCACTTGGAGGAACAGGGCACGGGTGAGGAGCACGCGACTTTTTATCGCTGGTTTGATGTGGCTGGCCAGGACTTGACGCCGCTGACGCCCAAGCCGGAAACCGGTGATTTTGTCCCGCGCCCAGCCTTGGTGGAAGCGCTGACCCCCTTCGTCAATACGGCCGGCACCATCGCCAAGGGCGACGCCACGTCGGCCGCCGTGGGCTTCGCCATGCTCGGGAGCTCGAGCGTGTATGAAATCACGGTGATGCCGAAAGTGGATACAGTCGACGGGCGTCTCTATGGTTTTTTGGTCTTCGGCCAGTTGTTGAATTTCGAGCGCGATTTTGGCAGCGGCACGGAGGCCTTGCGCAATGGTTTGCTGCTCAATAACCGGCTGATTTCCAAAACCCTGCCGCCGACGCTGGCCCAACCCCTGGCGAAATTGCTGACCTCAGGCCATGCGGTGGAGGGCATGAATTTCAAGGACCCGGAGGGAGCGGAATATTTGCTTTTCTTCCGCCAATTGCAAAAGAGCGAAGGGCTTCCGCCGGCTTGGCAGGTCTCCCTTTATTCCTTGGGCCAATTGCAGACTTTGACCCGGGAGATAGCCTTTGTGGTGGTTGGGGTCACGCTCTTGACTCTGTTGTGCGGTTTTCTGCTCGCCGCCTTTATTTCCCGGAGGATGACGCAACCCATTTTAAATCTCGTCGGCGCCACGGAAGCCGTTGGCCGCGGCGATTACTCCGCGCGCGTGGGCGTTTCCAGCCGCGATGAAATCGGGCGGCTGTCGGCGTCGTTCAACGAAATGGCCGTGGGACTCGAGTTAAAGGAAAAATACCGCAATGTGCTCGACCGCGTGTCCGACCGGGAAGTGGCGAAACGGCTGTTGCAGGGACAGTTGTCGCTGGGCGGCGAATTGCGCGAGGTCTCGGTGTTGTTCTGCGACATTCGCGGCTTCACGCAACTGACCGAGCGCATGGACCCGGCCCGCGTCGTCGAAATCCTCAACGAGCACATGACGGCGCTCACGAAGGTGGTGCAATTACATCGCGGCGTGGTGGACAAATTTGTGGGGGATTCGCTGATGGTGCTTTTTGGCGCGCCGAAAAGCTACGGTCAGGACGCCCGCGACGCCGCCAATTGCGCGCTCGCGCTGGTGGCGGAACGCGAACGGCTGAGTGACGAGACCGGCAGCGGCATCCGCGTCGGCGTGGGCGTGGCCACGGGCCGCATGCTGGCCGGCTGCATGGGCTCGGTGGACCGCTTGAACTACACCGTGCTGGGCGACCGCGTGAACCTGGCCGCGCGCCTCTGCGCCCGCGCCCAGGCCGGCGAAGTGCTCATTGACGGCGCGACGCGGGCCGCCCTCGATGAAGAGGCGGCGGTCGAAGAACTCGAAACTTTACCCATCAAGGGCTTTACCCAGCCCATCCAGATTTTCCGCCTCCGGTATGCCCAGTTACCCGTTCTCCGATGAAAAAGTTTTACCACCCTGCAATTTTCTCCGTGCTGCTGATTTTTTCGGCCGTGGCCGGCCTCCGAGCGCAAGTCACCTTGCCGGCCCCGGTGACTGCGGCCTTGGATCGCGCCGACGACGCCTTGACCTATGAAAGCAGCGACGGGAAATTCTTCGCCCATGTGACCGGCGAGACGGATATTACGGGGTACTATTTGGACGGCCAGCCCTTTGGCCTGATTTATTCCAACCCCAACGACCATTTCCTGCTCAGCCCGCGGCTCACGCTCAATCTCGACGCCACCTATGGCGACCGGCTCATGTTCTTCGCGAAATTCCGCTGGGACGACGGCATTGATCCCGGCTTCGTGAATGATAGCGCGCGGCTCGACGAGATGTTTGTGCGCGCGACCATCGTGCCGCAGCATCTGGACTTGCAGGTCGGCAAATTCTACACGGTCTTCGGCTCGTGGGCGGGCCGCCACGGCGCATGGGACTGCCCGTTCATCACCGCGCCCCTGGTGTACGATCAGGTCACGAGCGTGCTGGATGCATTCAGCCCGGCCAACGGCGCGGCCTTCGCGGGTCTGCGCAATTCGCCCGACAACAATTACGCCTGGGCGCCGGTGGTGTGGGGCCCGGATTATCTGCCGGGCGCGGCCGCCTTCGCCACGTGGGGACGGGTGGATTTGGCGGTGTCCGGGACGACCCAGGCGCTGTCCGCGCGGCCGACGACCTGGAGTGATTTGAATTTCAGCCGGCCCTCGTTCAACGGCCGCCTCGGCTGGCGCGTGAACGAGGCTTGGAGCCTCGGCGTTTCGGGCAGCCTGGGGCCGTTTTTGCTCAGCCACGCCGCGGCCAGCCTGCCGCCGGGCACGACGCTCAGCCAGTACGATCAAATCACGGTGGGCGGCGACGCCTCGTGGGCCTGGCACGAATGGCAAGTCACCGGCGAATTTATTTTCAGCCGCTTCGAAGTGCCCAACGTCGGCAACGCCGACACCTTTTCGTGGTACCTCGAGACCAAGTACAAAATCACGCCGCAGTTGTTCGCTGCGGTGCGCTGGAACCAGCAGGTGTACAACCAGGTGCAGACGCCCGGCGGCCCGCAGAATTGGGACAACGATGAAATGCGCGTCGACCTCGCCCTCGGCTACAAGTGGGACACGCACGTCCTCACCAAAATCCAGTACAGTTGGCAGCACCAGGAAACCTCCTTCCAAAACGGCCAGCAAATGATCGCGGTGCAGTTGGTGGTAAAGTTTTAACCTCGTTCAGCGCGGCAGGCACCTTAAGCTGCTTGAAATTCAGGGATGTTGCGCAGGCGCGCGCCGAGAGCATGATGCGCACGACGGAGTTCGTATTCGTCCTGGAGATTTAGCCAGAATTGGGGCGTCGTTTTGAAGAAGCGCGCCAGGCGCAAAGCGGTGTCGGCCGTGATGGCGCGTTTTTCCAGGACGATTTCATTGACGCGGCGCGGCGGCACCCCGAGCGCCCTGGCCACGCGGCTTTGCGAGAGGCCCAACGGAAGCAGGAATTCTTCCCGCAGGATTTCTCCCGGATGAATGGCAAGAAGTTTAGGCATGGTCGGGTGGGTTAGTGGATAATTTTAGTGGTAATCAACAATTTCCACGCCGTGGGGCTGGCCTTTATTCCAGCGAAAACAAATGCGCCATTGGTCGTTGATCCGGATGCTGAACTGGCCAGTACGTTCTTGTTTTAGCGCCTCCAGGCGGTTGCCGGGAGGTGAGCGGAGGTCAAGGACATCAGTGGCGGCATGTAGCATGAGGAGTTTGCGCAGGGCTGTGCGATGGAGGCTCGGAGGAATGCGACGCGGGTGTGCGCCATAAAATAAAGCTTCGGTATCCCGGCAAGAGAAGGAGCCGATCATGCAGGGCCACCTTAACGCATAACGTTATGCGGTCAAGGGCGTTTTTCTGTGTTTACGCGAGGTCGGTGCCGCCAAAGCGGAGGAGACCAGACCGCCCGGCAATCTGTCTCACCCACTTACGGCGTCTTCGTGTACGTGTCCAGCGGCAGGGAGCCAGTGGCGTGCGCGAGGTTCGAGATGGCGGTGCCCAGGTTGGCGTCGGCCTGCACTTTTTGCTGGCGGGCCGTGGCGAGGTTGTCCTGCGCCGTGATGAGGTCCACGTACGAATTCAGCCCCGTGTTATAGCCGAGCTGGATGGCGTTGTAGGCTTCCTGTTGCGCGGTGACTTGCGCGGTGGTTGAATCCACCTGGCGGACGGCGCTCTTGAACGAATAGAAGAAATTCCACACGTCGGACACGACCTGCAGTTCCTGGGAGCGCAGGGCTTCGCGCGCGGCGCGTTCCTGCTCCTGGGCGCTGATAATGGCGTAGGTCTTGTTGAAGCCGGTGAAAATTTCCCACGAGACTTGCACGCCGACGGAATAGTTGTTCACCGGGTTGCCGTCGGTGACGCCGCCGGAGGCGTAGCCGTATTGCAAGCTCGAGACGGCGGAGAGGGTGGGCCAGCGGTCGGCGCGGGCGGCGTCGAGGTCGTAGCGGGCGCCTTGCACGTTGGCGTATGCGGCCATGAGAATGGGGCGCTGGCGCATCGCCTCGGCCATGAGGTCCGAAACGCCTTTGTCCACCAGCGGCAATTCCACGGCGGTCTGGTCGCGCACGATGTCGAGGTTGGAGTTGACGGAAATGCCGAGGGCGCGGGCCAGTTGCGAACGCGCGGTTTCCACCTGCGTCTGCGCCTGCTCGAGTTGAAACTCCGCATTCTTCACTTGCGCCAGGGCCTGGAGGTCATCCTGCTTGTTGCCCAAGCCGGTGGTGAGTTTCTGGTCGGCGGCCTTGTAGTTGGTCTGGGCGTCAGTGAGGGTGGCCGTGGCGGCATCGACAAAACCGAGGCCGGCGTTGAAATTAAAATAGGCCAGCTCGGTGGACAAAATCACGTCCTGGATGACTTGATTGTACTGGTAATTGGCGGCGTAAAGGGCCTGGCGGGCGGCCTCGGTTTGCGCGTAATTTTTGCCCCAATTCCAGAGCAGGTAATTGATTTCGGCGGAAGGCCCGTAGGAAGTGCTGTAGGTTGTGCCCGCGCCGTTGCTGCCGCCGTTGAAGGCGACGCCGCGGACCTTGCTGCGGGTGATCCCCGCGCCCACGGTGATTTGCGGATAGTACTGGCTATTAACCTGGCCGACGGTGGCGGCGGCGGTCTTCGCGCTGTACCAGGCCTGGCGCGTCTGCGGGTTGTTGGACAGGGCGATGTCCACCAAGGTTGGCAAATCCAGCTTGCCCTGGTCGGGCTGGGTGCCGCGGGAAGCTGGTTGCGGCGCAGGCAGCGACAGCTCTTCTTTGGGCTGGGCCTGGGCGGGCGGTTTCCAGTATTCCCGCGGAGTGTTCGCGGTTTCTTTGTCCACGTTGACACAACCCGCGAACGGCGCGGTCAGCAGCGTGGCCAGCAAAACAGGGCGCAAGAAATTCATGGGTGCGAAAAGGTAGGGCGCATCAAGGCAGAATCATCCACGAAATGCAAAGCGGAAGGTGGATTATCTTCAGACCGCCGGCGTCGGGATTTTTTGGTCCAATCCGGGCAGCGGCGGGGCGTCCGAATGCAGGTGGTGGCGCCGGGCAAAAAACGGAATGCGGTCGAGAATTCGCACTTGCACCCACTCGAGCCCGAGGAAGGTTACGGGGGTGACGAAGAGCGTGACCAGTTGCGAGACCACGAGGCCCCCGCAAATCGTCAACCCGAGCGGCTGGCGGGAGGCGGCGTCCGCGCCCAGGCCGATGGCCAGCGGCAGGGTGCCGAAAAAGGCGGCGAGGGTCGTCATCATGATGGGCCGGAAACGCTCGAGGCAGGCTTCATGGACGGCTTCGTAAGGCGTGCGGCCTTCCGATTGGCGGGCAATGGCAAAGTCGATCATCATGATGCCATTCTTCTTCACCAAGCCGGCGAGCATGAAGACGCCAATCCAGGCATAAAGGGACAATTCCGAATCGAACAACCAGAGGGTGCCCAAGCCGCCGACGATGGCCACCGGCAGGGACGAAAGCACCGTGATGGGATGAATGTAGCTTTCGTAGAGAATGCCGAGGATGACATACATCACAAAGATGGCCACGAGGAACATCACGCCCATGCTTACCACCGTCTGGCGGAAGATGAGCGCATCGCCCTGGAAGCCGCGGGTCAGTTCGGGCGGGACAATTTCCGCCGCCGCTTGAGCGATGAAATCAGTGGCCGTGCCGATGCCCACGCCGGGGGCGAGGTCGTAGGAGAGGGTGAACGAGGTGAAGCCGTTGATATGGTTCACCGCCAGCGGGCCGAGGGTGACGTTGGTTTTGGCCGCGGTGCGGAACGGCACGAGGCGGCTGAGGTCCTCGCCGCCGGCGGTTGCGGAATAGAGGGAGCCCTGATTGGTTTGTGAATTGAAGAAGATCTGGTCCAGATTGCCGGGGCGGGCGCGGTATTCAGGCGCGGCCTCAACGATGACCCAGTACTGCTGAAAATCATTTTTGATCAGATAGGAATAGTTTTGCGAATAGGCGTTCGAAATGGTCTGGGCCAGGCCGGCGGCCCCGACGCCGTAGTTCGAGGCCTGGTCGCGGTCGAGGGAGATTTCCAGTTGGCGGTTGTCCGGGAAGTAGTCCGGGTTGACGATGCTGAACAGCTTGCTCTTAAGCATCCGGTCCATCAGGGCGTAGCCGCTGGCGTATACCTTGTCCTTGTCGAGGCCGGAGATGGTATAGGCGTACTTGCCTTGGTTGTTGTTGGTGGCGCCGGCACTGATGTTCAACACCGGGCGCGGGCGCAAGGAGGGTACGACGCCGGGAATTTGGGCCATCACGGCCTTGATCTGATTCGTGACATCCTTGATGGGCGGGCGGTTTTTGGGGTCGTCCAACGCGATGAACATCGACCCCGAATTCGAATTGTTGCGCTGCGTGAAGCCCGAGACAGTGACGAAGCCCAGGACGTGGTCCACCTTGCTCACGGCCTCGATGATTCTGTCCTGGTATTGCTTCATCTGCTGGGGCGAGGTGTCCGTGTCCACAATCCAAGCCCCCGACACAAAGCCGCTGTCGCCTTCGGGTAGGAAGGTCTTTTGCACATTGAGGGCAAACCAGTACACCCCGAAACCGCACAAGGCATAAGCAGCGACAGAAAGATACCAGTGCCGCAGCGCAAAGGTCAGCATCGGGCTGTAAATGGCCAGCAACCGTTCCTCAATGAAATGCGCGCTGCGCTCCAGCAGGGAACGCTTGTGCGGCTCATGGGCAGTGAGCAGACGGGAGCACATCATCGGCGTCAGAGTCAGCGAGACCACGCCCGAGGCCACCACCGCCACAATGATGGTCACGCCCAACTCGCGAAACACCCGGCCCATCAACCCACTCATGCCCACCAGGGGAATGAACACCGAGGCCAGGGACAGCGTCATCGCCAAAATGGTGAAGCTGATTTCCTTGGCGCCATTGAAGGCCGCCGTCCAGACGTGTTCGCCGGCTTCCATGCGGCGCACCATGTTCTCCAGAAACACAATGGCATCATCGATGAGGAAGCCCACGGAAAGGGTCAGCGCCATCAGCGAGAGATTGTCCAGGGAAAAGCCGCACAGGTGCATGACGATGAACGTCAGTAACAGGGACATCGGCAAGGCCACGGCGGGGATGATGGTGTCCGCCACCCGTCCGAGGAACAAGAATACGACCAGCACCACCAGCACAAAGGCAATGAGCAGCGTCACATCCACGTCCTCGATGGAATTCCGGATGCTGACGGAGCGGTCGTAGATGGGCAGTATTTGCATGGACTGCGGAATGATTTGACGCAGCTTGGGGATCATCGCTTGCACGCCTTGCGCCACTTCCACGGAATTGGCGCCGCTCGCCTTGGTGACGGACAGCACCACGCCCACGGACCCGGCCGGAATGGTCTTGGACCAGTACTGCATGCGCATGTCTTCGGACTGGAGCGAATCCACCACTTCCGCCACGTCCCGCAGGAAAACCGGGGCGCCGTCCTTGTCGGCGATGATGAGTTTGGAATAGTCGTCGGAGTGTTCGAGCTGCGTCCGCGGCTTGACGGTCATCTGGATGGAATTTCCCTTGATCTGGCCGGCGCTTTGCAGGGACGTGCCGCCCCGGATCGCCCCAGTAATGTCGTCAAAGGTCAGCCCCCGCGAATACAGTTTGTGCGGGTCCACGCGGATGCGCACGGCGCGCGGTGAACCGTAGGTGTTGACGCTGGCGACGCCGGGGACCGTTTGCAGGCGCTGGGCGATTTCAGTGAACGCGTAATCGTAAAGCTGGCCGGCCGTCATCGAGTAGGAAATCACCCCGAGGAAGATGACGGGAAAGTCGTTCGGGTTAGACTTCTGGAACGTGGGCGGGGAGGGCAGGTCCGCGGGCAGGCTGCCCTGCGCCCGGTTAATGGCGGCTTGCACGTCCGAGGCCGCGCCGTCGATGGATTTGTCGAGTTGGAACTGCAACACCATCTTCGAATTGCCCTGCGAATTATTCGACGTGACGATGTCGATGCCCGGAATTTGCAGGAATTGTTGCTCCAGGGGCGCCGCCACGTTGGAGGCCATCACTTCGGGATTCGCGCCGGGATAGCTCGCGGTGACCTGAATGACGGGGTAATCCACCGTCGGGAGATCGCTCACGGGCATCATTATATAAGAATAGATGCCAAAGGCCGAAACCGTGAGGTAGACCAGCATGGTCATCACGGGGCGCTTGATGAAGGGGTCGGACAGGCTGTTCATCGCAAAGACAAAGCAGGAGGGTGGTGCAAATGGTGAAAATCCGCAGCTTAGGATTTAGGCTGGGCGGGGGCGGGAGTGGTGGCGGTTACGGTGGAGGCTGCCGGAGCGGCATCAGGGGCATGGCCGTCCAGTTCCATGACTTTGACGACTGCATTCGGCTGCAAAAACACCTGACCGTGCACCACGACCATTTCACCAGCCTTCAGCCCGGAATTGATGACGGTCAACCCATCGTCCTGCGTCTGGCCGGCTTGCACGATGCGCTTTTCGACCGTGGCTGCGGCACCGGCTTTGGCGGCCGGATTAATGACAAAGACGAATGAGCCCTGCTGGCTCAATTGCACCGCGGATTCCGGCACCAGCATCGCACCCTGCAAGGTGTCCAAGAACACGCGCACGCGCACGGGCTCATTGGGCCAGAACAGGCGGTCGGAATTGGGCATGGTCGCACGCAAGGCCGCGGTGCCCGTCAAGCCGGCAATCGCGTTGGCCAAAATGGTGAGGTTGCCTTCGCGCATCCGCGTGGGGTCGGACATGTCCGCGGCGACGATGCGCAGCGTGCCGCCATTCTTGTCGAAGTAGTCGCGCAAGCGGGGGAAGTCGTCCACGGAAACCACAAAATCGGCGTAAATCGGGTCCATCCGCTGGATGGTGGTGAGGATTTGATCCTGGCCCTTGACCACGTTGCCAACGCTGATTTTGTACGTGCCGACCATGCCGTCAATCGGGGCGAGAATGGTGGTGTAGTCGTAATTGATTTGCGCGGTCTTGACGTGGGCCTCATCGACATCGATTTTCCCCATCAACTGGTCGACCGTCGAGGAGTAGGTGTCAAATTGCTGCTGTGAAACGAGATTGCCGCTGAGGAGCGGCCGGCTGCGTTCGAGCTGGGATTGGGCCAGTTTGAGGCCGGCTTTGTCCACATCGAGGAGGCCCTTGGCTTCCTGCAGGACGGCGGCAAACGGCGCCTGGTAAACGACGGCCAATTTGTCGCCTTTCTTGACTAGCGAGCCTTGCTGGAACGGCATCTCCACGATTTGGCCATCCACTTGGGAGACAATGTTCACTGATTCATAGGCCGTCATCTGGCCCAGGGCGTCGAGGTAACGCGGGACATCGCGGGTGACGACGGTGGCCGCCGAGACGGTGCGGGGCGGCGCTTCGGCCGGCGGCGCCGATTTGGCCGCGCAGCCGGCCAGGCCGCAGGCCGCCAGCAAAGTCCAGGCGGCGCGGGCAGACGGGGTGAGGGGGGAACTCGCGGACGGGTACATAACGTGGGAGAAAGTAGGCCGAATATGATCCAGCTCGGGCAAAAAATCAAACAGTTGTTTGAAATTTAATCCAGGGGCTTAACCGGCCCAGCGTTAGACTTGGGCTGGGAAACGAAAGAGTGTGACGAACCTCCGACCGTGGCGAAAGCCAAAAGTTGCCCGCCTTCTTTAACCTAGGCGCCCGGAGTGGCCACCGGCGGGGCGGTCGGGGTGGCGGGCCGGTCCAAATCCTTTTCCCCGCGCGCAAAGAAACCGATGCGATCCAGGACGCGGGTTTGCAGCCACTCAAAACCAAGATAGGTGACCGGAGTGACGTAAAGCGTGATGAGTTGGGACACCAGCAAGCCGCCGCAGATGGTGAGCCCCAAGGGGATGCGCGATTCGGCGTCCGCCCCGAGGCCGATGGCCAGCGGCACCGCGCCAAAAAAGGCCGCGAGCGTGGTCATGATGATCGGGCGGAATCGCTCCATGCTGGCCTCGTGCACGGCGTCGCTCGGGCTGCGCCCCTCCTCCTGCCGCATGATGGCGAAGTCGATCATCATGATGCCGTTCTTTTTCACGATGCCGGCGAGCATGAACATCCCGATGCCGGAATAAAGGGAGAGTTCCCGCCCAAACAGCCACAGCGTGCCCAAACCGCCCGCGAACGCCAGCGGGATGGAGAGCAGCACGGTGAAGGGGTGGACATAGCTTTCGTACAAAATTCCCAGGATGATATACATCACAAAGAAGGCCACCAACATGCCCAGCAGCAGGCTGACCTGGGCCTCGTTGAACAACAGCGCTTCGCCTTGGAACGTGCGCGTGATGTCGGGGGCAATGTATTGGGGCGTCATCGACGCCGCCATTTGTTCAATGGCATTCGTCGCCACGCCGAGGGGGATGCCGGGTTGCAAATCGAACGACAGCGTCACGGACGAAAAGCCGTTGAAGTGATTGACCGCGATCGGGCCGATTTTCGGCGACGTGGTGCCGATGGCACGGAAGGGCACGAGGTTGTTGCTCACGTCAAACGCGCTGCCGGTGTTGTACAGCGTGCTCTGGTTTGTCAGGGAATTGAAATAGAGCCAGTCGAGGTCGCCGACATTGGCGCGGTACTTGGGCTTGGCCTCGACCACCACCCAGTATTGGAGGTAGTCGCTCTTGATCAGGTAGGAGAAGTTCTGGGCGTAGGCGGTGGACATCAGTTGGGCAAAGTTGGTCGCCGTCACGCCGTACTGCGAAGCCTGCTGCCGGTTCAACTTCACATCCAACACCGGGTTCATCGGGAAAAGATCGGGAGTCACCTGGCCGAACACATTCGGATATTGTGACATGGCCCCCATGAGCGCAAAGCCCGCCAATTGCACTTTGGCCTTATCCAAGCCGTAAAGCACGTACTGGTACTTGCCGGAGTTCGAAGCCGAGGCGCCGGCGCTGATTTGCAGCACCGGCATCGGGCGAATGCCCGCAATCAGGCCGGGGATTTGAAAAATCTGGCCCATCAACATGCCGTTGACGGCGTCAATCTTCGGACGGGGCTTGCCGTCGGCCAGCTTTTGGCCGGCCTCATCCAGGAGCACGAACACGATGCCAAAGTTGGAATTCAGGAATTGCCCGAAACCCGACACCGACACGTAGCTGTCCACATAAGGATTGGTGCGCAGGCTGTCGTCCACCTTGCTCTGATATTCGTGCATGAGCGTGGGGGACGTGCTGGGCGCGGCGATGAACACGCCGGAAATGAAGCCGCTGTCGCCCGTGGGCAGCAGCGATTTGGGCACGAGGTAACCGAAGACGCCGATGCCTACGAAGCACAGCACCATCGCAATGACGGACAAATACCAGTGTTTCAGGGCATAGGTCAGCGTCGGACTGTAGAACGCGATGCACCGGCCCTCAATCCAGTGGGCGAACCGCTCGACCAGCGTCTTCGTGTCGCGCCCGCGATCCTGGATGATGCGCGAGCACATCATAGGCGTCAGCGTCAGCGAGACAATGCCGGAGGCCAGCACCGCGACGACGATCGTCACCCCGAGTTCACGGAAAATCCGCCCGATCAAGCCGCTCATGCCGACCAGCGGGAGAAACACCACCGCGAGGGAAAGGGTCATCGCCAAAATGGTGAAGCTGATTTCCTTCGCGCCCTTGAAGGTGGCTTCGCGCACGGATTCGCCAGCTTCCATGCGCCGCACCATGTTTTCCAAAAACACGATGGCGTCATCAATCAGGAAGCCGATGGAGAGCGTCAGCGCCATCAGCGAAAGGTTGTCCAGGGTGTAATTGCACAGCCGCATGACGATGAACGTCATCAGCAGGGACATCGGCAGCGCCACCGCGGGGATCACGGTGTCCGCCACGCGCCCGAGGAAGAAGAACACGACCAGCACCACCAGCACAAACGCGATGCCGAGCGTTTCCTCCACGTCGTGCACGGAGGCGATGATGCTGTTCGCCCGATCATAAATGGGCACCAGCGTAATGGACTTCGGGATGATTTGCTGGAGTTGCGGGAGCAACGCGCGCAGGCCCTTGGAAACTTCCACGGCGTTGGCGCCGTCCGCCTTGGTCACGGCCAGCACGATGCCGACCGCGCCGGGTTTGGGAATGCGCTTGGACCAGAAGTCCATCTTCAAGTCCTCAAACTGCGTCGTATCGATGACGCTGGCCACATCGCGCAGGTAAATCGGGGCGCCGTCCTTGTAGGCGATGATGAGCTTGGCGTAGTCGTCCGCCATTTCCAACTGGGTGCTCGGCTGGAGCGTGAATTGGTAGGTGTTGCTCTTCAATTGCCCCGCGCCGACCAGATTGGTGCCTTGCTGCACCGCCTGGTTCACGTCGTTGAAACTCAGGCCGAGTGAATAAAGTTTCTCGGGGTCCACCTGCACGCGCACCGCGCGGGGTGAGCCGTACACCTGCACGTTCGAGACGCCCGGCACCACTTGCATCCGCTGCACCAGTTCCGTGTAGGCGAAATCATAAAGCTGCGTCGCCGTCATCGAATACGAGATGGCGCCGATATACATCATCGGCTGCTCGTTCGGATTGGTTTTGCGGAACGTGGGCGGGGAGGGGAGATCCGCCGGCAGGTTGCCCTGCGCCTGGTTGATGGCCGCCTGCACGTCGCTCGCCGCCGCGTCGATGGATTTGTCGAGGTGGAATTGCAGGACGAGCTGCGCATTGCCCTGCGAACTCGATGAGGTGACGATTTCAATGCCCGGCACTTTCAGGAACTGCTGCTCGAGCGGCGAGGCCACATTCGCGGCCACGGTGTCCGGGCTCGCGCCGGGATAGGAGGCGGTGACTTGGATGACCGGGTAGTCCACGGTCGGCAGGTCGCTGACCGGGAGTAATATAAATGCGTACGCGCCAAAGGCCAGCACCCCGAGGTACACCAGCATGGTCATCACCGGGCGCTTGATAAACGGGTCGGAAATACTGTTCATCGGCGGTGCAGGCGCGGCAAGGAGAGGGTGAAAAGGCGGGAGGGATTGCCACCGTCGGTGGCAGCGACGGGCGGTTTACTTCTTGTCCGCGGGCGGCGGGCCGCCGCGGCGGCCGGCATCGGGCGGCGGCAGGAGGGATTTGCCGTCCAATTCCGCCACCATGACCGGGCCGCCGTCCTGCAAAAAGAGCGGGTTGCGCACGACGACTTTTTCGCCAACCTTGACGCCCGAGTTGACGACAATCAGGCCGCCTTCCTGCGGCTGGCCAATTTCCACCGGGCGCTGTTCGACGGTTTCCGGGTCCCCGGCTTTGGCGGGCGGTTTGATGGCAAACACGAAGCGGCCCTGCTGGTTCAACTGCACCGCTTCCTTGGGAATCAGCACGGCGTCCTTGAGGGTCGTCAGCAAAATGCGGGCGTGCACCGGTTCGTTGGGCCAGAAGAGCAAATCGTCATTCGGCATCGTGCAGCGCACCGAGACCGTGCCCGTGGAGGCGGAGATGGCGTTGCCGAGAATCGTCAAATTACCGTCCTTGGCCTGCGTGGCGTCCGAGAGGCTTTCGACGTGCACGCCGAGTTTTCCACCGTTGTCGGCGAAATATTTTTTCATCGCGGGAAAATCCGTCACCGACACCACGAAGTCCGCGTAAATCGGGTCCATGCGCTGGATGGTGGTGATTGGCGCATCGTTGATTTTGACGACATTGCCGATGTTGATCTTGTACACGCCCACCATGCCGTCGACCGGCGCGCGAATGGTGGAGTAGCCGAGATTGATGTTCGCGAGGTCGAGGTTGGCCTTGTCCACGGCCAACTGGCCCTCGAGGGCTTTGACCTGCGACTGCCAGGTGTCGTACTGCTGTTTCGAAACGAGGTTGTCGGCCGTCAGCGGTTGGCTGCGTTCCACCTGCAACTTGGCGATGGCGAGGTTGGCCTCGTCAGAGGCGACCACCCCGGAGGACCGCTCCACGGCGGCGACAAACGGCGGCTGGAAAATCACGGCCAGCACGTCGCCTTTTTTCACCAGGGAGCCTTGCTGGAAGGGCATTTCGATGATCTGGCCCTCCACTTGGGAAACGATATTGACCGCCTCGTACGCCGTGGTCTGGCCGATGGTGTCCAGGTATTTGGGCACATCCTGGGCGGTGGCCGTGGCGGCCGTCACCAGCGAGGGCGGCATGCCGGCGGGGGCCGCCTGATTGGACTTTCCGCAGCCAGCCAGCAAGGCCAGCCCGGCGAGGGTCCAGGCCGCAGTAACCGCACGGAGCGGCAGAATTTGCGCACGAGCGTTCATGAATGGTGTGGGACTACATCTACCCATAACTGTCGGTTCGTCAAATCTGACTCTCAACCGACCCCCGGGAGTCCGGGTGGAAAATAATACTGGGTCAAACGCGCGTTTGAAAAACCACCAGCACGCGACCCAGGAATGTCAGGCAGCCCGGCGGCTTAAGCCTTGCTGATGAGGCCGGCCTTGAGGGCCTTGACCCGCACCCACACGCGCTTGACCTGGCCGCTGGCCAGCTTGACGCGCACCCGCTGCAGGTTGGGCCGGAACTGCCGGCGCGTCCGCTTGGTCACGTGCGTGCCGATGCCGCCGGCTTTTTTGGCGACGCCCCGGCGGAAGGTGACGTTGCCTTTGGTCGGGCCTTTGCCCGTGACGAAACAGATGCGTGCCATGGTGATGCGATGTTAAAGGATAAAGCGGGAAGTGCGCAAAGGTGGACAAAACCCTTTTGACCGACTCGACGCAAGGCTAAAAAAGGCCCTTGCTGGCCTTTGGCTTGGAGTAGCCACGCTCCTGAAAGATACCGATGGCTTGGTCACAAACTTCAGCTTCGCCGTCCTTGAAAGAAGACGAGGGCTCCAAAAGCAATTGTTCCCGGAATAGACATGGAAATGATGACTTGGATAAAATCATCCCGGACTCGTCGAAGGAGCGGGAAGTGTTGGTGGTAGAAGTTCGAGTTGGGGATCAATAATACCGCCGCCAAGACAGCTACGACTATCGCTGAAGCTAGCAACAGTTGCCTTCGGATTTGTTTCGTGTCTGAGGTCACTGTGGGACGCGAAGCGCCGCGAAGCCTGGACCATATCCAATGACCATGCAGGCCCAGATGGACGCCAATCATCACGGTGAGGACGGTGGCGGAGGCGGCATGCACGTCCCCCAGGAAGTTGCTGCGAAGGCCAGTAAGGCCCACTGCGGGTAGGAAGGTCCTGGAGATTAGGAGGCCCGAGGCAAGTGTCACGACTGCGACGAGAAGCTGAAGGGTATTCCACCAGCGATTGAAACGGGTCAGTCCCGATGCTACGCGGGTGGACCGCCGGATATAGTCGGCAATCCAGTTCCAATTGAGCCAGAGGTGGATTGAAAGCACCGGGATAAACACCACGCCGAGCCATTCATGCCAGGGCAGACCCGTCGAGCGCCGCATGGTGGCGAAGACGTAGGCGAAAAAGAGCACGATGTCCCACCGAAATTTGACCTTGTCGGGGCGGGGTCTGGTGGTGACTGGGGTCATGAAGTAAAATAGAATTAAGGAGCGGGACTAGATTGTTACCGCCGCAAGCTCTGCGTCGTCGAGTCAAACTAAGCGATGCCGTACATCATCCAATCGAAATCCAGCAGGTCGGGCCTGGCGACGAGTATGACAAAGGGTTGCTTTGAGCCATGTTTTGCGCGTTGACCCATTTAGTCGAATTAGCTACCCACATTGCCACTATGAAGCTGCGTTTATTTGTGTCCGTTTCGCTCGCGCTGGGCGCTGGATTGCTTGGTCCGGCCGCTTTTGCTCAAAACAACACGACCCAACTGGTCATCGTCAACAACACCGGCATCCCGGATGATGCCCTGTACCTGACCTTTGTCGGCGGCGGCGCAACGGTGTTTGGCAACGTGACTCTCGGCAATGGCAGTGCTGGTGCACTGTCCACTTCTTACAGCCTCGCGGACTTGTATGGCACAGTCTCCGGCGCCGGGGCCGGCGGGCCCACGGGGATTGTTTCCACGGTCAATATCGGAACTTTCTATAACAGCTTTATTGATTTCACGGCGGGCACGCAGATTGGCGGCAACACTCCGGGGTCCACCGACCCCTTGGTGTCCGCGCGTTTCGAAACCTACATCAATGCGGGGAGCACGCAAAACAACGTGGACACCTCGTATGTGAACTTCGTCAGCATGCCGGCGGACTTTGCCATCAAATCGCGCGCCGATGGCAGCCTCGTCACGCTCCCCGGACAGGCGAACGAGATCAACACCACGCCCGGTCCGACCATTTTTAATCTCCTGACCGCCAGTACCGTGGTCACGCCGCTCGATGCCCGTATCGCCGCCAACTACGCCGTGGTCAATTCCAGCGGCGCCACGCTGGGTAATTTGAGCGGCACGGCCCGCATCGTCGGCGTCCCTCCGATTGCTGATTATCACAGCTGGCTCGCGCCCGCGACCGGCAACGTCGGCAATACTGCCCTCATCCCGTGGATGAGAAGCAATAATATTTCGCTAAACATCTCGAGCTTTACGCCCCCGGGCGGACAACGGCTGGCGGGCACGATTTTCGGTTACGCCGGCACCCAGGCGGGACAGGGCACCACCCCCTTTCCGGCGGACACCGGCAATCTTTTTCTGCAAAATCAAAGCTACAACATGAACGCCACTTTTAAGTCCAACCTCACGGCTGGGCTGAGCGGCACCGAGATAGCTGCGCTCAGCGGCCAGGGTATCACGGGCAGCAGCTCCGGAGTCATCATCAGTGGCTCGGGCGGAAGTGTCGGGAGCTTCGATGTTTTCGTCACGGATTCCCAACTCGACAACATCAACGGCATCTATGGCGCCAACCCCAGCTACGTCGCCTATTGGAATGGCACCGCGGTCAGCACGGTGAATTCCAACAATCTCATGGACCGGGTGGTGGGCGACCTCATGGCGGATCTCAATTTCGGCCTGGCCACCAATGGGGAAACCGTTTTGGGCCATGCGGGGAACACAAGCACCACGACCAACCTTAATAATTCCATCTTTGCCTCGGGCAACGCCTCGGCCAATTTGACCATCGGCAACCTGTCCTCCGGTCAGTTCTTCTATCTCCTTTCCTTGCAGGGGAATAATACCGACATCGCCAAGTGGGTGGGCAGCAGTATTCAGATCAACCCCGAGTTCTACAATTCCTACTCCGGCGCGTTTGCCACGCAAACCGATGCCTACACCTTCGCTTTTTCCGACCGCATCCAAGGCGGCCTCAACCCGGATGTGTTTTACAATCCGCTCAACTCCTCCTCCGCGTTGGACAACATGTATGTCGAAATCACGCTCAACCCGGGCAATTTCACTTACACCCCCGCGCCCGAGCCATCCACGGTCGCCTTGGTCATGGCGCTGGGCGCCAGCGGACTGGTTTTGCTGCGTAAGCGAAAACGCTAGGAATGGGCGCTGGCCGGCTGGCCAGAATTACAATTCGAAATCAGGACCGGCCGCTCTTAGGTCATCGCCGCTCGTTCCACGCAGTGGACGCAAAACGCGCTTGGGCCTCCACGAGCAGCGACGGATTAACACTTTCGCCGGACCAGGGCTGCGGTTTGTCCTTGAGCAAGTGACTCAGTGTGTTTGCGAATACCGAAGCGACCGCGTCCCAATCTCGTACCTCAGGCGCCGCGGCGCGGCTGATGGAGCCTTGCAGCAACAGTCCTTTCCGCGTGCGTTTTTGCGCCGCCCCCGCGATTTTATTTCCATTGTCCATCCGCACCACGTCGTGGAGTTCGGGTTGGGTGAAACAAACGGAGGAAGCAGTGGAAGGATGTTGGAGGGAAAATTTTCCGGCTTCGTTTCGGGGTAGGGACGCCTCTCCGAGGCGTCCGTCTGGTACAAGCTGAAGGCCATCGGAACGGACGCCTCGGAGAGGCGTCCCTACCTTTTGCGCTGAAGCCATTAATGAAACCGGTACGCCGAAAATTTTCAGCGCCTCGGCCAGTGCTTGATGAACGGCGCGATAACTTTCCGCCGCTTTTGCTCGGGCCCAGGGATGCGTCGCGGGCAACACGAGCGCATACGTCCAATCCGCGCGATGGTCCACCACGCCGCCGCCGGTCGAGCGGCGCACCAACTCTACATCGGCGCCAACGGTTTCGCGAACTTGCTGCCAGCGCTGGCTATAGCCAAATGTCCACGCCGGTTTGCTCCAGCCATAAGTGCGCAGGCGCGGGAAATCCGATCCAGCAAACGAATCAAGCAGGAGCCAATCGCGCGCCATGTTTTCGGCGGCGTCGGCCACGCGGTGCGGAAGCACGAGGAGCGTTTCCATCAGAAATCGCGCCCCTGTACGAGCCGCCGCGCGGGCGCCTCCCCGCCGGAGAGCCGTGTCTTCCGATACCATTCCTGCAGCTCGGCGGGCACTTGTAGTTCTTCCACTTGCTGGGCAAACGGCGTGGGCTTGGCCGCGACCTTGCCGAGCAACGGCGGCAGGATGAACTCCAGGGCGCGCGGGTGTTTCTCGCCGCTGGGCAGGTCGGCGCGCCGGATGGGGCGGATAAAATTCTCCGGCAGGTGGAAGTGTTTCAGTATCTGCTGGCCGATTTCGAAACGCGTGAGCGAATCCGGGCCGGCCCAGTGAAACAGGCCGTGCAAATTCGGACGTTCGAGCAATTCCGTGAGCACATCCCCGACGTTGTCCGCCGACACCGGCTGGCGCAATTCGTCCGTGTGCAACGGCGTGACCTCGCCCTTGGCCCAGGCGTGGAAAAGTTTTTCGTGAATGCTTCGGCGGCCCGAGGGGCTGTTGCCGTTTACGATGGTGATGCGCAGCACGACCAGATTGCCCCCGCCCACGCGGAGCACCTCCTTTTCTGCCTCCAGTTTCTGCTGGCCGTAGAGCGTGCGCGGGGCGGGCATGTCGGTCGAGCGGTACGGGCCGCCCTCGCCGTCGAACACCGCGTCGGTGGAAAGATGCAGAAACCGCGCGCTCAAATGATGGGACAGTTGCGCGAGCCGGCGCGGCAGGGCAATATTGAGTTTTTCCCCCAGCGCCGGCGCGGCCTCCACGGTAGCGTTGTTGGAAAGGGCCGCGGCGTTGATGATGGCGTCGGGGTAGTAATCAAAAATCAGCCGCTCGATGGCGTGCTCGTTGGTGAGGTCGACCTGCAAGGCCCGGGCGCGGCCCTGGGCCACAGCCTCGACCGGCAGCGGCGGCATGCGCCCGTGCCCGAGCGCGAACACCTCGTGCCCGCGCGCGAGCGCAGAATGCATGGCCGCATGGCCCACCAATCCCGAGGCACCCGTCAGAAGGACTTTCATCAGTAACAGCAATAACGCCTTCATTTTCCATTTTCCAACCCCCAAATTCTGTTTACTATGACCGGTTTTCCATGAGCTTTGAAAAACTCGTCAAGCCCGGTGTACTCACGCAACCCGTTTATGAACCCGGCCGGCCCATCGCCGACGTGGCGCGTGAGCACGGGCTCGACCCGGCGGAGGTCATCAAGCTGGCGTCGAATGAAAATCCGCTGGGCCCCTCGCCGCTGGGCCTCGCGGCGGCCAAGCGCGCCCTGGAGGAAATTCATTTGTATCCCGACGGCGGCACCATCGCCTTGCGCGCGAAGTTGGGCACCCGCCTGGGGCTCGACCCCGCGCAGATTTTGCCCGGCAACGGCTCGAACGAGATCATGCAGTTGCTGGCGGAGGCTTTCATTTCGCCGGGCGACGAGGTCGTGATGGGCCGGCACGCCTTTATCGTTTTCAAATACGTGACGCTCTTCAACGGCGGCCAACCCGTCGAAGTGGAAATGCCCGGTTACGCGCACGACCTCGACGCCATGCTCGCGGCTGTCACCCCGCGCACCAAAATCGTTTACCTGCCGACGCCGAACAATCCCACCGGCCCGGCCAATTCCGCCGCCGACGTATTGGACTTTGCCCGCGCGCTGCCGGAGCACGTCATCCTCTGCCTCGACGAGGCTTACGCCGATTTTCTCCCGACCGCCGAGGTGCCCGATGTGCGGCCCCTCCTCGCCGAAGGGCGTAAAATCCTGGCCTGCCGCACTTTCTCCAAAATTTACGGCCTGGCGGGTCTGCGCGTCGGCTACGGCTACGGCCCGCGGGTGCTGATGGATTTGCTGAACCGCGCCCGCCAGCCTTTTAACGTAAATTCCATCGCTCAGGCCGCCGCGCTCGCCGCGCTCGACGACGTGCAGCACCTGGCGCGCACCCTGGCGATTAATAATGCGGGCCTCCAGCAATTGGCCGCCGGCTTTACCGCGCTTGGTCTCGCCCATACCCCCAGCGCGGGGAATTTTATCATGGTGCGCGTCGGCGACGGCACGCGGGTTTTCCGCGAAATGCAGGCGCAGGGGGTGATCGTTCGCCCGCTGGCGGGCTACGGATTGCCCGCGCATGTGCGCGTGACGGTCGGCACCACCGCCCAAAATGCCCGCTGCCTCGAATCACTGGGACGGTGTGTGACCCGGTCCTAGCGCTCTTTTATAAAACAGCGCGAAAGTTCGCGCTTAAATCAGTTACGGCCGCGACGGTGAATTCAGGCCGGAACTGGAGCCGCCGCCGCCGATATTGCGCTCAATGGCGGAGAACAGGGCCTGCGATTTGGGCAGGTCGCCATCGCCGACGGAGATGGCCACGGTGTTCATGCCCTCGTCCTTGGCGGGTGTGATGTGCACGGTCACTTTCTGGTCGAGCACTCCGCGCGCGACGACGAGAATGTCCTTCTTGTCCTTGCTGACTTCCTGGTAGACGCGAAAATATTTCAGATCGTCGAGCGCGTGGTTGGTCGCGCGAAACAGTGAATCGGGGTCGCCCTGCATCAGGCCCGTGAGCGTGCCCCAATGGTAAGTGGCCACCTGGTTGTTGGCCGGGCCGACCGCCACCTGGGTGGCGCAGCCGGCGGCCAAGACCGCCGCCATTAAAAAGGAGCCCGCCAGACGTGACCGCGAAAGTGTAAACATGATGCAATGGGGTAACCGAATTTGCACCCGTGAGTCAAGCGGCGATGCGGGCGCAAACGGCGCGGCTTGGTGGAGCAGGCCCTCCGTGGGCGCTTTGTTATTATGGGAAACGGACTCCGGCGGGCCGAGCTTCCGGCCTACCGCGGGCGTGCGTTGGGAATATTTTGCACCGGTTCGGTCGGCGCCACCGGCCGGCCGCCATAATAATTCACCAGTCCCGCGGTCACGGCTTCCACGTATTCGGCAAAGATGTTCTGCCGCTCGTGTCCGTTGAACTCGCGGGTGCCGGCATAGTCACCGGCCTGAATGCGCGCATAACCTTCAGCGCTGTTCATCACGTAGGGCTCGAAATAAACCACCGGACAGCGATAGAGACGATTGGCCAGCAGGTTGCGGCCCCATAGGTAGCCGTGGGCCCCGAGCGCCACCGCGTTCGTGCCATTGTAAGTGAAGGGAGGCAGGTCGAAAATTGGCACCGCCGCTTCGGTCATCTCCCGTGCCGCCGCCAGTTCTTCCTCGCCCGCGCCGTCGGCGATGCGTTCGAGCATCTCGAGGCGCTCGTCGTCGTTTTCCAATTCCGTGCGCGCATACGCGCCGTTGACCATGACGTGAAAATGCTGCTGTGGCACGAGCGTGGGATTCTGCGGATCGGGCAAATCCGTGCCGTTAAAGTGAAGGCATACCACGAGGTCGGGATGAAGCGTGTCATTCACGCGCCGCGCACGGGCCAGAATTTCGCTGGTGCGGTAAAACAGCAATTCCGCCAATTTGGTAATGTCGTGTTCGCGGGCGGCGTCGCCGGGCGGCGGGGCGGGGTGGTCGGGCGTAAACCGCGCGAGATACGCGGTCGTCGCAGTGGGCCGGAGCGAGGCGGGCGTGTCGGTGGTAACGGGTTCCGTGCGGTCCCGCACCAGCAGCACTGTCGCGCCCAGCGCTTCGAGGCGGGGTTTGAGCAACAGGGCGACCTGCAGTGTCAAATCGCCTTCGTGGACCGGGGGTTCGCCTTTTACGGAAAACGAACGCTCTTCCATGTCCGCCCAAGGGCCGCCCAAATGGCCGGGATCGAGCGCGATCCGCAAACCCGCCAGCGGCAGGCCGTCTGAAATCGGCGGAAGCTCGGCCCGCGTGCGCCAGTAGCGCGCGCCCGGCGGGGCGGTGGGGCGCGGCTGCGCCGGGTCGCGAAGGACCAACGCGTAATAGTGGATTGAGTCGTTGGTTTGGAGGCGGGTGTAAAGCGCGTCACCACCCACATCGATCAACCCATCGGCGGTGTCATGAGGTGCATAGCGCTGGTTCAACGCCTCGCGCCACTCTTCGGCCGTCAGCGTTTTTTTCCAGGGGTCAAGCCGCCCCCAATCCGCAGGTCGAGTCGCGGAGACAGAGGAAGGGGGTGCCGGCGTTTCATCCGCGTGGCCGGCTCCCGGCGCGAGCAGGCAAAAAACTCCAGCCGTTGGAATAATTCGGGTCAGGAAAGTCCCTAACATCAGTGGGCCGCATCATCCTCCAAGTGGCCCTGCCACGCAAGCGGATAGGCAGTCAGGTAGTCAAACACGCGTTTAAACTGGGGGCTTTCCCAGGGCACTCGGCAATTTTCACCCCGGAGACGAGGCGGGCCGCAAAAGATTTTCCGAGCGGAGAGTTGCTAAAGGGGGTGGCTTTAGTGTAAGCAATTAGGGCTGCTGAGGCCTTTTAAACTCATGTCTGGTAAAATTCTAGTCCTCGACGACGAGGAAAACTATGCGGAAATGCTGCGCGACTTGCTCGTGCAGGAGGGCTTCCGCACAGAAATGGTGACCCGGCCCCACGATGCCTTGAAGGCGCTCGATGCCGAGGAATTCGATCTCGTCATCGCCGACTACAAAATGCCGGTGATGGACGGCGCGGATTTCATGGAGCGCGCCCGCGCCCGTTTGCCGAATCTTCCAATCATCATGGTGTCCGGGCTGATGAACACCCCCGAGCTGGTCAAAGTGGCCAACATGGATGTGACGCTTGTCCTGGAAAAGCCCCTCGATATTAAAGCGTTCCTCAACCACGTGCGCCGGTTCGTGCAGCCCATGTCCGAAGAGGAGCGCGCCGCGGCCCAGCCCAAGCCCGAGGGCACGTCAGATGCCTGGGTTCGGACTTATCCCGAATTGGTGCATTTGGCCGACGCGACCGAGGGCTCGCAGCATTTTGCCCAGCAATTGTGGGACGCCTCGCGTTCGGGTAATTATCAATTTGTGGGCCTGCCGCCCGGCGCAGAAATCGAGTTGATCACTTGCGAACTGTCCGGCTGGTACGGCTTTGCGGGGCTGCCCATTCATCAATTTTCCATCGCGCAGATTGAATCGCTGGAAGTCTTGCAGGCCATTCGCGAACTGCCGGGCCAGACCGCGGTGAGCAAGCTCGTGGCCATCACGGATTTTGGCGAGGCCACGCGCGGCCAAATCGAGCTCGTGCAAAAGCTGCTCGCGGCGGACCCGAAATTCCTGCCCAACGGCCGCGAGGTTTCCTGGGTTTTCTTCCTCGATATCACGCGCTACCCGCAGATGCTTCCGGAAAGCAGCCCGGAGATGTTCGACGTGGTGAAGAACCACCTCATCGTCCTGCCGCCGTTGCGCGAGCGCCTGGCGGACCTGGCCACCTACCTCAAGCTGCACCTGGACTTGTTTTCCCGCCGCGAAGGCGACGCCGAGCGCGCGCAATTGTCGCCCGAGGCCGTTTCGACGCTCCTCGGTTACGCCTGGCCCGGTAACTATCTGGAGGTGGTGGACGTCGCGCGCCGCGTGGTCGCCACCGAGCATGTGCCGCCGCTGGCCGGCGCCGACGCCGCCAAACTCCTCGCGACCGACGAAAGCGTGGTGCCGGATAGGATGGAATCTTATTTGATTGCCAAGCAACGGGAATTTATCGCCGAATCCGCGCGCCGGGCCGGTGTCGAGCCGGTGGCCCTCCTGAAGAATTTCAAAATCGATCCCGCCTTGCTCGGCAGCATCGGCAACCTCGACGACCTTTCGCTGATTTATCCCGAATTGATTCCGGGCGCCTGAGGCCGCCACCCTTCCGGCCGGTCGTGGGGGCAGGTTTTTCTAGCGTTGTTTAGATTAGTTTAGTCGCGCCATAAAAAATCTGTCAAAGCGCGGTCGACCCGAAGTTCTGCTCTATCTTTTTGCCGTTCTCCCGCTATGCTGGGGGTTCGGGCGGGCTGGGTTTCCGCCGTCTCCCATGGCACTTGCGCGCATCCAAGCCTCCATCGTCAACCACTTGAAGTCCCTCCGCAAATTGACGGAGGAGCAGGCCACCGCCTTGATCAATTCCTCGGCCGACATGTCCGGCGAGGGGCTCGGCAAACTTTTGCAGACGGAGTACAAGATATCGGATCCCGCCCTGCACATCGCCCGCAGCCGCGCCTTCGGCCTCAGCCCGTTTTTTGCGCGCAATTTCCAGGTGGACGAATTGACTTTCCAAAAACTGGATCGTGATTTCTGCTGCGAAAATAAAGTGCTGCCCGTGGGTCAGGCCGGCAGCTTTCTCATCGTGGCGCTGGCCAACCCGTTCAATCTCCAGGTCACCCACAAGATTCAGGAACTCACCCGCCAGAAAGTGGCCCTCCTGCTTGCGGTGGAATCCGAGCTGGCGGAATTGTTGGACGAGAAAAAGGAGCCGACCCATTCCGAGGGCTTTGGCGATGTCGTTGAGGCGCTCGGCATGGACGAGGCCACCACGGAGGAAGACATCGAGAATGGCATGGAGAGCGAGGATTCCGCGCCCATCATCCAACTGGCCAACCGCATCATCGAGGACGCCTATTACTCGGGCGGCAGCGACATTCACATCGAGCCGTTCGAGAAATCCACCCGGGTGCGGGTCCGCATCGATGGCAATTGCCAGGAAAAGTTGACGATTCCGGCCAAGGTCTCCGGCGCGCTCATTGCCCGCCTGAAAGTCATGGCGAATCTCGACATTGCGGAAAAGCGCCTGCCGCAGGACGGCCGTATTGTTTTCAAGCAGCACACGCGCAAGAATCTCGACATCGATCTGCGCATCTCCACGGCCCCGTTGAATCACGGCGAAGGCGTCGTCATGCGTATTCTGGACAAGCAGAAATCCACCTTGCCGCTGCCCGCGCTGGGGTTTGAGCCCGAGAATTTGATGCTTTATCGCGAATTGCTCCAGCGGCCGTTCGGCATGTTGCTGCACTGCGGCCCGACCGGCTCCGGCAAGTCCATGACGCTTTATTCGGCGTTGAATGAAATCAATTCGCCGGACCTGGTCATCCGCACCGCCGAGGACCCAATTGAATACACGCTCCCGGGCCTGTGCCAGATGCAGATGCACCGCAAGATCGGCCTGACTTTTGCGACCGCGCTGCGCGCTTTTTTGCGCCAGGATCCGGACATCATCCTCGTCGGCGAAATTCGCGACAAGGAAACTGCGGGCATCGCGGTCGAGGCTGCGCTCACCGGCCACATGCTTTTTTCCACCCTGCACACCAATGATGCGCCTTCGACGGTCGCGCGCCTCACGGAGATGGAAGTCGAGCCGTTCATGGTATCGGCCTCCCTTGTGTGTGTGTGCGCGCAGCGCCTCATGCGGCGCGTGTGCAAGGCCTGCAAGCAGCCTTTCGAACCGGTGGGCCGCGAAGCGGAGATTCTGCTCAAGGCGATTCAATGGCGCGGCCAGATTTTCCGCGCGAACCCGGAGGGCTGCCCGGCCTGCAACCGCACCGGCTACAAGGGCCGCGTGGGCATCCATGAATTGATGGGCACGAGCGAAGCCCTCGTCGAAGCCATCAACAAGGAGGCCGAGACGGCCATGATCAAGCGCATCGCGATGATGAACGGCATGTCCACCCTGCACCAGGACAGCATGAAAAAAGTGCGCGCGGGTTTTTCCACCCTCGAGGAAGCCATCGGCACCGTGCCGCCCGACATCGAGGACATGGAAGTCGTGCGCGAGGAATTCGCCATCGAGGCTGAAGTCAAATCCCAGGCGGACGACTTGCGCAAACGCAAGCTCGACGATTACCGGCGCCTGCGCCAGGAAACGGCGGCCAAAGCCGCGGCTGAGACGCCGCCAGCCCCGACGCCGACCGAGGCCACGGCATGAGCGAGCGCGTAGGCAGCGCGAGTGAAGCTTGCCAGTGCGCCGGAGTTTGCGAATCATAGCGACGGTTTTTCCGCATGACTTCTCCCTCGTACTGGCAGAGTCCGCATGGCCGCGCCTTGCCGACGCCGGGCGGGCGCACTTTGTTGATGGGGGTCCTCAACCTCACGCCGGATTCTTTTTCCGACGGCGGGGAATTGCCCTCGTTGCAGGCGGTTGTGGACCGGGCAGGCGCCATGCTCGTGGCAGGGGCCGATATCCTCGATCTCGGTGGTGAATCCACGCGCCCCGAGGCCGCGCCGATTTCCGCCGCCGAGGAAATGGAGCGCGTGTTGCCGGCAATTAAGGCGGTGCGTGAGGCTTTTTCCTCCGCGCCGCTATCCATTGATACCTACAAAGCGGAGGTCGCCCGGGCTGCCGTGGCCGCGGGAGCCGACGTGGTGAACGACGTGTGGGGCGGCCTGCACGGCTTCAGCGCAGCCCGGCGGCGCGAATTGATTGCGTCGTTGCATCATCCCACGGCCTCCACCCAACTGGCCGTGGATGAATCTCCTCTGGCGGCGGTGGTGGCGGACCTCGGCTGCCCGCTTATTCTTATGCACAACCGGCCCGATCGGGATTATAAGGATTTCTGGCCCGAGGTGCTCGATGATTTGCGCCTGAGTGTTTTGGTCGCGCGCTCCGCGGGCATCGCTCACCACCAGTTGTGGCTGGATCCGGGTTTTGGTTTTGCCAAGGAACCGGCGCAAAATCTTGAAGTACTCAGGCACCTTGCGCGCGTGGTGGAACTGGGTTTTCCGGTCTTGCTCGGCACGTCGCGCAAGTCCACGCTCGGCCGCGTGCTCGATGCCCCGGTGGAGGACCGTCTGGATGCCACCGGGGCGACCCTCGTTTGGGGCATTCAGCAAGGCTGCCAGATGGTGCGCGTGCACGATGTCGCGCCGATGCGCCGTTTTGTCAAAATGGCCGACGCGCTCCGCGCCGGTCTCGCCTGGACACCATGACCTCCGATTCTCTCACGCTCACGCGCCTGCGCTTTTTCGCCCGGCACGGGGTTTTTCCGCAGGAAAAAACTCACGGCCAGGTTTTTGAAGTCACGGTGCGGCTGGAAGTGCCGCTGGCTGAGGCTGGCCGCGCGGACGACCTCGCGCGGGCGATTGATTACCGGGCCATTTTTGAAACCGTGCGGGCTGTCATGGAGGGCCCGTCGCGGCAATTGGCTGAGTCGCTGGCCGAAGCCATCGCGGCCGAATTGCTCCAGGCCTTTTCGACGGTGCAGGCGGTCGAGGTGGAAGTCACGAAGCCCGCGCCGCCGGTGGAATTTGCCTTCGCCGGCTTCAGCGCAAAGATTCGGCGCACGCGCGTCGGCGCCTGAGCCATGCCCGCCGCCGCGCGACAAGCCTTTGTGGGCCTCGGCGCCAATCTCGGCGACCGCGGGGCCACGCTGCGCGCCGCACTGGACGCTTTGCGGAAGACTCCCGGAATAACCTTAGTCGAACCCTCGGCGATTTATGAAACCGCTCCCGTGGGCCTCACGGAGCAGCCGTTGTTTCTCAACTTGGTGGCGGGACTGGAAACAACGCTGGAGCCGGCCGAGCTTTTGCCGGTGCTGCATCAACTCGAACGCGCGGCAGGCCGTCGGCGCGCAGAGGAAATCCGCTGGGGCCCGCGCACACTGGATCTTGATTTGCTGTTATACGAAGGCGTGACTAGCAATGGTCCAGAGTTGATCCTGCCGCACCCGCGCATGTGGGATCGCGCCTTTGTCACCGTGCCTCTGCGGGAATTGATCGAACGGTCGCGGCGTTTTCAGCGCCCGATTTGGGCCGAGGCCCGCGCCCGGCTGGCCTCCGCCGCAGAGAGTCCGGATGTGATTTTATGGACAGCGCCAAAACGATAAGTCACTTCAACTTTCCATTACTCAATTCCGCAACCACCGCCGGCAGCAACTGGTGTTCCGCGGCGTGGACGCGCGTTTCCAGGGCATCGAGCGTATCGCCGGGGAGAATGGGGACCGTGGCTTGCCGGATAATGTTGCCGGCATCCACCTGCGCATTGACGTAATGCACCGTGCAGCCGGTGACGGGCACGCGCGCATCGAAGGCTTGCTTGATCGATTCGAGCCCGGGAAAAGCGGGCAGTAGACTGGGGTGCAGATTGATGATGCGCCCGGCGAAGGCCTCGAGAAACGCCCTCTTGATGACGCGCATGAAGCCGGCGAGCACGACGAGGTCGGCTTGCCAGGCGCGAATTTGTGCCAGGTAGTGTTGTTCGGCATCGCCCTCGAGTTTCGTCTTAAACGGTGCGGGATCGAGATAGAGCGCGGGCACGCCAAAACGCGGGCCGAGTTCGAGGATGCGCGCGCCGGGCTGATCGCAGAGAATACCCACGACCTTGGCGCGGCCCAACTTTCCGGCGCGTTCGGCCACGAGCACCGCTTCGGCATTGGAGCCGCGACCAGAACCGAGCAGAACGATTTTAAAGGGGGAATCCACAGATTTCACAGATGCGGAAATAGGGACTAAGGAGCAAAGGGACTAAGGGACAAAGCAAAGAAGCGGGCGTTTCAAAGCTCAAGCGATTTCAATCGTGCAGCAGCAGGGACCATCTGGCGCTACCCCCGGACTATCTGCGCTCATCGGCGTAATCTGCGGTTTCAGTTCCCTTTCAAAACCCGACCGCCGGCTGTTTGCCTTGCTTGGTGATTTGCTTTTGATCCTCCCAAACGGCATTGCCCGAGGCAATTTCCGTCAGGCTCAGTTGAAATGTGTACGTGCGTTGGTAGATGTCGTCGGCCTTGGCGGTACTGGCGAGAATCTTGCCTGACAAACTGTAATAGGGAATGCGTGAGGGCGCCGGCTGGCCCTGCATGAACGCCTGCATGTTGCCGGCGTCGCGGGCCAGCGGGTCTTCCGCCTTGCCGCCGAGGCCGGTGGTCGTGGTGGTGACGACTTTGCCGCTGTTGTTCAGCGCCACGCGGATGTTCTTGATCAGGTAGTCCGTGTCAAATTGCTGGCCGGTGTCGTTGGTGATGCGCGAAATGGCCATCACCGCCGGTTGCGTCGGCGCTTTTTCGAGCACCCCGCTGTTGAGGAGCGACTGGGTCATCGTCGCGGCGGCGCCGTTGAAATCCTGGATGTCGATTTGGTTCAGCGACACGATGGTGCGCGGGCCGTTCGGGTCCACGTATTGGGCCGAGTTCGGCGGCGAGCCGCAACCGGCCAGCAGCAGCGCAGGGAGTACAGCGAGAAAAAGAGGGGAGGTTTTCATGGAGAAGGGAGAAAGTTAGCGGCGGACGGAGCCGAGCAGTTCGAGTTTGAAGTCCACGGCCTTTGGATTCGGCGCGGTCGAGGTCAGCGGCAAGGAAGCCCCGCCTTCGATGGACACGGACTGGTAAAGGCTCATCGGCGAATCCACCACGATGCCCTGGCCGTCAAACCAGGTGAATTTGTAATTCACGTTTTTTACCGTGGAAGTGAGATTCCGGATCGTCACCTGCACGCGCTTGAGATTGCCGCTGACGGTGGTCTCATAAACATTTTGCACGTAGGCGATGTCGTTGAGGTCGGAGTCGGTGATGATGCGCTTGTCGTCCACGCGGTTGGGGCGGGCCTGCGGATTGGCGGGCTCGACGGTATTGACGGTCGAGCAACCGGCGAGCAACGCAAGGCCCAGCGTGGCGGCGGCGAAAATGCGAAGGGCGGATTTTTTCATGGGTCAACGAAGGGTAAAGGTATTGACGAGGAGGCGGTCAGCGAAGGTGTTGCTTTTGACGTACACAATGGTAACGACGCCCGGCGGGAGGTCAACAGTCTGCGTCAGGCCGGTCCCTTGGTTGGTGAGTTGGAGTTTCCGGTCGGCGGGGGTGGGCAGGCGGCAATACACGAACTGCTTGGGCAGGGTGACCCACGTGCGCAAGTCGGCGCGGTTGGTGGCGAATTGGTAGAGGGTGCCGCCGATTTCCGCGAACAGGGAAAGGGCGTTGTTGCCCTTGGTGGCGGCGTAGAGGCCGTACTGGGCCGCCGCCTTGGCACCGGCGGAGATAAGGGTTTTGACAATGATGACCGGCAATTCGTTCCGAAATTCCTGGGCAATCACGAGATCCATGTCGCACAGCAACACGGTGCGCAGAGGTTCACCCTTGCCCGCCTGCACGATCAGGCCGGGGTTGTACTGGCTGTTGAACCGCAGTTGCGGAAACGCCACCCCGACGTACGGCACCGACCGGCTAACAATGAAAAGCGGAATGTCGATCCGCACTTCATCGCGAATCGGCGCCATGCCCGTTTCATAGATGACATAGGTAGTCTCCGGCAGGGGCGCGCCGTTCGCCATCTTGTCCGCAAGGTCGCAATCGGCGTTGATGAAGGGATTGTCACCGGTCAGGCTGCGCACCTGGTTGAGCGCCACGCGCCCGCGTTCGAGGTCCGCGCCGGTGTCGCCGCGCGCCAGAAAGTAAATCCCCTCGAGAAAAACGCTGAAGGGATTCACGTACGGCGTGTAGTAGTGGAGCCCGTCGAGCGAGCCGTAGGCGTTTTGGAGATTGGCCTTGAATCCGGGATCATTTTGCGCGCGCTGCACGTCATAAGAATCCTCGGGTGCGGTCTTGTTCGCGGCCGCGGAATTCGCGTTCAAGGTGCCGTTGGAGGCGGCGGCGGCGGCTTCCTGGGCCGAGGCGATGCGGGCGGCATTGGCCTCCACCGCGGCGCGCTGGCGCTCACGGGCGCGGTTCAGCTCGACGCGGGCCTGGTCGGGCTGGCCCAACTGGAGATAGTTCAGCGCTTGATAAGTACTCTCCATGATTTTATCATAGGAGGTGCCGCGGTAGGAAAGCACCGTCTGGTTGACCATGATGGCCGCGGCCTCGGCGGAGACGGACACCGCGGGCTGGCTGTCCCAATAATCGATTTTCGCGTCCGCCTGGTTGAAGGCGGCCAGACTGCGGTCGAATTGGGCGTCGGCCCGCGTGGTTGCGCCGTCCTCCAGATACCACAGCAGCGCCGTGCCGGAGCCCTTCTTTTGCTCGGCGTTTGAGCCCGCGATTTGCGCGGCCTGTTTCACATTGCCGGCGGCCCACGCGGTGCGCAGCCCTTCCGTGTCATCTTTATACGTCGCGCAGCCGCCCAACAGGAGGGCCAAAATCGCTCCGCCGAGCACGCTAAAAGGTTTCATCGGGCTGGGCGCGGAAGATTTCCGAAAGAGTCCCGAGCGGTCAGGCGGGGAATTTACTGATCCGTTTGCCGGGCGGTGTTCAAGGGCGCGACGCCGCGGTCCTCAGTCAATTCTGCGAGGGCGGTACGCGGCGTGACGGAGGTGATTTTGGCCTTGCCGATGGCGACTTCCTCGCGGCCGAGGCTCAGGCCGGTGTCGGGATCGATGAGCTCCTTGCCCACGTTATAAATGATCCACGTCTGGCCGACGGCGATGCCGGTGCCCTCGCCGCGATTGAGGGTGATTTGCTTGTCCGTTTTGGCGACCACCTTGGCGGGATAAAGCGAGTCGGTGACGCTCTGGGCGATTTTTTCCGAGGCCGTGCGCGCGAGATCCACGAGCAGTTTGTCGGCCCAATTGGAGCCGGCGGAAGCGATGTAATTCGGGTCGTTGCGGGCGTCCGTCTGGTCGAGCTGGATGTTGGCGGATTCGAGGAGCTTGCCGGATTGTGCCGAATAGATTTTGGCAATGCAGGAAAGTGTGACCTTCCGGCGCTGGGCCTGCTCGCCGAGGGCGGAGAAGGTCGCGGTTTCAGTGCGGTCCTGGAAATTGTCGATGCTGACGGTCAGGATGTAGGTCGCGCCCGCGAGCTTGAACATCTTCACGGCGGAGGCGTCGTCCACCGTGCCGGAATTCGAGAGCGATTGCTCCTTGAGAATGACGTCGAGGTCGCTGCGGCCCACCAATTGGAATTTGCGGGTGGAGCCGAGGGCGGCGATGAGCTGGCTGTCCAGCGACTGGGCGACGCGCTCGAGGGCGCTGGAGGTGCCGTTGCGCCGGGCTTCCGTGAGCAAGGCCGGGAGTACTTTGATGTCGCTCACACCGAGGGTATCACGTTGCGGGGTCGGCGCGGCGGCGTCCGCCGTCGCAGTGGCGGCGGCTGTGGCCGGGGGCACCGTGGGAATAACGGTGGCCGGGGCCGGAGCGACCGGGGCGGGCGCAGGGGCCGACGGGACCGTGGAGGCGGGCACCGACGAGGTCGCGGCCGGCGGCGGATACAACGGGGCGGGGGTGGCTTGGCCATGGGCCAAGCCGGTGGCGAGCAAAGTCACGAGGCTCGTGGCCGGGCGGGAGAAAAAAGGTATCTTCATGGGCAGGGTGATAAGTTTAACCAGAACCCGGAAAATAACCATAAGAAAGCGCAAGGGCCGGGCGGGTTCCGCCCAGTTCACCTTAAACTATCTATTGTAACTTTTCCGGCATGGCCGGTTTCTTCATTACGGCTCTGTCGGCTTCGTCGGATCATACGCCTCGCCATTGACGAGCACGTTTTTGAACGTGAGCTTTTCCACGTCACCGAGCAGGAGGGGGCGGCCGCCGGTGTTGATATCCACGTCTTCAATGGTGATGTCGCGCAGAGTATCGTCGGGATTACCGCGCAGGGAGCCGAGTTGGGCGAAATTGCCCGTGATATTGCGGACGGTGACGTGCGCGATTTCGCGCGGCGGCGGCGCGGGCTGGTCGGCCAAATCGTAAAACTGCGTCCACGGCGCGACGTTGAAAAAGCTGCCCGCAGTGCCGGTGGACTTGACGCCATCCACGGTGATGTTCGAGTAGTGCTGGGACGTGTCGGGGCGCAACTTGAGGGTGAGCAGGTTGGCGCGGCCGGTGATGGTGCAATTGTGCACGGTGACGTTGCGGATGATGGTGGCCTCGCTGCCGCAGGTGATGACACCGTTGCCGTTGCCGAATTCGCAATCCTCAATCAAAATGTTTTCCACCGGCGGGCCGTCGGTGACGTACACGTCGGCGAGCGGACCCTTGCTGCCCTTGAGCGCAATGTTGTCGTCGTTGCACGAAATTTGGCAGTGGCGGATGGTGACGTTCTGGCAACTGTCGATGTCCATGCCGTCGGTGCTTGGGGTCATCGGCGGTGCGTTGATGTGCAAGCCCTCGATCAGCACATTATGGCAATTGTACATATGCAGGTTCCAAAAACCGGAGTCCTGGAAGGAAACATTTTCCACGCGCACGTCCTGACAGCGGTCGATGAACACCAGGCGCGGGCGCTCGACATCCAGGTTGGTGGTTTTCGGGTTGGCGCGCCGCTGGGCATAAAACAGCGCCCAAAACGGCGCGCCATTGCCGTTGAGCTGGCCCGTGCCGCCGATGCGCACGCGGCTCATGTTTTGCGCGTTCACAAGCGCCATGCGCCACTCCGGAAAATGGCCCTCCACGCGGGTCGGACGCTTCGGGTAATCCTCAATGTTTTGCGAACCGAGCAACACGGCATCGGTATCCAGGTACAACTCCACGCCGTTTTTCAAAAAGAGAGAACCGCTGAGAAATTTGCCCGCGGGAATTTCGACCACACCCCCGCCCGCGGCGGCGGCGGCATCGATGGTTTGCTGAATCGCCGCGGTGTTCAGCGTCGTGCCGTCGCCCACCGCGCCATGGTCGGTGATCAGAAAATGGGGCAGTGGCGAAGCGGCCGGGGCACCGGACACGGCCGCGCCGGAAAACACCGTGGCCAGCCCCAAGGCCAGGGCAGTCAGCGAAAGCCATAAACAACGACGGGAGGTGAATCGCATAAAAGGGATAAAATCACTGGATGAGTTCGACCGGAATGGCCTCGGCCATTAGCTTGTAGCCGGCCGAGTTCGGGTGCACATAATCGCGGGTGAGGTCGGCGCGGATGCTCAGCGGGTTGGCGGGATCGCGCACGGCGGCCTCGAAATCAATCACGGCGTCGAATTCATGCGCGGTGCGCAGCCATTGGTTCACGGCGGCGCGGGTGGCCTCATTGGGCACCGTGTATTTCCGCGAGTTTAAAATGGGCAGCAGTGTGGCGCCGTAAATTTTCAGGCCGTGGGCGTGGGCTTGGGCAATGAGTTGCCGGTACGCCGCGATGAGTTGGTCGGCCGACGCGGATTCATAACTGATGTCATTGATGCCTTCGAGCACGATGACATATTTGACGTTGGGGCGGGCCAGCACATCGTCGTCGAAACGCTTGACTCCGGCGGGCCCGGCGGCGTCGGCGGACACAATGCGGTTGGAGCCGATGCCCATGTTAATCACGGAAACGGGTGTGCCGTCGGCCTTCGCGGGAAGGCGCTGGGATAGCAAGGCGGGCCAGGACGTGTTGGTGTCGACATTCGAGTTCGCGCCGTCGGTAATGGAATCACCGAAACCGACCACGACGATGGTGCGCGCCGAGGCCAGGACTTGGAGATCGGAGAGAAAGAACAGCGACGTGATGGTGGCGGGATTGCTCGTGGCGCGCGGCAGGGTGGGGGCGCTCACAAAATTTCCGGGCGCGGAAAGGTACATCGTTTTCAAGCCTGTGGGATGAAAACCGGTGGGCTTGATTTTCCCCGGAATGAAAACGCTAATGGCGACATCCGAGTGTTGCGGGATCGCGAGGTCGGCCGGGTCGCTCCAGATTTCCGCGCCTGGCGGGAGCGTCACCCCCGGCGCGCCGGCAAAGGTAAGCGCCCGGTCGGTGCCGGGCATGATGGCGGAATCATGGTCGCGCAGGGCGAGGCGGGCTTCGCCGATCGTGAGCAGTTCGCTGCCAAATTTGTTGGTAAATTTCACCCGCGCACGTGTGCCGCCCACTTCCGCGTAAATATTGAAACGCACCGTTTGATTATCGAACGTCGGCACGCCCGCCGAAAGGTTGCCGTTGATCGTCGTCGGCAGAAAACTGGCGCCCCAGGCATCCACCCAGCGGTCCGCCGAACCGGCGGGGGCCGGCTGGTCCCTGGCGGCGGTGCCGTTCGCGCCGGCACAGCCGGCCAGGCCGGCGAGCGCAGCCAAACTGAGGCAGGCTAAACCCGAAAAATAATGAAATTTGACGTTATTTGATAAATACCTGGAGCAGGGGAAAAGACGCATACAAGGCCTCGGGTTTGGGGTGGGGGAAAGGCATTGTTGCCGCCGGGTGCACCGGGTCAAGCTGCTTAGAGAAGGCTGCGGGTGGCCGCCCTAAATAAAAAAAGAGCGCGTTCCGCACCCCGCGGAACGCGCTCCGAAGTCACCGAACGGCTAACGCTAGGCCTTGCCCGCCGCCGTGAGCGGACGAGCAGGGCTGGCCGCGGGTTTCGGCAACTGGTCGCGAATGAGGTTCGCGAGCAGCACTTCCACCAGCGAGCCGCCACCCGTGCCGGTGCCGCCGGAAACCATCACGTCCGGCACCAGTTTGTAGCCGCTGTTCGACAGCGCCTTGGCAATCTCGATGCCGGCATAATTGCCCGACTCCATCGAATTGATTTTCAATTTGATGACCGCGGCTTCGGCGCTGCCGACGGCTTCGACCTTCTTCGCCTCGGCGGTGCCCACGGTGGTGAGCACGTTGGCATCGGCCTGCGCGTTGATGGTCTTGGATTGCGCGCTGCCCTCGGCCGTCTTGATGGCGGCTTGGGCGGCAAACTCCGCGATTTTCACGCTTCGTTCCGAGTCCACCACGCGCGCCTGGGTATTCGCCAGCGCCTTCGCCTGCTCGAACTCCATGCGGATTTGCTCGGCTTCGCGTTGCGTCTGATAGGTGACGCGCTCCTGCTCGGCGATTTTGCGGTCGGTGAGCGTCTTCATCAATTCATCCGGCGGCACGATGTCGCCGATGAGCGTGTCCACCGCGCCCACGTTGTACTCGTCGAGCGCCGCGGAGATTTTCGCCCGCGCGTCCTGCTGCCGCTGGGCGCGCTGCTTGAGGAAGTCGATGACATCGGACCCCTGCGCGGCATTGCGGAAGTAGTTCCCGATGGTCGGCTCGAGCACCTGGGTGACGAGGCTCAGCATCGAGCCAAAGCGCGCGATGACCTTCGGCGCATCGGTGCGCGGAATGTGGATGATCTGGCTGACGTCGAGGTTGAACTTGAAGCCGTCGGACGAGCGCACCGTGATGGTGCACAAGTTGGCGTCGAGCTTGTGGGCCTCGGTTTTGCCGGTGGCCCAATTCAGCACGACATTCGCCGTCGGCACGAGTTCGACCCGGTGCGTGCGTGGGTTGATGGGATACTTGCCCGGGTCCAGCGGTTCAATCCACACGCCGCGCTCGCCTTTGCCGACGAGGTTGCCGTGCCGGAACGTGTCGCCGGTCAAGTCCTTGCCCGCCTTGCCCACGTACGCGATGACAACGCCGACGTGCGCGATGGGCACCTCGGTCATCTCCACCGTTTCGACGATGGCAAACCGCGGGTTGAGGAAGTAGCGCCCGGACAGAAGCACTTGCTCCTGCAGTCCCTTAAAACCACCCGCGTCCACGAAGCTTTGCGCATCCTGGTAGGCATTGTGGCCCGCCACCTCCATGCCGGCGATATCGCCGGTCGGTAGCGGCCGGCCCTCCTTGACGGTGATGATGCCCACCTTATTTTGCGGGATTTCAAGCACCGGCTCGGTTTCCACGGTGAACAAGGCCGAATTGATGCGGTACGTGCCCGGCGGGATGATGGTGATCTGCAGGCCGCGCTCTCCGCCGTTGGCCAGGAATTGCCGGGCGTTTTGGAACGAGTCGCACTCCACCCGGCGGCCCAGCACGTGGCCGTCGGTCAGCGGGCGGCCGTCGCGGGACTCCACCACGCCGATGGACCCCTCGGGCACCGTCACAAACGGTTCGCGGGCGACTTGAAACTGCCACGGCCAGAGCCAGAAGTGTAGGCCCGGGGCGAGCGTGTCCACCTGAAAGCCGGCCTCCCCCTGGAGGGCGATGATGGCGCCGTCCGGCAGGGTGCGGTGGGCGCCGAAGAGCACAAATTTCTTGTTCACGATGCCCACGCGATCCTCGGGTATGATCACCACGCCGAGGACGCGCAGCACGAGTTTATAGCAGACGATGAGCACCGCGAGCAGCAGCACCCACCAGTAGCTGGTTAAGGTCGAGAAGTTCATAGGGATCTCCTTTTTTGAGTGACAACCCCTATCGTTGACCCCTGCGCCCCCGGCTCAACGGAAAACCGCCCCGGTCTTCCCGCTAGTAAATCGTACTATTTCTAGGGTATCCGCCCGTACGCTTTCCGGAAGGGCGAAAACAACAATCGCCCCGGCGACAGGCTTTTCGCCGGATTAATTCACGCCCTAAAACGGTCACGTCCCAGTAAAGATCATACAGGGTGGCCCGGCAAGAGCGAAAGGGCGGCTCCAAAGCGCGGCCGCAAAGGGATGCGGCTTATCTTGTTCACGTTTGAGGCCGTTAGCTGAAAACCGACTCCGGTCAGTTTGCCTGAGTCAGGGCGTTACTTACACTAGCTTCAAATCCGCCGGGAAGGGCGTGCGGGTCTGGGTGTCGTCGCCGCCGACGGGGCAGGGCTTCAAACTCCAGATTTCCTTGGCGTATTCGCGGATGGTGCGGTCCGACGAGAATTTGCCGACGCGGGCGGTGTTGAGCACCGCCATACGGGCCCAGCGCGTCGGGTCGCGGTACGCCTTGTCTACCTCGCCCTGCATGGCGACGTAGGAGGCGAAGTCCGCGCACACGAGGAACGGGTCGCCGTGGTCGAGCAGGGACTGGCGCAGCGGCAGCAGCGCGTGGGGCTCGTTGGGCGTGAAATAATCGGAGCCCAGCCAGTCGAGCGCGGCGCGCAATTCCTCGTTCTCGCGATAGAAGTTCCAGGGATTGTAGCCGCTCTTGCGCAAGTCGCCCACCTGTTCGACGGTGAGGCCGAAGATGAAGATGTTGTCCGCGCCGAATTCCTCGAGCATTTCGACGTTGGCGCCGTCGAGCGTGCCGATGGTGAGCGCGCCGTTGAGGGCGAACTTCATGTTGCCGGTGCCCGACGCTTCCTTGCCGGCGGTGGAAATCTGCTCGGAGAGGTCGGCCGCGGGGATGATTTGCTCCGCCATGGTGACGCAGTAATTCGGCAGGAACGCGACCTTGAGCTTGTCTTTGATGCGCGCGTCGCGGTTGATGGTCTGGCCGATGACATTGATGGCAAAGATGATGTCCTTGGCCAGCTCGTAGCCCGGCGCGGCCTTCGCGCCGAAAATGAACACGCGCGGCACGATATCGAGGTTCGGGTTGTGCAGCAGGCGGCGGTAGAGGGTCAGAATATGGAGGAGGTTCAGGTGCTGGCGCTTGTATTCATGCAGGCGCTTGACCTGGCAGTCGAAAAGCGCGGCGGGATCCACGTCGATGCCGCAGTCGGACTTGATAATCTGGGCCAGGCGTTTTTTGTTGGCGAGCTTGACCGCCATGAACTTTTTCTGAAAGGCCGGGTCGGGAGCGTATTTTTCCAGACCCTTGAGCAAATCGAGGTTGGTGGTCCAACTGTTGGTGCCGAGGGTGTCGTCGATCAGTTTGGCCAAGCCGGTGTTGGCGGAGCGCAACCAGCGGCGCGGCGTGATGCCGTTGGTCTTGTTGTTGAACCGCTCGGGATAAAGCTCGTTGAAATCGTGCAGGAGGTTGCCCTTGAGCAGGCGCGTGTGGAGCGCCGCGACGCCATTGACTGAATGCGAGCCGACGACCGCGAGGTAAGCCATGCGCACCATTTTCGGCGTGGATTCCTCGATGAGCGAGAGGGAGGCCTTTTTGCCGGCGTCGCCCGGCCACTTTTTGTCCACCACCTCGAGGAAGCGGCGGTTGATTTCGTAAATGATTTCGAGGTGGCGCGGCAGCAGGCGCTCGAACAGCGGCACGGGCCACTTCTCCAGGGCCTCGGGCAGCAGCGTATGGTTGGTGTAGCCGAAGACTTTGACCGCGATGCCCCAGGCCTCGTCCCAACTCAGGTCGTTGAGGTCCACCAAAATGCGCATCAGTTCGGGAATGGCGATGGACGGGTGCGTGTCGTTGAGCTGGATGGCCGCTTTGAGCGGGAACGCGTCCCAGGTCTCGTTCTTCTTGTGGAAACGTCGCAGGATGTCCTGGATGGAGCAGGATACAAAAAAGTACTGTTGGATGAGGCGCAATTCCTTGCCGGACTCGGTGTTGTCGTTCGGGTAGAGCACCTTCGAGACGGTTTCGCCGAGCGCCTTTTCGTGGACGGACTCCACGTACCCGCCCTTGTTGAATTCCTGGAAATCAAAATCGTGCAATGCGCGGGATTCCCACAGGCGCAGGAAATTCACGGTGTTGGCGCCGTAGCCGACGATGGGAATGTCCCACGGGATGCCGAGCAACTTGCGCGCCGGCACCCACGTGGGCCGCCAATTGCCCTTGCTGTCGAATTTCGATTCCACCCGGCCGCCGAGGGAGACTTCGACGGTATACTCGGGCCGGACAATTTCCCAGGGATTGCCGAATTTCAGCCAGTTGTCCGGCAATTCGAATTGCCGGTTGTTGACGAACGTCTGCTTGAACAAGCCATATTCATAGTGGATGCCGTAGCCGATGGCGGGATACTCGAGTGTGGCCAGCGAATCGAGGAAGCAGGCGGCCAGGCGGCCCAGGCCGCCGTTGCCCAGGCCCATGTCCACTTCGTCGCGGGCGACCTTGTCGAGGTCGAGCCCCAGTTCCTCAAAGGCCTGGTGGGCGGAATCGTACAAGCCGGTGTTATGCAGCGAATCGAGCAGCAGGCGGCCCATCAAATACTCGAGGGAGAAATAGTAAACGCGGCGGACGTTGAGGCGGTTGTGCGCACCCTGGGTGGTGATGTAACGCTCCAGCATGCGGTCGCGCACGGCGTAGCACAGCGACTGCCACCAGTCGCGCGGTGTGGCTGAGCGGATGTCCCGCGCCAACGTGAACTTGAGATGGTCGAGGATGGAGCGCTTCAGCTTGGTGATGCTCGCATCGATCTGAAAAACCGTGTCGTCCGCCGACGCCGCGGGCGCGGCTGGCGGGGTGGCCCCGGGCTTTTTGACGGGCGGGCGCGTGAGCGGCAGGGGGTTGGTGGTGGGCTTTTTGGTGGACATGACAAGAGCAGACTAACAAGAGCCGGCGATTGAGGAAGCGGGAAATGGGTGAAAGTTGGGTGACGACGGCCTGGGAGCAGGGGATGTGCCAACGTGAATGACGGCAGGGCTGAGACCACCTCGGGCGGTGGTCAAAGTCGGAGCCATGGATTTTCCTGGCTTGTCGGCTTCCAGGAACCAATTAATATAATTTCCCATGACGCGGTTATTTCGCCACCGGTCTATTCGCGTCGTAGGCCTGGCGGCGACCATGGTGGCTGCATTTTTGGGCGGAGCCGCGCTGCGGCGGCCGCCGCCTCCGGAGCGATGGCTGCTGGAGGACAAGGGTGAAACCTCGTCGCGGCCGGCGGCGGTGGCCGCTCCTGGCCTCCAGCTGGCGCTGCAGGTGTCGCGGGATAATTTTCTGCGACCCTATCCGCATTCGACGTTGATCGATCATCAAGTGGGTGGGGTAAGGGTCAGCGTGGATCAGATGGGCCAGTACTATATTGATGGCCTCAGCGTGTCGCGGATGATGCTGATGCAGCCCGAGCGCGCGTTGGGCGAATTGGCCCGGCTCCCGCATGGGGAACTGACCGAGGCGGCCTATCGCAGTGCATTCAGCGCGTGGGCCGGCGGAAATCCGGCGAACGCCACCAAAGCGGCGGGCGCCGCCCTCGCGCTGCCGCCCGGGCCGGAGCGAACCGCCGCCTTGGTGGGGGCCGCGGACAGCTGGGCCCGGCGGGATGCCGGGGCGTTGTTAGACTGGGCGGTGGCGCTGCCACCCACGGATTCGGCGGTGTTGACCGACGCCCTGATCGCCGCCGGCAATCACCAGCCCGCGCTCGCGGCCCAATACGTGGCCAACCTCACGGATGCCTCCGCGCGCAACCAAGTCATCGCGGAAATCGCTGATTCCTGGAGCATGGGTTATTGGCGCGACCGCACCAACACCGATCCGGCGGCGGCCCTGGATTGGCTGAATCAGGTGGCCAATGGTACAACTTATGATAAAGCTGTAAAATCCATTTTCTCCGATCTGGCTGAAAACGATCCGGCCGGCGGCGCGGATTTGCTGGTCAAATTGAGTGATCCGCTCGACCGCGAGGCGGTCATTGCGCAGTTGGCCGACCAATGGTCCGCGAAGGACCCGGTGGCGGCACTGGCGTGGGCCCAAGCCCTGCCGGAGGCCGACGGGGTCGTGCGCACGGCGGCCTTGCGGTCCGCGGTGGCCGGCCTGGCGGGGCAGGACCTTCCGGCCGCGCTGGCCTATGTCCAAGGCCTGTCCAATCCGCCGGCGTTGCTTAGTGTTGCGCCTGTGCTGGCCCAGGCCATGGCCAAGATGGATCCGCCAGCCGCGCTGGACTGGGTGGCAAATCTGCCCGGCGGCCTGGAAAAAGACCAAGCCGTAAGCACCGTATTAGTGGCGATGGCGGCGAGCGACTTTTCCGCCGCCTGGACTCAGGCCGCGGCCTTGCCCGCCGGGGTCGGTCATGATGGCGCCATGGACAGCCTCGTGGCGGCCTTGAGCAAACATGACCCCGCCCAAGCCGCTGATTTTCTGGAAAAATACGACACGGGCGTTCCCGGCGAAAGCGCCATCGTGGCGGTGGCCGCCAATTGGGCCAAAACGGATCCGACCGCCGCCGCCGCGTGGATCGAAACGTTGCCGCTGGGCGATCAGCGCGATGCCGCCACGGTCAAGCTGGTGACGGTGACTGCCATTAAAGACCCGGCGGCGGCGCTGGCCTTCGCCAATTCCATTGGCAATGCCAATGATCGCTTTACGCAGATTAAGAACGTCGTTTCGGCGTGGGCGAAAAGTGACCCCGATACCGCCGTGAGCGCGGTGGCGTCGGCCAATCTTTCCGCCGCCCAGCGCGCGTTGCTGCGCGTTAATCTTGCCCAGGCGTCTTCCCCTGCGAAGTGAAGGGGACTGGGCCATTCCGTTTATTATTTTTCCCACCGCCAATGAAAAAGCCCTCACCACGCCTGGTTTTTCAAGGGGCCTTTGTTTTGGCCGCTGTCGGCACGAGCTTTCTCTTGGGGCGCCGTCCTTGGCTCGACTCAAGCAGCGGGAGCACGCCAGGGGCATCCACCTCCAGGCCGTCGGCGGGCCAAAGACTTCAGCGTTCGAACGGGCCTCCGGCTCGACGCGGTCCGGCGGTCGCTCTTTATACTGTGGCGCAGGGCAACGCGCAAATTGCCAAAATCCTGGCGGGGGAATTACCGGAGGGGGCCAAGGACGCGACCGCCGCCGTGTTAGACGTATTGAAAAACATGCCGATCTTCGCCGCCGCGGCCGCCGCGGCCAATTTCCCGCCGGGCGAGCTGCGCACTGCGGCCCTGCGCAGTGTCGCCCTGCGGTGGACACGCGAAGACGAGAACACTACGCTCGCCTGGGCTGCCAGCCTCCCCGAAACCGACGCTCAAACTCTGCTCAAAGGCCTCCTCGGGGTTTCGCCCGGTGCGTTTGGAGACCTGGCTGCGCCGGAGGTGGCGGCGGGCTATCTGAGCTTGTTGGAGAATCCCGGGGACCGCAGCAAAGCGGCCTCGGCGGTGGCGATGAGGATGACCCGGGCGGGCAATTCGGAGGGCGCGTTGGAACTGCTGACGCAATTTGCTTCCGCTGAGGATTTGCAAAAAACGCTCGCCTTCATTTTCACCAGTTTAACGAAACCACCAGTGGAGGCCACCACGCTGCCCGGCGGCGTGATTCGAAGTACTTTTTCGTTTTACAAGCCCGACCTTGACAGTGCCGTCGCCTTATTGGACAAAGTGACGGACCCGGCGCTGCGCGCGACCGCCATTGCCAGCATGGCGAACGGTTGGACCAAGACTGACCTCGGAGGCGCGCTGGCTTGGGCCCAGAAATTGCCCGACGCGGATGCAATGGCCCGGACTGGGGCCTTGCAGTCGATCGTTTTAGTCTGGGCCAAAAACGATCCCGCCGCGGCGCTGGCCTTCGTCAATGCTTCCGCGGATCCAAGTATCTATGCGGTGGATGCACCCGTCCTCGCCTCGAATTTAGCCAAGTCCAGTCCCGACGCGGCCCTGGCCTTTGTGCAAAACCTGCCTGGGGGCTCGTCGCGCGATCTGGCCTTGAGCAACGTGCTGGTGCAAATGTCCGCCAGCGATTTCTCGTCGGCGTGGAACCTGGCCGGAGCCCTGCCGCCAGGGCCGGGCCAAGACGGCGCCCTCGCCAGCCTGATGGGCACTCAGGCCAAACGCGATCCAGCCCAGGCGGCGACGTTGCTCGCGCAGATTCCCGCCGGCCCGTTGCTCGAGGCGTCAACCCAGGCGGTGGTCTCCACTTGGTTGCGGCAGGATCCGTCAGCCGCCTCCGCCTGGATAAATGATTTGGCCCCGGGGGCTCAGCGCAATACCGCCGTGGTTGAACTGGTCGCTGCGCAAGCCGGGAAGGACCCGATCGGAGCGCTCAATTGGGCGACGACGCTTACGGACACCGCACTGCGTGACGACAACCTCAAACGCGTATTGACCGTCTGGATGGGCAAGGATTTCGCGGGAGCGTTGCAGTGGGCGCAGACCGCCAATCTTCCACCGAATCTGCGCAGTGGCCTCTTGCAATCGATGCGTCAGCAGGGTGCCGTGAGCTTGGCGGAAAAGTAGCCGAAGCACTCCGCGAGAAATGATTTTTGCGAATCTGAATTAATCAAGCACCTCCGCGTCGCCGCCGAAACGGCGGGCGAGGTCGGTCGCGGAGAGTTCGATGAAGGTCGAGCGCCCGCGCGGGCAGGTGAGCGGCTGGCTGGTGCCGAGCAGCCGTTGGGCCAACGAGCGAATCTCCTGTTCCGAGGGTTGATCACCGAGACGCAGGGCGCGCGTGGCGGCGAGGCGCGCGATGTCGTCGTTGGGCAGTTCGGTCGCTGGGCCCCGTTCGCGGGCGAGGTCGGCCAGGTCGCGCAGAAAGGTCTCGGCGTGCGCGGGGTCGAGCCAGTCGGGCGTGGCTTCGAGGCGGAAAAAGTTGCGGCCAAAGGGCTCCAGGGCAAAACCATGGCCATTGAGCCAGGGGCGCAATTCCTCCAGCGCCGCCGCCGGCAGCGGTTCGAGTTCGAGCGGCAGGGGAAAGAGGAGTTGCTGCGACGGCGCATTCGCCCCGGCAAAGCGCGCCCGCAATTCCTCAAACCAGACGCGTTCGTGCGCCGCCCGGGAATTAAAGAGAATCAGCCCCGAGCCCGATTCGAAGAGGTAAAGGTGCCCGCGCCAGCGCCCGATCAGCCGCCACGTGAGGCGGACGGGCAGCGAACGTTCAACATTCAACGTTGAACGTTCAACCTCCAATGAAGGGCGACTGCCTGGCGCAGGTGTTCTTGGGTTGGCAGACAACGCCGCGGGAGTAGACGTATGCTGAATGGTTGATTCTTTCTGCTTTTCTTGCCGAGGCCAAGGTTGGGGCGCCACGAGGACCGGCGTCTGCATGATAGGTGCAGGGGTGGGGAGTTGGGGTGGTGGGCGTTGCGGGTTGGATGTTGAAGGTTGAACGCTGAAGGTTGAAATTTCGGGCTTCGCCCCTTCGCCCGTCGGTGTGCGCAATTGTGCCAGCACGGCGGAAAGCACGAATTGGCGCACGCCGGCCTCGTCGCGAAAGCGCACTTCGCGTTTCGCGGGATGCACATTCACATCCACGGCTGCGGGATCTATCTCGAGCAGCAGAATGGCCGGCGGGTAGCGGCCCTTGGGCACGTAAGTATGGTAGGCTTCGAGAATCGCGTAGGACAGCGTGCGCGAATCCACCGGCCGGCGGTTGACCAAAGTGATGAGCCCGTCGCGCGTCGGCCGGCCCACTCCCGGTCGCCCCAGCAGCCCGTACAGGCGCAAGCCGGCGGCCTGGTTCCTGGTCTCGGGCAATTCCACCAACTCGTCAGCGGCGCGCCGGCCCCAGATTTCCGCCACGCGGTCGCGCAGCGACGGGCAGGGCGGCGAGCGGAAAATCACGCGCCCGTCCTCGAGCAGCGTGAACGCAACCTGCGGGTGCGCGATGGCATAGAGCCGGGCGAGGCGCGCGATATGCGCTGATTCGGTGGCATCCGTCTTGAGAAACTTGCGGCGCGCGGGCACCGAATTAAACAAATGGGCAACCTCGATGCGCGTGCCGACGGGGCAGCCGCACGCGCGCTGGTGCAGCAGCTTGCCGCCATTGACGAGGATTTCGGTGCCTTCCGCCGCCTCGCGTGCGCGGGTCATCAATTGAAAACGCGACACGCTGGCAATGGACGGCAACGCCTCGCCGCGAAAACCAAAGGTCCGCACCGCCAGCAAGTCCGCCGCCTCCCGAATCTTGGACGTGGCGTGGCGCTCGAGTGAGAGCATCGCCTCGTCGGGCGCCATCCCATGACCATCGTCTTCGACCCGGAGGTAGGATTTGCCGCCGTGGCGAAATTCGATTTCCACATGCAGCGCCCCGGCATCGAGGGCGTTTTCCAGCAGTTCCTTGACGACGGCGGCGGGCCGCTCGACGACTTCGCCGGCGGCAATCTGGTTGGCCACGCGGTCGGGCAGGATGTGGATGCGGGGCATTGGGGAAGAGAATGTAGAAGGGAGAAGGTGGAATGTAGAATAAAAAGAAAGGGGGGCCGGCGGTTTGAACAGCAACTCATCTCCCTTCTTGGCGGCCTTTCGCTGCGGTCACCAGAGAGCACCTAAGGATTAAATTCGCTGGGCGGCAAGACGCGCACGCCGACGATGACCCGCCCATAAAGGTGGCCAAAGTCTCCGCAGTCGCCCGTCAGAAAAATCGCACAGCCTGCGGCAATGGCTGCGCCCAAGAGCATGCCGTCATTGGCGGGCAGGGAGATGTCATCCGGGCATTCACCTAGTGGCACGCGCTGGATGGTGGGGATAAAGAGCGCGAGTCGTGGGAACCACTGTGGCCGCTTCTTTTCCAGATTACGCGCGGCTTCTTCGATCGCCAAGGCACAGGTCACCAGGCGTTCCTCTTGGCCCAGGCGGAAGAGCAGGCCGCCCAAGGCTGGACCCGGTCGGCAGGCCGAGAACAAGATATTGGCAGCCACAAAAACTCTCGCGGAACTCATGGGCGGCACTGGCGAAGAAGGTCAACGCGTGGAGGCGGTGGCACGGCGTTGGAGGCGCTGCTTGGTTTCAATCGCTAATTTGCGCGAGCCCTCCTCCACCCATTTGCGCAGGCGCGGTTCGCGTTGCAAACGCGCTTCCAGTTTGCGTTCCTCTTGGGCGAACTCGGCCAGGCGTTCATCGGTGTAGAGCTCGATGGGGGTGGCGATGGCGGGGCGCAGCAGGATGCCCTCGGCCGTGGACTCGGCCAGCAATAGATCATGGGTGTCCAACGCGTATTGCTGGCGTAAGAGTTTAGGGAGTGTGACGGTGCCGCGCGGGCTTATCCGCAAGGTGGTATTTTTCATGACGAGCAGAATTGCAGAAATACGGTATTACCGCAAATCTCATTTTTGTGACAGCGAGCGGGGCTGGGAGAGGAATTTCAGATTGGGTGCTTTTAAGTTGGCACCCTTCCTCCTTCCTCCTTCATCCTTCCTCCTTTTCCATGAACCGCCTTGCGCACGAACAGAGTCTTTACCTCCGGCAACATGCTGAAAACCCCGTGGACTGGTACCCCTGGGGCGACGAGGCCTGGGCCCGCGCCCGCGTTGAGAACAAACCGGTGTTGGTGTCCGTCGGCTACTCGGCCTGTCATTGGTGCCACGTCATGGCGCACCAGTGTTTTGAAGACGCTTATATCGCGGATTTGATGAACCGGCACTTCATTTGCATCAAAGTCGATCGCGAGGAACGGCCCGATGTGGACCAGGTTTACATGGAAGCGGTGCAAATGCTCACCCAGCACGGCGGCTGGCCGCTGAACGCCTTTTGCCTGCCGGACCAGCGCCCGTTTTTCGGCGGCACTTATTTTCCGCCGTCGGATTCCGGCCAGGGCATCATCCCGTGGCCGCAGTTGCTCATGCGGGTGGCGGATTTTTACACGCGCAACCAAAAGGAGTTGAACGAAAACGCGGAGAACATCGTAAAAAATCTCGCCCATTCGAATGCGGCGATGGGCGCGACCGGGCAGCCGCTGGAAAATCGCGCGCTGGTGCAGGCCGCGCACGCCATCACGACGTTGCACGACGACACCTGGGGCGGTTTTGGCCAGGCGCCGAAATTTCCGCCGGCCATGACGCTGGATTTTCTGCTCGCCGTGCGCGCCACCGCCGCGGCGGAACGCACCCGAGGGCTGGCCGCGCGGCTGGATGAGGTCATCAACACCACCACGCGCGCAATGGCCCACGGCGGCATGTTCGACCAGTTTGGCGGCGGCTTTTGCCGGTACAGCGTGGATGAGAAATGGCTGATTCCGCATTTCGAAAAAATGCTCTACGACAACGGGCTGCTGCTCGACCTTTACGCCAAGGCCCACCGGCGTTTTGAAAAACCGTTGTACGGTGCCGTCGCCGAGGAAATTGTGGGCTGGCTGTTTCGCGAAATGCGCCATCCCGCAGGGTCGTTTTATGCGGCGCTCGACGCCGACACCGAGGGCCATGAGGGCGGCACCTACGTCTGGCGGCCCGAACAGGTGCGCGAAGTCTTGGGCGCCGCGGAGGCGCAGGCGGTCTGCGCGGCCTACGGCATTTCGGAGCGCGGCAATTTTGAGGACAATTTCACCAACCCTGCGCTGGTCGAGGATGATTTCGCGAAGCGGACCGCCTTGGCGCCCGCCCGCGCGAAATTGCTCGCCGCGCGCGAGCTGCGTCCGCAACCGGCCAAGGACAAAAAGATCGTGCTGGCCTGGAACGCCCTCGCCATTCGCGGGCTGGCCGAGGCGGCCTGGGCGCTGAACCGTCCGGATTGGTTCGCCGCCGCGCAACGGGCCGCCGATTGGCTCTGGGACAATTTGCGGCGCGACGACGCCCAGGGCCGGCCACGGTTGCAATCCGTATTTTATGATGCCCGCGAAAACACCGCGTCGGCAAAAACAAAGCCACCCGTCGCCTTTTTGGACGACTACGCCTTTTTCGCCGAAGCGTTGCTGGCCCTGGCCGCCTATGCGGAATGGGCCGCGCCTGGCGCGGGCACTGGCACAATCTATATCAAACGTGCGCAGGCGCTCGTCGAATCCGCCCGCGCGTATTTTCGCGATGCCACGGAGGCCGGCTATTTCTTTACTGCCGTCGATGCCGAGGCGCTGGCGGTGCGGAAGAAGACCTGGTGGGACAGCGCGCAACCCAGCGGGCATTCCGCTCTCGCCCACGTTTTCACCTTTTTGCACGCGCTGACCGGCGACGCCTCTTACGCCGCGGAACTCGGCGACTTGAAAAAGGCCTACGCCGGGCTCGTCACCCGCGCGCCCACGGGCGTGTCCCATGCGCTGACGGCCTTCACCTGGGATGCGCTCGGGGTCGCGGTCCTCAAAATCAAAGGCGCGTGCGATTTTACCGCCCTGCGTGCGGCCCTCGCGTCCCGGCCTTATCGGCCCGTATTTTTAGTGAATGCGAACAACGACTCTGCGCAACCGGCTGGAATGCAATTGTGTGTCGGCACGCAATGTCAGGCGGTAACGGAAAAGGTCCGGGAAATCGCGGAACAATTGTAATCCGGCCAAAATTGACCATTGGATTACGGGCGAATCTTGCTAGATTCAATCCGAGTGGGAATGCCACTTTTTGCCCCATGAAGGTCTTCATCACCGGCATCGCCGGTTTTCTCGGTAGCCAAGTTGCGTTGGAACTGCTGGCCCAAGGCCATCAGGTCGCCGGGTGCGACACGCTCATCGGCGGGTATCTGGACAATGTGCCGCAGGACGCCGAATTTCACCAGGTGGACTGCCAGTTTCTGAACACGATGAAGAAGCTGACCGCGGGTTGCGACGTGGTCATCCATGCCGCCTGCGCCGCTTACGAGGGCCTGAGCATGTTCTCCCCGCATTTGGTCACACAAAACACGGTGCAGATTTCGTCCACGGTTTTTACCGCCTGCGCCTCCAACAAAATCCGCCGCGTGATTAATTGTTCGAGCATGGCGCGTTATGGCCGTCAATCGGTGCTGCCTTTTCACGAAGGGCTGACGCCCAATCCCGTGGACCCCTACGGCATTGCGAAAGTGGCTGCGGAGAAAATCCTCGAAGTGCTCGCGTCCGTGCATGGCTTCGAATTTGTCAACCTGGTGCCGCACAACATCATCGGCCCGCACCAGAAGTACGATGACCCCTACCGCAATGTCGCCAGCATCATGATCAACCTCATGCTGCGCGGCAAACAACCCATCATTTATGGCGACGGCAAGCAGAAGCGCTGCTTTTCCGACATCCGCGACGTCGTCCCTTGCTTTGTCCGGGCGCTCACGGCCGGCACAAATGAAACCATCAATGTCGGTCCGGATGAGGAATTTGTCAGCATTTTGGAATTGGCGGAAATCATCGCGGAAACCGTCGGCTTCAAAAAACTCGATCCCGTTTTCGTGGACGCCCGTCCGGGGGAAATCAAACTGGCCTCGTGCAGCGCGGAAAAATCCCGCCGCCTGCTCGGCTACGAAACCCGCCACACCCTGCGCGACAGCGTGAAAAATCTCGCCGCCTGGATTGAGGAACGCGGACCGCGGAAATTTCGTTATCATCTCGATGTGGAAATCCGGTCGACGCGTTGCCCCAAGACCTGGACGGAGCAGTTGTTCCAATGAGCGTGGGGAAAAAGATTGTGGTGGTCATTCCCGCCTATCAGGCGGACCAGACTCTTCCTGGCGTTTTGCGACGCATCCCCGGCCCGGTGTTGGCGGGCTTGCACCGCATTGTGGTGGTCGAAGACGGAGGCGCGCAGATTCGCCGCTCGGTGAGCGAGGAAATAAAACGCGAATACCCGCAACTCGAAGTCGTCGAACACGCCGCCAACCGCGGTTATGGTGGCGCGCAGAAGACGGGCTTTGCCCGCGCCCTGGAACTCGGTGCGGACATCGGGGTGCTCCTTCATGCCGACGGCCAGTACGCACCCGAAGACATGGAGCGTCTGTACGCGCCGTTGATGCGCGGCGAGGCCGATGTGGTGCTCGGCTCGCGCATGAAAAATCCCCGGTCCGCGCTTGCCGGCGGCATGCCGATGTACAAATGGCTCGCGAATATCGCCCTGACTAAGCTGGAAAATCTTTGTTACGGCATGAACCTCTCCGAGTTCCACAGCGGCTACATGCTCTACAACCGCCGCGCCTTGGAAAGCATCCCCTTTCAAAAACTGAGCGACACGTTTCATTTTGACGGCGAGATGCTGCTGATGGCCGGCAAGAAAAAACTCCGCATCGCCGATTTGCCGATTCCCACGCATTACGGCGATGAGAAATCCCACCTGCGACCCATCAAGTACGGTTGTGACGTGCTCAAAATCATCTGGCGCAATTTCCGGGGCGGGTATGATTTTTAAAGCCGCGAAATGGGGGAATTTTAATCTCTGAAGGCAGGCCAAGTTGGCGCAGTCTGGGCGTCCCCAACGGACAAATTGACGTGGCTAGATGCGAAACCCATGGAGTTACGTGTTTGACCATGGTAGTTTGCAAACTATTACCGGCCAAAAGATTCGATTAAATCACTGTCGGGAGGTTGACCCACGGCGCGCATGGAATACTTTGTGGTAAAGGAACCGGAATGAATCTCGACCTCAATAAATTTACCGAAAAGGCGCGCGCGGCCATCATGGAGGCCCAGGCCGAGGCCCGGCGCCGGCACCACCAGCAGGTCGACAACTGGCATTTGCTGGCGGCGTTGTTGGGGCAGGAGGGCGGCCTCGCGCCGGCCCTATTGCAAAAATTGGAGATTTCACCCGCGGCGGTCCAGACGGGTTTGGCCAAGGAATTGGACCGCCTGCCGAGCGTGACCGGCCCCGCCAGCGCCTCGCAAATTTACATCACGCAGGCGTTTCAAGACGCCGTCACCAAGGCCGAGGCCGCGGCCAAGCGCTTGAAGGACGATTACGTTTCGGTCGAGCACTTGCTGCTGGGCTTGGTCGAAGCGCCCGGCGCGCCGGAGTTCGGCAAATTTCTCCAGGGCTTCGGCATCACGCCGGCAAAAATTCTTGAAAGCCTGAAGGCCGTGCGCGGCAACCAGCGTGTGACTTCGGAGAATCCTGAGGCGACTTACGACGCACTGGGCAAATATGGCATCGATCTGGTCGAGCAGGCCAAGAAGGGAAAGCTGGATCCGGTCATCGGGCGCGATGAGGAAATCCGCCGCGTCATCCGCATTTTGTCGCGCAAGACCAAGAACAACCCCGTGCTCATCGGCGAGCCAGGCGTCGGCAAGACCGCCATCGTCGAGGGTCTGGCGCACCGCATTGTGCGCGGTGATGTGCCGGAGGGGCTGAAGGACAAGACCATCTTCTCCCTCGACATGGGCGCGCTCCTGGCCGGCGCGAAATACCGCGGCGAATTCGAAGAACGCCTCAAAGCCGTCCTCGCGGAAATCAAAAACTCCGCCGGGCGCGTCGTGCTATTCATCGACGAATTGCACACCATCGTCGGCGCGGGCAAGGCTGAGGGAGCCATGGATGCCGGCAATCTCCTCAAGCCCATGCTCGCGCGCGGCGAGTTGCATTGCATTGGTGCGACCACGCTCGACGAATACCGCAAGCACATCGAGAAAGACGCCGCGCTCGAACGGCGCTTCCAGCCCGTGATGGTGGACCAGCCGAATGTCGAGGACACCATTTCGATTTTGCGCGGGCTCAAGGAACGCTTCGAATTGCACCACGGCGTGCGCATCACCGACAACGCGCTCGTCGAGGCCGCCGTTCTTTCCCACCGCTACATTGCCGACCGCTTCCTCCCGGACAAGGCGATCGACCTCATGGACGAAGCCTGTGCGATGATTCGCACCGACCGCGATTCCATGCCGCAAGAACTCGACGGGTTGTCGCGCCGCGTTCTGCAATTGGAAATTGAGGAGGCCGCGCTAAAAAATGAAAAGGACGAGGCCTCCAAGCGACGGCTCGACACCCTGCGCAAGGAGCTGACCGGTATCCGCGCCGAGGCCGGGGCTTTGCGGGCCCGCTGGGAGTCGGAAAAAGCCGCGCAGGGCCGCGTGCAAAAAGTCCGCGAGGAACTGGAAGCCGCGCGCCAGGCCATGGAAACCGCCGAGCGCACCTACGATTTGCAAAAAATGGCCGAGCTGCGCCACGGCACCATTCCAAAGCTCGAGGCCGAATTGGCGAAGCTCGAAAAATCCGAGGACAAGAACACGCTCTTCAAGGAGGAGGTCACGGGCGAGGAAATCGCGGAAATTGTCGCCCGCTGGACGGGCGTGCCGGTCACCCGCCTGCTCGAGGGGGAGAAGGAAAAACTTTTACGCCTCGAGGAGGTCTTGCACGAGCGCGTCATCGGCCAGCACGAGGCGGTCACGCTCGTCACCGAGGCGATTTTGCGCGCGCGCGCCGGCATCAAGGACCCGCGCCGGCCCATCGGCTCGTTCCTGTTTTTGGGGCCCACCGGCGTCGGCAAAACCGAGCTGGCAAAGACGCTCGCCGCCGCGCTGTTCGACAGCGAGGACAATATCGTGCGGCTCGACATGAGCGAATACATGGAAAAACACTCGGTCGCGCGGCTCATCGGCGCGCCACCTGGGTACGTCGGCTACGACGAGGGCGGCCAGCTCACCGAGGCCGTGCGCCGCAAACCGTATTGCGTCGTGCTGTTCGACGAAGTGGAAAAAGCCCACCCCGACGTGTTCAACACGCTCCTGCAAATTCTTGACGACGGCCGCCTGACGGACAGCCAGGGCCGCGTGGTCGATTTCAAAAACACCGTCATCATCATGACTTCGAACATCGGCTCGCGCTTCCTGCTCGAAGGCGTGCGCGGCGACGAAATTCCCGAGAGCGTGCGCGAAAGCGTGATGACGGAATTGCGCGGCGCCTTCCGCCCGGAATTTTTAAACCGCATCGACGATGTCATTCTCTTCAAGCCGCTCACGCTCGAGGAAATCACCCACATCGTGGACTTGCTGCTGGCCGATGTGAACAAGCGTCTGGCGGACCGCCGCGTGCGCGTCGAGTTTGATAACGCTGCGAAATCGTGGGCCGCCGAGCGCGGCTACGACCCGGTGTTCGGCGCGCGTCCCCTGCGCCGGTTCCTCCAGAAACAAGTCGAAACCCGCCTCGCCCGCGCGCTTATTGCCGGAGAAATCCGCGAGGGCCAGACCGCGAAATTCACCGCCGACGAGAAAAAAGGCGAACTGGTGATGACTGTGGTGGCGGGCGAAAAAGCGGCCGGTAAACCCGAGAAGAAATAGTTCTCTTTTTTGATTTCACGCAGCCGGATCTCGCTGGGGCTGCAATACCTCATAGTTTAATGGTTGACATACCTATTAGTTAGAGGTATTACGGCCTGCATGACCCTTAACTTCCGCCTCCCTGGTCTCCTTCCCGCGGCGTTGTCCGCGCTTCTCCTCTACGGCTGCGTGTCCGTGCAAAAGTACACTTACCATGACGCCCCGCGTGCCGGCACAACTTTTGCCTCGGAGAAAGCGTCCCAGACGTTTTACGAGGCGTTGCTGGCGGAGAAATTTCCCGCCGACGGATATAAGCACAGCCTCACCCTCTTTGTGCCTTTGCCGGTCAGTTATTATGAGCGGGATCGAGATTCCTCTACTATCCTCGTCAATGCCGCCCTGGCGCAGGCCGACGCGGATAAGGACGGCGTCATTACCGAGCAGGAAGCTGACGCATATGCCGCGGCCTTGACGGCCAAACGGAAAGCCGCGAAACAGGCCCGAGAAAACTCAACGGAGCCGAAAGTGGGCCTGGTCTCCGAGGATGGCATCGCGGGCGCGGGGATCGTTGCGACGAATCATCCCAAAGGCTAGCCCTTCCACGCTTCCTCGCGCTGCTCGTATTCGAGCGTGCCTTCGAGCTGGCGGGCGAGGGCGGGGGAACTGAAGCGACCCACCAGATGCAGGGCCAGGTCGAGGCCGGAGGTGACGCCGCCCGCGGTCACCAGGTCGCCGGCGTCCACCACGCGCGCCGAAATAATTTTCGCCCCGGCCGCGCGCAAATCCTCGAGCGCGGCGTGATGGGTCGTCGCCGGCCGATTGCGCAGCAATCCCGCCGCGGCCACGAGCATCGCCCCCGTGCAGACGGAGCAGACGAGGGTACCCGAGCGGCTCAACTCACCTAGGGCTTTGGGAATTAATCCGCGCGTGACTTCGGCGCGTGCGCCGTGGGCCTTGCGGTCCACCCATCCGCCGCCTGGCACGATGATGACATCCGGGCGGCCCAGTCCGCTCGTCGGCCCCAGCTTGCCGGTGGCGTGCAAGCGCAGCCCGTGGTTGGCGGTGATTTCACGCGGGCCCTCCACGGCCACGAGTTCCACCCGCCACTCCGGCACGCGCGCAGCCGCCATCTGCAGCACCTCGAACGGCGCGACCGCGTCGAGTTCGTCAAAACCGTCGAAAAGGAGAATTTGCCACAACATGAGAAGGTAGAATCGAGAATGTAGAATGCAAAATTCTGAAAGCAAAATGACAGTCCTGCAAAAGCTAACCAACAGCATAGATAGTCTCGCCTGATTTGGAAATGAGGCTTTGCCTTTATTTTGCCAAGGAAGAATCACTGAATTCCAATTCATCGAGGCGATGCGGGCGTCCGCAGGTGTCTAAGCACATCGCGGTTCGCGCTTGAGGAGCGCGGGGGCATCCGGTTGTGTGGGGCGTATGTTTGACAGCGTCAAAGCCGCGCGCGGCCAGCCGGTTGAGTACTTCAACCGGCACACCGGCCGGGTCGAGGTGGAGCAGGTTTACGGCGAGAGTTTTCTGCGGTGGGCCTATGAATCGGGCCAGGGTCGCCTGACGGCCTGGGCGGTGGCACGGCGCGGCTGGTTTGCGCACTGGTACGGCTGGCGCATGCGCCGGAGCGTCAGCCGCCTGCGCATCCGTCCCTTTCTCCAGCACTATGCGCTGGACGAATCCGAATTTGCCGAGCCGGTGGAGAATTTTCGCAGCTTTAACGATTTCTTCGTGCGGCGCCTGAAGGCGGGAGTGCGCCCGTTGGCCGGCGGACCGGAGACGATGGTCTTCGGCGCGGACGGGCGGCACCTTGGGTTCCCGGATGTCTCCAAGGTGGACGGAGTCTTCATCAAGGGCCAGCGCTGGAATCTCCGCGCGCTGCTCGGGGATGCCGAACTGGCGCGGCGGTATGCGCAGGGCACGCTCATTTTGTCGCGCCTGTGTCCGGTGGATTATCACCGGTTTCATTTTCCGACGGACGGCACGCCCGGCCCGGCTCGCTTGGTGCGCGGGACGTTGTGGAGCGTCAACCCGATCGCTCTGCGGCGGCGGCTGGCCTACCTGTGGGAAAACCGGCGGCGCATCACCGAGTTTGAATCTCCGCGCGCGGGCCGCGTTCTATTGCTCGAAGTAGGCGCCACGAATGTCGGCAGCATTCACCAGACCTATGCCGTTGGCCGCCGTGTGGCGCGGGGCGACGAAAAGGGGTATTTCGCCTTTGGCGGTTCGGCCACCGTGACGCTGTTCGAGCCCGGGCGCGTGCGGCTCGCGGAGGATTTGGTCGAAAACACACGCCAGGGCCGCGAGTTGTACGCACAGATGGGCTCGGCCATGGCGGTGGCGGACCCGCGCTGATTTTCGGCGGGGGCAAAGGGTTCCATTTTGCTTCGGGATTTGCTTGGCGCAGGACGCGCGCCGGTGTAACCTAGGGGATTCGCAGGCTGACGAAACAATCCGCGGCCCCTTCCCCACCGCGCACGGTATGAAGACTTCGAGCATCGCCCTGCGGGTCGCCGACTTTCTCAAGGAGCACCCGCCGTTTGAGTACATGGAACCGGCCGACGTCCAGCGGCTGGCCTCGCTGGGCCGGGTGAAATTCCACGAGGAGGGAGAATATATTTTCCGCCAGGGTGAGCCGCGGGGCCCGTGGCTCTACGTCATCCAGCAAGGCACCGTGCGCGTCGTGCAAAACACCCCGCGCGGCGAGGAACTCGTGGACATGCGCGGCGTGGGCGACCTGCTCGGCATCTCCTGGTTCCTCAGCGAGAAGACCTTCGTGCAAAGCGCTCGCACCGAGACGGACACCCTGCTGTACGCGCTGCCGTGGGATGATTTTGCGCCGCTGGCCCGCAAATATCCGAAAGTATCGCGCTATCTTGCCGCCTATTTTTCCCTCCGGCCCGATTTTCAATTGCCCGACCCGCAGGCCGGCACGGCCCCCTCGCGCGCGGGCTCGACCACCGAGGCCGCGGACACCTGGCTCTCCGCCACCGCGCCGCTGGCGGAGCGCGCTCGCTGGCGCCTCCTCACGGGCCTGCCGACCATGAGCGTGCGCGACGCCGCCCAGCGCCTGCGCACGCGCGGCGACGCCCTGGTGGTGGTGGACACGGGCGGCCGCCCGCTCGGCGTCATCACGGAAACGGATTTGGTGCATCGCGTGGCCACCGGCGAAGTGCCGTTGCTGGCGCCCGTCGAAGCCATCATGAGCCGGCCGGTGTGGACGGTCCGGCCGGGCCTGACCGCCGGCGAGATTGTGTTGGAAATGCTGCGGCACAAGGTCCGCCATCTGGTGGTCACGGTCGATGGCACGACGGCAACCTCCGTGGCGGGCTTGATCAGCGAGCGCGACACGCAGGTGTTGTACGGGCGTTTGCCGATTGCCCTGGGCATGGAAATCCGCACGGCCCCGGATGCCGCCGCTTTGCGCGCCTTCCGCGAACGCGCGGAGGATTTGCTCAAGTTCGCCCTGCAGGAACGCGCGCCCTTGAGCTGGGCGGGAGATTTTATCAGCGAGGTGGACGACCAGATCACCGCCCGCCTGCTGGATTTGGCCGCGGCGGAAATGGCCGCCTCCGGCGAGCCCGCGCCGGGCGTGAATTTTTGCTGGCTGGCCGTGGGCGCCGAGGGCCGCCGCGAGCGCTTGTTGCGCTCGCACCAGGAAACCGCGCTCGTCTTTGCCGACCCGCCGCCCGGACGGGAAGCCGCGGTGCAGGCGTGGTTTTTGCGGCTGGCCGAGCAGGTGACGGCGGGCCTGGCGGCGGTGGGTTTTCGTCCTTCGCCGGAGGGCATGGTCGCCGCGCAACCGGGTTGCTGCCGGTCGCTCTCCAGTTGGCGCGGGGTTTTTCAAACCTGGATCGAAAGCCCCGTCGAGGAGAACATCCTTTCCCGTTTGCCGTTTTTTGACCTGCGCGCAGTGGCCGGTGCGGGTGAACTCGCCGAACAATTGCGCGGGCACGTTCGCGCGCGCATCGCAGAGCAGGCCCAGTTTATTTTGCTCGCGGCCAACGACTCCCTCGCCAATTTGCCGCCGCTGACCATTTTCCGCAACGCCGTCGTGGACAAGGAGGGCCTGCTCTGGACCTGCATCGACACCCGGCAGCACGCCCTCCAACCGCTGGCCGACATGGCGCGCGTGTTCGCCCTCGAGGCAGGCGGCCCGGACCCGCTCAGCACGAGCGCGCGCTTTTTGCAGGCCGCGCAACGCCTGCCCGCCGGGCGCGCCGCACTCGAGGACGCCGCGGAGGCCGCGCGCGCCACGCTTTACCATCAGGCGCTCGCGGGCTTCCGTCACGGCGACAACGGCCAATTCATCCGCCCCGAGGAGTTGAGCAAAATCGACCAGGAAATTTTGAAAGGCGTGTTTCGCGCCGTGGTGCAGGCCGCCGATTTCACCGCCCAGCATTTCAAACTCGCCGGCCTCGCGGAGGCCGCCGCGGAGGCGGAGGAGCAGCCGGCCGAGGTCAAATGATCAATGGCGCATGATCGGCGGTTGGGCCTGCTGCCGGTACACCACGTCGACCACGTTGCGCATGTACTGCTCGTCCGTGATGCCTGCGCAGACTTCCGCGGGAAAATCGACTTTGGCGCGGAAATGTTGCGCCAGCTCGGCAAAAAGTTCCACGCGCGCCAGCGGCTCAAATTCGTCGCGCCGAAAAATCGCCTGCAGCGCCACGGAGGCCTCGCCCGGCGAAACGCGCTGGCGCAGGCGCGCCGCCAGGTGCGGGTGCAGGCGCAGGGAATTGTATTTGCCCGCCAGCAATTGGCCGAGGTCCGGTTCGATGATTTTCGGATGGCGCACGACGATGGTGTTCGCGGCGATGTCGCCCAGGCGCTGGCCCTTGGCGCTGCACCAGCACACCACGCCGCCGAGAAAATAGGCGACGGGCAGCACATCCACCGCCCGCAGCAGATTGCGGATGACAATTTGGGGGAAATGCAGCCGCAGGCCCTCGGCGTCCATCACCCGCAGGCGCAGCACCCGCTTGCCGAGCGTCTGCCCGCGCCACCACCATTCGCACGCCATTCCGTAGCCGAGGCTGAGGATAAAATAAGTGAGAATAAAAAAGGTCTGCGCCAGCGACGGACTGAGCAGGCCGACGGCGCGCAAGGCCACGCCCAGCACTTGAGTTGAGGCGATAATGCACGCCTGGTCCACCAGCCATGCCAGAAAACGCGCAATGGGCCCGGCCAGCTCTTGCGCGAACACAATGCCTTCGGGCGTGCGGATAAGTAGCGCGCTGGTTTTCATGCGGGCGGTCCGTCCGTGGCCGGCGTGGCTTTGGTGCCGGACTTGGCGAGGAACAGGGTCAGCAACGACAACTCGACCAACCCGAAGGCGATTTTCGCGGAGTACGGGACCACCGGCTCGTGGTATTGGGACAGAAATGATTCCACAAAACCTGCCCAGACCAGGAGGACCGCGACGCCGAAAATCAGCGTCACCAAATCATGCGAGATTTCCCGCAGCCGCGCGGTGAGCGGTATTTGCCGGCCCCAGCCGATGAGCGCGCGCGCCAGCACCAAACCCGCCTGCCCCGCAATCAGGATGGAAGGAATCTCCACGACCCCGTGCGGCAGCAGCCAGCCGAGCAGGAACGTCGTCTGTCCGGCCCGGATGTAGTCGAAGGCGACCGCGCCGAGCAGAACGCCATTGTAGAAGAGCATGAAAATCGTGCCCACGCCCCACGTCATGCCCAGCGCCATCGTGAAAATGGAGACCCGCGTGTTATGCGTCATGAGGCCGGCGGAAAAATCCGGCCGGTGGCCTTCCAGGCGGTCCTGTTTCATTTTCTCCTCTTCGGCCACGCGCTTGGTCGGGTCGCCCTGCAAGCCCGCAAACGGCATGAGCACCTGCTTCGACGCCGGATCGAGCGCGAGCGCCAGGGTGCCGAACGCACAACCGGCCAGCGTGATGCCGAGGGACAACCCAAACGCGCCCAGGTGCCGCCGGAACGTGCGCGGCAAATCCTTGAGAAACCATTGCAGCGGCGAAAACCGCCGAGCTTTCACGCGGGTTTCATGGATTTCGCCATACGCGCGCGCCACCAGGTTCTCCAAATACCGGCGGGTTTCCGGCTCGGAGGAAAAGGTCGTGATTTTCGCCAGGTCGGCGGCGGTCCGCTCGTAGAGATGGTGAAAGTGCCGCAAACGCTCGAGCGAAAGCACGAGGTTAGGTTCGGCCTCCAACTGGTTGAGGAAGCTTTCCAGCTCCGTCCAGTAGGGCCGCTCGGTTTGCAAAAAACGCTGGAGGTCGATGATCACAACAACTGCCTTTGTTTGATGCGGAGGTATTGCGTCACCACCTGCGCGCTGAGGTTTTCATTTTTCAGCAATTGAAATTGCACGCCCCGCCGCTGCAATACTTTCTCCAATTCGCGCAGGTTGTGCCAGCGCAGGTGGCCGCCGAGCTGCTGGTAAAGTTCGTCCGCGGAGGCGATCGGCGCGCCAAAGACGGGGGCCACGCCCGGCGGCTGAATCATGTTCACCACCACGAGATGCTGGCGGCGCAACAGGTCCATGTTTTTCACAAAGCTTGACGCCAGCTCGGGATCATCGAGGGAGGTGAGGAAAATCAGCAGCGTGCGGCGGCGCAGGCGCAGGCGGATGGTCGTGCACAATTCGTCAAAATCCGGCGACACGCCCTGCGGCTGAATCGTGTAGAGCGCATCACGGCAGGCATTGTAGTGCGCCTGCCCGTTCTTGGCGCGGACGAAGGTCTGCACCTTGTCCGCAAACGTGAGCAGGCCAAATAAATCGCCTTGTTGCTCCGCGGCCAGACCGAGCACAAGCGCGGCGGTGACGTAGCGTTCGAGGCAAGTCGCGCCGGAACGGTCGCCGGGCACGGGCGGCCGGGCGGAGAGGCGCGAGGCATCGAGCACCACGTAAACTTCCTGCGTGCGCTCGACTTGAAATACTTTGGTGATGGGCCGGCCGTGCTTCGCGGTGGCCTTCCAGTGCACGTCTTCAAAACCATCGCCCGCCACGTAGTCGCGCAGTTTTTCAAATTCATGGCCCTTGCCGACCTGCCGTTGGGTGCGCAGGCCCGGCGCCGGCCGGTGCAAAAACAACGCCGCCAGGCTCCGGCGGTCCGCGCGCAAATTCGGGTACACCCGGATTTCTGCGGATGCGGGCACCGCGCGGCGCACGCTCCACAGGCCCAGGGGTGACGCCGTTTCCAAGTACGCCGTATCAATTTGAAAGCGGCCGCGGCGGCGCGGGCGGCAGGCCCAGGAGAAGCGCGACCACTCGTCGCTGTCCGGCAGGGCGACTTCGAGGTCGGGTTGCGCGGAGTCGAATTCGCGCGGCAGGGCGAGCGCAAAACGCAACGTCAGCGGGCGCCGGCGGGCATTGTACACGCGCAGTTCCAGTTTCGCGTCCCGATCCTTCGACATGCGGGCGATCGGCGGCAGTTCCACGCGCAGGTCGGACAGCCGCGTGCGCGCGCCGAGGGCGTCAAGCAGGGCCACCAGCCCCAGGCCGCCCGCGAGCGCCCAGCCGGCCGTTTCGGCCGCGGGCGAAGCGGCCAGCACCACCGCGAGCGGCAGGACCACGAGCGCCACCCAAAACAGCAGACTGGTGCGGGGCGCGATCATCGCGGCACCGCAATTTGTTGGAGGATTTGCTGAATGACTTCGATGAGCCCAAGGCCCTCGATTTCAAATTCGGGCCGCAGGATGAGGCGGTGTTCGAGCACCGGTGTCGCCATGGTCTTGATGTCGTCGGGCGTGACGAAATCCCGCCCGGCCAGCGCGGCGCACGCGCGGGCGGCCATGATGAGCGCCTGGGTGGCGCGCGGTCCCGCGCCGACGAGGATGCTCTCATGCTGGCGCGTCGCCCGCACGAGGTCCACCACGTAGCCCAGCAATTCCTCGCGCACGGTGATGGCCGCCAGTTGCTCGCGTAACTCCGCCAAATCTTGCAATTGCACCACGGCGCGCACCGCCCCCTGGGCCAGGACGGCCTCCGGCGCCTCCTTGGTCATCGTGCGCTGGGCAAGGATGAATTCCTCATCGCGGGCCGGGGCGCGCATCGTGATCTTCAGCATGAAGCGGTCCTTCTGCGCCTCCGGCAGCGGATACGTCCCCTCGTACTCGATGGGGTTTTGGGTCGCAAACACCGTGAAATTCGGTGGCAGCGGGTACGTCTCGCGGTCGATGGTCACGCATCGTTCCTGCATGGCCTGCAGCAGGGCGGACTGCGTTTTCGCGGGCGCGCGGTTGATTTCATCCGCCAGCAGAAACGACGTGAACACGGGCCCCTTGGCAACCGTGAATTCACTGCGTTGCATGTTGAAAATGGTGGTGCCCGTGATGTCGCTCGGCATCAGGTCGGGCGTGAATTGGATGCGCGCGAATTCGCACCCGAGCACATGCGCGAGCGTGCGCACGAGCAGCGTTTTGGCGACGCCGGGCACGCCCTCGATGAGCGCGTGGTTGCCCGTGAAAATCGCAATGAGCGCCAGGTCGACGACCTCGTGCTGGCCGATGATGACCTTGGCGGTTTCAGCCCTGGCTTCGGCCAGGACTTCCTTGAGACGGTCTGCGTTCATGATGCGGGGGGTTGGGTGGGAGCGGTCTCCGCGCCGGAAAGTACGGGCTGGCGGAGGATGGCGGAAATTTGATTGTACGCCGCGACGGCATCGCGCTGGCGGGCGGGGCGGGTGTTCTCGGCCTCGAGCACGGCTTGAATCTGCTGCAACTTGACCGCGGGCACCAGGCGGGCGCGGGACTTTTTCCATTCCGTGACACACAAGTCCAGCACCTTAGTGCCGGGCACGTGGCGGCGCAGCAAGTTCACAAATCCGCCGGCGGCATCCTTGCCCGCCACATAGGGCGAGGGCGCTTCCACGGCGTGCGGCGGCACGAGGCTCGCGGCACTTTTCCAAATGAACAAAAGGGCCAGTACCAGCAGGCCAACGACCAGCCCGTGTAGACGAAATTGGCGGATGAGTCCGGCGATGTTGGAAGTCTGGGTCACGCCCAGATGCGCTTCGTCAAAGACGACGTTGGGATTGTCGCCCAAAATCCACGCCAGCAGGTCGGCATGAGGTTCCTTGAACAGCGCCTCGTTGCTGAGGAAATACGAGTCGGTGGCTAAAATTACCGACCCCGCACCGAAGGCGCGCTCGACGAGCACCGGTGCTTGGCCGCGGGCGTAAATCACGTTCCACGCGGGATCCAGCTCCGACAGGGTCATGGCGCTGTGCCAGGACATGGCGGCGGGTAGCGCCAGTTCAGATTTGCGAAAAACCAAGACGGAATCGTAATGCGTTTCCGACTCCGGCAAAGCGTCGAACGCCGTCTGAAAACCCCATTTCTCGGTCAGGGAAATCTCGGGCTCGGTTTCTTCATCAGCGTCAGGCTTCGCTTTGGGTTTGGCCGGCTTCTTCGCCGGTTTGTCGGCGACCGCCTTTTTTTCATCGGGTTTTGCACCGGGCGTGGGCGTCGTTGCTGGCGCGGTGGGCTCTGCGGGTTTGGCGGACGATTTCGCGGGCGTTGCCGGCTTTTTTGCCGAGGCATCATTTGCCGAAGGCTGGGTGGAATCGCTCTCCGTTTCTTCCGGGAAGTAGGTGACGACCAGCCGTCCGCCGTGCAGGAGAAAAGCCTCCACTGCCCGAAAGGCCTCCGGCGGCAGGGAAGTCTCGCTGGGAGAAGCCGCCAGATGGAGGTAGGTGGTGTGGTGATCGGCGGGCATTTCATTGGTGATCGTGAAATCCCGCGACACCGTCAGTTGCGGAAGGCGTTCCAGGCTCTCGTAAAAAGCCATCGTGCCCAGCGGATCCGCGCGCAGCGACGAATAAGGCGGATAAACATCGCCTCCGGCGAAGCGCTGGGCCAACAGCCAGGCCAGCCCGAGCGCAAACCCCAGTGCGCAGGCTCCCAGCAACCAAGGTTTGGAAAATAACGTGTTCACTCGAGAGATTTTATTTTATCCACGTTGGCGGCGAAATGACGCACCAGCGCGTCGTTCAGTTCATGGCGGCCGTACCAACTGCGGTCGAAGGCGACGACATTTTCGCCAAAGAGCCCGGGCAGGCCGGGGATGGCGTGTTCGCGGCGGCGCAATTCGCGCTCGTAGTCCCGGTTGGATTTGAATTTGGCGAGGGCGATCAGTTGCCGGGCCGCCAAATGCGCGAGGCTGGAAAGATAAAAGGCCCGCAGGGCGAGCCGGAATTCCCCGCGGGCCAGCAATTCCCGCGCGAGCGTGGTCCAGCCGTCCTCGGGCAACTGGTCGGCGCTGACGTTCTCATCGGCCAGGTCCGGCTGCGCGGGCAGGGGCTGGCTTTGCACCACCGCCCGCCGCCGGGCCCGCTGGCGCAGCGTGCGGTACAGTACCACGCCCAGGATGGCGCCCACGAGGCAGATCAGGCTGATTAACAAAACCTGCGACGACGTGATCCAGCCATAACTGAGCGAGCGGGCCGACGGCTTGGCGACGTCCTCGCCCCAGAAACGGCGCCATAAATCCCGCAGGTAATCATACCAGTCCCGCAGGGTATTGTAGACCTCGTGGAAGAATTGTGCGAGCCAGCTTTCGGACTCGTCGCCCTCGGCAAATTTTTCCTTCGGCATCCGCCAGACGAATTTGTCCCGGTGAATCACCTCGCCAATGGCTTGATTCAATTGCGGCGGCGAAACCGCCTGCGGAGTGGCGGCGGGCGAAGGCGGCCCGGCACTGCCGGCGCTCTCTGGCGCGACCGGCGGCGAAGCCGTCGGCGTTTCGGCCGCGTGCCCAGGTCGCACGCTCAACGCCAAAACGGCCAGGGCCAGGGTGGCCGCGAGGGCTGCCGCCGGGCGGGCCGCGCTTTTCAATTCCGCCTTCAAGTCGTCGCCCGAACGCAGCGACTCCCCATAAAAGCAACGCAGCACGTACAGCCCCTTGGCGATGGGGTCTACGCTGAGGTATGTCAGGGTCAGCACGATGATGAAGGTGGTCGAGTTCACCATCGCCAGGCTGCTTTGGGTGAACACGGACTCGAGGCCGGTGAGCATTTTCACCAAGTGAGGCAATAACATGCACACGGACGCCCAATTGAGGAAGACGCAAAAATTGAAGGCCCAAAGCAGGAGAATCGCCAGGATGTTTTGCCGGGGCCACAGCCCAGCCAAGCGCCACGCTTGCCGGCACAGGGCGCGCACGCGCAGTTCCCGCCCGTCATCGAGGACGAGCAAGTTTTCAAAAAAGGCGTTCACCCAGGGGTAGGGCAGCAGAAAAACCCGCGTGATTTGGACGAGGAATAGGCCCGCCGGTTGCAGCAGCAATTGGGTTAAAAGCACGCGCCGCCAGCGCCCCCCGTCCCACGGTGCGTCGCGGGCTCCGCTCAGGCGGGCGCGCAATTGTTGTACGAACACCGCCTGCCAGCCTTTCATCCACGCAAAGAGCAACGCCATCCCCAGCGCTCCTTCCACCACATGCCGCGCAGCGAACGGGTTGCGCCCCATGTCCGTCCAAAAATACAGCAAGCCGAGCGCAAACGGCAGCGTGCCGGTGTAGTAACTGGCCAGCACCGACCACGGACACGTGCGCAGCAGTTGCGTCGCCTCCTCGAGCATTTCGAGGGCGGTCTTGCCTTGGCGCGGGCGGTGGGCCGGATTCATGGCGGGCGGTTCAGTGGGTCGTCCACAGCGTTCCGTCGTGGAACGCCGTGGGTAATCCGAGCAGGTAATGGCCCAGCAAATAAAAGAAAAGCCACGCGACCACCAGGCCCGCGCCGCCGCCCACGAGATAAACCAAGCCGGCCCAGTTCATCTTTTTTTGCGGGGCCGCGCGGGTCAATTTCGCAAGGCAGGCCGCGCAAATGACGCGGTCGTCGTGCTCGGTGATGCATTCGCGGCAGTAGCAATGACCGCACGCCGGACACCGCGCCACGGCTTCGCGCTCGACATGGTGGTAGCAGCGGACTTGGGCGAGGGACGGCATGGCGGTGCGCGCAAACAGAAGTCCTCAGACATTCCCCGGGGGCACGGAGGTGGCCGGACTGGAAGCAGCCGTGGAGAGTGGAATCGCGGAGGTCCCGTTCCCTTGCAGGAGGGCGAGCCGCTGGGCGAATTCTTCCGGCGGCAGCGTGCCTTGCGCGGCGGCGATGAGCGGGCGCAACCGGTCCAGCGCCTTGCGGGCCGACTTCAGCCGCCGGAGCGAGGGCAGCTCCTCCGTTTGCACCGCTGTGCGCAAATAGCCCGTGGTCGACGTGCCTTTTATTAGGTATCCAATCCCCAGAAAACCGGCCACGACGGCGGCAAAAATGGCCGCTAGCAAATAGCCGATGGTTTCCTCCGCCGCATACGCGCTGACGCCGGCCGCGAGGAGGAAGACGGCCCACCCCGCCAGCCAAAGCACCCAGCGCTTGGTTTTCCGCAAAACGATGGCCTGAATGTCGCGGTAATAAAAGCGTTTGTAGTTTTCCGTAAAGCCGTTCGTCTCGACGCTCAACAAGTGATCGGAGCCCAGCCAGAGGCTGGTGTACACTTGGCTGACGGCCACGAGGCCGCCCGCCGTCCGCTGGGCGGGGCGTGTCAGCCGCACATAGTTTTCCTTATCCATGGGGAGTGAATCAATGCGCGTTAATCAGGAAATAGGCCACGCTGCACCACCCCACTATCTCGAGGCTGGCGAGCAGCGCGGCGAGGAGAAAACGAAACCGTGAGCGGCGGATGAGGCTGCGAGGCGCATTCCAAAAACGAAATACGTAGTAGAGGGCCACTGGCGCCGTGACCACCGAAATAGGCCAGAATAGCAGTGGAAAGCCCGCCAGCCCCAGCGCAATGCTGTCGTACCGCAGCCGCGTGTTTTCCAGGCTTTTGATTTTGCCCTTCCGCCGGCCAACCTCCAGGCACGACGGGCAATAATGCGCCCCGTGCAGTTCGCAGTCGCACAGCGCGCACACGAACCGCCCGCAGCCGTCGCAGGGGCGAATCGCCTTCTTCGCCGGATGATAGAAACAGGTGGACTCGCCTTCCATCGTGACCAGCTCCGCGGTCGGGCCCGGCGTGAACGAGCGGAACAGCGCCGGAAACACCGCCACTTCGAGTTCCGTGCCGCACTCCGGGCACGGGTCTGGTTCGGGATGGTTGAGGGCAATCGGCGCAAGCACCGCGCGGCACTTGGGACAGCAGACGGGCGACAGGCTCATGGGGGCCGGTTATTTATAGATGACGCGCGTATTGCACATCATATCATGCAGCGCCTTCTTTTGGTCGTCAAAAGCCACCATGATATAGCCGATGTAGCAAATCATGGCGCTGACGATGCGCGCAAAGCAACGGCCCGTCGCGCGCGCATAACTCACGCGTCCGCCGTCCGCCGTCACCACCTTGATCTTGACCGCCATCTTGCCCAGCGTGGCGCCCCATTTGCCCACCATGAAAATCTCGTAGCCAAACGTAATGAAAAAACCAACAACCAAGAGCCCCAGCATCGGCACGAAAGTGGCCAGCGTCGGCGGGGAGGTCGGGGGCGGCCCGTTCAGGCCCAATATGCCGACTCCGGCGATGAGACGCACGGGAATCTGGATAATCCACAAAAAAATGCCATCCAGGAACGCGGCCACAAAACGGATCCAGAAGCCGGCGTAGTGCACCGGCTGGCCGCCCACCGCGGCGCCCTCCGCCAATTTTTGCAGAAACACCGGTTTGCACTGGGCGCAGACAAAGTACTGGCCGTGCTGCATCAACTGGTCCTGCGGGAAAACCTTGCCGCATTCCACGCACACCCCCTCGTTCGGCCCGGCCGTTGTCGAGAGGCCGGCACCGCCCACGACCTGGTGGTACGGCTGCCAATTCGTCATCCCCTCGCGGAAAACATAGGTATTCGGTCCGACCTTGCCGCTCACGCGCAACGCCTCCAATTGGGCGTCATCCACCGGGCCGGCTTGCTTGCCCTCGTCAACGTAGTACCAAATCATGGGGAAGATGGGCACGGCACGCGCCCATCCCCGATGCAACCGCGCCCGCCCAGGGTTGTCAATGCCTCGCTGGCGCGATGTTTATAGTGGGGACGGGCCTAAGATTGAATATTAAACCGGCCTTAAATATTGGAGAGCCACCAATCCAGATTTTTCAATACCGAAAGTGCGCCGCGAATCATTGCTTGTCGCGGTTCTGGGCCGACCACCACCTTGCGGTTCAGGGTCTGCTCCAGCAAAGCCGCCAAACCAGGAATCTCTCCATATTCCCCAAACATATGGAGTGGGGCTGCTTCAGCGAGTAGTTGTTTTTCGCGGTCTAGCCTTTGGTGAGCCTGCTGAATTTTTAACGCCAATCGTCGTAGGGCGGGGGTGACCCCACGCACCATGCTTTCTGCGTCCACGTTTTCGAGACGAGCCCGCCCTTGTGACACATCGGCCACCCAAGCATCCCATCCCAACACACCCTCCGCCGTTTGCCGAAAGCCCGATTGCCGGACTTGATTCAAAAGGACGTCTGGAGCCGGACAGAACTGCTGGGTTTCAGTCAAATAGATGGCAATATCTTCCAGCAGATTTTCAAAGCCCGTGGCTTCTTGCGCACCAGTCACGACGCCCGCCAGGCTAATCACGCTGTATTGAAACCAGTCTCTTTCGAAAACTAAGCTGGCTCGAAATTCCGGTTCCTGAACGTTCCATCCAGCACCAATGGCGGCCGCCATGCCTGCCTCCAAAAGTAATACATCGCGGCTGCCTGCGCAATACATGGTGTCTCGCACTGCCCGCCGGTCCGGTTCATTTTTGGAAGCAACTGTCACTACGACGCGGGGTGCCAGATTCAATAGTCCACAGTATGGTCTCAAACTATTTCTAAAAAAAATGGCAGACTGCTTGACGGACTCAGGTGTGCCGTGCTGGAGAATTCGTCCGGCGTTAATGGTCGAAGGAGTGCGGCCAATCATCTTCGCGGCCTCCAACCCCAATGCGCGCACTTTTTGGGTATTCGCATAAGTGGCCATTACCGCTGGCACCTCTCGCGCTTCGGGTTGGTCACGAGAGGCGAGCCATACGTGGTCGCTGCCCAGTGCTATCGCCACTGATTTCCCAAAGCCGGATGGCAATAGACCCATGCTCACTGATAATGGCAAGGAATTCGTCTCGCAAGCTGGTTTTGCGAAAAAGCAAATGCGCAAGGCGCGAATTCACTAAGTTCGTTCCAACTCGCGGTACAGCAATCTATTTCACCCACTGCTTCGGAAACGCGAAGTGATAGGTGCCCGCGGGGAGGTTGATGACGGTGCTGGATGCGTTCGAGGCGGCCTTATCCAGCAGGGTCGTCGCCACGGTTTGGCCGGATTCACGAATGCTGGCCGCGGGCGCGGGCAGCGTGAGCGTGGCGCTGCTGTTGGGGGGCACGGTCGCATCGTACACGAGTTGGTCGCCCTCAAAATGCCAATGCGAGGATATCAGGCCATAAGGAGAGTCGAGCGACGTCTTCACATAATTGAGGCGGTTCGTCATTTGCGGCTGCAGCAGGAAGTGTTTGTAGCCAGGGCTCGCGTCGTCGAGCTTGATGCCGGCGGCGCCCGCATAAAACCAGTAGCCCACCGCGCCAAACGAGTAGTGGTTGAACGAGTTCATGGACGAGGCTTGAAAGCCCTTCTCCGGCGTCCAGGCATCCCACCGCTCCCACATGGTGGTGGCGCCATTTTTCACGGAAAACAACCACGAGGGGTAGGTGTCCGTTAAAACAAGTTTCCACGCCAGATCGGAACGCCCGATATCCGTCAGCGCGGGACATAATTGCCCGGACCCGACAAACCCGGTCGTCAGATGTTCATTTTTTTCCACGTCGGCCACGAGGTGCTGGGCCACCAAGGGGCGCAGACTTTTCGGAACCAGATTAAATTTGAGGGCCAGCAAAAACGCGGTTTGCGTGCCATTCGAAGGGCCCGCCGGGGCCGCACCGGGAAATCCGCCTGCGCGTCCGCGACCGGCACCCCCCGGCGCAGTGATAGAGCCGTCGTCCTTGATGAAGTTGCTGGCGAACGCAGCGGCGATGTTTTCATGCAATTGGCGGTATTTTGCAGCATCCTCCGTTTTGCCCAGCAGCGCGGCGGATTTGGCCACGATGTCGGCAGAATTGGCGTAATACGCCGTATCCATGATCGAATCCGGCGTCGTTGCGGGTGCGAGATGGTCGCCCACGCCCCGAATGCTGACGATGCAGCTGGCCGACTGGTTAGTCAGATAATCCACCCAGCGCGCCATGTGGTCGTAGTTGTCGGCCAGGAATTTTTTATCTCCGTAGGCATTGTACATGACCCACGGCACAATCACCCCGGCGTCACCCCACACGGGAAAGGCGTCGGTCTGGTTGGCGCGCGGGGCCACGGTGGAGTAGGCGCCGCGCGCGTTCTGGGCGTCATTTACGTCCTTCATCCATTTGGCAAAGAAGCCCGCGACATCGGCGTTGCGCGCGGCGGTGGCGGAAAAGACTTGGGCGTCGCCCATCCAGCCCAGGCGCTCATCGCGCTGCGGGCAGTCGGTCGGCACACTCAGGAAATTGCCCCGCTGGCCCCACACGATATTCGAGAACAGCTGGTTCAAGTCCTTGTCCGAAGACTCCCAGCCGCCCGTCGCAAGATTGTCGGAACCCACCACCACGCCACGAATATTGTCGGCGGTGAGCTCACCGGGAAAACCCGTGATGGCGGCATAGCGAAAACCGTGAAAGGTGAATTTCGGCTCGAACGTTTCGAGTGCCGCACCGCCTTTGAGAATGAACTGGTCAAGCGAAATGGCCGCCCGGAGGTTTTCCTGGAACAAAGTTCCATCAGGGTTGAGCATTTCGCCATGGGTCACCTCGATGGTCGCACCCGCCGGCCCGCGCGCGGAAAGACGGACGTGGCCGACCATGTTCTGCCCGAAATCCACCAGCCACACGTTGCCCTGGCGGGTGATTTTCTTCGGGGCCAACTCCATGAGCTTGCGCACGGGCGGTCCGATTTGCGGGTCGAGGGCGATGCCCAAGATGCCCTCAATGTCCGCCATGTGCCAGCCCGAGTCGTCCAACGTGGGCAGCGACCACGCGACGGCTTTGCGCGCATCGATGACTTCGCCCAGTTGCTCGTCCGAGCCAAGGATTTCACCGGGGCCGCCCAGCCATGTGCCATCCGTGGCAATCGTATCGGTGGTGCCATCAACATAGGTGATTTCCAACTGGGCCTTGAACAACGGGTGGTCGCTGACGGACTTGAACTGGGCGAGACCCATCCAGCCCAGGCGCCCGGCAAACCAGCCGTCGCTCAAAATCGCCCCCACCGCATTTTTGCCGGGGATGAGCAGCTTCGTGACATCCGTGGTCTGCACCATGACCCGGTGGTAATAATCGGTAAACCCCGGATCCAGTTGATGATCGTTGACGGGCTGGCCGTTGAGTTGCGCTTCGTAAGTGCCGAGGGCCGTCGAGTACAAGCGCGCTTGGGCGACCGGGCCTTTTACGGTAAATGTTTTGCGCAAGTAGCGGCCCGGCCCGAGTGCGCTGCTGTTGTCGCCTGCGAGCGGAGCCGCGGTATAAAGGCCGAACACGGTGGCTGGAGCCCAGGCCGAATCGTCAAAATCGGGCCGAAACCACACATTGGTCACGCCGGGAACGGGCGGCGCTGCCCCGCGCGGAGGCGTCGGCGGAAACGCAAAGGCCTTCCAGGTGCCATCGGTGTTGAATTCAATGCGTGTCCCGTTTTCCAATTCGACGACCCCATGGGCCGCGATGGCATTTCTTTCGCTGGTGTTCGCGAAATGAACCGCCGCGGCGCCCAGGGTGATGATATTTTTCCCGGGTTGCAAATTTTGGCCGAAATCGGCGTGAAACGGGGCGGCATGGCTGGTCGGGCCTTGCAGTGTGGCTTTTCCGTTCGCGTAGAGCGAAACGACGCCGTCCGCAATGGCATCAATCGTGGCGCCGCGGATTTTTGCATCCTCGGGCAGATTGAGCACGAAGCGCACCGCCGCCGCTTGATTCGAGGCTGAGCCCGCGCTGATCCAATTCGCCTTGGCCAGCGGGACTTCCTCGATGTCGAAATGCGGCAAGGGCACCGTGATCCACTGGCCTTTCCAATCGTTGGCGGCATCGAGCAGTCCGAGTTCAAAGGAAGCGGTGCTGCTCCACGGCGAGGGCTGACCGGCTTTGTCCCAGGTGCGCACTTGCCAGAAAACTTGCGCGCGTGAGCCGAGTGTCTTTCCGCCCCACGGCACGAGCACCGACTGGTCGGACGCCACTTTACCCGAGTCCCACAAATCAGCCTTGTCGGCGGCGAGGTTTGCGGCGGTCGCGGCGGCGCGAACTTGGTAGGCCGTCTGCACTTCGCCCGGGCGGGTGGAAATGATTTTCCATGACAAGCGTGGTTGCGTGACGCCAATGCCGAGCGGGTTCTTTTCGTGCTCGGTGGTCAGGCTGTCAAGCCGCACCGGCGAAGTTTGGGCGTGCGCGGCGAAGGGCAGGGCCAGGGCGCAGAGCACAGCGGGGAGAGAGAATTTCATGAGGTGGGTTTGTGGTTAAATTTAGGGATTTGTAACGACATTGGGCGCCGGCGTGGCGGTTTCATCCAATTCCAGGCGCAAATAATCGTAGATTACTCCGGCGGTGGCGCCACCTGCGGGCACGGTGAGCTTCATGACGTTGGGGCCGGCATGCAAAAGCGTGGCCGGAAACGGCACCTCGCGCTCGTACCAGAGGCCTTGAATGCCGTTGCGGCCGACGGTCGAGTCGCCGCCCTCTTTCATGCGAATTGCCCCGACGGGCTGATCGTTGACCGTGACGGCAATGCCGCCGCCGCCGGCATTGCCGCCCGCGATGGCGACCCGCAGCGTCGCCACTCCTCCCGCCGGTGCCTTGGGCAAATCGAACGTAATCGTCCACGGGCTGGCGCGGCCTGCGCCTCCGCCGCCGACAATGCCATTGGGCACGGCTCCTTCGCCCACGTGCGGCACATGCTGGAAATACCAATCCTTGGCGTAATCGCTTTGGCCGATGACGAAGTTCACGTCGTTGGGAAAATTATCCCGGTACACGAGCGCCATGCCGTCATGGAAGTAATCGTCGCCCTTGAGAAATTCGCGCCCATTGCGGTTGGCCACGCCGATGTCCCAAAGTTGCCGGCCCCGGCGCACCGGTGTCCAGGTGAGGGAGCCGAGATCCAGCGGTTGGCCCGCTGCCACGACGACATTGGCTTGGGCGAATTCGCCCAAAACTCCGTCGGCAATCGCGTGCAACGTATAATTGCCGGCGCGCACGTCGGGCACGACAAACTTGCCGTTGTCCTCGCCCCGGGCCCAGAATTCGTAGTGCTTGGCGTCGGTCATCCAGGTGATGTTGACCGGCGTGTTGCTCGCCGCGGCGCGCGGGGTCGGGATGTGATAATCGGGGTGGGTGAGGCCGACGAGCAGGTGCGACATTTTTGCGTTCGGCATCAAGGGGTCCTTCAGCATCAACTGTCCCGATACTGTGCTGCGCTGGTCGTGGTGTGGGTAATCCACGCCCTCGACCCATGCATAAGGCCATTTCTTTTGTTCGCGCGCCACCTGCTCATTTGCGTCTTTGAAAATCGCTGCGGGGTCGGGACCCTCGTTGCAATAAATCAAGAACGGCCCCACCACCTTTGTCCACTGCTCGCCGGCGGCGACATCCACGGCGCTGCCGCCGTAATGGCTGCTGCGCCAGTAATTGAGGATGCAGGGAAAGTAGTCCGGGCCCGTGGTGTCGCGGTGGGTCATGAATTCCACCTTCGTCGGCCCGCCGCTCAGGTATTCCGTCGAGGCGTTGACAAAAAAGATGCCGACTTTGCCAAAAGTGCTGGCCCAGCCGAAGGCCCGGTGGTCGAACTGCACCGTCGTGTAATTGTATTTGTCGTCGCCGCTGGCCTCCATTTCGCGCGGGTAAAACAAATTGTGGTGTTCGTCCACGAGCATCCAATTGAAGATGCTGTTGAGCTTTACGCAAAAACGCGCCTCGCCCAGCGTGGCATCCGGATAGGCCGGAAGGTGCTCGAAGGTGCAATACGTGTACACGCCGTTGTCCTCCTGGCCCAGCGCGTAGCGGATTTCGATGTCGCTGGCAAATTCACCGTCGGCGGGCGCGCCCGGGCCGTGCCCAAGCTTCTGGCCATCGGAAAAACCTTTGACGGAGACTTCGGCGCGCTGGCCGCCATTCGTCTTGGGGTCGAGGGTGATTTTTGCCACCGTCCGCGGTGCGATGGTGTCGTGCGACCAGAAACCGTACATATGGTCAGTCATGCCGCGCCCGCGGCCCGGATCGCCCGGCGGATCGCGCTGGAGATCGGGTGCTCCCTCAGGCGTGGTATAGGTGGCGAGCATTTCCAGGCCGCGATATTTGAGCGAAATCAAATCGCCGGAGACTTTCGCGACCAGGGCGCGCACGACGCCGTTGTCCAAAGTGTAAGTGGCCCCGTCCTCGGTCAGTGTCACCGCGTGGCGGTTGAGCGCGGCCAGCGGCGGCGCGGGGATATCCGTCGGCGGCGTGGTGGGAATGACCACGGGTGGACGCGCTCCGCGCACGCCTGCGCCACCGCGACCCGCGACAGGACCGGCGTTCCCGGCCGCCGGAGCAGGGGGCGTCGTCGTTGGGGATGCCTCGGCGGCGTGCAGATTTGCCCCCAATGAAATTCCGGCCAAAGTCGCCGCGATTTTAAGGAATTTTTTCATGGGTGCCTCGCGGTTGAATCAAAGGGTAACTGGACTTGAACGTAAATTATTTGGCGCCGGTCACCGCCACGGGTGGATCAATGGTTGGCAGCGTGGCCGCAGGCGCCGATTTTTTGCCGAAGGGATTAATCGTTTCGTCCATCCAATGAATGAGCCAATCTTCCGTGACGGCGGGCAGGCGGATGTAATCCACGGGTTCGTACAAGCCGAGATTGGCGGCTTTATTATAGAGCGCGTAAACTTTTCTCGCCTCGATGACGGCGGCGTGCACATCGGCGGGCGTGGCGTCGCGGTCCCTAGTGGGTGCAATGATGAGTGCCGGTCGCGGGGCAATCGCGCCGAGCACGTCGTCAAAATCGTAAGGCAATTGCGCTTCGTGACCGGAGAATGCTCCCAGGCGCGGCAGCAACCCGCGTTCGTCGAAGTAGCGCGCAATGCCGCCCGTGCCGCGGTCCACGGTGTCCGTCCGCATGGGCGTAAAACCGGAGACGGAGACGACCCCATGCACGCGGATATCGAGCGCGGCGGTGTAAAGGCCAACCATGCCGCCCAAGGTGTAGCCGAAAATGGAAATGCTTTGCGGGGCCACCAGCGCGTCCTTTTGCAGCGCATCGATCGCCGCGCGCGCATCCTCCACCAGCCGGCCCATGTGCGACCACTGCGGATAGCGCTCATAGAACGGCGCCGATTCGTTGGCCCGGCTGCCGAAACCGGATTGATCGTAGGCAAACACCGCGTACCCGGCCTGCGTGAGCGCCAGAATCGGATGCAAATCGCGCTTGTAAACCCACATGTACCCGAGCGGATAACTGTAGCCATGCAACCAGATGATCGTGGGCAATGGGGTGCCTTCAGGCGTATTGGCCGGATAATAAATGTCACCTTTCAGGTTGTCGCCAAATGCAATCACACGCGTCTTGATTTGTTCCCGCTGCGGGGCCAGCCAGCCGAATTCTGCGGACGCTTGCGCGACTTTGTTCTGCGTAAGCGTCGTTGGACTGGTGCCGATGTTCATCGCGGCGGAACTTGCTCCTCCGAAACCAGCGGGACCACCCCGTCCGCCGCGTGCGCCTCCGGGTCCGCCGTTGGCAGGAATTGCGGGGATCGCGCCTCCCGGCCCGCCTCGTGCGCCCCCCGCGGGCGGAGGGCCGCCGCGCCCGCGTCCGGCTGGAAAATCATTGGCCGGGGCGGCCATCGGCACGCTCTCCACCACGGGTGTCTTGTCACCCAGCATAAAATTAATATTTTTGCGAATCTCCGCGGCTTTCGCCTCCCATGCTGCCGTGGTGGTGATGGGCTTGCCATCCGCGTCGACGAGCAGGTCATCGACCTTGTGCGCTGGATATTTGCTTAGGTCTATCTTGAAACCGCTGTGTTGCAGCCACTGACTGTAATCCCAGGGAAACATCAAATTATTGGCCCATTTTTCCGGCGAGCGGCCAAACTGGATGTCCAGCCAGTTCAAATACACTTCCTCATTGTTCGCCCCGTGGACGCCGACCACGCGCATGATGCCCACGCCTTCCGGGTTGCCCAGCATCTTATAGAGGGGCTGCACGGAACGCAGCGTTTGCTCACTGCCCCAGATATTGGAAACTTCGTCATTGCTGCCGTATTCGATGAGGCACGCGCGCGGCGCCACCAGCGCCACCAGCAAGTTTCCGTCAATCGGCAGCCGGTCTTCATGCCCGGCAAAAAACCGCAGGCGCGGTACAAACCAGAGCGGAAACATCAGCGTGGTGGACTGGATGCTCTCGGCTTGGTTGCGCTCGCTGCCCTGCCGCCACGACAGCACGCCGCCCACACCCGTGCTTCCGGCCACGACCGCCGCAATGCGCTCATCCAGCGCCGCGGCGATGGTCGCCATCTTGCCTTCACGCGAATAACCGGTGATGGCAATGTGCTTTTGGTCCACCTGCGGAAGGGTGTACAAATAATCCACCACCATCTGCGCGTTGAAGGCGCGCTGGCCCATGGAGGCGAAGTCGAACTGGGGATAAAGTTGCGGGAGATTCGACAACTGATCCACGCTGCCGGAGAAAGTGCAATTGATGTAGCCGCGTTGGACGGCAGCGGCAGATCCTCCAATTAAAACCGGAAACGGACCGGTGCCTTCGGGAATGGTCAATGTGACGCGCAAGTTCGTCTTTTCTCCGGGGCCATATTGCAAAATGACGACGCGCGTCGTGATGCCATTGAGCGTGGTCTCGCTGTCGACCGTGACGTTGTCGAGCTTCGGTTTCGGCGGTACGGTGCCAATGTCGTATTTTTCAAAAAGCTGAAGGATTTCGGCGCGGCGGGCGGGCCATTCGGCGGGTGATTTGACCATCTTGCCGTCGAGGAACTGCAAGGGATCGGGCAGAAGATTATGGCGCGGCAATGCATCGAAATCCGGCGGCAATTCGCCGGTGGTTTGCTGCCATTGGCGCCACGAGGGCACGTCGGGCAAATTCGCAAGCATCCAGTCCAAATAAGCCCGCCGCTCCTGTTCCGTCATGGCCTTCGCTGAAGGATGCAGGGAAAGCACCGCCACCAATACAGCCAGAAATAATCGTCGCATGGGGTATGCGCCTTTCTCTACGCCCGTCCAGACAATCACCACCGCCCGGCCGGCGCAAGGGGACAGTTGCTGAAATTCAAACGCCAGTTTGCATTGCAACTGCGCCGCGAAGTCGGTGAGATAAAAAGCCTCCAGCGCCCGCAAGCGGCACGCGTTATGCTTCCTTGGGTGGATGCCATGACCGCCCTTATCCTGCCGCGCTGGACGCCCAGCCCGTTTCAAATCATGTCTGAGTCTGCGGTCATTTTAGCCCGGTATGCCAGCGCCTTTGGCCGCACCTGGGCCGACGACTCCCCCGTGAGCCGCGTCCGCTTTGTGGCGTTTGACTCCGAAACCACGGGCCTCGACGCCCGGCGCGATTCGCTTGTTTCGCTCGGGGCCGTCGCCCTGCAAGGCGGGGAAATCCTCCTGGAGCAGACGTTTGAGGCCGTCCTCAAGATTCCCTTTAACAATTCCATGGTCGTCATCCATGGCATCACGCGGGACGAATCCCTCAAAGGCCGGGACGAGGCCGGTGCCCTGCTCGACTTTCTCGATTACCTCGGCGACGGCGTCATCGTCGGCCACCACATCGGCTACGACATCGCCATGCTCAATGGCGCGCTCGAACGGCATTTCGGCGTCACCCTGCGCAATCGCACCCTCGACACCATGGAACTCACCCTCCATCTCGAGGCCGGCGGGCTGCTCCCCGTGTCGCAGGGCGACTTCAGCCTCGACGGCCTCTGCCAGCGTTTCGGCATCGAGCCACACGACCGCCACACCGCGCACGGCGACGCCTACATCACCGCGCAAATTCTCCTCAAACTCCTGCGCCTCGCCGCGCGCGGTGGCCGCACCACGCTCAGCCGCCTCTGTGAACCGTTTCCCGTGAGCAAGTAGTGCCGGTCTTACCTTTCGAGGGACGACAGTTACTATTTGTCCCGGCGCGCTGAGGGCAGCGCGCCTACCTGCGATGATTTACTGGAGTAGTCCCGGCGCGGGTAGGGCGGGCTGCCCTCAGCCCGCCGCCTCCATGTTCCAAAATTTCGACAAGGCAGACTTCGCCCTGAGCTTGCCTCCATCCCCGAAACCCGGCTACATTTGCCCCGCAGCCCGGGTGGCGGAATTGGCAGACGCGATGGACTTAGGATCCATTGACCGCGAGGTTATGGGGGTTCGAGTCCCCCCTCGGGCACTGCTTTAAAGGGTGAGCGTCAGGATCAAGGTCATGCCCTGGCCATCGGCCAGTTTCACCGGCACGCCGGGTTGCAGCAGCACAGAACCTTTCGCGCTGACCAGGTCAAAGCCGTTGTAAAGCTTGGAATCCCCAATGGTGGTTGGCAGCATGGGGATCGCACAACGAACCTGGTATTCGACGCGATAGCCACTGGCCGCTCTGGCCACCGAAATGACGTTGGCAACCACGACGGGAGGGGCGGGTGTCGGTGGCGGGGGCGGGCTGGAGCCGGCGCGCCGAAATGGAATGCGATACACAGTTGTCCCATCGGGCAACGTCACCGGAGTGGCGCTCCCGGGGTTTTGCGGTGTTTGGTAGGTTTGCTGCGGCTTGGTCGTATCAACGGTAACCTCAACCGGAACCCCCGTGGGGAGTTCGCCCTGAAAATGAAGCATGGCCGGTTCGAGGATGGGGGCGGGTGTCGTTTGGGCGATGAGCGTCCAAGTGAAGGAGGCGAAGAGGATAATTAAAAAGGTTGAATGGTAATAAGATTTCATGGTAAAAAATTGGGATTGGGTTGAGAACGGAATGAAGGTGGCTGCACGCCCAACCGGTTTAGGGGGACAGCGTAAGTTCGAGGCTGCCTAGTCCCGGGGAATCGCCCACGCTGACGGATTGTCCGGGTTTGAGCAGGACAAAGCCCGAGGCGCCATAAGACTGGATTCCAATCGCGCCTAGGACACCATCGTGGAGTTGTCGCGCAAGTGGATAAGTTGTGGTCAGGGAATATTGGACCAAATAACTTCCGGGATCCGCCTTGGTCGCTGGATCAGGAAGGGACAGTGAAACGGATGCATACCCCATGAGCCGATTGTGGACGATGCCCCCTGTGCTGTTGGGATACGCTCTTTCGCCTACGGGGAAACTCGCCGCAGCGGTGCCATCCAAGGCTGCCACGAGCATAAGATCCACCGGCAGGCCGGCCAACGCGGCCCCGTGAAGGTGGACGGCCAAATTCTGTCCGCCCGCCGTGCCGGTGGTTTGGGAGGATTGGGCGCAAAAGATCCAAGCGGTCCCGGCCAGCAGGCAACCGGCGATAAGTGATATTTTCATGGTTATTTGAGAGTAAAATTAATTGATTTCTGAAAGCGTGACGGTGAGAGAGCCGTTGCCCTCCGAGCTCTGTGCGGTATCGGATGCCCCGGCCTGAAGCGTGACCTCTCCGTGGGCGGTAACTGGCGGAGCGACATATGTGTGATCAACTGGGTCGCGGTTGGCCACTCTCAGTGCGCCAAAATACTCTACTCGGTACGCGTCGCCAGACGCGGAGACCACCACCTGGACATGGACTGCTGCAAGGTCGGTGTCGTCTACAGAACCGCCGGTCGGGGCCACCAACCATTCGCGCTGTTCCTGGCCCATACCGATGAAGGTGACATCCACCGCATAGCCGGCATAAAGTTCGCCATACACGCGCACCCGCACATTATGGGAGGGTAACGTTGCGGCGTTGAAACCCAACGGGCGAGCGACGGCTGGCGCCGAAGGATTCGGCGGGGAGGCGGGATTGGTTATGGGGCCGTTCCCCACCGCTGGTGGGGACGCACCCGCCGACTGGCTTTGGCTCGGGCCATTCCTTGTGCCGACCACCGGTGCCGGGGCGGGCGGTGGCGCAGGCGCCAAGGTCCGGGCATTGGACGCGGCGGGCAGCGCGGCGGGAATCGCGGCGGCTTGCGCTACCACGTTATTCGCCGCCACCAAGGGCTTCGGCAGAGAAACGGGGTCGGGCTGATTTTGGGTGGGGCTGTTCGTTGGCGAATGGTCTTCCGGCGCCGCCGCCGAACGCAGGAAAGGAATCAAGCTCAGGGCGGCGATGGCGACCGCCAGAGCGATTTGGGAGTTTTTGTTCATGGTGAGAAAGTATTTAAGGGCAGTTCCCATCACCCCGGATTTGGCGCTGCCCGCCATAACGGAGCCGGCCACACTGGCCACCAATCCCGCGGGCACAGCCTGGGCGGCGTGCGTGGTAATGGCCGTGGCCAGCAGCGCCGCCGAGGCCTTGATGCCGCGGTGCGAAAAATAGTCGCGCAATTTCTCCACGGCGCGTTCAACGCGCATGCGGGCTCCATTTTCCGTCAAGCCCAGGACTTCGCTGATTTCACGGTGGGACTTTTGGTGAAAAAAGCGCAGCACCACGGCGTCGCGGTCGCGCGCGTTGAGGTGGCCAATGGCCTCGTCGAGCACCGGCCGGAGCTGCTCCCACTCTACTTCCGGAGTAGATAAGATTTGTTGCATGGTGGCAGCCTCCTGTTCGCGTTTGCGTAGGCGCCGGAGGCTCACAGCGGCATTGCCGGCGGCAAAACGCGCACTGGTGTGCAGCCATCCGCCGAGGGTCGCCCGATGGCAGAGGAAGGGCGCTTGGCGGGCCAAATCGGCAAACACCTTTTGGCAGATGTCCTGCGCCAGGTGGGCGTCGCTGCCCAGCACCCGCCAGGCCACGGAATACACCATGGTCAGATGCCGGCGAACAAGTTCAGCGAAAGCCGCCTCGTCACCATGGCGCACATATTGGCGCAATAAATCGCTCTCCGGGCTCATCGTGCTACCTTATACTATGCAGCCGAAGCAAAACCGCACAAGGAATCTGCGGAAGCCCGGTGCAGCTTGCCCGTTTACTCCACTGGACACCCTTCGAGAGGCGTAATCACGGTTTAGAGGGTCAGGGTCAGCGTCAGGTTGACGTCCGGCCCAGCGGCCAAGACCTTCATTGGCACGCCGGGTTTTAAGACTACAAAACCGCTGGCTCCAAAAACATGAACGAGCATGTCTTTTTGCACGTCGGCGGGCAAGGAGTCGACAGTTCCGGTGAAATTGATTTCGTATTGGACTCGATAGCCGTCGCCGTTCTTGGTCAAGGACGTGACTCTCACGTGCACTCCGGGGGGCGGCGCAGGGGGCCTATTCCCTGGGCCATTCGGTGCCGGCGGGGGTTGATTGGCCGTGTCCACGGTGGTCTCGAACGGCGATCCGGGCAGCAATTGGCCTTGGACGTGGAGGAAAACCCGGTCCATGGCCGGGGCGGTATTCGGTGGCGGAGGCGTCGTTTGCGCGGGCAGCGCCAGGGTGAGGGCGGCGAGCACCATTAAAAAATAAAAATAATTTTTCATATAAAATTGAGTCGGGATAAAAATGAAGGCGGGCGAAGTATGGCGCCGGTTTAGTTCGGGGCCGGGGAAAGGGTGAAGTCGAGGCTGCCGGTCGCGGCATTATCCACCAAGCGCACAGTTTGCCCGAGTTTGATCAGGAACGAACAGGTAGCGCCGCTCACCTGGTACGAAATGTGCCCGAGTCCATCCGGTATGGGCATTTGCGCCGTCACTTGACATACTACCATATAGCTGCCGGGTTCCGCATTTTGCTTCGGACTCGGCAGGGCGAGATTGACTTGCACAGACGCCAAGGTGGGTGTGGGCCGGTCGGAACCATTGGCTAAGACCGCGGCTGGCATCCACACCAAAACTCGCGCCGTGGCGGTCCGCGCCAGTACCAGCGAACAATCAAGGGGAGCGCCAGAGGACATGTTTCCTTGAATCCTGACGGTGAAATTTTGGTCATTGAGGACTGCGCTTAGGTCAGTGGAGGGCACTGATTGCGCCAGGAGCGCCAGGGTGCCCAGCGCCAGCCAGCCGGCGAAGATGAGTTTTGTTTTCATGATAGCTCTGGTAGGGGGAAAAGGGAATGGGCCTCGGGCACTGGTTAGTTTGAGGCCTCCGAGAGGGTGAGGTAGAAAGTGCCTGCGCCGTGGGCTGTGGTGGCGGTGGCCGAACTCGCAGTTTCCCCGGGCTGCAGTATTTCGCGGCCCGTGGCACCGACAGACTGGTAAGTTATTTGCCCTATACCGTTGTCTAACGGCATTTGCATCGTGGCTTGATAGGTAATTCGGTAGCCCTCCGATACCATTCCGACCGAGACGAAGAGGCTAACGATCATGGGCACCCCGGCGGCGGCGGCCGGAGTGTACTCCTTTTTATTGTAGACGATGGTCGGGCCGTTGGCACCCAGCGAGTAAACGGGAAATTGTTGCGTACCGCCCATGCCGATAAACGTCACGTCGATCGGATAGCCTGGGGAAATTTCTCCGAATACCCGGATCTTCATGTTCCGCGAAAGTGGTGTGGTGGTTTGGGTGGCGAGAGGAGTCAAAGGCGCTGGGGCGGGCGTTCGTCCTCCCGGAGGAGGATAACTGCCTGTGATAACCAACGTTTTTTCGGTGGTCGCTGCTTCGGCCGGTGCCGGGGCATACGCCGGCGCGGGCGCCAGGGTGCGGGCGCCGCGCCCGGGAACCGCTGTATCCGCGGCGACTATCGAGTTTGTTGTTGTTGTATTCGCGGCTGGCGTTGACCGATCGGCAACAAGTGTTGCGCCGCCGCGATTTTCAACGACTGGGGCTGCGGCGGGATCGCCGGCCGAGGCGGCCGCAGACCGTAAAAAGGGCAGGACGATCAGGCCCGCGACGACGGCCACGAGCGCAATTTGGGACAATTTATTCATGGTGAGAAGGTGTTTGAGTAGATGTCCCACGGCTCCGGTAGCCGCGCTAGAGGCAACGGCCGCGCTCGTCACGCTCGCTGCCAATTCCGCCGGCGCGGCCTGCGTGGAGTAGGTGGTGATCGCCGTGGCCAGCAGCGCCGCCGAGGCCTTGATCCCGCGTTGTGAAAAATAGTCGCGCAATTTCTCCAAGGCTCGTTCAACGCGCATTCTGGCTCCATTTTCCGTCAGGCCCAAGGTTTCACTGATTTCACGGTGGGTTTTCTGCTGAAAGAAGCGCAGCACCACGGCTTCCCGGTCGCGCGCATTGAGGTGGCCAATCGCCTCGTCGAGCACCGGCCGGAGCTGCTCCCACTCTACTTCCGGTGTTGATAAGATTTGTTGCATGGTGGCAGCCTCTTGTTCGCGTTGGTGGCGCAGGCGCTGCCGGGCCACGGCATTGCAGGCGGCAAAGCGGGCGCTGGTATGGAGCCAGCCACCCAGCGTCGCCCGGTGGCAGAGCAAGGCCGCCTTGCGCGCCAAATCGGCAAAAACACTTTGCGTGACGTCCTGCGCCAGTGGCGTGTCGCCCCCGCCGATGCGCCAAGCGACGGAGTAAACCATGTTTATATGGCGGTGGACGATTTCGCCAAAGGCGGCCTCGTCCCCCTGACGGGCGTAAAGGCGCAGTAACTCACTCTCGGGTGTCATCGGCGTTTACAGTATAACACGCCGCCAACCGAAAACCGCACAAAGAAAAAGTCGGAGCACCCGTTAGCAACCAACCTCCAACAATCAACCTAGAACATCCAATCTCCAACAACCTGAAGCTATGAGCCCCTCGCCACTTGCTAACAACTACCCACGACAAACGATCAACTTCCGGGCCGGCCTAATTCGTCGCCGTGGCGGAGTTGGGCTGCTTGAGGCCATTGGCCGCGGTCTTCATCAAGTCGCTGATGATGGTCTGGAGATTGGTGTTGGCCTCGCGGCTGGCAAAAACCTCGACGATGGGCGTGACTTCCGGTGAATTCGGGGCGAGGGCGGGCGTGTCCCGTTTCGCAATAAAGACGAAGAACCCGTCGGTGCTGCTCTTGAGGAAATTGCTGACCTGACCCTTGGACAGAGTGGCAATGTACGGGGTGTCGCCGGTGCCGGGATTGGCCAGCTCGCTGAGGATGCCCTCGCTCACCCCGTCGGGGCGATTGGTGAAGGAGAAGTCGGGATAATTTTTGTCCGTCAGGCCGGCGGCGGTGGCGGCCTCGGCAAACGTCTTGCCGTCGGCGAGGGCCTGCGTGAGCCGTTTCTGCAATTCGGCGCCCTTGGCTTCAAACTGCTTGGTTTTTTCCTGCTCCTTGTAATACGCGAGCACGCTGTCGCGCACTTCCTCAAAGGGCGGCACATGGGCCGGGATGATATCGTCGTAAAATAGCACAACGGCGCCGTCCGGGGTGATCGCAGGCTCCGAATAAGTGTGTTGCGGGCTCAGGCGAAAGGCGAGGTCCTGCATGACTTCGTCCGGCACCGGAGAGTCCTTGGGCGCGGTGGCGCCCTGGGCCAGCGCGGGCAGGGGCTTGATGCTCGCGTTATACTTCTTCAACAAGGCGTCGAACGCCGGATTGTTGCGCGGCAAGTTCAGATTCACGAGGTCCTGATAGAATTTGCGGGCCACTTCGCCGCCCAGTGCCGCCGCCTGCGCCTTTTGCCACGCGGCGGTGACTTCCGCGGTCTTGTCGCCCAAGTCGTCGGGTTTGACCGTGGGGAACTTCGCCGGATTCTTGTACACGAAATCCTTGAGCTGTTCCGCGGTCGGCGCGGTCGTGGTGGGCGGCCCAGTGAAGAGCACGTAGCTGGACTTGATGGCGGCCTTCACCTCAAAATGATTTGGATCGCGATTGTATAATGTCTTCAAAATTTCAGTCAGCGCATCACCCGAGGCGGCAATCGTCGGCTCAAACTTATCCATGCTCAGCGTCGCCAAGTCCAAGTCCCACTTGGTGTGGGCGAGGGTGGCCTCGGCTTGGGCGGGAAAGGGCAGGGCGTAACCGGGGCCGCTGACGGCGTTGCGGACGTGCTCCAGACGGCAATTCTCGCGCAGAATCTGGCCGACCATTTCGCGGGTGGCCGCGGGCTGGGTCTGCATGCGGTCGCGGAAGCTGGCGTAGGCGTCGGGGTCGTATTCGCCGGTGGCTTTTTGGAACACTGGGAGCGCCTTGAGGTAAGCCTGCAACTCGGCCTCCGAAGGCTGGGGGATGTTCCACTTGTCGGCGAGGTAAAGCATGGCCATGCGCACGTGCGTGGCGGAATCCAATTGCTGGTCGCTGGTGATTTGCTGCAAATTCAACTGCGCCGTCTCGAGGGCGCCCTGCTTGACCGGCTCGATCACGCGCGGGTCGTTCAAGTCGAAGCCCAGGTACATCCGCGAGGCCGCGCCGCTGCCGCCCCGGCCCGTCGGCACCGAGCCGATGGTGAACACAAAGGTGATAATCGTGATCCCCAGGAGGAAGCTGAGAATCCACTTATGGTGCTTGCCGAGCGTGTTTTGAAACCAGGTGATCATCGCGAAAAAAGAAATGCCCAGACGCGGGGTGCGGCCCGGGGAAACGGTGAATTTGGCAGCCCCGGACGAGGGAGTCAACGCGAACGTTCACCCCTATGGGCGACTAGGCGCATCTTGGAAATAATCCCAAATTACTCGATTGCTGGGCGTGGCGGGCGGGGTCAGGCGGAGGTGGAAAGGGGGTAGGGCAATGCCTTGTTATTGACTTGGTGTTACCCCTGAACTTTAGAAACTAACTTCACTAAACCATGGCGGAAGAGATATCGGAGCAGCAAATTAAGGCCGTGCTTGAAAAGGCGCATTCGCACACGCCTACGCACGACGATTTTTTAGCTGCGATTGAAAATCCATTGCAAGGCACTCTATCGCCATGGGAAACCTGGGCCGTCCTCTGCTTTTTGCGACATGAGCGCAGACAGAGCTGGCTGGGGCATATCGTCCAGACCAGGCTTTCTGGTTCAGCAACAAAAATTGCCACTTTAGGACCATTTGGATATCCGGAGGGAGTTGCAACCGAGGGCGAGGTGCCTGATGAGCCGGGTTGGCACTATATGTTTCATGGCCGGGGGTGCTGCTTCATCCATCGCGACGGCACGAACCTTGATGTGGATTTTGCAGACGATGGCACCACGGCGGAAATCGATCCATTTTTTTTCACGCGTTTCCTGACTACGACAACGAATCCGTCATGGAGTGAAATTCAATTGCGCCATGGGCCTCCGCTTGAAAATGCATGGCATTTCGAGCTTTTACATTTGAATGAAGCTAAATTGGTCGCTGGCAAATGGAGGTTTTACCTGACGGAGGAAGGTCGTCGTTTGGCCTGGCGGCTGGAACCTATAGCCGATGAAATCCACCGACTTGCTTCGATGGAGGATGAATGTGGTCGCCGGAAATTGTGTTGGCTGCTCATTTTATTGAATGACCTCGTATCGGCTGCAAAAATGGCCGAGAATATTCACCCGGAGGTGTTTTCCATGGTGCAGGCTGCCGCCGAAGAGCAAATTCAAGAGCGACAGCATTCAATACGAAAAAAACTAAGTTTGCATGATCGGAAAAATTTCAAATCCTCACTCGAGGCCCTTGCGCTTTTGGGTCGTGAGTACGTGCAGCCCGAAGTTGCGCGAATATTACTGAAAAAGCCTGTGGGTCCAGAGCATCATTCGGCTCTGGCGATCTTGGCCTCTTGGGATGATTCGGCATGCGTCCCAATGATGATGGTCATCTTGCGTCGCATTGCCCCGTCCTCTGGGCGGTGGGGCGCCGTCCTCCGTCGTCTCCTTCCCATGTCAGCGAATGCAGTTCGTTCACGCAACGGCTTGGTGGTTGGCATCTGTCGTTGGATTTTGGCGAAATTGTCGCCTCTTACTATTTCGCCTCAACAATTGAAGCTTCTGCGACAAGTCCTCGCCAGTGATTATAGCGCCTCTGACGCTAAAGCGGGCTTCCTGCTATATCTTTTGGCGCCTGCGGCTGGTTTTAAGAAAATCCAAATGAAACTTCGCAGCCGCATACCCCTTACCCGCATGGATGCGGCGGTCATTCTTGGCCTCCTTGGTAACGATGAATCCATAGCGGTTCTAATCGACCTTGCCCAGGCAGAACCCGAAAATGGCGGCTATGAATCCGCTTGTATGCTTTCCCTCTCGAACCACCCGCGTGCGAAAGCGGCATGGGCAAATTGGCAGCGTCGAAACGATGGCTATGACGAGCCCGATGCGCATGAGGTCGAATATGCTGGTCGAAAGCTAAAGACCTGGCGGATGGATGATCTCTTGCGCGCGAATATGCCTAGTCTGATGAAAGGAACTTATTCAGGAATCGTACGAGAATACGGGCCATTGCTACTAAAATGGAATCCTGAGCAGGTTCCTGGGCCCCCAGATCATTAATCTTTGAGGATGGTGGTTAGAATTACTTCTCCTTCTCCAGCAGCTTCTTCGCCTTGGCCAAATCCATTTTCGCCGCGGGGTCCAGCCGCGGAAACTGCGGATGCAGCGCGCGCAGTTCGTGCTGCAAAATCAGCGCCGACGAGAGGCGCGCGACGTATTTGTGGTCGGCGGGCAGGATATGCCATGGCGCCCAGGGCGTGCTCGTGGCCGACAGCATTTCGGAGTACGCCTGATGATAGTCCGCCCAATTGTGGCGGTCGCGCACGTCGTTGGGGGAGAACTTCCAATTGCGCGCCGGGTCGTTGATGCGCAGGAGGAACCGCTTTTTCTGCTCCGTCAACGAAAGGTTGAGGTAAAGTTTCACCACGTGCACACCGTTGCGCACAAGGTGCCGCTCGAAGGCATTGATGTCGTCGAACCGCCCCTGCCAGAAGGCGCGGGAGGGAAAGTCCAGGTTCACTTTGCGCGGGCTGTGGGCGAGGGAAGGCGCCCGCTGCGAGGGAGCATGGGCCGCGTGTGTCCGAGCCTTTCCGCCGGAGGTCGGGTCCGCGGTTTCGCACGAGCCGGGCAGCCGCTGGGGCCCGAGAAATTCCGGGTGCACGCGGGGCACGAGGACTTCCTCATAATAGGAGCGGTTGAACACGCCGATTTGCCCGCGCGCGGGCAGCGCCGCCACGCATCGCCATAAAAACGTGTGCGAAAGCTCCGCGCCCGCCGGCGGCCCAAACGCCGTCACATGGCACGACTGCTGGTTGAAGCCCGCCAGCACGTGCTTGACGATCCCGTCCTTCCCGGCGGCGTCCATCGCCTGCAAAATGACGAGCAGGGACCACGTGCGCTGCGCAAAGAGGCGGTCGTGCAATTCGCGCAATTGTGGCAGCAGCTCGGCCAGGGTTTCCTGGGCGGTGTCGCGACTGCCGAAGCCGAGCGTGGCGTCCGTGCGGTGATGGCGGAGGGGATCGGGATCGCCGGGGTTGACGCGCAATTGCGAGGGGTGAAAGGGCATGGGCGGGGTAGTGTTCTAGTGTTTTGGTGCTTAGTTCTTAGTGCGGAGCCCGAGGGGTACAGCGGTTGGGGCGTCGCTGGCGACGGCCCTCTTCGGCTGGAAATCTACACCTGAGAAAAGCGATAGTCGGAGCTAAAAGCCATGCGAAAAGACAGTCGGGTGGGCTTTTTTCTAGCCTTTGGGCGGCGGGCCGGAAAGGATGCGCCCAATGAGCGATTTTCTCGAACCAATGCGTCCCGGCGATTTTTCGCCGATCGATTTTGCGGGCGCACTGAACGAGGACCAACTGGCCGCCGTCACCGCGCCGGGGCCCGGCCCCGCGCTCGTGCTGGCGGGCGCCGGCTCGGGCAAGACTCGCGTGTTGACCTATCGAGTGGCGTGGTTGATTCAGAATCAGCGCGTGCCGCCGTGGAATATCCTGCTGCTGACGTTTACCAACAAGGCCTCGCGGGAAATGCTCGGGCGCGTCGAGGAATTGACCGGCATGACCCGCTGGGGCAGCTTTTGGGGCGGCACCTTTCATAGCGTGGCCCAACGCTTTTTGCGGACAAACGGCGAGGTCGTCGGCCTCGGGAGCAATTTCACGATTCTGGACGCGGACGACGCCGAGGCCCTGCTCTCGGATGTCGTGCGGGCGAAAGACCCGGCCTTCTTCAAGCGCAAGGAGCATCCGAAGGCCAGCGTGCTGGAAGGCATCTTCAGTTATGCGCGCAATACCCGGCGGAGCTTGGGTGAGTTGGTGCAGGACAAGTATCCGTGGCTGGAGGAAATTCGCGGCCAACTGGAAACATTTTATGCCGGTTATGCCACCGCCAAGCTCGAAAAACAAGTGGTCGATTACGACGACCTGCTGGAATTGTGGCTCAAGGTGCTGGAGCAGGATGCCACGGTCCGCGCCCGGTATCAGCAGCGCTTTCAGCATATTCTCGTCGATGAATACCAGGACACGAACAAGCTGCAGTCCGACATCGTCGACCTGCTCGCGAATAAGCACCAACTGATGGCGGTGGGCGACGACGCGCAGTGCATTTACACCTGGCGGGGCGCGCATTTTGAAAACATCGCGCATTTTGCGGAGCGGCATCCCGGGGCGCAGATCCACAAAATCGAATTAAATTATCGCAGCTCGCCGGAGATTCTGGCGTTTGCCAACGGCATCCTGGCGGGCCAGCCGGCCGGCGCCGGTTACGACAAACTCCTCCGCCCCGTGCGCCAGCCGAACCGCAAGCCCATCGTCATCGCCGCGCTCGACGGCCAGCAGCAGGCGCAACTCGTCATCGCCCGCATCCGCGAATTGCGCGACAACGACGGCCTCGCCCTGCACGACATCGCGGTGCTTTACCGCGCCCATTATCAGGCGATGGATTTGCAACTCGAAATGTCGCGCGCGGGCGTGCCGTTCACCATCACCAGCGGCGTGCGCTTCTTTGAGCAGGCCCACATCCGCGACCTCGTGGCCCACGTGCGTTTCGCGCACAATCCCCGCGACACGCCGGCCTTCACCCGCCTGGCCTCGCTCCTGCCGAAAGTCGGCGCGCGCAAGGCCGAGCAGATCCTGGCCGCCGCCGATGCCGCCGCCCGGCGCGACCGCAAATCCCTCATCGCCGCGTTGACGGATGACGAGGTGCTGGCCAAGGCGCCCGCCGAAGCGCGCGGCGATTTGAAGGACCTCGCCCTCACGCTGCAAAATCTCGAGGAGGCCCTGGCCGCCGCGGGCGTGGCGCAGCTTCATCCGGAGGAGGAAATGGAAAATTCAAAATTAAATATTCAAAATGCGGACGCCGGCGAAATGGAACAATCCGCCTTGTTTGGTGCGGACGAGGATTTTTCCCAAGCGGGCACCGTCGCTAAAGTGCCGGCTTCGCCCAAGCCGGCCGCCGGAAAACGCCGCCAGGTAGCCACACCGCAGGAGGTCGTGCGCATCGCCATCGAGGGCTGGTATGGCGACTATCTGCGCAACATTTACGACAACTGGCAGTCGCGCCGGGAGGACCTGGACGGGCTGATCGGCTTCGCCGGCCGATTCACGGAGATGAACGAATTGCTTTCCCAACTGGCTTTGCTTAATTCCGAAACCAGCGACCGCGGCGCCGAGGTGCCCACCGACACCGTGCGCCTCACCACCATCCACCAAGCCAAGGGCCTCGAATTTCCCGTCGTCTTTCTCATCGGCGTCGCGGACAACCTCCTGCCCTTGAAGCGCGCCATCGAGGAGGGTGACATCGAGGAGGAGCGGCGCCTGTTCTACGTCGCCGCCACCCGCGCGCGGGACGAACTGTATGTGCTTTACCCGCGCCTCACCATGCAAGGCGGGCCGCCCACCACGCTCGAACCCAGCCGCTTCCTCCAGGAATTGAATCCCGACACCTACGAGCAATTCCGCGCCCGCGGCAAAGTCTATTGAGCGAATTTATTTAATTAACAATATTAAGTACAGAGCATTTTTTACTCTCGTCTGGCCTATAATTCCTTTAATTTTATTAATTCTGTCAAAAAACTCTTCCCCTTTCAATATCCCCAGTTGAACACCCGTTCGAGCTCCGGGGCGGCGGCGAGGTCGCGCGGGGTGATCATGCGGCGGCCGAGCGGCAGGGTGTCCGCCGTGCACTCGTCGTACTTCGTGATGGTTGCAACATAAGGCCGCCAGTCGAGGTCGCCCAGTTGCACGACGCGGCCCAACTCTTTGCCGGTGGCCGCCTGGTATCCGTCAAAAACCAATTCGGAGCAGTAGATCTCGCCATTGTTAAACGCGTAGTGGAAGTCGTAGGGCCGGCCCATGAGTCGTTCCGCGCCCGCCCGCATCGCCGGCACAAACGCTTGGTACTCCGGCCGGAGGCGGTAGGCCGCGACCCGGCTGCCCCGCCCGCGCCAGATCCACCAAAACAACGGCGTGCGATGCACTGTGCCGATGGCCTCGAGCACCACCCATTCTCCTCCCACCTGCTCAACCATCCCGCAATGGGAAAACGGCGAGTGGGTCGCGCCTTCGATGGCCGCCACCAAGTCGTTGCCTCCCGGCAGCGACTGGAAAAGAATGTCGCCCTCGTGCGGAGTATACGCCTCATACACGGCCGCCGGAATAATCCAAAACCACCCCAGCAACCCACCGAAGGTCAGAATGAGCACGGTCGCCCGTATTTTTCCCCACCAGGTTTCTGGCACCAGTCGCATGGGTGTCTATTATCGGTTGGCCGGCGTGAAGGCACCCCGCTAAATCGCCGCCTTCGCCGGGCCTTTGCGCCGCTTTTGTTCGCTCCACAGCTTCCACACCAAAAGGAAAGAAGGCGTAAAGGTCTTGGGCTCGCGGGCCATCATGTCATCGAGTTCCGGGGGCGTCACCCAGCGGCCCTCGGCCACCTCCGCCGCATCCGGCGTGAGCGGAGCATCGGTGACCAAGGAGTAAATCCAAATAAACTCATAGCCGGTGGCGCGGTTGGGTGGATGCTTGGTAAAGCGCGCCGGGGTCACTTTCGGCGGAAGGTGCAGGCCCAGCTCCTCGCCGAGTTCCCGGCGGACGGCTTCGTCGTAGTTTTCTCCCGCATCCACATGCCCGGAACACGAAGTCGTCCAGCGGCCCGGATAGGTGTCCTTAAGTTGGGAGCGGCGCTGCAGATAAACCTGGCTCCGCGAATCAAACACCAGCACATGCACCGCCCGGTGAAAGAGTCGCTGGCGGTGCACCTCGGCGCGCTCCATTTGCCGCAGTACGCGGTCCTGGTCGTCCACCACGTCGAAAAGTTCAGGGCTGGCAGGCATGGGATATAAGGGGCAAGGCCGTCTATTCCGCTTGATTCCTGCGGAGAAGGCAAGGCTTTGGGAATGAGCAATTTTGCTCAGGCGCGTGCATCTTATATACGCTTTTTTCAGTCCTCGCCCGCGTCTATCAACGTTTAATTAACAAAACGGGCTGAATTGGCACCTTATCTGCTAATTCTTGGGCTCAATGAATTTTCGTGCGTGGATGATACTCGTGGCGGTGGCCTTCTCCGTGGCCCCGGCGACTACTCATGCCATGGTTACTCCCGGCAGTCACCCGGCCGTCATTCTGCACTACGTTACGCCGGCGCCCTCCTTTTGCCCGGCCGAGCTGCGCCAGAGCTCATTGATGGGTCAGGGCTCCGGGCCGCACGGTCTTACGGAAGGCCTTTGTGGGGAAACAGAACTGAAACTTTCCTTTTCGCCGGTGCGGGACAAGATGAGCGAGCGTTCCGTCAAGCTGGCCAAAGCTATTTCCATGGATGCCTGCCCGGCTTTTCGGGTGGGATATTGGGATGCCCGTGAGCAGGTCTTTCGCCCACTCACTGCGGCGTATTGGAGTCAAACGGGTTTGTCGCCTCCGCTAGAGGTCTAGTTTTCCACCTCTTCATCTTTCGTCCTCACGGGCGGGGGATCTTTCAGAGGCGGGGGCGCTTCCGCGCCGACCGCCAGGCGACTTAAACCTTTTCACTTCAATTCTCAATATTTCATGAAATCTTTCTCTAAAATTATGTGTGTGTTAGCAATCAGTGGCAGCAGCCTGATGGCGACAGCTTGGGGTGCCGACGCCCCGGCGGCTCCGGCCCCGGCGGCTCCGGCGGCGGCGGCGAAGTTGC
>CAZLRH010000001.1:0-468505 GCA_964562015.1 uncultured Opitutales bacterium | reverse complement strand
GCCTCGACGGCGCCATGGGCGACACCGGCGCGGTCATCACGCCGTTCTACGATTCGCTGTTGGTGAAGATGACGGCCTCAGCCTCGACCTTCGATGTCGCCTGCCAGCGCATGGACCGCGCATTGCGCGAAATGCGCATCCGCGGCGTCAAGACGAACCTGCCCTTTCTCGAGAATGTCATCAACCACCCGGTCTTCCGCGCGGGCAAGGCGACGACGGGGATGATTGAAAGCTCGCCGGAATTGTTCCGGTTTTCGCACCGGCGCGACCGCGCGACCAAGCTCCTCAAGTTCCTGGGCGACGTGATTGTGAACGGCAACGAGCAGGTCAAGGGCCGGCCCGTGCCGAAGCTGACCCTGCCGCTCATTCCGCCCAAATGGGACCGCAAGGCGGCGCCACCGCCCGGCACCCGCGACCAATTAATCAAACTGGGGCCCGTGAAATTTGCCCAATGGGTGCTGAAGGAAAAGCGCCTGTTGGTGACGGACACGACTTTCCGCGACGCGCACCAGTCGCTGCTCGCCGCCCGCGTGCGCACCGCCGATTTGCTCGGGTGCGCCGACGCCATCGCACGGCGCGCGCCGCAACTTTTCTCGCTCGAGATGTGGGGCGGAGCGACATTCGACACCTGCCTGCGGTTTCTGCGGGAAGACCCGTTTGACCGCCTGCGAGAATTGCGCGCGCGCATTCCGAATATCTGCTTCCAGATGCTCCTGCGCGGCGCTAACGGCGTCGGTTATTCCAATTATCCGGACAACGTCATCCGCGGCTTTGTGAAGCACTGCTCGGAGGCGGGCATGGATGTTTTCCGCGTGTTCGACTCGCTGAATTATTTGCCGAACCTGACTGCGGCGATGGAAGCCGTTGTCGAGCACACGTCCTCGTTGTGCGAGGCCGCGATTTGCTACACCGGCGACATTCTCGACCCCGCGCGCACAAAGTACTCGCTCAGTTATTATGTGAAGCTCGCGAAGGAAATGGAAAAGCGCGGGGCGCACTTGTTGGCCATCAAGGACATGGCCGGGCTGTGCCATCCGTTGGCGGCGGCGAAACTGGTCAAGGCCCTGAAGGACGAAATCGGCATTCCGGTGCATTTCCACACGCACGATTCGAGCGGCATCGCGTCCGCCTCCGTGCTCGCGGCGAGTGCGGCCGGGGTGGACATCGTGGACCTCGCGGTGTCGTCGATGTCGGGTCTGACTAGCCAGCCGAACTTGAATTCCGTCGTGCAGGCGCTGCAGTTCGACCCACGCGCCACCGGCCTCGATGTGAATTTCCTCAACGAGTTATCGATTTATTGGGAGGCGGTGCGGCAGTATTACGAGCCGTTCGACACCAGCCCGAAATTCGGCAGCGCGGAGGTTTACCAGCACGAAATGCCCGGCGGCCAGTACACGAACCTGCGCGAGCAAGCCGCCGCGCTTGGCCTCGGCGCCCGCTGGCCAGAGGTCGTGCGTTATTACCGCGAGGTGAATTTGTTGCTGGGCGACATCATCAAGGTCACCCCGAGCAGCAAGGTCGTCGGCGATCTGGCGATTTTCCTGCTCACTCGCGGGGTCGAGCCAAAGGACCTCGTCAACCTGCCGCCTGGCACGGCTTTTCCCGAATCGGTGGTGGACATGCTTTCCGGCGGCCTCGGGCAGCCGGTGGGCGGCTGGCCCAAGGACGTGCAAAAGGCCGTCTTGGGCAATCGCAAGGCCAGCACGGGCCGGCCCCAGGCCAAGCCGGTGGACCTCGCGGCGGCGCGCGAGCAGGTGCGCAAAATCTGCGGACGCGAGGGCGATGATGATGATTTGTACGATTACCTGATGTATCCGCGCGTGTACGAGGAAATGGCCAAGTTTGCGGACGAATTTGACCACGTCAGTGTGATTCCCACGCCGGTGTTCTTTTACGGCCTCAAGGTGGGCGAGGAGACGGCCATCGACATCGAGGAGGGCAAGCGCCTCTACGTGAAACTCATTTCCCTGGGGGAGGCCGACGCCGAGGGCCTGCGCACGCTGACCTTCGAGTTGAACGGCCGCGCGCGGGAAACCCGGGTTCGCGACAAAGCGGTGCAGCCGCGCGGCAAACCGCGGCGCAAGGCCGATCCCGCCGACGCCCGCCAAATCGGCGCGCCCATTCCGGGCATGATCAGCAGCCTGCCGGTTTCTGTCGGCCACAAAGTGGCCACCGGCGACAAGCTGTGCGTGCTCGAGGCCATGAAAATGCAGACGACGCTGTACGCGCAGGTGGACGGCGTCGTGGAAGAAATCGCGGTGCGCGTTGGGGAACGGGTTGAACCGAAGGACTTGATCTTGTTGTTGCGGTGAAATTGGCCTGGCAGATCGTGGCCCTGCTCGCGCTGGCGGCGGCGCTGGCCCTGGGGTTGCGCGCATTTTCGACGGCAGGCTTGGATTGGGCGGGGCCGGCACCGACCCCGGATGAGGTTACGTATGCGCAGGCGGCGGCGCTGGGCCGCAAGGCCTTGTGGGTCGATGCGCGTCATGGCGAGGCCTTTGTGCAGGCCCATGTGCCGGGAGCGATTAATCTTTATGACGCGGTTTGGGAGGACGGCTTCGCCCAGCTCATGTCGCGCTGGACGCCGGATTTCATCGTCGTCGTTTATTGCGATGATGCCGGGTGCCAGACCAGCCGGGCGGTGGCGGAGCGGCTGCGCAAGGCCGGCTTGCCGGAGGTGCATATTTTAACCGGCGGTTGGGAGGCGGCGCGCCAAGGGCTCGCGGCCCCTCCGGGAAGGGCGGCCCAATGAACTCGGATGCACTCGGCTTGGGGCAGGAACTTTGGGAAATCTGGCGGGTGCGCTTGGCGTCCGCGTTGCTGGGGGCGATGTTTTTAGCCGCGGGCGTTATCAAAGCGCAAAATGTGGCCGGATTCTATCGTGACCTGCAAAGCTACCGGCTGTTTTCCCCGGAAGTCATGCTGGTCGCGGCCTATTACGCTCCGGCGCTCGAAGTGGTGACGGGCACGGCGGTTTTGTTTGAGCGCTCACGCCGGCCAGCGGCCGCTTTGCTGGCGGTGATGTTGGCGGGCTTCATACTTTTGCTGGCGGTTTCGTGGCTGCGGGGAGTGGATATTTCCTGCGGGTGTTTCGGCCCGGACGGCGGCAAGACGAATTATCCGTTGCGGCTGGGGGAGGATGTGGTATTGCTGACCTTGGCGGTATGGGTGTTCCAATGGAGCACAAATACCCCGGAAGCCTTGCCGCCTGCGCCATGATTGCCCCGCTTTGCCGACGCTGGTTTCTTCTGCCTATCCTCGTGGCGGTGAGCCCGTGGGCACGGGCGCAATTGACCTTTGAAAACAGCACGTTGGACGTGCCGGCGCGGTGGTCGGACACCGAAATCCAGGCCGGCTTTAGGTTCAAAAATACCGGCAACCAGTCCGTGAAAATCACGGAAATTGCGACGAGCTGCGGATGCACGGTGGCCACGCTGGAAAAACGCGAATACGCGCCCGGTGAATCCGGCGAGGTGAAAGTCGTGATGACCATCACCGGCGCGGAGGGACCCTTGCACAAAGAGGTGACGCTGAGCACCAATTCCACCACGCAGCCGGCCATCGGCCTGAATTTGCAAACCACCGTGCCCGTGGTGATGCAGGTGGACCCCAAGGTGGTCTACTGGTCAAAAAAGGACAGTTTGACCCCGAAGGTAATTTCCATCGGCATCCTGCCCGGCATCACCTTTGAAAAATTCGAGGCGGTGAGTTCCGACCCCAAAAGCTTCACCGTGGAGGTGAAGGAGACAGTCAAGGGCCGGCACTTCGACGTGACGATTACGCCCGTGAAGGCCAACTCCGGCGAGGAAACCACTCGAACCACCGTGGCGTTCACGCTGCATTTGGCCGACGGCAAGGCCATTTCCCGCACCGCCTACGCGCTTTTGCTTTGACGCTTCAAATGCTTGTCACTCCCCAACCCCCTACCCCATGACCAAGAAAATTAACTTCTGCTGCTGGAGTTTCTCATTCGTGTTGCTGCAGGCGTTCGCCGGTTGCGGCGGCAGTTCTGCACCCGTGGCGACGCCAGTGACGCCCTCGGGAAACCTGCCCGGCGCACCGATTAAAGGTGAGGCCGTGAAAATGGCGGACGGCCTCCAGTATTACATCCTCGATCCGGGTGACGGCCTGTCGGCCAAATCCGGCCAGACGGTGACCGTCAATTACACCGGCTGGTTGTTGGATGGGACGAAATTCGATTCGTCGCTGGACCGGCATGAAACGTTTTCGTTTCCGCTGGGCGCGGGCCAAGTGGTAAGGGGATGGGACGAAGGCGTAGCCGGGATGCGCGTGGGTGAGAAACGAAAATTGGTCATCCCGGCGGCGCTGGGCTATGGTGCGAGCGGGGCCGGAGGCGTCATCCCGCCCAACGCCACGCTGGTCTTCGACGTGTCGTTGGTGGGCGCGAAATAAGCCCGCGGCCTTTGTGCTCTGTAAAAAACCCAAATAAGAGTGGCGCGGTGAGGGCACCGCGCCCTACCTAAATTGCCAAGGCGCACTGCAGTTGACGCATGGTCCGTTCACCGGTAGGGCGCGCTGCCCTCAGCGCGCCGCCGGAGTTTGGTTTCAAAACGCGCTCGTTCTGCGGCGCCAGGCTGTTTTCATTCGTGTTTGGGAAAACTTTCCGGCAAGTTTTCCGCATGGACAAGGCCGCCATTGCCGCAGTGTTGGAGGAAATGGGCACCCTGCTGGAATTGCAGGGCGAAAACCCATTCAAGGTGCGGGCCTATCAAAATGGCGCCCGCAACCTGACCGCGCTCGAGGACGATTTGGGCGCTCGCATCGCCGCGGGCACGCTGGGCGACGTGCCGGGCTTCGGCGAGGCGCTGGTCGAAAAAATCACCACGCTTTATAACACGGGCCGGCTGGAGGCCTTCGAAAAATTGAAGGCCAGCGTGCCGGCGGGGCTTGTCGAAATGCTCGGCGTGCCCGGCTTGGGGCCGAAGAAAATCATCCTGCTCCATCAAAAGCTCGGCGTGGATTCACTGGCGAAACTGGCGGAAGCCTGCAACTCCGGTGCGGTGGCGAAGCTCGCGGGCTTTGGCCAGAAAACGCAGGACAACATCCTCGCGGGCCTCCGTCATCGTGAGGCTTACTCGCGCCGGCATTTGTGGTGGGACGCCCGGGCCGTGGCCGACTCCATTCTCGCGGGCTTGCGCAAATTGCCCGCCGTCGAGCAAGCCGAGGCCGCCGGCAGTTTAAGGCGCGGTCTCGAGACGGTGGGCGATCTGGATTTTCTCGTGGCGTCGGAAAAGCCCGCGCCGGTGATGGAGTGGTTCACGTCCCAGCCGGGAATCGAGGAGGTCACTGCGCGGGGCGAGACGAAGTCGTCGGTCCGGCTCACCGGTGGCATGCAGGCGGATTTACGGGTCGTGCCGGCGGCGCAGTACATTTTCGCGCTGCACCATTTCACCGGCTCCAAAGACCACAATGTGCAGATGCGCTCCCGGGCGCTGGCCCGCGGGTTGACGCTGGGCGAGTGGGGGCTTTCGAAAAAGGACGATCCTTCCGCAGGCGGACCGGGGGCCAAATCCGTCGTCAAGCCGCGCACGGAGGCGGATTTATTTCGCGCGCTGGGTTTGCACGACATCCCGCCGGAACTGCGCGAGGGCCTCGAGGAAATCGAGGCCGCGGAAAAGGGCGAACTCCCGCGGCTCATTGAGGAGGGCGACCTGCGCGGGGCTTTTCACAACCACACCAGCGAGTCCGATGGACGCGCCACCCTCGAGGAGATGGCGGCGGCGGCCGATGCGCTCGGCTGGGAATACCTGGGCATTTCCGACCACTCGAAGTCTTCGTTCCAGGCTCACGGGCTGGATGAGGCGCGGCTTTTGGCTCAGGTGGAACAAATCCACGCGCTCAATCGCGCCAAAAAATTTCGCGTCCGCTTGTTCGCCGGTTCCGAAGTGGACATCCTGAAAGATGGATCGCTGGACTTTGATGATGGCGTGCTGGCGCAGCTCGATTATGTCGTGGCCGCAGTCCACAACCGGTTCGGCCAGGGGGCCGACGAGGCGGCGATGACGCAACGAATGGTCCGCGCACTGGAGCACCCGCGGGTGACGATGCTCGCGCATCCCACCGGGCGGTTGCTGCTCGAGCGCGAAGGTTACGCGGTTAATCTCAAGCGTCTGATCGAAGCGGCGGCAGCCAACGGGAAAATGATTGAGCTGAATTCCAACCCTCGCCGCCTGGACCTCGACTGGCGTTATTGGCGCTTCGCGGCGCAAAAAGGAGTGCTCTGCGTGATCAATCCCGACGCGCACGAGCCGGCGGGCCTCCTTCATGTTCGCGCGGGGGTGCGCAGCGCGCGCAAGGGCTGGTTAACCAAGGAGAAGGTATTCAACACGAGCCGTTTAGCCGAGGTAATAAAAGCGCTAAAAATAAAGCGCTGAGCGCTAAAAGTTGCCAAAGCACGGAAATTGCTCCATAGTAGGCGCATGGGCAAATCCACGACCGCGGTTTGCAGCGAATGCGGCCAGCCGGCCAGCGTGTACGTCAGCTCGGTCAAGACCGGCGGCGTGCAAGCGTCTGCGTATTGCCAGGCTCACGCGGACGCGGCGGGCATCTTCGATGCGCAAGGCTACGGCTTGCTGGATCAGGGCGAACCCGCGGTCAGTCGCCGGGCGGACGGCACGTTACGCTGCCCGGTGTGTGATTGCAGCCAGCGCGATTTCGAGCGGCAAGGGCGGGTCGGTTGCCCGGCCTGCTATCAGGCTTTCGCGGGTTTGCTGCCACCCATGCTGACGCGCATGCACCGCGGCACCGCCCATCGCGGCAAAATTCCCCAACGCCACGCCGACGCCGCCATCATGCGCCACCGCCTCGCCCAGTTGCAGGCGGAGTTGAGCGACGCCGTGCGCACGGAGCAATTTGAGTGGGCCGCCAAAACCCGCAATGCCATCCATACGTTGACCACCAAGCTGCTGGCGCCCACGGGGCTGCTGTCGGCCGGCCGGCCCGGCACGGGCCGCGAATTAGCGCGGGAGGCCGGCAGCGACAGTGGCTCCTCCTGACCGTCGCGCGGCGTCCAATCCGTTTCGTAAGCGGCCTGTAACCGCCGCGCGGAACCGGGGTTAATAGACGCGACTTGCCGCCGCCGTCCGCTCCGGCCCGCCCAGTCCGCGATTCGGGCCTTCAATTTTTATACTCACCCATCAACGCTGTTTGATATTTCATGGTTGGAACCATACTTGACGCCCTCTGGTGGTTTGGCACCTCCCTGCTCATCGGAGTGCCCCTGATCTTCGGCCTGTACATCTTGTGCACGCCGCGCCACAAGCTCATGGATACGTGGCGGGCCTGGAAGATTTACAAGACGCAGCGCCCCCTCAAGGACCATCACTTCAAAAGCCTGCCGCGCAATATCATGATCCTCAAATGCCTCAGCGTGCTGCTCGTGGCCGGGGCCGTGACCACGCTGGCCCTGGTGGTGATGTCGCTGCTGACCAAGCGCAACGCCTATTCCGAGGCGCCGTAAACGGGTCTTCACTGAGGTGGGGCGGAAGCGGATTCCCTTTGGCTTTGGGCGGGGCCAGGTCGGTCCAGCGCGGCCAGGATGGCGCGGAGTCGGGCGACGTTATCTTTTTCCGTGATAACAATAAGGGCATGCGTGCTGGAATCCACGCGCAGGGTCGTGTGATGGTTGTCTCCTTGGAGATTGTCCGGAACGGCGTTCAGGAATTTTGCGATTGGGTAGGCCTGGACGTGGGCCAGCGGGTAAAAGAAGGCTTCCAGGTCGGCATGCGCATTCGACCACGGAGAGGCGGAGGAATCTGAGAGGTCCTCGGTCCAAAAATGCGGATCCACCAGGGTGAAGGTGATTACTGCGACATACTTACTATCTTTTCCCGCCGAGGTGAGGGGGAATAGCACGGGCTGGCCGCCTTTGGTGAGATCGGAGGTCCAGCAGGCGGCGCCCTCCGGAGCTTTCTCCGACGGAGGGACATAGTCAAAAATGCTAAAGTGAAGCGTATCCCCAAGCACGGTTTCTGCGCGGGCGCTAAGATACATCGTCGAGGGGTCAGGCGGTCCATGTCCATGGGGCCCGGTAGATTGAGCCGGCAGATTTACACTGCCATTGATGGGGCTTTCGCCAAATGGGTAGGAGGTGCGGAATTCAAACGCATTGCCCTCCTCAATTAAGGCGGTCGCCGAACTTTTCACGCTGATGCCGGCAGTCTCTTTCAATTTTATCACCAACGGAAATTGAGGATCATTTTCAAGCAGGGTGGCGGGATCGAGCTTCAGGTTATTTGGAATTTCGAGCACCCAGATATGCTCCAGCAAGGCATGGCGCGGCTGGAGCAACTCACTTGGGAGACTGGTCGGAACCGCGGTTGCAGATGGTCCAGTGGCAGAAGCCAGCGGCGGCAAGTCGGAGGCGATGGTTGAAGAGGTTGCGCTTGCGGCTGATGCCGGGTGGGCATTAAAGATCGTAAATTTCATCACCATGACAAGATCAGGCCAGCCGATGGGGAGGATTATTGTCTCACCGGGCGCCACTACTCCCGCAGACTTCGATTCCTTGGTGCGCGAGAAAACAGGTCTTTCGGGCGGCGTACCCGAGGCGACCAGGGTGGCTGTAAAGGAATAATGGATGCCATCGGCGGCATTCTCCGGTCTTACGGTCATGGTCCAACTGCCGACCGGCAGGGATGGGGTGGAGTCCACGGGCAGATTAAAGTCCTCCCCCACATAACGGGTTGTTTCCTGCCCATTGGTAGTGACGATAATCGGATGGGCTTTTATTTGGACACCCCGCAGATCCTTGATCTTGGCAAAGTCGAGGGTTTTGGCGTCGAGACCTCCAGCATGGTCGAGGAAGTACACCTCGGTGACGATTTGTTCGGAGGCCTCATCCAGCAGCCCCACGAGTTCACGCAATCCGTCCACAAACTTTTTTTCGGTGGTGATGGTCAGCGAGTTGGTCGTTACATTTGCCGCAAGAGTGGTCTTTGCCTCGCCGTCAATGTTTTGCAGGGAAAGCAACCGCTTGGCCATGTCCTCCGCCTTGGTCTTTTGCAAAACAACCGTGACCACCGCTTGCTCTGCCTCCGTGGCCGATGCCGGTGCGGCAACTTCAACCGCCTGTATTTTTGTCATGGGAATGGTGTTCGCCGTCAGGGCGGCAATCAATCCCACCAGAACTATTCGAAGGTTGGGCGCTCGGTGAATTCTCATATCCTTTGACATAACTGGCGCACCGATCCTTTCGACGCCGGCGAAAGCAGTTTTGATAAGTGCAGGCGTCCGCATAGAAACACGATTGCCCATATAAAATTTGTTCACAATGATATTATCTGACTAGGCGTGGCTCCGGGATTGCGCGACGGCAGCCGGGTTGTCAGATTGATGGGTATGATTCATCAGTTCCGCAAATGGCGGGAAAAACTGGCGGCGCGCTGGCGTTGGTTCTGGGGGCTGCGCCAGGCACCGATCGCGGATACGTTGCGCCTGGCGCGCGGTCGCATGGGGGAGGCGGCGGCGGTCGAACACTTGGAGGCCAAGGGTTTTACCATCGTCGCGCGGAACTGGCGGCAGGCTCCGGATGAATTGGACATCGTGGCCCGCGAGGGCCCGAATCTGGTCTTCTGCGAGGTGCGGACACGCGCGGCCACGGCGTTGGTGTCCGGTTACTTTTCGGTGACGGCAAAGAAAAAACAACGAGTGCTGCGGGCGGCCAAGGCCTACTTGCGCGGGCTGGCCGCGCCCCCGGCGCATTTTCGTTTCGACATCGTGGAGGTTAGGGTGTCTGATGGCCGGGCGGCGGAAGTTTTGCACCATCCTAACGTGCCGCTCTTCCCGAAGCATTTTCACCTTCACCGCGACACCGGCTCCACGCCCTCCCACCATGGTTGATGAACCTCGCCACCCGTTTCTCCAAGGCCTGAGCAAGCACCGCGGCGCGCCGCCGACGGTGGTCGTCATTTTTGGCGCATCGGGCGACTTGTGCGCCCGCAAGCTCGTCCCGGCGATTTACAACCTCGCGGTGGACAATCTGCTCAACGCGGATTTCTACCTCATTGGCTATGGGCGCAAACCGATTCCCGACGACGCTTTCCGCCAGGAAACGGCCGACGACATCGCCAAGTTCTCCCGCCGTCCGCTGGCCAAGGACATTTGGTCGCGGGTGCAGAATAACACTTTTTATCACCAGGGTGGATATGACGACCTCCAGGCCTTCAAGGACCTCGGGGTCAAGATCGCCGCCCTGGAAAAGAAGCTCGGGCGCGACATGCAGAGCGTGTTTTATATCTCCACGCCGCCCACCGTCTTCAAGCCCATCCTGGAAAACCTCGGCGCGAGCGGCCTCGCGGCGCGGCATGTGGGCACGCCGCTGGCCTCGAAGATGATCATTGAGAAACCGTTCGGGCGCGATTTGACCACGGCGCAGGAGCTGAACAGCATCATCCGCCACCAATTCGAGGAGCAGCAGGTTTACCGCATCGACCATTACCTCGGCAAGGAGACGGTGCAGGATCTCCTGGTGTTGCGTTTTGCGAACACGATATTTGAACCAATTTGGAACCGCCGTTACGTGGACTGCGTGCAAATCACGGTGGCGGAAGACTTGGGCGTCGGCACCCGCGGGGGCTATTACGACCAGTCGGGCGCCTTGCGCGACATGATTCAAAACCACACCATGCAGCTCCTCTCGCTTGTGGCGATGGAGCCGCCGGTGTCGCTTGGGGCCGAGGATATACGCGATGAAAAAGTGAAGCTGCTCAAGGCCATCCAGCCGGTGACGCTCAAGCCCGACGGGGGCGACGTCGTGCGCGCGCAGTATCTCGAAGGCCTGATCGCCGGCCAGAAAGTGCCCGGCTACATGCAGGAAAGTGAAATTCCGCCGTCGTCTTTCACCGAGACTTATGCCGCCGCGCGGCTTTCCATCAACAACTGGCGCTGGCAGGGCGTCCCCTTTTATTTGCGCTCGGGCAAACGGCTCGCGCGCCGGGTGTCGGAAATCGCCATCCAGTTCAAGAAGCCCGCGGGTATTTTGTTCGCGGACAACGAGCGCTTCGACCTGGCGTCGAACACGCTGGTCGTGCAAATCCAGCCCGACGAAGGCACGACGTTGTTGATGAATTCAAAAGTTCCGGGCCTGGAGACGCGCACCCAGCCGGTGAAGATGTACTTCCGCTATTCGACCACTTTTGGCTCCAACACACCCGAGGCCTACGAGCGGCTGATTCTCGACTGCATGATTGCGGACTCGACGCTCTTTATCCGCGGCGACGAAACGGAAACCTCGTGGAAACTCTATACGCCGATTCTCGACTACTGGCACGAAAACGGCAAACGCGGGCTGGAGAGCTATGCCGCCGGGTCGTGGGGTCCGCTCGCGGCCGAACGCCTTTTGTGGGAGCAGAAACACGAGTGGCGCCGCGCCGGCCCGTGATTAATTACCAGGAACTAGAAACTTAGAAACTAGGTACTAGAAACGAGAACATCATGTCCACCTTGTTCGATGCCATGCCCGGCGTGGTGATGCCGGTGGCCGATGTGACCTCCACGCTCTCGCGGATGTGGCAGGGCGATGCTCCGCCGGGGCACGACGCGCCCTCGGCCTTTCGCGCGTCGCAGATGAATTTGGTGCTGCATTTTGGGCTCTCGACCCTGCCTGAGGAAGCCTTGGCGCTGTTTGACCAGGCCATCCGCTTCGCGCAGGTTTACCCCTGCCGTATCGTCGTCCTGTGCCCGTTGAAGGACTCCCATCAGGATTTGTTTCTCCAGGGGAAACTTTTTTCGCAATGTTACATCGGCCCGAGCACCCGCCAGATGTGCTGCTGCGAGGCCTTGATTCTGGGCTATCCCTTGAGCGGCTCCGGCTTTTTGGAAAACCAGGTTTCCGTCTGGCTGGAGAATGACCTGCCAGTTTACCATTGGCTGCACCGGGTGCCGGCGCGCCGCATCGAGGAATTTTACCTGCCGTACCTCAAGCTCTGCTCGCGCATCATTTACGATTCCTCCATCGAAGGTCCGGACTATGCGAAAATACATTGGCCCCGCGCGGAGAGCGTGGTGGACCTGGCCAACGCCCGCCTGCTGCCGGTGCGCCAGTCCATCGGCCAATTCCTCAGCAGCTATCCGCCCAAAGTTTTGACCGAGGGTCTGCAACGGGTGGAGTGCCGCTATGAAGCCGGCGCCGACGGCGAAGCGGAGAATCTTCTCCGCTGGCAGGAGGATTGCCTGGAGAAGTGCTCGAAGCTAGCCGGGGATTTCGACGAGGTGGCTTTCAGCACCCGGCCGCTCGATGCGCAGTCGCCCAACGCCCTCGAAGTCGAATGGCAATATGAGGGCGGCGTGAAAAAATTCCTCTGGACCCACTCGAAGAAAAACGACGACGCCCGCCTGCTCGCCGATTTTGGCAAGGGCCCGGTGGAACTCCCGCAGCAAGTCAAGCCGCTGTTGCCTGAAAAGGTCTTGGCGGAAGCCTTGTTTTTTTAGCTACAGGCAACGCTCTCAAAAAGCACCTTGATCGGAAATGCAGAAGCAATACATTTGAGCCATGAATGCCCGTGCTGCTTTGAAAACCGTTCTCGCGTTGCCAGAAGAAGATCGTCGTTGGGTCGTGGAGGAGGCCGCAGCCACCCTGACTGTTCCAGCGGAAAGCTTTAAGTTGACCCCCGAACAAAAAGCCGAATTGGACCGGCGTGTCGCCGATTTGCATGCCCATCCGGAACGGGGAATTCCCTGGGCGGAGGTCAAACGTCAAGTTCGACAAAAACTCCGCCATGCACGACGTCATTTGGGACCGGCGCGCGCTGTCTGAGCTTGAAGCGGCGGCCCTTTGGTACGATGAGCAATCTCCTGGTATGGGCGATGCGCTCTTGGCTGATGTACAAGAGATGCTACGGAAAATTCGCAAGGATCCGCAGATTTTCCCCAAAATTCATCCCAATATTCGCCACGCCGTTTTACGCCGCTTTCCTTATGTGGTGCTGTTCGAATCTGAAATGAGTTTCATCGGCATCGTGTCGATCTTTCACTCCAAGCGCAATCCGTACGAATGGATGAAGCGAGTTTAACGACCGTCGCACAGGCGGGTTACAGCCGACAATAGGTGGAGTTCGTCTGGTGGTGATTATTTGAGCTTTCAACGCTTGTCTGTGGCGCTTACGTTTCTGCTTACCATGCGCCAAATCACCAGTGACTACGGCACGCTGCACGTCGGCGAACTGGAAGACACCTTCCGGGAAATCATTTCCATCCTGCAGCAGGCCCAGATGGGCCAGAGCGCGCCGATTACGGTGGGCTTGTCAGGCGGCTCGACGCCCCAAGCCTTTTACAAGTGGGTGGTGGCCAAAAAATCCCTGCCTGAATCCGTCTGGAAAAATTGCCTCTGGCTGACGAGCGACGAGCGCCATGTGCCGCTCTCGTCGAACGATTCGAATTTCGGCAACGCCCAGCGGGAAATGTTCACTCCGCTCGGGGTGCCTGCCGCGACCCAGCTGCCCTGGCCGGTGGCTTTGGCGCCCGCGGCCTGCGCCGCGGAGTTCAACCGCATGTGGAACCAGCGCTTCGGGGGGCAAAAAGGTTTTGACGTCTGCTTTCTCGGCATGGGCGACGACGGTCACACCGCCTCGCTGTTCCCGGGTTGCCCGCTCATCGGCTCGGGCCTCGCGGATAATTTTGCGGCCGTGGAATGGCCGGGGCGCGGCTGGCGTTTGACCATCACGGAAGCCGGCCTGGCCAAGTGCAAGCGGGTGGTCATCATCACCAACGGCGCGGGCAAGGCGGCGGCGCTGAAGGCCATTCTGCGCGGGCCCTTCGACCCCAAGAACCATCCCTCGCAAATTCATCGCGCCTACGCCGCCCGCGTGACGTGGTTGGTGGACGAAGCGGCGGCGGCGCAGTTGTAGGGAAACTCCCTCCGAATAGTGGTAGGGACGCCTCCCCGAGGCGTCCGTTCTGGAACACGCATTTTTCCGCCGCACTTGCGCTTGCGCCAAGGCCGGCTAAAGTTTACGGTAAACGATTCACTCGTTAGCGCATCGTCTTTCCGATCACCATGTCCAAGCATTCCGCCGAACCTCCGCCTCCGCACGTACCCGCCCCTGACGCGGCTGCGCAACCCCAGCCCGGCCAGCCCGCGGATGGTGCGGGCGCCTTGCTCGCGCAGTTGGAGGCAGCCCAGGCCGAGGCCGCCAAGTACAAGGACCAGTGCCTGCGCGCGCTGGCGGATATGGACAACATCCGCCGCCGGGCCGCCCGCGAGCGCGAAGAACTGCGCCGCACCGCTGCCGCCTCGCTCATGGAAAGCCTCGTGCCCGCGCTGGACAATTTGCGCCTCGGACTGCAATCCGCACTCCAGGCCCACCCGGAGGCCCAGGCTTTGATTGATGGCATCAAGCTCATCGCGGACCAATTGCGCAACGTACTCATCCAGCACGGCCTGAAGGAATTGGACCCGGTGGGGCAGGCTTTCGACACGCAATTTCATGAGGCGGTGGCCCAACAGCCGAGCGACAAAATTCCCGAGGGCCATGTCGTGCAAGTGCTGCGGCCGGGGTATTTGCTGCATGACCGCCTGCTGCGCGCGGCCAGCGTGGTGGTGTCATCCGGTAAGAAATAACAGGATGGTCCGTTCGCTATTTCACTTGCGGCGGGGCGCGGGGTGGGGAGAATGGAGGGGTCTGAGGCCGGGCCAGCCGGTCGGTCTGGCGGTTAAACTTTCCTTCCCATGAATATTGCCCTCACTTCACTCCCGCTGGCTCAGATCATGAGTCTGCAGAAAATCGGCCTCGTCATCGTGGGCGTCATCTTGCTGGTGGTTGCGCTTTGGTTTTTTTCCTTTTTCACCACCTGGCTGCGCGCCTACCTGGCCGGGGCCACGGTCTCGCCGCTCACCCTGCTGGCCATGCGCCTGCGCAATGTGCCCTATCAATTGGTGACGGATGCGCGCGTCATGGCGTTCAAGGCGGGCATTCCCATCGATGTCAATGCGCTCGAGGCGCACTACCTCGCCAACGGCGATCTCATTTCCACGGTGCAGGCCATCATCATGGCGCAAAAGGCCAACATCGAGTTGGATTGGCCGGGGGCCTGTGCCATCGACCTCGCCACGAAGGGCACGAATAAGAGCGTGCTCGAGGCCGTCAAAACGTCCATCAATCCCAAGGTCATTGACTGCCCGAATCCGCAATCGGGCCGCAGCACGATTGACGGCGTGGCCAAGGACGGCATCCAGGTCAAGGTCAAGGCCCGCGTGACGGTGCGTTCGAATCTGGAGCGGTATGTGGGCAATGCCCTCGAGGAAACCATCATTGCGCGCGTGGGCGAAGGCATCGTCACCACCATCGGCTCGGCGGACACTTATAAGTTTGTGCTGGAAAACCCCGACCGCATTTCGAAGACCGTGCTCGCGCGCGGGTTGGATGTCGGCACCGCCTTTGAAATTATTTCCATCGATATCGCCGACGTGGACGTGGGTGAAAACATCGGCGCCAAGCTTCAGCAGGAGCAGGCTAATGCCAATAAGAACATGGCCCAGGCCCAGGCCGAAATTCGCCGCGCCGCGGCGGTGGCGGTCGAGCAGGAAATGAAGGCCCGCGTGCAGGAGATGCGCGCGAAAGTGGTCGAGGCTGAGGCCCAGGTGCCCCAGGCGCTGGCGGAGAGTCTGCGCACCGGCAAGATGGGCTTTATGGATTATTACCGCATGCAAAATTTGCAGGCTGACACCGGCATGAGGCAGTCTATCGCCCGGCCGGACGACTCCGGCTCGAAGCCGTAACCCAGCGGGAAAATACCTTTATTGGAGGAACGTGCCATGCCCGAATCCCTTGGCCAAGTGCTCGTTTTTATCGTGGTAGGGATTTTCTGGGTGGCCAACGCCTGGTGGCAGAAGCGGCAGGAGAAATTGGCGGCGTCGGAGTATGAATTGCGCCGCAAGCAAGAGCGCAACAATGCTCCGTCAGTCGTGCCGCCCCCTCCGGTCAAGCCCGCCGTCGACCAGACTTATCAGGACGTGCAGGCGGAAATTCGCCGCCGCATCGCGGAGCGTAACGCGGCCAAGACCGGCATACCGGTGCCACCTCGTCCGGCAGGATCCACCCGCCCGCCCGTGCCGCCCGCGTTGCCCCCGCGCCGGACAGCGGTTCCGACGGCGACCGCCACCAGGGTTTCATCAATGCCCGCGCCCGCAAGGGCGAAGGTGCCGATCAATTTACTCTCGGCGGAGGAACGTGAGCGGTACGGATTGAATCCAACCCAGCCGGCGTTCCGGCCCGCTGTCGCCGTGCCCCCGCCATTTGCGGGCGACCAGAGTGTGTCCGCCCTGGCGCCGTCCGTGCCTACGGAATGGCACGGCACGAACCTGCGCGCGTTGCTGGCGACGCCCAATGCCGCTCGCCAGGCATTTTTGCTCAAGGAAATTCTCGACCGGCCCCTGGGCGAGCGCCGTTCCAGTGGGGGCCACGAAGATTGGTTTTGAGGATTGAGCCGGGGAAGAATCCGTTTACGGATAGTGCCATGGCTTTGACTCCATTCACCAGCCAGCTCATCGCCGACGTCGGCATCAGCATGGGCGACGAAGGCAAGGGGCGGCTCGTTTACGAGATCGCCACGGAATTGCGCGCCCAGACGGGGCGGGCGGACATCGTGGCGGCGGTGTTGAAGGTCAACGGCGGCGCCAATTCCGGCCACACGGCGGGCGGCTTGAAGCTGAATCTTTTGCCGGCGGGCGTGATTGACAAGAATGTCCGCACACTCGCCATCGGCGGCGGAGTGGTGGCCGACCCGCGGAAATTTTTGTGGGAGGGCCTGCCGCTGGAAAAGCAAGGCTACGAAATCATGGAGCGCCTGTTGATCGACGAGCGCACCATGGTTTCCGATATTTCGCACCGCCTGCTGGATCTTGCGTGGGAGGATTACCGCATCCATGTGCTCGGCGAGGCCGCCCGCGGTTCGACCGCCCGCGGCATCACCCCGGCGTACAGCGACGAGGTCAACCATTGGCAGATTCCCTTTGCGATATTTCGCGGCAGCCGGGGTGAATTTGCCCATGTGTTCAACCGCCGCCTCAACCGCGCCTTGCGGGTCATCAAGGACATCTGCCAGGTGCTGCCCGACCGCTGGAGCCACTTTTTCGACCGCCTGACGCTGGCGGAAAAACGCGCCAACGAGCCCGCCGTGCTCGCCGGCGTCTTCCCGGAGGAGGAATTCGACTTTGGGCGCTTCCAGGGCGAGGAACCGTTCACCTTGAACCGGGAAGAAATTATCGATGTGTACTGGGAAGCCGGGCAAAAGCTCGTCGCGCGCGTGGGTGAAGTGCGCGAAATGGTGCTCAAGGCGCTTTCCGCGGGACAGTACATCATCGGCGAATTTGGTCAAAGCTACTGGCTCGACAAACGCCACGGTTTTCCGCCGAACGTCACGGCCTCGCACACGTACACGCCGGAACTTTTTCAAAGCGCAGGCGTGCCCTGCCAACCGGTGCACGTCGTCGGCTGTTGCAAGGCGTACGACACGAAGGTCGGCACGCATATTTTTCTCACCGAGATGGAGGAGGCGCACCCGCTGGCAGTTTTGCTGCGCAAGCTGGAGTTCGGCACGAGCACCGGACGGCAGCGCATGGTCGGCTGGTTTGACGCGGTGGAAAAAGGCGATGCGTTGCGCTACGGCGGCTACAATGATTTGGCGTTGAACAAGCTCGACGCGCTGACCTATCGCGGCGAATGGCGCGAGGGCGACCTGCTGGTGTGCACCGGCTATCAGGATGCCAATGGCCAGCCCACGCCGGGTGTGCCGCGCGACGACCGTGTCCGCCAGTCGTTCAAGCCCATTTATGCGCGCCTGCCGGGGTGGTCTGAAGATATCGCGGGGGTGCAGACATTTGCGAAATTGCCGCGCAACGCGCAACGGTACGTCGCCTTCGTGGTGAAAAGTATCATCGCCGTGGCCACGCGCGGCGGCATCACCCACGCGCCCCTGCCGAATCTCCGCTACATCGGCACCGGCCCGGACCCGGACCAAGTCATCCGCGACGTGCCCGCGACCAGGGATTTGCTGAAGCTGGCGGAGTAGAGATTTGTTACGGCCAGTGTTCAAAATGAATGCGTTGACGCACACATTCACGAAGGAAAGGGAACGGAGCCTAATTCGGACGACCCCCAACAAAGTTCATCCCGTGTGGGCGGGCGAAATGCTCGACGAAATGACGTTTGCGCGGTTACGCCAGCGCGCGGTGCTCGATGGATGCAAATGGGATCCGCAAGTGGGCGATGTTTCCGTGCTCGCGCCATTCCCTTTGTTCATGCGGACGGGGGACTGGCAGGCACTGGCCCGCTGGGCGGAACAATTGACAGTGGAAGCGTTGGCGGCGGAGCAGGAAATACTTGGGCGGCCGGCCCTGCTGGCCCGGCTCGGTCTTCCACGCCCTATTCTGCGGCGGTTGCGCCATGCGCGCGAAGTACCGCCGACGCCTGCGGCGGGCCGGGTCATGCGATTTGATTTTCATTACACGGAAGAAGGATGGAGGATTTCCGAGGTCAACAGCGATGTGCCGGGAGGATTTGCTGAAGCTTCCACCTTCACCCAGTTGATGGCGGCCCATTACTCCGGTGCGGTTTCAGGTGACCCCATTTATGAATGGAGCCGCCTCGTGGCGAAGGCAGCGGGCCCGCAAGGGAGAGTTGCGCTACTGTCGGCACATAGTTTCATGGAGGATCAACAAATCATGGCTTACTTGGGTCGGAAGTTGGCCGCGATGGATATGCGCGCTTATCTGGCGCATCCCCGCCAAATCACTTGGCGCGATGGATGCGCGCAACTGCACTCGGCCTCCCATGACGGGCCGGTAGAGGCCGTGGTGCGTTTCTATCCGGGACACTGGCTGGCGCGCTGGCCCCGGCTCCACGGTTGGGAACATTATTTTACCGGCGGGTTGACACCGGTGGCCAATCCCGGAGTCGCCGTGATTTCTGAAAGCAAACGTTTCCCCCTGGTTTGGGAGGAGTTGAATACCCCGCTGAAAATCTGGCGGAAATTATTGCCGGAAACTTGCGTACCCAGCACGGTGAATTGGGCCCGCGACGATGCCTGGCTGGTAAAAACGGCCTTTTGCGACACCGGTGAAACGGTCAGCATCCGCGCCAATCTGGAGGCGAAAGCCTGGAAAGCGGTGGCGCGTTCGGTCCGCTGGCAGCCGCAAAAATGGGTGGCGCAGCGGCGTTTTCGCGATCTTCCGCTGGACACCCCGCTCGGTGCAATGAAGGCTTGCATCGGCGTATACACGTTTGACGGCAAAGCCGCCGGCGCCTATGCCCGTGTTACTCATCGAGCCCATGTCGATTTCTCCGCCACGGACGTCGCGTTGTTGCTGACGGAGCCGGAAACCCCGCCTTATGCCGATTGACGAATCCATTTTTCAGGTTTGGGCGCCCGCGGGTGGACTTTGGTCCAATTGGGTCAAGCCCGTCGTGTTTGCCTGCATGGAGGGAGTGCCGCCGGAGGGAAATTGGCCAGAGGCTGAAGGTTCGCAGGAGTGGGTGCCACGGCCCGCGGAACGCGTTGCCCTCGTCTTTGATTTGCCCGGAGGTGAAGGTGTGAAATGGGGGCTGGCCGCCGCAAGGCTCGGGTACCGGCCTGTGGCACTCTACAATGCCATTCCTTGGCCTTTCATTTTGTCGGAAGAAAACAAGTTTCCTGACGACCGCCCGCAGCCCGCTCCGGTAATGGTGGAGATGCGTTCGATCGTGGACGGACTCAGGCATGCGGCCGGTGAAATTGAAAAACTGGCGCTGCCGCGGGACGCGCCGCCGGCCTTCTTGCTTGATGCCAATCGCCGTGCGGCCATGCAATCGGTTATCCCCGGCGCTTTTGACAACCGCTCGATCAGTTTCACGACGGATTTTCCTTCGGCGGATTTTCTGCTGGCCCAAAAGATTAGAGAAGTGATCCTGGTCCAGGCGACCGCCACGCAGCCGCAATCGGATTTGGCCCACACCTTGTTTCGCTGGCAAAAGAGCGGATTGACGATCAAATGTAAAAACCTCGCTGATTCGGGCGGGCCTGCGGTCTGTTCAATCAAGGCCCCTTCACTATTGGGTTCATGGTGGTTGCGCTTGATGGCGGCAGTTAGATTGCGCCGAAATTCAGCCGGTGAATTCGGCGGTTTTGTCCCCGACGATGGGTCGGGTGGGGGTGGCTGATTCTGTTTCCGGGCAAGCCGTTTCCGCTTAGTTCAAATCGCCCCAGTACAGCGGTTCGACCACGAGGTCGTGGCCGCGCACGCATTTTTTGAGGAAGGACGGGAAAAAGCGATATTCGTCAAACTGCGCCAGATCGAGCCAGGTGACGCCGACCTGGCGATTGTCGCGCCCGGCGGCCCCGGCGTGCGGTTCCTGTCCCGGCGGCAGCACGCAGCGGAACACCATTTCCACCTGGTGAAAATGCCGGTGTTCGTGCGCAAAGGTGTGATTGCGGCCGATATATTCCCGCACGTACAGCAATGGTCCGGGATCGAGGGCCACGCCGATTTCCTCGCTCGTTTCGCGGCGCAGGGTGTTGGCCAGCGTTTCACCGTGGCGCTGGCCCCCGCCGGGCAGGATGAAAAAATCGCCCTGCCGGTCGCGCATCGTGATGGCCAGCAGGCGCCCGTCCCGTACAACCACGGCACGCGCTGCGGTGCGGACGTTGAGAGGAGGCGGCGGCATGGGTGCCACCCTAGCCAAAATCCGAGGGCTTGGAAATCGCGTAATTTTCAGCTGGTCGATTGAACGATCCGGCCATGCTTCAGCCGCAGCACTCGGTTGATGCACGCGGGCAAATCTTCGCGCCGGTGAGCCGCGATCACGACTTGCGCGCCGCGTTGTACCGCACGGTCGACCAGGCCGAGCAGGCGCGCTCGTGCCGCCGGGGCCAGCCCGTCGCAGGGTTCATCGAGCAGCAATAATTTCGGCCGCGGCACGAGGGCCCGCGCCAGCAGGGCCAGCCGTGCTTCGCCAAACGAGAGCGTGCCCCAGCGCCGGGCTGCCAGCTTCGCAATGCCCAGGGAACGCAACGCCAACTGCGCTTGCTTAAACTCGGCGGCGGTGGGTTGTTGCAACAGACCCACGGAGGCTTGAAAACCCGACGCCACCACCTCAGCGACGCTCACGTCGGCCTCGTAGAGATGTTGCAGCGCGGGCGAAACAAATCCCATGCGCCGCCGCGCCGCGGGCAACGGCAGCGCCACGGCGTCGCGGCCAAATCGTTCCAGCATTCCGCCGTGTGCAACGGATAATTCTCCATAGATGGTGCGCAGCAACGTGGATTTGCCGCAGCCGTTGGGCCCGAGCACAGCCCAATTTTCGCCGGGATACACGGTCCAGTTAATCTCGTGCAAAATGCGGGTGACGCGCGCATGGTCGCCGATGGCTACCGCCGCGTTTGCCAGGCGGAACGTGGATTTTCTTCCCTTCTTCGGTGGATTCGTGGGAATGTTGAATTCGGGCAGCCCGGTCGCCGGCCGGAGAGTCGGCGATTTTTTTTCCGGCACTTTTCCCGTGAGTACGCGTCCGGCCTGCAAATGGAGATGATGCGAAAGGCCCGCGAAATCATCCGCGGCCCGGTGCGTCGCCACGACTACCGCACAACCGGCGCGGCGGCAGCGGATGAGGGCCCGGGTGATGCGCCTCAGGTTGGCCTCGTCGAGGCCGTCGGAAAATTCATCGAGCACGAGCAGGCGTGGTTTTAAGACCAGCGCGCGCACCAGCAGCACGAGGCGTTGTTGCCCTTGCGAGAGTTCAGCGAAGGGCCGGCGCCAGAAGGCGAGTGCCCCGTGGGTTTTCGCCAACTTTTGCGCCGCGGCCCGCTGCGTTCGATTCGGCGGTTCGGTCAACAGCAGGGTGCCGGCAAAACCGGTGAGCATGATGTCGCCAGCGGTGAGCGGCGTCTCCAGCCGGGCAAAGCGCCGATGTAATTCCGGGGAAAGCCAGGCAATGTGCCGCGTCAGACCGATGGGGCTGGCCGTGGCTTGCCTGTCAAAAAAATAGCGGCGTTCGCCCCCGCGCGGTCCGGCATCGGGCCACTGCCGGCCGGTGAGAATTCGCATAAGCGAGGTTTTGCCCGCACCATTGGGGCCGGTGACCCGCCAGCCTTCCCCGGCGCGGACGGTCCAGTTGACGTTGCGCAAAACGACCCGGCCATCCAGCGTCAAGCGGATGCCCCGCAATTCCACCAAGGGCGATGAGTTCGAGCGAGTCACTCCCGCCACGCTGCCTATTTCGCGGCCACCGGCAAATCGGATTTTTCTTTTTCGGTCGGGCTGTAAGGGGCGATGGCCGTGAGGTCCGCCGTGAAGGAGCCGGTGCCCACCTGCCCGGTGAACCGCACGGGCCGGTGCGACACTTCGTCGATCCACAACGTGAGCGGCTTCGAGGACGAACGCAGGAACAGCCCGCCGCCAGGTGAATCGGGCTGGACGACCCAGGCCGTGACCGTGCCCGTGGGCGTGGTGACTTTTTCCTTCCGCAGCACGCGAACCGTGACTTCGCTCACGCTGCGCCCGTCGCACACTGCCAGTTTTTGCACCAACCCCACTTGAAAGGGCAAGAAGCGGTACGATAGCAACGCGGCGAGCGGATCGAAGGTCGGACCCGGCATCGGCCAGGAAACGGCGTTGGCATTGGTGAGGGCGGGCGCAGGCGCGGGCTCGGTTTTGGCGGACGCGCTTTTGGCAGGGTCGGCCGGTGTTTTGGTAATTTTGGCCGCCATGGGCGGGGTGGTGGCAGGTTTGCCCACCTGCAAGACCGGGTCAAAGGGCCGTTCCCGGACGACTTTATGCGCGGTGTCAAAAAGCAGGCCGATGTCGCGCAGGCGGTCGCGCTCCTGCTGCTCGGTGTTGTATTGCAGCGACCGGTCGAGCGCCATCGGCGCCCAGGTGCGCGTGAAGGCGCGCACGCGGTACTGCTCGTCCAGGCTTTGGTTGGTGCGCAAGAAAATGATGCTATGCAACTCGTCCTCGCCTTGCTTGTTCTGGACGATCCACGTTTGCCAATCGGCATGGCCGACTTCAATCGGCCCCCAAAAAAGCGTGTAGGAAAGCTGCTCACCCTTTTTAAAGGCCGTCGCCGGGGCCAGCGCGCCGGCGACCCCGCCGGTCGTTTTGGGCGTTTCCGCCGCACGGGCAAAAATGAATGCCCCGGCCAGCAAGGCCAGGCCGGCGCAGGCACGACGGAGAAACTGCCCGGAGTAAAGCGGAGAGGCCATGAAAATGGGAATGACCGGCTGCAGGGTTAAACCCCCAAAGACGGAAAAGGATGCGCAGGGAGGGGTTCCGGCATCCGCAACCGGGGGAATTTTCGGTTTACAAATGCACGAATGGGTGTAACTTGCACAATCATGACACGCCATCCCAGCCGGAGCAAGAAAGTTTGGGCCGCCAGCCTAGCCCTCGCGGCGCTGGCCTTGGATTTCACGGGGTGCACCTCCGACCAAAGCGTCGACCGCACGCCGGTCGGGTCAGTCATCGCCGGAAAAACGGACTCAGCCTCGGGCTATTTCCAGCAAGTCGAAGAGGCCAACAAGAGCCGCCAGCAATCGGGCCAGTCCTCCAATCCGCAGCCTGGGCAGGCCGGCAGCAGCCGCAATTATTAAGCGTTTGTTTCAAAGCTGAACCACGGATGACACGGATAACACGGATTTCTTTCCACATAAGGCTGATAATTTCTTTGTTCTTATCGGTGCCATCGGTGTTATCTGTGGTTGTTTGAGGGTTTCACAATACAACTTAGCGCGGGCAGAGGTCGAAAGTGAGGTTTCTGCACTCGTCGCTATTCGCCCTCGGAGGCGCTGACGAATTGCATATACAGCCGCGCATAGATGCCGCCTTGGGCCAGGAGTTTGGCGTGGGTGCCGTGCTCCACGATCTGCCCGTGATCGAGCACGAGAACTTGATCGGCCTTGCGAATGGTGCTGAGGCGGTGCGCAACGACAAAGCTGGTGCGGCCTCGCAATAGCGTGGCCAGGGCGTGCTGGAGCCGGGACTCCGTGATGGTGTCGATCGCGCTTGTCGCTTCATCCAGAATTAAAATGCGCGGATTCGCCAGCATGGCGCGGGCAAAGCACACCAGTTGTTGCTGGCCGACGGACAGGCCGCGGCCTTTTTCACCCACCCGCGTGCGCAGGCCGTCCGGCAACGCTTCGAGCAAGTCGAGGCAATCGAGCTGGCGCAGGACTTCCAGCACGGCGGCTTCAGTGGCTTCGGGGCGCGCCAGGCGGATGTTGTCCACCACGGTGCCGGAGAAGAGAAAATTGTGCTGCAAGACGATGCCCATTTTTTGCCGCAGGGAGCCGCCGGCAATCGCCTTGATTTCCCGCTCGTCGAGGAGAATCTCCCCGCTTTGCGCCAGGTAAAATTTCGAGAGCAGATTGATGATGCTCGTTTTGCCGCTGCCGGTGTGGCCGACGAGCGCGATGGTCTGCCCGGGTTCGGCGATGAAGGAGACGTCATGTAGGACGGGCCGCGCGGGGTCGTAGCCAAAAACCACATGGCGAAATTCCACGCGCCCGCGCAGTTCAGTCAGCGGTTGGGCGTCGGGGGCATCCTGCCAGTCGGGCGCGGTGTCGAGCGTACGGAAAAGCCGTTCCGCGCCGGCCATGGCCGAAAGCGCCTGGGCGTATTGGTTGCCGAGCACCGCGATGGGGCCGAAGAATTGGTTCGTCAAAAAGAAGAACACGATGAGATCGCCCACCGGCATGTTCCAGCCCGCGCGCAAGGCCCCGTAACCGCCGGTCAACAACACCGCGCCGATGAAGAATTGGGTATTCACCTCGAGCAACGGGATGAACAGCCCGCTCTGGCGCGCGAAGTTTAGATTGTAGAGCGAATGGTCGTAAGCCAGGCGTTGAAAGATGCCGGCGTTGACGGCCTCGCGCCCGAAGCTTTGCGTCACGCGGATGCCTGCGACCGTTTCCGCCAGTGAGGCCGTGATGCGCGAAAAACTTTCCTGCATCTGCCGAGTGGCGTGGCTGAGGCGGCGGTGAAAATAACGGTTCAGCAGCAGCACGATCGGCGCGATGAGCAGCACCACGGCGAACAGCCTCCAACTGTACCAAAGCATCAAGCCGCCGGCAAAAATCATCTGCCCGCCCTGCACCAAGCCGACAAAGAGGAAATTTTGCACGCCCATGCGCACGGCCTCGATGTCGCTGGTCATGCGGCTGATGCTGCGGCCGACTTTCGTGCGGTTGAAGTAAGACATCGGCAGGCTGAGCAGGTGGCGCAGGAGAATGTCGCGCAGGTCGCGCACCACGGCTTCGCCCAGCTCCAACGCCAGGCGCTGGCGGAAATAAAACACGGCGTCCGTGCCCACAGCCCACGCGAAATAACCCGCCAGCGCGAGGGTCAGCGCAGTAGTTTCCTTATGCGCGACGGGTCCGCGAATGATGGCGCCAATGGACCAGGCCAGCAGCGGCAATTGCAGCGAGCGAATGGTGACCAGCACGAACAACCAGTTGCGCTTTTTGGCGTACGGGCGCGTGTAGGTGAAAAGACGACGCAGGATGTTGAGGTCCAGCGAGCGCCATTCAGGCCGCTGTTCCTCCTCGTCATCGCTCGTGCGTGCGCCGCTGGCCAGCGAAAGGTCGTGCCGCACGGTGGCCGCCGGGCGGGGCGTGCCCAAGCGCATTTTCCCGAAGAAAGGCAGTCGCAATTTCACGATCCGCCTCCTTCCGGCGAAGGCGGGAAACGGGTTTCCGGCAAGTCGTCCAACCTCGCTTCGCCGGCGGCGGAGTCTCCACCGCCAGCTTTGGCCCACGGCACTCGCGTGCGCTGCAACAGCTTCATGCTGTCGGAATCCAGCCCTTGCAGGCTGATGGCGCGGCGGTAGGGGCCGGGCGTTTCCATCAACTCCAAGTGCGGGCCGAATTGGACGAGCCGCCCGCGTTCGAGCACCAGCACGCGGTCGGCGCGGCGCAGCGTGCTCAGACGGTGGGCGACGATAAACGTGGTGCGGCCCTGCACCGCGCTTTCGAGGGCCGCGATGATTTCCTGCTCGGTGCCGGGGTCCACCGCGGCGGTCGGATCGTCGAGCAGGAGAATGGCCGGGTCTTGCAGCAAGGCGCGGGCGAGGGCCAGACGCTGGCGCTGCCCGCCGGAAAGATTCACGCCGCTTTCGCCCAGCAAGGTTTCATAACCGAGGGGCAATTCCTTGATGAAACGGTCGGCGGCCGCGATTTTCGCCGCCCGCTCGATTTGTTCCTGCGAGGCGCGCGGGCTGCCAAAGGCGATGTTGGCGCCCACGGTGTTGGAAAAAAGAAAATTCTCCTGAAACACGAGGCCGATGGAGTGCCGTAATTCCTCGAGGGACAAGTCGCGCAAGTCATGGCCGTCGAGGCGGATCGTCCCGGAGGTCGGATCATAGAAGCGGGGGATGAGCGACATCAGCACGCTCTTGCCCGAGCCGGTGGCGCCCGCGATGGCGATGAATTCCCCCGGTTTGACCGCGAACGACACGTCGTGCAGCACCGCGTTCTCCGCCTTGTACTGGAAATTGACATTTTCAAAGACAATTTCGCCGCGCACTTTCCCCAACGCCGCGGGCCGGGCGGGGGACTGAACTTCGACCGGGGCGTCCAGAATTTCGAACACGCGCCGGGCGCCGGTCAGGCTTTGCTGGACGGAGTCGGCCACGGTGGCGATGGTGTTGACTTGCGAGGAGAATTGCTGGAGCAGCCCGGCAAACACCACGAGGCCCGCGCCCAGGGAGATTTGCCCCTGCATGAACATCCAGCCGCCGTAGCCCAGCAGCACCACCATGTTGAACTGGGTCATCATATCCATGATGGGCGAATACCGGCTCACCTGCCGGAAAATGCCGTGGCGCTGCTGGGCCACGCGGTCGTTTTCCGCCGCGAAGCGTGCCGCCGCCTGCTTTTCGAGGGCGAAGCCTTTGATGGTGTTGACGCCCTGGATGCACTCGGCGAACGACAGGACAAGTTGGTCCATCAGCTCACGGTTCTCGACATAGGACGGGCGGATGGCGCGCGCGAACTGCATCGAGTAGAGCCACAAGATCGGCGTGGTGGCCAGGCAGGCGAGGGTCAGTCGCGGGCTGATGTGCACCATGTAGAGGATGTACACCGTCAGCGACACCAGCATGATGAAAATCTGAATCAGCACGCCGTCCACGAACAGGCGGAGGTTCTGCACGTCGCCCGTGCAACGGTTGATGATCGAGCCGCTGGCGTTTTCATCGAAAAAGCGGAAGCTCAGGCGTTGCAGCTTGTCGTAAACCTCCGCCCGCAAATCGGCCACGAGGTGATGCTGCGTGAGTTTCCCGAGCGCGACGGTGTACAGGTAGTTGAGAAACGCCCGCACCAGCGCGAGCCCGAGAATTCCGCCCACGATGAACAGCAAGCCGTGCAGCACCGAAGTGCCCGCGGCCGGCACCGGCAGCCAAAACGGCCACTGGGCGGGCGCGGCCGACGGGTCGAGGGCGTCCCGCAGGTAGTCAATCCCCACGCCGGTGAGATTCAGGCCGAGCAAGCCGAGCGTCAGCAGCACCAGTTGCAGGCCGAAGACCTCGATGCAGACGGCCTTATACCGCCACGTCAGCCGCAGGATGCGCAGCACCAGCGCACGATTCGAGTAATCGGGCGAGGGCGTGGTGTCGCTCGCGTGGGCATTGGTCGGAGATTGACTGGTGGCACCCATAGTCCGGGAGAAACCGGTAATCATGCGCGCGAACCGCGCGTGCGGAAAGCGCGAATTTAGTCCAACAAGGTGACCCCCGCCCTTTTCCTTTATATCGGGCGGCAAAACGAGGCACGTTATTTCAGCAGGAAGCGCCCGAAATACGACGTTGGTTGGCCATTGCGGGGAGGAAAGGCACCGTACGCGTAATAGATTTTGTCACCTATCACGAAGAGGGGAGTCTCCTTTGCCTGATCCACATTTATTGGAACAAAATGGGAATCCACTTCGCCATCGGGGGTGAGTCTTAGCATTTTGATTTCAGCTGAAGCCGTGCGCCAAAAAGGACTGCGACTGTTCGTGATCTTCACCGTGACAAAGGCCAGAATCCAGATCGATCGACCGCCGCTGGTGGGCAGAATATTAAGGCCGTTGCCAAACATGGTTAATTTGGCAAAGGCGTCTGAGTTAAAGGTTTTGTCCACTTGGCCGTTGGCTTTCAAGCGAGCCACCTGGGGCAGAATAGCATTGCCGCGGCGGGCCGCCGGATACGAGTTGATGAGAATTGAGCCGTTGGCGAGCACCTTCACCGCATCGAGATAGGCACTGGTGAAAGCGAGATTCTTTGAGGCCGGGTCGAGGGTGCCGTCCAAGCGCAAGCGGGCCAAGTAGCCCAGCGTAGGGTCGTCCGTGAGATACATCCCGGAGAGGGCCAGTAACAGGGTGCCACCAGGCTCCAAGGCGAGATAAGGACCGAAATGCCCGCCTGAGCCCAGGGTCAGAGGCAACTCACGCTGGCCGTAGGCATTGTCATAGTCGCCGGTCCTGGTGAAATGAATCATCAACGCATGATAATTAGTAGGACTCCCATCGTTGTTCAGACCCAGTCCCACGCCATAAAAACTGCCGTCAGTGACTTGGACCAACGCCACCATGGACAAATTACCGGGCTGAGGCGCGGCCGGGTCGGCGAGGCTGCCGTCCATGTTCAATATTTGCACTCGGGGTATTTCATTCACATCAAGCAGCACGAGGACGCGTTGGCTGGATAGGGGCAAAATCTGGTGCAATCGAGGGCTGCCGAGGGCTTCACCCGCAGCTTTGCTAGGCCTAAAAGAGGCCACCTGTTTTCCGTTTTTCTCGAGCAGGACGATGCCGGGGGTATCATGACCGTTCCAAGTCCTGAAAGGGCCAGTGACTAAAACGCGACCGTCCTTGAGCGGGTAGGCGCCCTTGGTGCGGCTCGGCTTTGGTCCCAGCCCCCCGATATTAAACTTCGGATCAAAATCGCCGGGCTTGGCGAAAGCGGGCGTCACCAGCCCAAGGCTGGAGACAGCCAGGAAAAGGGCCAAGCGGCGGAAGCGCCGGGCAGCCGTTTGCAATTTGAAACAAAACGTCATGGGAAAAGTGGTGTGGGAGCAACAGTTGATATACCAGAGACTTGAAAAGCACAAGTATTCCTCGCGTGGGTTGGGCGAGGGAACGGAGTCGAATCGCAGCCCTCGTAGTCGCGGCCAGCCACGTTCTACGCAAGAGCGGCGGCACGCGTCCGCCACCGATACACCGCCAAACACCCAAACCCCGCGGCCAGCAGCCCGAGTTGCCCGAGGGCAAGATGCAGCGGGCTCACCCAAAGCAGCGGCGCGAGGAAGGCCGCGTTGAGCGAGTTGACGCCGGTTTGGATAAAAACCTGGCAGGAAGAGCCGAGGCCCCATTGGCCGCGAAAGCGTTCCAGGCCCAGCAGGGTCAGGCTCGGCATTGTCAGCGACATCCCCAACACATACGGAAAAATCGGTGCGACGCTCCACGGCAGGCCGGGCGGCAGGAGGAGATTGATCACGACATTGCAGAGCGCCGCCGCCGCCATCACGAGGCTGCCGATGGCAATCGTGCGCATGGGCGTGATTTTCCCAGCAAGCCGGCCTGAGAGCCATGCGCCGATCATCATCCCGGCCATCGCGGGCACGAAGAGCCAATAAAATCCCGTCTGCGGGATGTGCAAATGGTCGATGAGGAATTTGGGCGACGAGACGACGTAGAGGAAAAAGCCCGCAAAATTGAGGGAGATGACACCGGTCACCGCGAGGAACGCCGGTTCGGTCAGCGCCGAGTAATACGAGCGCAGGAGAAACATCGGGTGCAGGGGATGGCGTTTTTCCGGCGGCAGCGTTTCGGGGAGCGCCCACCAGCACCAGAGCCATTGCACGCCCGCCATGAGCACCAAGAAATAAAACAACGACTGCCAGCCGAACCATTTGTCGAGCCAGCCGCCGACAATCGGCGCGAGGGCGGGCGCCAGGGCGAACATCATGGTGATGCGCGACATCATGCGCTGCGCTTCCGGGCCCTGAAGCAAATCGCGCACGACGGCCCGGCCCAGCACGATGCCCGCGCCGGAGGTGACTCCTTGCAGTCCGCGAAAGACCCACAGCGCGCCGACTGTCCGCGACCACGCGCAGCCCACCGACGACAACGCAAACAGGCCGAGGCACACCAGCGTCACCCGCCGCCGGCCGAGGGCGTCCGAAATCGCGCCATGCCACAAGGTCATGAACGCAAACGACGCCAGGAAAATAGAAAGCGTCTGCTGCACTTCAAACGGGCTCGCCTGCAGGCCCTTTTCAATTTCGGGAAAGGACGGCAGGTAGGCGTCCACCGAAAACGGGCCCAGCGCAGTCATGAAGGCCAGCAATAGCGGCAGGCTACGGTGAAACGGCCGGCTGCCGCCCGGTGGGGTGGCGATGGTGGTCTGGACGTGGGCCAAAGTCATTTTTCGGTAAAATCAAAATCCAACGGCTGCGGGCTCATTTCGACGAAGCGCCCGTTTTGTTCAACGTTTGTTTTCAGGCGGCCTGCGCCATTCCGGCACTGAGCCAGGACAGGTTGGCGCGTTCGTGCCGCCGGGCCGGTTGTTTTGCCGGTGCGCCCATCTCGGCCCAAAAAATGCTTCGTTTTTCCAAAATGAAGTTGCGTTACGAAAATTCCTTCGTTTGTTTAACGGGCCGCTCGAATGACGGCTGCCGCGCTCGCGGTGGCCCTTCGGTCGTGGCGGCCTGCTTTTTCCCATTTTCCACTGACTTTTTTTGCGATGAGCTCTTTGCGCCAGCTTTCGGCCGCGGGTGAGCCACCCGCGCAGGGACTTTACGACCCCGCCTACGAGCATGACTCGTGCGGGGTCGGCTTCGTCGTTCACATCAAGGGGAAAAAGTCGCACCAGATCGTGCGCGACGCGCTGACCATGCTCGAGCATATGGAACATCGCGGCGCCTGCGGCTGCGAAACGAACACCGGCGACGGCGCCGGCATTCTCGTGCAGGTGCCCGACAAGTTTTTCCGCAAGGTGACCGCTCCGCTCGGCTTCAAGCTCCCGCCCGCGGGCCAGTATGGCGTGGCGGCGGTGTTTTTGCCGCGCGACGCCGCGGAACGCGCCACCTGCGAGCGCAAATTTGAGGAAATCGTCCGCGCCGAGGGCCAGACGGTGCTCGGCTGGCGCGACGTGCCGACCGACAATTCCGGCATCGGCCCCACCGCCCGCGCCGCCGAACCGGTGATGCGCCACTTTTTTGTCGGCCGCAACCCGGCGCTGGCCGACGACTTGGCCTTCGAGCGCAAGCTCTTCGTCATCCGCCGTTCGGTGTCGAACGAACTGCGTTATCACGGCCCGCGCCATGAAGTGCGGGACACGCTGTTCTTCGTCACCAGCATGTCGGCGCGCACCCTTATTTACAAGGGCATGCTCAGCGCCGTGCAGCTCGTGCCGTATTTTCCGGATTTGAGCGACCCGGATTTCGAATCGGCGCTGGCGCAGGTGCACTCGCGTTTTTCGACCAACACCTTTCCGGCCTGGTACCGCGCGCACCCGAACCGGTACATGTCGCACAACGGCGAGATCAACACCCTGCGCGGCAACGTCAACTGGATGCATGCGCGCCAGGCGCAGATTTCCAGCCCCATTTTTGGCGACGACCTGAAAAAGCTGCTGCCCATCATCCAGGAAGACGGCTCGGACTCGGGCATGTTCGACAACTGCCTCGAATTTCTCGTGCTGGCCGGACGCAAGCTGCCGCATGCCGTGATGATGATGATTCCCGAGCCGTGGGAAAATCATGAGTCCATGAGCCCGGAAAAGCGCGCCTTTTACGAATACCACGCCTGCATGATGGAGCCGTGGGACGGCCCGGCCTCGATTTCATTTACCGACGGCATCAGCGTCGGCGCCGTACTCGACCGCAACGGCCTGCGGCCTTCCCGTTACTACGTGACGAAGGACGACCGCGTCATCATGGCCTCGGAGGTCGGCGTGGTGAAAGTGGACCCGGCGAACATCGCCTTCAAAGGCCGCCTCCAACCGGGCCGCATGTTCTTCGTGGACACGCAGCAGGGCCGCATCGTGGACGACGCGGAAATCAAGGACAGCTTTGCCAAGGCCCAGCCCTACGCGGAGTGGCTCGCGAAATATCGCGTCAATATCGAGGAGCTGCCTCAGCCCGACGATTACCATGGCGTGGATCATGCCACCGTTTTCCTGCGGCAAAAGGCCTTCGGTTATACCTACGAGGACTTGCGTTTCATTCTCACCCCCATGGGCAAGGATGGCGTGCAGCCCCTGGGCTCGATGGGCACGGACATCCCGCTGGCCGTGCTGTCCAACCAGCCGAAGTTGCTCTATAATTATTTCAAGCAGCTCTTCGCGCAGGTCACGAATCCGCCCATCGATTCCATCCGCGAGGCCGTCATCACGGCGTCGGAGACGTTTCTCGGCACGCAGGGCAATCTCGTGGTGCCGCGGCCGGAGGACTGCCGCCGCATCAAGCTCAAGGACCCGATCATCGAGAACAAGACGCTCTCGAAGCTCCGCTATGTGAAACGCGAGGGCTTTAAGGCGAAGGATCTGCCCATTCTGTTCAATCCGAGCGAGGGCGGGAAAGGTCTCGCCGCCGCCTTGGAGGGACTATTCGCCGCCGCCGACCGCGCCATGGCCGACGGCTACAATCTGCTCGTCCTCAGCGACCGCGGCCTTGACCAGGACCACGCGGGCATCCCGGCATTACTGGCGACGGCGGGCTTGCATCACCATTTGATTCGCAAGGGCACGCGCACGCAGGTTTCGCTCATTTTGGAATCCGGCGAACCGCGCGAAGTGCATCACTTTGCCGTGCTCTTCGGCTATGGCGCGGATGTCATCAACCCTTACCTCGCGTTGGAAACCATCGAGGACCTGATTCGCGACGGCAAGCTCGCCGCCGAACCGGAGAAGGCGCGCAAGAATTTCATCAAGGCCGGCGTCAAAAGCGTCATCAAGACGATGGCGAAGATGGGCATTTCGACGTATGCCAGCTATCGCGGCGCGCAGATTTTCGAGGCCATCGGCTTGAATCGCGACGTGGTGGACAAGTATTTCCACCGCACGGCCTCGCGCGTCGAAGGCATCGGGCTGGACACGATTGCCGAGGAAGTGAAGCTGCGCCACCGGCAGGCTTTTCCCTCGCTGGAAGGCGAGGAAGCTGCAGCACTCGCTCCGGGCGGCGTTTATCAGTGGCGCGCCGAGGGTGAAACGCATTTGTGGACGCCCCAGTCGATTCACAAACTGCAAAAGGCCACGCGCACGAACGACTTTACAACCTTCAAGGAGTACAGCCGGCTCATCGACGACCAATCGCGCAGCCTGTGCACGCTCCGTGGCCTTTTTGAATTCAAGCCGGCGGAAAAGCCGGTGCCCCTCGAGGAGGTGGAATCGGTGGAAACCATCGTGAAGCGGTTCAAGACCGGCGCGATGTCGTATGGCTCCATTTCCAAGGAGGCGCACGAGGCGCTGGCGATTGCCATGAACCGCCTCGGCGGCAAGTCCAACACCGGCGAGGGTGGGGAAGACCCGGCCCGTTACCAATTGGAGGCCAACGGCGATTCCAAAAACAGCGCCATCAAGCAGGTGGCGAGCGGTCGCTTTGGCGTGACGAGCTACTATCTGGTCAACGCGCAGGAGTTGCAGATCAAAATGGCCCAGGGCGCGAAACCCGGTGAAGGTGGCGAGTTGCCCGGCACCAAGGTTTATCCGCCCATCGCCAAGGTCCGTGGCACCACGCCGGGCGTCGGTCTCATTTCGCCGCCGCCGCACCACGATATCTATTCCATCGAGGATTTGGCGCAGCTCATTCATGACCTGAAAAACGCGAACCAAAAGGCGCGCGTCAACGTGAAGCTCGTGGCGGAAATCGGCGTCGGCACCATTGCGGCGGGCGTCGCCAAGGGTAAGGCCGATGTCATTTTGATTTCCGGTCACGACGGCGGTACCGGGGCTTCGCCGCTATCCTCGATACAACACGCCGGTGCGCCGTGGGAACTCGGTTTGGCCGAGACCAACCAGACTTTGCTGCTCAACAATTTGCGCAGCCGCGTCGTCCTCGAAACTGACGGACAATTGAAGACCGGCCGCGACGTGGTGATTGCGGCGTTGCTCGGTGCCGAGGAGTTCGGTTTTGCCACTGCGCCGCTGGTCACGCTCGGCTGCCTGATGATGCGCGTGTGCCATTTGAACACCTGCCCGGTCGGCGTGGCCACTCAGGACCCGCGCCTGCGCGCGAAGTATTCGGGCGATCCGGAATACGCCGTGCGCTTCATGCGGTTTATCGCGCAGGAGATGCGCGAGTACATGGCCCAGCTCGGCTTCCGCACCATTAATGAGATGGTGGGCCGCGTGGATCGGCTGGCCGTGCACGCTGCGGTGAACCACTGGAAGGCCAAGGGTCTCGATTTCTCGAACATTCTCTATCGGCCGAACGTGGGTCCGGAAGTCGGCACCTATTGCCAGCAGCCGCAGGATCACGGCCTCGCCCAGGCGCTTGACAACACCCAGTTGCTCAAGCTCTGTGCGCCCGCCCTTGACCGCGGTGAGAAAGTCGTGGTGAATCTCCCGATTCGCAACACGAACCGCGTCGTGGGCACCATTCTCGGCAGCGAACTCACGCGGCGCGTGGGCCCGAAAGGTTTGCCGGCGGACACTATTCAGTTGAATTTCCAGGGCTCCGCCGGCCAGTCGCTCGGCGCGTTTTGCCCCGCGGGCATCACCATTCGGGTCGAAGGCGACGCCAACGACTACGTCGGCAAGGGCCTTTCCGGCGGGCACATCATTATCACGCCGCCGAAGGAAAGCACCTTCGATCCGGCGGTGAACATGATCATCGGCAACGTCGCCTTTTACGGTGCGACTGCCGGCGAGGCATTCATCCAGGGCATGGCGGGCGAGCGGTTTTGCGTGCGCAATTCCGGCGTGACCGCTGTGGTGGAAAGCGTGGGCGACCACGGCTGCGAATACATGACCAGCGGGCGCGTCGTCGTGCTCGGGGCCACGGGCCGTAATTTCGCGGCCGGCATGTCGGGCGGCGAGGCCTTCGTTTACGACGAGGACGGCCAGTTTGGCGGCCGCCTGAACCGCGAGATGGTCAACCTCTACCGGCTCATTGAATGCGAGGACGCCGAAATCGCCGAAGTGAAGGCGTTGATTGAAAAGCACGCGCAGCTCACCGGTTCCGCGCGGGCCCAGCATATTTTAAGCCATTGGGAGGAAGCCCTGCCGAAATTCGCCAAGGTTTTCCCCAAGGACTACGAACGCATGCTCAACCAACTCAAAAAAGTGCAACAACAAGGCATCTCCGGCGAGGCGGCGCTGCTGGCGGCCTTCGAAGCCAACGCCCGCGATTTGTCGCGCGTCGGCGGAAATTGAGAGAAGGTGGAAGGTAGGAGGTAGAAGGTGGAATCCTTTCTCATTCATGCGCCCGGCCGCCCAAACCTTTGAAGATCTAATCGTCTGGCAAAAAGCGCACGCCTTTGTTTTGGAGATTTACCTCATCACTGAATCTTTCCCTAAATCCGAACTCTATGGGTTGACCAGCCAATTGCGCCGCTCCGCTGTTTCCATTCCGGCTAATCTTGCCGAAGGCTTTAAAAAACGTTCACCTGCCGATAAAATGCGCTTCTTCAACACCGCCCAAGGCTCCCCTGAGGAATCCCGCTATTACCTGATTTTGGCGCACGATTTGAAATATATGGATTCTAGCCAGCTTCGCCATAGGCTGGACGAAGTCGCGCGGTTGCTCAATGCTTACTCGATGACCGTCCGGGCCTCGGTAGTTTAGGCTTCTACCTCCTCCCTCCTCCCTTCTACCTTCTTTTCCATGGGCAAACCCACCGGCTTCCTCGAATTCCCCCGCGACACCGGGCCCGACCGCGGGCCGCTTGAGCGCGTGAAGGACTGGGGCGAATTTCATCTTCACCGCCCCGATGCGGAGCTGCAAACGCAGGGCTCCCGGTGCATGGATTGCGGGACGCCGTTTTGCCACACCGGGCAGTTGATCAGCGGCATGGCTTCCGGCTGCCCCATCAACAATCTCATCCCGGAATGGAACGACCTCGTTTACAAAAAGCAGTGGCACGAGGCGCTGGAGCGGTTGCACAAAACCAATAATTTCCCCGAATTCACCGGGCGAGTCTGCCCCGCGCCGTGCGAAGGTTCCTGCGTGCTGGGGGTGATCGAGCCGCCCGTCACCATCAAGAGCATCGAAAACGCCATTGCCGACAAGGGCTGGCACGAGGGCTGGATCACGCCGCAGCCGCCCGCGCGCCGTACGGGCAAAAAGGTGGCGGTCATCGGTTCCGGCCCCGCCGGCCTCGCCTGCGCCGCGCAGTTGAACACCGCGGGCCACTTGGTCACCGTCTTTGAACGCGCCGATCGCGTGGGCGGCCTGCTCATGTATGGCATCCCCAACATGAAGCTCGATAAGAAGGAAGTCGTGCAGCGCCGCGTGGATTTGCTGGCGGCGGAAGGCGTGATTTTTAAGACTGGCGTTGAAGTCGGCGTGAATTTTGCGGCGGCCCAGCTTTTGACTGATTTTGATGCCGTGGTTTTGTGCACCGGCGCCACCAAGCCGCGCGATTTGCCCATTCCCGGCCGTGAGCTCAAGGGCGTGCATTTTGCGATGGAGTACCTGCAGTCGAACACGAAGTTCCTGCTCGACCAGGGCATCACCGCCGAAAATCGCCCGCCCATCGACGCCCGCGGCCTGGATGTCGTGGTCATCGGTGGCGGCGATACCGGCACTGACTGCGTGGGCACTTCGATGCGACTCGGCTGTAAATCTCTGGCGCAGTTGGAAATCATGGCGCAACCGCCGAATGAACGCGCGGCCAATAATCCGTGGCCCGAATGGCCCAAGGTTTACAAACTCGATTACGGCCAGGAGGAAGCGGCGGCCCGTTTCGGCGGCGATCCGCGCCAATACCTCGTCACAGCGACCAAATTTGTCGGTGACGCCGCGGGCCGCGTGAGTGGCTTGGAAATCGTCAATGTCGAGTGGAAGAAAAACGACAAAGGCCAATTCGGCCCGCAGCCGGTCGCCGGAAGCGCACGCGTGCTGCCCGCCCAACTCGTTTTGCTTGCCATGGGCTTTCTCGGGCCGGAACAGCCGTTGCTCGACGCCCTCAAGCTCGAGCGCGATCCGCGCACCAACGTCAAGGCCGACCATGGCCGCTTCTCGACCAATTTGCGTGGAGTATTTGCCGCGGGCGACTGCCGGCGCGGCCAGAGTCTCGTCGTCTGGGCCATCAACGAAGGCCGCGGCGCGGCCCGCGAGGCCGACCGCTTCCTCATGGGTGGAACGATGCTGCCCTAGGCGGGAAACTGGGTGCCCGGCGGATGGCTCCGTGATTGCCAGCATGGCTCAGGCATGGTTTGCTCAGACTTCGATGCAAAAGGCAAGTGACCGCCATTTGGGTTGGGCCTGGTTGCCGGGGCCGCTGGCGATGTGCATGGCGATGATTCTGGTCGTGGCGCGCGCCACGGGCCAGCCGGTGTCCTGGCCGGCCGCGACATTTTTTGCCGCCGGTGTCACTGTCGCCTACACGTTTGACCGCTGGGCCGATCCACCCGGTGACAGCCGGCCGTCGTGGTGTTTGATCGTGGCCGTGCTCGCGGGCATGATTGGATTTGTGGCTGCATTTTCCCTGGCACCGTCGAAGTGGGCCGCGGCGGCGGTCCTGGGGCTGTTGGGTTTGAGCTACCGTGCCTTGAAAAAATATCCCTTATTAAAAAATATTCTGGTGGCGCTGGCCTGGACCGTGGCGGCCCTGGGTTTTTCCGTCGCGGCGTGGCCGCCGCTGCAATTGGGCGCGTTGCTCGCCTGCGCCATTTTCGCCGTCTTCGCAGCCGGGGCCCTGCTCTGCGATTTTAAGGATGTCGCGGCGGACGCCCGGCGCGGGGTGCCCACGGCCCCCGTGCTTTGGGGGCCGGCGCGGGCCGCGGGGGTCGCGGCGCTCCTGGCGGCGTTGGGCGCCCTCGCCGGCGGGGCGGCTGGCCGGCCGGGATTGGTTTGCACCGGTTTGGCCCTCGCGGGGTTGGCGGCTTTTCCATCGCTTATTTCCCGCCCCGTGCTCGGGCCAGTCTTGATCGATGGTGTGCTGGCTCTTCCCGCGCTTTTTATTCTTGGAGGCCTGACTTGAAGCGCAGGCTGGCGTGGTGGCGGTGCGACTTAATCTTGCCTTTTTCGCCGGTTGGCGTGTTTGTGCGGGGAGGTGAAATCGCTCGCGTTTTATAAATTCCTGGTCGCGGCCCTGTCCGTCCTGCTCGCCTTGGTCGGCGTGTTGTCGGCATTTTTATTTTTGCAGGCCAAGCGGGAGCTGGACCATTTCAAAAACCGCGAAGGCGAACTCCACCAGCAGCTCGCCAACTTGCAGGTGCAACTCGAAGCACGGGAGGAATTTCTCCAGCGCCTGCAAAGCGACCCGGATTTTCTCGACCGCGTGGTGCGCCAGCGCCTTGGTTACGCGCGTCCGGACGAATTGATTTTTCGTTTCGACGTCGATCGGAAGACGGCCACGCTGCCCGGCACCAAGCCGGCGGTCGATCCCGCGCCACCCGCCAAGCCTGCACCGCCCCCGGCCCCGGTCCACAGTCCGACTAAAACTCCGGTGTTGAGTAACGCGACGAAACCACCGGTGCTCACCAACGCCACCAAGGTCCCGCCTGCGACCAGCCCCCGTGCGACGCCCGCCGGCAATACTACCCTGCGCTCCGGCGGTGCGCGGCACAATTGACCGCGTTTTTGGGCTGGCCCGTTTGGGCTGCGACCTGCTTCATTACAGTTTTCCATGGCTGAAAATTCCACTCCCGTGACGGCTGCGAACGCTGACGCCACCGCGTTGCGGGCGGCCTTCACGCAGGCCGGCCAGGGGCACATTTTTCAATACTGGGACCACCTCACGGCGGACGAGAAATCAGGGCTGCTCGAACAGGCCGCTGCCGTCGACCTCGCGGAAATTTCCCAGTTGGCGGAAACCCTCGTGCGCCAACGCCAGGCGCAAACCGTGGATTTTGCGCGAGTGCGACCCGCGCCCTACGTGAAGCTGCCGCACAACGGCGGCGATTCTGCATTGTGGGCGCGCGCGCGGACGCGCGGGGAAACCGCTTTGCGCGCCGGCCAGGTCGCTTGTTTCACGGTCGCCGGCGGGCAGGGAACGCGCCTCGGCTACGACGGTCCCAAGGGCATGTTTTCCATAACTCCCGTCCGTGGCCATCCCCTTTTTCAGGTGTTTGCGGAAAAAATTCGCGCCGCGGGACGGCGCTATGGACGCACCCCGCCGTGGTTTATCATGACCAGTCCGGCCAATCACGCGGCGACGGCGGAGTTTTTTCAAAAGCACGGACATTTTGGATTGGACGCGACGCATGTGCATTTTTTTCCGCAGGGCCAGATGCCGGCCGTTGATTTCGAAGGTCGTTTGCTGCTCGCGACTCCGAGTAGCCTGGCGCTCAGCCCCGATGGCCATGGCGGCGCGTTGCGGGCGCTCGTTCGCAGCGGCGCGGTGGAGCTCATGCGGGAAGCAGGCGTGGAAATGCTGAGTTATTTCCAGGTGGACAATCCGCTGGTGCGTTGCGTGGACCCGGCTTTCATCGGCTTTCATTTGGAAGCCGGTTCGGACATGTCGTCGAAGATGGTGCCCAAGCGCAACGCCTCCGAAAAAGTCGGCCATTTTTGTCTCGATCCCGCCGGGCGGGTCGTGGTCATCGAATACAGCGACATGCCGAAGGAAATGGGTGAACGCAGGGAGGCGGACGGCACACTGCGTTTTTGCGCCGGTTCCATCGCCATTCACATCCTGGACCGGGAATTCATCGCGCGACTCGGCGGCCGGGGCGACGCCGCTGGTCGATTGCCCTTTCACCGCGCCGACAAAAAAGTTTCCACCGTGAATGCCGCGGGCCAAATCATCCAACCCACCCAGGCCAACGGCGTGAAATTTGAGATGTTTGTTTTCGATGCGTTGCCGTTCGCCAAGAATCCGGTAGTGATCGAGACGGAGCGGGCGGATGATTTTTCGCCGGTAAAAAATGCGGCGGGCGAGGATTCAGCCCAGACGTGCCGCGACGACCAACTCCGGCAATTCGCCCGATGGTTGCGCGCCGCAGGCGTCGACCTGCCGGTGGACGCCACGGGCCTGCCGCCGTTTCCCCTCGAGATTTCACCGCTGTTTGGGGACGACGCGGCCAGCGTTGCCGCGCGGTGGGCCGCCTTGCACCCGAAACCTGCGCTCGCCCCCGGCCTCGTTTTGGAATAGGAGCCAACGATGAATGCGTTTGAATCCAGGCTCTCGCCGGCGGCGGCCGCGCGGCTGGCGGCATGGCGCGAGGGGAATATTCTTCCACTGTGGGCGCGCCTCGCGCTCGACGAATTGATCGCCGCGGAGGCGTGGGACGAACTTGAGGACCGTTTTTTTCGTGATTTAAGTTTTGGCACGGGCGGCATGAGAGGCCGTACCATTGGCCGTCACAGCGCGCCCGCCGAACTGGGCGCCGGCGGCTCCACTGCGCCCGCGCATCCGGCTGTCGGGGCGAATACGCTGAACGACATGACGGTGGCGCGGGCCACGCTGGGCTTGTATAGGCAAATTACCCGGCACGTTGCCCAAAACCAGCCGCCGCGGCTGGTCATCGCCCATGATGTGCGGCTTTTTTCCCGGCGGTTTGCCGTGTTGGCGGCCGGCCTGTGGGTGCGCCTGGGCGGAGCGGCCTGGCTGTTTGATGGGCCGCGTTCGACGCCGCAATTGAGTTTCAGCGTCCGCGCCCTCGGGGCCCACGCGGGCATCGTCATCACCGCCAGCCATAATCCGCCGCATGACAATGGGTACAAAGTGTATGCCAGCGATGGCGCGCAACTGATACCGCCGCAGGCGGATGAGGTGGTCGAAGCCGCGCAAGCAGTCTCGCTCGCAGAAATTGGCGCGTTGCTGGCAGCGGTCGCCCTGGCCGCACCGGGTGGACAAGCGGTGCCGGAAGGGATTGAGCAAAAATACATGCACGCGGCGCTGGGCGTGATGATGGATCGCGCGCTGGTGAAAAAAGTCCGTCCGCGCGTCGTCTATTCTGCTTTGCATGGCACGGGCGGGGTGTTGGTGCCGGAATTATTGCGGCAGGCTGGCGCGGAAGTCAGCGAGGTCGCTGAGCAAATGAAATTTGACGGACGTTTCCCGACGGTGAAATCGCCCAACCCCGAGGATTTGGATGCGCTCAAAATGGTCTTTCAAAAGGCGCGCGACGAAGATGCGGACTTGGCGCTGGCAACCGACCCGGATGCTGACCGCATCGGCACGGGTTTCCGCCTCGGGCCGCACGCCTTGGGGGAATTGACCGGCAATGAGCTGAGTTCCTTGCTCGCCAATTATCGGCTGACGCGCGCCAAGGAATTGGGCTGGCTGCCTGCTGACGGTTCTCCCCGCGCCGTCGTGCTGAAAACATTTGTCACCAGCCCGTTGCTCGACGCCGTTGCGCACGGCCACGGCGCTCGCAGTGTCAACACTCTGACCGGCTTCAAGTGGATGGGAGCAAAGCTGCGGCGTTACGATGACGCTTTGTTCTCGGCCCTCGCCGTGCTGGGCGATTTGCGCAACCCGGCTGAAATTGCCGCCTTGCCTCCCTGCGAGCGTGCGGCCTTGCACTTGCGGCATTCGGCGTGGGTGGCCTTTGCTGCGGAGGAAAGTTACGGCTGTCTCGCGGGCGATGCCGTGCGCGACAAGGACGGAAACATCGCGGCGCTGCTCTGCGCCGAATTGGCCGCCTGGTTGAAGGAGCAGGGGCTGACGGCGCGCGCGGCGCTCGATCTTTTATATTTGCGCCACGGCTTTCATCTCGAGTCGCTGCGCACCCTGACATTTGAGGGCGCCAAAGGCGTCACCCAAATCAAGCGCATCCTGGCTTCCCTTCGCGCCGATGTGCCGGTCGCGCTCGGCGGCCGGCCAGTGGCGGAAATGGCGGATTTTCTGCACGGCCATCGGCGCGACGAGGATGGCGAGCCCGTGCCGCGCGAGGATTTCCTGTTGTATGAAATGGCGGGTGGCTGGCGCCTGGCGGTGCGGGGTAGCGGCACGGAACCGAAATTAAAAATTTACTTTTTTGCGCGCGAGCCCGCGCCGTCTCTGGAAACGCTGCCGGCGCTCAAGGCCGCCGTGCAAGCTCGCTTGGAAACGTGGATGCAAGCGGTCTTGCAAGAGACCCGCGCCCGGGCGGGAGATTAGAATCTGTGAATGCACGGTGAGGCCGATACGCCAACCTTCCTTTTTCTAAATTCATGCCCGCAATCGCACCCATCGTTTGCTTTGGCGAAATTCTGTGGGACTGCCTGCCGCGGGGAATATTTTTGGGTGGCGCGCCCGGCAACGTCGCCGCACACTTATCCCAATTAGGACGCCGAGCCATCCTGATTTCTGCGTTGGGGAGTGATTTTCTAGGCGAGGAGGCGAGGCAGCGCGTGAAGCAAGCAGGAGTGGAGTGGGCGGGCGCACGCGTGCGCACCGCTCCCACCGGTTTTGCCCGCGCGGTGTTGGATGCCCGCGGACAGGCCGTCTTTGCCATCGGCCGGCCGGCGGCGTGGGATTTTATTCGCGTGAGTCCAAAGATGCTCGCGCAGATAGAATCAGCGTCCGCGCTGGTCTTCGGCTCGCTGGCCGCGCGGTCGTCCGTATCGTATTCTACGCTGCAAAAACTGCTCGCGCAGCCCGGGCCGCTGAAAATTTTTGACGTAAATTTGCGGCCGCCTTTCTCGCCGCGTGCACGCGTGCTGGCGCTCGCCCGCCAGGCCGACGTGGTCAAGCTCAACGACGGGGAATTGGCGGTCTTGTCAGGTGAAACCGGCCAGAATGCGTCCGCCCGCCGCCGGGCCCTCGCACGTCTGCGTCGCGCCACGGGTGTCACTCGCTGGTGCGTGACGCTCGGCGCCCAAGGCGCCCTGTGGTGGGATGGCGGCGCATGCGTTAAAGCGCGCGCGCCGGTGGTGAAGGTCAGGGACACCGTGGGTGCGGGTGACGCGTTTCTGGCCGCCCTGGTCGATGGACTCGTCAGTGCTCGACCCTCACCCGGACCCTGGCCGGGCGCGGAAAAAATGGCGCAAATACTGGCGCGCGCCTGTCGGTTGGGCGCGTTGGTGGCCAGCCGGGACGGGGCCTGCCCCGAGTACCGCCTCGAAGAAATTGCTTAAAACGTCGCGAGCACGGTGGATCCACCGACTTAATTCATCGGCGGCGCACCTTTGATCAAGCCCTGATCAATGGCGTAGCGAGTCAGCCCGGCGATGCCATGGAGGTTCAACTTTGTCATCAAATTGGACCGATGCGTTTCCGCCGTCTTGACACTGATGGAAAGTTTGACCCCGATTTCCTTCGTGCTGTAACCCTCGGCGATCAACTGCAGGACTTCGCGCTCGCGCTCGGACAGGCTTTCGAGGGACTCGTCCCGATCCGGTTCGAGCATGACCCGCCGCACCATGTCCGTGATGCTGGGCCCGAGGTAGGTGCCGCCGTCCGCCACGGCGCGCAGGGCCTTTTCCATTTCCACCAAGCCTGCGGTTTTCTCAATGATGCCATGCGCGCCGGCCTTCAACGCCTGGCGCACCATGCTGGGGGAAAAATAGGCGCTGACCAGCAGCACGGTGCAATGGGGCAGATTCTCCCGCACGCGGCGCAGGACTTCCAGGCCATTGAGCGAGGGAATCTTGATATCCAACAGCACCATGTCGGGCTTGATCTTTTGCACGGCTTTCCAGCCCTCGAGGCCGTCGCCGTAGGCCCCGGCCAGCGTGCACAACGGAAATTTCTTCAGCACCTCCACGAGCAAATCCCGCAACATGGTTTCATCTTCGATGATGATGACACGCTTCATGGGGTCTTGCGGATCCGGGGTTGGGCGGGCGGGAATCCACTCTACCCACCCCAGTCGCGCAGACATTGCAATACAGTCGCGCGGGCTTGTCAATGCCCGGTATGGAGGAAGGGGGTTGGTCGTTATGGATAAAAAATAGGACTAAATGACCAATAAAAAGTTCACATTCTGGGGGATGGCGGTGGGAAGGTCCGGGGGCTTTCCCTGGCGCGGGGCGGCGAGGTTTGGCTTGCGCCGCTTGCGCAAGTCCCGAAGGATGCGGGTGCATCCATCGGCGGCGCCGCCGGTCTCTCGCCCCTCCCCGCCATGTCCGTCACCATGGCCCCCGCCCCCTTGCTCTCGGCCGCCGGCCCCGCTGTTGCCAGCGCCGGCGCGGACGCGGCGCTTATTTTGATTGTCGAGGACGATCCGAACTCCGCGTTCATTTTGCAGAAAATCCTCCTGCGCACCGACTACAAGGTGGCGGGAGTGGCCCGGCAGGCGGAGCAGGCGCTCGAGTTGGCGCGGGCCACGCCGCCGGATCTGGTCCTCATGGACATCAATCTGCCGGGCACGATGGACGGCATCACCGCCGCCACGGAACTCCAGCGCCGCTATGACATCCCCGTCATTTACCTGTCGGCCTACCATGACGAGGTAACCCTGGAGCGCGCCCGCCAGACCGCGCCCTTTGCCTATCTGCTCAAACCCTACCGGGAAAAGGAAGTGCTCATTACGATCCAGATGGCCTTGTACAAGGCGCGCCTGGACAAGCTGCATCGGGCGGGAGAACAACGCCTGGCCGCCACCCTCGACGCGCTCGAAGACGGCGTGCTGGCCGCGGACATGGCCGGGCGCGTCACCTACCTCAATCCCGCGGCGGGGAAAGTTTTGCTGCGCCGCGGTTTTTCCGCCGAAGGACAGCCGGTCGGCGAATTGCTGGATTTGCGCGAACAAGAAACGCTGACGCAATTACCCGGCCTGGCCGAGCGCCTGCTGCAACCGGGTTTTCGCACCGAACCCGCGCATCCGCTGGTGCTCGTGGCCCCCACGGGCGAGAACCGCCAGGTGCATGTGCAAACGACGGTGTTGCAGGATGCCGCCGGCCGCGCCATCGGTTGCGTCATTATTTTCCGCGACGTCACCTTGTTGCGGCAGTTGGAGGAGGGCGCGCGCCAGTCGCAAAAGTTGGAGGCCGTGGGGCGGCTGGCGGGCGGGATCGCCCATGATTTCAACAACCTTCTGGCCATCATCAATTCGTTTACGGATCTGTTGCTGCTCAAGGTCAAGGCCGGCGATCCCCTGGAAAAATATTACCGCAACATTCGCGCGGCCGGCCAGCGCGGCGCGGATTTGGTTTCGCAGTTGATGACCTTCAGCCGCCGGGCGCCCGCGACTCCGCGCCTGGTGCAACTGGCCGACATCGTTACGGAGGCGCACAAGATGCTGCGTCCGCTCATACGGGAAAACATCGAGCTGGTGCTGGAAATTGCGCCGGGTTTGCCGCTCTTGCACATGGACCCGGGCCAGGTGGACCAAATCCTCGTCAACCTCTGCCTCAACTCGCGCGATGCCATCGCGGAAAACGGCCGCATTGTCATCCAGGCCTCCGTGCGAGTCTTCACCGCCGCCGAAGCCCTGGCCCGGGATCTGCCCGGCGCGGGCGAGTACGTCCGGCTCACGGTCTCCGATAACGGTACAGGCATCTCCCCGGATATTCGCGGCAAAATTTTTGAACCTTTTTTCACCACAAAAGAAGTGGGCAAGGGTACGGGCCTCGGCCTGGCCATGGTGTACAGCCTCGTGCAGCAGAGCCACGGGCACATCGAGGTAGAAAGCGAACTGGAGCGTGGCTCCACCATCTCCATCTTTTTGCCCGCCGCGGCCCGCCTGGCGGTCGCCACCGAAGGAACGGATTCGTCGGTCACCGCCACTCCGCGCGGCAACGAGCGCGTGCTGCTGGTCGAAGATGACGTCAATTTTGCCGATTGCGTAAAAAACATTCTCGAAATCCACGGCTACTCCGTCACCGTGGCGCGCGACGGCGCCGAGGCCCTGGAGCGATTCCGGGAGCAGCCCGGCGAGTTCGACTTGCTACTGGCGGATCAGGTGCTGCCGAAGATTCCGGGCCGCCGGGTGGCTGCGGAATTGCGCCGCCAGCAGCCGGACTTGCGCGTGCTTTTCATGTCCGGCTACGACGCCACCGACGAGGAATTTATGCCCGGCGACAGCCACACCACCCGCATGCAAAAACCCTTTTCCCTGCAAGCGCTCCTCCTCCGCATTCGCCAACTGTTTGACGCACCGGGTGGGGCAAAAGCGGCCGCTGTCCGCCCGCCCCCGAACTAAGGTTTCCGCCGCGCGAAACTGTTTAGGGCGACAACGCGGCCACGGGCTCGCTGTCTTTCTCGGACTGAATCAGCTTCTGCGTTTGCTCGAATGCGACCTTCCAGAATTTGGAAATATCAGTGAGGCGCATCTTGTAGCCATCGACAAAGGTGACGCCCGCCTGGGCGTAAGTGTAGCGCTCCACCGCCGTGAGATCGAGGGAGTCGGTATTCTCGGCGATGAACTTGCTCCATAAATCACTGGCGACGTTGTATTGTTTGATCACGCTGCGGGCCTGTTCGGCAAATCCGGGATTGTCCACTTCCAGCAAAAGTTGCGCGAGGGTCGAGTTCAACGCTCCAAGTTCCTGCGCGTACGCGGGATATTGCACGCCGGCGGACAGGCGGGCATTAAACCCTACCAGATATTGGACCACCTCTTTGCGAATCAATTCCGGGGTGACGACCTGGCTCTTGTCGGGCTCGATGGAAACGGATACCTGGCTCGGCTGCGCCGTCTTGTCGGTTTGTTTTTCCAGAAATTTTTGCAGCGAATCCAACTGGGTGCTCAGCTTCGCGATTTGCTTGTCCTGATTCGCGAGCAACTGCTCATGATCCCGCATTTGCTGGTTGAGGTCGCTCAATTGCTGCTGCAAATCCGCGGAACGACCCGAATCGCTACACGAAACCAGCGTCAAACTGAAGCAGCCAAGGGCCACCGCCCGCAGCCAGAGCGTGTATTTCACCATAGGATTCCAAGGGGTTCCAGTCATGGTAAACCCAAATTAAGGACCAAAAGTTGCACCCCGGCGACCTTAAAATGGCCACTTGGAACTCGTTTGCCCGCCGTTAGTTCGGGCCGCCCGCCAATCCGCAGCGGATAAAGAGAGCCTGGGGATCGGGATCACGGCCCAGGAATTTGCGAAACAATTCCTCCGGCGGCGCGCTGTTGCCCTGGGCCAGGATGGTGTCGCGAAAGGATTTTCCGGTCGCCGGATTAAGAATGCCTTCGCGCTGAAAACGGGTGAAGGCATCGGCATCGAGCACCTCCGCCCATTTGTACGAGTAATAGCCGGCGGCGTAGCCCACGGGATTGGCGAAAAGATGGGTGAACTTGGCGGCGATGGTCGGCGGCTCGGTGCGGTAACGCGCCGTATAGGCCGCCATTTTTTCCCGCAGCCACGCTTCTAGATCCGCGGGCGGATGCAGGGCGGCATGGAGGTGTAATTCGAGATCCATTTTTCCGAAGGCGAGCTGGCGCATCATGCCGCTGGCTGCGAGGTAGTTGCGGGCCGCGCGCATTTTCTCCAAGAGCGCGGGCGGCAGCGGTTCGCCGGTTTGATAATGCCGCGCAAAAAAATCGAGCCCGCCGCGCTCCCAGGTCCAGTTTTCCAGAATCTGCGACGGCAGCTCGACGAAATCCCACGTCACATGGATGCCGTTGAGCGCCTTGATTTCGACGGTGCCGAAGAGATGATGCAGCAAGTGCCCGAATTCGTGAAAGATGGTGGAGACTTCATCATGGGTGAGCAACGCGGGCTGGCCGGCGACGGGCGCGGTCAGGTTGCCGGCGATGAGGCCCAGATGCGGCGCAAACTTTCCGCCCGTGCGCGGCCCGCCGGTTTCGAGCGCGTCCATCCACGCGCCGCCCCGTTTGCTCTCGCGCGGATGCCAGTCCGCAAAAAATGAACCGAGGTGGCGGCCATCGCGATCGCGCAATTCATAAAATTTGACCTCTGGATGCCATACCTCGACGGCGCCTTCCGGAGTCGTGCGATTTTGTCCGGGCTCGAGGAAAATCGTGGGCCGCTCAATGAGCTTCACATCGAAGAGAGTTTCCGTCAGCCGGAACAGGCCGTTGATCACGCGTTCGATGGAAAAGTAAGGCCGCAGTTCCTCCTCGTCGAAATGATACTCGGCGCGGCGGCGCTGTTCGGCCCAATACGTTGCCTCCCACGGTTCGAGCGGACCCGCCGGCTGGCCGGTGCGCGCGGCCTTGAAGGCCTCGAGCGCCTTTTGCTCGACCGCAAATTCCGCGACGATGCGCTGGTGCAAATTCTCGACGAATTTCAACGCGTTGGCGCCGCTCTTGGCCATGCGCCGGCCCAGCACCAAATCGGGAAAATGCGGACGGCCCAAAAGCACGGCCTTGGCCTGGCGCAGGGCGAGAATCTGCTGCATCAGCGCCGCATTGTCATAAGGCGCCTGGCGGCCGACGCCGGTCGCCGCTGTCCACGCCGTGCGGCGCAGGTTGTCGTCCTGGGCATGCTTCATCAACGGCAGGTATGACGGCGTGTGCAGGGTGAAGCGCCAGCCCGGCCGTTCGCCGGCGTCAGGATTTTTTTGCAGGAAACTTTGCCGCGCCGCGGAACGGGCGCTTTCCGGCAAGCCCGCCAGCCGGGCCTCGTCGGTGACGACCAGTTCCCAGGCATTGGTGGCATCGAGGACATTTTCGGAGAATTTTTGCGTCGCGGCTGACAATTCGGAATTGAGGCGCTCGAGCTCGCGTTTGCCCGCGGGCGGCAAATCCGCGCCCGACTCGCGAAAATTTTCCAAGGTCTCGGTGAGGAAGCGGCGTCGCGTGCCGGTCAACGCCTTCGCTTCGGGCGTGGCGGCGTAGGCCTGGAGCATGCGCCAGAGTTCTTCATTCAGGCTGATGCGGGTGTAAAAATCGGTGACCTTCGGCAGCATCGCATTGTGCGCGGCGCGCAAGGCCTGGGCATTGCACACGGCATCGAGATGGGTGACGCGACTCCACGCGCGGTCCAGCGTTTCGGTGGCATCGTCAAGCGCGGTCAGCACGCTCGCAAACGTGAGGCGGCTGCGGTCTTGCGTGGCCACGGCGTCGATGCGCTGCTGGGCTTGCGCCAGCGCAGTCGTGATTTCGGGTTCGACGCGGTCAGCCGTCAGCCGGCTCCAAGCGGGGGTAAAAGCGGGATCGAGAAAGGACATGGGAACCAGTATAAAACTCCGGCGCTGCCGCCGGGCGAGAGTTTTCGCATGGGCCGGTGAGTCCGGCGAATTTAGGAAGCGGCTGGAACCTTGGGCGGCAGTTCATTTTTTCGCCGCCAGCGCGTCAGCACGCCCAGGCGCGTGGTCAGCGCCTCGGCCACCACGGCCAGGACGAGCAAAATCAGCAGCGCTGAACGCAAGCTAAGGAAGCGGTGCTGGCCGGTGTCCCGCCAGGCGTCGCGGAGTTCCGCCAATTCTCGGCCGCCGGTGGCCGCCGAGAGCGAGCGCAGGGAGCGTGGGCCGGCGGAGTCGCGATGCCACTCCAAGTCGAGCCCCGGCGCCAGCGGTCCGAACGGCAGCGCGTGCTGCCCCACTTGCACTGCGCCTACCGCGGGTTTGCCCGGCGCCAAACGCGTCCGGGCTTGAAAATGTCCGGGCTCGAGGCGCTCCCATGTCAATTGCTTGCGTTCGTCCATCCCGCCCTGGCTGACGACGGATTGCGGAAAATGCAGGGCTAATTCCTTTTCCTGGTCGGTGTCGTAATATAAATCGACCACGAGTTGATCACCTTCAAGGTGCGCTTTCACGCCGAGTCCCGGCGGCGTGGCCGTGCCCATGACCCACCGCGTCATGGTGGTGATGAAATCGCCATAGGCTGGCCAGGCGCGCGACGAATCGGAAAAGTTTCCCGCCAGCGGAAAAGTCACGGCTATGGCCCGGCCCGCGCCGCGGTTCCAAAACGCCACCAGCGGCGAGGCATTGTCATCGGAGGTCAGCGCGGCGGTGGTGGCCTGCGGCTGCAGGTAGCAAACATTGTAGCCGTCCACTTGCGGGAACCAGTCGATGGGCCGGGCCGCCAGTTCGAGCCAAGTCGCCGTGCCCTGGATGGGCGTGGCCTCGTCAATAAACCGCGAGCGCGCCACGGCCACGGTGTCTTGCGCGAAAATGCCGGGCAGGTCATTGGCGTTGGCGTTGAAGAAAATCCGCCCGTGGCCGCGATCGGCGATGTCCTTGAGAAAATTCGCGTCCTGGTCGGTGGGGCTGCCCAGGCCGATGACTGACACCGTGATGCCCTCCGCGGTCATGGTGTCGAGCAAACGGATGTAATCGTCCGGCTGTTTCGCGTCGTTGGCGTCGGCAAAGAGGATAATGTGTTTTTGGCCGGTTTGAATTCTCTGTAATTCCTGGTGGGCGGCCACCAGCCCGTTGTACACAAAAATGCCCCCGCCGCCGGCGTGAATGCGCGAAACACTTTCCATCAGTGCGGCCCGGCCGGGTTCAACCGTGGACAGCGGCACGATCGGGTGCGCTTCCGTGTCTACCGCAAAGACCGCGACGGCGTCCTTCGGCCCGAGCAATTTGATGGCTTCCATGGAGCCAGCGTCCGCCAAATCCATTTTCACTTTTCCGCCCGTGGCCGAGGAAACCACCGCGGCCATCGAGCCCGACCGGTCGAGCACGATGGCCATGGCCACCTCGAGTTTGCGCTTTTCCTCCTTTTGCTCCATCGAAACCGGCAGCAAACCGTCCAGCCGCGAGCCGTAATACCCACCGGTGCCGTAACTGTTTTTGCCGCCGAGCATCATTAACCCGCCGCCTTGGTCGCGCACGAAAAACTCCATCTGCTTCATGAAGTCCGCGGGAATCTGGTTGGCCGGCACGTCGTTGAGGATGACGGCCCGCGCCTCGGTCAGCCGCCCTGCATTCAAATTCGCCGGGTTCGTTTCCACATCAACCGCGATGCCTTGGGCGGTGAGGGTGGCGGCCACCGGGTCGTCGGCGAAGGCCGTGATCAGCAACACGTGCGGACCCGTGATGGACTCGACCCAGGTGTCGGAGGCATTATTGCCTGGGCGGGGATCGCCCTCTGGAAAAATTTGCGCCGTGTAATGCGCCGCGCCGGGGTGCGTGAGCCGGTCCGTCACCCGCACGCGGCCCACGCCATTGATCAAGTCGACCCGGCCGTCGAGCACGGTGGCGCCGTCGCGCTGGATTTGGTAGGGCACGCTGCCCGTGGCCGCGCCATCGGCATGGATGCGCACATCCACGACGAACGGTTCGGACGCCATCACCCGCGCCGGGGCCGCGATGGAATCCAGTTGGTAATCCACGCCTTTTTCGAGCGCCACGAAACGCAAATCCAGGGAAATGCCCGAGCGCTGGAGCAGTTCGGTCGAGGCGCCGAGGGGCTCCGTAGGATAGCCGTCGGTGAGCAGGAGGAAACGCGTGGCATGGTTGGGATCGTGCTGGGCCACTGCCAGCCCCAGGGCATTGGCCACGCGGGTCTGGTAGGGCTGCACCTCGGAGACGACTCCGGCATCTTCGGGGCGCACCACGGCGTCCTCGCCGAAGTCCACAAACCGCAGCCGGTCGTTGCTGCCCATGCTATGGCGCAACAGCCCTTCCCATTCGTTGAGGCGCGGGCCGAGCAAATCCGCCGCCGAAGTCGAGCGGTCCACCAGCACCCACAGATCCGTGCCGGGCTCCAGCCGCTGCCACTGCGGGTCGGCCAGCGCCAGGGCCAGCAAGACCGCAATCGCCACGCGCAACGGGCGGTGCAACTCCAGCCGCGGCCGTTGCCAGCCCAACAGCGCCAGGGCGGGCAGCAGCAACAGCCAGATGGGTTCCTCAAAATGCATGGTGATGGAAAATGATTATTTCAGGAAAAGCTGGCGGCGCGCCAGGAGGCCAGGAGCGTGCCGAGCAGCAACAGCAGCCACAGCGGCGTGAGCGAATCGGGCTGGGAGTGCGACTGCTCGCGCACCGCCTGCGCAGTGGCATCGAGCGGAATTTTCGTCACGTCGTGGAAATCGGATTCGCGCGGATCCGGAAATTGGGTGGCGCCGTCGAGCCAGGGCTGACCGTCTACGGTCACACGAAAAAAAGCGGGCGGGCTCGGCGCGCGGGCCTGGTTGAGGGTGGCGGCGGTCAATTCGGTGATAATTGCGGGTGCGTTCGTCGCGTCGTCTTTCGACGCCAGCGCGGTCGTTTCAAGGCGTGCGCCGTGGGCTTGCGCCGGCATCAGCAAATGCAGCGGTTGGCCGGCGAGATAATTCGCCCGTTCCGCCGCCGCCTTCATGCGCCGGACTTCCTCCGCAAAACGGTCCACCAACAGTGCAAAAGCCGAAAGTCGCAGGAGGTTGGAATGCCGCGGATCGATATTGAACACCAAGGTCCGGCCTCCGCCCGATTGCGGATGCACAAAAATCAGCGGAGTCGCGCCGTCCCACAGCAAGGTGGTGTCTTCCGGCTTGGGCGTCAGCACCGGCGCGGGTTGAAAAATCAAGCCGCTGAAGTTCAGCCCTTCCATCAACGGGTCGGGATCAGCCGCCGGCCGCGCATGGATGAGTTGAGAAGTCGTAGTGGCCGCCGCGCTGAAAAATATCTGATTCAACGGTGGCGGTGCCGTCGGCGCGGACCCGAGGCTGAAGAGCAAATCCGCATCGCTTGCCTTGGTGGAGGATTGCACGCCCTCGAACATGCGGGTCAGCGGCTCCACGAGGTGGACAAAATCCTCCGGGCCGGCCACCGCCAAGTGCAACGATTTTGCCTGGGGCAAAACCAGCGGGGCGCGGTCGTCCGTCGCAAAGGCATCCGGTTCCAGCGCCAAGACGATCCGGTCCGCACCTTCGGGAAACGCGCCTTGCAGGGCCACGGTCTGGTCGGGCGCGAGTTCCAAGGTTTGCGGCGGTGTCCGCTGGCCGCCGGCTTCGAGCCACCAGGTGCGTTTTTGCGTCGTGGTGGAATAATTGCGCACGAGCGCGCGCCACAACGGCTGGCCTTCGTGTTTTTCCGCCGAGGCGGCCGCCACGCCGACATTATCGAGCACATGGCCATAGGCGAGCGGCAGGGTGAGCGCGGGCAGCGTATTTTCCTCCGGCGCGCGGTCCGTGACAAAAAACACCAGGCCGTCATTGCCCACCGCGGCGCGCGCCGACCGCAGGGCCGGGGCGGCATCGTGCGGCCCGAGATTGGGCGTCCAGCGCGACAGGGCCGCCAGCAGCGCGTTGCGGTCTTCGCCGTGATAAAGGGGTGCGCGCGTGGGGTCGGACTCCAGCAGCAGCCAGTCCGTCATCGCCGCGCTGCGAGACAGCGCGCCGGTGTCGCGGGCCAGCCCCGCCTGCAAGTCCGGGCGAAAGGCCTCCATGGAAAGGGAACTATCCAGCACGAGAGCGATGTGCTGCAGCGAGCCGGCGATAATCCAGCGCGGCCCGCTCAACATCCACGCGAGCAGAAGCACTGCGAGCATTTGCAGCCAGAACAGGCGCGAGTTGCGCCAGCGATCGAGGCGCCGGCCCGCGCGGCTCTCGACGTCCTGGCGCTCGAGCAGAAACAGCGTGTTGATTTCCACCCGGCGGCTTTGGCGCTGCAGGCAGTGGATCAGCACCAGCAACGGCCAGCCCAGCAGGGCGAACCAGCCGGCGGGGTGGGCGAAAATCAGTTGCATAACTCCACGGCGTTGCTGGGCAGCGCGGATTCGAGCAGGCGGTCCAGCAGTTCGCCTTCGTCCTGGATGCGCGCGAGCGTCACCGCGCGGCCGCGGCAGGCTTCATCCCACAACGCAAAATGCCGGCGGTAGTTGGCGCGATAGCGCTCGAGCCGCGCCCCGGCAAATTGGTACAGGCGTTTTTCGCCGGTTTCGCATTCACGCAATTCAATTTGCCCCTCCCAGTTCGGGTCCGACTCCAGCCGCGACCACGGACACAGAATAATCGAGCGCCCGCTCGTTTGCATGAGGGGATTCAGGATGCTTTCCGGCGGCACGGGGTAAAGCAGGTCGGTGATGATAACGCGCAGCGATTGCGGGCGCCAGGGAATGCGGCCGAGCGCGGGCGCACCCTGCACGCCTTGGGGCGGCAAGGGTTCCCACGCATGGGAGAGCAACACGTCGCGCGGCAATTCACCCGTGGCACCCGGATTGGCCTGGTACGCACGCATGCGGGCACCCGAATGCTCCGCGCACGCGAGCGTGAAGGCCAGGAGTTCCAGCGTGCGCCGAGCTTTCGCGGGTTGCAAAAACATCGACGGCGAGCAATCCAGCACCACATCCAGCCGCGGGCTGACCTCCTCCCGGTACATTTTCATCGTGTAGTGTCCGGTGCGGGCGTACGCCGCCCAATTGAGGTAGCGCGGATCGTCGCCGGGCTGGTATTCGCGATGATCCTGAAATTCCAGCGACGCGCCGATGCCGGTGCCCAGCCATTGGCCGAAGCCGCCCGCCGCCGCGCGCAGCGGCAATCGCAAGCGCCCGGCCAGGATTTCCGCGTTCGCCTGGAGCTTGCAGCGGGCCGCATGGTCGAGCCCGCAATCGGTGAGCAAGACCGGCGCGACCGGCATCGAGGCCGGGTTTGGGGCGGTGGCTTGGGCGGCCATGAGAAAATGCCGGAGCGGCAAAAATTATTTTTAAGCCCGCACTCAGGCGGGGGGCGTGGATTCCGTCGGGGCGGTGGCGGGACAATCCGTGGGCGGCGGCGGTGGGATTGGGGAAACCGCCGAAAATCCGGGTTGCAGCTTAACCGTACGTTCCGCGCGCTCTTCCAGGCTGGCGAATTTCGGCCAGTGGCGCACCGCCGCCAGTAGTGCGAAGAGCATCGTGGGCACGCTGGTCAGCGCCGCAAGGATCCACGCCATTTGAGTGTAGTCATAACTCCAAGCCCTGGCATAGCCGCCGGGATTATAGTAATTGCTCCAAAGCAGCACCCAGGCCGGTGGCGGCGCGAGGCAAATGGGCAGGGTCAGCGCCGGACTCCGGCCGTTCACCGAGCTCACAATAAGCAGGGCAACCGTAAAAATGGTGCAGGCGACGACCACCAGCAGGTAGCGCGCGCGCGGCGCGATGCTGGTGCTGCGCAGGGACCAGCCGGCCACCTGCGGGAACAAAACCGCCGGTGGCAGCAACGCACAAAACGCCGATAATTTTGACAGGGTGGCCAAATTGAAAATGAGCCCCTCCGTGAAAAACAGTCCGGCCACCAACAGCGTGAACGGCACCGCCGAAGGCCAGCCTTGGTAAAGGATGAGGCGTCCGAGCATCCGGCCCAGCCGGCCCCAACGCACAAACGGGCGAAAGGTGTGCGGAAAGGGTGACGGCTCCTCGGCGGCGGCCTGGACCAGCACCCAAATGACCATGCAGGTGGCGTAAGTATCAAAAAGGTTCAGCAGCGGCATGCCTGCACGACCAGTGTGCAGGAGTTCCTGATATGCGTGGCCCAGCAACGAAAGGCCAAAAAGCAGGATGACCATCCACCGTTGCCCGGTATCGTGGTTCTCCGCCGCCGGGGCCAGCCGCGCCGCGCCGAATTCCAGGCAGAGCCACAACAACGGCGGACCAATCACCGCCAGCATCTTCGCGAGATTGACCAGTCCCGAAACTGAAAATTGCAAAAAGCCCGAACTCCCGAAGGGAGCCGCAAAGCCGAGGTCAACGAGAAAGACGATGGTGAGAATCGTGCTCACCACCCGCACAATCGCGCTGTTCAGGCACGCCAGCGCCAGGCAGACTCCCACGAGCAGCGCGCTGAAGGCCAGCACCAACGCCAGGACGGCCAATTGCCCCGTGAGATCAAAGCCGCCGATAAAATAGCGCAGCACGATATAGGGCAGCAGCGTGACTGCCACGAGCCACCCTTGCACGCAGAGCGACAGCCATTTGCCCGCCAGCAGGCTGCGCGCGCTCAGTTGGGTCAGCCGCAGCAAATCCAGCCGGCCCTCGCTGAACTCAGCCGTAAAGCCAAAGGTGGCCATCAGCGGCAGGCACAGCAGGAAAAAGAAAAAAGTGCCGACGCCGAAAACGCCCGTGAGCGTTTCACCGACATCCTGCGAGGAGCCGGACGCCAGCCCGAGCACCACAAAAAACACCATCGCGCTTTGCAGGACCAGAAAGCCCACGGTGAAGCCGCGCGATCGCAGGCCCTGGCGCAGGTCGCGCACGAGCATCGGGTTGAACCAGTCACTGGTCGGTCGAAGGCGCATGAAAGGGGGAGAAGGAGAAAGGGTTAGTCGAGCGGCGGCGGCGCGGCGGGGAGGTCCGCGGGCAGCAGCGGCGGCACGTTAACCGGCGGTTCGCCGCCGATGGCTTGCTGGCGGAGGATGCCGATAAACGCCTCCTCCAACCGTTGTTGCTGGCGTTGAAATTCGACGACCGGCAAGCCGTCCATCACCAGTTGCCGCAGCAAATCGCGCAAGGCCTCTTCGCCGCGTGACGCGAGTTCCAGCACCACGCCCTGGCGCACTTCCTCGCGCACCTTCACTCCGGTTTGATACGAGCACCATTTCATGAGCGCCTCCACCGGGCCCGCGACGCGCACCAGCACCGACATCACCGCCCGTTCGTCATACCGCAAACTGTCGGCCGAACCGTGGTGGACGATATGGCCGCGATCGATGAACAGCAGCGAGTCGCACATTTCGGCCAGTTCGGACAAAATATGCGAACTGATGAAAAGCGATTTGCCCTGGCTGGCGAGAATGCGGACGAGGTTTTTAAATTCGAGGCGGGCCTTGGGGTCGAGCCCGGCCGCCGGTTCATCAAGGATTAAAATGGCGGGATCGCTGAGCAACGTGCGGGCCAGGCACAACCGCTGGTTTTGGCCCTTCGAGAGTTTGACGCTGGGCCGGTTCGCCAGCGGCGTCAGCTCGGTGAATTCCATGATGTATCGGAGACGCTCGCGGCGCACGGCGCCCTTCAGGCCGTTGGCGCGGGCGAAAAAGTCGAGATACTCCCACACATCCATGTTCGGGTACGCCGTGAAATGGTCCGGCATCCAGCCGAGGATGCGCCGCACGTGGCGTGGGTGTTCGAGCACATCGTACCCGGCCACGCACGCGCTGCCCCGGGTGGGCTGGTCCAGCGTCGCGAGAATGCGCATGGTCGTCGTCTTGCCCGCGCCGTTCGCGCCGATGAACCCGACCACCTGGCCCGGTTCGATGCGAAAGGACAGCCCGCGCACCGCCTCCACCGTGCCAAAACTGCGGTACAGGTCGCGAACTTCGATGATGGGGGCGGCGGGCATGAGTCGAATTATTCCGTAACCGAACCAGTGACTAAATGATGAAAGGCGGTCCAGTGCAGGCTTGGCCCGCGGGGCTCGAGGCCGAGGTTGGGGCTGTCGCCCGTGGCGAAAAACGTACCCGGACGCGGCGCGAGCTGGTCGAGCTGGCCGCTCAGCAACGTCGGCGCGGCCATCTGGTGGTCCAGCCAGGCGTTCGCCACTTCCTCCAGGGTCGCCGGGGTCAGCGCGACGGTCTGGCCCTGGGTGAGGCGGGCTGTTTTCCACGCGTGGCCGTCCGCATCGATATAGAAAAGATTCTCCAGCGCGCCGGTGTACTCCAAGTGCACGGACGGTGGTTTCCCGGTCGTGCCGGCGGGCGCTGCCACCAATCGCAACGCGGACCGGGAGGAGATTACGGTTTGCGCCCGCTGGGTCTGGGTTTGCCGGCTGGTCAGCCAATCGCCCCAATAGCGCACCCCGTCGCTCCCGAATTGCCCCGTCTTGAGGGACTGGTTGTTCGGGCCGTCAAAGGCCACCATCCACGCGGGCTCCGCCAGTTGGAAATCGCGGTGCAGCAGCAGCCCGGTCAGGAGGGTGTTGACCTGGGTGTCCACCTCGAAGCGCCCGTCCGCCTGCCACTGCGTCACGCGATAGTAAACGCCCTGGCCGCCCACGCCATCCCGGTAGAGAATGAAGCCGAGGAGCACGACCGAGGCGCCGGCGGAAAGCAGGGGCGTCACCCACAGCGTGCGGGCCCGGCGCGGGCCGCCGCAGAGCAAGAAGAGGTTGACGGGACCCACCAGGAGGCCAAACAGGATAATGACAAAAGCCACGAGGGCGTAATTGTCTTTGAGGACCGGCACTGCCGACTCAAAAATGGGCGGGGATTTGCCCGCGAGGAGCGGGAGCGCCAGGCTGGGGGGCGGCCAGCAGTAAAAATTGAAGGGCAACCGCTCGTAGGCATCAAGATGGGAGACCTTGAAATTGAAGTTGGCGGCCTCCTCCTCGGAAAAAAGATAAAGCGTGCCGGCGCCATAGCGGTTGTCCGGGTGCGGGGGCAGGCCGAGGCCGCCGGGCTGGTTGGTGATCACGCGCAATTGCCCGCCCGCCGCCACCCATTGCAGGATGGCCGCCCGCGTCTCCGCTGGCACGTCCAGCCAATCACTGGCGGAATAGACGAGGACGTTGAGCCCGAGAAAGCCGCGCCAGTCCGTGGGCAGGAGCGCCGGGTCGAGCGCGGTCTGTAAATACTGCTGGTAAGCGACGCCGCTGTGATAATCCAGCAAGGCATAGCCGAAGTCGCGGTTGATGGTGGGGGAGATGCCGGCAAAAACGAGCGGTCGGGGTTGCCAGTCGGCCTGCCCGCGGCGCGTGGGCGGGGAGGGCGCGCCGCCCGGGGCGCCTCTGCGGGTACTGGCGGGCGACGGCGGCGGCTGGCGCATATTCACATTTGTGGTCCAGACCAGCGACGGCGCGGGACTGTTGTTCTCGACCCCCGGACCGGTGACATACAGGGCCAGGTTGCGCGGTCCTCGCGGGTCAAAATCCGGCAACGGCGCCAGTACTTCAATCGTTTTAGCGGCGTGCCCGGCCAAAGTGATGGAGACCTCGGTGTCATAGTAGGCGCCCACTCCGCCGCGGAAAAGATAGCTCTTGTTCGACGTCCGCAAAACCCAGGTGCCTTCCTTTTCGGCGAGATTCTTGATCGTCACATGCAAGGGCACGTAGCCGTGCATCGGCACTTCCGTGAAGAGATTACTGACGGCAATGGTGGCCGTGCCCGGCTGCATCGGCACATTGCGCACATTTAAAACGGGCATCAGCGCCACGCCACTCGTGCTGGTGCCCGTGCTAGGGGGCGGGGGCGAAGCTCCCGGCGCAGCGGCCACCCAAGGCGCAACCGCCACGACCGCGAAAGCCACGGCACGCCGCAGCCAAGGCGTGAAGGGGGCAGGACGGCAGGCGAACATGGCGATAGGGGATGGAAAAAGGGGAAAGGCGATATTCTCCTCAACTGACTTTGGCGGCGGCCATCGTGCGCGGCAGCGGCTTTTCTTCGACGGGCACTTCCGCCAACAATTTCTGGGTGACATCACCCGTGCTCAACCCGTCCAACCGGGCTTGATAGTGGAGAATGAGACGGTGTTGGAGCACGGGTTTGGCAATCGCTTGCACGTCGTCCGCCCCCACATGGGGCCGCCCTTGCAGCAGCGCGCGGGCGCGGGCGGCCGCCGCCAGGCCAATGGCCGCGCGCGGACTCGCACCGTATTTGATGGCTTGCGCCGCCTGCGAACCGCCGGGGTGTGTCGCGCTCACCAGCCGCGCGATGTAATTCGCCACCACCGGTGGAATGAAAACTTGGCGCGTCAGCGCGATGAATTCCATGAGTTGCTCGCGGCTGAGCACGGCGGCCAGCGCGGGCTCCTCGCCCAGCCGGCGATTGAGCACGATTTTTTGCAACACCTCGGTCGAAACCTTGTTGACCTCGAGTTTGAAAAGAAAACGGTCCACCTGCGCCTCCGGGAGCGGGTAGGTGCCCTCCAGTTCAATAGGATTTTGGGTGGCCAAAACAAAAAACGGCTCCGGCAGCACATGCGTTTCGCCGAGGACGGTGACGCGCCGTTCCTGCATCGCCTCCAGCAGCGCCGACTGCGTTTTCGGGCTGGCGCGATTGATTTCATCCGCCAGCAGCAGGTGCGTGAACACCGGGCCGGGCTGAAACACGAAACGCCGCTGGCCTTCGTGTTCCTGCAATACGGGATTGCCCGTGATGTCGCCCGGCAGCAGGTCGGGCGTGAATTGCACGCGCTTGGTGTCGAGCCGCAGCGCCTTCGAAAACGACTTCACCAGTTCCGTTTTGCCCAGGCCCGGCAGGCCTTCCAGTAGCATGTGGCCACCGGCCAGGAGGCCCGTAATGACCAAATCTATCAATTCCTCCTGTCCGAAAATAACGTGGGCCACGGCCTGGCGCAGCAGGCCGAGCTGGCGGGCGGCCAGTTGGGTGGCTGCCGGATCGACGGCGAGGGGAAGGGGAGTGGGCGCGGTATCCATGCGAGGGGAATGAGGTGGTTTAAGTGGCGGCGGGTTATTGAAAGTAGCGTTTGATGACGGTGCGTTCCTGGGGTGTGAGGTCCTGCAGCCAGACGGCGTCGCCGCCCGCGCCGGCCTGCCCGCCGCCGCTCGGGCCGTTCAAGGCATCCTGCTGCTCATCCGGCTTGCTCGAGCCCCGCATGGTGATGCCGACGGTTTCGCCCGGTACCGGCGCGTTCATGTTCGGATTCGACACGCCTTCGACTTTGTTGGCCTTTAAATCCGTGGGTGTACCAAATGTCAGCGCCGTCGCACTGGAGGCATATTCACCTTTGACGCCGCCGGTGGAAATAAACGGCGACGCCTGCCCATCGCCCCCGCCGCCGGCTTGCCCTTTCAGCATTACGCCTTGGGCTGGCGCTGAGCTGGGCGCACCGCCGCCATTATTTTTGCCGAGGGCGCTCATCACATCGCTTAGTGACGAAAGGGTGGAACCTGCGCCCGGCGAGGCCCCCTTGGCCGCCTGCTGCAATTGCTGTGCGAGTTGCTTAAGTTGCTCCGGCGTTAGGTTGGCGACCGACGCCATCCCTGCGGCCAGCGCCTGGCTCAAAGGCAATCCGCCATTTTGGAGATTCGACAAAATGGCCTCCATCGCGCCATTCATTTCCGCGGGACGCGCCTCCGGATTCAGTGCAGCCATCGCGTTGGCGAGGGCGGCGGCCTTGGCCAAGTTTTTGCCGAGGGTGTCGGCTTCCTGGCTCATCTGGTCGCGCAGCGCCTCGGCGGCCTCCAAGCCCTCCTGGCCGTACCATTCGCGGCTGGGTTTGAGTCGCAGTTCCATCGCGCGTTCGTCCCAATTTTGCAACGCCGTGGGCTCGACGATTTTTTCCTCTTTCAAGGTTTCAATCAACGTCTCCACTTGACGCAGCGCAGCCGGTGGTTGCGTCGGGGGCGGCAAATTCGCTTTCGCGCCGGAGCCGACCGGCACGAAAGTACCCAGCAACAGGAACACCGCTGAAAACAGGAGCGGACCGGACGTGCGTTGGAGGCGCCACCGCACCGGGTCGATCCTCTCACTCGCGGGCGTGGGCCAGGCCGCGCCGCCGGCCGCCGCGGCGGAGAGCCGGTTGTGCCAGCCCAGATGCGTCTCCAGTCGCAGCAGCCCCTCCGCGTCGGCATAAAAACGTGTGCGCGCCTGCCGCAGGCTCCACAGCCCCGCCGCCAGCCACGCGACACCGAGACCCACCATCCAGCTCAGCACCGGCCAATGCATCTGCCGATAAAGCACCAAGGCCGCCGCCGCAGTGAGATTGATGCCCACTAGGGCGGGCGTCAGTCGATCCCACCACCAACCGGCATTGACCGCTCGCGCCAGCGTCCGGGCACGGGTCCGCCAGTAAATTTCGGGAGCAGTCCGGGCGGGAGTCATGAATGAGTTGAGCAGCGAACGTGGGCGTAAATTTGAGGGCCGGGCACACTCCTAGGCAAGGATCATTGGCGGATGCGGTGGGCAAACCGGCAGTAAAATATCCTGGTTGGGATGGAGCGCACGGCCTCTGGTTGTTTAATTGACACTAAAATCGGGAAAAATCAGGGGAAATATCCAGTTTGATTCGTTTGGTCGCGCCGCCTGTGGCGTCCCATCGAAAAACACGGAAATTTCCCTAATTGGGATAATCCCTACCAACCGCCAAGGCAATGCCTGGTTGCTGAACTTTGCAATAGTTTGGTCAGGTAACTGCAAGAGTGAGGCCGTGCGGCAGATTTGCTTATTTCGACCACCGGTCGAGCAGGCTATTTCCCCGGACCCACTCACTCGCTGCTTTGCTAGCGGTTGGAATCTTATTTGCCTCCGCGCACCGGCCGCGCCGCCACCACCAGACGATTGGCCAGGCGTTGTAGATTGACTTGAAACGGCGGGCGGATAACTCCGTGTTCGGTAATGATGGCGGTGATGAATTCATTCGGCGTCACGTCGAAGGCGGGATTGCCGCCGCGGACACCGGCGGGCGCGATGAGTTTCCCGGCGAAGTGCGTGACTTCGTCTGAATCGCGTTCCTCGATTTCGATCAAATCGCCGTGCGCGGTGGCGAGGTCCACGGTGGAAAAGGGCGCGACCACGTAAAACGGCACGCGGTTGGCGCGGGCGACCACGGCTAAATTATACGTGCCTATTTTATTCGCGGTGTCGCCGTTGGCGGCGATGCGGTCGGCCCCGACGAGGCAGAGGTCCACCTTGGTGCGGCGCATGTAGTGGCCCGAGGCTCCGTCGGCGATGATGAGATGCTCGATGCCCAAATTCTTGAGTTCCCAACTCGTGAGGCGCGCGCCTTGGAGGCGTGGACGGGTTTCATCCACCAGCACGCGGGGATTTTTCCCCGCCACCCACGCGGAGCGCACGACTCCCAGCGCCGTACCCCAGCCGACGGCAGCCAGCGCGCCGGTATTGCAATGGTGAATGATGGTGGCCTGCGGCGGGACGAGTTCCGCGCCGTGGGCACCCATGCGCTGGTTGGTGGCTATGTCTTCGTCGGCCAGCAACTGCGCCTCGGCCAGCAGCGCCGCGCGCACTTCCGGCGGCGTTTTCAGCCGTGGATTGGCCGCGGTTCGCCCGAGGCGCTCAAGGGCCCAGAAGAGATTGACGGCGGTGGGCCGCGAACGCGCGAGCACATTGCTGGCCGCCCGCAATTCCCGCCGCAGGGCCTCCACCGTTTTTGCTTTGCTGCGGTGGGCCGCGACAGCCAGGCCGAAAGCCGCCGACGCGCCAATCGCCGGGGCGCCGCGCACGACCATCACGCGAATAGCATCCGCCACGGCCTGCGCCGTGGTGAAGCGTTTCAGGACAAATTTCTGCGGCAGCAGGCGCTGGTCAATCATGACCACCTGGCCACGGTCCCAGAAAACGGTGCGGGTTTCTTGCGGCATGGAAACGGGACGGACGGGGCCCGGCGCGGGGAGAACCTCCGGTGAACGAAGCAAGGTTGAACTCGTGCGCATTTTCAATCTTTTTTGGCGGCCCTTCCCGGCCTTGCCTCGGACCCGCAAAAGTGTAGTCTGATTCCCTTTTACGTCCCGGCCTCGCCGCCTCCATTACCACTCATGTCCACGCAAGTTGACTTTTACGAACTCCTCGAGGTCACCCGTGAATCCTCGGGCGAGGAGATTAAAAAGGCCTACCGCCGCCTCGCCGTCAAATATCACCCGGACAAAAACCCGGGCGACAAGGCGGCCGAGGAGAAATTTAAGGAAATCGGCCACGCCTACGAGGTCTTGAGTGACGAGCAGAAGCGCGCAGCCTACGACCGCTTCGGCCACGCCGCCTTTCAAAACGGCGGGCGTGGCGCGGGCGGCTTTCACGACCCAATGGATGTCTTTCGCCAGATGTTTCGCGGCAGCGGCTTTTTCGACGAATTTTTCGGCGGCAACCAGGGCGGCACGCCGGCAGGCGAGGATTTGCGTTACGATCTGGAACTCACGCTCGAGGAGGCGGCGGTTGGCGTGGAAAAGGAGATCAAGTACCGGCGCGCGACGTCATGCGCGGCCTGCGCGGGCAGCGGCGCGGAAGCCGGTTCGAAACGACAGACATGCGTCCGCTGCGGCGGCGCGGGCCAGGTCGTGGCCTCGCGCGGATTTTTCAGCGTGCGCCAGGTCTGCCCGACTTGCCACGGTCGCGGCGTGGTGATTTCAAATCCGTGCAAGGTCTGCGGTGGCGAAGGCCGCGCGATGGAAACGACCAAGCTCAAGGTCCGCATCCCGCCCGGCGTGGACAGCGGCCAGAAACTGCGTTCCACCGGTGGCGGCGAAGCCGGCCCACAGGGCGGCCCCGCGGGCGACCTGTATATTTTCCTGCATGTGCGGGAACATGATTTGTTCCAGCGTGACGGCGACGACCTGCACTGCACGGTGCCGATCAAGTTCACGCTCGCCGCCCTGGGCGGGCAGCTCGATGTCCCGACCCTGACCGGGAAGGCGCAATTGAAAATTCCGCCAGGCACCGCCGGTGGCACGCAATTTCGCCTGCGCGGCAAGGGCATGCCCACGTTGCGCGGGGGCGAACCGGGCGACGAATTTGTGCGCGTAGAAATCGAGGTGCCGCGCAAACTCGCGGCGGACCAGCGCAAAAAACTCGAGGAATTCGCCCAAGCCTGCGGCGATGCCGACCAACCCACCAGCGAATCTTTTTTCCAGAAAGCCAAGCGGTTTTTCGAGATGTAGGGAATGGGTGCGGCTCGGTTCGATCACGACCATATTTATCTTCTATTTCGGACTAGCTGATAAAAATACTGCAACAATAAGGCTAGAAAAAGAGGTAAAACGACCAGCCGACATCCATAAAGAAACCACCACATGGAGAAATCGGGGAAGCTCGTATAAACGCAGTCAATCGCGAAGACTAGCGAAAGCGTAATGGCGAGAGTGATACATAATTCGCCCAACCGATATCCTCGTCCTATCCCCAAGCCGGCTAGAAACACCCAACCAAAAATCAGCCAATCGGAAAATGGGTCCAATCTGCCTGATTGTTCATGGGGGATAAAACTTCCTGTTAAAGAGCCTGCAATAATTGCGCAGAGGATCACCATCAAGTTTAGGCCTAGGATGGCAGCAGACTTCAAGAGGCGAGCGAAAATCGGCACGATGAACGCAACGTTGTCAAAATCCATTATCTAAGGCAATTTTTTACCCCCTCCGACTATTTATCTGCAGGGGATTGGAGGGCACCTGAGGAAAGATTTGGACAGGCATGCTTAAGGCCTTTGTAAGTCAAATTTAGCTTCGCGTTCTTCGCGTCTTTGCGGTGAATTTGTCTGTCGCATGCTGGCCACCCCCAAATTGAGAACCCTCGCCGCCGCTGTCGCCCGGCGGGCGGAGTTGCGCGCGGCCGGACGACCGGTCGTGCTCACGAATGGATGTTTTGATTTAGTGCATCCCGGGCATCTTTTTTATCTGCGGGAAGCGGCCGGCCTCGGCGCGTTATTCATCGCGCTCAATGGCGACGCCAGCGTGCAGGTGCTCAAGGGCCCGACCCGGCCTGTGCAGACCGCCGCCGAACGCGCCTACACGCTCGGGGCGCTGGAATTCGTGGACACATTGCTGGTGTTCGACACCCCGCGGCTTGATCACGAGATTCGCGCCTTGCGTCCGGACATTTATGTGAAGGCGGGCGACTACACCCTCGACAAACTCGACCCCACCGAACGCGCGGCACTCGAGGAAGTCGGTGCCCGCATCCAGTTTCTCCCGTTTTTGCCCGGTTACAGCACGACGGCGCTGATCAAGAAAATCGCCGCGGCGGCGCAGGCCGGGGCTCTTTAAATATGCGAAGTCTCGCCGAAACTTCAGCTTTTACTGCGTATGATGCGGGAACCACTGGAAGAGCATGAAGTAAACGATCACGCCCGTGACGGCGACATAGTACCACAGGGGAAACGTCCAGCGGGCCCACGCGCGGTGCCGCAAATAATCGCCGCGCCAAGCCAGCCAAATCGTCCGCAAAATCAGCGGCACGATGATGATGGCGAGAATCGTGTGACTCGTGAGCAGGACGAAATAGGCCGTGCGCCAGACGCCCTCACCGTCAAAATAGGTGAGCCCGCGCGCAATTTTTCCCGCCACGTAGCTGACGAGAAAAATCGCCGAAATCGTGAAGGCCGATACCATGCACGCGCGGTGCGCCAGAATGCGCTTTTGCCTGATGCAAACATACCCGGCCGTCAGCAGAATGGTCGCCGCGCCGTTCAGGGTCGCGTTGATTTCGGGAAAGGGCAGGGCGGAGAGGGGCATGGAGGAAAGGATGAGTGATAAAGGATAATTGATAAACGGAAGAGGGTCCCGGCAGAGAGTATGCGCGCTAGTTTTGAACCATGGTCCGATTTACCCACTCGAATTTATTGGCCGCGAACAGAACGACCAAAGGCCGTTGAGCGTTTATAATTTATCACTTATCGTTTTCCCTCTTATCCCAGCAGCCGGTCCGCGACCAGCGCCGCGAGCACCAGCGGTAGATAGCCCAGGCTGGCGAGAAAGAGGCGGCGGGCCGGGCGGTCGCGTTCGCTGCCGGTGGCGCGGGCAAAGGCCCAGGCGCGGCACAAAAACCAGCCGCCGGCACAGGCCGCCACCAGGCCGTAAACATTGCTCGCCAACCCCAGCACGGTTGGCAGCACGCTGCAAATGACGAGAGCCACCGTGAAGATCATCGTATCGCGGGCGGCCCGGCGGCCCGAGGGATCCACCACCGTGCTCATGGGCAAACGGGCGGCGGCGTAATCATGCCGGTAGGTCCACGCCAGCGCCAGGAAGTGCGGAATTTGCCAAGTGAAGAGCACGCCAAAAAGTATCCAGCCGAGCGGCTTGATGGTGTCGGCCGCGGCGGCGGCGCCGATGAGCGGAGGCAGCGCGCCCGGAATCGAGCCGACTATGGTGCACCACGCCGTGTGGCGTTTGAGCGGGGTATAAACGAGCAGGTAGCTCGCGAGCGTCGCGACGGCCAGGCTGGCGGCCAGGGCATTGACGCCCCACCACAACAGCGCCGGGCCGAAGCTCGACAAGATCAAACCAAAGGCCAGCGCCGCGCCGGGCGTGACCGCGCCCGAGGGCAAGGGGCGTCCACGCGTGCGGGCCATGCGGGTGTCCACTTCGCGCTCGATCCACTGATTCAGGACGCCCGCCCCGAAGGCCGCGCTGGTTGTGCCGACGAGCAGGCACATCAATATTGTCAAATTATGTTCCGGTCGCGTCGCGAGGTAGCCGACCACCGCCGTTATCACGGAGAGAAAGCTTAAGCGCGGTTTCGTCAGTTCCCAATACTCGCCGTACAACGCCAGTGGCCGGCGCTCCGCCCCGGCGGCGGGCAGCTCAGAGGCGCGGGGCGCGATGACTTTCGGTGACATGGAAAAGGGAACGGAGGACAAAAATGAATCTAGCGGGAAGGCGCAGCGGCAGTGGCCACAGGCGTTGCCGGCCAAAACGGCGCGGCGCGGTCAGCCACTGGAGGCCACCACGCCGAGCGATAAGAAAGGAAGGTCAACCGCCACGTAGAGGCAAGCAAAAATGCGCCCACCAACAGGTGCGCCGTCGCCGCGTCCGGGTTTTTCAATTTCCAAATGACCAGGGCGCCGAGAAAGATTTGGACCCCGAGCGCGGCCAGGCAGGTCACCATGTTGTAGCCGAGTTGGTCGCGTGTGGCGCGGTCGCGAAACACTTGCCAGGCCAAGCCGGCCAAGGCCACCGTAACCAGCGCCGCCCCGACGCGATGGGCGAAATTAAACGCTACGCCCACATTCCACGCGGGCACCGCCCAAGCGTGGTCCGGGCCCAGCCAGGGAAAAAAAGGAATCGTCAGCGCGTAATTGAAATGCCGCACGACCGCGCCGAGCGCAATCTGCCCGAGCAGCAAAATCACCGCCGCAGTGCTCCACTGCCTCACTCCAGAAAGCATCTTCGTCTGGGGCAGCAAACCGAGATTGTCCTGCACCCAGGCCTTGGATTCAGCCGTAAATAACGTGACCCACAGGCACAGGGTCAATTCCGCCCCCAGCGCATGGAGAACCTTAAACGTCTGGGCCACGGCATTTCCGTCACCACCGATGTTCAGTTTATCGAAAAGCACGCGGGCCCCGCCCAGCAGCGCTTGGAGGAGGATGGTCAGAAAAAGCATCACCGCGACGCTCCGCACCCAGCGCCGGCCTTCGGTCAAATGCGTCCAGACGACCGCACCCAGTGCCAAGAGTGAGGCTGTGCCAGCCAGCAGCCGGTGGCTGTGCTCGGCGGTCATGTTTTCGTTATCGAGCCAGCCGGCGGGGTTGAGCGAGCCATTCGACAGCGGCCAGTCCAGAAACGCCATGCCGGCCTGGATGCTGGTCGTAAAACCACCCGCGAGCAGCACAAAGCCCGTAAATACCAGCGCCACCCCGCAATACAGGGCCAGCCAAGGCTGGTAGCTCTCGGTACGGTGCTGGTCGGCAAACATTGCCCTACCATGCACGGTCTGGGCCGGGGTGGCAAGTGCGTCCAAGCCTTGGCCCGTAAATCAGCCGGACCTAATGGCTGGCATAAGTGCCCGCCTTGCAGAACGCCCTGACCCAATCAAACCCCTGCCCGACTTAGCCCGCGGGAGCGGTCGGCCATTTTGCGCCTTCGGCAATCCACTGGCGAAGCACCGTGAGGTCGCCGGCATCCAATTGCGGCTGGTTATTCGGCGGCATGTGGGGATTCGAGCCGGGCGAAACGAGCTTCAGGAGCGAGCTGCCATCGGGATTCCCCGGCGTCACCAAACCCGGGCGCTGCAACACCGCCGGGGTGTCCCAGCGCACGCGGCCAGACTGGCGGGTGGGGCCGTGGCACTGGTAGCAATACTCGGCAAAAATCGGCTGCACATCCTTGTTGAAATCAACAGCGACAACCTTGGCCGCAGCCGGAGCGGGCGCAGCGGGCTTGGCGGCCACTGCCGCAGGCGCCGGAGTCGCAGCCGGGGCCGGGGTGGCCGCAGTGGCTGCCGGTTTGGCGGCAGGCGCCGGAGCCGGCGTGGAACTGCTGGTGGAAGCGCAGGCGCCGAGGAAAACGGCAAGCAGGCCAGCCAGGGCGGCCGAACCGGTGGATTTGGCGACGGACGCCGTGGAGAAAGGCAGCGGGGATTTCATAGCTGCGTGCATGAAAGGATGAGCCAATGGAGTTGGCAAGCGGTAATTGTGCGCCGTTTTGTCTGCGGTTATTGGAGAAATTCATCCTCGTTGCGCGTGGAGGATTGACCCCGGTGGATTATCGGTTACTCTCCGCCTTCTTTGTTGCTGCCCGCTGCTCACCATGGAAACCATTGCCAATGTACTCGCCTCGCGCTACGCTTCGTCGTCCATGCGCGCGGTGTGGTCGCCCGCCGGGCGGGTTTTGCTCGAGCGGGAATTTTGGATCGCGGTGTTGAAGGCGCAGCGGGATTTGGGCCTGCCGGTGCCCGAGGATGCCATCGCCGCCTACGAGCGCGTGAAGGACCAGATCAACCTTGATTCCATCCGCGAGCGCGAACGCGTCAGCCGCCACGACGTGAAAGCGCGCATCGACGAATTTTGCGCCCTGGCCGGGCACGAGCAAATCCACAAGGGTCTGACCTCGCGGGATTTGACCGAATGCGTCGAACAACTGCAGATATTCCGCGCACTCGAGCTGGTGCGCCTCAAGGGCGTGGCCGCGCTCATTGCCCTCAGCCGCCGGGCCGGCGAGCACAAAAATGTCGCGCTCACGGCGCGCACGCACAATGCCCCGGCGCAGTTGACCACCGTGGGCAAGCGCCTGGCGATGTTCGGCCAGGAAATGCTGCTGGCGATGGACGGCCTCGATTACTTTATCAGCCGTTATCCGGTGCGCGGACTCAAGGGCGCCGTCGGCACGCAGTTGGATCAGTTGACACTTTTCCGTGGCGACGCCGCGAAAGTCATCGCCCTCGAGGGGCAGGTGCTCGCGCACCTCGGCATGGGGCAGGTGATGATGGCCGTCGGGCAGGTGTATCCGCGCAGCCTGGATTTTGCGGTGGTGAGCGCCGTGTTTCAACTGGCCTGCGGCCCGGCGAGTTTTGCGAAAACCTTGCGCCTGATGGCGGGCAACGATCTGGCCAGCGAGGGCTTTGCGCCCGGGCAGGTGGGTTCCTCCGCCATGCCGCACAAAATGAACGCGCGCAGTTGTGAGCGCATCAACGGTCTGCATACCATCCTGCGCGGGCATATGACGATGGCCGAGGGGCTCGCGGGCGACCAGTGGAATGAAGGCGACGTGTCCTGCTCCGTCGTACGGCGGGTCATGCTGCCGGATTGTTTTTATGCGATCGACGGTCTGCTGGAGACTTTTCTCACCATTCTCGGCCAGATGGAAATCAATCCGGCGCAGGTCGAAAAGGAGCTGGGCCATTACCTGCCGTTCCTGACCACGACGACGATTTTGATGGAAGCGGTGAAGGCGGGGGTGGGCCGCGAGACCGCCCATCAGATTATCAAGGAACACGCCATCGCCACGTCGCGGGATTTGCGGGCCGGCCGCATTCGCGAAAATGACATGTTTCAGCGCCTGGCCAATGACGCGCGCCTCGGCCTCGACGCCGGCGCGCTCGAACGCCTCGGCCGCGACGCCCGCACCCACACCGGCGCCGCTGGGGCGCAAGTGGACTGGTTCGTGCGCGCGGTGTTGCCGTGGCGCGAACGGTTCCCGGCCTCGGCAAACATCGTGGCCGAGCCGATTTTGTGAGGGGAGTAGGTTGTGAGGGGGAAAGAAATTCTTACCGCGAAAGACGCGGAGAGCGCGAAGAAGGAAAGAAAGGAGAGAAAAAAAGATGGAGGTGGAACGAGTTATTTTCCACAGATTTCACCGATGCAGACCGATTTAAAGCATTAGCGTAAATTAGCGCCGATGAGCGGTTCGAAAATATTTTTCCAATTAGACGGGAGAACCAATCAGCCCCAGCTTCTTCTTTCTCGTCCAGCCCTTGATTTCCGCTTCGCGGGAAAAGACTTGGCCGAGCCGATTCTGTGAAAAGTTGCCCACTACCGGAGCTTGCCAAATCGCTCCGGAAGGCTATGATAGTGGCGTGACCTTGACGGAGATACAGCAAGAAGCGGCGTCGCTCGGCGCAGGTGAGCGCCAGCGCTTGGTGGCATTTTTGGTGGCGATGAATTTGCGCGCCGACCCCACCTATCGCCGTGAAATCGAGGAACGGATGGCCGATACCCGGCCTGAATCGTGGATTCCGCTGGCGGAGGCCCGGCGCCGGTTGCGTGAATAGCAAAGCTGGCAGCGCATGGAGCCTTTTGCACTCTATTTACAAGCGGAGGTTTTTGCCGGGTTGGCGAAACTGCGCCGCAGTGAACGGGCTCGTTGGTTGCGGCATTTCGAACTGCTAAGCCGGGATCCCGGTTGCGCGCATGATTTTACCGAGGTCATAGGCGGGCGGGAGATGAGCGTGAAGCTCATTGACCAGTACGCGGTTACCTATTGGGTCGATCATCCTGTGCGTGAGATCAAAATTGTTTCGCTGCGCAATGCTGACTGAAGTGCGAGTGGGTTTGGTGCGACTGGGATCGCAATCGCATTTATCCGGCAAGAATCAAGGAAGCCACGAGCACAACAAGAGCGCCAAGGCCCATGAGCAGGACGAGTGGGAGGAAATGCTTCATAAACCCATCGATGATTTTTGGAATCCACGCCGGGGTAAATAGACTCCAGACTACGAGTAAAAGTGAAAGGCCAATTACCGTGGCCAGAAACTCCAAGCCCACAATTTTCACGGGCCATTCCACGATTCCGAAGGGGCTGAACTTGGTGAGGGTGAAAAAGAGTGCCGAAAGGCCGATGACCAGCAGCGGCAATAGGATTAGGGAAAGGGCTCTTTCAATGAAACCGCGGGGGAGTTTTATTTTTAGCAATTCCTCATCCATGGCTGTGTTTTAACATAAGAAAAACAGGGTTTATTTCGGAGTCAAAGTGTATTGAGCCTACCCCAACGAGGCCATCCTTCGGCATTTTTAGTCAGTTGCACCAATCAGCCCCAGTTTTTTCTTCCGTGACCAGCCCTTGATTTCCGCTTCGCGGGAGAGGGCCCTGCCCAGCGTGCGGAATTTTTCCGAGTACTTCAGTTCCACGGGCCGGCGCGTCTTGGTGTAATGCGCGCCCGCTTTGGCGTGGTTATGCTGACGCACCCGTCGCTCCAAATCCTTGGTATAACCGACGTACAAAGTGCGGTCCGCACATTCGAGGATGTAAACGAAGTGGGGCACAATGAGATTCGAGAATGCAAGGGAGATTAAGCCGTGATTATTTTGCAGGGCTGGGAAAGCCTGGCATTGAAGGCGCAGGCGATATGGTTTTTGGCGCTAAGGCCTCTCCCTTCACCAAAGTCCCGAGCCATTCCGCCGAACGTGCAGTATAGACAGCCTGGCCGCCGTTTTGGTTTTGGTGGCCCGAGACCATCGGCAGAGGTTCCACCGGGCCGTGCATCTGGTTGATGGCCGACCACACGCCGGCAGGCGGGCTGGTTTCATCAAAGAGGCCCATGGCCACCAGCGCCGGGACTTTGATGCGGGAGGCGAAATTCACCGGGTCGAAGTACCGGCCCGTCTCCAGAATCGCGGGATTCTTTTTCGTTTGCGCGTCGCGGGCCCAATCCGGGAACCCGGCGGCGCGACCATGCTCAGGGCCGGTCATATCGCAACTGGACGGCACCATGACGATAAGCGCGGTGACTTTCGGATGCAGGCCGGCCAGGGAAATGCTTTGCTGGCCGCCCATGCTGGTGCCCATGACAACCAGCGTCTTCCCATCCCAATCCGGCCGCTCCGCGAGATAATCCAGCGCGCGGTAGGCGGAGAGGTACATGCGCAGGAAGTAGCTCTTTTCCCGATCGTCCTGGCCGATGGCTTGGTAATTGCGCACCGAAGGTTCGTTCGTGTAAAAGGCCGCGGGTTGGTCGATAGGCAAATCATGCGGCTCAATATTGAATGCGAGCCAGCCTTCGGCGGCGCGGTCGGTCACCCACTGCTTTTGCAGCGGATAGGTGCCTGCCCATTGCAAAATGAGCAGCGCCGGAAATTTGCCTTCTTTCGCAGGCTTCGCGAGTTGGCCGTCCACATGCGTGCCATTGATGTTGTCCAGTTGCACCTGAAAATAATCGACACCGGTCTTGCCGCTCTCGCCGGCGGTCACGTTGGCATTGATCGGTATTTCATGCAGCTGCTTGATCTTGGCGTCCCACCAGGCATCGAAGTCGGCCGGGCGCGGGGAAGACGGCTGCAGTTTTTCGGGCGCGACCAGCGCTCCCGCCAGCACCCGGCCACCGCCGGCTCCGCCCCGCCGGCCTCCTGCGGCATTGGCGCCGCTGGGATTTTGCACTTCGAGCAAAATCGCGGCGGGTTCGTCGAGCGTGGTTTCAATGCGGCCGTTACCGGACGCCGGATCCAGCGTGCCCTGTTGAAAAACGGTTAAACCGTTTTTCTTCAGGGTGTAGTTGACCGGGGCCGCAAAGGTGCCGTTGAACGTCACGTCCCAGGTGACCTTGTCGCCCACGTTGTATATATTGGAGGCGTTCGCAGGCTTGAGCGTGACGGTTTGCGCCCAGCCGGGGGTTGCGAACGCGAGCCATAGGCTCAAAAAAACCGAAGGCGAAAACGCACGGATGTATTTCATGGGGTATGATGATTGCGAGGGCGGCACCCATCGTTAAAAGTAGCGGCATCCTCCGCAACGTAAATGCGCTGGACCATGGGGTCAAAAAATCACCCAAAACGAAAATTTGGCTTTTGGAGTTGCCAAGGGCGATGGTGGCCTCCAGATTCACCGTTTCACCCTTTTCCAATCGTTATGGCAGAAGAACTGACTGGCAACTTACTCGTCTCCCAAAGCGGCGGCCTCACCGCCGCGTTTAACACCAGCCTTGCGGGCGTGGTGACCGAGGCGCTGAACCACGGCTGCGTGGAGGAAATCTATGGCGGCCTGCATGGCATCCAAGGCCTTCTCCAGGAAGAACTTATAGATTTGGCGGATGAATCCCAGCAGAACATCCGCGGCTTGCGCAGCACCCCCGGCGCGGCCCTCGGCAGCACGCGTTACAAATTGAAGCGCGAACAGGACTACGACCGCCTTTTGCAGGTCTGCGAAGCCCACGGCGTGCGGTTTTTCCTATCCATCGGCGATTTTGAGGCCATGCAAGTGGCCTCCGGCCTGCACGAACTGGCGGTCTCCAAGAATTATCCCCTGCGCGTCATCGGCATTCCCAAGGCGGTGGATAACTCGCTGGCGGTCACGGACCATTGCCCCGGCTACGGCAGCGTGGCGAAGTATATTGCGACCGTGGTGCGGGAATTGACCCTCGAGCACGAGAGCTCGAGCCATCATGATTTTGTTTCGATTTTGGAAGTCGGCGGGCGGAATTCCGGTTGGATCGCCGCCAGTTCAGTCTTGGCCAAACGGAAGAACCAGCTCGACGATCCACCGCATTTGGTGGTGTTGCCGGAGACCCCGTTCAATTCCGAGCGTTTTGTGGAAGCGGTGCAGGCGACCTTGAAGCGCCAGCGTTTCTGCCTCGTCGTCGTCGGCGAAGGCGTGGTGGACCAGAACGGCAACTATGTCGGCGCGACCAACCAGTCCAAGGACGCCTACGGCCAGCCCACTTTCGGTCATGCCGGCGAGCATTTGCGTTTGTTGCTGGAGCAGCAGCTCGGGGTGCGCGCCCGCGCCGCCAAGCTCGGCCTCACTCAGCGCGTCGCCGCCCATTGCGCGTCGCAGACGGACAACGACGAAGCTTATCTTTGCGGTCAAGCCGCCGTGCGCGCGGCGGTCGCCGGTGAGTCCGGCAAGATGATTACCCTCGTGCGTGGCGACGGCGACCATTACACTTGCGAGTCGGGATTGTCCCTGCTCAGCGATGTCATCGTCGGCCCGAAAGCCTTCCCGCCGACCTGGATCAACGACGACGGCCTCAGCCTGAATTTCCAGTACACTAAGTACGCGCTGCCGCTGATTCAGGGCGAAGTCAAGGTGCCCTACGAAAACGGCGTGCCGAAGTTTGTGTCGCTGAGCCGCAGCCCGGTTGCGCGCAAGCTCGAGAGTTACGTGCTGGAATAAACCGGGGTGGGCCATTGTGACCAAAGAAGAGCTTTATGCCCTCCGGGCTGGCAGTGGTATCCGGCGGAAGGCGCCGAATTGCATGCCTTGCTGATTGGCCTCGAGACTGCGTTTCAGGAAAAGCTTAAATGGCTGGAAAAGGCCGAAATCCTCGGTTTGCGCATGCGCGGCGAAGTAGTATCGCAGGCAAAGAATTGAAGGCGCTTCGATAATGGCATGGTTTAGAGGGGACCTTGGTCTCGTAGAGCGGTGCTTTAGCCCGCGCATGGGATTACCCTCATGCAAAGGTGCGCGGGCTAAAGCACCGCGCTACGAAAACGGAGGCCGGGATCTTCAAACGATACCAGACTCCGCCTTGTCTTTGTTTCGCTTGGATTGACAAGCGGGTTAGGCTCTACACGGGGATCTTCAGTTCCGCCGCCTCCGTCAGGATGCTGACTTTGCCATCCGGGGTTTTGCTGAAGGCATGAACCTGCTTTTGGTCGGGATCCACATGGCGCACGATGACGCGGTCTTTATTGAGTTGCAGATGCGTGAACCCGTAAACGCGCTGGGCAAAGGGACCGTAGCCGGGTTTATTCACTGCCGTGAGCACGGCGCCGCCGCCTCCGGAAATGACATGGGAGGTTGGGTTGTCGGCAAACTCCAGATGCATCATGTCGTGGTCGTGGCCGCAGAAGTAGACGTGGGGCTGGTGTTTCTTGAAGAGCGGTTCCCACGCTTCAATGAGCGGAGTATTTTCGCCCGTCGGGCCGGGGCTGTGTAGGGGATGGTGTCCGAGAATGAACAGAAAAGGCGCGGTGCGGGGCTTTTCCAGTTCGGCCTCCAGCCAGGTTAATTGGGACGCCTTTTCTTCCGGCGTGAGCGAAAGGCGCGCATTGTGGTAGTTGCTGTCGAGCGCGATAAAAGTCACCAGCGGATCTTTGGCTGGAAAATCAAACCGGTACCATTTGCTCGGGATGGTCCAGCGCGAGGCGGGATTTGCCGTTTTATAGTCGAGCACGGCTTTGTAGATATCGGGGCCATCTTCGTAATCGTGGTTGCCTAGGATGGTCCACGCGGGCCCGGGGAAAATATCCGCGGGATACATGTCCTCGAATTGCGTCTTCCAGCGCGGGCATTTTACGCCCCCGGGAAAGGGGCCGTAAAAATTATCTCCGAGCAGGAGCAAGCCCTCGGATTTTAATTTGTTGGCCTGGACATAGCCCTTCATCGCCGCCGCGACGGCGGGCTGATTGGTGCCTTGAGCCGGATCGGCGCCCCAATCACCCAGTATCAGCAGATGGCGGTCGCCCGCCGGGAAATCAGTGGCCGCCAGCGCGCGACGGTGCGCCCCCAGCGCAAGGGCCGCGCTGAAAGCGAAGGTCTGCCTGATAAAACCGCGGCGGGAAAGCGGGTGGGAGGGCATGGGCGGTGGGGACTTGGAAACAGTAAGGCCGAATCGATAAATGATAAATGGAAAAGGGAGAATGAAAAATGGAAAACACAAGGACGGCAGAATCATGCTTCATCCATGCGACGAAGCGATCAATGTGGTTGTTGACCGACATGCGTGGGTTTTTATCCTTTGTGCTGGGGTTGGTTATATTGGCAAGTGCGGGGTGTCAGGAGGTTTTGAATCCAGCAGAAATCTTTACGGTTACTTTTAAGGACAAGCTAGGCCAGGAATTGGCCACGGGCGCCGTCACGTTGGCGCGGCCGCTTTCTGTCGAGGGGGAAATAGCTGGACACTTCGTTTTGCAAATGAAGCATCCCGTAACGGTGACGCCCGAGAACACCTGGTTTTATAAGTTATTTGGGGATCGGACGGACGGTCGACTCGACGGAAGTGTGAGTCCTCCGTCTGCGACCGATCCCGCTTGGCCGCCCTATCACATTAATTTCATGCCCGGTGTATCTGATGCCAATGTCTCGGTTTCCGCCAAACCGACGAGTGCCAAGCAAATTGATGGGACCTGGAGTTATGACTTATTCGCTGGCGGATTTACTGGCGGCTCATTTGTGGCAACCAGAAAATAGGTGGGAATTTCTTCCTCAACCAAACGGCCAGATTTTGAAAAAGTTCAGAAAGAATATGGCCGCGAGGATATAGCCGGTGAGGCTGACGCTGCGCGGTTTGCCCAGGGCCAGCGCCAGAATGGCCGCGCCGATGAGCCCGAGGCCCAGGCCTTCCGAGACGCTAAAGGTGAGCGGGATGGCCAGCATGGTCAGTACCGCGGGCACGGCCACTTCAAATTCCGCGAGGTGAATTTCCGCCACCGGCTGCATCATGAGCACGCCGACGATGATGAGGGCCGGCGCGCTCGCGGCCGCGGGAATCGCCAGAATCAACGGCGTAAAAAACAGCGCCAGCAGCATCAGGACTGCCGTTGTTATCGCAGTCAAGCCGGTACGCCCGCCGGCCTCAATGCCGGCGGCGGATTCAATATAACTGACCACGGTCGAGGTGCCGCAGAGCGCGCTCAGAATCGTCGCGATGGAGTCTGCGAGCAAAACTTTGCCGACCTTGGGGAGGCGGCCTTTGTGGTCGAGCATCCCCGTGCGCTTGGCCAGGCCGATGAGCGTGCCGAGATTGTCGAACAGGTCCACCAGCAGCAGGGTCAGGATAATGGGCAATACGGAGAGGAAGTCCGTGCCGTTGCGCAGGAAATCAAAACTCAGTTTGAGGAAGACCGGCGCCGGCGAGGGAGGACCGTAGGTTATAAATCCCCAGAGTGGCGTCTCTTGTTTGGATAAAAACGAATTTGGCCACATCGTGACCATGTCGACATTGTTCGCGGGCACGAACAACCCCGCCACCGTGACCGCCACCATGCCGATGATGATTGCACCAGGCACGCGCCGCGCCACGAGGATGGCCGTTAAGGCGAGGCCCGCGAGGCACAGCGCCGCGGGGCCGGAAGTAAAATCTCCGGCGCGCACGAGAGTGTCGGGACTGCCGACGACGAGCCCGCCCTTTTGCAGGCCGATGAACGCAATGAATAGCCCGATGCCGCCGGCCACCGCGAGTTTCAGCGAGAGCGGAATGGAATCCACGATTTTCTTGCGCACGCCCGTCACCGAGAGCACCAGAAAAATCACGCCGTTGATAAAGACCATGCCGAGCGCTTCCTGCCACGCGATGTTTTTGGCATTGCAGATCGTGAAGGCAAAAAAGGCATTGATGCCCATGCCCGGCGCGAGCGCGATGGGATAATTCGTCAGCAACGCCATGATGAGCGTCGCGAGCGCCGCCGTCAGCCCCGTGACCGTGACCAGCGCCGCCTTGTCCATTCGCGCGGCTTCGAGAATCGCGGGATTGACGGCGAGGATGTACGCCATCGCCGCAAACGTCGCGCAGCCGGCGAGAATTTCGCGACCCACGGTGGTGCGGTGGCGCTGGAGGTGGAAGAGGCGTTCGAACATCTGCAATGAAAGTGGGTAGATAGTGAACCGCAATGGGCGCCGATGGAGGCAGATGATGGTTAACGATGCGGAAAGTGCAAGCGAGGGAAGGCCCCGCCCTATTGCGGCAGCCGGGTTACAACCTTGCGTCGGGAGCGGAATTTTCACTAAGGATGAGGTTTGCCATGGACACTCCGGCCCACCCGCCCAGCCCCGCCACTGCGACTCTCGCGCCGAAACCGCAGGCCACCACGCCCACGCCGTCGACGCTCAACCCACCTACCACGTTTTGGGGCCGCGTCGGCGCGAAATTCATCGACTGGGTCGAGGGGCAAATCATCCGCCATTCCGTGCACGGCAACCCGCCGGTGTACGACAGCGCGCTTTTCCCCTGGGTCGCGGAGATTGAAAAAGAGTGGAAAAAAATCCGTGCTGAACTCGACGAAGTGCTCAAACGCCGCGACGAACTCCCGGCCTTTCATGAGCTGACCAAGGAGGTCGCGACCATCACCACCGACCAGATGTGGAAGACCTATCTTTTCTACGGCTTTGGCGTGAAATCGGAGGCGAACCTGAAATCCTGCCCCGAGACGGCGCGATTGTTGCAGAAAATCCCCGGCCTAAGCACGGCGTTTTTCTCGATATTATCGCCGACCAAGCACATCCCGGCGCACCGCGGACCCTACAACGGCGTACTGCGCTACCACCTCGGGCTGATGGTGCCGGAGCCGAATCAAAACGTGCGCATCCGGGTGGACGACCAGATTTGCCATTGGAGCGAGGGCCGGACGCTGGTGTTCGACGACTCGTTCAACCACGAAGTCTGGAACGACACCACGGGCACGCGCGTCGTGTTGTTTGTGGACTTCGTGCGGCCCACGCGCTTTCCGGCGAATTTCATCAACTGGCTGGTGCTGAGCCTGTCGGTCTTCACTCCGTTCATCCGCGAGGCCAACGACAACCAGAAAAACTGGGAGAAGAAATTTTACACGCGGCGTTAGTTTTGAGTTTGCCGACGGGCGCGTGGAGTATTTTGCTTTCCCCGGACTTTCCGATCAACCCCTTACTCTCAACGACTATGGCCAAAAAGAAACCTGTGATGGACAAAACCCCCGGCATTGTGAGCTGGAATGAGCTCGTGAGCACCGATGTGAAGGGCAGTAAGAAATTCTACCAATCCCTTTTCGGCTGGAAGACCAAGGAAATGGACATGGGCGGCGGCTGCAAATACACGATTTTCTCGCTGGCCAACGGCCAAGGGGTAGGCGGGGTGATGGCGCCTCCGCCGGAGGTCAAGGGCGCGCCCACGATGTGGATGGGCTACGTCACGGTGACGAATCTCGAGGCGGCGGTGAAAAAGGCCAAAAAGCTCAAGGCAAAGATCTGCAAGGACATCACAGACATGGGCGTGGGCCGCTTTGCTGTCATCACCGACCCGCAAGGCGGGCATATTGGATTGTGGCAGTTCAAGTGAACTGACTGCCTACAGGTCAATTCCTTCACAGAAACAACCAGCCATGCAAAATCAGCACAGGCAGGAGGTAGGGTAGGCTGTACTTAAAAATATAGCCGAAAAAGGTCGGGCAGTGGACTCCGGAGTCGTGCGCGATGGACTTGACCATGAAGTTCGGGCCGTTGCCGATGTAGGTCATCGCGCCGAAGAATACCGAGCCCATGCTCACGCCGATGACATAGAGCGGCTGTTGCACGAGGAGGATTTGCACGAGAGTTAGCGGATCGCCGTGGGCGGCGGCAAAGGCCGCGGGTTGGGCCGACACCGCGGTCGCCTGCGCCAATTGCAGAAAATTCAAATAGGTCGGGGCATTATCGAGCACCGAGGACAGCGCGCCGCTGGCGAAATAATAGTGCAAAGGCGCGGTGAAGCCAAACGATGGCCCGTTTTGCGTGAGGTAATCGAGCGCGGGCATCATCGTGAGAAAGATGCCGATAAACAACCACGCCACTTCCTTGATGGGGCCGAAACTGAAGGCGTTTTCGTCGTGCACCGACTTCGGTGTCAGGCGGTAGCTGGCCAGGGCGGCGCCGACCATCACGATTTGCCGGACGAAATACACGTCCGGCAAAAAAACTGCGCCAATAATGACGAGCAAAAAAAGCATGTTCACCATGCCGTCGAACCGCCACGTCTCGGCGTGGGTCTCGACGTCCGTTTGCATCCGGCGCGGCATGTGCCGGAAACTGCGCGCATCGAGGACGTAGAAAACCGCCAAGATCGCGGCGACCGTCAGCAGCCAGTGGAGGAATACTTTTTGCATCAGCCAGAAGAACGGCACCCCGCGCAGATAGCCCAAAAACAACGGCGGATCGCCCACCGGGGTCAGCGCGCCGCCGACATTCGACACGAGAAAAATAAAGAAAACGACGTGAAACGGGCTGATGCGGATTTTGTTCATCCGAATCCACGGACGAATCAGCACCATCGACGCGCCCGTAGTGCCGATGACATTGGCGATAATCGCTCCGAGGGCCAGAAAAACGACATTGGCCACCGGTGTGGCTTCGCCCTTGACCTTGATGTGAATGCCGCCCGCGACCACGAACAGCGAACCCACCAACGCGATGAAAGACACATATTCGCCCAGCGTGTGGCCGAGTGTTTCGCTGCCGGCGGGAATTCTCGCCCAATAAAACGCGGCCACCATCAGGCCCAGCCCGAGCGAAATCAGATGATAATACTTGTCCCAGTAATGCTTCACCCCCGCCGGGCTGAGTGGCATCGTCGCAATTAAAAGCAACAGCAAGCCGAAGGGCAGGATAAGCAGGGGAGATATCGAGCCGGCGGCGGAATCGGCTATGGCCCCCAGTAAAGGCAGGCTCAAATCGTGGTAAGAAAGTAACGTGGGCATCGGTGCAGAACTAGCCAAGCCCGGCCCAGCGGGGCGCTGAGCATCCCGCAGCCAGGGGTGGGCCGTCAAATTCCAACGATAAATTTAACTGACTGACAAGTCACTCAAACAGCGGATGACGACGTGCGTTGCCGGAGGTGCCGGCCGAGGATAATCCCGTAGCCGATCAAGACACCGGCGGAGACCCACCATTGAATGCCATCGGCAAAGAGCATGGGGCAGACCAATTGGATCAGCGCAAGGGCCAGCAGGAGAAAGGCGACGCGGCCCCCCGAACCCGGCAGGAGAACCCAGCCGGACTTAAACTTGCCTTGCTGCAATCGTTTCTCCTGCTGGCGTTGCGCGGTAATTTGGATGGAGCCGAACACTCCTCCAAGTAGTCCGCCGATGACCAGCGCGGCAAGGCTGGCCATCAAAGTCGAAGTGATGAAAGTCATGGGAGATGCGGGGGTGGAAAATTGGTCTGGCGGCCGAGGCCGGCGGCGCGAAGATAATCCTTCGCGCCGCCGGACGGCGACCAGAATCGGTGGTTATTTCGAGTGCGGGGTTTCCGAGGCCTTGTCCATGACCATGCCGGAATAGCCCAGGCAGCCCATTTCCGGGATGTCCAAGCCGTCGATTTCGACCTCGGCGGAGACACGGTTGCCGATGGTGACTTCCACAATCTTGTACACAATGATGGACAGCACGCTCAAGGTGATGATGCACGTGACCACGCCGACGAATTCGGCGATGAATTGGCTCATGCCACCACCGTAGAACAAGCCGAGCACGCCCTGTTCAACCGCACCCTTGGGCGCAGTGGTCGGGTCGGCAATCATGCTGTAAGAGCCATCCAGCAGCTTGAACCAGTGGGAGCCGTTCCAGCCCTGGCCGTAGGTGCCGTCCGCGAACAAACCGATGGACAGGCAACCCCACGCTCCGTTGGCGCCGTGCACCGAGATGGCGCCGACCGGGTCGTCGATCTGCAGCTTGTCGAAGAAGAACACGGATTCGACCACCAGGATGCCGGAAACCAAGCCGATGACGCAGGCGCCGAACGAGTTCACGAAAGCGCAGGGAGCGGTGATGGCAACCAGACCGGCCAACATGCCGTTACAGCACATGCTGGGGTCGGGTTTCTTGGTGCGCACCCACCACATCCAGAGCATGGCGGCAATGCAACCCGTCGCCGAGGCCAGCATGGTGTTGGTGGCGACGACCGCGATGCGCAAGTCGGTGCCCGCCAAAGTCGAGCCGGGGTTGAACCCGAACCAGCCGAAGGCCAGGATGAAGGTGCCCGCGATGCACATCGGAATATTGTGCGCCGGGATGGGATTCACGCTTCCGTCCTTGTTGTACTTGCCGAGGCGCGGCCCAATCAACCAGGCAAAGATGAGTGCGATCACGCCACCCTGCAAGTGCACCACCGAGGAGCCGGCGAAGTCCACGTGACCGTGGCCGAGGCCGAAGTTTACGCCCAATTGGGAGAGCCAGCCGCCGCCCCAGACCCAATTGCCGAAGATGGGATACATCACGGTGCCCAGGAAGCAGCCGTAGAGGCAGAAGGCCGAGAATTTCCAGCGTTCCGCCGCGGCGCCCGTGGGAATCGTCGCCGTGGTGTCCATGAACACCATTTGGAAGAGGAACAAGCAGAAGAGACCGGCGTCGTAGGTGTCGCCGGAGAGGAAGAAGCCCTTCAAGCCGAGGAGGCCGAACGGATGTCCAAACAGGGTGACGGTGAACTCATGGTTCAGGCTGGAAGTCAGGCCCAGTGTGCCAGCGCCCGGTGTGCCCACGCCACCGAACATGAAGGCAAATCCGCAAATCCAGAAGCCCAACATGCCGAGAGGATAAATCAGCATATTCATCGTCATGGTGTGCGCGGCGTTTTTGGCGCGCGTCAGACCTGTTTCCACCATGGCGAAACCGGCCTGCATGAACATGACCAGGAAGCCCGTGATGAGCGTCCAGACAAAGTTGATGGAGATGCGGTTGTGGCCGACGGCTTCCGCCAGCTTGATGGCGTAAGGTTCGGCTTTTTGTTGTGCATCAAAGTCGGCCTTGGCCGCATCGTGCGCCTTGACCTTCGCGGGGTCTTTGGCGTCCTCCGGCGAAAGGTCCGCGGGCGCGGTTAAGGGAGCCGCCGAATAGGTGTAGGCACCCGCACCGCCTGAAGCGTCGGGAGCCAACCCAGTGGTACCGCCGCCCGGGTCGTTATTCGGGCCATCCGCCCGCAGTTGCAGGTTACCTGCGCTACCGAAAAGCGCCAACCCCAGAAGGGCGGTGCGTAGCCATTTGGTGCCTGAAGTTCGAGAGATCATAGTGAAGAAAGGCGCTTTCGCCTCGGCTGTAGTAGATGATGGTTGGATTGTGGCTCCCTGGTCCCGTTTGCTGGGCCGAGGGCAGTGGGCTTTTTGCCGACCTTACAAGCCGGAAGGCGCTTATAAAATAGATGGCGAAAGCCGAGTGGCCTTTAAGCAGGCGGTGTGCCAAGACAAACGGTTTGTTAACGTTTTCTTAACGTTGTTGATTTGCGATATATGAGGCGGGGAACTTGACCGGACGGTCCGCTTCGACCAATGAGGAATAGTAATCTCATAAACCGTTTATATTAAAATAGATAATGTAAATTAAATGTCTAAAAATAAGAGAAAAAACAGGACCAATTTCATGTTTTAAGAAGGGCAAAAGCAGCGTGTATGGAGGATTTAATTTAATGTTGTGCATTAATTTTTTGCAGTGCCTTTGCCGGGCGGAAATTTCGCTCCTGGACGCGTTCATCGTACTGCTTCGGGGCTGGTAATGAGCAGTATCGCGCAGGCTAATTACCCCCGCGCTGGACCGTTTCGCCATTGAAGGCTTTGGGTGACGGATATAAGTTTCACACTGGCCGGATTTGCGCCATGCAGGCGCGAACCCGTTCAAATCCTACCCCCGTTGTTGCGCCCATGAGCGAAGTCCGTGCTTTCCGCATTCCTTCCCTGGTCAAGAAATATCTCATGGCCGGGACGGGCTTGGTGATGGTTTTGTTCGTGCTCGGGCACATGTTGGGGAATTTGCAGGTCTTTTCCGGCTCGCCGGAGGCGATCAATCATTACGCCCACTTCCTCAAGTCGCTCGGCGAACTGCTGTGGGTGGTGCGGATTTTCCTGCTGGCCTGCATCATCGTCCACGTCTGGATGGCGATTTTGCTGGCGGGTGAAAATCGCGCGGCCCGCCCGCAGAATTACGCCCGTGACGTGACGGTGCAGGCCAGCTATGCCTCGCGCACGATGCTATGGAGCGGCCTCATCATCCTGGCCTTTATCCTTTTCCACCTCGCTCAATTCACTCTTCTCGTCGTCGAGCCGAAGTACAGTCATCTCATCTACATCCTCGACGGCCACGAGGTGGCCGATGTGTACGCGACGATGATTCTGGGTTTTGCCAATCCCGCGGTTTCGGGCTTTTATATCTTGGCGGTGTGGCTGTTGTGCGTGCACCTCTCGCACGGCGTGAGCAGCATGTTTCAAAGTGTGGGGCTGCGGAATGAAAAATGGCGCCAGAAGCTGAACCAGGCGGCGCAAGCCTATGGGTTGATAATTTTTGTCGGCTTTGCCTCGATTCCCACGGCGGTGCTGTTTTCGGAGTATTCCGACACCCAGCTTCTGCCCACCAGGGAAATCGTGGGGCAGTTTAAGGCGAAGAATTGGGACCCGGCGTTTCCCACGCCCATCGGCATCAACTATTTCCTGATTCTCCCCGAAGAGCAGTCCGCCTCCGCCCCACGGTCGTCCCGCTGAGCGCGCTTTCGTTTTTAACTTTTCTCCTTTTTTAATCCACCGATGAAACTCGACGCCAAGATTCCCGCCGGCCCGCTGGCCGACAAGTGGGACCTGCACAAGGCCTCGATCAAGCTGGTCAACCCGGCGAATCGGCGGAAGTACCGCATTCTCGTGGTGGGCTCGGGCCTGGCCGGGGCCTCAGCAGCGGCGACCTTGGGCGAACTCGGCTACAACGTTTCGTGCTTCTGTTATCAGGACAGCCCGCGCCGCGCGCACTCCATCGCCGCGCAGGGCGGCATCAATGCCGCCAAAAATTACCAGAATGACGGCGACAGCGTTTACCGGCTCTTTTACGACACCATCAAGGGCGGAGATTTTCGCGCCCGCGAAGCGAACGTGTACCGCCTCGCGCAGGTGAGTGTGGACATTATTGACCAGTGTGCCGCGCAGGGCGTGCCCTTTGCCCGCGAATACGGCGGCCTGCTCGACAACCGGTCGTTCGGCGGCGCGCAGGTCTCGCGTACGTTTTACGCGCGCGGGCAGACGGGCCAGCAGCTATTGCTCGGCGCCTACTCGGCCTTGTCCCGCCAGATCGGGCTGGGCCAGGTGCAGATGTACAACCGCCACGAGATGTTGGATCTCGTGCTGGTGCCCGACAAGACCGGCGGCGAGCCCCATGCGAAAGGCATCATCACGCGCAACCTCGTCACCGGCGCGGTTGAGGCGTTTGCCGGCGACGCCGTGCTGCTGTGCACCGGCGGCTACGGGAATGTCTTTTATCTTTCGACGAACGCCCAGGGCTGCAACGTCACCGCGATTTACCGGGCGTACAAGCATGGCGCCGGTTTGGCGAACCCGTGCTACACGCAAATTCACCCGACCTGCATTCCCGTCCACGGCGACCAGCAGAGCAAGTTGACGCTGATGAGCGAATCCCTGCGCAATGACGGGCGCGTGTGGGTGCCGAAATCCCCCGCCGTGGCCGCCAAGTTGCGGGCGCGGGAAATCAAGCCGCACGACGTGGCCGAAGAAGACCGCGATTATTATCTCGAGCGCAAGTACCCGAGCTTTGGCAACCTCGCGCCGCGCGATATTTCCTCCCGCGCGGCCAAGGAGGCCTGCGACAATGGGCTCGGCGTGGCCGCCTCGGGCCAGGGCGTGTATCTGGATTTTACGGATGCCATCAAGCGTCTGGGCCACAAGAAAATCGCCGAACGCTACGGCAACTTGATCGACATGTACCACCGCATCACCGGCGACAGCCCCTATCACGGGCCGATGATGATTTACCCGGCGGTGCACTACACGATGGGTGGTTTGTGGGTGGACTACAATCTGATGAGCAACATCCCCGGGCTGTTCGTGCTCGGCGAGGCGAATTTCTCCGACCACGGTGCGAACCGCCTCGGCGCCAGCGCGCTCATGCAGGGTTTGGCCGACGGTTATTTCATCATCCCCTACACGCTCGGCGATTATCTGGCGAAGACGGGCGCGGGCGCGCCCTCGACCCACCACGAGGCGTTCAAGACCGCGCACGCCGCGACCAACGATTTGCTGAAGAAGATGCTTTCGATCCAGGGCGACACCAGCCCGCGCGCTTTCCACCAGCGGCTCGGCAAGATTGTGTGGGAATACTGCGGCATGGCGCGCAACGAGGCGGGCTTGAAGAAGGCACTCCAGCTTATCCCGGAATTGCGCGCAGAATTCTGGAAACGCCTGCGGGTCACGGGCACTGAAGCTTCCTTGAATATGGAACTCGAGCGCGCGGGCCGGGTGGCGGACTTTCTTGATTTTGCGGAACTCCTTTGCCGCGACGCGTTGGACCGCGACGAATCCTGCGGCGGCCATTTCCGCACCGAACACCAGGACGCCGAGGGCGAGGCCAAGCGGGACGACGAGCGTTTCCACAACGCCTCGGTCTGGGAATACCTCGGAGAAAACACGCCCCCGGTGAAACACATCGAACCGCTGGTATACGAAGAAGTGCACCTGGCGACGCGGTCGTACAAGTAACCGTCAACCTTCCAACTTTCGCGCCATGTCTTCCACCTCCCACCATCCGGCGAAAAACCTGAACCTGACCCTGCGCGTCTGGCGCCAGCCGACTGCGGGTCAGCCGGGCCGCCTGGTGGATTATGCCTTGACGGAGGTTTCGCCGGATTCGTCGTTCCTGGAAATGATGGATCAGTTGAATGAGCAATTGGTGGCGAAGGGCGAGGAGCCGGTGGCATTTGACCACGACTGCCGCGAGGGCATTTGTGGCATGTGCTCGATGACCATCAACGGCGTCCCGCATGGCCCCGAGCGCGCCACCACTGTCTGCCAGTTGCACATGCGCCACTTTCACGACGGCGACACCATCATCATCGAGCCCTGGCGCGCGCGCGCGTTTCCCGTGGTGCGCGACTTGGTGGTGGACCGCAGTGCGTTTGACCGCGTCGTGCAGGCCGGCGGGTTTATCTCCGCCCGCGCAGGTTCCGCCCCGGACGCCAATGAGTTGCTGATTTCGAAACAGGTCGCCGACTACGCCATGGATGCCGCGGCGTGCATCGGCTGCGGCGCGTGCGTGGCGGCCTGCAAAAACGGCTCGGCCATGCTCTTCGTGGCCGCCAAGGCCTCGCACCTCAACGCCCTGCCGCAGGGCCAGCCGGAAAAGGACCGTCGCGTGCTCGCCATGGTGCGCACGATGGACTCCGAAGGCTTTGGCAATTGCACGAATTTCGCCGAGTGCTCGGCGGTGTGCCCGAAGGAAATCAAGCTCGACCACATCGCCCACCTGAACCGCGACTACCTCGTCGCCACCGTGAAGAATTTCTTCGGCAAGGTGGAGTAGGAGAAAGGTGGAGTAGGGGAAGGGTCAGGAAGTTTTTTACTGTTTCACCCCTATACCAAAAATGGATATAGCCCATACAGTAACGAACAAATAGCCCACAACTGAGGAAACAAAGCCAAAAATTCTTGTGGCCGATTGTTCGTGTTTGTCCGTGGCAAAGTAATAAGCGGCCAAGAGCAGAGCGGTTGAAGCAGATGTTCCAAGAAGGACATGCATGATAAATGACGAAGGAGAGGCGCTGGGCCACCACGTTGGAGCCGATCCCGGATCATCCCCTCGCAGAATCAGGTAGGGGGTCGTAAAAATGAAAAGCACGCAACTGACGTTTAGCAGTCCGATGAACAAGCCGATACCTTTTCTAAAATTCAGAGATTTCATGAAACTGTGGGTGGTCACGGTGAATCAATTCAAGGTTGGGTTGGGCGACGCAGATGCACCCCTTCACAGGGCCAAGTCAACTACTGCACCTTCAGCGTCGCCGCGGCGCTCGTGACTTTGCCGGCGGGATTCGTGATGACAACTCGATAAGAGCCCACATTGGCGGAGGTCACCTTCGTGATGGAAAGACTGGCGGTGGTGGCGCCCGCAATTTGGCCGCCATTGGCGAGGTTCGCACTGCCTTTTTGCCACTGGTAAAGCAGCGGCGCCGTGCCGGTGGCTTTGACGGTGAACTTGGCCGTGGCATTTTTCTTCACCGTCAGCGCCGTAGGCTGGGTCGTGATTTTAACCGCGGTGGCCGACTTGAGCACGGTGAGGCTCACGGTGTTGCTTTGCACGGAGCCCTGCGAATTGGTGATGACAACAAAATATTTTGTGCCGGTGGCGGTGGATTGGACTTTGGCCAAGGTCAGCGTGGCGGATGTCGCCCCGCCGATGGCGGCATTATTTTTCTTCCACAGGTAAGTGGGCGCAGGCACGCCCGTCGCCGTCACGGTGAACACCGCATTCTTATTCACCAGCACGGTTTGGTTCACCGGTTGCACCGTGATTTTCGGCGCGGCCGGCGGGAGCGGCGTGAGCAAAAACGCATGCGTTAGGGCGTCGGCATTGAAGCCGTAGCCGACGATCTGGCCGGAGTCATTGATCCCGCGCGCGGTGGAGAAAATCCAGCCTGAGGCCCCGGTGATGGAGAGATTGCCGAGGTAAGTCATGTGGCCATTCGTGTAGAGAAAGGCGCGAGTGTCGCCGTTGCTGTCGCGGCTTTCGCCCACAATTTGGCCGGAACTGTTGATGGCGTAGGCCGTACTCGACGTGCCGCCGAGGGTGCCGAGGTCGCTCATCGAACCGTTGTAATAGAGAAAGGCGTCGTCGTGGAAATTGCCCGAGAAGGTGCTGTCGCCCACGATTTGCCCGGAATCATTAATGGCGCGGGCGTAACTCAGGTTGATGGAATTGTCGGTGTCTCCGCCGCCAAATGCCCCCAGGCTGGTGTCGCCGCCGGAATAAAGCGTCGCGAAAAAGTAGCTGTTATAATCGATATCCGTGGCCGTCTGGCTATACCCCACCATGGCGCCGGAATTGTTAATGCCCAACGCGTAGCTGAATAATCCACCAATCGTCCCCAAATCGGTCATGCCACCCCCGGCGGTCCAACTGAAGCCGCGGTCCACATTCGAAGTGTATACATAAGTCACGAGCCGGCTGCCGGAGCCCACCACCACGCCGGAATCGTTGATGCCATAGGCGATGCTGGTGAAAATGACATTGCCGGTGATGGTGCCCAGGTCCGTCATCGTTTGATTGCCGGGGCTCCAGAGGAACGCATGTTGATCCAGGCCATTGGAATTGGCTTTCCAGGTGGAACCGCCGACAATTTGACCGGAGGAGTTGATGCCGCGGGCTTCGCTGCTCGAGCTGGTGCCATCGCCGCTGAGGATGCCAAGGTCCAGCATCGTCTTCGTTGCCGGATCCCAGCGAAAGGCGCGGTCGTTGCCCGCCACATTGCCGCTCACGCCGACGACCACGCCCGTGGCGTTGATGGCGTAGGCCGCGCTGTAGCCGCTGCCCAGGTCGCCCAAATCGGTCAGCGTATAGGCCTGCCCAAACAGCGAAACGGGCGCGAGGGCGCCGAACAGGCCGGCGACCAATAGCAAAGAGATAGTACGCAATAATTTCACGGCGGGAAGAGTGTAGTCGCGTCCGCGTCCGGTCGCAATCCCGAAGCGGGCGTTGTCAGCGCAACGGCCTTGCAACTTTTCCGGAACTCTGTTTGGCTGGCGGGATGCTCGCGGAATACATCAGTCAGGCCGTGGAGAAGGCGGAATACGAAAGGACGGAACGCGACCGCTTTTTCGCCACCATTCCAGGTTTCAAGGGTTTGTGGGCCGAAGGCAAGACCGTCGAAGCGGCGCGGCGCGAATTGATTACCACGCTTGAGGACTGGCTGCTTCTCGCCATTCGGTTTGGCGATGAGGTGGCAGTCGTGCATGGTTTGAATTTGAACAAAATCGGACGCCATGCCAAAGCCCGTCAGTCGGCGTGAATTTATCCGCCGTTTTCGGGCACTGGGTTGGGCTGGTCCCTTTCCGGGCGGCCGACACGAGGCCATGCGCCACCCATTTAGTGGCCTAAAAGTGCCTGTGCCGAATCAGCATCAGGGAGATATCGATTGGTCATTGACCAAACGGATCCTTCAGTAAGCGGAAGTTTCATCCGAGGCGTGGGAAAAAGCCGGCAAGTAATTCCACCGTCCAAGTTTCCTGCTTCAATTAAACTTCGAATTCGTTTCCGGATCCTTCGGCGGTTGCAGGTTGATCATCGTCGGGCTGTTGCGGTCGGCGGTGAGGGTGTTATTGGCTGCGTCGTATTTTAATTCAACGACCTGGATGGAGGTGCGTTTGGCATCGCGTCCGCCGCCGGGCGTGGCGCTGGTGCCGGGATGGACGAAATAGAACATGTAGGCCCGGTCGCCCGAGAGAATGACTTCGGGATGGTGGCCGACTGCGCCGTCATCGGGCCCGGTGCCACCTCCCAGCAGCAAGGTGCCAACCTGCGTCCACGCCACGGCGTCGTCCGACCGATAAAGGGCGAGGCCGCCCGCGCCGCCGGTGATGTCGCGAAAAAGCCAGTAGTGGCCTTGCCAGTGAAAAGGATTAGGCGCTTCACCACCGGGGCGCGAGGCTCCTGCGGCTTGGCCGCGTTCCGTCCAAGTCACCAAATCCTTGCTGTCGGCGTAATGGCAGGAGGAGCCATCGGCTTCATCCTTGTACCAGAGCCGCCAGGTGCCGTCGGGCAGGCGGAGGACACCGGCGTCGATAACCTTGTGCGACGACAGCGCCAAGGTGGACTGATAGTCCCAACTTATCAGGTCTTTGCTGGTAAGGTGGAGAATATCGCGTGGGTGATTCCAATCGTTGAAAACACCGGGCACATACGAGAGGAACATGTGGTAAACCCCGTTGTGCTCGACCACGGCGGGCGCCCAATAAGTGTGGTCGGGCACGGCGTCGGGGTAATTGATTTTGGCTTCGCCGAGGTACTGCCACTTCGCGCCGCCATCGACGGAAGTCGCAATGCCAATCGGTGTGCCATGCACCCACGCCACGCCCCCGAGGCCGGGCACATTCGCGCGGCGGTTGGTGTAAAGCATGTACCACTTTTTATCGCTGGGATTGTAGATGATGGTTGGGTCGGCTGCGCCGTCGAAAACCGGGTCGCGGAAAAGCGGCTTGGCGGCGATCTTGTCCGGCGCGGGCGGAGAAGAAGCACTGGGCGTGGCGGCGCAGCCGGCGAGCAGGGCGAGAAGGAAAAGGACGGGGTAGGTGGGCTTCATCGGGAGAATCGTTTTAATCGAGGTGAAAAAAACGGCGTCGCTCTCTGCCGGTCAGCAGAAGGCGACGCCGTTTCAACTGCCAGAAACGTTGCTTACTTGGCCGCCGGCGTGGTGGTGGCTGTCGGAGTAGCAGTGGCCGGGGCCACTGCGGGGGCCGCCACCGGACTTAGCTGGCCGATGGGCTTGTCGCCGATGGCGATGTCGTCGTAGTAAATATCCACATCCCGGGCCGCGGTGGTCCAGGAGCGGTAGCCGAGGACCAATTCCGAAAAACCACCGACCAAGCCGGAATCAACCGTGGGCCCGGCAGGTTTGACAATTTGATAGGCGATGGGCTGATTCACGGCCAGCTTGCCGTCAATCCACAGCACGATGCGGTCGGGCTTGTCGATGAATTCCCATTCGAGGCAGAACCAGCGGCCGACCGGCGGGGCGCCTTGCAGATAAGTCTTTTCCCCGCGCGGACGTTCCGGCGGCATCGGCTTGTTCAATTGAAACGAGGGCTGAAACTGATTTTGGCGGATGCCGATTTCCAAAAAGTCGGAGATGGGAAAGCCGGTCGTGCCGGAATTCATCAACACGCAATGCCCGGTGGGCATGATGTTCATGTAAACATACACGCGGCCATAGTAGTGCTCGCGGAGTGCTTCCGGCACGGCCATGCCCACGAAGGCCCATTCCCGCGAGGTGGTGCCTTGCGGATAATGGATTTTCAGCGCATTTTTGCCGTGCGCGATATTGTCCTGCACGATGGTTGCGGTGGGATTTCCGGCGACATGCAGCGTCCAGACCTTGTCATTGAGGGTGCCGGATTCAAAATCCTCCGTAAAAAGCGGTTTGCCGTCGGCGGGCCGGGGCCAGGGTTGCGGTGCGGCGGGGGCGCCACGACCAGCCGCAGCGCGACCGGCGGGAGCAGCGGCGGCATCGGCTGCCGGTGGGGTAGTGGCGGGCGTAGCCGCGGCGGGGGCCGCAGGCGTGGCCGCGGCGGGTGCAGCCGGAGCGGCGGTTTGGGCCATGGCGCTGGCGGCCATGGTCAAACAAAGCGAAGTAAAGGGCAGGAGGTATTTGGGGGTATTCACAAACGTAGAAATAGCTTCTCCCTCGCCCGGAGCAAGGGAGAACTGGTGCAGTCCGGCTGGGACCGCCGCCCTCTTCGGGTCGCTTTCGCACTGAGTTTCCATTGACAACAGCTCAGGGATGAAGCCAAATTGTCGCCTTGGTTTTCTGCCGGCCAGCGTCTCCGGAAAACACTGTTTTACCCCAGTTTAGGACACATTTCCATGAAATCCATTTCCCTGCTCCGTTCCTCTGGACTTTGGTTTTGCGCTGCCACCGTGATGGCCCTGGCTGGTTGCGGCCAAAAGCCCGCCGCCACCACCGCCGCCCCTGCCGCCGACGCCAAGCCCGCGGCGGCCCCGAGTGGAAAGAAAATCACGCTCGCCTTCATCCCGAAGGGCATGGCGCACGTTTATTGGAAATCGGTCGAGGCCGGCATGCGCGCCGCCGAGAAGGAAGCCAAGGACAAGGGCCAAAACCTCGAAGTCATTTGGAACGGCCCGGCCAACGAAAACGACCGCCAGCAGGAAATCGGCCTCGTGGAAACGTTTACCGGGCAAAAGCTCGACGGCATCATCCTTTGCCCCCTCGACGCGGACGCGCTCGTCGCCCCCGCTGAAAAAGCCCACCGCGCCGGCATCCCGCTCGTGATTGTGGACTCGCCTTTGAATTACAAGGACATCGTTGCGCTGGTCGCGACGGACAATTACAAGGCCGGGCAAATCGCAGGCGAAGAACTCGCCAAGGAACTCGGTGGCAAGGGCGGCGTCATTCTCCTGCGCTTTATGCAGGGTTCGGCCAGCACCGAGGGCCGCGAGAAGGGCTTCCTCGACACGATGGCCAAGTACCCGAACATCAAAGTCCTATCCTCCAATAACTACGGCGGCGATTCGAGCGCCGGTTCGCTGAATGTCGGCTCCAATTTGCTGAATACTTTCAAGGGCCAGGTGGACGGCGTGTTCACGCCCAACGAGCCCAGCACCAACGGCATGTTGCTCGCGTTGCAACAGGCGGGACTCGCCGGCAAGGTGAAGTTTGTGGGCTTCGACGGCGGCCAGACCAACATGGACGGCTTGAACGCCGGGCAAATCAACGCGCTCGTTTTGCAGGATCCGTACACGATGGGCTACAAGGGCGTGAATTCCATGCTGGATTTCCTGGCCGGCAAAAAGGTCGAGCCCATGGTCGATACCGGCGCGGTTCTGCTCACGAAGGACAACCTCAACACTCCGGCGGTCAAGGCCTTGCTCGACCACACGGTCACCAAGTAAACGGCCCCCTGTTCCATGCGTTTGCGTCTGCGCGGCATTGAAAAGAGCTTCGGCGCGACGCGTGCGCTTGCGGGCGTGGATTTGGAGGCGCACGCCGGCGAGGTGCTCGCGCTCATCGGCGAAAATGGCGCCGGCAAGAGCACGCTGATGAAGGTGATTTCCGGCGCCCATTCGCCGGACGCCGGGACGATGGAATTGGACGGCCAGCCGTTTGCCCCGCACCAACCGCGCGAGTCCAGCGACGCAGGCATCGCGATGATTTACCAGGAGCTGACGCTCGCGCTGCACCTGACCACCGAGGAAAATCTCGTGCTCGGGCGCGAGCCCGCAAAACTCGGTTGGATTGACCGCCGCCGCCGCCGCGAAATCGCCCGGGCCGCGCTCGAAACCGTCAACCACGCGCATTTGCCGCTCGATGTGCCGGTGCGCGAATTATCAGTGGCCGAGCGGCAGATTGTGGAAATCGCCCGGGCCTGCGCCAGCGGTGCGCGCGTCATCATCCTCGACGAGCCCACCAGCAGCCTGGGCCGCGCCGACGTGCAGAATCTTTTCCACGTGATTGCTGCGCTCGCTGCGAAGGGTGTGGCGCTGATTTATATCAGCCACTTTCTGGAGGAGTGCCGTGAGGTCGCGAAACGCTACCTGGTTTTGCGCGATGGGCGTTCGGTCGGGGGCGGCGTATTAAAGGAAATCGACGATAACGGGCTCATTCGGCTGATGGTCGGGCGCGAGGTGAGCGAATTGTATCCGCAGTTGCCGCACACGCTGGGCGAGCCTTTGCTCAAAGTTGAAAAACTGGCGGGCCCCGATAGCAAACCGCGCGGAGTTTCGTTCGCGGTGCGGCGGGGCGAGGTTTTTGGCCTCGCGGGGCTCATCGGCGCGGGCCGCACGGAGATTCTGCGCTCGGTTTTTGGCCTTGATCAAGCCTCGGCCGGCAGCGTCGTGGTGGCGGGCACGCCGCTGCGCTTTGGCCGCCCCCGTGAAAGTCTGGCGCGCGGGCTCGGGCTGCTTTCGGAAAACCGCAAGGAGGAGGGCCTGCTCCTTAATCGCGACCTCGCGGATAATTTCACCCTCTCGCGACTCGACACGGTGGCGTCGCGCGGCTTTGTCTCGCGGCGGCGGCAACTGGCGGCGTCGAACGAACTCATCAAGCGGCTCGATGTGCGCACGAAGTCCGCCGAACAAGCCGTGGGCACGCTTTCCGGCGGCAACCAGCAAAAAGTGGCCTTTGGCCGGCTGTTGCATCAGCAGGCGACCATTTTGCTTTTGGATGAACCCACCCGCGGCATTGACGTCGGCGCCAAGGCCGTGTTGTACCGCCAGATGCTGGAATTGGCTCAAACCGGATGCGCGGTCGTCCTCGTCAGTTCGTACCTGCCGGAATTGCTCGGCTTGTGCGACACCATCGGCGTGATGTGCCGTGGGGAACTCGTGGCCGTGCGCCCGCGCGACCAGTGGGATGAACACAGCCTGATGACCGCCGCCCTCGGCCGCGAATAACTTTTAAATTTTTTCCATGTCGACTCCGTCCCTCCATCGCCTGTCCTGGCTGAAACGTTACCCGTTGCTTGGGCCGTTGTTCGGGCTGCTATTTGTGTTGGGGCTGTTTGAAATCATGGTCTATGTGCGGCACCTTTACAGCGATTACCCGACGGAACCCTGGGCGCATTTCTTTCCGCTCGAGCCGCGCTACAATTTCCTCACCGCCTACACCATCGGCCTGACCCTGACGCAGACGGTGATTGTGGCGACGGGTGCGCTCGGCATGACGGTGATCATTGTCGCGGGCGGCATTGATTTGAGCGCGGGCTCGGTGGTCGCGCTGGCAAGCGTGATCTCCGCGGCCATTCTGCGGTCGGGCCATTCCTCCTGGCTGGCGGCGCTGGCGGGCATCTTGAGCGCCATGCTCGTGGGCGCGGTCAATGGCGGGGTAATTTCCGGTTTTCGCATGATGCCGTTCATTGTGACGCTCGGCATGATGGGCATCGCGCGCGGGCTGGCCAAATGGGTGGGCGACAACCAGACCGTCAACTACAACTTCAAGTCCACCGAGGGCGTGAACATTCTGATGAACAACCCGGCGCAGCTTGGCAGTTGGGACGTGCCGCTGTGGGTGCCACCGTCCGGCGTGATCGTACTTTTGCTTTTAACTGTGGTAATGTCGTTCGTGCTGAACCGCAGCGTGTTTGGCCGGCATGTTTTCGCCTTGGGTTCAAACGAGGACACCGCGCGGCTGTGCGGCCTGCGCACGCGCCTGCTCAAAGTCGGCGTGTACGTGCTCGGCGGATTGTTCATCGGGCTGGCGGGCGTCTTTACCTTGGCGCGGTTGCAACAGGGCGACCCGACGGTGGCCACGGGCTTGGAATTGGAAATCATCGCGGCGGTGGTCATCGGCGGCGCGAGCCTGACCGGCGGCGTCGGCAGCGTCTGGGGCGCGGTCATCGGGGCACTCATGATGACGGCCTTGAAAAGTGGCGCGGTGCAGATGGGCTGGCCGTCGTACGTGCAGGAAATCATCATCGGGCTGGTCATTGTTTTGGCGGTGGGCGTGGACAAAATCCGGCACCGTGGCGGCAGCTAGCTTTGTGGCTTGGCGTCCGGGCCGCCCCTTCTATTCTGAATTTCGCCCATGGCCGGCATCGTCCTGTTCATCTTGGTTTCTACCATTGCATGTTACTTGGTGGCCGCGCGCATTCAGGGGCGCGGGCTCAAACAAGCGCAGCCTTGCTAGACCCGTTTCCGTCGCTTAAATTCCCGGGCCGCCCCAACCCCCATGCCAACCCCGCCCGACCCCGTGGCTCTGCGCGCCGCCCTGGCGCGCGACTTGCCCGCCGCGCTCGTCTGGCTGCGCGAGTGGGTGGCCATCAACAGCTTTACTTACCACCGCGACGGCGTGAACACCGTCGGCCACGCCACCGCCGCGGCCTTCACGCCCCTGGGTTTCGCGCCCGAATACGTGCCCAGCACCGACCGGCGTTGCGGCAACCATCTGTTTTTGCGCAAACCCGGCCGCACGAACGCCACGCTGTTGTGCGTCTCGCATCTCGACACCGTTTTTTCCGCCGAGGAGGAAGCGCGGCAGAATTTTCGGTGGCGCGAGGAGCCGGGTCGCATTTACGGGCCGGGTGTCGTGGACATCAAGGGCGGCACGATGCTGCTGTGGCTGCAATTGCGCGCCTTGCGGACTGCCGCGCCGGAATGGTTTGAGCATTTCAGTTGGGTCGTGGCGCTCAACGCCGCCGAGGAAGTGCTGGGCGACGATTTCGCCCAATCCGCGCTCGCTCGTTTTGGCGACCGCACGAAAGCCGCGCTAGTCTATGAATCAGGAGCGTATCAACCCGATAATTTCAACCTCGTCGTTGCCCGCAAAGGCCGTTCGCAATTTCGGGTGGCGGTCACGGGCCGCGGCGCGCACGCCGGCAGCCGCCATGCCGACGGCGCCAACGCCATCGCCGAATTGGCCCGCGTGCTCCCGGCCCTCGAAGCCTTGACCGATACTGCGCGCGAGCGCACTGCCAATGTCGGTCTCGTGCGCGGCGGCGACAGCCTCAACCGCGTGCCCCACGCCGCCGAGGCCCAAGGCGAATTGCGCGCCTATGACTCCACGGCGCTGGCCGATGCCGAGGCCGCGATTCTTGCGTTGCAAGGTCCCGGCACGATCCGGGCGGTGACGGATGGTTACCGTTGCCGCATTCTCGCCGAAATCACCGGGCGCACGCCCGGCTGGCCGGAAAACGCCGCGACCGGGAAATTATTTGCCAGCTATGCCCGGGCGGCGGCGCGGGTGGGCGCGCAAGTCACCGCTGAACGTCGCGGCGGACTCAGTGACGGCAATTTGCTCGCGGCGCAACTGCCGACTTTGGACGGCCTCGGGCCCGCCGGTGGCAACGCCCACGCCTCCGAATGGAGCGACGCCGCCGACAACATCAAGCGCCCCGAGTATCTGGAAACCGCCTCACTTCTGCCCAAGGCGGTGCTTAATCTTCTCGCCGTGGCAGAACTGGCGGAGTGAGTCGCCTTATGGACCGACTTAGTTTCCCTCGCTCGTTCGTCGGCTTGGTTGTGCCCAAAAAATAATGCAGAGTTTAGCGGGTGGCGGCCGAGGCCGCGATTTTTTGGAGGGTATTGCGTTGAGGTTCCGTCAGTCCGCTCAGTTGGTCGATTGAATTCTTGGCCGCGTCGGCCGCGCCAGAGGGATTGGTGGCCGACCAGCGCGCGACGAGATTGACGACTTGAAGATTTCTCGTTCCTGGATCGCCGAGAGACAGGGCCCAGTTGAGCACGGAGCCCGGGTCGTTCTTGCCGGTGATGGCGATGATTTGCATGACCGCGCCATCGCGGGCGGAGCCCTGCGGCAAGCCGTCAATCCATTGCGATGCAACAACGGGATCCTGGCGCAGCCAACTGGCCGCAACTTCGGAGGTGGCGGTGTCGAGATTCCGGCCGGCGGGCAGATTTTGCAACATGGCGGAGGCTTGGGCCGGTTGTTGGTCGGCCCATTGCGAGATGACATTGATTTGGGCCAATTCCCGCGTGTTGGCAGGCAATGAAACGGAGTCGTTCCACGCGGTCTGAGGGTCGAGCCGGGCGTATCGCGAAAGGGCGGTGATGACGGCGCCATTTTGAGCGTCGCCGGCCGGCAAGTTTCGTGCCCAATTGAGTGCAGCCTCGGGATCGGTGTTCACCCAGCTAATGACGACATTTTTCGCGAGTGTCCCGAAGGCTGGATCGGTGGCGAGATTTTGTTCCAAAAAGGCGGCGCTCTTCGCGGGGTCGGTAGCGATTTGGGTTGAGAGGACATTGGATATGGCCGAATTGCGGAGTGCGGCATTGTCGGTCGGCAGGGATTGCGCCCAAGCCAGGGCCGCGTCGTGATCCAATTGCGACCAGCGAAAGGCCAACGAGGGAATCACCTGACTGGCTGCGTTGGACTCAGGATGCTGGGCCAAATAATCTGCGGCCGCGGCTGGATTGGAAGCGGCCATGGTTTTCAGGGCGGTGAGCGTGGTGGCGTCAAACGCAGCCCCGGAAGGATTTTCTCCGGCCCATGCCAGGAAGGCCGCGGGGTCCGCTTGCGCCCATTTATCGGTGATATTGCTGAGGATGGAGTCGCGTTCCTGGCCTTCGGGCAGATTGGTCGCGTAACCCACCGCTGCCGCCGGGTCCCGTTGTCCCCACGCCTGCAGGGCGATCGTCATGGTGCCATCTTGGAGGGAGCCGGAAGGAAGCGTTTTTATCCAGGCCAAGGCGAAAGCCGAGTCTTGCTGGACCCAGGCTTCGGCCACCGCATTGAGGGAATCGTTGCGAAGCAAACTGGCGGGCAGGGCGAGGGCCGCGGCGGCGGCGCCAGCCGGATCCTGATACACCCAATTTTTGATTACGGCAGCATAGGAAGCACTGGATTGCTGGCCAAGAGGGAGATTGCGTAGCGCCGCAAACGCGGCTTGCGGGTCCCTCTCAGCATAGTTTTTCAAGACGATGGTCAGCGCATTATGGGAATTCGGATTGTCCTCCATTTGTGCCAGCGCGGCCAAAGCCGCCTCAGGGTCGTGGGCGGAATAGGCATCCATTATCTCCAGCAGACACTCTGTTTTTAATGCGGGATTATTAAGCTCGGCCATCGCGGCGAGGGCCCCTTGAGGATCTAATTCCGCCCATCGGCTGACCAAGGCGGGAAAGATTAGGAATTTCTCCGTCATGGACAGGGTTTTGCTTGCGAGGTCATGGACGAGGGCCGCGATCGTTTCGACGTCGAGGCTCGCGACGTAATCGAACAATTGCTGGCGCACGCTTTGGTGGCCGGGGGCTTGCAAAATCTTTGCCAACTTCGTCTTTGCCGCGGCGAGTTCTGAAGCGGATACCGGCGCGGTTCGCCTCGCGGAATGACTTGGGACAGCCTTTAAGGTCGATGACGTTGCTGCTTCGAACTCGGCGTGCGGGGTCAAAAACCAGCCCGCGGCGAAGGCGACGCCGGTGGCCACGGCCTGAAGCACAAAATTCGTCCATGGCCTGGAAGGGCCGGACGCCAGTGTGGACGATGATGGGTGGCGAAGGGACAAGGTGGGGAAGGGCCGGGGGTTGAATTCAGTGCGCGGTGTTTTTGCCGGCGATATTTTGCAGGGCACTCTTTTGGACAGGGGTAAGCTCGGTGAGCAGGCTCAGCGCATTTTGCGCGGCGCTGGCCGCAGTGGCCTGGGGAGCAACCTGGGCGAGCGTGGTAACGGCGGCGACGACCGCATCATTTCGTGGGGCACCGGCCGGCAACCGCTCCGCCCAAGTGAGGGCGGCCTCCGGATCCTGGCCGCTCCAGGTCGTGGCCACTTGAGTGGTGAGCGCACCGAGGGACGCGTCGGTGGCGAGGTTTTGTTGGAGATAAGTTGCCGCCGCCTGGGGGTCGGCCGCGGTCCACGTGGTCAGCACATTAGTGAGCGCGGCATTGCGCAGCACCAAATTGTCCTGGGGCAACGTTTGCACCCAAGCCAGGGCCGCCGGAATATTCTGCCCAGCCCAGTTGGACGCCAGCACTGGGAAAACTCGTTCGGCGATGGCGGGATTGGGATTTTGCGCAAGGTAGGCCGCCGCTTTGGCCGGATCAGACGAGGCCATCTGCCGCAGCGCCGGCAGGAGGGCGGCATTATAATTGGAGCCGGTAAGATTATGATCGGCCCAGGTGAGCAAGGCGGCGGGATCGGTCTGCGCCCAATTTCTGACAATCGGTTGCAGGATTATTTGACTGGTATCGTTGTGGGGAAGCCGGGAGAAAAAATCCGCCGCTGCGGCTGGATTCGTTTCGCTCAGCCCCAGGATGATGCCTTGAGCCGCGCTCGTTTTCGATTGGCCATCAGGCAAGGTATCCACCCAGGCCATCGCCGCAGGTGGGTCTTGCTGGGCCCAGGAACTGGCAATGTTGCTCAGCGCCATGCTGCTATCGATTCCGGCACCTTGTTTGAGCGCTTCATTCGCCGCGGCAACGGGGTCAGATTTCGCCCACTCACCGAACAAAACACTGGAAGCAAAAGTAAACTGCCCTCCGTTTGGCAGGTCCTGGAGCTTCCCTAGTTGGGCCAGTGCCGCCGACGGATCCTGTCTGGCGAAATTGATCAGTGTGTTCACCTCCAACTGGATGAAATTGAAATTTGGCGGCAGGCGGGGCAGGGCATTCAGCGCCGCCGCTGGATTTTTGGCGGAGTAGGCGTCAAAAATACTGGCGGCGCATAAAGCCTGCGCATTCTTATTTTGCAGTTCCAGCAGCCATGCGAGCGCCGCTTCAGGCTCCAAGTCGGCCAAGTGGTAAGATAAGGCCGAAAGCACGGCGCCATAATCCGAGGTCATGGCATTGTCGTTCGTGGTCAAGGGGTGGGCCGCGAAATCCTCCAGCAGGGCTTTGGTGGTCGCGGCATCCAGCTTAGCCACATAATCATTGAGTGCCCGCTCGCTGGGCATTCGCCCGGGCGTGCGCAGCGCGAGTATGAGACCAGCTCGCGATTTGCCAACGGGGACCGAACGTGGTGGAGGTTTAAGGGCGGCGGCTCCTTCGCCAGCTGCACTAGCAGCGGCGGCTGTCTCCAGATTGCTCGTACGCCGAGAAAGAAACCCGCCCGCCGCAAAGGCTGCAGCGAGTATGATTGTCTGGAAAACGATTGCTCTCCAGCGACGCAATGACGCGCTGTTACTCATCTCCCGAGTGGACTAAAAAAGTAAAAGCACGCTGCCCGTCCGCAATTGTACCTACGGCGTCGCCGGCTTGGCGGCGGGTGCCGGCGCAGCGGTGGGCGCAGTCGTCGGGGCGGCCACGGGGCTCAACTGCCCGATGGGTTTGTCCCCAAAGGCCACGTCATCGAAATAAACATCGGTTTCGCGGGCGCCCGCGGGTGCAAACGTGCGAAAGCCGAGCGTGTATTCGAAAAATCCGCCGATCAGCCCCGTGCTCACGTCATTGTAAACGAGGGCATGGTTCACGTACAACTGGCCGTCCACCCACAACACGACGCGGTCGGGCTTGTCCAACAATTCCCATTCGAGGCAGAACCAGCGTTCCGCGGGCAGCGTGCCGGCTTGATAACCCACCGTTTCGCCGCGCGCGAGTGTCGGCGTGGGGTCTTGCGCTTGGACGGAGGGTTGAAACATACCGCGGTCGGTGCCGATTTCGAGCCAGTTGGCCTTCGGATAGCCGGGCGAGCCGGCCAGCATCAGGACGCTGTGTTGGGCGGGAACGGCATGGAGGAAGACATACGCGCGACCGTAAAAGTGTTCGCGGAGCGACTCCGGCAGGGACGTGGTCAGCATGGCGTAGGCACCGCGCGCACCGGCGGGATAAGTGATTTTAAGTGCATTCTTGCCGTGGGCGACATTGTCCTGGGTGATGGTCGCGGTGGCATTACCGTTTTGTTTCACGAGCCACATTTTGGTGTTGAGGGTGTCGCCTTCAAAGTCATCGGAAAAAAGCGGCGCGCCGTTGGCAGGCCGTGGCCAGGGCTCGAGGTCGGCGGCGGGGCCGGGCGGCGGGCCGCCACGGGCACCGCGTCCTGTGCCCGCCCCGCGGGCGGGGGCGCCGGGAGCGGCGGCCGGAGTGCTACCGGCGGCCGGAGCAGCGGTCGGAGCTGCACTAGGAGTTGGAGAAGCGGGGGTGGCCGCCGGCGCGGACGGAGTGGTTTGCGCCGCGCAGGCGGCGGCGATAACCAGGCTAATGGTAAAGGTGAGCGGACGGAGGTAAGGGGTGGGGTTCACGGGCCTAAGATATTCCCCTGCCCCGGTGGTTCAAGTACGAAACAGATGCCTTGGCCGAACCAATCCACACATTGAGTTGAGCCCACTCAATTTATCGGACGACGTGGAAACAGATGAAATCACTTAACCATCCGCAAACTGAGCGGGTATTGAAAGGTTTCGCCCGTGGCGGCCTTGATCGTTGCGACGATAACGAGCACGAAAGTGAAAAGGCCGAGCGCCCAGAGCGCCAGCACGGCCAGCGGCGCCAGCACGACCGTAAAAATTAGCGCAATCAGGCCCAGGGCATAAATTAACACGCTGAGTTGAAAATTAAGCGATTCGCGGGCATGGGCGGCGGCAAACGGGGAACTGTCCTTTTTCACCAAATAGATGATGAGCGGTGCGAGAAAGTGCGCGCCCGTCAGCACCAGCCCGTGGCTCAGCGCGGCAAAAACTTTGTTTTCGGTGGTTTCGCTCATGTCTGAAGATTAAGCGAAAACGCAGGGTGGTTACAAAAGCGCGCGATTTTTCAGCTTAAAAATACGGGCCGCCGAGCGGCGGGCTCAGACCACGGGTGCCTTGCCGGCCAGGGCCTGCGCGTTGCGGGTGATGGCGTGCAGAAGCCAGACCAGACGTTCGAGGCCGGTCGTTGCTTGAAAAAGGCGGGCCTGCTCGGCAGCGGAACGATTTTTCGTCGAGGAGGCGGTGAAGGCTTCCTGCAACCGGCGGATGGCGTCGCCTCCGTCCTGGGTCACGCGCGCGGCCAGTTCAATTTCAGCGTGCTGGCCGCTGCACACGGCCTCCGACACCAGCAAAGTCGTCGCCTCGAAACCCTCGCGCAGTCGTCCGGCAAACTCGTCGCCGCACGCCGCGGCCTCGATGACAAACGGAATGATGCGGAAATATTCGCGGTTGAGCGATTCGATGAGGCGCTGTCGTTCCACCAGACGGGCGAGCCGGCCGGCCACTTCGTGCGGGAGGGTTTCCTTGATTAAGTCATGCAGGTACGGATCAATTTCATGGGCGAGCGATTCGCCCGCTTCAAACAGTTCGGCGCAGTGCGCGGCCCGGCGCGAGGCCTCCGGCAGATCGCTGAAATAGCCACTCAGCCGTTGCAGCAGCCGGTTTTGGTCGTCGACAATCAGGCCGAGACAGGAGGCCGGGTCCCGCGTGGCGCGCGGGTGCAGGAACTGCACACGCCCGGCCTGGTCGGCGGCATCCTCGGGGTAGCGTTTTTCCAGCCAGCGATTCAGCCAGCCATAAAGGGGAATGACAATCAGCGCGCCCGAGAGGTTAAAGAGCAAATAGGCGAGCGCCATCGTTTGCTTCAAGCCCACGGATTGCAGGTGCTCCGGCGTCAGCCCGTGCGTGGTGATTTCTGCGAGTTTCAGGCCCAGATTTTGCAGTCCCGCCAGCACGAGCGGGATTTTTAACAGCACTTCAACGTAAAACAGCGGGAGCAGTACTGCACAAGCCACGACATTGAACATCACCTCAAACATGGCCAGGCGCTTGGCCACGCCGCGCTCGCGAATGGCCAGCAGCCACAAGCCCACCGCCGAGCCGACGTTGGTGCCGTAAATAATCATCAAGGTTTCCTGGGGTTGCAGAACGCCCGAGCTGGCCAGCACAATGACGACCACCGCCACGGCCGAGGAGGACTGGGAGAGCAGGGTGAGGAACGCGCCTGCGCAAAAACCGGCGAAGTAATGTCCGTGCGCTTTGGTCAACAAGCCGGTGAACCACTCAAATTGTTTCATATGGCCCGCATGCTCCTCGAGTAAGAGCAGCCCAAAGAAAATCAAACCCAGGCCGAAAATTAAGCCGGCCACCGGACGCCACTTCCATTCGCCCTCAATCGCGTAGGCGATGCCCGCCATTCCAATGAGGTACGTCACCACGGTGTCCATGGGAAACGTGGTAAAAAACACCAGCAGGCTCGTGCCCACGCTGCTCCACGCCATGATGATCATGGCTTGGCGCAAGCCGAGCAGCCGATTGCGCAGCAAGTTCATCGACAGGAACGCCACCGCGGCGTCGCTCTGCGTCACGCCGCCGAGCACGAAGCCCCACCAGCCGGCGAGGAGAGGTTTGCCGGCGAAGCGCGAAAAAATCTCCTGGAGCCGCCGGCCCGTCATTTGTTTCAAGTGCCGGGCAATCAAGTTCAGTCCCGTGAAAAACAATCCCAGGCCCGCCAGCATGTAGCCCAGGATTTCATAAACCGCCTCGGGCGGTGCGGACATGGCGGCGGCTTGGGCGAGCAGGGGAGCGGCGGAAAAAAGCATGGCAGGGAAGGAGCGCAGCCCAAGCGTAGAGATAAATTGGGGAAAGAACAAAATAGAAAATGGAGCGCCGGGCCGGGAACTTTACCCCACCCGGAAATGGCCTTCGTGCATTTTTTACTTTGTAGTTCCGGGCTTTTGCGCAACACTTTCGCCATGCCTCCGCCCGCGCGGTCTTTTGCGTTTGTTTGCGGCGACGACGATTTTCTCGTCGCCCGGCGCGGGCGCGAGCTTTTCACGGAGCTGGCGGCCGGGCTGGCCGATGATTTTTCCCGCGAAATCATCGAGGGCGCGGTGCAGAATCTCGACGACTTCGAGGCCGTTATCGGCCGTTTTCGCGGCGCGGTGCAGACGCTTTCGCTCTTTGGCGACCGCAAGGCCGTCTGGCTCAAGGACGCCAATTTCCTCGCCGACACCCAGACTGCCCGGGCTGACGGCGCGGAGCCGCTGTTCAAGCAATTGGTGGAATTAATGGAAGCCGTTGATCCGGCGGGTGTCTCCGTGCTCATCACCGCCTGTCCGGTGGATCGGCGGCGGTCCACCTTCAAATGGCTGCAGGAGCACGGGCGCTATGAATTTTTGGGCGGCGAAAGCGGAGGCGAACGGCTGGTGAAACTGGCCCTTGACGAAGCAAAGTCTTTCGGCGTGTTCTTCGCGCCGGGCGCGCTGGAAATGCTGGCGGGAAAAGTCAACGGCAACACCCGGCTTGTCATGGAAGAGACCCGCAAGCTGGCCACTTACCTCGGGCCGGAAGGCGGCGCCATCACCGAGGCGCTCGTGCGCGACCTCGTGCCGGATTTCGGCGAGGGGGATTTTTTCGAGCCGGCGGAGGCGTTTTTCGCGCTCGATCTCGCGTGGACGCTCGATTCGCTTAAGCGCTACTTTTTCGCCGGCAATTCCGGGCGGGCCCTGCTCAGCAGCCTGCAAGGCCGCAACCGGCTGATGATTCAACTGCGCGTGCTGCTCGACAGCGGCGAGGTGCGCATCGGGCCGCGGGGGCTCGACCAGCGGGCGTTCGACCAGGCGCGTTCGGCGTACGCGCGGCATTTCGGCGGCCTCGAGGAGAAAAGCACGTTTAATATTTTTACGCAAAACGTCTGGTACCTCGGCAAGCTCGGCGAAAAAGCCCAGGCCCGCGCGCTGACCCTGAAGCGGCTCATCGATTTCCAGACCGCCTTTGTGGGCGCCTTCGAGCAAATCCTCGCGCGCCCGAAAGAGGAAGACGCGGTGCTGCGCGAACTGGCGATTAAGTGCCTGGGGTGAAGGCTCCCAGACCCGGCACTACCCGTGCCAGTTGGTCTCGGCCTTACTGGCGGGAAGCTCACCTTGTTTTCACACCGAGCAGATCCAGCGTGATGCCATTGAGATGGTCCTTAAACCGGCCATGGAAACCGATATAGTTCGAATTGATGGTAAACGGGACGATGGAAATCTTGCTGGAGGCAAATTTCGCCGGTCTGACCACTTTCAAGGCACCGTCCGTGCCAAGGCTGCCGCTGAGGCTGACGGTCTGGTGCGCAATGGTGATACTTCCCGTCCAGGAGGTCTTGCCCACGATGAGGGTGCCCGAGCCCACACGATCCGCAAATCCGTACTCCACGTCGCCCTTGGCCAGGAAAGCATAGTTGCCCGCCGCCAACGGCGGCGTCACTTTGGGTTGCGGGTTGGCATTCGGATTTTGCAACGCGATGACGAAGTCGCTCACCCCGTAATTAGCATCATCAAAATATCCCGCACCGTAGCCGGTCGCGCCCGTGTTGATTTTTCCCACGCGGGAAATCTTCATGGTCACGTCGCCGTAGCCAAAGTTAAAGTTGTTAAAAGTCACATATCCGCTGGAGTTGACCATCGCCGTGGCCGGATTGCCTAGGTGGGCGGACAGCGTGGCCAGACCCGAGGAGTTGACCGTGAGCACGGAGTAATAGGATTCAACCAGCCCGCCGCTGGGCCGGGTGGATAGGTAGCCCGTGTAAGTGCCGGCGAAATCGCCAGGGGCGGCGGACACCAGTGTCCACGTCGAAGTTAAAATTATCAGCCAAACATAACAACGTAATTTCATAGTCGGTCATTGGGTTGGGGATGAAGAAGGGGGAAATCGACGACGCGACTAACGGTTGCGGGCGGGACGTGTCAATGAGAAATATCACAGACTCGGGTGATTTGGCCCTGGTTCCCTGAACGTGACGGAGGGACGCCCGGCGTCCGCTGGTTCGCCCGGCTGCCGGGTTCGCCGCTCGGCAAACGCGGTTTTCTTACTTCCGCGGCATCTTCCCATATTCCTGCAGCGAACGGACCTCGACGGGCTTGGTGCGCAGGGCCTGAATGCCCTGGAGCGCGGCGCGAGCGCCGGTCAGCGTCGTGATGATGCAGATCCGCCGTAATATCGCCTGGGATCGGATGATGTTCTCGTCCTGCCGCGGAATCTGGCCGAAGGGCGTGTTGATGATGAGCTGAATTTCGCCGTTCTTAATCAGGTCGATCACCGTGGGGCGGCCCTCTTGGATTTTGTAAAGGCGGCGCACGGGCAGGCCGGCGGCGTCGAGCGCGCGGGCCGTGCCCGAGGTCGAGCAGAGGGTGAAGCCCAGGGCCAGCAATTCTTTCGCAATGGCAATCACCGCAGTCTTGTCGGAGTCCTTGACCGACAAAAAGACCTGGCCGGATTCCGGCAGCGGCGGCTGGGCCGCCATTTGGGTTTTGGCAAAGGCGATGCCAAGGTCCTCGTCGAGCCCCATGACTTCACCGGTGCTGCGCATTTCCGGAGTGAGCGCCACGGGCGCGCCGGGGAAGCGCACAAAGGGAAAGACCGCTTCCTTCACGGCCCAGAACGGCGGGGTGGTTTCCTTGGTGAAGCCAAGTTTCGCCAATTTCTCACCAGCCATCAGCCGCGCCGCCAGTTTGGCCAGCGGCACCCCGATGGCCTTCGACACAAAGGGAATGGTGCGGGAGGCGCGCGGGTTCACCTCGAGGACGTAAAGTTCGTCGTCCTTGATGGCGAACTGCACGTTCATCAGGCCGATGACTTGCAATTCGCGGGCGAGCGCATACGAAGCCACGCGGACTCGTTCGAGCATCGCGGGCGACAACGTGTGCGGCGGCAGCACCATCGCGGCGTCGCCGGAGTGCACGCCCGCGTATTCGATGTGCTCCAACATACCGCCGATGACGGTCGTCGTGCCGTCGGCAATGGCGTCCACGTCGAGCTCGATGGCTTCCTCCAGAAATTTATCCAGGAGCACCGGTTTGCCCGGCGCGACGTCAAACGCCTCGCGCACGACTTTCCGCATCTCCTCTATACTATAGACGATGAACATCCCACGGCCACCGAGCACAAACGAGGGCCGGAGCAAAATCGGGAAGCCAATTTCCGCGGCCATTTCGTAAGCTTGCTCGGGCGAGAGCGCAGTCTTGTTGACCGGCTGGCGGAGGCCGATTTTTTCCAAAATCTTTTTGAACAGCTCGCGATCCTCGGCGGCGTTAATGCTCTCCGGCGAGGTCCCGATGATGTTGACGCCGTTGGCCTTCAGCTCGGTGGCGAGGTTGAGCGGAGTTTGCCCGCCAAATTGCACGATGGCGCCGCTGCAGCCTTCCTGGTGGTAAATTTCCAGAACATCCTCCAGCGTGAGCGGTTCGAAGTAAAGACGGTCCGACGTATCGTAGTCGGTGGAAACGGTTTCGGGGTTGCTATTGACCATCACGGTCTCGTATCCGGCCTCGCGCAAGGCGAACGAGGCGTGCACGCAACAGTAGTCGAACTCGATGCCTTGGCCGATGCGGTTCGGGCCGCCGCCGAGGATCATGATCTTCTTTTTGTCCGTGCGCTTCAGTTCGTTTTCCGTGCCGTACGTGGAGTAGTAGTAAGGCGTGTAAGCCTCGAACTCCGCCGCGCAGGTGTCCACCAGGCGATAGACGGTGTGAATGCCAGCCTTGGTGCGAGCGGTGCGCACCTCTTTGGGCGGCAAATTGGCCAAGTGGCCGATTTGCAGATCCGTGAAGCCCGCTTCCTTGGCCCGGCGCAAAAGCGGAATCGCGGGCATTTGGCCGGGCGTGCACAACTCGTCCTCCATCCGCACAATCTGGAGAATTTGCTCGAGGAACCACGGGTCGATGTACGAATGCTCGTGCACCTGGGCGACCGTGAAACCCGCGCGAAAAGCGTCGCGGACGAAGAAAATGCGCTCCGCCGAAGGCCGGGCCAAACCGGCGCGGATGAGATTCGCGTCGAGAATATCGCGACCGCCGTGCTTGCCGCCGCCGCCCAGGCCGCGCGCGCCAATTTCCAGCGAACGCAGTGCCTTTTGCAAAGACTCCTTAAACGTGCGCCCGATGGCCATCGCCTCGCCCACCGACTTCATCGAAGAGGTGAGGGTGGTGTCCGCGCCCTGGAATTTCTCAAAGGCAAAACGCGGAATCTTGGTGACGACGTAGTCAATCGTCGGCTCAAAGCTCGCCGGGGTTTCGCGGGTGATGTCGTTGCGCAGTTCGTCGAGCGCGTAGCCGACCGCGAGTTTCGCCGCAATTTTCGCAATGGGAAACCCGGTGGCCTTTGAAGCCAGCGCCGAGGAGCGCGACACGCGCGGGTTCATCTCGATGACCACCATGCGGCCATTCTTCGGGTCCACCGCAAACTGGATGTTCGAGCCGCCCGTTTCGACGCCGATGGCGCGGATGACGGCGAACGAGGCGTCGCGCATCAACTGGTATTCCTTGTCGGTCAGCGTCATCGCCGGGGCCACGGTGATGGAGTCGCCGGTGTGAACGCCCATGGGGTCGAAATTCTCGATGGAGCAGATGACGACGCATTGGTCCTTGTGGTCGCGCATGACCTCCATCTCAAATTCCTTCCAGCCAATCAGGCATTCTTCCACGAGGACCTGGTGCGTAGGGGAAACTTCGAGCCCGTAGGCGACCATCGTTTCGTATTCCTCGCGGTTGTAGGCGATGCCACCGCCGGTGCCGCCGAGGGTGAAGCTGGGGCGGATGATGAGCGGGAAAATCTTAATCGTTTCGGCGGCCACGCGGGCATCGTCGAGGTTGCGCACAATGTGGGAGCGCGGCACATCGAGCCCGATTTCGAGCATGATCTTGCGGAACAACTCGCGGTCCTCGCCGCGGTTGATGGCTTCTTCCTTGGCGCCGATGAGTTCGACCCCATGTTTTTTCAAAATGCCGCGCCGGGAAAGCTCGAGGGAAAGGTTCAGGCCGGTCTGGCCGCCAAGGGTGGGGAGGAGGGCGTCGGGTTTCTCGCGGGCGATGATTTTATCGAGCATTTCCGGCGTCAGCGGCTCGATGTAAGTCACATCGGCGAACTCCGGATCCGTCATGATGGTCGCCGGATTGGAATTCACGAGCACGACGCGGTAACCCTCCTCGCGCAGGGCCTTGCAAGCCTGCGTGCCGGAATAGTCGAACTCGCACGCCTGCCCAATGATGATGGGCCCGGAGCCGATGATCAGGATGGTCTTGAGGTCGGTGCGCTTGGGCATGGTGAATCGTCAATTGCCACTGAGGCGGGAGCCAGCGGCGGCCAAAAATTCTGGCGAGTGTTGGCGTCGAAGCAGGGCGGCGCAAGAACAAAGGCCAAAATCCTGCAAAATCGGAATTTCCCTCAGCGTGATTGAAAACGGGCGGGTTCTGCGATAGGCTCTTGACACTCCGGGAGTTCCACCCTCGGATAATACCTTGGCCCGTTTCCGGGTGGGTTCTTCACACCCCGCCGGCAACAGGCGGAAATTCTCGTTTCTCGTCCCCATGTCCTCCTCTTCACGGCAAAACATCCTCATCACTGGCGGAGCCGGCTATCTCGGCTCGGTCCTGGTCCCGGCGCTCCTGCAGGCCGGCCACCGCGTGACTGTGCTCGACAATTTCATGTTCGGCCAGGCCACCCTGCTCGAATGCTGCGGCAACGAGGGCTTCGATGTCGTCCGCGGAGATTGCCGCGACGAACGCGTCGTGGGGCCGCTGGTGAAAAAGGCCGACTCCATCATCCCGCTGGCCGCACTTGTCGGCGCCCCGATGTGCGACCGCGACCGCGTGGGCGCGGAAACGACCAACCGTGACGCCGTCCGCCTGGTCTGCCGCCTGGCCTCGCCCCAACAGCGCATCCTTTATCCGAATACGAACAGCGGCTACGGCATCGGCGAAAAGGGCAAGCACTGCACCGAAGACAGCCCGTTGCGCCCGATTTCCCTCTACGGAACCTCCAAAGGCGAGGCCGAGGCCTCCGTGCTCGAGCGCGAAAACGGCCTGACGTTCCGCCTCGCCACGGTGTTCGGTCTCTCGCCGCGCATGAGGATTGACCTGCTCGTGAACGACTTTGTGTACCGCGCCTTCAATGACCGCGCCGTCGTGGTGTTCGAGGGCCATTTTAAGCGCAATTACATCCACGTGCGCGACGTCGCCCGCGCTTGGATGCATGCCTTGGACAATTTCGAGAAAATGCGCGGCAAGGCCTACAATGTCGGCCTTGATGACGCCAACCTCTCCAAACTCGAACTCTGCGCCGAGATTAAGAAGCAGTTGCCGCAATTCGTGTTTCTCGAAGCGCCCATCGGCGAAGACCCGGACAAGCGCGACTACATCGTCTCGAACGCCCGCATCCTCGCCACTGGTTACCGGCCCGAATGGCCGCTCGCGCGCGGCATCACTGAGCTGATCAAGGGTTACCGCATCATCCGCAATTCCAAGTTCTCCAATGTCTGAACCGCGCCCGAGTGTTCCGGCGCCGCTCGGCGAGGTCACCGCTATTGTGCTCGCCGGCGGGCTCGGCACCCGTCTGCGCGCCGCGGTGGCCGACCGTCCGAAGCCGCTCGCGTGGGTGGCGGGCCGGCCCTTTGTGTGCCACTTGTTGGAAATGCTGGAAAAACTCGGCGTGCAGCAAACTGTCCTGGCGCTATGCCACGAGCCCGCGCAATTCACCGCCCGGCTCGGCACCAGGTTTGGGGCGATGGCGCTCCACTACACGTTGGAAACCTCGCCCCTCGGCACCGGCGGCGCCATTCGCCAGGCTTTGGAAAAAGTGACGACACCCTATGTGCTGGTCTTGAACGGTGATTCGTTTTGCGAATTCGATTTTGCCAAACTCCGTGCCACGCATCCGGCCGATGACAGTACTTTGTCGCTGGTCGTGCAGACGACCTCCGCCCGTGCGCGTTTTGGCTCCGTGCTCTTCGATGCGCAACAACGGGTCACCGGATTTCTTGAAAAAACAGATGTCCCCGCGGCGACCTCAGGCATCAATGCCGGCATTTATTACGCGCGCACCGATTTTTTTCGCCAAATCGAACCGGGCCGCAAAATCTCAATCGAGCAGGAGCTTTTTCCGGGCTGGGCGAAGGACGGTCGTCTGTGGGCATTCCCCACCGAGGGCCGGTTCATCGACATCGGCCTCCCCGCCAGCTACGCCGAGGCCCAACTCTTTTTTCGTCCCCAGTATTCTATAGAGATTCCTTCGATGGACGAGCTGCGCCGCTCCAACTCGGTCGTGGCGCAGATGCTGGCGGCGCGCCGGGGCGATGAAATCAAGGATTGGAAACTCGCCGTGGGGGTCATCATTCGCGACAATCATGGCCGCATCCTGCTCGAGCGGCGGGCGGATTGCGGGTTGTGGGGCCTCGTCGGTGGCCGGATTGATTTGGGCGAAACCCCCGAGCAAGCCGCCAAGCGCGAGGTGAAGGAGGAAACCGGCCTCGACATTGCCATCGAGCGCCTGGTCGGATTTTACTCCGATCCGCATCGCGATGTGATGTCGTATGCCAACGGCGATATTGTGCAAACCGCGGCCCTGGTCCTGGAGGCTTCCGTGGCGGGCGGCGAATTTTCGCCTTCCCACGAGAGCCTTGAATTGGCATACTTTGAACCTTGTGCCGTCCCCCGGATGGCCATTCCGATAACTTTGGAAGCGCTCGACGACTGCCTGTCGGGCCGCGCCCCCGCCCTTCGTTAAAGGCTCCACCCCATGATCATCAGCCGGACTCCCTACCGCATTTCCCTGCTTGGCGGCGGCACCGACTATCCGGCTTGGTACAAGGCGCACGGTGGCGAATGCCTCGCGGCCTCCATGGACCGGTATTGCTACCTGACGTTGCGTTACCTGCCCCCGTTTTTCGAGCACCGTTTCCGCATTGTTTATTCAGTGACCGAGGATTGTAAGGAAGTGGCCGACATCAAGCACCCGGTCGTGCGCGCCGCGCTCGAGATGTTTAAATGCCAGCATGGTCTCGAGTTGCATCACGACGGTGACTTGCCGGCCCGCAGCGGGGTGGGCTCAAGTTCTTCCTTTACGGTCGGCATCCTGCACGCCCTCCATGCCTTGCGCGGTGAAATGACCTCGAAGCATGACCTCGCGAAATCCGCCATCCGCCTGGAGCAGGAGATTTTGAAGGAAAACGTCGGCTGCCAGGATCAGATTACGGCGGCCTTCGGTGGATTTAATCATATTGAGTTCATGCCCTCGGGCGAGTTCCGGGTGCAGCCTTTGACGATTTCCAAGGACCGGCTCGCGGAAATTTCCGGCCACATGATGCTTTTGTACACCGGCATCCGCCGCTTTTCCTCCGATGTCGCGGCGACATACGTGTTGGATATGGAGAAACGCGCCTCCCAGTTGCATTTCGTGCAAAAGAGCGTCGCCCAAGGGAAAAAACTGCTCTGCCAATCGGGCATGATGAAGGAATTCGGCGAATTGATGCATCAGACCTGGCTGCAGAAGCGTGCCTTGAGCAGCGCCGTCTCACGCCCGGAAATTGACGACATGTACGAGGCCGCGCGCGACGCTGGCGCCTATGGGGGCAAGGTGCTCGGCGCAGGTGGGGGCGGATTTTTGCTGCTCGTCGTGCCGCCCGAACGCCAGCACGCCGTCCGCCAGCGCCTGCATCAGTTGATTCGCGTGCCTTTTTCCTTTGAAGACACCGGCAGCCAAATTATTTATTACGAATCCGCCCAAATCGAGGAGCCCATGTAGCATGATGACGCCGCAAGAATTAATCGCCTTTGAGAACGACATCGCCGCGGAGTTCAACGCCGGGAAGATTCGCGCGCCCGTGCATTTGTACTACGGGAACGAGGAGCAAATCGTCGAGGTGTTCCGCACCATCGGCCCGCAGGATTGGGTGCTGTGCTCGTGGCGCAGCCATTACCAATGCCTGCTCAAGGGCGTGCCGCCGGCGAAGTTGAAGGCCGAAATCATGGCCGGGCATTCGATTTCGCTGTGTTTCCCGGAGCATCGCGTCATCTCCTCGGCCATCGTCGGCGGAGTGCTGCCGATTGCGGTGGGCTTGGCCATGGCCATCAAGCGCCAGGGCGGGAAAGAGCGCGTGCATTGCTTCCTCGGCGAGATGACGGCCGAGACCGGCCAGGCGCACGTCTGCATCAAATACAGCCGCAACCACAAGCTGCCCATCCGCTTCATCATCGAGGACAACGGCAAATCCGTCTGCACCGACACCCGGGAGACGTGGGGCGTGGAACGCCTTTCCTATGATGACGTGCGCGATGATATGATTTACTACTATAAGTATCAAACCAAGTATCCCCACGCCGGCGCCGGCATGCGGGTCCAATTTTAACCCATGAAATACGCCGAAGCCCTCACTGCCGCGATGCAGTATCTGGCCCAGGACCCGCGGGTGCTCTTTCTCGGGCAGGCGGTCGCCGTCCCGGGCACGGCCATGTCCAACACCCTGGCCAAGATTGACCTCGCCCGCCGCGTCGAGCTCCCCGTCGAGGAGGAAATGCAAATGGGCATGTGCAACGGCCTGGCCCTGGCCGGCCTCGTGCCGGTGTGCATTTTCCCGCGCTGGAATTTCCTGCTGCTCGCCGCCAACCAAATCATCAACCACCTCGATAAATTTGCGGTGATGTCGAACGGCGCCTGCCGCACCAAGGTCATCATCCGCACCTCCATTGGCGCCCAGCGGCCCATGCACCCGCAGATGCAGCACATCGGCGATTATACGGATGCTTTTCGCGCCATGTGCACGACGATTGACGTCATTCGGCTCGACGAGGCGAATGAGGTCCTGCCCGCCTACGAAAAGGCCCTCACCCGCGAGGACGGCCGCTCCACGCTCATCATTGAACACGGCGATTATCACAATGAGAAATGACGTTGCCCCCGTGGCGGCCCCGCCGGTGCTGGACTGGCCGCTGATGGAAAACAACATCACCCGCGCGGACACCGAGGCGGTGATCAATTTCCTGCGCGCGGATCCGCCGCCCATCCTCACCCAGTCGAAAAAAGTGGTGGAGTTTGAGGATGCCTGGAGCCGCTGGCTCGGCGTGCGCCACAGCGTGTTCGTCAATTCCGGCGCCTCGGCCAACCTGCTCACCATGGCCATCCTGCGCGAGTTGTACGGCGACGGCGAAGTCATCGTCCCCACGCTCACCTGGGTGTCCGACATCGCCAGCGTGTTGCAGAACAATCTCGAGCCGGTGTTCGTGGACATCGACCCGCGCACCCTCGGCATGGATCCCGCGCAAGTGCTGGCGAAAATCACGGACAAGACCCGCGCCGTTTTCATCACCCACATCCTCGGCTACAACGCGCTCACCCAGCCGCTGCTGGACGAGCTCAAACGCCGCAAGATTCCGTTGATCGAGGACGTCTGCGAATCGCATGGCGCCACCTTCAAGGGCCGCAAGCTCGGCAGCTTCGGGCTCATTTCGAATTTCTCGTTTTACTACGCGCACCACCTCAGCACCATCGAGGGCGGCATGATTTGCACGGACGACGAACGCGTGTTCGAGACCGCCCGCATGTTGCGTTCGCACGGCATGGTGCGCGAGGCCCGCCTGCCAGAAACGCGCGACCGCTACCGCCAGGCGCACCCCGACCTCAATCCCGATTTCATCTTCGCATTTCCCGCGTACAACGTCCGCAGCACGGAGCTCAATGCCGTCATCGGCTTGTCCCAGCTTGGCCGTCTGGACGAGAACAACCGCCTGCGGACCCGCAACCTCAACCTCTTTCTCGCCAAGCTCGATAGCCAGAAATACTGGACGGATTTCGAGGTCGAGGGCGCCAGCAATTACGCCTTCACCCTGGTGTTGCGCAATCCGGACATCGCGTTGCGCGACCGTGTGGAAAGCACCCTCCGCGCGGCCAAGGTGGAGTTCCGCCGCGGCACCTCCGGCGGCGGAAACCAGTTGCGCCAGCCCTACCTCCGGCGGCGATTCCCCTTGACCAAACCCGAGGATTTTCCGAGAATAGACCACGTCCATTTCTTCGGCTGGTACATCGGAAACTATCCCTCTTTGGACCCCGCGCGCATCGATAAATTGTGCGCCTTGCTCAACCCACTTTGATCGCCATGAATCGCCCCTTGGATGTGCTTTTTGTCACGGCGGATTCCGCGCGTTCCGCCTATCAGGATTTGGCCAAGGATTACTCGGCCATCGAACCCCCGACTTGGAGCCTCTTGCTCGCCCAGAGCTGCCGGGCCAAGGGCTATGGTGTCGGCATCCTCGACTGCACCGCCGAATGGTTGACGCACGAGCAGGCGGTCAAACGCATCGGCGACATCAAGCCGCGCCTGGTCTGTTTCGTGGTGTACGGCCAGAACCCGAATTCCGGCACCACCATGATGGCCGGCAACATCGAGTGCTGCGATTTGCTCAAGGCCACGCACCCGGAAATCAAGACCTGCTTTGTCGGCTCCCACACCAGCGCCCTCCCGCTCGAGGTGCTCGGTCACTCCTCGGTGGATTTCGTGCTGCTCAACGAAGGCGTTTACGCCTTGCACAATTTGTTGGCGTCGAACCTGACGGACAATTTGGACGCCGTCAAAGGCATCGGCCGCAAGGTCGATGGCAAGCCGGTCCTCAATATCCCCGAGCATGTCGTCCCCCAGGCTCGCATCGATGTGGACCTGCCGGGCTACGCGTGGGATTTGCTGCCGTACAAGAACCGGCCGCTCGACCTTTATCGCGCCCACTTCTGGCACGCGGAATTCGACCACGCCAAGCGCACGCCCTTCGCCGCCATTTACACGTCGCTCGGTTGCCGCTTCAAGTGCGACTTCTGCATGATCAACATCCTCAACCGCGAGAACAACGAGGATGGCATTTCCTCGGCGGATTCTCCGGTCATGCGCCACTGGTCGCCGCAGTTGATGTTGGGTGAATTCAAGAAACTCGCCGAAATGGGCGTCGAGACGGTGCGCATTTCCGACGAGATGTTTTTCCTCAACCGCAAGTACTACGAGCCGCTGCTCGACGGCATTGCCGAGATGGGCCATCCCTTCCGCATGTGGTGCTATTCGCGCGTGGACACCGTGCGCAAGGACCTGCTCGACAAGTTCCGCAAGGCCGGCATCGGCTGGTTCGGCCTCGGCATCGAGGCGGCCAACCAGACTGTCCGCCACGAGGTTTCCAAGGGCACCTTTAAGGATGTCAACATCCGCGACGTCGTCAAAACCACCCGCGAGCACGGCATCAACGTCATCTCGAATTTCATCTTCGGTTCGCCTGGCGACACGATGGACACCATGCAGCAGACGCTCGACCTCGCCATGGAGTTGAACACGGAAATGACCAATATGTACCCGTGCATGGCGTTGCCCGGCAGTCCGCTTTATCATCAGGCGAAGAAAAACGGCTGGCAGTTGCCCAACACTTATTCGGGCTACGCATTTCTCTCTTACGACAGCCAGCCGCTGCCGACCAACACCGTTTCCGCCGCCGATGTGCTCCGCTTCCGCGACCACGCCTGGCGCACGTATTTTGACAATCCCGCCTACTTGCAGTTGGTCGAAACGAAGTTCGGGCCTCTACAGCGCAAAAACGTGGAGGACATGGCCAAAATTCGCCTCCGCCGCAAATTACTGGGCGACTGAGCCCTTGCGCCGACGGCCTTTCAGGAATTCCATCCAGAACTGGGTGTAGTAAGCGGCGCCCCAGCGGAAGACTTGCAGCTTGCGCTCCCCGCCGATGCGCTTGGGTTCGTCCGAGCCGATTTCGCAGACTTTCTTGCCGTAAATCATCGCGCGGATCGAAAGGAGCGGCTCGATGCCGATTTTGGTGCCGTACATTTTCTCCACGGTCTCGTAGGCGCTGTCCTTGTCGAGGCCCAGTTCGTAAAAAAGATCCCGGCGGTAGGCGCGGTAGATGCCCATCACGTCCGTGAAATTCGCGCCGAAGAGCACGTTCGAGGTCTTGGTGAAAAACCAGTTGCCGAAACCCGTCATGGCGTCGTCGTCCGCGCTCTTGGCTCCGCCGTAATAGCGCGAGGCAATCACCAGGTCGAAGCCTTGTTCCAGTTGCGCCACCAGGCGCGGAATGTCCTCGGGGATGCAATTGCCGTCCGGGCTCAGGGTGACCACGAGGTCGCCACGAATCAGCGGCCACGCTTCCATGTAGGCGTGGCGGATGCCCTTTTGCTTTTGAATGTAAACTTCCGCGCCCAGTTTGCGGGCGACTTCCGCCGTGCCGTCGCGGGAGTTGCCGTCCGCCACCAAAATCTGGAAGGGATTGTGCGCCTGGACCCGCGGGAGAATGATGGGCAGCGCCTCGGCTTCGTTCAACGTGGGGATGAAGACCGTGTACTTCATGAGCGGGTGGGCAAAAAATCAATCGCCGCCAACGGGCGCTGGCGGCAATCGGTAAAAAAATGCCCGCGGGCGTCGTATTTGTCCAGAGCTAAAACACCGGTGGGCGGGCCGTCCCCCGCCTGGGACCGGACCTTACTCCCCACTTGCCTCCCGTCCGTTTCCGCCCTACTTTTCCACCATGGATAATGTACACGATGTTCCGAAACAACTCGCCGGGGTGACGGTCGTCACCAAGGCGAATTTGTACTTCGACGGCAAGGTCGCAAGCCACACCATCTTGCTCCCCTACGGAGTGAAAAAGACCATCGGTCTGATTTACCCCGGTTCGTTTCATTTCAAGACCGGCGTACCCGAACACATGGAGATTGTCGCCGGCCTCTGCCGGGTGCAGATCGACGGCGAGCAGAAGTGGACCGCCTACAGCGGCGGCCAGGCCTTTTCGGTGACCGGCAATTCCGGCTTCACCATCGAGGTCGCCCACGGCATTTGCGAATACCTCTGCTCGTTCCTCAAGTAGCCGCGCCTTAGGTTCCCCATGGCATCTGCGGAAACGTCGCGCTGGCGGGCCACCTGTGCCTATGACGGCGCGGAATTCCTCGGCTGGCAAAGCCAAAAGGGCGGCGGCACGGTGCAGGATTATCTTGAAACCCGGCTGGCGGCGATTTTTCACCAGCCCGTGCGCCTGCACGGCAGCGGCCGCACCGATGGCGGCGTCCACGCCCGCGCCCAGGTTTTTCATTTCGACGCTATCTGGACCCACCCGGTGGAAAATCTTTTGCGCGCGCTAAACGCCGGCCGCCCGCGCAGCCTGCTGGTGACCTCGTTGCGCCGGGCCATGCCGGAATTTCACGCCCGCTTCAGTGCGAAAGGCAAACGCTATTGCTACCGGATTTATCTCGGTTACGCGCCTCCGTTTACTGCGCGCTACTGTTGGTCGCTGGGCGACCGTGCCCTCGACTTGTCCGCCGTGCGCGCCGCCGCCAAGCGCCTCGTCGGCCGGCATGATTTTACGGCCTTTGCCGGCCGCCGCCTCGAGGAAAGCGAGCAACCGGTGAAGGATCTGCGCCGCTTCGATATTACCCAGCGCGGGCGACAAATCACCTTCACCCTCGAAGCCAGCGGCTTCCTCTATAAGATGGCCCGCGGGCTGGTCGGCGGCCTCGTGGCTGTCGGCCAAGGCAAGCTCACCGTGGATGAAATTGAAAAGATTTTGCACGCCCGCCACCGCACTCCGGCCATCACCACGGCACCCCCCGAAGGACTGTGCTTGGAGAAAGTGTTTTACTGAACCATCCTTCAGGCGATTTTTCGTAAGACATGTCTCCACGGGGAAGGGCATTATTCTAAAAGATCGGAAGACGCATTCGCTTCATTCGGCGCGTTTTCGCGATATTCCAGAATATCGCCCGGCTGGCATTCGAGAAATTTGCAAATCGCAGCGAGGGTGGAAAAGCGCACGGCGCGCGCCTTGCCGGTCTTCAGGATGGAAAGGTTTTGCGGCGTCACACCCACGGCCTCGGCCAGCTCATTGAGCCGCCGCTTCCGTTTCGCGAGCATCACATCCAGGTTGACGATGATTTGCATATTAAACGGTGAGCTTCTGATCTTCCTCCAGGGTTTGCCCCTCGCGCAACAACCAGGCGGTAAAAATAATTCCGCATCCAGCGAAAAGGCCGTCTGCATGAACTGCTAGACTGTTTTCTAACCACAGCGGAATGAATAAATAAGCCCAAACCGCGATTTTCCATCGACCGGCGTTGGCTAATCGTTTCACGGTAAGCGGGTCAAATAGGTGTCCTTCTTTTAGTCGTTTAAAAAAATTCCAAAAATTCCACCAGACCATGAACGCCATTGCGCATCCGATAGCATTTGCAGCGAGCAATTTTGTAAGATGCTCGATTGGATGTCTGGTTTGGAGAAACCACGCGACAACCGGCGCGTAGATTATTGTATATCCGAGAAAGAGCATCATCAGAAAGGATACAATTTTCAGCCCACCGCTTACTTGAACAATCTTTTCTTTATTTTCAAAATTTCTCATGGTAGGTCCGAATTTTGGTAGTTAATTATTATCCATTAAACGATGTTTATTTATCGAAGAACGATGAATATATGCTGTTTTACAATATATGCCAACGAGTTTGTTCAATTCTCGCCCAAGCCATTGCTCATCAATGAAAAACATTTTCTTCGAGTGCTTGCCGCACCAGTTAATAGCGGAAAAGAAGGCCCTTTTGACCGGCCTCAAACCAGGAGCTTTAGCCCGCGCTCTGATTTACGTGGTTTGCCCGAATGCGTGGGCTAAAGCTCCGCGCTACGAAAGCAGTCGCAGATCCCTATCGAAGCAATTTACTACCGCCGGCGGTTGAACGGCGAACCGGCGGGATTGGCAAAGCCGCGGTTGCGGCGCTTCGGCGGGGCTATCCGGGTGCTGTTCAAATCCGGTTCCGAACGGTAGTTGAAGCCGTCGAGCTTGCGGCGCGGAATGGGCCGGCCGATGAGTTTCTCAATCGAATGCAGGTAAGTCGTTTCGTCGGACGAATAGAGCGTGAACGCTTCGCCTTCGCGCAACGCCCGGCCGGTGCGGCCAATGCGGTGCACGTAGTCCTCGGCGTGCTGTGGCACGTTGTAATTGATGACGTGCGTAATGCCGGCGATGTCCAGCCCGCGCGCGGCGATGTCCGTGGCCACAAGAATGTCGTATTTCCCGCTCTTGAAACCGTCGAGGGCCTCCGTGCGCTCCTTTTGCGAGCGGTCAGCGTGCATGACGGTCACGGGGTGCTTGTGGGCGTCGAGCCATTCAGCGATGTGGTCGGCGTCGCGCTTGGTGCGGGTGAACACGAGCACGCTGCGGTAATCCATTTGTTGCAGCATGGACAGCAGCAGGTCGTATTTCTGGATGCCGTCCACCGGGAAAATAGCATGGTCCACGGTGTCGGCGGCGCTGATGCGGTTGCCGATTTTCACGTCCACCGGGTCGCGCAGGGCCCAGCCGATGAGGCGCTTGATGGCGTCCGGCACCGTGGCCGAGAAAAGGAGGGTCTGCCGGTTCTTCGGGCAATAACCGAGAATGCGATTCACGTCCTCAATGAAACCGAGGTCGAGCATCCGGTCCACTTCGTCGAGCACGACGAATTCCAGCTTGTCCAAAGTCAAATTGCGCTGGCCGAGATGGTCCAGCAAGCGGCCCGGCGTGGCGACGACGACGTCGCTGCCCTTGTCCAAGGCATCCAACTGCGGGCCGTAGCCGACGCCGCCGTGGAGCAACGCGACGCGCAGGTCACCATGCTTGCCGTAAGCGCGGAACTGCTCGTCCACCTGGGCGGCCAGTTCGCGCACGGGCTCGAGCACGAGCACGCGCGGGCCTTCCTTCTTGTGGCGGCCCAGCTTGGCGATGGCGGGCAGGGCGAAGGCGGCGGTCTTGCCAGTGCCGGTCTGGGCGCTGCCAAAGACGTCGCGTCCTTGCAAGATGACCGGAATGGCCTGCTCCTGAATGGGGGTCGGTATGGTGTAGCCTTTGTCGTGGACCGCCTGGACCAACTCCGGCGGTAGGCCGAGATCTGCAAATGTCATACGTGAATCCGGTAAGGTTTAGCGCACCCCGCCGGGCGTCACAAGGCCGAAATGAGGCTTATTAGCCCTGTCAATTCTCCCGAGGCGATGGTTGCGCCACCAGCGCTCTTGGTTTAGGCTCGAATTCATGGCCGACGCTGTTATTGCCCGGAGCATGAGCGACATGCCTGAGATGCCGACGGAGATCCCGGTGATGACTTTGCCGAACACCGCGCTCTTCCCACATGCCCTCCTGCCGCTGTACATCTTCGAGCCGCGCTACCGGCAGATGCTCGCCGATGTTTTGCAGGGCAACCGGTTTTTCGCCGTCGCGGGCCTCGATCCCGAGCGCGCCGAAGAACCCGGTTCCGAGGAGCCGCCGTTCATGATTGCCGGCCTCGGGATGGTGCGCGCCAGCCACGACAACAAGGACGGGACCTCGAATCTCATCCTGCAGGGCCTCGCCCGCGTGCGTTTTCGTGCCATTGTCAGCGAGACGCCGTACCGCCGCTGCGCCATTGAATTGCTGGCCACCGCGCCCGGCGCCCCGGAGGCGGAACTCCGCCGCCAGCGCATCGCCTTGCTGCACCAGCTGGGGCAATTTCGCGACCTCGGCGGGCCCATCCCCAGCGAGGCCGTGACCTTCCTGCGCACCTTGCGTGATCCGGAAATTTTTCTCGATGTCGCGGCCTTCACCGTCTGTCAGGACGCCGAGGAAAAGCAAAAGTTGCTCGAGGAACTCGACACCGCCGCGCGCTATTCGCGCTTTCTGCGCCACCTGCGCGCCGCCTCGGCGCGCCTGCGCCTGACCCGCAAGCTCCAGGGCAAACTCGGCGACGACGACGTGTTTCGGAATTAAGCCGGCGTGATCGTGTATTCGTAGCGCGGGGGCTACTCCCCCTTTTTGCCATTTGACTTTAGTGATTGATATGCGGCCATTTGCAAAAGAATGGAGAGTTTTGCGGAAACCGAGGTACAGGCTCGTGGCAACAGGCTTAAGCCACCCTTAAGCTCGTTGCGACCCGAAATATACGCGTTCCGAACGTAAAAATCGAGCCAAGTTTCATCGTTCACCATCCACAAACCAGGGTGGCTACCTAGTGTGCGTACTAACCCCCTCCTCCAATCCAAGGCAAACCCGAAAAAGCGATTTCCAGTTTCCATGAACCGGAGCGTGCGCCACTACCCGTTTGTAAATAAACCGTCATAACCTAGACGGCGATTTGACATCTTCGCAAACGGTTGCAAGCGTGGCCTGTACCCCCAATGACACGATTTGCGTTTTACTTGGCCGCGCTCTTGGCGCTTTCCTTCGCGGGGCCGCAAACCGCTGGGGCGGCGGCTTCGATCCCCCCGCCGGAGATAATCGTGAAGCCGTGGCACAACATCACGGCCGAAATCGTCTTGCCAGAAAACGCCGGAATCAAAGAAATTCCTGCGCGCGAGCAAGACTACGGCACCAGTCCGTCTCGTTTGGAATTTGCAGTCGTCGCCTTGCGTGACCCAAACACCAAGAAACTGTGCTTCCTGAATCGCAACACCTATTACCTTTCCACTCCCACGGGCATGGTCGGCATTGGCCTAGGCGGGAGTGCCCTCGGTTATATGACTAGCCTGCTTGAAGTTGACGGCAGTGTGGACGAGGGCGACGCCACCACCGCGTTTGAAAGAAAGTTCCCCAATCCCAGCATGTTTGAATATGTAGAACTTTACCGCAGAGTTGACTTGCGCGCCGCCGCGCCGGAATGGTTTTTCTTCGAAGCCCCCATGGCTTCCAATGAAATCGCCATGACAGTCACCAGTGTTGATTACACCAACGGCATCCTGCACTTTGATCTGCAAAATCCAAACAGCAAACAGACCGCGAGTTTTTGGGTGGATTTGAGCAACCAGAAAAAGTTCTCGCAAAAGGTCATCCGCGCCACCGCCGACGGCCAGCCGTTTCCGATACCGCCGGCCTGGCGTGATAAATCGGTCAAGCTGCTCAGCGCGGGAACAAAAGGGCCGCCCGCGCACCCAAGTCATACCGACACCATTACCGCCAAAGCCAGCTACACAATGCTCGGCGGCATAAGACCCTACGGTTTTGTGGCTATCGAAGCGCCAACCGCCAAACAGTTCTATTTTGTTCCCGATGGCATGGAGTTTTTTCTTGCAACTGATGACGGTGTTTTCGGCTGTGTATTGTCCTTTCGCGATTCCAGCGACGAGCACCTGAACCTCTTCAAGTGCTACCTCGCGGTATCCAATAACGGCGGCTTCACTGCCGCCGCCGACCAAATCGAAAAGTGGGCCGAAACGCAAAAGTTCGACGATCAGATTGATTTCGTTGAGCGTTCGCTGATGACCCGCCTAGACCTTCGCCTGCCCACGAGCAGCCCGCTCTTCGCGGACAGAGCAGGGAAAATTGCGTGGCTCGTAGTCAAGGACATGGATCTTACCGATGGTATCTTGCAACTCGACTTGAATAACGTCTACAACGGGAAAACCGGCACCGTTTGGATAGACCTCAAGGCGCGCAAAACCATCCGTGCCATCGCCGACGGCCAGGAAGTTGACCTGGCCGCCACGCCCACCACTGAAACAGTCTCACCGGCCAAATAGGAAAGCTGGCCGGCGCCCGCCCGCCTCAGCGTTATTGCCACCCCGCGGGGGCGGTAATTCGGACCAATGCTCACCCTCATTTAAATGATCTGTATGTAATATTATATTTTGATATTAATTAAAGTCCTGGTCAAATACATTTCCTCGTTGAGGTGGCATTTTGCCATCCACGTATTTTATTAACTTGCCCTACAATAAATACTCAAGAAATCTAGACGCGGGCATAACCAGGGAGCTACTCCTCCTTTTTGCCATTTGACTTTAGTGATTGATATGCGGCCATTTGCAAAAGAATGGAGAGTTTTGCGAAAACCGAGGGACAGGCTGATGGCAACAGACGTAGGCCACCCTCAAGCCCATTTTCCTCCAGATCTTGCCGATGTTGTTAGCAGAATCGAGCCGTATAATGCCTTAAGTGCAACGGCAGACCGGGGCGGCTATCGTGCCAGAGCCTCTGCCGAACGCAGTATGACCGGTCCAATCACTCACGGTCAAGGCGCGAGCCGCAGCTTTTCGATCAAATAAACTGCGATGCTTAGGTGTTTGACGTCAGGCGCGCCCGGATAGACCAACTCACATTCTACGTTCAACGACTTGAGCTTTTCCTGCAACTTCACGCCGAAATTCGCGGTATGCGTTGGATCCGGTTGGGGCTGACCAAGGCTAGGGGCAGCCGGATAGATCATGTAGATCGGCGGGTCATCGCGGGTGACGTGTTCGATCGGCGAGTATTCTTTGATCCATGGCAGAACGTCGTTTCGGTGGGCCAGAAAGTCGGCGAACATCGCATCCTGTGAGCGAGCATGCGTGGCGCTCGCCTCGGCAAAACCGAAAGCGTGGGCTCCATAGCGGCTGTTGGGTGTCCACTCCTTCATCTGCTGCGGATCCAAAGAGGTCTGGGCGGTGTCCACCGCCGCGCAGAAAAGCCGCGTTGATTCACGAGCGACTGGATCTGCGCTTTTAGGGTCGGCCATGTCGTCGTGGAACGCCAGCCACAGGCTGCTGCAGGCGCCGGCTGAACTGCCGGTGGCGCCGATGCGTGTCTTGTCGATGTTCCATTCTGCGGCCTTGCTGCGCACAAACTGCAGCGCCCTGGCGGCATCGTGCAGCGGGGCCGAGACCGGTGGGCTCACCCCATCGGCCTGCGCCTGCCAGGTGTACCGATAGCTGATCGAGACCACCGATATTCCGGCCGCGAGAAACTCTGCAGTGCCGGGGACGAATCCCTTACTGCCCGCTTCCCAACCGCCCCCGTGGATGTGGATGACCACCGGCGTTGGCTTCGTGCTGGGTGCCTTCCAGAAATCCAGCACTTGGCGCGGGTGATCGCCATAGGGGACGTTGCTAAGCGTGGCTGCGGGGCGTTGCGCAACGGGTCGGTCGGCTGGTGGCGGTGTGGTCGCCGGAGGCTCCGCTGCACCGACCGAGGTGGCGAGCGCGACCAGCGTGAACGCGATGCCACTCGCGAAACGCCATTTCCCAATTGATGAGCAACGGTCGATCGCGCTGGCGACCGAGGTGCTCGAGAATTCACTGGCATGGTTCATCATTGATGGAATTTGCATTTTTCGGAGGAGGTTAATCAATTGCCCGGAGCGAACTTGGCGAGTTCCGGCTTCAGGATATTTTGCCAGACGACATAACCTTCCGGATTCGGATGAGTGCCGTCAAGAAACAGGGACTTGTTTTGCGTGCCGTCGGCATTGAGGAAAGCCTCATAGGTCTTGACCCGGTGGGCATTTGGGAAATCCCCGATGACTTTGTCCACCGCGGCGTTGGTGGCGTGAAGGATTTCAGCCGTCGCCACGTGGCTCGGAAGAATTTCGCAGACGAACACGGGAGTGTTGGGGTCGGAGGCGCGGATTTGCTCGAGAATGGAGCGTACGTTGGCCGCAATAAGTTGGGGAGTTCCTTGCGGTTGCTGGGTGAAATCGTTGATGCCACCCATGAATACGATCGCCTTGGGATGCTCGTTAAGGACATGCTCCTGAATACGACAGAACATTCCGCGGGTGGTGTCGCCGGAAATACCGCGGTTGGCGACTTTTAAGTCGGGGAAAGCTTCAGCCAAATTCCACTTGGCCGTGATGGAGTCGCCGAGAAAGACTACCGCGCCCTGATCCTTGGTTTTATCTTTTTCAAAAGCGGCGAGGCGTCCCTTCTGGTTTTGCAGGTACCAGGGCAGCACGGTATTGAAAGGACCGACGCCCGGCTTCGGGCCATTCTCCAAAAAATAGTTGAGGATTTCCGGCCATTGCGCAAGGTCGCCCGTCAGCTCGGGTTTCATGCCAAACCCGTGGCCGCCGCTCGGGAATTTAAAGAAGATGGCGTCGCTGCCGCCGGTCTTTTGCCAGGCATCCACATAGTCGTTGCACCCCTTCACCCACGCGGCCCGGTCGTCTGCCGCCATCAACGCATAGAGACGCGACTTCGGAGCCTTCGGCGGCTGCACCAGCGAGATAGTGGAATCCGGGGCATGTTCGTCGAGGTAGGCGGGATAGACCAGCACCACATCGTCCGGCTGTTGGTCAGCGGGCAAATTTTGGACGACGCGCGCCGCGAGGTGCCCGCCCGCCGAATAACCCATCAGAATTGAGCGGTTGCCGTGGACACCGAGTGCCTGGGGCTTTTCTTTCAACAGGCGCCAGGCGGTCAAGGCGTCCTCCAGCGCCAGATCGCGGGTTTTTGGACCCGAGCTCACATGGTACTCCAGCATCACGACGTCGTAGCCGAAACTATTCAAAGTTTGGGCCGTGCGGGAGCCTTCATTCAAGACATCGAGCAGCGAGTAGCCGCCGCCGGGAAACAGCAGCACGGTTCCATGCGCCTCGGGCAGCGAACTGCGCGTCACCTTAAGCACGGGCGCCTCAAATTTGCGAACCAACCCCGTCGCATCAGGTGTGTTGACCACCTCAGCGGGTTTGCCATCGAGCGAAAACGAATCGACCTTGGCTTTCGCCGCCATGGCTTGGCCAGCCATGAAAAGGCACAGAACCGCAGCAGCGAGACCACAGATTGTGAACGGCTGGTGGTTAATTTTTCGGGATAGCATGATTGAAAGGAATTTGCTTCTCGGGGGTGGGGTAGGGTCGGAGTGGGGGTTAAATCCGTGGAAGGGCTTGGTGTCGCTTGGCGAGCGGAAGCGGGGAAATTAAATTCCCTTTTCCGCAGCTGGCGTCGTGGGTTTCGCGGGCATTACGACGCCGGGCTGGAACAAGACGGGGAGTGTTTCCTCCAGGCATTTGCGCCAGACGGTAAACGTGTGCCCGCCATCCATCTCGAAAAAAATGTGCTTGATGCCCTTGTCGTAAAGGAGGTCCGACACTTGCTTGTTATTGGCAAAGCCCACCGCTTTATCCTGGTGTCCCGACCCCAGCCAGAGGGCTTTTAATTTGGCATTGGTGCCGGCGGGGTCGTTCAACAGGTCGGCATAGGTGCTTTGCAACTTCTGCGCCGAAAATGCATAGCTATATCCACCGACCGACGCGAATAGGTCGAGGTGGCTCAAACCGATATTAAGCGCCTGGCCTCCGCCCATGGAATACCCGACAATCGCGCGGTTTTCGTGCCCAGGAGCCACGCGGTATTTCTTCTCCACCGCGGGCATGACTTCATCCAACAGGTATCGCTCAAATTTTCCGGAGGCCAACGAGCCCAACCCATCATGGCCCCAGGTCATGACGATGATCATCGGCACGGCTTTGCCATCGGCAATCAGGTTGTCCGCAATGAAATTTGCCCGGCCAATATTGGCCCAGTCGTCCTGGGTGCCGTTGCTGCCATGCAACAGGTAAAGCACAGGGTACCGGGTGGTGGCATTGGCGGCATAGCCCGGCGGCGTATAGACATTATACGCCCGCGTGTCGTCGTGAATCGGCGAAGCGGCCCAATTGACTTCGACTGTGCCGTGCGGCACGTCGCGCGCCTCCCAAAGTTCCGGCGGATTGCCCGGGACATAGAGCACGCTGCCCGGCGAACCAGTGTTGGTCCGCAGTTTGACCCGCGGATTGTTCAAGTCCGGGGTGGTCACACCATCAATGCTGAAATTGTAAATGGCATAAATCGGGTCGAGCGGACCGACTGTCACGCTCCAGAGGCCCGCGTCGTCCTTGATCATGGGTATCGGCGCTTCCGACCAGTCGGCACCCGTGACGCTGACAGCCTGCGCGTTGGGCATGCGGACCCGAAAGGTCACGGTGCGGTCGGAATGAACGTCGGGTGAAATAAGCGGCGCAAGGCCGCCCCGTCCGCGTCCGCCGCTGCCGGCCGCTGGCGAAGTGGCCGCGGCTTGGCCGAAAACATTGGTGGGAATCAGCGCCGACAAGAGGAGTAAAAAGAGAGGTATTTTCATGGCAGAGTGGAAATTCATAATTTAGCGGATTGGCGAGACTGAACTGAATGGAATTTGCCTTTTGCAGGTTGCCCGGGTACAGTGATGGGGGTTAATTGTGTCCTTTAACGCGTCCCAGCGGTTGGCAAACAGATGGTATTTGCCATCGGGCGCTTGGTGATTTTTCTTGATCATAGTTTTCCTTTTTCTGTTTGGGGTACTCAGTGGAGATGCCTCTCGCGCTGCTTTGATAAGTTGCGGTTAGGGTGCCACAGCCACAGCCGAGCGCAGCATGACCGGTCCAATCAAGCCGGACTCCAGCAGCGGGTCGGTCGCGTTGTAGTAGTGCGTCACCGTGTAGGTAATTCGCGGACCTGCTGGCCTGGGCTGGCCTTGGATGTACCAATCCGGAATCGGGGCGCCTCGTCCACGACCCCCACCCGCGCCTGCGGCTGCGCGTCCGCCGGCGCCGCCGCCAATGTTGCCCGCAACTTGCTCGTCACCAATGAGACGGTTGGGCCAAAGGTTGGTCACGCGGACTTCCAGGTCGTTGTCGCCGGCATGAACCGCGTCGGTAACGTCCACGCGGAATGGCGCAGTCCAGACAACGCCCAAGTCATGGCCGTTGACCAGGACTTGCGCCAGCACCTGCACCCGACCGAGGTCCAGGAAGAGCCGCTGGCCATTTCCCAGCCGGTCGTCAGCAACGTTGAGTTTACGCGTATAAGTAGCCGTGCCGGAGAAGTACTTTACTCCATTGTCAGAGGACTGTGACCAATCTGCGAGCTGGGCAAAATCGGCCGCTGGCGGTGCGCCAAGATTCGGCGGGAAGGTCACGTGCCACGCGCCGGTGACTTCGACTGGCTGGGCGATATTGGTGATCTGCCTGGACTGGGTCTGCCCGTCAGACCTGAGCAGGGCGAAGGTGCCGTTCTCAAACGCCAGCGGCGTGGAAGCCGTGGCAATTTCCACCGGCACGGGCGCCTCGGCCGGGGGCGCCGGAATAAAGTTGCCGCCCCAAATCGTATTGCGACCGCCTCCGTCTGTCCCGCGTGCCGCAGGGGCCGCGAAGGGAGTCCCGCCCACGAGCACCTTGTTGTCGCGGCTGATGGACGTGATATGTGACGCCGGCGCCGCCTGACGGAAGACCACGAAGATGGAACCCGCGGGGGAAAGTTGCAGTGGCAGGCGCGTGCGGCCATCGACCGCATCATACACGCAGGCCGTGACGCGCTGGCCCGACACCGCGTCCCAGAACTCCGGCTGTTTGCCCGCGACATTGAACGTGCAGACCAGCTCCTCAGACTTTTGGCCGTGATTGGCCACGAAATAAATCTCTGCATCGCCGGCATGTTTGTGGATGTAGTTGATGTCCGCGTTTCCCGAACGAGAAGTCATTTCAAAGTCGGGCTTTTCACCCAGTTTGTCTCGCAGCAAGGTGCCCAATGGCAGGCCCCAGTAAACGTGGCCCTGGCCCAGAGCGTGCTCGGTGACACTGGTGCCGTCCAGATTGCCCCAGATATCGCTGGTCAACCGTGCCACCGCGGCATCGCCATTGGGATAATTCATGAGGCTGCTGGTGCGCTCGGGTTTGGGACCGGCCACCACCAGGGTCATGCCGGCGTTCACCAGATCATGCAAGTTTTGGGCGGTTTCGACTGTCATCGTGCGAACGGTAGTCGGCAGCACCAGCGCGCGATAGGTCAGGCCGTCGGGAAAGGTCATTTTGCCGTCGACGATCTTGACGCGCGTTCGCAGCGATTGAATGTCGATGGTGTCCGCACCATAGCCGGCTGGCGGTGCGGGGTTGATCGAGTCCATATCCGGTGAGCGCACCGGAGAGTCTTCACCGACGAAGTAGGCCAGGTGGCCGGAGAACACGCCCTGCTGCAGCAAAAACTGCCCGCGGGCATTGTAAGATTGCCACGCCTTGCTGGGTTCAAACCACGTATTGTTGCGGGTGAAGAATCCGCCGTAAGGTCCCAAGGTCATACCGGGGGAAACCGACGGGTCGGTATTGGGCTGCATGGCGAACTCGTGGAGAATGAACTTGTTAAGCCCCATCGACCACGTCAGGTCGCCCAAGCTCTTGAGCGAATAGGGCGACTCCGACCATTTAGACGTGCTGGTGAACGACTCTGCCCCCATGATGTGCCTGCCCCCCACATGGGCCGCCGAGGCCACCAACCTGATGCTGCGGTTGGGAGTCTTGCCCTGCCAGAATTCTCCCATGGGAAGGTCAGCAAGGGCGCCCACAAGCTCCTCATCGAAATTCACCGTGTTGTACGGCTCAATATAGGAAATGAGCCCGTGCTGGTGGCACAACTCCGTAAAGTGGCCGTAGTAATATTCGTCCATGAGTTCGGCCTGGGTTTTGCGGATATCCCACAGGAACCGCTGCGAGATTTCGGAGTTGCCGACCACGCGCCCGGCGGCCATCAGCGGCATGTAAGACGTGATGTCATAGCCGCGGCGCTTCTTGAATTCCTCGGGAAATTTGTCGGTCCAAGTCTGGCTGCCGACCTCGTAGCTGTCGATCAGCGCGCCGCCTCGGGCGCCCACCCGTTTGAGCTGATCATAAAACGGCTTGAAGAAGGCCTCGAAGTGGAAATCCAGCGCCTCTTTGCTGAACTTGTCCACCTCCAGACCCGTGCCACCGTCGGGTGCCGGTGAGTTGGTTCTTCCATTGGTCGTAAAGCCGATGCGCATCACGGTCCAATTACCCGCCGGGGCGCTCCAGTTCAACTGACCTTGGGCGTTCATGCTGGCGGTGAGGTCGATGACTTTTGTTGGATCAATCCCCTGAACGTTGTTGTCCCCTCCCACCACGGGCGTGCCGCCGGGCCCACCGCCGCCCCCGCCGTTGTTTCCGCCGCCATTGTTAAAAGGCTGTACATGGACGTCCGCCGCAGGCGTCGGGTACGCCAGCACGAAGGCGTCTTTGTAAAAGTCTAGCTTCGCTTGCGGCTGTGCCAGCACCAGGTTTACGGTTTGTCCACCGATCACCGGCGTGTCGGTAAACACCAGCACCTTCATCGATTTGTCCGGCGTGACCCACGGCCCGCCGCTGGAGGACCAGCCCGGACAGTTAAACATGACTAAGTCGAGTTTAAGCCGCGCGGCCTCCTGAATCGCGAATTGCACCAATTCGGTATTTTGCGGCGTGCCATAGGGCACCGCCCCGCGCCCGGTCAATCCGACCTGGGCCAGGTGTGCCCCGCCGATGCCGATGCGCTTTAACGCTTCCAAGTCTGCCGTGATGCCCGCCTTGGAGGCATTGCCGTTCATCCAATGCCACCAAACATGGGTCTTGGCAGAATCCGGCGGTGCAGTGAAACCATCCACCAGCGGGTCCTGTTGCCCCCATGCCGACGACGAGGCCAGCGCGAGGGACATGATGAGCAGCGACGCGGAAATTAGAAGTTTCTTCTTGTTCATAATCAAATTTTTTATAACTAAAGTTTAATTCTTCAATGTTGACTGAAATACGTAGACGCCCGATCCAACGGCAAATTCGGCCGCCGCCGAGTCGGAGCGCAGGAACTTGAGGCCCGGCACATCTTTGGCCATCTGGCCGCCTTCGCGCACGGACTTGGGGTCGAGGGTGGGAACCGACACCACCGCCGACGCGTTGGCAGGAATACGAACTTTCAGCGTGAATTCCTTCCCCTCAATCCGCCATGAGGTCTCGATGGAGCCGCGGACTGAGTCATAGGTGACCGAAGCGCTATTCAACCCAAGCGGTAGGCATGGTTTGATCTGGATCACTTCGTACCCCGGTTTGAGGGCGGAAATGCCGCCAACGTTGCGATACAGGTAGGCCAGAATACCCGCATACATGTCATGATTAAAACTGCGGGTCTTCTCGTAATACCAATTTTCAGCAATCGTCGTCGCGCCATGGTTGATCATGTACATATAGCTCGGGGACGTTTCCTGCATGATCATGGTTTGAACGAGAGTGCCTTGCCCGGCATCACCCAATGCCTCCCAGAGTGCGCTGGTGGCGACATCCCCGGTCGTCACGTGATCCGGCACGACGGGTCCGAAGTCGCCGACGCGGCCAGAGCTTGGCGATCCGTCTTCCTGCGGGTGTGCGATGTCCTCGACGAGGGCTTGCCGCACGGCTTCGACCTCGCCCTCCGGAACGATGCCGAATGCCAGCGGAAGTGCCTCGTTGGCCTGCTTTACGGGATGATAGGACTTTGATGGGGGATCGAAATAGGCCCGGTTGTAGGCGTCGCGCACGCGCGTGTAGTCTTGTGCGTAGGCGGATGCATCGTCGGTCTTGCCCAGCACCGAGGCGATGTCGCGCATCAAGCCCATGTCATAAACGTAAACGGCGCCCTCGATGTTCCGTACATCATCGCCCGCGGGCGACATCCAGTCGCCCAACCCGTAAGTGACCAGGCCGTTGGCTTCCTTGCTTTTGAGGTAAGCGATGTATTTTTTCATGGTCTCGTAGTTGTCGGAAAGAATTTTTTTGTCGCCGTACGTTTGATACATGATCCAGGGGCAGATGAATGCGGATGAGCCCCATGCCGGCGAATCATCGAATTTGCCGGCGGACCCGGCATTTTTGTTATGGAACCAGTTGGGTGCGATGTCGGGGCACAGCCCGCTGACACGTTGAGCGTCGCGGACATCGTGCATGATCTTTGCAAAGTACGTCTGAACGTCGTTGCAGTAGACTGTCGCCGGCGGGGTGGTCCAGACGACTTCCTGCCATCCCAGGCGTTCGTAATTGGGTCCATCCGTGTGAATCGATTCCAAATTACTTAGCAGGGTCTGGCGCGCCAGATCATGAATCTGTAGATAACGGTTATCGGAGGCCGTAAAGGATCCGACCTCGCGCGCCGCAGTGTAGACAAAATGTCCGGCGGCTTTTTGGATGAGCGGTAACGCGGTGTTCTGCGGATCTGTGGTCACCCCTTCAACTTCCAAATACCGGAACCCGACGGCATTGAACGTCGGCCCCCAGGTTTCCGAACCGCTTCCCTTGAGCGTATACTTCGACGGCTCCGCCCGCCCCAGATTTACCCGGCCATTGGTCTTCAAAGCCTCCCCAGGCCGAAGGGTCACAGTCTGGCCGACGGATCCTTTGACGGTAATTTCGTACTGGCCATTCATGTTCTTCCCGAAATCGTAAACGTAAATGTTCGGGCTGGGATTGGTAACCTTTTGCGGCGCGAATACCTCCCGCACGCGCATTGGAGGCGCAGTTTGCGGCACAAGTAAGCCGGTCGGACGTTTCACGGCGACCGCGCTGAGCCAATTTGCATCGTCGAATCCCGCCTTGCTCCAGCCTGGTTGCTCCAGCCGCGCATCATAATCCTCTGATCCGTGGATTTCCGAATGCGTCAGAGGGCTGGTGCTGGTTTTCCAGGACGGATCGCTGACCACATCCGTGCTGGTCCCGTCCTGGAAAACCACATGCAGTTGAGCGATCAAGCGCATCGGGCCAAAATTGCGCGTACTCTGTCTATCCCTGGTGTCGGAAAGCCAGCCATTCGCCAAATTGACCCCGATGGCATTGCCGCCCTGCCCCAGAAGTGAGGTGACGTCAAAAGTCACATACGTGGCGGTTACATCGTAATCGGTCCAGGCTGGATCCATGACGTGATCACCGACTCGGGCACCATTGATGAATGCCGAAAATTGCCCCAAGCCGCAAATATACAAATAAGCTCCGCGGATGGGTTTGTTGATTTGGAACTCTTTGCGGAATTGCGGCGCTGGTTTTGTAGGGGGGACGGTCCCCAGCCCATCGCCAATCCACGTGGCCTGCGCGTTCCAGTCTTCGGGCGTGAAGAAGGAGGTGATGAAGTGGCGAGCTTCGCTCCATGGCGAAGCCTGGCCTTGCTCATCCCACGTGCGAACTTTCCACCAATACTCAGTGGTTCTTTCGAGCGCGCCTCCCGCGTAAACCACTCCGTACTGCGCGGATGAAACGACCTTGCCGCTGTCCCAGACCAAGTCACGCGCGTTGTCCAATGCCGCACGGTCTCTCGCAACGATGATTTGATATGCGGATTGGACGGCACCGCGAGCTGGATCGCTGACGACCCATCCAAAACGCGGGGTGGCGGTATCGATACCCAGCTGCTCAAAATTGTCGATGATCCGCGTCTGCGTGGGCGGCAATGGCGCCGCCTCCAACACGGACACCCCGAAGCTCATCGCCAAGCCGGCAAACATGGCGGGGATAGTCAAACGGCAAACAATCATCGATCGGAGAGAACACAATTGTGGCATAAAAAGAAGGGGCTGGAGGTATAGCTTTTACGGAGCGGTTGGGATACCCACTTTATTCAGTTTTGCATTGCCCCAAAGTAGAAGTAACGGCAAAAATTATGTTACAGTAACATAAAAATATGAAAGGGAATTTTCCACCATCATCTCCGCGGCCGGGCTTGCGCGAGATTGCGGCGAAGGCCAGGGTGAGCGCCATGACGGTTTCGCGGACACTGCGCAACGAACCTTATGTACAGGCGAAGGTGCGACAGCGAGTTTGGCTGGCGGCGAAAGCACTGGGATATCAGCCGGACCCCGCGCTGTCCAAAATGATGCAACATATCCGTGGGCGAAAAATGCCGCGCTCCGTCGGAACCCTGATCGCATTGAGCACGGTGCCGGCCCACTTGGAACCGCAAAGTATGCGCCGCGTGCGGGAAAGTGCCAGCCTGCGCGCCGCGGAACTTGGCTACAATTTGGAGCTTGTGCGCCTGGACTCCATCGATCAACCCAATCCCGCGCTGGAGCGCTCCTGGCTGGCCCGAGGAGTGGACGGGGTGCTTTTACTCCAAATGTTCCGGCCCAGCGACGTCGCGTCTTTACTGAACTGGCAAAAATTTCCGGTCGTAGCGGCGACGGCGAGCATTTTGTCACCGAATTTTGCCACGGTCTCGGTGAATTATTACCACAATGCCCGCAAACTTTGCGCGGCCCTCACTGGCCGGGGCTTCCGGCGGATTGGTTCGGTATGTCCAAGAACTTTCGGCATACGCTCCAACGATGCCTTCATCGTGGCCGCCGCCTGGGAGGCGCTGGCTTGCGATGAACTGCCAGTGAAGGCTTTTGTGTTCGATGGCCGTGAATTTGACCAGCGGAAATTGCGGGCGTGGCTCAGGCGCGAGAAGCCCGATGCTATCATAGCCCATGACGAGCCCATGGCTACCCTGCTCCGCCAGCAGCCTGGCCTCAATCCGTCTTCGCTGCCCCCGATATTCTGCACGAGCATTGATCCCCAAACTTCGATGCACTCAGGTATCGACGAGCGCCTTGAAATATTAGGCTACAAAGGCGTGGACGTGCTTGCAGGCATGATTTATCGACATGAAAAGCATCAAGGTAACTCTCAAAGTAAGGTTTTGGTTGAAGGGCAATGGTTTGACCCCCCATGACCTGATCCGGAAGGGTTACACCTCCTGGCGAACGGCCCGTGGTTGTCGTAATATTGACTACCATGGTGAATGCCGGAACATTGGTGGGAAGAACTCACCTTGAAAGGCGGCGAAGGTATGGTTGTGCAGCCACTGGATTTTGTTGCACGCGGTAAATGAGGATTGCTTCAACCCGCAGTGAAATGTCGCGGCCAGGAATACGGTACTGAATGGCTGCGAGCATTGCACAACTGTCGCACAAGCAGTAAAACAGGCCCATGCGCAAATTATCCGCAGTCATCTATCCCGACGCTGAAAGCGATTGGTTGATGGCATACAATCCCGAGACAGGTACAACGACCCAGGGAGAAGCCCCGGTGGAGGCTCTGGCTAACTTAAAAGAGGCCACCCGCCTTTATTTTGAGGAGTTTCCTTTGCGTACAAATCAACGTGTCACTCTAATGGCCTTCACGATCAACGTCCAATGACAATATATCAAAAATAATTAATTATTTTAGAAATACGATATAATTCGTATCATTATTTGAGTGCCAAATGGCCCGTGCCTGGATTAGCCATCTTCTCATAAGTCGTTTATCTTGAGGTTATTACGTTATCTAAGCGCGGGCGTAACCAGGTACTTTAGCCCGCGCTTGGGAGGGATCGAGTGGAAAAGAGGCGCCGGCTAAAGCTCCGCGCTACGCTGGCGGATGCTCCCTTTTGGCGAAATGCTTTCCCGCAGTTTGGACCATACGCCCTCATGCCTTGCCCATTTCACGGATGGCATCCCCGGCGGCAGCGAGGTTGGCAGGCGTCATTTCCGCATAATTGCGCGAGAGGATGAGCCCCTGCGCCCCGGCCTGGAACGCGGCCCGCACCGTTGCTTTCACGCTTTCCGGCGTGCACTTGCTGCTGCCCGCGCCGGTCGGCACGTCAATGTCGAGGCCCGGCCAGACTTGCACCTTCGCCGGCGCCACGCCCGCCAGCGCCCGCGCCGTTTCGCGGCCCACGTAATCGGCCGACAGGCCGGCGGCGGCCACGCGGTCATACGCCGCTTCGTTGTAATTCAACTGCTGGTAAAGCATCGCCATCGTTTCGGGCGCGGGTGAATCCCCGTACACGTTTTGGTGCACACTCTCGGTGAAGCTGCGCATGCGCTCGCCCGCACAATTGCTGTAGAGCACGGGTTTCAAATAATCGGAAAACGGCACATAGTCGGCATAATCTTCCTCGGCACGATGAAACGGGCTGAAGGAGATATTATGCCACAAGTGCCAGCCCACGGGCATGGCCGGATTGAGCGCTTTGATTTTTTGATAAAGCTGGGCCTGCAATTCGTGGCGGCTTTGCACCCAGAGATTTTCCCACGCCAGCAATTCCGGATATTTGACCAGCAGGCGGTAAAACGAAACGAAGTAGCCGTCGCCCGGGCGCTGGCCCGCGCGGCCGTTGCGCACGAATTGCTCGAGCGCTGCAAAGCCCGTGCGCGCGCGTTCGGCATCAATCCCGCGGTCCTTGGCTTTCTTGAGGCAGAATTCGCAGAAGCACGTGGCCAGGCCGGGGTCGGTGCGCGCGCCATTGTGAAACGCGCCGAGCACATTGTGCACCGCGCCCTGGCGCTCGGAGCCCCACATCACGCCGTCGATGGGATATGAGCGGATATAATCCTCCACCAAGCCCATGAGGTAGGCGCGATATTGCGGATGGTTATTGCACGGCCCGGAGGGATGGCGCGCGCCGCGCCGACCATGCGCGTCAATTTCATACAGCGATTCCCAGTGGGCGACATTGGGGCGCACATTGTCCTCGAGAATCCACGCATACGTTTTCATCCCGCGTTTTTGGGCCGCAGGAATGAGGCGCTCAAACACGTCCACCGTACCGAGTTCCGGCGCGCGCATGTCGTCGAAGGTCAGCGGCACGTCTTTATAATACTGCATGTGCGGCATTGCATAATTGCCGCCGCGAAAGCCCGCCGCAGGCAGGCCGGCGCGTTCGAGCACGTGCGTGTAAATGAAGGGAAAGACGGCGTTGACCGCGCCGCGCTGCTGCATGTCATCCAGCACTGCGCCGATGTCGCCCTGCACGAGCGGTCCGATGGCGGTGGCGATGCCGATGGTGGCCTGGGGGGCCGCGGCCACGGCCAGAGCAGCCCCGGCGGGGGTCGCAGCCCCGGCGGGGGTCGCGGCCACAGTGGGTGCGGCGGTTTGCGCGAGGAGTTCTTGGGCGGCGAGGGTGGCGCCAGCGACGGTCGCGGCGTTTTTGAGGAACAAGCGGCGATTCATGCGGAAAAGAATGACAGGTCGGTCGCTCAATACAAGCGGAAGCGATTCCTGTAAAAATATAAAATATCAATAAGTGTCAGGACGCGAAGGAGGGTGCCGGAAAGGAAGGGCCGCAGGCGTTTTATTTGGCCAAATCTCCCGGTAGTCATAGGTAAAGACCCTAGATGCGATGGTCTTCACGAGCAGCCTATTCCCGTCATTTTTGTAAAATAATTATGAAGGAACCTCGGAAATCGGACCCGAAGTGAAAACTGCCTTGCCAATTTTTAGTGCGAGATCGATATTTTTTCGAGATTTAGTCTCAATTATATCGATATTAGTTTTAATAATAGCAATAATAAGTGAGTGATTACCCCGAGAGGGATTCGCCCGATTTAACAAACAATTTACCCCGGCAATTAGCGGTTGATACGGCTCCTGGGGGAATTTTTGCGGTTAAGAAAAATCAAAGGGTACAGCCAATGCTACCTTGCGGTTTCAAACCAGACCTCACCATGTCCATCCTCGCTAATACTGCTTTTCCGCTGTCGGGGTCCAATACGCCCGAGACGAGCCGTATTTTCCTCGCCAAGCCCGCCCGCAGCCGCCTGCCCAAGCCGCCGCCCGCCGCCGCGCCACCCAGCTCCATGTGCGTCATGGTGGTGGACATGGCGCACTTCGCCCAAATCCAGCATCACATGCAAGTCGTGGCCGGCGACAAGGCCATGCAGAATCTGGCCGACCAGATCCACCGCATCATGTCCGAGGGCTGCGCCAAGGCCGGCCAGGCTTATGAAAAAGTCTGCGCCCAATTCGGCGGCGACGGCGGCATCTTCGTTTTCCACAAACCCGCCGAGGCCCATGAGGTGGCCGTGAACATGCTCAAGCTGGCCGAGGAGGAAAGCACCCGCGGGCGCGAAGCCAAGCTCAACGAGGCCATGCGCTGCTTCCGCGTCGGCATCGCTTATGGCGAGTTGTCCAAGGACGCGCACGGCAAACTCGCCGGCACGGTCATCGCCACCGCCACACGCCTGGAGAGCGGCGGCGTCACCGGAGAAATTCGCCTCAGCGCCGCGGCCTACAAAGTCCTGCCGCGCAGCATCCAGCGCCTCTACGGTGGCGAGGAGGAAATCCGCGGCAAGAAGCACGAGAAGCCGCAAAACGGCCACCGCTGCGTCGTCGTCCCGCGCGCCCCGTGGGACGAATCGATGAAGCCGCCCGTGCGCAATCCCGATTTCAACACGCACGCCATCTTTGCCCACGAACTGGCGGAGTGCTTCATCATCTCGGAAATCGACGACCGCAATCCGCGCATCGCCGAGGTCATGGAAAAAATGATCGTGCCCGCGTGCAAGCGCACGAATTTCCTGCCGCGCCGGGCGGACCGCATCCCCGGCCCGGACCGCATCGCCGTCATCAAGGAGCAACTGGCCACGGCCCCCCTCGTCATCGCCTACCTCGGCCAGCCCAGCCCGCACTGGAACGCCGATGTGATTCTCGAAATCGGCTTCCGCCTCTCGACCGGCAAGCCCCTGGTCATGATCAACGAAGCGCCCGCGCCGGCCCCCGACGGCAGCATTCCCTCGCTCAAGGCGCTCCTGCCCTTTTACCTCCTCCATCGCACCACGGTGGAAATCGCGCCCAACCCGCAAAATTCACTCGACCGGCTCGTCTCGGAAATCAGCCTCGCACGGCATGACCATCCCGAGGGCAAGTGGAGTTCGACGCATCCGAAACTTGAGCTGCAATTCACCAACTTGCGCACGGACCTGCGCCTCAACGAGGCCTCGCCCGAGGCCAAGGAACTTTTCGGCCTCGATAACGAAAGTGAAACGCACCAGCTCCTGGGCGTGATGGACCGCCTGCGCCAGCGCATGGACGACGCCCAATTCAAGGCCTACCTGCATGAGCAATCAGCGCTCCTCTCGCGCATCCAGGCCCAGAGCGCCGGTTTTGCGGACCCCCAGGAATCGCCCTCGCTGCCGCTGGCGCGCGTGCCGCTCATCTTCAAAAATCCGGCCCTCGAACCGGATCGCAAGCCCCAAGGCCACCTGCCCGTGCTCATCCGCTATTCCTTCGACCGCGGGCTGATCAAACTGCGCACGATGTTCATCCCGGTGAGCGAATCCCTGCGCAAGGACCCGGCCGGCTTTTGGGTGTGCGAGGTGTAGGAGGGGCGTTGTCCGCTGCACCAAAAAAGAGTGGGCGGCTTTATCCCCGTCGGCTGGGCCGCAATTATCCCCGTTTCCGCTGTCGCCTTAGTTTTTGCAATTCCGAGACGTCAATCAAGTCCTTGCCCCGCGCGGTCGCCTTTTTGTTTTTCAGCAACTGCTCGTAGCCTATCACAGGGACCCGCAGGCCCTGGTCCACGAAATGAGTCCGTTCCCGGTAGCAACGGTCAAAAGTCACGCCGTCAATGCCCGTGAGCACCTGTATCTTCAGCGGTTCACGGCCAATTTCAATAATCTGGTTCTCGATCAGGAAATCTGCCGGAGTCAGTTTCATGCCGGCGAAACCGAAATCGGTAAAAACCAGCTGAAGCTTGGCGGCGTTGCCGGCCTCGACCGCCACAAAAACATCCAAATCGCCCGTGAAGCGCGGAAAGCCGTGATAGGCCACCGCGTAGCCGCCCACCACCAAGTACTTAACCTTTCTTGCCTTTAATAATTTTAAAAACTCGCGGAAATGCCTGTTGAGCGTAAACGGAATCATGCGTCGTCCCCCGGATAATCTCCAAGGCTTCTAGGCGTTTTTGCGGCGACTGGGAAGCCCAGAACGCCGTCCGGTCGCTGGCCGCGGAGAGTTTTCGCCGTTTAATGGTCACGGTAATATCCTCGGCCAAAGATCCCGTCACGGCAATCGTTTAGTGCCCAGATGGGGAGGCGGCCGATCGCCTCTATGGCGTTGGAATGAGATGCTCGCACCAGTTCCATAAAACCCCGTCCGCTGGAGTGCATGATTACCTGCGGAAGGGAAACATCCCGATTTGCTCGGGCAGGATGCCCTGCGCGCGCGCCCAAATGGTCGAGGATAAATAGCGCTGCTGCAACCTATGCCACCTGGGCAGGCACGCGATTTGGATCACAAATAATATTAATATAATCCCACCTTCATTCAAGAATAGGCGCACGAATAGTCCCTGGATCAGGAACAGGACGCCATAGAAAGGCAGGATGAAGGTGCCGATCATCCAGAGCAGACCAATTCCGGCGAAACGAACCTTTTCTGCGACGGTCATATGGGCGCGAATTTCACGGACGAGAGGCGACGACGACATTGACCACGTCATCCAGCGGAAAGGGCGCTTCCTCCGCAGCAAGCGCATGGGCAGGCACCAAAGGAAGAGAAATTCGATGCCCATGAAGAGCAGCAGAAATTCAATATCCCCGCTCATTCCTAAACTCAGACTGCTGCCTTGCCAGAAAAGGTAGAACAGCGGAGAAATTGTCGCCCAAACCGTAAGGAGCCAGCAACTGGCCGCAAACTGAATCAACATAAGCGGGGAGGCGGCCGGCAGGCCCGCCGTCTTGACGGCCCGCCGGACGTGCAGGCCAAGAAGCAGGAGGTACAATCCATTGACGATTAGCAATCCAGTCCAAGTCATCATTATGGTGCTGGTCTCGCTCATAAATCCGGGGGGCCTAGGGTGAAGAATTAACCAAAAGCAATATGACGTTATGCTGAGAACTGAGCAAAAGCAAATCCCCTCGTCAGCTCGGCCGGCGAGGGGAAAGACCAGCCGAAGGCTTCTCGGGCAGGCCTGCGCTTTTGCGGGAATGTTCGTGGTATCCGCGGCTAAAATCTTGCTTTAACAGATTTACATGGGTGGAGGCCCCGATTAAAGTGTGAGTAGCCTGGGCGCCGCTTCCGTTAGCCTTTGGAAATATTATGAAAACAGTTGTCGAAAGTCTTTTCTATGCTGTCGGCAGCCATATTCCCCATTGGGCGCTGCTGCCTGATCTTATCGTGGTGTTTTTTATTCTTGGGACGGTTTTCCTGCATGTGCTGGCGCGATGGACCGGAACCATCCTGCGGGTTTTGATTAAAGAGCGCAGCGTGTGCAAAAGCATGTTGTCTGTGGGTGGTTCATTGGGTTTCCAGAAGCCGGAAGCGGGTGCAGCGGCGGCCTCCGGCACGGTTTGCGCGGGCCTGCATCACGGTCGGGGCGCGCGTTTTTTTGCCAGCGATTGGCGCGGCATTCCGATGATGGCGGTGGCCGCGACCGGCCGGGAGTCTATCGGCCTGTGTCTCCAAATTGTCCCCAATTTTGGGTGGTTGACGAATACGTTGTTCAATGTGTTTACCTTTCGCCCGCGCGATTTTCGCACCCCCGAATTCCGCCTGCGCACTGTTAGTCTCGGCGACCAGCGTTTTGACACCGCCTACCGCGTGCGGACAAACCAGCCGACGCTGGCGACGGAGTTGCTAACGCCGGAGGTTCAGGCCGAACTGTTGGCTGCCCGTGGATCTTGGTTGAAGGAAACCGTGGTCGCCATTGTGGGAGGAGAGGTAAGCTATGCTGTTTCCATGGGCGGATTTCGCGCCAGATCGGCCGAGCGGATTGCGGAGAAGCTGGACTTCGTCTGCGCTCTTGCGCAAGCGATGGAACATTTGACTCGAAAAGGTGGCCGGTCCAGGCCGGCGGAATCCTGGACAGTGCTTTCCGCGTGAGCGGTTCCTCGCTATTCCGCTTGAGACTCCTCCGCCCTTGGCTTTAACTACCGCGGCCCGTACCAGCGTATTACCCCTGAAAACTTCGGCGTTGGCGGCTGCACTGCATTTCCCAGCGCCCGTCATCGCTCGTTGCCTTATGAAGAATTTGCTTACGGTCTTCGCCTTTGTGGGACTAACCACGTTCGCCTTCGGTGCCGCCAGCCCGGGGCCGGAGTTTTTGAAGGAAATTGCGCCGCCGTCCGCGAAAATCAAAGTTCTCATCGTGGACGGTTTCAGCAACCACCAGTGGGAGCGCACGACCAATTTGATCAAGGCCATTATCGAGCCCACCGGGTTGTTTGACGTCGCGGTCTCCACCTGCCCCGCCACCCGCGACGCGCCGGGCTGGGCGGATTGGCGGCCGAAATTCAAGGACTTCGATGTCGTCATTCAAAATACCAATGACATCAACATCAGCCAGAAAAGCGGCTGGCCGCCTGCGGCGCAAAAAGATTTCGCGGACTTTGTGCGCAGCGGCGGCGGCGTTTACATTTTCCACTCCGCGCAAAACGCCTTTGCCGACTGGCCGGAGTACAACGACATCATCGGCTTGGGCTGGCGCCCGGTGACGTACGGGACCGCCATCCAAGTCGGCGCGGACGGTCATCTTATCCGCCTGCCGCCTGGGCAGGGCCGCGCCACCAGCCACGCCCCGCGCGGCGAGGTCGTCATCCACCTGCTCGGCGAACATCCCATCCACGCGGGTCTGCCCAAGGCATGGAAAACCCCCGGCCTGGAAGTTTACTACGACGCCCGCGGCCCGGCGGAGAATGTCCAGGTTTTGTCCTACGCGCGCGACCCGCGCTTCGGTGACAACTGGCCCGCGGAATGGACCGTTACTTATGGCAAAGGCCGCGTTTACGTCGCCACGTTCGGGCATGTGATGGCCGACGACAAAACCGTCGAGGACATGCGTTGCGCGGGCGTGCAAACGATGATTATCCGGGCGCTGCAATGGCTCGCGCACCGGCCCGTCACTTACCCGCTGCCTAAAGATTTTCCGACAGAGACGACGCTCTCCATCCGTCCGCCGCTCGTTATCCCGCCCTCAAAGTCGCCGGGTAATTGAAAATTTATTTCACCCCAATTTTCCACTCCGCAATTTCCCGTGGGCCAACCTCATCGTCAATTCTCCCCCCTTTCGCGTCGGCGGTTTCTCCTGGCTGCCGGTGCGGCGGGTGCCACCTCGCTGATTTCATCCTCACTGCGCGCCGCCGAGAGCGGGCCTGCGATACCGGCTTCAGCGCCGACCGCGCCTGCGCTGCCGGCGAAGAAAAAATTGCTCGAGCCGTTCGAGGTCTCGGCGAGTTTGTATGCGTGGGAACTGCACGACGAGGGCATTGAGAAAATTTTGGACAATTTGCAGGAAATGTCCGCCTGCAATTCCGTGCACCTTATCGGCCTGATGCATCCCGAGCACCGCCCGCTGACTGGCACGGTCTTCCCGCACAATCCCGTGCGCCAGACCTGGGATGTCGAGGACGCCCGCGTCTACTGGCACCCTGAATTAAAGCGTTACGGGCGCATCAAGCCGCGTTTGTCCGACTTCGATTGGTTGAACGGCACCGACTGGCTCAAGGTCATGGTCGAGGCGGCCCGCAAGCGCGGCTTGAAAACCGGGGTCGAGATTTCACACGTGACCCTCGATCGCGAGCGAGCCGAGCGCGATTTTCCTGACGTGGTTGAACGCAACATTCACGGCGAACTCACGCACGTGCGCCCGCAATTCCGCCCGATTTGCCCGAACAATCCCGATGCCCTGGCCTACGACCTCGCGCTGTGGGGGGATCTGGCCGCGAACTACGATTTGGATTATTTCCAGTCCTGCACCATTTCGTTTGACGAGGGCGGGCCGGACAAGGGCGCCTGTTTTTGCGATTCCTGCAAAAAAGTCGCGCTCGAAAACGGTTTTGATTTGGCCAAGGCGCAGATCGTCCTGCTCGCCAACCCCCGTGCCGAACCCGAAGCCGGCCAGTGGCAGAAATTTCGCGAGGAATCGGTCGTGCGCTACTACAAGGCCGTGCGGGCGGCCATTCATGCGTCGAAACCCAAGGCCGACCTGCGCTACAATGTGCACATGACGGCGCGCAATCCGCTCGACTGGGGCATCAATCTTCCACTGATGAAACCGCAGCTCGATTCGCTGCGCATCATGGATTACGCGGAGCAGCAAGGCAACGCCGCCGCCCTTGAGCCAAAGCGCACGTGGCTTGCGGAAATTCGCGCGGAAATGGGGCCGGATTTTCCGTTGCTGACCGCCATTGCCGTGCGCCCGCGCGCCACGCCGGAATTGATTCGCCAGGGCATCCAGCTCGCGGTGGACACCACGATGGATGGCATCACGCTCGGGCATTACGACGGCGCGGATTTCCCCGATTTGCGGGCTGTGCGCGAGGGGTTGGTCGCCGCCAAAGTGGAAGTCGCACCGTGGCCGGCCAAGGAAAAAGCCGCGCCAGTGGATCCGGCGGCAAAACCAGCGGCGCCGCCGAAGGTCTAGGCTCTATTTTAAAATTTGAGTAAGAGCGGCGCGGTGAGGGCACCGCGCCCTACCCAAACCACCATTCACCGGTAGGGCGCGCTGCCCTCAGCGCGCCGTCGAGATGGGTTTGATAACATGCCTTAATCGGCTTGCCGCTTAGAGCGGAAACGGCACCGAGGTCTTCGTACTCGGCTTGAAGGGCGTGCGGGTCAGGTCGGACACCTTGTTGCGCGAGGCCTCAACCTTGATGTAGTGCAACACCACAGGCGCGAGAATCATGCCGGGGATGCCCATCAGCTTTTCCCCGATGACCAGCCCGATTAGAGTCAGCCACATTGGGTTTTTGATGCGCTCGCCGACAATTTTGCTGTTGAAGAAATATTCGCCCTTATGGACGAGGATGAGAAAGACAAAGGCGTAGAGCGCGACGTGGGGCCGGTCCGCGATGGTAAAGCCCACGGCCACAATCAGGATGTTGCTGATGAGATTGCCGATAATCGGCAGCAGGCCGCAGAGGAAGGTGAGCACGATGAGCTCTTCCTTGCGCGGGTAATGGTTGATCACCAGAAACGCGCCCGTCAGCACCGTGTTGATGGCCGAAATGATAATCTGCGCGCCCATCACGGTCGCAAAACTGCGGTAGAACAGGCGGAAGCGGTGCGAGAGCTCATGCACCACGGCGCCATAAACACTGTCCGGCGCGCCCAGCGGATCGCCCTCGACGGACCAGCGCGCGTTGAGAAAAAGGCTGACTGCCACCACCAGACCGATGATCAACATCCCGAACATCAGGAGCGCGTCATGCGCGTAATGGCCGAGGCTGCTCACGCTATTGCGCAGGTAGTCTTGCAATTCCACTTTCAGGCTGTCGAGGTCGGTGAAGGGCAGCTCAATGCCCTGGTTGTCCGCATAAGTGACCACTTGATTGATGGCGTTCTCCGCCACCGAGGGCAGGTTGACGTACGCCTGGTGGAGATAATGCGACAGGGCAAAGCCGGTGCAGAGCACGGTCAGTCCATAGAGCGTGAGGCCCAGCCACTTGCGCTTGCCAATGCTGAAGGTTTGCAGCGCGAAATAACCGAAGAGCACCGTTAACGTCAGCGTGGCGATGTGCAGCCAGCCGATGGCCAGCAACAGCACGGCCATGATTAAATAGGAAATGCGCGTGGGACGGGACATAGGGAACTGCCCCTATCCCTGACACTTAGTGGCGCGGACGCAATTATTTTTCCGCGGTGCGCACTGCCACCGGGCCGCCTTTGAGCGCCACCCGCTCCTGCGTGTCCCGCAGGGTCAGGCCATTCCAATTGAACACCCCGAGGTTTTTGTCCAGGGGATTGCAGACGAGAAGCGTATGGCCGTCCTTGGAAAAAACGACCCCTTGCGCCCACGCGCCGATGGGCGCATCCGCAATCCGGCTCAGCTTCGTGCCGTTGAGGGAAAAGAGCACGAGCTTGCCCTTCGGGCTGTAGAACGGCGAGTCCTTCGGCTTGTTGCTGCCATTTTGCAAGATGACCGCGACGTAGCGCCCATCAGGCGAAATCTTGATGCCCTCAGGCCCTTGGCCCACGGGAATGATGTCCACCACGCGGGCGGGATTGGCCTTCAGGTCAATGACGCCAATCGTGTCCACGTCGCCATTGTCCGGGCCGACGTTCCCCACCACGGCCACATTTCCGCTGGGAGCAATGTCCACCGCGTAAGGCCGCAAGCCGATCTTGAGGTCGCGGCCGGTGGGGGTGACGGTGGTGCCGTCAATTTTCAAGATGCTGATGGTGTTGTCGGCATCGCGGGACAGCAGGGCCGTCTTACCTTCGGGCGAAATCGCGACCTGGCCCAGGGCGGAGGTTTCGTTGCCGACTTGCACTTTGCCGGCAGGGGTGACCGTTTTGCCGTTAATGCTGTAAATGGAAACGCTGCCGTCGCCGCGATTGGCGATGAGTGCGAGGGTGCCCTGGCGGTTGATGGAAAGGCCCGCGGGTGCTTTTCCGGTCTCGAGGGTCGCAATGACCGCGGGCGGGGTCGCCTTGAGATCAATGACCGAAAGTTTGTTGTCCTCGATTTCTTTCGTCGGGTCGGCCGGGTCCACCTTCATCGAACACGTCACCAAGGCGAGCGATTCGTCCGGCGTCACGGCGACACTCAACGGCGGCCCGATGATGCTCGACGGCACATTCATGACTTCAGCTACGATTTTCGGCGGCGTTGCGCCCATATCCACGATGGAAACGGTGTCCGGCGGCGGATTCGCGACCACGGTCTTCACGCCATTGACCAGCGTCAGGTGATTGTCATTGGCGGTGACAGCCAATTGCGCGCGGCCGGGTACCGCCACGAGGGTGAAAGAGATTCCGGCCAAGGCCAGCAAGGTGGGGGTATTCATGATGAGGGTAGGGAAGGGGAAATAGCGTTCCAGCCGGGCTGGGGCAAGACCTAGAAACGTGGAATTCCTTGCGATGGGGAATGGACACGGGCCCGGAAAATGGAGCAAGATGCCGTCCGATGCCTTGGACCCAGAATTATGCCCCGCTGGGTGGTCTTGGAATTTCCGCCGTGGTGGCCGCGCTGCCCGTGGTCACGTTGCTGGCGCTGCTCGGGTTTTGGCATGTGCGCGTGCATCTCGCGGCCCTGATTGCGCTCGCGGAAGCTGCCTTGTTGGCTATGTGGATGTATGGCATGCCGGCCAAAATGGCGTTCGCGGCGGCGCTTTTCGGGGCGGCGTACGGCTTGTTCCCGATTGGTTGGATTATTTTCAACGCGATTTTTATTTATTACCTTTCGGTCGAAACCGGCGGCTTTGCGGTGCTGCAAACGGAAGTGGCCGCCTTGTCGGGCGACCGACGCATTCAGGCACTCCTCATCGCGTTCAGCTTCGGGGCTTTCATCGAAACCGGCGCGGGCTTCGGCGCGCCCATCGCCATCACCGGCGCGCTAATGATCGGCCTCGGCTTCAAGCCCCTCGAAGCCGCCAAACTCGCGCTCATCGGCAACACCGCGCCCGTGGCTTTCGGCTCGCTGGGCATTCCGGTCATCACCCTCGCGAAAGTCACGGGTCTGGATGTGCATGCGCTCAGCGCCATGGTGGGCCGCCAACTGCCGGTGTTCGCGCTTTTGGTCCCTTTTTGGCTGGTGACGGCGCAAGTTGGCTGGCGCGGAATGCTGGCCGTGTGGCCCGCGTGTCTCGTGTGCGGGGCGAGTTTTGGCCTCGTGCAATTTGCCGTCAGCAATTTTCACGGACCCTACCTAGTGGACTTGGCCAGCTCGCTCGCCTCGATTTTCGCCTTGGGTGTCTTGCTTAAATTCTGGCAGCCTTCGGACGCCGCGCCGCGCCCGTCGCGCGTGCGCACGTCTGCCGAACGAGCGGCCTTGTGGCGGGCCGCCCGGCCGTGGCTGTTGTTGACCGTCTTTGTTTTCATTTGGGGCTTTCCGGGCGTGAAACCCGCGTTGGACAACCTTTTCGCGCCGTCAATGGAGATTCCTGCGCTGCATCACCAGGTGCAAAAAATGCCCCCCGTGGTTGACCAACCGACCGTTGACGACGCCGTGTTCAGCGCTAACTTTCTCTCCGCCACCGGCACTGCGCTTTTACTGGCGGGGCTGTGCGCCGGTTTGACTCTCGGCCAAAGTCTGGCGACGTTGGCGAAATTATACTGGCGCACCTTGCTGCGCGTGCGCCTTTCGCTGCTGACGATTGCGCTCATGCTCGCGCTGGGGTACGTCACGCGGTACAGCGGCAGCGATAGCACGATGGGCCTCGCGCTTGCAGCCACCGGCGCGTGGTTTCCCTTTTTCTCGCCGCTCATCGGCTGGATGGGCGTGGCCCTGACCGGCAGCGACACCTCATCGAACGTCCTGTTTGGCAACTTACAAAAAGTGACGGCTCATCAAATCGGCCTTTCGCCCATTCTGGCCGCGGCGGCCAACAGCAGCGGTGGCGTCATGGGCAAGATGATCGACGCGCAAAGTATCGTCGTCGCGAGCGTGGCCACCGGCGGCCGGCCCGACAGCCCGCACCCCGGCGCCATCCTGCGCGCCGTTTTCTGGCACAGCCTCGGGCTCGCGCTCCTCATGGCCCTCCTCGTGCTCGCCCAAGCCCGGCTGTTTTCCTGGATGATTCCACCGGGGTAGGATTGGTTGCTACCGTTGCCCCTCTGGGCTTGCACCGTCGAAAAAACTGCGCAACAATTTCTCTTCCCCCCGCTTTCCCCTTACCCCATGAAAACTCCTAAAACCCCCCTGTTTTTGTCCGCATTTTTGGTTGGTTCGCTGAGCGCATTTGGCGCTGCTGCTGACCCCGCCGTTGCTCCGGCCGCGACTGCGCCGGCGGCTGCCCCTGCCGCGGCCACGCCGCCCGCCGCCCCTGCGGCGGATGCTCCCGCGGCTGGCGCGGCTGCGCAGCCGCCCGCCGGCACCGCCGGCCGGGGTGGTCGCCGGGGTGGTGCAGGCGGCGCTCCCGCCGCCGCCAACATCAACCATACGGAAGTGCCCGCCACGGGCGCGATTTGGATGCCCTCGACGCCCTTGCGCCCCGGCACTTTTGGCGACTATCCCTATGGGACGGACTCGATCGTCCACGAAGGCATTCCGCAAGGCACTTGGGAGAAATTCACGCATACCAGCGCGATTGTTTACCCCGGCATCAAGCGCCGCGTCTGGATTTACGTCCCCGCGCAATACGACCCCAAGGTGCCGGCCTGTCTCATGGTCGTGCAAGATGGCGTGATGCAGTACGCCGGGCGCGAAGATGACCGCACCATGGGCATCACCGCGGAATACCGCGTGCCGTCGGTGATCGACAATCTCGCCGCGCGCGGGGAATTGCCTGTGATCATTTCCGTCTTCATCGACTCCGGCAGCACCAACCTGGGCGACACCGGCCGCCCCACCAAGGAAAACCGCGGCATCGAGTACGACAGCGTCAACGACAACTATTACCAGTTCATTTCGAAGGAAATCCTCCCAGACGTGGAGAAGAAATACAACATCCGCAAAGACCCCGCGGGCCGCGCCATTATCGGCATCAGCTCGGGCGCCATCTGCGCGTTCAACGTGGCCTTCAACCACCCCGACCAGTTTGGGAAGGTCCTGAGCGACGTCGGCAGTTTCACCAGCCTGCGCGGCGGCGATGTCTACCCGAAGCTGGTGCGCGACGCGGACAAAAAGCCGATCAAGGTCTTCATGTCAGACGGCGTCAACGACAACCGCAATCCGGGAATGCCCCAGCGCGATTGGTATTTGCAAAACAAGCTCATGTACGAGGCCCTGCGCGATAAGGGTTACGAAGTCCGCTACGTCCTCGGTGAAAACATCCACGGCAGCAAGCTCGGCGGCCCCATCTTTCCCGACTCGCTCCGCTGGCTCTGGGCCGACCAGTTGCCCAAGAAAGATGCCAAGCCTGCGGACGCCGCGAAACCCACCGCCCCCGCGCCTGCTGCTGCCACCGCCGCCCCGAAGACGGCGGCATCAAATTGATTTTTCCGACACCCTGGTTAAGGATTGTCAAAATATGATATTAAAATCATTGCATCGGGACGTGTTTGGATTCAAGTTCGTCGTCTCTTGAAACAGACTCATTTGATTCAGGTTGCTGGAGGGAACCGAGAGGTTGTGTGCGAGTGTCGACTTCAATTCCGCCGGGGCCTTTGACTCGGAATTGAGTCGCCCCAATAGCTCCCAATGCCATGACAATGAGTGCGGCACCAATTGCATAGCCTTGTTTTTCTTTTTCGACTGGTGAAAATGTTATAACCAAAGACGCAACAATAACAAATAGACAGGCAGCGCCTATCAAAAGCCTTTTGGTTTTCTCCTTCTCGCGGGCAATCGTGCCCAGTTCTTCGACCGCCCGCTTACCAGAAGCGGCGCCATGGAAATCTCTGTCTTGTAAATGCATGGGAGTTGTGGGAAGGCTTCAATCCGTTTAAAAAACTAATGGATGATTGATTTTCTTGATTTTGATTATATAATGCAATGGAAAGTTGATTACCAGCGCCTGGCAAGCTCTAAATGGCTTAATGCGGCAAAGCTCATATCAATGGGTCAAGAATCGAGCTTGGAAGTGGCGAAGCGGCCCCATCCTGTCGTTGTAGAAGAAATTTATTTTTATTGATATATCTACTTACGCCAACCCCGGCAGCGCGCCTGTGCTGTCCGCGAATTGGTCCACCTTCACGCCCATGCGGTTGAGCAGGGCGACGTGGAGGTTCGCCATCGGCTGGTAGTCCGCATCCACCTGAATGTGCCGGCCCGGCGTCAACGTGCCGTTGCCGCGGCCGGCCAGGATGGTGGGCAAGTTGTCGTGCGAATGGGCGTTGCCGTCGCTGATGCCTGCGCCGTACATGATCATCGAGTGGTCGAGCAGATTGCCGTCGCCTTCCTGGATGGATTTCATTTTCTCTAGAAAGTATGCCAGTTGAGTGACATGCCACTGGTCGATCTTCGCCAAATTCCCGAGGCTCGAGGGATTGTTGCGGTGGTGCGAAAGGTGGTGGTGGCCCTGGGCCACGCCCGCAAACGGGTAGGGGCGGTTGCCGCCATCGTGCGCCACGACGAAGGTCGCAATGCGCGTGGTGTCCGTCTGGAATGACAACGCCATGATGTCGAACATCAGGCGCATGTGATGCTCGAAGGAATAGTTGGCGTTGAAGTCACCGACCGCGCCTTCCGGCACGGGCGGGGGCGTCTGGCCGTTCTTCTGGATGCGCAGTTCGACTTCGCGGATGGCGGTGAAATATTCGTCGAGCTTGCGTTGGTCTGTTTTGCCGAGGCTGGACTGAAGCTTCTTGGCGTGGTCCTGGACGTAATCCAGCACGCTGGTGTTGTAATGGTCGCGCTGAGCCTTGGCGGCGGCGGATTCATTGGCGTCACCGGTGCCGAAGAGCCGATCGAACACCACCTGAGGCTCAATTTCCGGGTTCATCGGCATCGTTTCCGAGCGCCAGGAAATGTTGAACTGGTAGGCGCAACTGTAACCCGAGTCGCACGAGCCGGCTTCCTGGCCATGGTCGCAGCTCAATTCGAGGGAGGGCAGGCGCGTCTGGTTGCCGACGGCATTGGCCGCCACCTGGTCCACCGAGATGCCGGCATGGATGTCCGAGGCCGATTTCTTGGGATGCACGCCCGTCAGGTAAGTGGCGCTGGCGCGGGCATGGTCGCCGCCGCCGTCCCCGAGGCCAAAGGCATTTTTCTGCGCCAGGTGGCTGAGGACGGTGAAATCATTCTTATGCGGGGCCAGCGGCGCCAGCGTGGGCGAAAGTTCGTAATCAGTGCCTGTGGCTTCCGGCACCCAGGTGCTCATGTTGACGCCATTGGGCACGTAAATAAAGGCGAGGCGATTCGGGAAGGTTTTGGCGGCGGCGCCGGCCGCCTGGCCGAAAGCCCTGGTCGGCAGCATGGCCTCGAGCATGGGCAGGGCGACTACGGTACCGAGGCCGCGTAAAAAGGTCCGACGGGGAATCTGCCAGGACTTGCTCATGGGAGGAGGGGATGGAGTGAACCTCAATTGAAGTGTACCGCAGGTAAATATAGCGTAAGAACAAGGAAACGCAACCCGCGCGGCGCCATGGGCCGGACGTTATTGCGCGGCCATGCGTTCGCCTTCGCCGCGCTGCATTTGGAAAGGCGTGCTGTGCACGACGCCATAAATGAGCGTGGAAAACTTGAAATCATTCTTCTTCAGGTCCTCGACCATCTTGTCCACGGTCGGGCGGTCGTAATACTCGAGGCCACGGCCCAAGGCGTAGGTGAGCATTTTTTCCGACAGGCAGCGCAGGAAGAGGTCGCGCTTGGTCTTGGCCAGGATGTCCGCCAGTTCGGCGGCATTGTTGAACTTTTCCCCGGTCACCAGTTGCCCGGCGGACTCAATGGGGAAGTTGCCGTCCTTTTCCCGCCAGACACCGATGATGTCGAAATTCTCCAAGCCGAAACCAATCGGGTCCATGCGGGAGTGGCAGGACGCGCAGACGGGATTGTCGCGATGCTCCTCCATCTGATGGCGCAGGGAGCCGAGGACGGGCTGGCCGTCGTTCTTCAACTCCGGCACATCCGGCGGCGGGGGCGGCGGGGGCGTGCCGAGGATGTTTTCCAACACCCATTTGCCGCGCTTGACGGGGGATGTGCGGGTCGGGTTGGACGTGATGGAGAGAACGCTGGCCTGCGTGAGAATGCCGCGGCGCGGGGTGCCGTCGAGCGACACCTTGCGGAATTCGTCGCCCTCGACGCCCGGGATGCCGTAATGCTGCGCGAGTCGGCCATTGATGTAGGTGTAATTGCCGTTGAGGAAATCGAGCACGCTACGGTCGTCGCGCATGATGGCGGTGAAGAACATTTCCGTTTCGGTTTCCATCGCGCGGCGCAGGCCATTGTCAAATTTTTGGGCGGGCGAGGCCAGGGCCGCAACCGACAGGGCCGGGCCGCCGGCGCGGGGCGGGCGAGGCGTGGCGCCCGGGACGGCCACGGGCTCGGCGGCGGCGGTCGGCGGAACCACCGCGGCCACCACGGGCACGGCGTCGATCGCGGGTTTGGCCGCATCGGCCGGGGCCGGATTGTTCACTTGGTCCGCAGCGGCGGCATCGGCGGCCGCGGCAGCGTCCACGGCGGCGGCGGCGGCCAGATCGACTGGCGACGCCGGCGACACAAATTGCAGATTGCGCAATTCGAGCCACTGACCCGCAAAATTTTCGGCGAGCGCGTTGGCCTTCGGGTCGGCCATCATGCGGCGCACCTGGGTGTCGAGGTTTTTCCGCAATTCGCCCTTGGCGGCCAGCGTGAACAGCTCGTCATCCGGCATGCTGCTCCAGAGGAAGTACGACAGGCGCGAGGCCAGCGCAAATTCGCTGACCGGGTGCACGGACGCCGGATTATTCGGGTCCGGCTGCACTTCGCCGCGGAAGAGGAAGTCCGGCGAGATCAGGATGGCCTTGAGCGGCAGCTTTACACTGGCCTCGAAGCTCTGGCCGTCCTTGTCCGCCATGGCGTACAACGACATCAAATCCGTGATTTCCGTGGCTTCCACGGGGCGGCGCCAGGCATGGGTGGCGAACTGCGTGAGAATGGCGCGGGCGCGTTCTTCCTTGGTCGGCGCATTGGCGCTCGCGGCAAAGATTTGCTTAATCGGCGCGGGCATCGGCGGGATGATCGGCGGCTGGTCCAGCGCCGAGACCTCCAGATGGTCGATGTAGAGCGTCCGCTGGCGGAGGTTGGGGTCCTCGTTGTTCGGGTCCGCAAATTCGTTGATGAAGCCGGCCGAGAAGGTCTTCTCGCCGGGGGTGAGCTTCACTTCGTATTCGTAAATATGCGGCTGGGCATTGAACAAGACGATGGAGAAAATCCGGTCGGCCGGCAGCGGGATGCGCGTGGCGGGCGCCATCACGTCAAAAGTCGTCCCCTCGGCGCCGGTGACGCCGAACTTCATCTTGGCGTACTCAAAATTCGCCGGGCTGTAAGCCTGGCCGGCATAGGCCTCGGCCCGCAGGCGGTAGGTGCCTTCCTTGGCCACCGTGAACTTCATGGAGACATCGCCGTTGTGGTCGAACTCGCGGCTACCCGTCGCCAGCAATTTGCCATCGCCGGAGACGGCCAATTTGTCCGCCGGCACCCGGGTAACGGCATTTTGCAGCGGCCCTTCGAGTTCCACCCACTTGACCCAGATGGTCCCAGCCTGCTTGTCGCCCACGCGGCCGTTCTCGACGTGGTTCTCGTGCTGGTCGCCACGGATGCGGTGATTCGCCACCGCAAAACGGTGCTTGCCCGGCGGCACGCCGATGCGGGCTTCGTAAACCCCCGGCTCGGCCTCCACGGCTTTCACTTCCCAAGTGTAGACAATCGAGTCGTCCAACATGCAGGTGAGGGTGAGCGGCGCATTTCCGCCGCGCGCGCCGTTGAACGCCTGCACTCGGATAATGTAATCACCGCCGCGCACGGGGATGGTGACGCCCACGGCGTCTTCCTCCAGGGCGGTGAGCGGCATCCAGCCGTCGCCGCGGTCGCCGTCCGCGTTAAAGCCCATCTCCATCAAGTTGGCCTGAAAATGGCGGACCTTGGTCGGCGGCGCTTCGGTCGGAATGGCCTGGTCCAGCACATCCGTGGCGGCGGCGAGGTATTTTTCCATCAGCACCGGCGGCAGGGAGAGCACATCGCTGATGTTGTCAAAACCGTAGCCTGAATTGTCGGCTGGGAAGTCCTGGGCCGGTTGAAAATCGAGGCCCACCAAGTCGCGGATGGTGTTGTTGTACTCCGTGCGATTGAGCCGGTGAATCGTCACGCGGCCCGGGTCCGGGCGGGAGGGGTCATAATTGTAAATGGTCTGCTCAATCCAGGCGACGAGCTGATCGCGCTCCTCGTCGGTAGGCGTGAGTTTCGCCTCGGCCGGCGGCATCTGCTGGGTGTGCACCATGTCGCGCACGGATTCCCAGGTTTTGGAGCCCTTTTTGACCGACGCGATATCCGTGAACGCAGCGAGGTCGATGTCGCCCTTTTGCTTGCCGTTGCCATGGCACTCAAAGCAGTACTTTTCCAATAGCGGATGGATGTTCTTGGTAAAGGCGGCATCCGGTGCCGTCATCGTGGCGGCCGCGGGTGCGGCGGCCGGGGCCGCTGGGTCGGTGGCAGCGCCGTAAAGAGGCGCGCCCGCGCAACCGATTCCCGCGAGCAAGCCAGCGGAAAGAAAGGAGACCGAAAGGGGGTACAAACGGGGTAATCCTGACATGCGAAGATTCACTGCCGGGTGAGGGGGCTAGTCAATTAAAAACCGGGGGTAGTCCTAAGAGTTTCAGCGGATCGTGAAATTCCCGATTTTCGGCCTGGTCGGGGTGGGCGGGAGCCACAGGGCTGCTTCTGACTTTATCGCCAGCCCGACCGCTGGGCCGGTCGTCAGAATGGCATCGCCCTCGGCTAGAAGGTTTCGGTAAATATTAAGCGACCCACCCATCGTCCGCCCCTCGCCTCCACCTCTCCTTATCCCATGAAATCCCTGCTTTTTCTCGCCCTGTTTCTCCTCGCCGCTGGCGCCGCCCACGCGCAGGCCGCCCCGGCCTCCGGTGCTCCGCCGGCCTCGTCTGCTCCGGCTCCGGCCTCCTCGCCGGCCAGTCCGACTCCGGGCTCGCCCGCAGCCCCGGCGGCGGAGACGCCCGCGCCCGCGGGCAAACTCCCTTCGCGGGTCTACGCCTGGGACCAGATTGAGGCCTCGGCCACGCCCACGGCCACCGGCAAGCGCCGCCTGGTCTTCGACACCCCGACGGACACCCTCGACAAGGTTCACTGCCACATCAGCACCCTCAACCCCGGCGAACGCAGCAGCGCGCCCATTTTGCACCTGCAGGAGGAAATCATCATCATCAAGGAAGGCACCATCGAAGCCACCTACGACGGCAAAGCCGTCAACGCTCCGGCGGGCTCGGTCATCTTCTTCGCGGCGAACGCGGTCACCTCCCTGCGCAACGTCGGCACCGTGCCCGCGACGTATTATGTCATCAATTATTACCCGCCGAAGGCGGCGGCACCGGGTCGGTGAAATACAGTTACTGATGTCGTACTCAGCAAGCAAATTCCCTCCGTCGTGTGCGCAGTCCGACAGATTCATTTTGGCTCAACAGGACGTATGGCCGATATTCGCCCCAGTGAATCGGTCGAAAATGAAAAATAAAAAGTGCGCATCGAAGCAGTAGTAACAGTATCGTACTGGACGCTAAGAGCCAGGTCAAAATCTTTGCCCGGAAGAAAAGCACGCGGTTTTGTACCTGATGCGGGGAAAAGCTGTTTGGCACTACTACTGCTACCATTAATTATCTCGAAATTGGTCGGCACTACACCGTATGTCAAACGACCACCTTTGAAGTAGGCCAGATCAACATCCCACAAGAGATCCTTAGTATCCGCTTGTGAAATCTTGATTCCAAGCAATCCATTGATGCCTTCTGTCTGTATATTGAAATCTACGTACACACCGTGCTGTTGGGTAATCAAATTAACTCTTGGCGTCGCGGAACATCCAGAGAACAGGGCCGCCAGGAGCAAAGCAACGTAGAGTTTCATGTGGATGATCAATATAGTTTCGATTATTTATTAGTCTGTGGCGCTGGAAATTTATCAGTAACAGGTACTCGAAGGCATTGTGATAGATGCTGCTCAACGTCTGCTTGGCTCTGCGGGAGATTTTTCTATCGCTTTGGTGAAAACTAAGCCGAGTGGGATCATAATCCCTGGCCAACCCTTACAGCGCCTCCGTAAATTCCTCAGGCGAAACACCCGCAAGTTTGAGGGCGCTGCGGAGGGTGCCGAGGGCGACCTCGCGGTGCATGGGAATGACACAACCGTGTTCTCCTTGCGGAGTGACTTTTTTGAGGACGACGTGGCTGCCGCGCTGGCGATCAACAAAAAATCCGAGGCGTTGCAATGCTTTCACCGCCTCAACTCCGGACACTAGGGGCAACTTAGCCATGAGCTAGCTCGAAAGTGCGAATCGCCGCCGGCTTCTTGAGCGCTTGCGGAAATGCTTCGAGGTAAAGGTCCGTCGCCTCTTGCAAATTGGCCAAGGCCTCTTCCTCAGTGTGCCCTTGGCTGGCAGTTCCAATTTCTGGACATTCAGCCACCAGCCAGTCGGTGCCTGAGTCGGGATAAATGATGGCAGTTAGTTTCATAACTTCAACCCATCAGCTTTTTGGCGAAAAGACAATCTTGCACTTGATGAGTTACCCCGAGATGGATCCGCCCGTTTGCGGTTAGGGCGCAATTGTGGCCACTTTTGCCGGCGCGCCCGCGCTCGGCGCTGCGCCCGGGCCGACGACGATCAATTTCGTGCCCCAGCCTTCGATTTCCAGCGGCACGGTGACGGTCCCGTTCGCGGCGGCCGGGCCTGTCGGCGGGGCGATGGCGCCCGTTTTGGCGTCCCAGAACTGCGCCTGCCCCGTGCCGGCGAACGTCGCCTGCGTCGCCACGGCTTGATCGCTGCGGTTGAAGATAAAATACACATCTGCGTTTTGCAGCTTGCGGTGCGTGTACTCGACCAGCGGCAAGGGTTGGGCCAACTGCAAATCGGCTTTGGGCAACGCAGCGAGGACCGCCGGCGTCAATTTGACCTCGGGCTCCAGGCGCGTTGCCCACGAAATATCGGGATTCGCGGTGGCCGTGAGGAAGTTTTTGTCCTTTTCCAGGGAGGGCCCGTGGCCGAAGAAAATCACTTTGCCGCCCGCCGCCGCAAACGCTTTCAGACGCGTGAGGTCGGCCTTGGAGAGCGCGGACACCGGCGGAATCAAAATCGCGCCGTAGCCCTGGCCGGAAAGATTCACGAGCTTATTGCCTTCCGGCTTGAGCATGGACGCCAGCGCGTGCTCGTCCACAAAATCGAAATCGCGCTGGTTTTCAAAGAGCCCGCGCGCGAGCGCCCACATGCCGTCAATCGCCGCCCGGTCGCCCAGCCACAGGCTGCTGAAGGGGATATAAAGGCCGATTTGCGCGCCCGGACGCCCCTGGCTCATCACGTAGCCGATGCGGTTCACATAAGAAGAGACTTCGGGGAAAAGCGGATCGCCCATGTAACCGCGGCCACCGCCCATGTACTCGATGCGCGTGATGCCGTGCGCGAGCAGTTGATTGATAATCCAGCGGGCCTGGTAAATATCCGGCGCGGGATTGTACGCGGCAAACGCCTCGCACATCGACGTGGGGAATCCGTACAAATGTGCGGCGGACGAGGCGAGCTTGTCGAAATCGTTGATGGTATCGGGCCAGATTTGATGCCAAATCGTGTCGATGCCCGGCACTTGCACGACGCTGAAAATTTTAAAGTAGTCGCCATCGGCGCGGGCCATCGCGGGCAGGCTGTGTTCGTGCTCGACGTGCAACTGGTACTCCATGCCATGCGCGCGATTCCAGTCGGCGATTTGCTGGAAAAAGCTGTCGCGAAAGAAGTCCGACCACATATCGTAATAATCCGCCGCCGCGCGATGGGCGGTGTCCAGCGTCACCGGCAGGTTTGACGGCGCGGCGCCGGACTGCCCGGCCATGCGCACTTCCGGCATCGTGGCGAGCACCGCCGGCAGGTAAGGCCGAAGGTCATAACCCAGGCGCTTTTGAAATTCACCAAACAGCACGGGCGACCACGGCGCCCAGCCCACGTCGTACCCCGGCTCGTCCCCGCGAAAGCCGAGCACGGTCTTGCCGAATTCATCGCCAATGGCGTTCTTGTAATCGTCCATCGTCCATTTGACGAACATCTTGCCCGTCTCGGGATTCAGAAAATCGCCCAGGGAATGGGTGTTGTCCTTCGCGCCGCTGCCGCTGTTGCCCGAACGGGTGGGCAGACTGCGAAACTGGCAACGAACCAGCGAAACCGCCCAGTTGCCAGCAGTGGGCGCGGTGAACGAGACCTTGCCGTCCGCGGGCGTGAGTAATTGCGTGGAACCATCGGCGCTGTTCGTCGCCACGGCAGCGATCAGGTCGCCCCCTACTTCGGTAGTCAACGTCGCGCCGGGATTGACGGCCACGCCGCGGTCCAGCACCAGGCCCTCCATGCGCAGCTCGGGCCGCACTTCGGTGAAATTACCGCCCGCAAAACCGCTGGGGTAGCCGTCGTCATCCGTGATCCACAGGCGAAAATTGCGCTTCTTCGCTTCCTGCACGACTTGCCGCACCAGTTCAAAATACTCCGCCGTTCCGTAACGGGCGGTCAGCCGGCCTGGGGTAATGATAGCGGCGTTGATGTTCAGCGAGCGGAAGCGGTCCATGCTCGCAGTCAGAGAGGCGACGGTGGCGTTGCCGTTCCAGCCCCAGGTGGCTTGCGAACTGTATTCAGTCGGCGGCGCGCCGAAATTCGCGGCCACTTGCGCCTCGGTGGGATTGGTGACTTTCTGCCAAGGTTGCAAATCGGCCGCCATGGTTAGGCTGGCGCAAAATATCAAGGACAAGGTGGGGATCGACAGGCGCATGGGGATTCTCCAAGTGGGGTGAGGTTGCAAAAAAGCCGAAAAAACCGACAGGCCGCAGGCGAACACCTGCAGCCCTTCAGTAACCCTGGAAATAATCCCAGGTTCGGACTCGGGCTAAAACTGACTGAAAAGGAGAAGTTACTGGGCAGCCGCAGGAGCCGCCGCCTGGGGTGCCGCGGCACCACCGGCCGCCGCCGCCGCGCCGCCACGACGCCCGCCACCGCCCGCGCCGCGGCCACCCGCTGCGCCGGAGGGAACCTTGAAATCATCCGGCTTGGGCGTCGGTGCTTTGGGGTCAAAGGGCAGGGTATCGTCCGCGAGGTACTTGGCCAGGTCGAGATTGTCCTGCTTGATGCCGAGGGCGACCGCGCGGGAGAACATATACGCGCCGTAGTCTTGGGTGTGCGTGCCGTCAGCGTAAATTCGCACGGCATCCGCGCCGAGGGCGGCATTCATCTCCTGGCCCATCGCGTTCAAATCAATTCCGGGTACGCCGGCTTCCTTTGCGGCGGCCATGGCGGCGGTTTCATAAGCACCAAGGCTGATGCGGCCGCCGGGCATTTCTCCACGCCGCGCCGGGGGCGAAACGATGACCGGGTGACCGCCCCGCTTCTGCGCATCGGCGACGTATTGCTTCAGCAACTCCTTGTACAAGCCGTCCGCCGGAGCATAAGTTTCGGCAAAGGTCTGGTTCGGATAAATATTTTGGGGCCCGCTGTTCTTCGAGTCGTTGGTGCCGAATTGAATAAACACATAATCGCCGGGCTTCATCGTATCGAGCACCTTGGCCCAGCGCAGTTCATTGAGCGAGCCGCGGAGGGTTTCGCCGGATTCGGCGTGGTTGGCCACCGCGACTTCCGACTTGAACCAGCGCGGGAACATCTGACCCCAACTGCCGTTGCCGCCGGGTTGGTCGGTCACGGTCGAGTCGCCCACCACGAACACGGTGATGGCGTCGTCCACTTTCTTGATGTCAATGGCGGCGACGGCCGGATGCGTGTCGCTAAAAGTAATGGTCAGCTTGTCGTCCCAGGTCGGCGTGATGGCCTCGTTGGTGTCGAGGTTCATTTCGCGGCTGTCGAGCTTAGGGGTGCGGCCGTCGGATAGCGTCGGACGACGGACATTGACCGTAAAAGTCTTGGTCACGAATTTGCCGGCGGGAGTGTTCACGCGCTCGAGCATCAGGCGGCGGGCTTCGGCCTTCACGGTCGTCATGGCCTCCGCCTTTGGGTCGCCGAGGGTGACGGTGACGCGGTAGTTGCCCTCGGGAACTTTCACCGCAAAGGCGAAGGGCGCCGTGCCGGTGACTGCGCCGGTTTGCAGCGGGTCGGTCGCGGTCTGGGTAACGGCGGTCACTTGCGCGCCGGGTTCCAAGCCGAAACCGGTGTCTTTCGAGTAAATGGTCGTCGGCGAAATCAGCGTGTAGCCGGGAGCGGCCTTGTCGGCGCCGAATTGAAATTTAAAGGAGGTCGGCGCGGCGGGTGTCGCGGCGCTTGCGGGGGCGGCGGCCGGAGTGGCAGCGGCGAACACGCTGGCCGGCGTCGCGACCGCCAAAAGGGCGGCGCACCAGGCCAGCAGCGTGCACGAAGAGAGACGGGAAAACGGCGAGGCAAACTTAGTCATCGGGGTGGGGGTGAGGGTTGAGAAAGGCCCATCCTAGGGCCAAAAAGCGAGGCGGTGCAAGTCCAAGTAAGTCAACGCTCCCCTCGGTCGTTTTGTTTCAATTAATCCGCATCGCCGGGTCTCGTTCCGGGTGGGCCGCGGCGCCGGAAAAGTCCGTCAGCGCGAGGCCCGTGACGTCTTCCGCCAGCAGCGCGTGCGAAAAATAATCGGGCGGATTTTTGCCCCAGGCGACGGAGCATTTTTGCAAAGTGACCTGATCCGCATGGCGCAGGCAGATGCCGGGGGTGTTGTGCTGCTCGATGTCCGGCGGCGGCTGGGTGGGGCGGTTGTCGAAAAATCCGCCGGGATATTTTGTCCACCGGTCTAGCGTGAGCGCGACGTTTTCCAGCCGGAGGCCGCGCAGGCGGCTGCCGGCGGACCCTTCGAAACGGGCGCTGTTTTCGGCGCGGCCTGTGATGTTCTGAAAAGTGATGTCGTGCATGGTTCCCAGCGGCGCTTGCGGCGTGCGCGGCAGGGCGGTGAGCGAGATGGCCTCGCCGCGGCCCCACCAGGGATTGGAAAAGTATTGCGCAGTGAATTTGATGTCGCGAAAGGCGATATTGTAGATGTTGCCGGCGTCGCGCAGTTGGATGCACAGGCCGCGGCAGCCGGTCTTGATTTCGCAGCGCTCGAAGCGGATGTCGTGGATATCCTGGGTCGTCTCCGTGCCGATTTTCAGGCCGGAGTCCTGCGTCTCCAGCACGCAATCCTTCACCACGATGTTCGACGACGGCCCGTAATCGGCGGCCTGGCGTGTGGTTTTGATCACGATGGCGTCGTCGCCGCACACGATGTCGCAATTGCGGATTTCCAGGTCGCGGCAATGGTCGGGATCGATGCCGTCGCAATTCGGAACGTCGAGCTGGTTGCGGATTTTGATGCCGTCCACCAGTGCGCGTTCGCAGCCGACGAGGTGGAGCGTCCATGACGGCGCCTGAAAAAAGGTCACATCGTGCACCTCCAAGTCTTTGCAGCCGGTGAGTTGTGCGAGGCGTGGGCGAAAGGCCGCGGGCCGCCACCACTCGTTTTCAGCGTCGTAGCCGGTCATGAATTCCGGCGAGCGGCCATTGATGCGCCCGGTGCCGGTGAGACGCAGCCCGACGGCGTTCAGCGCGGTCAAGGCCGCCACGCCGCCGGGATAATCATTGCGATCCGTGCTGACCAGAATTTCCGCGTCGTCGGCCAGGTGAAAATCAATGCCGCTTTTCAATTGCAGCGTGCCGATGAGGTATTTTTTGCCACCCCGCAAAAGCACCTGCGCGCCATTACCCGCAGCGGAGGCTTCATCGATGGCCCGCTGGATGGCGGCGGTGTCCGGCGTGGCGCCGTCGCCCTTCGCGCCGTAAGTGAGCACGTCAAAAATGCGGACGGCGGGCCGGGCATTTTGGGCGCGCAGGCGCGCAGGCAGCGCGGAATCCAGGGCGGCGAGGGTGGCGACTTTGGCGCCCAGGCCGAGGGCATCACGGCGGGAGAGGGGCTTGTCTTGCATTGCCCACTTGTAATGGCGCGCCCGGTGTTTTAGAAGTGGAATCATGCGCAAATACCCCTTTTTCGCCGGGCTAGTCCTGCTCGCTTGGGCCACCCGGCTTTCGGCCCAGGCGCCTGCCGCCACCGCTGCCGTCGAGCCCGGGCCGGCGCGCGAGGTGATCATGAGCTTCGGCTCCTCCGACCTCGCGGGCTTTGAGCGCAACGCCGCCACCGCCAAGGAGCTGGGTGCTACCCATGTCGTCATCACGGATGATATTCCAACCGCAGACTGGCAGTTTGCCGAAGCGCCGAACGATCCCTACCCAGCCTGGTATGTCGGCCATCCTAGTGTGCTCGAAATTTTTCCGCCGAAAGACTTGGCGCCATTTGTGGATCGCGATTACGTCGCGAAAGTTGGCCAAATTTTGGAGCAGCGCTGCGCCATCCTGCGCAAATACGGCCTAAAGGCCGCCTGGAATTCCAACGAGCCCCATGTGCTGCCCGAGGCGTTTTTTGTCGCGCACCCCGAAATGCGCGGTCCGCAAGTGGACCAGCCCAACCGCGCCCGCGTGCCGCATTTCGCGCCATGCACTGACCGCCCCGAGGTGCTGCAAATGTACCGCGACGCGCTCAAGGCCCTGCTCACGCGCTGCCCGGAAATCGAGATTTTTAATTTCGTCACCACCGATGCCGGCTCGGGCTTTTCCTGGGCGCCCGGCCTTTATCCCGGGGCCAATGGACCGGGCTGGTGCAAGGACCGGCCCCTTGAGCAGCGGGTCGCGGAATTTCTCCTCAACTGGCAGCAGGGCGGCAAGGACGCCGGCCACACTTTGGAAGTGAACATCACCCAGATTGCCCCGCGCTCGTGGATGATTCCCACGTTTGCGGAGCCGATGAACATCGTGCGGCTGCTCCCGCGCGGCCTGGCGGTGAACAACCTCGAGGGACCCGATGGCCGCACTTTCATGGCTCGCAGCGGCAGCGAACGCAGCCCATTTTATCCGCTGGAAGGCGTGGCTGTGCCATCCCTCGCGGCGGGCGGCGGCCGGTCGAATGCGGCGCGGCAATGGGTGAGTTTCGGCGACGAAACGGTGCAGGATTTCAATGTGCGCCTTTTTAAAGCCACCCGCGACGTGCCTTCACGCAACGAAATCGAGCGTCTCACGCAATTGCGCGCCTTTGCCGTGACTGAGGCGGGCGAGGCCCACGCGGATGATTTGCTGGCCCTGTGGCTCGCATTGAACGATGTGCAGCGCCAACTCGACGGCCTGGATTTTGGCCCGCTCTTTCGCATGGGTGTCGTGCTCGGACGCTGGATCGACCGTCCGCTGGTGCCTTATCCGCAGGAATTGACCGCCGCGGAAAAAAGCTACTATCGACCCTACCTGTTGCAGGCCAAGGGCGAGGACCAGGCCGACGACGTCGCCAACATCCAGGCCATGGACATGTACGAAGGCTGGGGCGCGCGCCTGCTGTTTCAGCGCGTAATCGAGATTACAATGCCGCGCGTGCGCGAGGCCATTCGCAATGCCGCCCGCCTGCGCGACACCGCCGCCGAGCCCGCGGCCCGCGCGCGCTGGGAACTGCTGGACCAGCGCCTCGAAGCCATGGCCGTCCTGCTGCTTTCCTCGGAGAATATGATCAAGTATCAGGCGCAGCTCAACCGCGTCCACGCCCTCGGCGTGAAACCCGAGGCCGCGCCCGTCCTCGGCACGCAAGGCGGCTGGGACCGCGCCGATTTGATGCAAATCGCCCGCGACGAAGTGGATAATGCCCTGCAACTCCGGGCGCTAATCCTCGCCGCCCAGGGGCCCATCATCGACACCGCGCCCATGGGCGACGGCGAAACCATCATGCGCCTCGGCCCCAATCTCCCCGACGAATTGAAGCAGAAGGTGGATATCATGCTCGCCCACTGGAAGGACTATGACCGGATGTTCACCCCGCCGAATCAGTAGGGAATTCGGCTTCTACTATGGATCGAAAATTAATAACATTCTAACATGTATAAAAAGATTATATTAGGTTCATATATCATCTTTGTACCCATCATTGCATTTATTTACTATAGATCGATTACAGGACTGCATCCGGCCATAATAAATGGCAAGCAAGTGGTTAGTCTGGATCAATGGCCGGGTATGCTTTTAGACCTGGCCATATCTCCTCTGGTTTTTTCACTCCCCGTGCTCTACGCAGTTTATTATTATCGTAAGCGAGCCAGGCAAACGGGGAAGGGTTTTTGGGAAAATTGATTGTTTGTGTGTCGAAAGGCAGTGGACAAATTTCATTGCGGACGTGTTCGGCATGCGCTCAAGTGGCGGGATGGCCGTTCTCGGATCCCTGACCACGGTGCGCGCGCAAGTGACGCCGCATCCTTTGTTCACCAAGTCGTTCGCCTACCTCGACGAATGCCTGCGCGCCGGTTCGCCGGAACACACCCGCGTGCTCGCCCTCAAGGCCGGCGACGTCGGACGCATCGACCTCGGCGGCGGCCTCTTCGCCCTCGAACAGGCCTACATGACGAAGTCCCGCGCGGAAGGGAAAATCGAATCGCACCGCAAGCACATCGACATCCAGGTCATCATCGCGGGCGAGGAATTCATGGAGACGGTGGACGTCGCGCGGCTTGCCGTATCCGTGCCTTATTCCGAGGAGAAGGACGTGATGTTTTACAGCGACTTTAAGGCGACGACGGTGGTCCGCCTCGCGGGCGCGGGCGCAACGGCCATCTATTATCCGGTGGACGCGCACATTGGTTCCATTGCCCTCGGCGCGCCGGCCCTCGTGCGCAAGGTGGTGGTCAAGGTGCCGGTTTGAAGCTATTCAAAATTCAAAATTGAAAATTCAAAATCGGAATAAAGAAACGCAAAGGGGGAAGCTGGGGATAGTCAGAAGGCAGAATGTAGAAGTCTGCGTCGAAAGACGTAAGCTTGGGGTACTGGTACACTTAGAAAACCGCCGGCTCCGCTTCCGTAGCGCGGCGCTTTAGGCCGCGCGTAACATTACTCGGACGAAAAGGAGCGCGGGTTAAAGCGCCGCGCTACGAAAACAAGGCGTCTCGCCAATCTGTACCACTACCAAGCTTGGACTACGGGCGAACCGGGGCGGACGCGGGCGTCGCCGAGGTGGCAGCAGGGGTCGTTGTCGTGGTCGCAGGCACCGCAGCCGGGCTGGGGGTGGCCGGAGTCGTGGCAGGCAACGGATCGAGTTGCTTCAGCCGGAAGTTGCGGTACTCGATTTTCATCGCGCCGCCGACATGGACCTGCACGCCCAGCAGCCCTTCCAGTTTCCGGCCGCTGGGGTCGTCGTCGATGACGATGTTCGTCACACGCTGGTTGATCAGCTCGATCATGATGTTGCCCCGCGCAATCACGCGCAATTCGTTCCAGTCGCCGTTTTTGATGACGGCCTCAATTTCTTTGGGATCGCCCACGGAACCGATGATTTGCGGCGGCTTGCCCTGAATGACATGCGTCACCTGCCCGCGCAGGGCGAGAAACGCCCGCCCGCGCTCCTCGTAATTCTGGCCCGTGTAGCGGACGTTGTTGGCGTTGCGATTTTCCCCGTCGAGGTCGGCTTGGTAGCCTTGCAGGGCGAGCGAAACGCCGGGAACTTCCACGCTCCGAAAATTCACGCCGCTGTTGCCCTTGTTGGAGATGCGGTATTCGACCTTGAGGTCGAAATCGCGCGTCACCCCGCCGCGCCAGATGAAGAACGTGTTTTGCTTCGGGATATTCGTGGGCAAAACTTCGCCGACCAGCACGCCATTTTCGACGCGCCAGTACTGCGGATCGCCCTCCCAGCCATTCATCGTCTGGCCGTCGAAAATAAGCTCAAAGCCCGATTCATCGTCCGTCGCCGGCACCGGCGCATTCTGCTGGGCCGCGCGCAGCGCACCGCAGCAGCATAACGAGGTGGCCAGCAGAAAGGAGGCGGTGGTTGTCGACATTGAGCGCATGTTCGGGTAACCCCGGATTTTAATTCGCCGGGCCGGCCACGAGCTGAACCGGCGCCATGAGCCCGGAAGGCTGCGACTTGATGAGATTCATGTTCTGCGGGTCAAAACGGTTGCCATACACGCTGCGCAATTGGGTCAAATCCATCTGCGGATGGCCGGCCATGTAATTGCCGGCGAGGTTGCCGACCACGATTTTAATCTGGTTCGCGCCGGGCTTGAGCAGCTTCGTCACGTCCACATTGAACGGCGGGCACCATACTGCACCCGCAGGCTGCCCATTGACGTACACCGCGGCGGCTTCGCGCACGGGTGATTCGTAAGCCGCGGCAATCCCGCCCCGACCGCCGCCCTGGGTGGCCTGGCCCGTGCCGAAGTCCAGGCGGAGGGCTACGCCCGGCTGCAACATTGCGGCGGGCACGGTGATTTGTTTCTCGTAAGTGGCGGTGCCGGAGAAAAATTCCTTGGCCGAATCGTCTGTCCAGGAGGAAGGCGCATTCATCTGCGCCGGCGCGGGATCGGGTTCAGCCGAGGCATTTTTAAAGGTCACCTGCCAGCCTTGGCTCAAATCCATAGTGGGCGGGAGCGTGGCCGGTGCCGCGGCGGGAGTGGCGAGGCTGCGGTTGGTGAACACGAGCAACTGCGTGCCATACGGGGCCAAATCCAGATTCACCGCGGTCGCGTCGGAATAGCGCTGTTCCACCTTGGCCGGGGTAATCTCGCCGGTGACGGGGTTCCACCATTCCGGATTCATGCCGGTGACGCGGAAAAACGCCGTGGCCGAGTGCGGCTGATTCGAGGTGTTGGCCACAAAATAAACTTCGCCGCCATCGGTGTGGCGGTGGACGAAACCGACGTCCGGCTGGGCGACAGAGTAGCTGACATCCGGGCGGAGCTTGGCGATGAGCGCGGCGCCCAACTGGTCGGCGGTTTGCAAATAAATGCCCTTGGCCCCGGGCGCGGAGAAGAGGCGCTGGGAAATATCGCGAATGGCCTGATGGTCGGCTTCGGTGGCCTTGTAGCCGGGTGCGAGCGAAGGCAAATCTCCGTAGGCGACCAGGATGCCGCCACCGTTGGCGAACTCCTCAAACTTCTTGTAGGTCGCAAGCGGGATACGCGTGACATTGGGCAGGATGACGACCTTGAATTTCACGTCGCCAAACGCGAGGGTGCTGCCGCTCGCCTGTCCGCGCAGGGCCAGGATGCCATCGTCCACAAAATCAAGATTGTAACCGGAATCGAGCAGTTGCGGCATGATGCCGCTGACCGCACCACCCACCAAGCCGCCCGTGGCCGAGGCCATCTCCAGCGAAGTCGGAGTGAAGCGCGTGTAGGCGTCCTCTTCCGGCAAATAAAGGGCGATGTCATTGGCGGACGTGCCCTGGCGCATCATGTGGCTGACGCGCTGGAGGTAGCGGTTCACGTCGGGCATGACGACCCACCAGGGATTCTTCTCGTTGAACACGGCGGCGGCATAAAAACGCCAGCCGGGATACTCAACGCCCGGCGCGGTGTAGGCCCAGCCATGCTCGATGAATTGATTGATGCCCTGGAGAAAATGCACGCTGGAGGCCGCCTTGAGGTCGAGGGGGTTGCCTAAGAAAACGGCGCTATGCAGCCACGTGAAGGCTTCCGAACTCGTCACGGGACGGCCGAGCAGATGGCTCGCGGAGGAAGCCCAGCGCAGGGCATGGAAACCCTTCCAGTCCATCGTCTGGCCATTTTCACCTTCGTCGAGATTGGCCCGGGCGTAGGTGGTGAGGGTCGTCGGCGGCGTGCCGTAAGGCTGAATGCGGAACAGCGTCTTATGGTCCGCGGCAAACTTCGTAAAAGTGTTCACGAAATTGTCGTTGAACGCTTCGGCGACGGTTTTGCCGTAGTCCGCGCGAATCGCGGCGGCGTTGGGGAAATTGGCATCGAAAAGCGCAGGCAGCAGGGGCTCGAGGTCGTAACCGCGGCGCTGTTTGAATTCCGCGAGAAAATTCGGCGTCCAACCCTCGCCACTGACTTCGAGGCTGTCACAAAACACCGCATAGGGCGGATTGGCGCCCGTGGCATTGATCTGCGGGGTCGCGATTTCCCGGATGAATTTGGCAATGGAAGTTGGGCTATAGTGGTCCACGATAAAACCCTCCGCGCCGAGGGCCGGGCGCTTGACCTGCATCAGACCCGCCTGGGCATAGACAAAAAAGTGCACCTGCGTGGCCCCATGCAAATTGGCGGGCAATTGGGCCGCGCCATTTTCAATTTTCAAGGGCAGGTAGGGGCTGTCGCCGGGCGCGGCATCCGTCACCGGGCCGAGCAACGCAGCGATGATGTTGGGCGCACCGCCTCCGGCCGCGCCTCCGCGGCGTCCGCCCGCGCCGGCGGCGGGGGCCACGCTGGTCTGCCCCGGCGCAACATCCACAATGCCGCCGTTGCCGATGGACTGCACCGCTTCCTCGCGGGTAATCATTGGGCCGCCATAGGGCCAGCCCGAGCCGAGGGTCAAGTCCATGCGCAAGCCGAGTTCCTTGGCCTTCGCGGCGGTGAAGGTGATGGCGTCGAGATACTCCGGCGACATGAATTTATAATTCTTAAAACCGGGATACTGGTCGTCCACGGCAAGCGGGTAGGTGGACTGGACCTCAAAACCGCCAAAGCCGCCTTCCTTCATGAAATTCATTTCGCGCTCAAGCTGGGGCTTGACCACGGAGGGGCCGAACCACCACCAGCGCACCATTGGCTTGGCGTCGTTGGGCGGCTCCAGAAACGACTTCTGCAATTGATCGACGTCGGCGGTCAGGCGCAGGGCCGAGACGGCGAGCAGGGAGGCGAGGGCGAGGAGGGTACGGGAGGGGTGCATGGGATGAAGCTAGAGGAAAAATTGAAAATTAAAAATTAAAAACGAGCAATACCCCAAGGGGGAGTTTATCTCGGCTTACTCCGCGCCGGGAATCGGCACGGCCGCGGCGTTCCCGGCGGTGGCACCGCCACGACCGCGGCCACCACGGCCACCACCGGCCGGGGCCTCGGTGGGCAACTGGTCCTTCACCCACTCCAAAACTTCGATGTCGTTGAGCGAGCCTTGGGCCGCGCCATTGGTGCCTGCGGCGCCTTCGGTCACGGGATTGAGGGAGTCCTCGCCCGCCACCGGGCGGACGTTGCGCCCGCCGCCCGCGCTCACGCTGTCAATGGCCCGTTGGGCGAGCGCTGGATCCTTATAAAAGGCCGCCGCATAGGCCAGCATGCGCCCGGTGCTGATGCTGCCACCGTGGTCGGCGGCAAAGTCGGCGTAAAGTTTTTGCCAGGCGGGATCATCGATGAGCCGGTTCAATTCGGCCATGACTTCGGCGCCCCCCATGATGGTGGCCAGGTTGCCGCTGCCGACGGAATCATCGCGCGGATAAAGCGCGGCGGTGACCGGATCAAAACCCATGGCCATGCCGCGGCCCGTGCGCAGGCCGTGGGACATTTGCTCGATGGATTTCATGCCCACGATGATGCGGTCGCGCCATTTCGTGTCGCCGGTGCGTTCCCACTCCGTCATCCAGTTGCCCGCCAGCGCAAACCAGTCCGGGCCCACGCGGACGCGGGTGATGAATTTAGGATCGGTGGGGCGGGGCGGATCGGCCTCGCGCAAAGGATCGAATTGCACGACGGACTGGTCGGCCTGGAGCATCTCGTGCATCACGTCGCCGGTGCGTTCGTCGGCGGTGAGATAATAATAAAAGCGGCGGTAGGGGGCTTGCGCGATGCGGGCCTCCTTGGCGCCGTCGCCCCATTCAATCACGCCGTGGCGGGTGCCGAGGCCGGCCATCGGGCCGAAATGATACGCATTAACTTCGCCGGTATGGCGGCTCATGGCCTCGGCCATGCGAAAGACGTCGGGCCGCCCGGTGCGCAGGAAGGTGTACCACAGCCAGCTATCGGTGCCCAATTCCGAATTGTCCCAGGCCATGCCGCCGAGGTCGTAACGCCACACGTGGCGGGCGTTGTCGTACGAGTGCATCACATTGCCAAAATGCCAGAAGCCGTACCAGTTGCGCTCCTCGGGTTGCGTCAAGTAATAGTTGATGACGGAATCCAGGTGGTTTTCCACCGCGGCCTTGAAGGGCGTCGAGCGGTCCTGCACGCTCCAGACGCCAAAGGCGCCGACATCGTGGTAATATTGCGGCGTGCACACCAGCAGCGAAGTTTCCGTGCCGGCCTGCGCCATTTTCAGGGACGCTTCCTTGGGCGGAATGCCGCCGGAGACGAAGAGCTTCAATTCACTCGTGCGGGCCACGCCGTAGGGCGTGCTCAATCCCTCTTGCACGTCTTCGTAGGATTCCTCGAGGCCGTGGGCGCGAATGTCGTAATGGCGCAAGTCCATCGCCACCGCCTCGGGCGACCAAAGCCAGGCGTTGAACTGGGCCGCCGCACTCGTGGCGTTTTTGATTTCGAGTTCCGCCGGATACGACTGCCAGAAATTCTTGATGCTCACCCCGAGTCCGCCGGAAACATCGCCGACGAACGCATAGCCCGCCGCGCGCTTGCCCGCGCCGGCATCCAGCCAGGTGCTTTGGGGGTTCGTCCGCTTGACGATGGTGAAACCGTCGGCGCTCAACTGGCTCAATTTGAAGTCACTCCAGCTCGCCAGCATGCGCAGAATGCGCTGGCCCTGGGCGTTGACGTCGGCCGCATTCGGTATGCGCTCGCCCTGCAGTTGCGTCGGGTACACGTCGCCGCCGCCATTGGGCCAGGTGACGATGCGGCTTGGACCGTCGCGGCCGATGAGCGGCTGGATCGGTTCGGACCACAGGCCGCCGTTTTCACTCGCAAAACGCACATGGCGGTTCTGCACTTCCTCGGCAAAAGGCACCGAGTAGGTCACGCCCAGGCCGCGAATAAAATCCTTCGACTGGTCGCCGTCGAAAAAGATGGTGTGCACGATACGCACGTCGGATTCACCCGCATAAAAATACAGTCGCACCACAAACGGCAGCCACTCGCGACCACTGGTCACGCCTTTGTGCACGCCTTCAATTTTCACCACCGCGCGGACCGGGCCGGATTGTTCGAGCGTCACTTTCTTCACCGAACTCACGTAGCGTTCGCGGTGCGGCGAATCCTCGGGATTGGTGTCGGGCTGGTCCTGCAAAATGCATACGAGCTGCCCCGGGCCGACCACCATGCGCCCGCCGATGGTCATGAAGTCCGTGATGTTGCTGCCCGTCAGCGGCACGCGGGTCACGGACGCGCCCGTGTCAATGTCAATGCAGGTGGCGTAAGTCGTCGCCTTGACCAGCGGGCCGGTCGTCGCGGGCGCCGAACCTTGGGCGAGCTTGAATTCGCCCGCCGTCGCGGGGTTGCCCACCGTGGCGAAACCGCTCCATTTAATGGAGCCGTCGGGCCAATACGCCAGCGGCCAAGTCTGCAAGGGCAGGGCGGCGCCGTTATTGCCCGTGAGCGTGAACGTCTGGCTCTTCTGCACTGCGCCTTCGGGCCAAGGCACACCCCAACTGACGCCAGTGGTGACGGGCGGCGGTGTGCCGTCGAGCCAATGCAACGCGACGGGTGCGGCGGGCTTGGTGGGATCCGCATGCGGCGGCGTGGGGATAACCACACCTCCCGCGGGAATGGCGGGAAGGGCCGCGCCAGCGCGTCCGGCGGCGGCATGTCCCTGCGGGGCGGTAGTAACCGCGGCCAGCGCCAGCAAGGCGGCGCGCCAAGACCAAGCGGAAGAGACCCGAACGAGAACGGGGTAAATGTTCATAGCGAGAATACGCCTCTCATGGAGGCGGAGTTGAGGTTAAAGCTAGTTTCCAGCGGCGGGCGGAGCTCCCGCGGCGGGATTGCCCGCGGCCGGCCCCGCGCCACGGAAAGCACCGGCGCCACGACGCCCACCACCACCGCCGACGGGAGCTTCCGTGGGCAACTGGTCTTTGGCGAGTTCGAGGACTTCAATTTTGTTCAGGCTGGATTGCGAGGCGCCGTTGGTGTCGCCGAGGCCTTCGGTGACCGGCGTCAGCGAGTCGGGGCCTGAAACTTCGCGGCCCGCGCCGCCGCGGCCACCGGCGATGCCCGCGATGGCGGTTTGCGCGTAGGCCGGGTTTTTCGTCATCAGATAAGCGTAACCCGCGAGGCGGGGAATGCTGTCGGCGTTGCCGCCGCCGTTGCCGTAAAGCCGGGAGCCGTCCTCGGTGTGCGTTTCGTTGTCCTTGAGCACGACTTCGCGCGGCGCGCCGAGCAGGCGGGCGTACTGGAGCCACACGCGCTGCCAGTCCGCATCCGCCAGCAACGAACTCAACTCCAACCCTTGCTCGCCGCCGCCCTGAATGGTGGCAAGATTGTAATTGCCGGGGCCGTCATAAATTTGCGTGAGGTGGCCGTCCACGGGGTCCCAGCCCATCACGAGATTTTCGCCGGAGCGAATGCCGTAGGGCATCTTGGCCAGGTCGTGCGCGCCGGTGAGGATGCGGTCGCGCCACTTGGTATCGCCGGTGCGTTCCCATTCAGTCATCCAGTTGCTGGTGAGGGCCAGCCAGTCCGGCCCCACGCGAATGCGGTTCACTGGGTCATTCGGCAGGCGGGAGAAGGCGATGCGCATCGGGTCGAATTTGCCCACGGCCACATCGGCCTGCAAATTGTCGCGCATGATGTCACCCACGCGCTCATCGGTGGAGAGATAATAATAAGGCCGCCAGTGGGCATCCTGGCTGATGCGGGCTTCCTTCGCGCCGTCGCCCCACTTGATGACATTGTGGCGGGTGCCCAGGCCCATCATGGGGCCGAGGTGGTAAACATTGGTCTCGCTGGTGTTGCGAGTGTGCGCTTCGGCGAGCCGGTACAAATCCGCGCGGCCGGTGCGCAGGTAGCTGTACCACAGCCAGAGCGGGACGCCCAATTCCGTGTTGTCCCAGGCGTGGCCACCCCAGTCGTAATTCCATTCATGCTGGGAGTTGTTGTAACTGTGCATGAAATCACCGTAATGCCAGAAGCCGTACCACGAGCGCTGGTCCACCTGGCCTTCGTAAAAGGAGAGCAGCGAGTCCAGGCCGTCTTCGATTGCCGCCTTGAACGGGGTCGAGCGGTCCTGCAGGCTCCACGCCCCGAACACGCCCGTCGAGTGGATGTATTGCGGCGAGGCGGCGAGCATGGGCGACCACTGCGTCGTCAGGGCCATGGCCACGGTCTGCGGCCGGCTGGGAACATTGGCCGAGGGGAACAGGGTCATCTCACCCGTGCGTCCGATGCCATAGGCGGTGCTCATGCCCGGCTGCACGTCTTCATAAGTGGGCCCGAGACCATGCGCGATGGTGTCATAGTGCCGCATGTCCATTTCCGGGGCATCCGGCGACCAGAGCCATGCGGTCAACTGCGCGGCCTGGGTGCGGGCGTTTTGGATGTAATAGCCGTCGGGAAACGACTGCCAGAAATTCTTGATCACCACGCCAAGGCCGCCGCTGGTGTCGCCCACGAAGGCGAGGCCGCTGGCGCGTTTGCCCGCCTGCACAAAGAGCCACGTGCTTTGCGGATTCGTGCGCTTCTCGATGGTGAAGCCATCGGGTGTCGGCTGGATGAGGCGGAAATCATTCCAGATGGCGTAGGCGCCGTTTTCGCCGTAATTCGGGCCCCCGCCGATGGGCTGGCCGGCGAATTGCGCAGCATTGCCACCACCCGCCTGGATGGGCTCGCCCCAGAGGCCGTCGCCCTCGCCGGAAAACCGCACGTGGCGGTTTTGAATTTCCTCGCGCATCGGCACGGTGAAAGTCACGCCCAGGCCGCGGATGAAATCCTCGTCCTGCTTGCCGTCAAACACGATGGTGTGCACGAGGCGCACCGCCGTTTCGCCGCTGTAAAAATACAGGCGCACCGAGAACGGCAGCCACTCGCGACCGCTGGTTACGCCCTTGTGCATGCCTTCGATTTTCACGACCGCGCGCACCGGCCCGGATTGCTCGAGCGTCACCTTTTTCACCGCGCTGATGAATTTTTCGCGCGGATGATTTTCCAGCGGGTCGTTGTCCGCACCGGTTTGCAAAATGCACACGAGCTGCGCGTTTTGGACGACAGCGTAGCCGAGGCCCGGCCCGTCAATCGCCATCCAGTCGATCAGGTTCGAGCCCGTCTTCGAAATGACGCACTTCAATGCGCCCGTATCAATTTGTACGTAACCGCCCGCATCCGTGGCCTTGACCTGGCCTGTCTGGGCCGGCGCATTCGGAACGGGGGTCAGCGTGAAATTGCCGGTGTCGGCGGCGGACGCCACGGTGGCGAAGCCCGTCCATTTCAGCGAGCCGTCCGGCCAGTACGCCAGCGGCCAGGTTTGCAGGGGCATCGCGGTGCCATTGGCGTTGGTGAGCGTGAAGGCCTGCGTCTTCGGCACTTGGCCACGCGGCCAGGGCACTCCCCAACTTACGCCCACCGGCACGGGCGCGGGAGCGCCATCGAGCCAGCGCACGGACACCGGCCCGGCTTTGGCGTTCGGGTCACCAATGACGGGCTGGGGAAACTGGGTGAGATTCGCCGCAATATTCAACGGCGCCGGCGGCGTGAAAGGCCGGGCGTTCGGACCACCGCGACCACCGCGGGTGCCGAGCGCGCCGACAGTGGCCAACTGGCCATCCGGCAGCGCCGTAAGTGGACCCTGGGCCAGCGCGGTCGAGGGCGTTAGCGCAACGGCGAGCGAAAAAGCACTCAGGCCAAGCGAAACTAAAAAGGTGTTTTTGGAGGGGGCGGGGTTTTTTTTCATGGGGCGGGGGTTTATGTCTAACCAAAGAAAGGCCATGGAGGAAATCAATTATTCGGGGCTGGAGCCGGGGTGGAATTGTCCGCATTGGGCACTGGAGCAGCGGCGGCGCGGCCTCCCCGACCACGCCCACCCCGCGCGCCGGGTGCGGGCGCGGGATTGGCGGCGGCTTCCGCTTCCCAGGCCGCGCGATAATCCTTGGCCAGTTCCAAAGTCTCGAGGGCATTGAGCGCCCATTGGATGCTCGCCGCGCCGTGCTGCTGCCAGCCCACGCTGCCGCCGAGGAACACCGGATCGTTGACGGGATTCACCACATTCGGACCGGGATCGAAATTTGAAACTGGGAGAGTGGGAATGGAATCACCCAAAAGTTTCTGCCAGGCGAGCACGCCGAGTTGCGGGTCTTTCAGCGCATAAGCCGCGTAGGCGGTGAGCTTCGGTCCGGCCATCGCGCCGCCGGCGGCATTCATGCCCATCCCCACCGCGCGCGCCGTCTGCGCCCAGCCGTCCTTAAACACCTGGTCGTCGACCATGGGCAGCAATTGCGCCATGATTTCCGGCCCGCCGAAAATCAAGTCGAGCCCGCCGCCGCCGCCGCGCAACTGTCCGCCCGCTTGCGCCGGGGAAACATACTTCATCATCTCCGTGATTTTATCGCGCCACTGGGTGTCGCCGGTGCGCTCCCATTCCGTCATGAAATTAATGGCGTAGTTTGTCCAATCCAGGCCGAAATTGACTTGGGGCGTGGGGATGGTGCCGCCGTGCGCAGCCTGCCAGGCGGGATTTTGAAAGGCGATGTTCAGCGAGCCGTCAGGGTTATACGGCGCCGCGGCGGCGCCCGCCTCGCCGCGACCGGAGGCCCGGGGGCTCGGGTCAATCATGCGCACGTAATCGTACGCGACGGCCGCGGGCAATTGTTCGTGCAAAAGGTCGCCGAGGCGCTCGTCCGTGGTCAGGTAGTAGGCGACATTTTTCAGGCCGGCGTGGCTGATGCGCGGCTGTTTCGCGCCGTCGCCCCAGTGGTTCACGCTGTGGCGCGAACCGAGCGGATAAAAAATGCCTTCGTGCAACACGTCCACTTCGCTCGTGTGGCGCGCCATATTGTCGGCCATGCGAAAGATGGCCGGATCTCCGGTGCGCAGGAACATCGTCCACAAAAACATGTCCGGCGAGAGCTCGGTGTTATCCCAGGCCCAGCCGCCGACATCGTAGCGCCAGTCGTGGCGGCCGGGATCGTAATTGTGCATGATGTCGCCGAAATTCCAAAACCCGTACCAATTCCGCTGGTCCACCTGCTCGTGGTAATATTGAAACAAGCCGGTCACGGCATCCTCGACGAATTTCAGCGCCGGGGTCGAGCGGTCGGGCAGGCTCCAAAAACCGAACACCGGAATCGAGTGATAATATTCCGGCGTGCAGACGAGCAGCGGCGTGGCGGACGCGGCCTGCGCCATTTTCACCAAGGTCTCATCAGGCGGCACCGCCGCGAACGGCCAGAGAGTCAGGTCGTGCGTGTTGGCGACGCCGTAAGCATTCCCCCAGCCGGGTTTCCAATCCTCATAATTGACGGAAAGTTCGTGCGCATTCTCATAGGTCAGACTCTCGTCGTAAACGCGCACATCCATGGCCTCCGCGCTCGGTGACCAGAACCAGACCTTCATTTCACCGGTGGCCTCGGTCGCATGGTTGATTTCGAACTGCGCCGGATACTTCTGCCAGAAATTATTCACGCCGACGGCGATGCCGCCCGACACATCGCCCAGCACCGCCACGCCCAGCGCGCGGTGGCCGTCGGTCACGTGCAGCCATCCATCTTTGGGCGAGACCCGCTTATCAATCGAAAAGCTGTTCGGGCCCAATTGCGTCAGGCGATAGTCGTTGTAATACGGGCAAGTGAGCACGTCGCTGCGCTGCGTCGCGGTCATGTCGTCGAGATTGGGAATGCGCAGGCCATTGAGCTGGTTGGCGTAAAGCGTGCGGTCGAAATTGCGGTAACCGGGGACAAGCAACACCGGCTGCGCCCACACGCCCGCGCCGTCGCCCATGAACCGCACATGGCGGTTTTGCAGTTCCTCTGCAAACGGCACCGTGAACGACATCCCGAGGCCCTTGATGTAATCCTGGTCCGGCATCCCGTCGTAAATAAACGTGTGCGTGATGCGCAGCGGCTCGCCATCAGTATACATATAAAAGCGCACCACAAACGGCAGCCACTCGCGGACCCCCTGCGCGGCCTTGTGCATGCCCTCGATTTTCACCACGGCGCGCACCGGCCCGGATTGCTCGAGCGTGACTTTTTTGATTTCGCTCACAAATTGCTCCTCGCGCACGATACCCTGGTCCATTTGCGAGCGGTCTTCACGAATGGCGATCAGCTTCGCGTTTTCCGCGACCATCCGGTTGCCGACGTACAGGGCCTCAAATATATTGCCGCCCGAAGTGTTGAAAATGCAGCGCAAGGGCTCGGCGATGATGTCGATTTTTCCATCATGCTGGAAAACTTGAATGGGATGTGCCGGCGCGGGCGGCGTGCCCACGGCGAGAGACAGCGGGCCGGTGGTTTCCGGCGTGGCGGCGACGGCCACCCCGCTCCATTTCAACGAGCCGTCCGGCCAGTACGCCATTGGCCACGTTTGCACCGGCAGCGCCTGGCCGCTCGCGGTTTTTAAAACCAGCGGATTCGTTTTTTTCACCACGCCTTGCGGCCACGGCACGCCCCAACTGACGCCCTCGGCCACGGGCGGTGGCGCGCCGTCGAGCCATTTGATAGTGACGGGCGCGGGCGCCGAAGCGGCTTGGGCGACCGCGCCCAAAAGCGCAGGAATCAGAAGGAGAGGAGTAAAAATCCGGGGTAGATGCAAAGGGGTAATCATGGGGCGGGGTGGGGTGCGGGCAAACGATGAACGATAAATGCCCAAGGATAAATGGAAATGAATGGGCCCAAATGGGAGGGTGCGGATGGCGGGGTCTTAACGGCTCAAGCGCAGGACGAAGAAACCGATTAAAATCACCGCGACCACAGTGGCCACGAGGTTATGGGAAAAGAAGGAAATAAGACGTTGCAGCCCGAGGGGCGAAGCCGTCGGGGGCATGGACTGAGGGACGGTGGCCGGCGCAGCAGCGGGCGCGGAGACGGCGGGATTCGAGGCGGTATTCGCCACGGGCGCAGAGGTCGCTGGACTCGTGTCCGAAGGCGCCGCGGGCGCTGAAGAGGTGGTGGCTGCCGCCGTTGCCGGTTTGGATGGTGTGGACACGGGAAATGGCGTCCCGGGCGGTGGCGCGTACGACGACGACGCGCCTTGCGGCGGGCTCGCGGTGGGCGGAGCAGCCGGAAACCGGGTCGCGGGCAGGCTCGCGGGCAGAGTCAAATCCAGCGCGGGATGCTCCACGTCCAAATCCGCCATGCCGTAACTCGCCCGCGTGCCTTCGACAACTTCGAGCGTATCCACATGGCCGTCCTCCATTTTTTGCAAATAATTGGCCTTGATATGCAAAGCGCCGGGCGCAGGCCGCGGATAAGTGATGATGAAGGTCACATCCGCTTCATCCGTCAGAATGGATTCCGCCGTCTTCGGCGCGAGCGTGGTGCCATTCGAGGTGACGGTGAACAAGTTCAGCGCCTGCGCCTTCAATGGCGCGTGGTACTCCGCAAAATTATCCTCCGTGAAGTAAACCTCCGGCTTGGGCTCGAGCAGGTTGCGCGCCGCCCCCTGGCCAATCGTCAGGCTAATCAGCATCGTGCCATCCGTGCGCAAATCCGCGGAGGTCCAGCCTTGGTAGGGGTCATGCGCGTGCGCGCCCGCCGTCGTCAGCGCATACGCGGCAAGGAGCACCAACAGCGGTCGGGGTGTTGGCATGGCCTTGGGGTTGAAGGAGGCGGCGTTTTTATCGCCCGGCCTCCGGTAATGATTCTCGTGGAGCAATTGGGCCGGAATGGGCAAGGGAATCGTCGGGGTGGCTGGCGTGCTCACGGGCGGGCCGGCAAAACCACCATCTGGACGGGGGTTTGCGCGTGAGCGGTAAAGCATGACAAGCCCGCGGCGCAGGCCGCGAGCCCCAGAGGCAGGGGGCATTTCATGGCAGTGAGGAAGGGGTGAAATAAGTGACACCAAGGCAAAGCGAGAAAGTTGCACCTGTTTTGGGCCAAAAAGCGAAGGGGTGGGGTAAGGATTGTCCACCGGATTGGGATGTCCAATCCAAAGCCGGAAAATGGGGGTTTTGTGCCAAAGATTCTTCTTCTTGGGTCAGCAACCCCGTGGGGGCAAATTCTCGGCTTTGGACGTTAGGTCGCTTGGTTGCTGCTCATCTAGCCGTATTTTGACTGTGATACGCTTTCGCTTTACATATTGATGCTAAAATATTAGTTCACCATTTCAGGCGGCCGGAAACATCGTGATTTACGGTTGCAAGAGGAAGAAATTACGACCGAAGCCGGACTGAACTACTCTTCGCAACTTCAAAACCAGGTAGCCTCATGAACAAACGTCTCGCCATCACCATTTCGGGGGCGGTTTCGCTCGGCAGTTACGAGGCCGGCGTGCTCTTCGAAATCTTCCGCGCCCTCGCGGCCCACAATTGCGATCCCAACACCCCCGCTGACGAGCGAATCTATGTGGACGTGCTGACCGGGGCTTCCGCCGGTGGCATGTGCGCGACTATCCTTGCGCAAAAACTGCTGTACGACGGGGCCGCACTCGCGGGCGAGAGCTCCAATGCGCTGCACGATCCCTGGGTCAATGACGTCAGCCTCGAGGCCTTGTTGAATCAAACGCCGCAGGAAGACACCTCCTCGTCGTTGCTTTCGTCCGCTTTTATCGAAGGCTTGTCCAAGAAATACATCACGGGCCGCTATCAAACCAATCCGCCGCCCGCCGCCGTGCGGCATCCGGCGATTAATCCGGATAAGCCGCTCTATCTCGGCCTCGCGCTCTCCAACCTTGACGGCATTGATTACGCCCGCGAACTGCGCACCGGCGGCGAATTTATCTACACGCGCTATCAGGACGAATTTCTCCGCACGTTGACCACCGGGGCGGACTCCGACAATGCCGCCGCCTGGGAAGAGGCCCGCAATGCCGCGGTCTCCTGCGGCGCCTTTCCCTTTGCCTTCGCGGTCAAGGCCCTCCAGCGCAAGGCGGCCGACTTCGCCGATCCCGTGCCCGCGCACTTTCCGGATCCGGGGCTCAAATTCGCCTACACGGACGGTGGCGTCTTTCAAAACGAGCCGCTCGGCATGGCGAAAAACTTCGTGGACGGGATTGACGAACACCAGGACACCGATACGCGGTTTTATCTTTTCGTCGCGCCGGGCACGCGCGGGTCGAGCATCGCCGGCGGCGGCACGCCGGTGCTGACGGATAAGAACGCCGATTTTCTCGCCACCGGCAAGGCGCTCATCGGCGCTATTTTCAACCAGGCCCGCTTTCATGACTGGATCATGGCCGAGAAAGCGAATGCGGACGTGAATTTGTTCAATCAGCGGGCGGCGCAATTGCGGGACGCGCTCTTGCATGGGACTGCCACGGCCAGCGGGATTGCGTCCGCCGCCGCCGCTTATCTTAAGCTCTTGCAAGCCCATGAGCCCCAGCGCCTCACCGATGATTTCATTAAAGATGCACTCAAGCGCCTGCGGCAGCAATTCGTCCAGGATTACCTGGCGCTGAGTGCGCCGACGCTGGCAGCAGGCACCGCCGACGCCTGGCTCAACACCATTCTCGTGCTCGAAATTGCGGCAGATTTGGAAACCACCGACGAGATGAACATTTTCGCCATCACCGCGAATGACGACGAATTGGCGGGCTCATCCGTGCAGGCCTTTGCCGGGTTTTTTGACCAGCGCATCCGCCAGCATGACTACGACGTGGGCCGCAAAAAGGCGATGGAATTCCTTGACGGTCAAAATGCGCCCGGGGCCGTCGGGCTGGGACCCCTCCGTTATAAGCCGGACTCACCCGTTGTCGTGAATGAGGCCTTCAATAAATTCCACGCCGCCAATCTTTCGCTCGACGAACGGACGAAGCTCCGCGACCGCCTGCTCGCGGGCGCCGATGCGTTGATGACCAAAGCGGGCATGGCGTGCCTGCTGCGCTGGCCGGTAAAAACATTTTACCTCAAACCCAAGCTGGATGCCTGGCTGGAGATGGATGCGCCGGAGCCGCCACCCGGCGGAATCCCGCATGCCGGGAGATAATTAACCGGGCCACTTTCTCAAAGTGGCTGCGGCAGTTCCACCCCGAATTTTTCCGTCCATTTTTTCAGCATCGGCGGGATGGTGGGGTACAGGGCAATGCCCTCGGCCAGTTGTTTCCGCCGGGCGGCGAGCGCGTTTTCGCCGGGCAGGCGCACGGATTTTTGACCGGGCCGGGGCGTCGAGGCCTGGCAGGCATCGGCAAAAAACTGGGTTTCGCGGCGGAAGGCGGCGTCCCCGCCAAAACGGGCCGGGTCGAGAATTTGCAGGAAAACGGAGCCGCCCCATTGCCCGGGTTTATCGGCGCGGCCGTGGCCCGCGAGCGCCGAGGTCAATGCTTCCATCAGGATGGAAAGCCCAAAGCCCTTGTAACCGAATTCAACGCCGCCGAGCGGGAGAATCGAGCCGGGCGGATCCGTGTACAATTGCTCCGGGTCGTCGCTCAATTGGCCGCCGGCGGTTTGCAGGCAGGGCGAGGCGTGGCGCTTGCCTTCCAGTTTCAAACGCGCGTTGTGGCCGTTGCTGGCGTTCGCGGTGCAGAAGTCGAGGAGCACCGCGTCTCTGGCGGTCGGGATGCCGGCGGCGATGGGGTTGGGGCTCGAGACCGCCGTCAACCCGCCATGGGGCGCGACGGTGCGGTTAAACGGATCGGTGCAGGAAAGCAGAATGACCAGCCCGAGGTCGGTGACAGGCCGGAGGTACGCCTCCAGGCAGCCGATATGGTGCGAGCGTCCGATGGAAACCGCCGCCAGCCCGAACGTACGCGCCTTGGGCACGGCCCACGCAATGGCCTCGCGCACGAGCACGGGCCCCGGCAGATAGCGGCCATCGAGGACGAGCACCGCGGGCGATTCGTTGACGATGCGCGACGCACCCGTGAGTGTCATCTGGCCGTCGGCAATGCTTTGCAAATACAGGCCCAGCAGATGGAGGCCGTGCGTGGTCTTACCCAGCAAATCACCCTCGAGCAAAACTTCGGCGACAATGCGCGCACTGGCGGCGTCGAGGCCTGCCCGGGTGAGCAGCGTTTCGGCGCAAGTGAGCAGGGAAGCGTAGGAATACCGGGCGGGCATGGCGTTAAATTAAAATCTCCACCGCCAGACAAAGCCAACTACGGCATCTTCTGCAAGTTTTCCCAGCGCACAACCCACGAGCCGTCGGACGGAAAGCCCGGCGCCGGGCGGTCGGGCCCGCCGTCCCAGCCCGCGGCCATCATCGCCACGGCCGTGAGCAAGCCGCCGTTGCCCGGAAGGTACAGCGGCAAGTCCGGCATGCGCTGGTGATTGTGGCCGTTGAGCCGGTAATGGTTTTTCGGCGTGTCGAGCAGCAGTGCATCCACCGCGCGGTTGGCCTCGCCCAAGCGCGCCGCCGTCATTGCTACCATCGGGTAATCCCAGCCCCAGGTGTCGGGCCAGTTCCAATGCGTCCAAATCCAATCAAACGTGCTGCGCATGATCTCGGTGTCCACGCCAGGACCAGGCAGCACGCCCAGCGCGGCCAGCACCGAAGGATGGTCATTGACCCATTTCGGGTTGGTGAAACTGTCGGGCGTGCTTTCGGTGAAAAGGTATTTGCCGTCGGCCACCGGCAGGGGCGAAAGGCTTTGCAAGACCGCGTCCCATTTTTCGTCGCGCGGCAGGCCCAGGCGCTCGCGCCACTTCTGCGCCGTCTCCAGGCCCCAGCGCCAGTAAACGAGTTCGAAAGTCGGGTTGAACATCGTTGCCTTGTCATATTGCTCCTGCGCCGCCTGCAACGGCGGCCCGAGCACGTAGCGCTTCGCCGCCTCGTCCCACCAGGCATACGAGGCCATGAAGTCGGCGGTGGCAAAAATCACGTCCTGGTATTGCTCGAGCGTGGCGCGGCTGGGATGCGCGCGGTAGGCGAGTTCGGCCAGATAAATCGGGTGCGGCTGCTCCCAAATTAAAAAAGGGCCGACGGACGAGGGCGATTCCGCGCCGTCCGGGTTGGTCATCTTAGGCCAGCGCGCGCCGGCATAACCCTGCCGCTGCGCCATGGCCCGCGCGGGGGGCAGGGCGCGGGCGTAGAAAGCGAGACTGTTTTCCAGCAGCGGCGCACGGTCCCACAACGCGAAATGCGCGTCGTGCCACCAGTACATTTCCAAATGAAACTTTCCGTACCAACTATTGATGGTCAGCCCGGTTTCAGCGGGTGGATTTTTCCCGGTGGACTGCACCGCGGTCAAATATTCCGAGAGCACGATGCGTCGCTCGAGTTCGCTCCAGCGTGGGTCCTTGCTTAAAGAAAGATCGATGGCCCCGCCGGTGGACCAGAAATGGTTCCAGTGGGTGGCTGCACTGTTAGCGGTGGCGGCAAAAGATATATCAGGAATGGCGGTGGAGACCCTTAACTGAGAACGCGGGTAAAACTCCACGGAGAAATCAAATCCATCTAGGCTTCCTTTCGGCCGCAGGGAAAATTGATGCGGCGCGGCGGCTACGAGCGTTGCATTCGGAGACTTTACTTCTACCACATAATTTGTGTCATCCAGCGTCCGCGTGATTACCGCTGGAAGCGAACCGGGGGCAGCATTGGGGGTTGGGGTATCAGGGTGTAACTCGGAGATGTGGGCGTTCGGTTTGGTCCAATCAGAGCCGTCTTTGCCGGAGGAGGCGTATGGGAAACGGATTTGAACGGCGACTTGCCCGGTTCTAATCAGCGGCGAATCAACGCGCACCGCCACCCGATCGGAACCGGGGGCACAAAGGGTCTCCACCACGACGTTTTGGCCCTCGAAAGCAAATTTGCTGTTGATGGTGCCGTTCCACAAATCCAGCGTCTGCTCAATGTTGGTAAGGTCTGTGGGCGTGGCCGGAGTGCCGTTGAGCTTGGTCAGCACGAAACCGATTTGCCCGAGATTGAATTTGTGCGGGTTTTCACGCAGGTAATTGCTCTGCGCATTGCCGGTATTCGCGCCGGCGGTGCGTTGGTCCGCGGGGTTGGTGGCGCGGCCGGCCACGTCGGCGTAGGGCACGGGACGGCCGTGGCTGGTGAAGGTTTTCAGGGTGAAGTTGTCGATGCTCCAGCGATTCGGATTGGGAAACGAATGCCAGCCCCAGTCGGCCATCGTGCAGAGCGGGATGGTTTGCGCAAAGGCGTCGGGAAAAGTTTGGAGGCCGGTGGCATCCACCGTGAAGGCGAATTGGCCGTTCCCGACGGTCAACGGGTTTTCCGGATCGAATTGCGTGAGCACCACGTTATGCCGCGAGACGAGCGCGTGCCGGTCCATCGGCGGCACGTTCGGCGCATTCGCGCCGGAGGACAAGGGAACGGGCGCAGTCAGAATAACGTCCGGCACCGCGCCTTGCGTCTGGACGGTGCAGCCCAGCGCCCCGAGAAACAAAAAAATGGCGTGCCGGTTCCGCATGACTCAGGGAAATTTCACCAGTTCGAGGGGCGTGAGGGTCACGGGGCCGAGCAGGCCGGAGGGCATCGGCGACCAGCCGGCGGCGGAAAACAGGCCGTCGGGCTCGCGGTTCTGCGCGTTGTGCGCGGGGAAATTCGTGTTGTAGAATTTTTTGTAATTCACGCCGCGCCGGTCCAAATCAATGATGCGGTTGGCCATCGAATTGGAGACGAAAACTTCCAGCGTGTTGTCCCCCGGTTTCAATTGGGCGGAGAGGAAAGTGATTTGAAAATTCGGTCCGATGAGCGTGCCGAGGTCCCGGCCGTTGAGCCGGACGCGGGCGCTGTCCCGCACCTGGCCGAGATTGAGCAGAAAGGCAGGCGCGGGTGCTTGCGGGCCGGTCATGACCATCGTGTACCTGGCCGTGCCGGAAAAGATTTTGTAGGCGTCGCCGTCCAGACTCGTCCACGACGCCAACGGCATTTCCTTGACCGCGGGCGGAAGCGCCGGGCCGCCCGTGACAAATTCGAGATCCCAACGCGACAGCGGCAGGCCGGCAGACAACGGTTGATAATAGGCGAACGGGGCGCCCGTCGCGGTAGTGTCAAAGGTCTGCACCACACAGGATTCGCCGGGCGGCAGTTGCAGGTAAATGCTGGAGGCATGATCGCCGGACGGGCGGACTTGCGCGTACCCGCGGCGATCTTGCATGGGGTCGAAGAGCGCCGCGGCCAGGGCGGCGGTTTGCAGCGGCACCCAGCCGTTGACCGGCGCATTGCCCGCGTTGGTGATAAAATAATATTTACCGTTGTCATAATTACGGCGGGTGAATTGCAGGCCCTGCTCCACCATCGGTTCGCGGGTCACGCCTGCATAAGCCAGCATCGCCGCCAAGTCGCCGCCGCGCAAGAACCGGCCCGTGTCCATTTTGGCTTCCTCGACGCCCGGCGTGCCCGTCGAATTGAATTTGATGCCCTCGAGGCGTTGCTGGAAATTCCGGCGCAAGGCCAGCCCGCTGAATCCGGCCGTATCCTTGGGCAGGTCGGAGCAGAAGATGACGGTGGCGCCGCCATTGGCTAGCAGCGCGAGGGTGTTGAACGTCTGGAAGGGCATGTACTTGCACGACGGCACAACGATGACTTGATACGCAGTGCCGCCGGTTTCCAGCAACGCTGAGGCTGACTGTGAAATCCCGCCGATTTGCCGGTCGGAAATGTAATCGAACGTGTAGCCGCGTTGCTGCATTTCGCTGGCCAGTTGGGTGAAGACACCGCCAACCTGGCCGGGGCCGTTGAAGTGCTCGAGCACGGCATCCGCGCCGGGATTCGCGAGGGCGTCGTAAATCGGATAATAGAGGAGAACGTTGTTATCGGGATGGCCCTTTTGCAGAAACGATTGCACTCGCGCGACGTAGTGGTTCAGCGCGCCGAAGTCCGTCCAAAACGGATTGCGCGGGTTGAACTCCACCGCCGCATAAAACAACCAGCCGGGCCAGGGCGCGTCCGCGGGTGAGTAGGCGGTCCCGTGGTAGAAAATGTGGTTCACCCCGCTGAGGAAAAAGCGGTCCACCGCCTGGCGCACATCGCCCAGCGTGGCCTGAAAATGTTCCTTCAACCACGTCGCCGATTCCGAGGAGGCCAACTGCTTGCCCGAGACGTGCGCGGCGGAGGTTGCAAACTTCATACTCAGGATATTCTGGCCCTCGGTTTCGGGAATATCGGCGGCGGCATAGAGGTCGAGGATGCTGGCGGGCGAGCCGTGGGCCTGGTCGCGCACCACCGCCCCGTGCGTCCGTGCCCACTGGCGCCAGGGCGTGGTGAAATCGTCCAGCAGCAGATCGGAAATGGTTTCGCGAAAATCCGACAGCACGCGCGCATTCAAGTCGGGCGTGTCCCGGCCGAAGAGCGCGGGGAGGTGCTGGCGCAAATCGTAGCCGCGGCGCGTTTGAAACTCCGTGAGGAAATTCGGCGTCCAGTTCGCATTGCCCTGCGAGTCGTCCACCTCATACGAGTCATTGAAAAACGCCCGCAGGCCCGCCAGGTCGCGGCCTGCAAACGCCTCATCGAAGCGGGAAAAATAACGCCGCATCGACGTCGCGGAAAAATGGTCGACGACGTTGCCTTCGCCACCGGGGGCCGCGCGTTCGACCATTTTGCCGTGCGGCCCGGGAAAGAGCGCGTACAGCGTCCAATTCCCGGCGGGTGCGACCCAATCGAGCGTGCCGTCCGGCCGGACTTTGCCCGTGAGATCGAGGATGGCGCCGCTGTCCGAGTAGGCCATCAGCGTCTGCAGCGGCAGCGGATTGGGAAAACGCACCTGGTCGAGCGCAAGAGCCTGAAGGTTTTTGTTGGTGAAAACCGGCTCCACCAATTGATCAACCGTGGTGTTCAGCGTGCTGTCCGTGTGAATCAGCGGCGCTTGCGTAAAGCTGACGGCCCCATGCAGGGAATCGCCGCCGTTGACCTTGTAGATAAGATAAAAAAGCTCCTGGCAGGCCGCGTCCGCTCCGATGAGCGGGCCGCCGCCGAATGGCCAGCCCGTGCCGGTGGCCATGTCCACGCCCAAGTCGAGCCGCTTCGCCTCCTTCAACGTGTACGCCAGCATATCCACCCAATGCGGCGACAGGTACGGGATGAATTTATCCTCCTCTCCGCGCACGCCGTAAATCGGCGTCAACTCGAGGCCGCCCAGGCCGGCCTGCGCGTAAGCCTCCATTTCAGAAGTAAGATTCTTTTCATCGACCGCACTGCCCAGCCACCACCAGCGTGCCCACGGCTTGGTCACATGCGTAATCTCCGGCCAGGCCGGCGGGGCCACGGTTTCCTGGGCGAACAGCGGCGCACTCACGCTGGCTACGGCCGCCAGCAAGATTAAGGTCTTTCGCGACATGGTCCGGAGGGGTTAAGGCGGCCCGCGGCCGCACTTATTTCAGCGTCACATCCCACACGCGAGTGAAGTGCGAAGGTCCGTCGGGCCCGTCCACGTAAAGGGTGACCACGTAATTGCCCGGGTTCTTGAAGGCATGAATCGGGTTCTGCTCGGTCGAGGTGGTCTGGTCGCCGAAATCCCACTTCCATGAGGTGAAATTGCCGACGGATTCGTCCTTGAAGGCGACGAGGCGGCGGTCCATGTCCACGATTTTAAACGACCACCGGGCGTCGAGCTTTTTGACGAATTGCGGCTCGAGCGGCATTAATTTGAATGCGACGAGTTGGGAGGCGTTGCCGTACACGGTATGATTGCCCGTGAGGTTCCAGAAACCGTTATTGCTCGTCGAACTCGCATTGTCGTAATCAATCACCACCCAGGCCAGCCCGATGATTTTATTCTCAAAAAGCTTGGACTCGACGGCGCGCGGCGGGCCCTCCGCCCCGGCGTAATCGAAGGGCGTGATCCAGAATTCGAGCGTATAGTTGCCGGCCTCGCCGGGGCGAAAATTGTAGGATTGGGCGTGATTGGCGTAGGGCAGTTCCTTGACCCACTGGCCCGCGCTCCACGCCATGCACCAGTCCTTGTTCTCATGCGGGGTGAAGATGTGATAATTCTGCGCCTGCGTGCCCTGGAAGGCGAACCAGGCATCCCACCGCGGCAGGATTTTCGAAATCTCGGAACCGACGCGGTCCTCCGCGATCAGCGGCCCGCCCGAGGCATCGCCGTCCACAATCAGTTCGAAAGTGTCGTTGTGGAGCGAGGGCACTCCGAAGTCCCAATAATTATCATAGGCCTGGTAGAGAAAATAGAGGCGGTTGAGGCCCTTGACCCAGCCGACTTTGACCGTGCCCTTGAGCGACTGCGGGTCGGGGTGCCGGTCGGCATTGTTGTCGGCGCGAAGTTGGTCCGTGCCAATGGCGTAGCTGTCCGGCACCATCGCCCAGTCGTCGGCATTGCCGTCAATGCGCGGAATCTGGTCGGCCGGAAATTGAAATACTTTGAGGGGGGCGTCGAGACGTTCGAGGGCGAGGGCGGGCGAGGCGAGACCGGCGAGGCCGGCCAGCGCAAGGAGACAACGGACGGATTTCATGGGGTGGCAGGGATGGGGGTTGGGACAGGGGCGGCGGGAGTCGAAGCGGCGCGCGTGGCGGGATGCCAGTCCGGGCCGTTCGTGCGAAAGGGGTAGGCGGGGAGGCCTTCTTTATTGATAAGATTCGGTTGGGCCGTTTCACGCCAGCCAAAACGCACAGCCACCGGCACGGCGATTTGGGCGCTGGAAACGACGACGGTGTTATCCGCGAGGGTGGCTTGCGCCGCGACAAAATTGCCGTCCGCCCCGGCGATTTCAAATTCCGACAGCGGCTGGCCGTCGCGCGCCGCGAGCCCGCCGCCGGTATTCGTGAAGCGCAGGGTGGCCTTGCCGTCGGCGATTTCCATCTTGGCGAAAGTCGGGCCATCATAAACGAGACCGGTTTTGCCGTAGGCTTCGGCCAGGGCGAGGTCGGCCAGACGTTTGCCCACAACGCGCTTCTGGCCGGGGTGGATATTGCTGAAATCGGCGTTGAGGTCGATGGTCGGCACGAGACCGGTATTCGGTAGTTGGGTGGAAAGCCACTGCGCCTCCCACAGCATAGGCTCCTCCTCCGCGCTGTGTTTGAGCGGGTCCGGACGCTTCGTATAAGCATAGGGCGCGATTTGCACGGAGTAAAACGGCAGGTCCGTCCGGTTCCACGCCGCGCGCCAGCCTTCGACAAGCGCCTGCATTTTATCGGCGTAACGAATGCCATCATTCGTCGCGATAATGTTCGATTCGCCTTGGTACCAGATGACGCCGCGCACCGCGAACGGCACGAGCGGGCGAATCATGCTATTGATATACTGGCCGGGACGCACGCCGTCGATTTGCGCGAGAGTCTGGCCGTTGGCGTCGTTAAACGCGGGCAGCCCGGCGTAGGAATTGGGAAATGTCCACGGCTCGATGCGCGAGCCGCCCCACGACGATTCGATGAGGCCCACGGGCACGTTGAGCTCGTGCTGGAGATTGCGGCCGAAGAAAAACCCGAGGGCCGAGAAGGCACTCAGGGCGTCGCCGCTGCACTCCGTCCAGCCGTTGGTGACAAGGTCCGGCGTGCGGGTTTGTTTTTCAACGCGAAAAAGGCGGATGGCGGGGTAAGTCTCCGTCGCGATTTCCTGCGCCAACTGCGGATCCACCGGCACCGCGGCGGGCGCGGACGACGAGGGCCGATTGATGGAATACTCCATATTTGACTGCCCGCTGCACAACCAAACTTCTCCCACCAAAATATTTTTCAATGTGACAGTGTTCGTGCCCGCGATGGTCAATTCCTGCGGCGTGGCGGAGGCCTTGAGCGCATCCAGTGAAACGGTCCAGCGGCCGTCCGCGCCCGCCTTCGTCTTCTTCTCCTGGCCGGCAAAACGCACGGCGATCTCCTCCCCTGGCGCAGCGGTGCCCCAGATGGGCACGGGCAGTTCGCGCTGTAAGACCATGTTGTCACTCAAGATTTTCGGCAGGGCGACGTCGGCCTGGGCCGTGACGGCGCCCAGCGTGACGGCCAACAAAGTGTACAGGCAACGGCGGCGGAAAAATTTCATGGAGCGAGATGGGGAACCGTCAAGCTACCGCAATATCCTCCCGCATTCAAGTGGGCAGCTACCCTACTCATTTCACCGGGGCAACCAGGCGGTTGGCGTAAATTTCAATATTGGTGTAGCCCGTGGCGTCGGGTTTCGCCGCATCCGCCGGATTGCCGGGATTGAGTTGGTGGGCCATTTCCCAAGCGTCGGGCAGGCCGTCGTGGTCGGTATCAGTTGGCGTTGGCCCGCCTTTGACTTCACCAAGCCCGGTCGCGAGAGCGAGGGCTTCGTCCTTGGCCTTTTTATCGGCTGCGGCGTTGGTTTTATTTTCCTGCAAGAGCGTTTTTCCCTTCGTGCCCAGGGAGGTGAGCTCGGCGATGAGTCGCAGATCCACGGGGTCGCGGCGCGGTGAGCAGCCTGCGTCGGTCACGATTTTCGCGTAGGCCTCCGCCGCGCTGTCCACCGTTACCGGCACGGTGGGATGCATCGCCGCCTGCGGGACAAACGTGGGCAAAGTGTAGCTTTTTTCCTGCGCATTATGAAAATCCGCCTCCTGCGCCAGATGGCCGCTGAGCTTTCCATCGCGGTCTAAGTCCACATAGTTGCCCGCCTGGTAAACATGGTCGGATGCGAAAAACTGTCCGGCAAAAAGGTCGTTGGAGGAGGGGCCCTTGATGAAATAATTGTTGATCACATCGAGGTCGTGGTTGGCCGCCGAATGCCCGCCGCACAAGCCCATGCCGCCCCAGTTGTACACGACGTTGTTGATATACTGAATGGTGCCTTTGGCCTTGGGGTTGCGGCTTTCATTGCTCATCCACAGGTTGTGGCTGAGGGTGACATTGGTGACGGTGTCGATCAGCGCGCCGAAGCTTTGCGGATGGATGGCTTCTGCCACGATGCAATATTGCACGGTGATGTTGCTGCTGCCTTCGGTAATGCCGAGGTCGTCCCACCGGCCCCATTCAATGGAGCAATGATCCACGATGATGTTGCTGCTCTTGTCGAGTCCGAGGGCCTTTTTGCCGGCATCGCCCGCAAGGCCCTGCCGGAAACGCAGGTAACGGACAATGACATTGGTCGAACCGGCCAGCGAGACGCTTTGATTGTAGAGGCAAATGCCGTCGCCGGGCGCCGTCTGGCCCAGCAGCGTGATATTGCTGCTCACCGCCACGTTGTCCGCCAGTTTGATGACGCCGCCGACGTCAAACACCACGATGCGGTTGGGTTTGCTCACGGCATCGCGAAAGGAACCGGGGCCGGCATCGGCCAGCGTGGTCACATGATAAATCTCTCCGCCGCGCCCGCCCGTCGCCAGCGCCCCAAAACCCTCCGCGCCCGGAAAGGCCGGCAGGGGTGGTGCCTCCGCGCCCCGCGCTGGAGTGGTGACACTACCAGTCCAACTCAGACAGGCAAAAAGTGCCGCGAGCGCTCGGACAGAAAGTCGGGATTTCATGGCTTGAAACGGAAGGCGGTTTCCCATGGGCGTTGCCCGGCTGGCACGCGTTCGAGCAACCGTATTTCAGCCTAAGATCCCGGCGGCGCGACGGGCAGCGGAGCGGTGTTGGCGGGCGCGCGGTTGCGCCCCCCGGCGGTGCCAAACACCGAAGCCGGCGTGGGATACGCCGGGCTGGGTGGCAGCACAAATTCCGCCACCGGGTCGGGCTTGGCCGGATCGAAGGGTTTGTAATCGTCGGCGATGTATTTCACCAAATCCAGCTTGTTCGCCTTGATACCTTCGATGACCAGCTTGGATACTTCGTAACTGCCGTAATTGTTGTGGTGGGTCTTGTCCTGCGTGGTGGTGAAAGTGAAGGCCTTGAGGACGTCGCCGCCGAGCGCGGCATAAAGCTTTTGGCTCTCGGCATTCAATTCAATCACCGGGGTGCCGGTGTTCTTGCCCACTTCCTGCGCGCCCTCGACGTAGCCATTGAAGCCGGCCGAGCCCGGCGCGCGCGCCACTGCGGTCACAATCACCGGCTGCGCGCCGTGTTCCTTGATTTTGGCGACGGTGTCCGCGAGCGTGACCTTGAATTTTTCCAAGCCAGCGGCCCCGCCGGTCTTCATGTCATTATGGCCGAATTGGATGAACACGTAATCGCCCTTTTTCAACAGGCCGTAAATTTTGTCGAAACGATGTTCGCCGGTGACGCCCGCGAGCGTCTCGCCGGATTCGCCGAAGTTGGAGACGGCGATTTCCGGTCTGAACCAGCGCGGGAACATCTGGCCCCAGCTATTCCACGGCTCGACCATCTGATCCGTCGAGGTCGAATCGCCGACGATGTACACCACCGGCACCTCCACTTTTTCGATTTCCACGGCGGCGACGCTCGGATGGTCGCCGGTGAACTCAAACGTCAGGCGCGGATCCCAATCCCAGGCTTCCTGGGTCGATTCACGCGGCTCCTTGATCCGCACCACGCCGCCGGGATACTGCGGCCGGCGCTCACTGACGATAAACGACTTCGTGACAAATTCACCCGGCTTGGTCGCCACTTTTTCGAGCATGAGCCGGCGCAATTCGGCCTTCACCGTGTTATTTGTCGCCGTCGTTGGGTTGCCAAACGTGACAGTCACTTTGTAATTCCCCTCTGGCAGGGCAACAGAGAAGTAGTACGGCTTGTCGCTCGTAATGACATCGCCTTTGGCGTCGCTGCCGGCTTTGCCCGCGGCAGTCGGCGGGGCGGGCACGGTGGTGGTCTCAAAGCCGAAACCCCGCGCGTCCGTGTAAACCATGTCCGGGGTGACCTTGATAAAACCGGGCGCAGCGTCGCCGGCGCCGAAATCGAATTTATAGGAAGTCTTGGTCGGCTCCGGCGGCAGGGCGGGAGCGGCGGCGGGGGTCGCAGCAGCCGTCACCGGTGCTGCGCCCGGTGTCGCGGGCGCGGGAGTGTTTTGCGCATTCAGCGACAGTGCCAACAAAAACGGCAGGGCCAGCACGCGACGTAAAAGGTGGGTCGAAGGGGTCGGATTTTTCATGGGGAAAACCGACAGCGTGACACCGCTCCTAAGGTTTGACAAATAAATTGGCGGGCCCCCAAGGGAGTCCTAACGCCCCGCCGCGGCCGCCGCATTCGCCGTTACGGCCAGATCCGGCCCGAGGGTCTTAGCTTGGCCGGGCTTGAGTTCCAGGGTAACGACTTTGTCGCCATAACGCACTTTGGGATTCGTGCCGCTGAGGCTCGTAATGGTCGCGGAGGCGAGTTTGCCGTCTTTCCAGGCACAATCCACCTGAAAACCGCCGCGGGCGCGCAGGCCCTTGTAATCGCCGGTCGGCCACGCCGAGGGCAGCGCCGGGAGCAATTGGATGGCGTCGGCCTGGCTTTGCAGGAGCATTTCGCAGATGGCGGCGGTCGCGCCAAGGTTGCCGTCGATTTGAAAGGGCGGATAATTTTCAAAGAAATTCGCCGAGGTGCCCTTGGTGCGGCTGCTAGGCGAATACTCGAGTTCGCGGCGCAGGCGGGCGTAGGCGTTGTCACCGTCGCCGAGGCGGGCCCACATCGCGGCGCGCCAGGCAAAGGACCACTCCGTCGCGCCGTCGTCGCCGCGCGCGTTGATGGTGACCTTCGACGCGTTCAACAACTCCGGCGTCTCCACTGTGATTTGGTGGCCGGGATAAAGCGCGAACAATTGCGAAATGTGACGATGGTGATTCGTCGGCACATCCAGCGGTTGCTCCTCCATCCATTCCTGCACCTGGCCCCACGGGCCGACTTTCGGTTTCACCAAGTGGTCGCGAATCTCGGCCACCTGGTTGCGAAATTCTTTGTCGGTGCCGAGGACGTCCGCCGCTTTCACCGTGTTGTCGAACAAGTCCCAAATCAGTTCCTGGTCGTAGGTGACGCCGTCTTCGTGCGGCCCTTGCTCCGGCGACCAGCCCAGCGGCGCGACGTAAGTGCCATCGGGTAATTTCTTCAAATCATCGATCCAAAACTGGCAAACTTCCTTCATCGCGGGGTAGGCGACTTTCGCCAGAAATTCCTTGTCCTGGGTGAACGCATAATGGTCGTAAAAGTGCTGCATGTACCACGCATTGCCGCCCTTGTTCCAGGTGTAATCGGTCTGGCCCCACGGCGTGGATTGCGTGGCCACGGCCCAGCCGCGCACGGGCTTGCCGTCCTGGGTGAGGAAAGTCTCGGGCGGCGTAGCGTTGCCCCGCGGCGCAGGCGGCGGATTGTCCACGTAGCGCGCCGCCGTTTTGGCCACGATATTCCGGTAGGACGGAATCATTGCCTCCACGAAATTAAACAACGGTGGCGTGGTCTCGCTGAGGTTCGTCGGCTCGGCGGCCCAGTAATTCATCTGGATATTGATGTTCGTGTGATAGTCGGAACCCCACGAGGGATTGTTGCTGGCATTCCACAGGCCCTGGAGGTTGGCGGGCAGCGTGTCGCGCGAGCAGGAAATGAGCAGATAACGTCCGAATTGGAAAAACATCGCGACGAGTCCGGGGTCGGTGTCCTTGTCTTTAAACGCGGCGAGGCGCTGGTCCGTCGGGAGCGCGCGAATATCCGCCGCCGTTTCGCCGAGATTCAACGCCACGCGGCCAAAGAGCGCGGTGTAATCCTTCTCGTGTTCCGCATACAGGTCGGCGGCAGATTTTTGCGCGGCGGCATCCATCTGCGCAGTCAGTTTCCCATGCGGGTTTTCACCCTGATAATGTTGGGCATAGTCAAAAATATAACTCGTGCCCGCGCCGACGATGACGGTCACTGAATTGCAGCCCGCGAAGGCAATCGTGCTGCCCTCCACGCCGGCTTGGCCACCATCGTGCAGCACGATGACCTGGCTTTCGAAAAGCTCCTGGTTGGTCGTGCGGGCGGGGCCACGTCCGCGCGCGGGCGCGGTGTACTCGCCCAGATTGCCGCTGGCCGTGAGGCGGTTGCCGCTGGCGGCGATCGCGGCGTTGTGCATGTCGGTCAGTTCGATGCTGCCAGTGTAAGCACCGGGTTTGTTCGCGGTCAGGTGAAACACCATGACTTGCGCGGGATGGCTCGCAAAAAACTCCCGTTTATAATCAACGCCGTCTTTGCTGTAAGTCACCTGCGCGACCCCGTGTTCCAGATCCAGATCGCGCTGGTAGTTGGTCACATTTTGATCATGGCCGGGCAGATTGATCAGCACGTCCCCAAAGGCCTGGTAAGTGCCGCGCGTGGTTTCGTCGCCACTCCAGAGCGAGATTTCATTGAACTGCACATGCTCTTGCGCGGTGCCACCAAAAACCATTCCGCCGAGACGGCCATTGCCGAGGGGCAGCGCTTTCATCCATTCGGACGCCGGCTCGTTGTACCGCATCGTCAAATCGGCGGCGGAAACCGTTGTTGCTGTTATCAATGAAACGAGACCGAGCAGGGAGCGGCAAAGGGAAATGCGCATGACGGGGGTGGGGTATGGAAATCGCTTCACGGTGCCACCACGGCTGCGACGGCCGCCACTGCGGGTGGGAGTTTGAGGCCGCTGATTTTTAGGACAAACGCATATTCGCACGGGCGGATGAACGGCGAAGGCATCGTGACTTTGAGGCCCTCTGCGTCTTGAGTGAAGGCAAGATTGGCGCCGCGACCATCGTAGCCGATGAGATTCACGCGAGTGATCTGCCCGTCAAAACCCTGCCCGAGCGCGAGCGATTTGATGACGGCCACGTTGTCCGCCGGCCAGCCGAGCAGAATGGCGTTGAGCGTGTCGCCCTTAGTGGTGAAGCGGATGTCGCTCGCGGTGAATTCGTGCAGCATGGCGTCGGTGATGCCGCGTTCGCTCTGGGCATTGACCGTGCCGGTGTACGAGCCCTCGCCGTATTTAATCCACGGGCGCGTGCCATAAATCGCGTCGCCGTTGAGCTTCAACCATTCGCCAATTTCGAGCAGGCGCAACTGCTGATCCGCCGGGATCGAGCCGTCGCCTTTGGGGGAAATGTTGAGCAGGTAGTTGCCGTTTTTGCTCACGCAATCAATCAGTTCGTGCACCATTTCGCCCGCATTGCGCAGTTGCAGATTGGTGACGTAACCCCAGGAGTTGTGCCCCATGGCGGTGTCTTCCTGCCAGATGTTCGGCTCGAGGTCGGGCGCCCGCCCGCGTTCGTAATCGCGGATGCCGCCGGCGAGAAACGCCTGTTGCTTGGTGTTGATGCCGACTTGCTTGCCCCATTCCACCGCGCGGTTGTAATAATACGCGGCCACCGCCAGTTTCTCCGGATCGTGGTCGCGGCCATTGATGCCATTGTCCCAGTACAGCAAGTCCGGCTGGTATTTATCAATTAGCTCCTGCTGGCGGGCGATCCAGTCCTGCACAAAAGCCTGGTAGCGCTCCTGGCTGCGCCCATAGACCCAATAGAAATTTGCGTACAGCGGGTCATCCAAGTCGGACGGCTGATTGGGTTTGCTGATAAAGGAGTAATGCTCGATGCGGTGGCTCGATACCGCGAAATGCAAACCCTCGGCGCGGACGGCCTTGGCCAATTCGCCGATGAGGTCGCGCTTCGGGCCCATCTTGCCCGCGGACCACGGCGTCAAATCGCTGTCCCACATCGCAAAACCGTCGTGGTGTTCGGCCACCGGCATCACGTATTTTGCCCCCGCGTTCTTGAACAATTCGGCCCACGCCTGCGGATCATATTTCGGAACCGTGAAGAGCGGAATGAAATCTTTGTAGCCGAATTTGTCGAGTGGCCCGAAGTTCTGCGTGTGCCACGCGGCGTCGCCGGCGTACATGTGCTGGACGTACCACTCGTTGCCGTGGGCCGCGAGGGAGTACAGGCCCCAGTGGATAAAGATGCCGAATTTCGCGTCGCGAAACCATTCCGGCGGCACCCAATGGGCGGCCAGGGAATCCCACGTCGGCTCATAGGGCCCGGCGGGAATCGGTTTGGGCTTGGCGGGTTGGTCCGCAGGCGTGCCGTAAACCAAGGGCGTGCCATCGGGATTCAGCGCGACGGCGGGAGTTGCGCCGCCGCGGCCACCCCGGCCGCCGCCCCGGCCTCCGCGCGCGCCTGCGGCTGGCGCGGGCGCGGCGGCATCTTGCGCCTGCACGGAGGCGGTCAGGAGGGAAATCAGGATTAGCGCGACCGAAAGCCAGCGCGCGGACGACGCAGTCGAAACGGAGGGGTTGGGCATGGGAATTTTCAATCGCCTTGGCTGATCAAGGGATAAACCAATGCGAAAATAAAGAGAGGGGTAGGGCCAGTCGGAACCTCGGGGGCGAAGTGACGGCCTTGTTGAATTTTACGAGGGTACGGCTGGTCGGCAAGCAGACAGAATTGGCATTTACATGTCTAGAATGGACCTATGCTGGATTTTCGGGGAGTCCGATCCGGAAGTGGTGCCAGCCGTAGGAAAGCTCGCCATCGGTCTTAGGGCCCGCGTAGTGTTTCGCCAACGTGCCGACGATTATCACGCTGATTCTGGCCTGGCTGGCGCCGGTATTTATTTTTCTGGAGGTCGCGCAATTGCTGGTGGCGGACCGGTTTTTGGGCGTGGAGCAAATCCGCGCGGGCGTTCACCCGCTCGAAAAATCCCCCCAGGGCTCGACCATCCTGAGCGTGATGTGGCTGGTGGGCATTGTGTCCGGCTACATTTACCAACTCAGCCTGCTCTTCAACCGCCCCACGAATCTGCCGGGCTTGCTGTTGATTGCGGTGACCATCGCGGGCTTTGGTTTTCGCCGCGCCTGCGGACTAAAATGGGCCTTGATGGTGATGACGTTTGAGGGCGCTTTGCGCCTGGGCTTTCTCGCCTACGTTTTTGTGGCCTACATCATCCAGCCCGGCGCGCGGTTTTGGCGCGTGCCGAATTTCAGCCTGTTTTAAATTGGTGTCGAGGTGTTCGGGGCCGTGTGGAATAGCGGCGCAATTTTTGCAACCCAACCGAATTTCCCATTGTCCCCAGGGTGGACATGATTAAGAATACCTCCTTGCGGAAGGATATCCCCAGTTTGTCTTGGTGGTGCTGCGGCGTGGCTTGGGCCCTCGCAGCGGCCTTGGCGTCACCCGCTGTGCGTGCGGCAGCGCCCGCGCTGGCCAACCCGGCTACTCTCGACCGCTTTATGTTGTCGGGCGGTTACGGGACCGATGGCTATAAGGGCTGGGACCTGGAGGGCCGGCAGACGGTGATGCAATCGGGAGAAAAGGTGGACATCGCCAATTTGAAGCTGCGCTTGTTTTCCACGGTGGCGCCGCATCCGATTGAGGCCACCATCGAAAGCCCGCTGGCCGCAGTGAACCCGGCCAACAGCACCGCCCACGGCGACGATTTCCTCACCATAAAGGGCGGGACTTACCTCGTCACTGGCCGCAACTGGACGTGGGACGGGAAAAGCGGCACGACCAGTGTGGGGCGCGAGGTGGCTGTGACGTTCACTGCCCCGCCGACGCTCGCCACCGCCTCCGCGCCCGCCAAGAGCGGTACGCCGGTCCTGGTGCATAGCGATTCCCTGATCATCAGCGAGGATCCGAAAAACCCGGGCCGCAATCTCTTTTCCTTCACCGGCAATGTGGACATCACGGGCACCGCCGACGACAAGGCGGGCAACGCCACGAGCCATACGACTAGCCGCACGCTGGAAGTCATCGCCGCGCGCAGCGCCACCGGTGCGCCCGCTCCGGCCACGACCGTGCCCAACCCCAACGGCGCGGGCCAGATTGAGCGCATCTTCGCGCGCGACAACGTGCAAATTAACCAGGGTGGCATCGAGGCCCAAAGCCAGGTCGCCGAGATTGTGCCCGCCAACCAGCAGGTGATTTTATCCGGCTCGCCGCAGGTGCATGAACTCGGCAGTGACGCCATTTTGCTGGGCAGCCGCATCACGTGGTGGAATGACAACACGCAGCGCCTCGAAGTTGAACCGCGGTCCGACGGCCTGAACCGCCCGGCTCGCGTCCATGTTTCGCTGCCTCCGTTGTCCGCGAGCACCACCGACGACGCCGGCGCGGCAAAGCCCATCCTGCCGCCCGTGGCGAGTGCGCCCCGCCTCGTCATCACCGGCGAATCCCTGCAAGCAGACCTAGGGCAAAGCGGTCGTCATTTTGTCGTCAATCGTTCAGTGCACGTAGACGACCCGGAGCTTAAATTAGACACGAACCGCCTCGATGCGGAGTTCAGTCCGCTCGCCCCCACGGATACAAAAACTCCGGCGGCCAGCCCTCCCGCCGCAGGCGCGGCCAGCGTCGGCAAGCTTACCCATTTGCTGGCCCAAGGCGCCGTGGTCGTCCACCAGCTCGACCCGGTGACCAAGACGGATCGTGTCACTACCGCGGACCAGGCGGAGATTTTCCCCCAGGACAACCAAGTGGTGCTCTCTGGTCATCCGCACATTGACGACAGCAAGGCCGGCCTCAGTGGTGAAAAAATTTACCTCGTGACGAACGACAAAGCGGCTACGGCGCAACAAGCTGCCGTCAAGGACCAGCGCGCGTTGGTGATCGGCTCGGCCAGTGTCCCGGCGGTATTGACCCTTCCGCCTCCGCGTCCCGCGCCCGGTGCGCCGGCGCTTCCGGCCAGCGTAGGCACGCGCATTTCCAGCCAGACAATTTCCATGGCCCGGGGCAACGAGACCACGCTGTTCAAATTCACCGGCGGTGTGCAGGTGAACGCGCAGGAAATGAGCAGCACTTCGGATTTGTTGGAGGCGAATGCAATGAATGCCGCGACGCCCCCGGCTGCCGGCCGCGCCGCCAGCGGAGGCCAAATCGGCGGCATCGTGAGCATGATCGCCACCGGCCATGTGCTCATCAACAAGGACGCTTACCAGGCCCGCGGCGCGCGCGCGATTATCGTGCCCGACACCGATATGGCCGAGGAAAATGCCGACGGCACCGCGCCCACCATCAGGAAAATTCACTCGGTGGAACTTTTTGGCGACACCAGCGGCCTCAATGGCCCCGTGCGTCCCATGGTCACCTTGCCTCCGCTCGGTGATTTGGGCTGGGAAACACCCACGGCCAACATCACCAAAACCGCCTCACCAACCCTGAAGCCTGCGGCTCCCGGGAACACCACCATCGTCAGCGACCAGCAACAATTGCTGACCACGCCCTCAGGTAATAACACGTATTGGTTCAACGGCCATGTGGAGATCGCGAGCGCAACCATGAACGCAACGTGCGATGAAATGCGCGCTATCGCCAAACCCGCCCCGCCGACGGTTGCGGGAACGGCGCCGGCGGCCACGTCATCGTCCATTGATTACATAGTCGCCCGAGGAAATGTCCGCTTGGTGCAAGGTACAAGGGTGGCCACGGCTGGCCTGGCTGAGATTTTCGTCGGCAACGGGACCATCGTGCTATCCGACCATCCGGTGGTCGCCGATAGCGCTCCGGACGGCATCGGGGCTGTGGGTACACAACTCATCTTGCATAAAGGGGATCGCCGCGCCTCCATCGTTGGTGAACCGGCGTCCACCACTCCGGGCTCCGGCAAACCGGCCAATCCGGCCCAGCGCCCCACCGTCTTTTTACCGCGCAACGCAATCAATTTTGACAACTTGGGCAAAGCCTTGGATAAACCGTCCACGCCGCCGCGCTCGCCATGACCGACTCCGCCACCGTTGCCTCCGTTCCGCCTGCGGCGCCCAAGGCCTCCGCGCCCGGCATCGAAGCCCGCGATTTGCACAAGTCTTACGGCGCGCGCGAAGTGGTCCGGGGCATCAACTTGCGCGTGCAGGCGGGCGAAATTGTCGGCCTGCTCGGCAAAAACGGCGCGGGCAAAACGACGACGTTTTACATGGTCGTCGGTTTGATCCAGGCCTCGAGCGGGCGCGTGTTGCTCGAGGGCGACGATGTCACCGGCCTGCCGATGTACCGCCGCGCGCGGCGCGGTCTCGGCTATTTGCCGCAGGAGCCCTCGGTGTTTCGCAAGCTCACTGTCTATGAAAACATCCAGGCCATCGTGGAGACGCTGCCCGTGCCGCGTGCCGAGCGGCACGATTTTATCCTGGCCATGCTGGATGAATTGGAACTCACCCCGCTCGCGAAACAAAAGGCCTTTACCCTCAGCGGCGGCGAGCGGCGGCGGCTGGAGATTACGCGCGCCCTGGTGGCCCGCCCGCGGTTTTTGTTGATGGACGAGCCCTTCAGCGGCATCGACCCCAAGAGCGTGCGCGACGTGCAGATCATCGTGCAGGGCCTCAAGAGCAAGGGCATTGGCGTGCTCATCACCGACCACAATGTGCGCGAAACCCTGCGCATCGTGGACCGCGCCTACCTGATTGACGAAGGCCGCGTGTTGTTCGAAGGCCCGAGTGACGTCCTCGTGAAGGATGACCAGTGCCGCCGCCTTTATCTGGGCGAAGATTTTCAACTGTAGCTTAACGCCGGATTTCAAAAAACCGTCCCCTGTTTCCGCCATGTCCACCGCTCCTGCTCCCAAAGTTGTCGAAAGCCTGACCGTGCGCGAGTTCTATGAGTCCTTTAAAAAGGACCTCAATCTCGAGTTGATTGTCGGCGAGGCCGGGCTCGACAAGGTCATCGGCGACAAAAGCATCAACCGTCCGGCCCTCGCCCTCACCGGCTACCTGAAATATTTTGCCAACAAACGCATTCAACTTTTCGGCGCGGGCGAAATGGGTTACCTGCGCGACTTGCGGGAGGAAACGCAGCAGCTCGTGATGGGCCAGATCATCGCCAAAAAAATCCCCTGCATCGTCGTCTCCCGCCATCTTGCGCCCACGCGCCCGCTCCTGCGCGCCGCGGCCGACGCCGGCGTCCCGCTCTTCCGCACCACGCTCGATTCCCGGGATTTTTCCGCGCAGATGACGCTCCTGCTCGAGGAACGCTTCGCCCCGCGCATGAGCACGCACGGCACGCTGCTCGACATCAAGGGCGTCGGCACCCTGCTGCGCGGCAAGAGCGGCATCGGCAAAAGTGAGTGCGCCCTCGCGCTGATCGAGCGCGGCCACAGCCTCGTCTCCGACGACTTGACCTACGTGCGCCTCGTGGGTGAACGCGAATTGATTGGCACCAGCTCCGAGCTGAATCGCGGTTACATGGAGTGCCGCGGCATCGGCATCATCAACATCACCGAACTTTTTGGCGTCCGTTCCGTGCGCCTCGAAAAACGCATCGACCTCGTGGTCACCTTTGTGGAGTACGAGCCCGGCATGGACGAGGAGCGCACGGGCCTCGAACAAAGTTACTATGAAATGCTCAATCGCGCCGTGCCGCACATTAAAATTCCCGTGCGCCCCGGCCGCGATCTCGCGCGTCTGGTGGAGGTCGCCGCGCTCGTACAGGCGCTAAAATCCATCGGCCACGACTCGGCCCGCGAATTCAACGAGCGCCTCATCGCCTTCATGGCCAAGCAGCAGCCGCCCGGTGCCGGGTCTTGACAACGCTTTTCCGTCACACCTTTGTCACTTGGAATGGCAGGGTTCGTGCTGGGAGGATTTTCGGCCAGCAGGGCGGCAATCGCCACGCAAGCCAATTTGCCCCAAAAGTTATCCCCAATTTCATTGTCAATAAGTTGTGCAAAAGTAGTCTTTGACTTTGCCTCCGCAATCACCGAAACATTCTCGTCACTTGCCGTGCTCCGGGTTTTTCCCCGCCGCGGGCCGCGTCAGCGGTACTGCGGCAGGGAAATTTCAGGAAGCGCCCGGCGCATTACCTAACCAATTATCATTCAATTACTTATGAATTTTCCCCTCTTCCTCATCTGTCGGACGCGCAGGCTAAACTAGGCGCACTCAACGAGTTGTGCAACCCCTCGCCGGCCGCCCGCCCTTGGCCCGCTTTTGTCACCTGATTTCCACCCGCCGCCTAGTTGTGAATACTAATTTAGTCTGAGAGCACCGAGTATGTCCGTAAAAACCACGTCCCACAGCCTGTGGGCCGCCTTGCAAAGCGATTTCCAGACCCTCTTTCCGAGCGACGTTTACAAAGCTTGGTTCGAACCGATCACCTGTCTTGCCGAGGACGCCTCGTCCATCGTGCTCGGTTTGCCCAACGATTTTGCGCTCATCTGGGTTCAGGATAATTACCGCGATTTGTTGCAACGCCGCCTCGAGTTAGCCTCCGGCCATCCGGTTGACCTCTCCTTTCGCGTCGTGCCGGAGACGCTGGCCGAGGTGTCGCGCGGCCTGACACCGCCGCCGCCCGCCCATTCGTCGTCGTCGCGCCTGCCCCACGGCGCGGATTCCACGCGCTCGCCCCGCTCGCGTTTCACGGCGCAGGATGAGGGATTGCCCCTGAGCTGGCGCAACACGTTTGAAAATTTCGTCGTCGGCCCCGGCAACCAGCTCGCCCATGCCGCCTGCATCGCCGTCGCCAACGCCCCCGCCCGCGCCTACAATCCCCTCTTTCTCTATGGAGATACGGGCTTGGGCAAGACGCACCTGATGCACGCCGTCGCCCACTGCATCCTCCAGCTCAACCCCAACGCCCGCGTCGTTTACCTCTCCACTGAAAAATTCACCAACGAGTACATCAAGGCCATTCAGGAAAACAGCGTCACCCGTTTCCGCCAGCGCTGCCGCAGCGTGGACGCCATCCTGCTCGACGACGTGCATTTCCTCGCCGGCAAGGAGCGCATTCAGGAGGAATTCTTCCATACATTTAACGAACTCTTCGAATCCCAGCGCCAGATCATCCTTTCCAGCGACCGCCCGGCCGGTGAAATCGCCAAGCTCGAAGACCGCCTGATCTCCCGTTTCCAGTGGGGCATGGTGGCCGACATCCAGGCCCCCGATCTCGAAACCCGCGTCGCCATTCTCGTCAAGAAGGCCCACGCCCTCGAACTCGACCTGCCCCGCGACGTCATCCAGTTCCTCGCCGAGCACGTCACCCGCAACGTCCGGCGCATGGAAGGCGCCCTCAACCGCGTCGCCGGCGTCGTCAAGGTCATGAAGCAGGCGGTGGATGTGCCCACTATCGAGCGCCTGTTGCAGGACATCCTCCACGAAGAGGCCCAGAACCAAGTCACGATGGAGCGCATTCAGGCCGTCGTCACCAAGTACTACGACCTCCGCCAGGGCGACCTGCTCTCCCGCCGCCGTCCGCACAACATCGCCTTCCCGCGCCAGATCGCCATGTACCTCTGCCGCATGTACACCAGCCATTCCCTCCAGGAAATTGGCGACGCTTTCGGCGGCCGCGACCACGGCACCGTCATCCACGCCTGCAAGACCGTCGAAAACATGATGGAGCAGGACGCCTCGGCCAAGCGCACCGTGGACCTCCTGGCCAAGCAGCTCGGGCAGCATCACTAAGCATTAAGGAGCGTACGTTTTCGTCGCAATCTGCTGTAGCGCTTGGCGTTGGGCGGCCGTAAGTCCGGTCAAATTTTGGTAATCCTGGACGGCGGTCGCGGCGGCTGCGGGGTCTTTCGTCGCCCATTGCCGCGCGACGCGGGTGAGATTCGTATTTCGGCTGCCTTGATTGCTGATCGTGGCGGCCCATTTTAACGCTGAGGCGGGGTCGTCTTTGCCCACCAAATTCACCAACTGAATGACGGCGCCATCCCGGGCGGGCGACACCGGCAGCGAGTCAATCCATTGGGAGGCAGCAGCGGGGTCTTGGTGCAGCCAAGAGCTGGCGACATCGGCCGTCGCGGAATTGAGATTTTCGCCGGGCGGCAAACTGGCGAGCACGGCGGCGGCCTGGGCCGGTTGCTGGTCGGCCCAACCAGAAATGACTTTGCTCAGCGCATTGTCGCGGCTGGCGTCAGGCAATTGCTGGGCCTCATTGAAGGCGGCTTGCGGATCAACTTTGACGAACTGTGAAAGGGCTGAGGCAATGGCAGCGGTTTGGGCGGTGCCTTCGGGCAAGCCTTTGGCCCAGGCGAGCGCCGCTGTGGGATCGTTATTGGCCCAAGTGTTGGCTAATTTGGTGGCGAGAGTGCTAAACGCGGGGTCTGAAGTCAGATTTTGGAGGTAAGCCGCTGCAGAGGTCGGGTCAGTAGTGGACCACGAATCTAATGCGCTTTTGAGCGCCAAAATGCGGTTGGCGCTGTCTGTGGGCAGCGTTTCAACCCACTTTAGGGCCGATTGCGGATCTTGATTCACCCAATTTCGCATAATTAAAGGGATGGTGCTATCGTCCAGGGCGGCATTGGATTCTTGCGCGAGGTAATTTACGGCAGAAAGTGGATCAGTAACGCTTAGTTCACCCATCGCATATCGGCCCGCCATGACGAAATCATCGCCATTGAGGTTTTTACTGGCCCAAGCGGCCAACCCGAGCGGGTCCGAACTGCTCCATTCGTTAGCGACCATGGAGACCTCGCGCGTGCGTTTGTCGGCATTGGGTATCTTAATGGCGTAGTCCCCGGCTAGCTTGGGATCCTGATAAATGGAGGTCTCTATGGCTTCGGCGACCGCGGCGTCTTGCGTTGCGCCGGCGGGAAGAGAAGCGGCCCACGCCAGGGCGCCTTGCGGATCCTGAAGGGCCCATCCTTCCGCCACGCCCTTAAGGGCGTCATTGCGGATATTTCCCGCGGGCAGGTTGAGCGCTTCCGTAGCCGCTGCGGCGGGGTCATTCTTGGACCAAGTGATAAAGAGTTCGTTGTAAATGGATTCGTCGCCAAACGGCGACCCGCCAAACGCCCCATCCGGCATGGCTTTCAAAGTCGCTAACGCCCCCTGCGGATCCTGGCGGGCCATGTTGGCAAGGGTGACGCTCGTGGCGTAAAAGCGCCGGCTCCCGTTCGGCAACTCGGCCACTGCGGCGAGCGCAGCGGCGGGGTCATGGAGTGAGAGGGCGTCGAAAGCCTGGTAGAAAAGGTGCTTTTTTATTTTTGGGTCTTGCACGCCCTGCAACCAAGCATAGGCCGCTACGGGGTCCGCGTCCGTGAAGCGTCCAAACAAGGCATCCAGAGCATAGGGATTTCTCATGTCAAAAGGCTGGGTGGCCAGGTCGGCGAGGAGCGCCTTGACCATCCCGTCGTCAAGTTTGGCCGCGAAGGTGAAAATCGTGTGCTGGCGGGATATCTCGGTGGAATTGCGCAGGACTTGGGCGAGGCCGGCTTTGGCCTTGGCTAATTCGGCGGGTGAGGGCGGGGCGTTTTTACCGGACGTGGATTTGCCGGAGGAGGCACTGTTTGGGGCCGGGACAACAGCACTATCTGTTGTTCGCGGCGCGAGAGACCACCCCGCGCCGAAGGCGAGGGCCACCATAACGAACTGCATCGCGAAACGAGTCCCTGGACCACGCACGGAAGAGGGGGCGGTTTGCATCGTCAACCTTGGGGCGGAAGGACCGGCCGAAAGGGCCCGGTCGATTCAGGTTCAACGTACTTTACCTCCATCGAGAAAACGCACTTGGGCTCATTTCATTATGCCCAGGTTTGGAAAAGGACGTTTTATGAATTTAACCATTGCGGCGGTTAGCACAACGAAAATCCGGGCACCCCGAACGCTCAAAAATAGCCCCTCCAATTGTAGTGAGCATTGTCCCGCGTAAACCTGCCCCTTGACGTTTTGCGCCGTATCCGTAATCCTTGCCCATGGCCGTTACCCTGACTGAAGAACAGAAAGCCGAGTTGCTCCGCTGGATCAGCGAGGGTGCCACCTTGGGCGACATCCAGAAGCGCCTGGGCGAGCAATTCTCCGTGTCCCTGACGTACATGGACACGCGCTTCCTGCTCGACGACCTCAACCTGGCGCTCAAGGAACCGCCCAAGAAGGCCACCGCCGCCGCGAGCGATTTGACCCAGGGCCCCGCCACCACCTCCGGTTCCGGCCCGCTGCCCGGCAAACCCGGCGAGCCCATTCCCTTTCCCGGTGCGGATCAGCCCGGCCCGGCCAGCAAAGTCCGCGTCGTGGTGGACAAAATCGTGCGTCCCGGCGCCGTCGTCAGCGGCAGCGTGACTTTCAGCGACGCGCAGACTGCGGAATGGTATCTCGACCAGTCCGGCCGCCTCGGCCTCATCCCGAAAGTGAAGGGCTACCAGCCCAAGCCGGCCGACGTGCAGGACTTCCAGTACGTGTTGCAGGACGAACTGGCCAAGATGGGGTATTAAGATGGACGAGGGCCAAAAGAGTCCGCTGCGTAGCTCAAAAAAAAGGGCAATCGGGTGCTTGTTGGCCTTGGCTATTCCCTTGTTCCTTTTTCTTGCCCTCGAAACGGATGTAATTGATTCGATAATTCCTTCGTCCGCAGAATGGAATCTTCCCAACTCAGCCACCGATCGACACAGTTACAAGCATTCCGGCATGACCGGCGATTATATCGAATTGCTGAAAGTGCAAATGCCGGAGAGCGAGGTCAAAGATTACGCCAACCGGTTGGGGGTGACGATACCGATTGAAGCGGCGAACTATGCGGATTATTCGTCCCTAGCGCAATTGGGCGTTACGAAAATTCCCTTGTCTGCCAGTTACAAAGGCGAGCAGCTTAATGGGCTTTGGTGCGAATCCCGAACTTTTGAGTGGTGGAATCCGCCGCCGAAACCTCGCTATTTCAATTATGAGCGCAGCAATCAGTATCTCTCGATTACGGCCATCGGCTGGGCGGACGGGTGGATGTACTACTCGAGTCATGGCGGTTAATGAAAGTATCGGAAAAATGATCCTGCAACCGGCCTTTGGCTTAAAATTTAAACAGCGCCGATGAAAAACGAGCAAGCTTACGCCTTTGCCGCGAAAGTGATCTTTCCGATCATACTGGTCGGGTTCGCAGTCGTGTTGGTACTCGCCCGGCGGCACCAGCGGCGGCCGCTGTTTTCCCTGCTGATTTTCTGCTGCGGCCTGTTTCCCTTCATTGAGTACTGGCAGCCGCACGGGCATCCCGATTTCAGTTGGATTACCCTGCTTTTCGCCTACCTGCTGTTCCTTTTCAGCACGGCGGTCGCCGCAGTGGCGCTGCGTCGGGAAAAAGCCGGCCGCGGCTGGTGCGGATTGCTGCTGCTCTTGAATCTGGCCGTGATGGCCCTGCCGATTTTGGTTTCTCCGACAACGATGCAATCCGCCTTGGGCTGGTAGGGGCTGACACGCTGCGAGGTCCAAGGCGCAAAAACACATTTTACGTTTTTTGCAGTTTCAGCGACCTAGGGTTTACCATTTGTAACGCGCGAGGCGCCAAAACTTACGGCCGCGTTAAATTCACGGGCCAGGGATTGATGGTGGACGTCACCAGGTTCTTGACCCCCGTGATTTCCGGCGTCACCGGGGCGTCGTGCAATTCGAGCACCGTAATCTCGTTCTGGCCCGGCTTGAGCCATTGGCTCGGCAGAAAGAGCCCGCGCTGGCCGCCACGATCTAGGAAGCGCCCGAGGTTGTGGCCGTTGACCCACACCGCGCCGAAGCCCCAGTTGCTCAGGTCCAAAAACGTGCTGCCGACTTGGTTTACGTTAAAAGTCGCGTGATAAAAAGTCGGGCCCATTTGCGGGGCAGCGGAGGGTTTGAAATTTTCCGGGCCGGTGGCATAGGGCAGCGAATACATTTCCCAATCCGTCAGCTCCTGGCCGTCGAGCGTGGCGCCGGCGAGGCCCTTGCGCGCGCGATTCTGGCTGCGGTCATTGGTGATGACGCTGATGCGCCCGAGATTGTACACCAGCAAATCCAACGTCACCGGCCCGGCTTCATCCACGGCGACCGTGTTGCTGTCCGGCCCCAGGCCGCGATAGGCGTCGCTGAGGCGCTTCCCGTTGACGATGACTTCGGTGTAGTCCGACGAATTCACCACCAGCGAACCCTTGAGGCCGTCGGGGAATTTCTTCCGGTACAGCACGAAGCCGTAATCCTGGTCGAGGTCTTCCATGGCCACCGGTTGGGCGGCGGCGCGGGTGGGTTTGTCCGGCAGCGTGGCGAGCAGCGGCTCTTTTTGCGTGAACTTGATGGGCGGTAATTCGATGACGAGCGGGTCTGCCGGCGGTTCGGGCAATTTGAGATTGAACCGCGTGCTGAGGATGTCGCGAAAGGCGCGGTATTTGTCGGTCATGCGGCCCGCCTCATCGATCGGCGCGCCATAATCGTAGCTGGTTTGAATGGGCAGGTTCTCGATGGCGCCGTTGTAAAAGCCGTAATTGGTGCCGCCAAAAAACATGTAGAGGCAGAACGAATAGTGGTTGTCCAAAAGGATGTTGAGCCAGCCCACGCTGGCGGCGAGCGGGCTGCGGCTGCGGTATTCGTTGGCGGGCGTGGCGCCCCAGCCGAGAAACCACGCCGTGTAAACTTCGGGCACGTAAACCGGGAAATCACCCAGGGCCGCGAGCAGCGGGCGGCTGGCCGGGCCGCGCAGGCCGTTTTGCTCGGCCATCACGCCGGGCATTTGCCGTGACGCCGGTTCCACGCCCGGATCGCAAATGAACATCGGGCACTCGAAGCCCACGTCCTGGAAAATCTTTTGCAGCGAAACCATGTAGTCATTGTTCGCCGGGCGGCCATTGCCGTACTCATTTTCAATCTGCACCATCACCAGCGGACCGCCCTTGCTCACCTGAAGGTCGCCCACTTGTTTGTACACCTGCTCGATGTATTTCTTGCTCCACTCGACATAGGTCGGGTCGTTGGTGCGGATTTTTACGTCGGGATATTTCAGCGTCCACGCGGGAATGCCGCCGTAGTCCACCTCGGCGCAGCAATACGGCCCCGGCCGCAAAATGGCCCACATGCCGTTGTCCTGGCAGAGTTTGAGCACGTGGCGCACGTCATTCATGCCCGTGAAATTGAATTGCCCCTCCTTCGCCTCCACCTGGTTCCAAAAAAGATAAAAACTAATGGCGTTCAGGCCCATGGCTTTCGCCTGCTTGATGCGGGTGTCCCAATCCTCCGGCTGCGCGCGCCCGAAATGCATCTCCCCGGCGAGGATCAATGTCGGCTGGCCATCGATGAAGAACTGGTGGTCGCGGGCTTCGAATTTGTGCGCCTTGCCATCGGGATGGATGGTGGTGAGCGGCAAAGCAGCCGCGGCGGTGACGTCCGCGCTGGCGGCCGGGGTGGCGGCGGGTTGGGCCGCGGCGCTGACCGCGAGGCCGCCTACGAGGCAGCCGAGGGAGACAAATTTAAAAACAGGCAGACGAGAGAAGAACGTCATGGGCAAACGGGGACGCGGACGGTGGAGTCAAACCTGCGAAGCAATAAGGGGTGGGGTAACCGGCACCTCCTTCTATCCTCCGCGGGCCAAAGATGGCAATCCCGCTTCGTCCGCGTCCGTGACGTCTGACTCACAACTTGGTTGGCTCAGGCGGCGGCGACTTCAACTCATCTTTCCAACTCAACATCCGGGCCTGGGCGCCGAAGTGCTCGGCCTGGGGCTTGTCCCCCTTCTCCATGTAAATGCGCGAGAGGGAAGTGTTGATGTGAACATCGTCGGGCCGCAGCACATGGGCCGCGGTGGCGGCCACGAGGGCCTGGTCAAGTTCGCGCTGGGCGAAATGAATCTCCGCGAGCGCGTGGAGTGCCGGGAAATACTTCGGGTCATCGGTCAATGCCTCGCGCAGCTTGACCAGCGCCGCCGGAATGTCACCCATGGTGAAATCCAGCGTGGCTTCCTCGACGAGCGTCTGCGGATCACGGCGGCGGGCGGGTTGGAAAAGGGACATGAGGGAAAGGGACTAAGGAGCAGAGGAACAAAGGGACTAAGGACTGAGGGCGGAAGGGAATGGAGAAAAGAGGCAGAGGGTATCTAGTTGGAGCGAGGAGAGGTTCCTTGTTTGGGCTGGGCGAGCTTTTGATGAAGGCTAGACAGCATTCGTTCAATCTCGCGGGATTTCTCGAACAAGGCTTCGAAGCCGAGCCGCGTTAGGTAACCAAGATTTGTAGCGATTTCCAATTGGGTCTGCAACTCATACAATGAGCCGCAGGCGATTTGCACAAATCGGCCGTACTCCACGCGGGAACGCCGTGCATAACCTTCGGCAAGATTTGAAGGTATTGAAATCGCCGCCCGTCGGATTTGGGCCGTCAGGCCGTACACTTCCTCTTTGGGGAAGGCACGGCTGACGCCATAAATCTCTGTTACCAAGGACATCGCCTTCTGCCAGACCAGCAAATCTCGAAACGTTCGAATCGAAGTGCTCATAACGTTTTGATGGCAAGCCCCTGAGCGTCGCGAGTATTTTTTGCCCCTTTGTCCCTCTGTCCCTTTGCTGCTTTGTCCCTTCTCAGCCCGCATTCAGCAACCGCAAGTGCTCGCCGAGGTGCTTGACGAGTATCTCGGAATGCAGCGCGGCATTCTTCTGGAGAATCTCCAGGATGGAATCCTTGAACAGGCGGCCATTCGGCGCCGTGCCAATCGTGAGCACAGACCCAAACGTAACGTGCAACAACTGGCGGCCCACAGATTCATCCAAATAAACGCGCTCATAGTCTGCCGCCGGGGTCTTCGCCAACGCCGCGACCGTCGCATCCGTGGCGGAGATGTGGTAGCTCGCCTTGTCCTCGGCAAAACGACCCGCCGAGTACGCCGCGATCTGGCCGAACAGCGGTTTGTCCACGCGGACGACGACGCGCAGGGCTTCGAGGTACGAGGTGCCGGCGGTCTTCAGGTGCAGCCGGTCGCCGCAGACTTTGCCGATGATCGGATAGATGGAAAACTTGTCCGAGCCCGAGTGGATTGAGATTTTATACGGGCCGAATTTTTGCGCGATGGCCGCATGCACGCGCAACTGGCGCTCGAATTCCCCAAGGTCGCCCTTGTAGTCGATGCCTTTTTCAAATTCGCCGATGAAGCGCGGAGCGAGCGAGACCACGCGTTCGAGCACGCCGCGGCGCTTGAGTTCGAGGGCCCAGAAAAGATGCTCGAGCGGGCGGGTGGGGGTGTCCGTTTCGTCCACGGATACCTCGACTTCGTACGGGCGCTGCAGGGTCTTGGCCAGGTGCTTGCACATGACCTCGACTTGCGCGATGGCCTTGCCGTACTTAACGGCGGCGCGCAGCAGGATTTCCCGGCTGAAGCGCAACGCCCCGCCCGCCGCGGCGCCGGCGTCGTACTCGGCCTTCAAATAATGGGTGTCCCAGCCCGCCGGGAAAACGCCGTCTTTCACCAAGGCCATGGACTGCTCTTCGAGTTCACGCTGGCCCAGCTTGTCGGCGCTGTTATTGACGAACGGCGACGGATCGAGCGTGAAAAAGGTAAAGCCCGCGGCGGCGGTTTTGTCGATGTCCTCGGTGGTCTTGAGGTGGTCGGCGTCCGCGCCCCAGGGCTCGGCGTAGTTCGCGGCGGCCAGCGCGTTCTGCGCGGCGCCCATCACGTCCTGCGGGCTGCGCCGCGTGCGGGTCATTTCGCGGATGGATTGCTGGGCAAAGATGCCGGAAAAGCCCTTGCCCTGCGCGCGCAAGGCGGCCAGGTGGCCCGGGCCGGCGAGGCCGAGGCGGTCGCCAAAGCCAAATGATTTCTTCAATCCGAGGACGGTGGGAGTGGGGAGGGACATGGGAGAATTATGAAGGCAGAAGGGAGAAGGTAGAATCTGGCCGCCAGAAGGCAAAATTAAAAGAAGCACACCTGGCCATGGGTTTCGCCTTGATTGGCGGGGCCCCGGCGTGCAATTTGACGGTTCCCCTTTTTTCTCCCTATGACTCGTGTATTGGTGACCACCACTTCGCTGCAGGACACGCCCGGCCCGCATCACGCCAAGCTCGCCGAGGCCGGCCTGGAACTCGTCCGCGAGCGCGGCCCCCTCAGCGAGGGCCGCATGCTCGAACTCGCCGGCACTTTCGACGCCTTTTTGTGCGGCGACGACGCCATCACCCGCGCCGTCATCGAGAAGTCCCTGCCGCGCCTGCGCCTCATCGCCAAGTACGGCATCGGGGTGGACAAAATTGACGTGGCGGCCGCGACCGCCCACGGCATTCCGGTCACCTTCACCCCCGGCGTCAACCACACCACGGTCGCCGAACACGCCTTCGGGTTGATGCTCTGCTTTAGCAAACATTTCGTCGAGGAAATCAACTACACCCGCGCCGGCCAATGGAAGCGCCTCACCGGCCACGAACTGGCGGGCAAGACCCTCGGCATCGCCGGCCTGGGGCGCATCGGCAAGGAAATGGTCATCCGCGGGCGGGCTTTCGGCATGGAATGCCAGGCCTTCGATATGCACTTTGATGAAACGTTCGCCTATGCCCACCAGGTGAAACGCATTTCGACCTTCGCAGAACTTGCGCGCGGCGCGGATTTTCTCTCCCTGCACCTGAGCCTCACGCCGGAGACGAACCACATCGTCAACGCGGGCCTCCTTGCTCAGATGAAAAAAGGCGCGACGCTGATCAACACGAGTCGCGGCGAATTGATTGACACCGCGGCCGTCGTGGCGGCGCTGGCCAGCGGGCACTTGGGCGGTTACGGCTCGGACGTGCTCGATGTCGAGCCGCCGCCCGCGGATCATCCCTTGCTCAAGGCGAAGAATTGCCTCATTACGCCGCATATCGGCTCGCGTACCTACGAAAGCGTCGTGCGCCAGGCGGGTATGGCCGTGGAGAATCTCCTCCTCGCGCTGCGCGGGGAAAAGCCGCTCGCCCAAGTGAATCAAGTCGCCATCCCGGCGCCCAGATAAGCCGCATTTTTTGACAGAATGAACAGAATTTGCAGAATTAAAATACTCTTTGCCCGACTTGCTCTCGTTGTCTTGCACACACCTCGTTGCTTAATGATTTTTCAGAAAAAATTCTGCTCATTCTGTTAATTCTGTCCAAAACTCTTCCTCTTCTCATGGCCACTGAAACCTTCTACGTCGTCCCGCCCGCGCGCCACAACGCCACGGTTGCCGCCGCTTTCCAAAAACGCGGGTTCACCGCCGTCGAGGCCGCCGCGGCCACCAGCGTCGCTGAAAACGCCTCGCGCCACGGCATCCGCACGCACAACGGCATCAAGGCCCTGCATCTCGACGAGCATTTTGGGTCGGGCGTGGGCGGTTGCGTCCCCGGCGCGAAACTGGAAGTCAACGCCGGCCGGTTCGACGCCGCCCAAGTCTGGAACGCGAACAAGAAGCTCGGCCAGGCCGTGGCGGTCGAGGCGATCGAGACGTGCATCAAGCTCGCGGATAAACACGGCGTCGGCATGGTGTCAGTGGACAACGCCTTTCATTATCTCTGGGGCGGCGGTTATGTGATGGAAGCCGCCCGGCGCGGTTATATCGCCTATACGAATTGTACCGCCGCGCTCGCGGAGGTGGTGCCCTTCGGTGGCCGCCGTCCGACGCTCGGCACCAACCCGCATTCCTGGGGTTTTCCGACGGTCGAGGCCGTGGGCTTTCCCATCGTGGTGGACTGGGCGACCTCCGTCATCGCCATGGGCCGCGTGCAGCAACTGCTCCGCGAGGGCAAAACGCTCCCGCCCGACGCCGCCGTGGACAAGGACGGCAAGATGACCAACGATCCCGCGAAAGTCGCCGCGCTGCTGCCCTTCGGCCAGCACAAGGGTTACGGCCTGTCCCTCATCAATGAAATCGTCGCGGGCTTCATCGGCGGCTCGCTGCCGACCATCCGTTGCCGCACGACGGTGCCCGGCGAGAAACACACGCCGTGTTTTTATTTTCAGGTGATTCACCCCGAGGCCATGTCCGGCGGCGCGTTTGCGGGCGGGCGCTCGCAGGCGGCCAACGTCAAGGCCGTCATCCGTGACATTCTCGCCGGCGGCAACGAGCAATGCATGCTGCCCGGCCAGCTCGAGGCGCAATGGTCCGCGAAGTGCGCGCGCTTCGGCGGCCTGCTCTTCTCCGCGGCGGAAATCGCCGCTTTTGATGAAATCGCCGCCTCCTGCAATCTCCCTCGCTGGAAGACCGAGGAGTTCAAGGAAACGAAGGAGTGAAGATTGGACACCTCCACTGCGAAATCATGAAATTGGAAACGCAGGCCGCGGTGCTTTTGGTGGCGATGGATAATAGCCTGCTCGGGGTGGAGAATATCCTGCGTTGGTTGGATACTGTGATCGTGGCGCTGGAAAAGCCGTTGCCTTGGATGATCGAACTTTACTCAACCAATAGTCCGCATTTGGTTGATTTCTATGGACCTATCAAGGATCTGGCTGCGGACCCGTTGCCATTGCACGCGGAAGTTCAGGTGCTTGTTCTGGCCTACAATGCCAAGTTGATGGCCTTGGACGCCTTGTTGGATAAACTCTTTCAAGTAATGATTATCGATCGGAACAAACGCACTTTAGAGGTTATAGATGAGAAGTTGGTGGCGTGCTTGCGCAGATGTGATCAGCAAGAGAATGTGGAGGTAGCGAGAGCGCAATTTCAGGCTGAATTTTCGGATTTGTTCAATGAGTATTCGCGCGATACGGATGAGATTGCCGCTGTCTTGGGATGGCGAAACAAAGCCGCGCGATTTTCCGATTCGACATTTCCTGCCTCTTAGCCTATTTTTTATCCATGTCCACCACGCTTGATGCATTGTCGCAGGACGCGCTGGTGCTTCCGCCGGATCAGCGGGTAACTCTCGCGTATCGCCTACTGTCGAGCGTCGAGCCAGCCGCGGAGCCGGGCGCGGAGGCTGCCTGGGACGCGGAAATCGGGCGTCGCATTGCACGTTTTGACGCGGGTCAATCTGCTGTTGTGCCGGCGGACGAGGTTTTTGCCCGCCTGCGGCAAATTGCTCCTGGCCAATGAGTGGGGTATTGGAGTTTTTGCCCGAGGCGGTGGTTGATGTTGAAGAAGCCACCAAGTACTACGAGAAACAGGTGCCCGGTTTGGGTTTCCGCTTCCGGGCTGCCGTCGAGACCGTTTGTGCAGTAATTAGCCGTCAACCCCTGCTTTGGCGTGAGCGATCCGGTGGCTTTTATCGCGTCAACTTTCCTGGATTTCCCTATTACATTGCTTACTTCATTCGGAGTGAGCGCATTATTATTGCAGCGGTAGCACACGCCAGTCGCCACCCTGATCACTGGAAGCAGCGCAGTCTTTGAGTAATTGACTACTCACCCTGAGCTTGCACAGCGGGCCAAAATCTGGCGCGCTAGCGGCTGGGCGTTCAGTCAAATCGCCCTGCCTACGCCAATGGCTTTCGTCCATTTAGTCCGGTCGGTTTCCGCCCTCGGCCCAAACCTGCGGCTGACGGCTGGAATGGCATTGCTGGCTTTTGCCTCCTGCGCGAAACCGCCGCCGCCAGTGCCGCCGCCCGCGCCCGTGCCAGTCACCGTGGTCCCCGTCGTCCAGCGGGATGTGCCGCGCTACCTGAACTCCATCGGTTACGCCACCGCCTTCGAGGCGGTCGCCGTCGTCGCCCAGGTGGACGGGAAAATCCTGCAAATCCATTTCACTCAGGGCGCGCCGGTTAAAAAAGGCGACGTGCTCTACGACATCGATCCACGCCCGTATCAGGCGAAGTTGGATGAGGCTAACGGCCAGCTCGCCGACGATCAGGCGGCCTTGCAAATCGCGCAATTGCAGGTCGAGCGCGCCCGCCCGCTCGCGGCGTCCGACCTCGTCGCGAAGCAGACGTTCGACACTTACACTGCGCAGGTAAAAGAAATTCAGGCGAAAATTGACGGCGACAACGGCACGATTCTCGCCGCGCAAGTGAATCTCGATTACTGCACCATCCGTTCGCCGGTGGATGGCATCGCGGGATTTTACAACGTCAACGCCGGCAACGTCGTCTTCGCCAAAAACCAGACCGTGTTGACGACCATCCAGCAAGTTGCGCCCATCTATCTCGATTTCACGGTCACCGGCGCGGAATTGCCCGACGTGCAGGCGCGTTTCGCCGCCGCCAATGGCTCCTTGCCCATGCTGGCCGCGTACCTCGCGCGCGACGACACCTGGCGCGACGCCACCCTGAAATTTCTTAGCAACAAAGTTGACCAAGTCACCGGCACGGTGCTCGTGCGCGGGCTTTACCCCAACACCGACCAGCATTTCTGGCCGGGCGAGGCCATCCGCACGCAATTGATTTTGGAAACCCTCAAAGGCGCACTGCTGATTCCCTCCCGCGCGCTCGCCCTCGGCCAGGACGGCAGCTACGTCTTTGTCAAAGCCGCTGACAATACCGTGGCGCGCCGCCTCGTCAAAACCGGCCAGCACGAGGACGACGACATCGTGGTGACGGACGGTTTGCAGGCGGGCGAATCCGTGGTGGTCACCGGCCAATTCATGCTCAAACCGGGCGACAAGGTGAAAGTTGTCACGCCCCTGAGTGGCAATATCGGCGGTGTCACCGGCAACAGCACCGCGGCCTCGGTTGCTCCCGCCGCAGCCAATCCGACTCCGGCCTCCGCACCTGCGGCTGCCACGACCACCGCGGCTAAGCCGTAATTTTTCTTTCTTAGGCGGCGCGCATGAGCATCTCCGAACCTTTTATTCGCCGGCCGGTGATGACCATGGTGGTCGCCGTGGCCGCGATAGTTTTCGGCGTGTTTGCGTATCGCTTGCTGCCGGTGGCGGCCCTGCCGAACGTTGATTACCCGGTGCTCACCATCACCGCGGCTTTTCCCGGCATGGACCCCGCGACGATGGGCTCGAACGTCGCCTCGCCGCTCGAACAGCAGCTGATGCAGATTCAGGGGCTGCAGTTGATGACCTCGCAAAACACCGAGGGCAACACCCAGATCATCCTGCAATTCGCGCTCGATAAAAGCATCACCCAGGCGTGCGCCGACGTGCAGTCGGCCATCACCCGCGCGCAGCCGAACCTGCCGTCGAACATGCCGACGCCGCCGCAGTACCAAGTCACGAATCCCAACGCCTTTCCGTTTTTCATCGTGGCGGTGACTTCGTCGGTGCTCACGGAAAGCCAGCTTTACGACGTGGCCTACAACCAGATTGCGCAACGGCTCAGTATGATTGACGGCATTTCCAACGCCTACGTCTGGGGCGCCATGCGCGCGGTGCGCATCCAGGTGGATCCGCAAAAATTGTACAACCGCGGCCTCACCGTCACCGACATCACCACCGCCGTGCAAAACGGCACCGTGATGCAGAGCACCGGCCAGCTCGAAGGGCCGGACATCACGCTGGTCGTGCAGCCCAACGGCCAACTGAGCACCGCGGAGGATTATAAAAATCTCATCGTTGCGCAGCGCGGCGGCGCGCCCGTGTACCTCAAGGACGTCGCCAACTGCGAGGAGAGCGTCAACAACCTCTACTTCTACAATTTGTTTTATGCGCACGATGCCGGCAAGCGCCAGTTGGTCATCGGCCTGACCTGCATCCAGGCGCCGAACACGAACACCATCGAGGTCACCAAGCGCGCGCAGGCCGCCCTCGCGGAAATCCAGCAGACGCTCCCCGGCACGGTGACGACGTTTGTGCCCTACGCCGCGGCGGGCCCCATCAAGGCCTCGGTGGTGGATGTCGAGCACACGCTGATGCTGGCCTTCGGTTTGGTTGTGGTGATTATTTTTCTCTTTCTCGGCCGCATCGTGCACACGGTCATTCCCGTCGTTTCGCTGCCGCTATCAATGCTGCTCACGTTCATGGTTATGTATTTGCTCGGGTACAGCGTGGATAATCTCTCGCTCCTCGCGCTCACCCTCGCCATCGGCTTCCTCGTCGACGACGCCATCGTGTTTTTGGAAAACATGACACGCCACGTCGAGGCTGGCGAACGCGGCGCGGAGGCCACCCTGGCCAGCGCGCGTGAAATCAGCACGACCATTCTTTCGATGACGCTCACGCTCGCGTGCGTATTCATCCCGCTGCTGTTCATGGGCGGCCAGCTCGGGCGCATTTTCCGCGAATTTTCGATGACCATCGTCGTCGCCATTCTCGCCTCGGGACTCGTTTCGCTCACGGTCACGCCGATGATGTGCGCGCGCATCGTCGGCACGCATGATGAAAAAGGCCCGAACTGGCTCGAGCGCCGCGCGCGGGCCATCGAGGGCGCGCTCCGCTCCGTTTACCGTGCCATGCTGGGCGGTTTCCTGCGCGTCCGCTGGCTCGCGGTCTTGGTGTGGTCGGGCTCGCTCGCCGGAGCCGGCTGGCTCTATACACAATTGCCGCAAACTTTTCTCCCCGTCGGCGATAGCGGCCTCGTGCGCGGCTTGTGGCTGACGCAGGACGCCGTCTCGCCCCACCAAGTGCAGGAATTGCAGTGGCAGGTTTCGCAAGTGGTGGCGGAGGATCCGGCGGTCAAATATTCCTTCTCCCTCACCGGGCGGGGCGACCTCTTCAGCTCGAATCAGGGCATCGTGTTCTACGTGTTGGGCGACCGCAGCCAGCGGCCTTCGATTGACGTCGTAAATCAACGCATTCACCAGCGCATTTTAAGCGAAGTGCCCGACGTCAATCCGCTCTTCAATCCCATGCCGGTGCTCAATCTTTCCACCGGCGCGACGAGCACCTTGCAGGGCGATTACGCCTATTCGATTTCCGGCCTCGATCCCGACGTGGTGCAGCACACCACACAGGAATTGATCGACGCGCTGAAAAAAGAACCGGGCTTCACGAGCGTGTCGTCCGACATCTTTCCCAACAGCGTGCAGTTGAAAGTGGACATCAACCGCGAACTCGCCTCGGCCTATGGCATCACCGCGCAGGACATTGAGACGCTTCTTGGCAACGCCTTTTCGCAAAACTATGTTTACCTCATCAAATCTCCTGTGCAGCAATACCAGGTTATCGTCGAGGGCTCGAATCGTTTCCGCCGCACCGCGGACGATTTGAATCTGCTCTATCTGAAGGCCACGCGCGACGTCGCACCCAAGGCCGGCATGCCCGGCGCTGATGCCAGCCTCGTGGGCACCCCCACCGGCGGCGCCGGCACACTCGTGCCGCTTTCGGCCATTGCGACGTGGGCACCCAAGCTCGCGCCCTTGCAGGTCAATCACGTGAACAGTTTTCCCTCCGCCACGATTTATTTCGACCTCGCGCCGGATTATCCCGTGGGCGCCGCCACCGCCCGCTTGCGCGAACTCGCCGCAACCATCGTCCCGCAAGGTTTGACGCATAGCTTTCAGGGCCAGGCCGAAGTGTTCGACGAACTCGCAAAATCCGCCGGGCCGCTCGCGCTAGTGGCCGTCTTCGTGATGTTCGTGATTCTCGCGATTCTCTACGAAAGCTATATGCACCCGCTGACGGTCCTGAGCGCGTTGCCTGTCGCCACGGTGGGCGGCTTCCTCACGCTCTATTTGTTTCACGCGCAATTTTCGCTCTACGCGTTTGTCGGCCTGTTCATGCTCATGGGCATCGTGATGAAAAACGGCATCATGATGGTGGACTTCGCCATTCAGCGCCAGGCCGAGGGCAAAACGCCGCTGGATGCCGTCATCGAGGCGTGTCTTGAGCGGTTGCGTCCGATTTTAATGACGACCATGGCCGCGGTCTTCGGCGCCTTGCCCATTGCGCTCGCGTGGGGCAACGACGGCAGCTCGCGCCAGCCACTGGGCCTCGTGATTGTCGGTGGCCTTATCGTCGCGCAATTCCTCACGCTCTTCGTCACGCCCGCGCTTTACCTTTTGTTTGAGACGTTTCAGGACAAAGTGCTCGACCGCATCCCGCTCTTCGCCCGCGGCGCGGCGGCGACGAAATAAATTTTATTCGCCCAGGCGTTTTTTCTCGTTCTCCCACGGCGGCGGCAGGGCCGCGATGGCGGCCATGATGCGCGCGACGACGGTTTCGTAACGCTCGGACTGTTTCGGGCCGGGATCGTAGTCGGCGGGCAGCAGCGGCTTTCCATACGTGACACCGAGCCGATAAAACGGACGCGGGATGATTTGGCGGCGATTCAGCGTCTCATAAGTGCCAAACACGCGCGCCGGCACGACGGGCACGCCCAGCCGCGCCGCCAGTAGGCCCGCGCCCCGGCGCGGTGGCTGCAAGTTTCCATCGGGCGTGCGCGTGCCTTCGGGAAAAACCTGCACGGCCTCGCCAGCCTGGAGCGCCGCGAACACCCGCTTGAAGCCCGCGATGTCGCCGTCGCCGTCGCGGTCGAGCGGAATGCAATTCAATTGATCCAAGGCCCACGCCAGCGGTCCGATCCACAGCGTCTTGCGAGCGAAATAGCGCAGCGGCCGCGGCAAAAAGCAGCCCAGCAGCGGCGGGTCGAGAAAACTCGCATGGTTCGCCGTCATTAAAAACGGCCCCGTGCGCGGAATGTTTTCGAGCCCGGCCACCTCGGCGCGGCCCAGCACTTGATAAAACGCGCGCGCGCCCGCTGCCGTCAGCCCGTAAAACCACGGCAACTCCGGACGGCTGGCCGCACTGGAGGCGGCATGGGCGGCCGGGGGATTCATGCCGGGCCGGATTTGGTCCGCCGGGCCTCGTTCACCAGCAAACCGAGATGCGCGACGACTTCTTCTTGTGAAAGGTGCGATGAATCAATCACCTTCGCCCCCGGCGGGCAGGTCATCGGCGAGGACTCGCGCGTGGCGTCCAGCCGGTCGCGTTCGGCCACGGCATCGGCCACGCCTTCAGCCGCCCGCCGATGCGCGCGAATTGCCGGATCCGCGGTGAGGAAAAGCTTCAGGTCCGCCTGCGGAAAAATCGCCGAGCCGATGTCGCGCCCCTCCATGATGAGGCCGGCAAAACCGTGCCCCCTGGCCACCTCGGCCTGGCCGCGTTGGAACTCAAGCAGGAAATGGCGCACCGCCGGCAACGCGGCGAAACGCGACACCCGCTCGGTGACCTCTTTGGAGCGCAAATCCCCCGGCTGGGGCGCTGCGCCCGCAATCGCCAGACGGGCCGCATTACCCTCCACCAGCGTTTCCAGGGACAACTGCGGGAGGGCCGCCTCGACGGCCTGGGCTTCATCCGGCGGCACCCCGGCGCGCAACAGGGCGAAAGTCACTGACCGGTAGTAGGCTCCGGTGTCGGCGTGCAACAAATGAAAACGCTCGGCCAGCGCCCGCGCCACGGTGGATTTGCCCGACGCCGCGCCGCCGTCGACAGCGATGATGAGAAAAGGGGCAGGGGTGGACATGGAGGAAATTAAAAATTAAAAGTTCAAAAGGGAAAATGCAAAAGCAGGAAGGACGAACGATAAAGGATAAGCGAGCAACGATAAAGGCCAAGCTCCAGCATAGACAGGGCAGGGATGGGAGGAAGAAAAATCATGGGTAAAATGGCGGACGCGGCCAGGGCGAAGCTCCCTGGTCTGAAGCGGACTGTTGTTGAACCAATGCAGCTAAAAGGAAGAATTAACCCCCAGAAGCACCAAAGGCACATAACAGACGCTTGCCGCGCTCGCTCAAGCGTACGGGCCATATCAAAGCGCGACTCTTTTTTGTGCCTTTTGTGCTTCTTGTGGTTGAAAATCGAATTATACTATCACGATGCTGTGCGAGAAATGCCAGAAGCACGAGGCCACCGTGCATTTTTGCTCCGCGACGAGTTCCGGCTCCATCGTGGACGGCGTTTATCAGCACCTCGGGATCACCAGCGGTCCGTCACGCAATCTTTGCCCCGACTGTGCTGAGGCGGAGGCGGCGGCCCATCCCCTGTTGAATAGTGACCGGGGTCACGCGCAGCTTTTGAAGGAAGCCCGCGAAAAGTTGCCGCCTTTTTTTACGGCGGCATGCCAGAAAGAATTGGTCGACCGCATTGGACTGCAAGTGCCCGGCATTTTGGACATCAGGCTTGGGGAAGGAAAAAATGCGGTCGAGGAATTCAGGGATAAAATCAGAAAACAAAAGGCACTGTTTGAGACCGAGGTCGTTCACGAGCTCGAAAAACACGGCTTTGCCGCAGAGAAGCCGTTAGTGATAATAATGGTAGCGGAGTTGGTATTAGCGCTTCTGCCGCGCTTGGCGCGCAAGAGAATTGCTGGCCGCTATCCAGCATTGTCACCCGCCGAGATTGAGGCTATTTTGTTTGTCGAGGAATGTGTCCAGGCAGTCCTTAATGGTCCACGGGTGAAAAGATACGCCAACGTCAGTGGCGGCGAAATTCTAGCGGTCGCCCCAACCGTGGCCCAAAAGCTCTATGGCGCCGCGGCCCGCGCGGAATTACAAAAGTTGGGCATCGTTTCGTCTGCGACGATGGGCGAAGTCATCTACCGATTGATTGAGCAAGGACGGTTCCAGAAATCCGACGAAGACCACCGCGAGGACTTTCAGGGGAAAAGTCCGCTCGATGATTTTTTGCAGAGCGAATAAGCGCGGGTCGAGACCAGCCCTCACTTCTTTCCCGCCTTGGACTCCAGGCGCAGTTTCTCCAGCACTTCGAAAAATTTGGGAAAGGTTTTGCCGACGCACGCGGGGTCTTTGAGGTGCAGCCAGGGCTTGCCGTTGCCGAGGAGGTCGTGGCTGCCGAGGATGGCAAAACTCATCGCCACGCGGTGGTCCTCATACGTTTCGATGACGATGGGTTTGCGTTTCGCCTTCGTGCGCAGCGCACTCAAATTGGGCCGGATGATGAGCCCGTCGCCGTCGGGCGTCTCGACCGCTTCCTGCCCGAGGCGCTGCAATTCCGTGGCCATGGCGCGCACGCGATCCGTTTCCTGTTTGCGCGTGTGCGCGATGCCGGTGATGATGGTCTCGCCGTCCAGCAGGGGCGCCAGCGCCGCGAGCGTGAGGAAGGTGTCGGAGAAGGGATTGAAGTTTTGCGTCAGCCCGCGATAGCCCGAGCCCGCGGAAATTTCGGTGTGGTGCGCGAGCTTGCGCACATGCAGGCCCACCTTTTGCGCGACGTGCAGAAACGCCGTGTCGCCCTGCAAATCCGTCAATTCCCCCAGGCCGAAAATCTGGTAGGTCCCGACCGTGCCCTTGGTGGCAATTGGGAGAATCGTAAAATAGCTGGCCGCCGTGGCGTCGCCCTCGATGAAGTAAATATCGTCGAATTTCGGCGCATTGACCACGGGTTTGAAGCCGCGGCTGAATTGCGGAATCATCTTGGCCGTCATGCGCACAAACGGCTCCGACACCGTGGGCCCGACGCGCTTGGGCTCCAACTGCTCCTTCGCCCACGCCGCCACGATCATCAGCGCGGAAAAAATCTGCGACGACGCCGAAGCGTCCACCTCGATCACGCCGCCGCGCTCGAGCCCGGGCGTTTTCATTGTGAACGGAAAATGGTCCGCCGCGCCCTTGAATTCAAATTTCGCCCCCAGCTTGCGCAGGGCATCCAGCAGGCCCTTCATCGGGCGCTTGCGCATGGCCGCGTCGCCATCGAGCGTGTAAACGCCGCGCTTTCGCAGGCACAGAAAGGCGGTGAGAAAGCGCGCCACCGTGCCGGCGTTGCCCACGTCGAGGACGGCCTTGGCTTTGGGAATTTTTCCACCCTCGCCCTCGACCCGCACGGTTTTCGCCGCGGCATCAGTCTGGATTTTGAAGCCCAACTTGCGCAGGGCCTCGATCATGATTTCCGTGTCGCGGCTGAACAGCGCGCCTTGCACCCGCACGGGGTCCTTGCACAGCGCCGCCAGCAGGAGCGCCCGGTTGGTGATGCTCTTCGACCCCGGCAATTCCACCGTCCCACGCACCGGCGTGGTGAAGGGGTGAATCGGGAGAACGGCAGGAAGGGTAGGCACGGAAAGGGTTTCTGAACGCTGATTTCGGTGGGTTAAATAAGGAGGGGTGGGGGAATTTGCTGGACCGTTGTTGTGAAAAGGTAACGGGTGGTTTTCGATTCAGCAATCAGCAATCCTAAATCAGCGTTTCTTATCTTCCCCCAGGGGCCGGAGGCGCACGCGGTAGTCGCGACCGCGTTCGAGGATGTGCCGCAGGGCAAAGTCCTGCTGGTTGTGCAGGGCCGCGCGCAGCAGGTCCAACTCCCGCTGGAAGGCGTCCAACGCGCGCAAAATCTCCTCGCGGTTCTCCATCGCGATGGCCTTCCAGAGCGCCGGGTCGCCGCCGGCCACGCGGGTGGTGTCACGCAGGCCGGGCCCGCCATAGTGCAACCAGGCCGGGTCGCGGGTGGAAAGGTAGGCACAATAGGCCGACATCAGCAGGTGCGGCAAATGGCTAAGGTGGGCGACGATTTCATCATGCGCTTCGGGGGTCGTCGTCGCCACCTCCATGCCGAGGGCCTTCCAGAAACGCACGACCTTCTCGGCGTCGGCGGCGGGCGTCTCGACTAGCGGCGTCACAAAACACGCCCGCCCGCGAAACAGTTCAGGATCAGCGTGTTCGAGCCCCGTTTTCTCCGAGCCCGCCATCGGATGCGAGCCGACAAAGGCAATGTTTGCCGGCAGCGCCGCGCGGCCCTGCCGGCAAATCAGGCTTTTCGTCGAACCCACGTCAGTGACCATCGTGCCGGGCTTTAACTTTGGCGCGATTTGCGCGAGCAGCGGGACGATTGTGTCCACCGGCGTGCACGCCACGACCAAATCCGCGCCCGCCACGGCGTCGCCCGGTTCGGCAAACACGGCGTCGCACCAGGGCTGGTTTTCGCACTTGAGGCGCGTTTCCGGCCGCCGCGACCACACGGCCGTGTGTTTGCACAAGCCATGGCGCTTGGCCGCTTGCAGGAGTGAAGCACCCAGCAAGCCGGGACCGAGGATGACGATCCGTTCGAACATTAAAGAAGTTAACTGCCCGGTTTGACGACTGGCAGCGCCGCCAGCGCCGGCGGGAGTTGGTCGGCGGGGTAAGTCGGAAAGCTCATGGGCAGCAACGCCACGTGCGGCACGTTGAATTTCGCCTGGCCCTCGCTGCGATCCACCAGCACGAGGACGCCCGCGGGCACCGCGCCCGCGCCGGTGATGAGGTCGAGGCATTCCTGCACGCGCCCGCCGCGGGTGATCACGTCTTCCACCACGAGCACGCGCTCGCCGGGGGCGAATTTGAAATTGCGGCGCAACACGAGCTTGTCGTTGGCCTTTTCCGAGAAAAGGTAGCGTTTGCCCGTTTGGCGGGCCACTTCCTGGCCGAGCACCAGGCCGCCCATCGCGGGCGCCAGCACGGTGGCAAAATCGCTCCGGCCGAGTTTCTTCACCAGCAGCTCGCACAGGCGCGTGACCGCCTCCATGTTCTGGCAGACTTGCGCGCACTGGAAATAATGCGTGCTGTGCAGTCCCGAGCGCAGGACGAAATGGCCTTCCAGCAAGGCGCCGGTGCGTTTGAAGATGGCGAGGACTTCGTCAGCGGTGGGGTCCATGTCTGCGTTACCGTGAGGCATGGGCGGCGGGGTTGGCAAACCCTTTTGCGCGGCGCGGGCCGTAGGTTGGCCAGAGGCCTTCTTGAGTATAACGTTTGGCTGGTTTGCGCCATGAGGGGGATTTTGCGCTGGTCAGGCGGCGGCGGCCCGGCAAGATGTCGGCTCCGCTTTCCCGATGTCCGCCCCTCTTTCCTCCCCTCCGCGCGTCGCCGTGGCCGGCCTGGGCGGGTTCGCCCTCCATGTGCACCGCGTCCTGCACCATTTGGAAAAGGAAGGCGTCTGTAAGGTGGTGGCTACCTGCGAGCCCGAGGCCGCCAAGGCCGCCACGCTCGGCGGTGAAGTGCGCCTGACCGAACGCAACGTGCGGATTTTTTCCGGGCTTGAGCCAATGCTCGAGGGTATGGCCGGCGCGGTGGACGCCGTGTTTCTGCCGACGCCCATCCACTTGCACGCATCCATGCACCGCGCCTGCGTGGAACGCGGCCTGCCCGTCTATTTGGAAAAACCGCCGACCTTGTGGTGGCAGGAACTGGAGGAGATGATCGCCGTGGAAGCCCGCGCGACGAAACCCACCGAGGTCGGCTTTAATTTTATTACCGAACCGGGCCGGCAGGCCCTCAAGCAGCGTTTGCTCGCGGGCGAATTCGGGCGGCTGCGCTCCGCCGGTTTTCTCGCCGCCTGGGCGCGGCCCGCGGCCTATTTCTCGCGCAATGGCTGGGCGGGGAAATTGTTCTTGGACGGCTCGCCGATTCCGCTGCTGGACTCGTGCGTCGGCAACGCCATGGCCCATTTTGTGCAGAATATCCTCTTCTGGGCCGGGCCGGAGCAGGATGGATTCGGGCTGGTCACCGAAGCCCAGGCCTGCCTGTACCGCGCCTACGCCATCGCCGGGGCCGACACCGTTTTTGCCGAGGCCCGCACGCCCGAAGGCGTCCTCCTGCGCCTCGGCGCGACGCATGCCTGCCGGCCCGACCCCGAAATCCACGGCGAATTTTTGGTCTGCGAAAACGCCCGCATCCGTTACGTAGCGGAAGTGGAGGCCGAAATTAACTGGAACGATGGCCGGCGGGAAATGCTGGATTTGCGCGCGCAGGGCGACCATTTTGAGCGGAATTTCCGGCGGTATTTCGACTACTTGCGCGGCCGCCACCCGCGCCCGGTCAATTCCATGGCCACCTGCCGCCCGTTCGTGACGCTCAATGACTTGCTGTACCTCGCCACGCCGGGCATCACGACGGTCTGGCCCAACGATTTGGAAATCAACGAAGTGCACGGAAAAGGCAGTTTTCGGGCCATCGCCGGCGTGCGCCCTGCGCTGGAGGAATTCGTTGCCCAAGGCGCGTGGCCGCACGCCCGCAATCTCCCCTGGGCCCGCGAACCCCACCGCGCCCATCTGGCGGATTTGCCCCTGGCCCTGCCGAGAATTCGGGCGCTGGCGGGAATTTGAGGCAGGCGTCCCTGGGGGTTTCACCCTGGTTTTGGCGGATGGGAGTGGCCGGCATAGGCTTGATTGACCTTGATTCACCTTGATTAGGCTTGATTGAGCTTAAATGGACGGTGGCGAGGAGGGGCAAGAACTGCTCTCGCAAAAAGACCCGTTTTTGCGGGAGACCAAGGTGCGCGTGGGAAAGGAAGGGCTTTTCGCGATTGCGTTGATTTTATGATATTGCGTGATTTAAGTCAAGGTCCCTTTGCCGGCAGAAAGTAGGCGAAAATAAAGGCGGAACATTGCGCCCGGCGGCCGTTGCCGTCCGCACTCGCGATCCTTAGGGGGAAAGGGGCAACCTGAATCTGACCCTTTGGGGCACCCTTCGCCCGTTGAAAATGCCTTCTATAAGACCGTTGATCTGTTTGACTGGGATGGGTATTTTACCACCACCAGCCAGCATTTCCCGCTGTCCTTGGAGGAACGGGATGGTTCAGGCAATGTCACGAATCTGCATGAGCGCTACGAAATCATGTCCTACGCTGCGGAAGCCCGATGCAATGCTTTGGGCGCAGTCCCTAATGCCGCCAGCATGACCTCTTCCGTCAACCTGCAATCTTTATGGATCTACGATCCCTTGAACAATCATTTCAAGGCCCATGCTTGGCACAGTGGCGAGTTCCGCTTTAATAACATGGGCGAGAAGAATTATTGGCATACACTACTTGATAAATTTGGATTATTGTCTAGCCCATGAAGAATCGCACTTTCCTCCTGCTTGGCCTTATCGTTTTACTGCTGGGAATCTGGTGGTTCTTGGGAAGCTCAAGCCCCGATACACAACGAACACCGTCAACGAAGCTGAGCACGAGCCAGCATTCGGTCTCGCAAACACCCTCGGGCTCTGGGCTTTCGCCGAATTCAAGCATTTCAGTAGTTGGGCCTGCATCAGTTAATCCCCAGGTGGCATCTGACCGCATTAGCACATTTCAGGCCGTGTGGAATGCTGAAAACGGCAAAAATTTGGATTTTTATGGGGAAATCGTGGATCAAAACGGCCAGCCCGTCGCAGATGTGGATGTCGCTGGAAATGTGCTGAGAGCCGGAGGGATTGATTCGACGAAAAGTGAACCACATAAGACGAAGAGCGATGCAAACGGGCTGTTTCGTTTTGAAGGTTTGCGGGGGATGGATCTAGGAATTGTACCTTCAAAAGTAGGCTATGAATACGATCTTCGGTTGCCATCAAATTGGTCGGATGCCTACAAGGCAGATCCAAATAATCCAGTAATTTTTACCATGTGGAAGATTCAAGGTGCTGAGCCAATGATTCATACGGAGCTCGACAGTCGTGTGCCTTATGATGGAACATATGCAACTTTCGATTTCTTTTCTGGAATGAAGAGTGATGTTGGTGCGCTTATAATTAATTTAATTAGAAATCCCATTCGAATTATACGCAGTCAGGGTCATTTTGACTGGACTGTGCAAATCAGCGTTTCGGGGGGGGGCTTGGTTGAGGCAACGGATTCTTATAAAAACTTAGCTCCGGAAAATGGCTACCAGCCTACGTTTTCATTTAGCATGCCTAAAGACGATCCGAATTGGACACAAAGCCTGACCACCACTTTTTACGTTCATACCGCCAAAGGCCAATATGGAAGAGTTGATATTGATCTGACAACCGACTCTGTGCGGACTGATGGAACCGGAATAAGTATCGAAGCTTGGATAAACCCCTCCGGTTCGCGCAACCTGGAGTTCGACCCGAAGAAGCAAATCAAAACCCCCGCGCCATGACGTTTCGTTTTGCAAGTTCGGACCCCGACACGGACGGCGACGGGGTGTGGGACGGGCAGGATGCGTTGCCGACGAATGCGGAGTTTGCTTTCGCGCGGGTGGAGGTGCCGTCGTACGCGTTGGTGCCACTGGGGGTGGAGGGCACGGTGGTGGATGCGAACAGGGCGGGGGAACTGGTGACGTTCTTGGCATGAAATCCTCTCTAACGGTGCCGTCTTCAGGCATGGTCTTCGGCGGGGCCGAGGTGGGCTGATGGCGGAATAAGCCTGGTGGCTTCGGCTTCCCATGGCTGGGGTCTTGGGCGGGCCCGGTTAGGCCATTTTTTTGCTTGTGAGGGGAAGGGGGTTGGGATTACTTTCCCCGCCCGCGCTCCCGCTTGTCCCCGGTTGCGCACACGAAGCCTGCGGCCCAGCCTTGGCGGCACGCCGCCTGCTCCGGTTTTGTCTTTCCACCGCCACCATGCTTAAGAAAACCCGCGCCAAGGTCCTCTTTCTGGAGGTTTCCGAGTATTCGGTATTGGCCGCCCGGGCCTCCGTGCTGGAACCGCCGTTGGTGATTGAGGAGTTGCGCGAGGCGCCGCTGGGTTCGTCCGACGACTTGGCCACGCTGGTGAGTGAAATGATGGGGCAGAGCAAGGGCCAGTATGTGCCGTCGGTGATCGGGATTTTCCCGCCGAGCCGGTTTGTGCGCCGCGGCTCGCTCGAAACTCCGGCCAAGGCCAAGGACCCGGCGTATCTCGCCGAATATGTGCAGCAGCAGTATCAGGTCGATCCGACCAAGAATTTGATCAACGTCATCGCGGCTGAGGGCGGCGCGGCGGCTTCCGCGGAGGCCGGGTTTCCCAAGGAATTGATTTTTTGCGGGGCGTCGCTGGAGGAGGTGCGCGAGCGCCAGCAATGGCTCGTCAGCGCGGGCCTGTATCCCGAGCGGCTGGAAATCGGCTCGGTGGCGACAGTCGGCGGCATGATCAGCTACCTGAATTCCGAAGGGGTGAAATCGCCGACGTTGCTGCTCGAGGTCCTGCCGGAAAATTCGCAGGTCTTCATCTTTCACGGCAACACCCTCGACCTCGCCCGGCCCATTCCCTACGGGATGAACAGCATGTTTCCCGTCGTGCAGCAGGAGCTGGGGTTGAAGGACGAGGAATCCGCGCGGAAATTATTTTACTCGAACACGTTCGACTTCACCGAAATGGGCCCGGCGTTGATGAAAAAAATGCTGAAGGACTTGCAGGCCTCGACCGGCTTTTACGAAGTGCAGACGGGCCAGACCATCGGCCAGATTCACCTGAGCCTGATTCCCAAAAATTTCGGCTGGATGGCGACTTCGCTCGCCAAATCGCTCGGGGTGGACATCCTCACGCCCGAGTACCCGGCCTGGCTCAAAAGCGCGGGCATCGAGGCCGGCCCGGGCGTCGAACTCGCCGCGCTGGATTCCCGCTGGCTCGGACTCTTCAGCCTGATGTGCAAACACGAAGCCAAACCTGAAAACAAAACGGAGGCCGCCAGTGCAACTGCGTAAAAAGAAGGCCCCCGAAATCGTTTGGCAATGGCACCCGAACTTCCGGGTGGCCGAGGCCTTGCCGGACATCAAGCCGGTGCGCACGGGCTTCCTGGTCAATTCCGTCGCGGTCACGCTCGCGGTGATGGCGCTGGCCTATCTTTTATATATCACGGCGCAGATCATTTCCGTCAACCGCGTGGCCAACAAATATCAGGCCTCGATCGACGAGGCGCAAAAGGAAAACTCCAAATACCTCGCGCTGAGCAATGCGTTTTTCAGGGATTCGAAGCGTCTGCAGGAAGTCACCAAGTTTTACGGCCCGAATGTTTCCCCGGTGCAGTTGATGAACTCCGTGGCCGCGGCCCGCCCGGAAAACATCTGGCTCGAGACCGTGCAGTTGAATCCCTACAGCGTCGAGCCCAAGCCCGGCCAGCGGGTGCCCACCCTGCAACTCGTGATTACCGGCACCATCACCGGCGAGGCCAAGGACCTCGAAAGCCTCGACAGCTTCGTGAAAAAAATCATCTCGGCGCCGGTGCTCAAGGACCGCATCGCCGATCCCATCAAAGATCCGAAAATTGACCCGCCCCGCCGCGAGGGCCCGAATTTGTTCAAATTCTCCTTCACCGTCGTGCTCAAGCCCGTATGAAAAAAGAACAGATTATGGTGCAGTTGAAAACCTACCCGCTCGCGGTGGGCCTGGTGGTGCTGGCCATCCTCATGGGCGGGCTGGGCTATTATTTGCAAACGGCCCTCGACGAAGCCCACGATACCAGCAAGGACCTCGAGGACAAGGCCGACACCGTGGCGCGCAATATCGCCGCCGGCCACGACCTCGAGGCCAATCGCGCCCAGTTGCAGGCGGACTTGAAGACGCTCGACGCCGCCTTGCTCGACCCCACCGAGGTCATTGAAAACCAGCAGTATTTCTGGAACCTCGAAGCCACCTCCGGCATCAAGGTTTCGGCCCCGAACCAGGGTCTCACCACCGCGCTGGGCAAGAACAAGGATGACATGAGCACGACGCCATTCACCATCGGCGCAAGCGGCTCCTGGGAAACCGTCACGAAGTACCTTTACCAGTTGGAGACGGGCACGCATCTGGTGCGCGTGCATCAGTTCCGCCTGAGCAAAGACGAACAGCAGGGCAAACTGGGCCAGCCCAACCAACTCGCCGTCGCCATGGACCTCGAAGTCCTCGGCAAATAAATTTCCATGAATTTCCGCCGCATTACTTGGGTCGCGCTGACGGCCGGCCTCCTCGGGCCGGTGGTCTTGGTGCGCGCCGCGGACGAGCCCGCCCCCGCCGCCGCTCCGGCCGCCAAGCCCGCGCCCGCGGCGCCCGTGCTGACGAATGTCGTCGTCATCGCCGCGCCCAAACCCGACGAAGTGCTCACCCCCCAGATTCGCGAGCACTTGCTGAATATCGTGGGCCATGACTTGAATCGCGCGAACCCCACGCTCGAAGCGAATTTGCCGGAACTCTCCAATCCCTTCTTCCCCAAGCCGCCGCCCGCGCCGGTGGAGCCCGTGCCGGTGGCGTCGACCCCGACTGCCCCCACCGCTTCGGGAACGCCGGTGGCACCCGTGGTCGTCAAGTTGTCCGACCAGGACCGCCTCGGGCAATTGGCGGAAAAACTCAAACCCTCCGGCACGATGGTGAAAAGCGGCCAGCGCGTGCTCGTGTTCACCAACAATCCCCCGATGCTCACCGGCCAGAGCCTGCGCGTGCGGTTCCCGGGCGACGACAAGGATTCGGACGTTTCGCTCGCCGAGATCACGGAGAATTCCTACACGCTCAAACTCAACGACGCCATTTTACTCGTTCCGTTTAATCGTCCGGGTGCATCCGGCACCATTCAACGCGCCGCACCCGGCCCCAAGCCGGCCGCCGTCGCTCCTCCCGCCTCCACCACTTCCAAGCCTTAATCCCTCGTCCCTTCGCCGCCATGAAAGCCACCCGCGCCTTCCTCCTGCTTTTGCTCTCTTCCGCCTCCTGGTTGGCGGCCCAAGACGCCACGCCGCCTCCGACCCCGCCGCCCGCGCCCCCCGCGGCTGAAACTCCGCCGCCGCCGCCCGTCGAGGTTCCCGCGCCGCCGCCGCCCGCGCCCGTCGTTGCGCCGGAGGCCACGACTCCTCCTCCGCCTCCTCCTGCGGCTGGCCCCGAGGCGGTGCAGATCGTTGCGCCCGTCGCCCCGACTGTCACCCCGGGCACCACGACGACCACCACGCAGACTTTTGTGCCCTCGAACAACGGCCCGGACCAGATTAAGTCCGTCACGACCAGCGCGCCCTCGCTCGACATCAAGTTCCCCGGCGGCAATGGCACGGCCACTCTGCAGTTCCAGGCGCCGGCCACCACGCCCACCACGGCGGCGCAGCCGGACGAAGTCATTTCCCTCGTGGACTTTCCGGACCTCGATATCCGCACCATCTTGCGCCAGGTCGCCGATATGTTTCAGCTCAATCTGGTCATTCCAGACACCCTGACCGGCACGGCCACCGTCAAGCTCCGCAATGTCACCTGGCGGCAAGTCTTCCAAGTCGTGCTCGAACCGGTGGGCTTCACCTACGTCGAGGACAACAACATCATCAAAATCAAGAGCCACCAGGAACTCGCGACCGAGCCGGTCGAAACGAAGGTGTTCCTCATCAATTCCTCCAAGGCCAGCGAAATGGTCAATTCACTCTCGCCCTTGATTGACGCCGGCGCGGGCGGTCGCATCCAGGTGGACAACCGCACCAACGCGCTGGTCATCACCGAGCGGCCTTCGCACATGAACAACATCCAGGAAATCATCGAGCGCCTGGATCGTCCCACCCAGCAGGTCTCCATCGAGACCAAGTTCGTGGAGTTGAATCTCAACGACGCCGGCAATCTGGGCGTCACGTGGAATTTTGACGGCAGCAGCCTTTTGGCCGCGGGCACCGCGTGGCAGTACAGCATCGCGCAAGGCCTCGGCAGCGTCGTGGGTTCGCAGCCCTACGGCACCCCGATTCCGCCGCCGCCCGCCGGCGCCGCCCAGCTTCCCGGCCCCCGCCGCGCCGCCGATCTGGCCTTCTTCAACACCCAGCAGTACAACGCCGTGCTCCGCGCCCTCGAGACGGACCAGCGCGCGCGCCTGGTGTCGAACCCGACCGTCGTCACCCTCGACAACGAGGAAATCTTCATCCACGTCGGTGAAACCATCCCGATCGTATATCCGACCATCAACAATCAGACCGGCAACACCACGCCGGGTGAGCGGGAAAAAATTGACACCGGCGTGAAATTACGCGTCAAACCGCAAGTCTCCAACAACGGCTTTATCAATCTCACGCTCAATCCGGAAATCAGCCGCGTCAGCCGCTCCATCAATTATTTCGGCGGCGATTACCCCGTCATCGAAACCCGCAAACTCACCGACGCCAAAGTCTCCATCAAGGACGGTTTCACCCTGGCCTTGGGCGGGTTGATCGACGATTCCGACATTAAGAATATCACGAAAACACCCATTCTCGGTGATATCCCGATCATCGGCGAGCTGTTCACCGAGCGGGACACGCAACACAACCGCCGCAATTTGATTATTTTCCTCACCGCCAAGACGCTTAATCCCGACGGCGCGACGTTCCGCGATGTCATCAACCCGAACTTGATGCTGCGCACCGACATCACGGACGAGGAAGTCCCCGGTTACTACGACCGCAGCCATCCCAATGTGCCGGGAGTGCCGCGCGCCACGCCGGACCAGTTGAAGGCGATGCAAGACGCGAGCGACGCCCGCACCAAGGCCATCTACGACAAGCAGATGAAGGAAATCCAGCAGATGACCAAGGAAGCGAAGTCGGGCGAGGCCACCCATTTGGGCAAGGGCCAGTAAGGCTTCGCGGCTCAACCTGACGGGCTTCACTGCGGGAGGGATTTCCGCCTCGTGGTGCTGCGCTTTTCAGCGAGCACATGCAGCAGCGTCAGCTCGTCGAACAGTCGCATCCTAAGCGACGAACGGCGCAGCGGCAGCGAGCGCACCCGAAAATCCTGGCGCAGGGCCGCATGCGTGTCGGCAGTCGAGACCAAATGGATCGCGTCATAATCCCGCCGGTACGGGCGCTGAAACACCGCGGGCTCGAGGCAAATCCAGCATTTCGCCTTGCCCTCCAGCCAGGTGAGCAAATTGGATAAGGCCAAAAAAGTGGTGAGCGCGTGCCGGCGCCACCACGGCAGCCAGCGCAGGGCCGGCGACACATAACCGGGGCAGACATATTTCGGGCACACGATGGCCAGCGCGCCGCCGGGCGTCAAAATTCCGGCAAGGTTTTTCAGGAAGATGTGCGGATCGGCCACATGCTCGTAAACATAGGTGCAAAAACAAAAGTCAAACGTCCCCGCGGCGCGCACGCACTCCCAGCCGCCCAGCAGGTGGCGGATGCCGCGCTCGGCATAAAAAGCGGCGTTCGTTGCATTGATGTCATACGCGGTGTAGTCAACGACCCGGGCCGCGCAGCGATCCAGCAGATAGGCGGGAAAGGAGGTTTTGCCGGCCCCGACTTCGAGCACTTTCACGGGCCGCCCCAGTTTCTTTTCCTGCTCGCGCAAAAAATCCAGGATGGGCTCGTAGAGGACGTCCTTGCCGCCCTCGGCTTCGTCATAGTATGCGCGATTGCCTGCATAGAAGTCGGCCAGCCGTGCTTTGAGGGCGGCCAGCCGCGGGTCCGGGGCTGACGCGCGCGCAAGAATCATGGAGCAGGGTGGGGCTCCCTATCTATGAACCTAACGCTCACAAACGCCAGCATCGTTTTTGCCCCGGTTTTAGTTGAGACCCATGAAAAATCCATTTCCGGCTCGCCAAACGCCGGCGACTGGGGAAAATCGCCTGCCAATAAATTTCCCCATGAGCCTGCTCGATCAAAAACTCAACCGGCCTGATTTGGGCCTCCTCATCCTGCGCGTCGTTTTCGGCAGCTTGCTTTTCGTGGGAGGAGTTCAGAATCTACTTGGTGGCAAAGAAATGCTTGAAGCAGTTGGCAAGCCGGTAGAAATTTTTGGCATCGCGCAAGGGCGTGTATTTTGGGGTTTGCTCGCCGCACTGATTGAAACCGTTGGCGGAATTTTCATCGTTTTTGGGTTCATGTTTCGCTGGGCCATGTTGGTGGCGTTTTGCTATATGGGGCTCGTTACCACTTGGATGTGGCAAGACCCTGAAAATCATCGCTATATGGTTGCGATGGATCACCCGGCGGTTTGGAGGAATCTTATGGTCCGAATTTCGACCCTCGGGGGGCCCATGTCTTTCGCCACCGTATTTTTGGCGCTGCTCTTCACCGGCCCGGGACGTTTTGCGATCAAACGCACCGGTGCGCGCGCGCCCGTCCGGCACGGGGATTAGGATGTTCTGGCCGCCATGGCAGAACCACGGATGATACGGATAGCACGGATGGCGGAAATCGGAATGGCTAGCTTGGGGATGAACCCTCGATGTAGAAAAAACTCTGAGGGCCGTCGCAAGCGACGCCCCTACTCATGGCTTTAGCTTCATAGCCTTATAATTTCGGCGCGACGTAGGGGCGTCGCTTGCGACGGCCCTCGGGGTTGGATTTGCGCAAAGGCATGATTTCTGTAGAGCAGGATGAATCTAGATGCGTCATTCGTGCCATCCGTGGTTAAGTTTGAACCCCAGGAACGCTAAATTCCTATTTGAGACAAGATTGAGACAAAAGACTTGACCCTCGAATTTCCCCCCGGTAAATTGCAGGCCAACTATTCCTCCACGCCATGGCCAAAAGCTTGTTTGAAAAAGTCTGGGACGCCCACACCGTGCGCACGCTGCCCAACGGGCAGACGCAGTTGTTTATCGGCACGCACCTCATCCATGAGGTCACGAGCCCGCAGGCGTTCGGCATGGTGCGCGACCTGGGCCTGAAGGTCCCATTCCCGCAGCGCACTTTTGCCACGGTGGACCACATCGTGCCGACGAATGAGCGCGCCGAGCCGTTTTCCGATCCCATGGCCGACGCGATGATCAAGGAATTGCGGAAAAACTGCCGCGACTACGGCATCACCTTTTTCGACCTGAACACCGGCAAGCAGGGCATCGTGCATATCGTCGGGCCCGAGCAGGGCATCACGCAGCCCGGCACCACCATCGCCTGCGGCGACTCGCACACTTCGACGCACGGGGCCTTTGGCGCCATCGCCTTTGGCGTGGGCACCAGCCAGGTGCGCGACGTGCTCGCCACCCAGACCATCGCGCTGGACAAGATGAAAGTCTGCCGCATCAACGTCACCGGGCGCCTCTCTGCGGGGGTGTATGCCAAGGACGTGATTTTGCATATCATCCGCCACTTGGGCGTCAACGGCGGCCTGGGTTTTGCCTATGAGTACGGCGGCGAAGTGTTCGACCGCTTCACCATGGAAGAGCGCATGACGGTGTGCAACATGTCCATCGAAGGCGGCGCGCGTTGCGGTTACGTGAATCCCGACGAGACCACCATCGCCTACCTCAAGGGCCGGCCCTACAGCCCGCAAGGCGCGGCTTGGGAGTCTGCCGTCACCCGCTGGCGCGCGGTCGCTTCCGACCCCGGCTGCCACTACGATAAAGTCGTCAACTTTCGCGGCGAGGACATCGCGCCGACGGTCACCTGGGGCATCAATCCCGGCCAGGCCGTGTTCATCCACGAAAATTTGCCGCAACCCGACACATTGCCCGAAAAGGACCAGGCCACCGCCCGCGAGGCTTTCACGCACATGAAATTGAAGGCCGGCCAGCCCATCAAGGGCACGAAGGTGGATGTGGTTTTCATCGGCAGTTGCACCAACGGCCGCTTGTCGGACTTGCAGGAAGTCGCGCGGCTCGTCAAAGGCCACCATGTGAAAGCCGGCGTCAAGGCCATCGTGGTGCCGGGTTCGCAGGGCGTCAGTGCCCTCGCGGAAAAAATGGGCTTGGCGGAGACGTTCCGCACCGCCGGTTTCGAATGGCGCGGCGCCGGTTGCTCCATGTGCCTGGCGATGAATCCCGACAAACTGGTCGGCGACCAGCTCTGCGCCAGCTCGAGCAACCGCAACTTCAAAGGCCGCCAGGGCAGCACCACCGGCCGTACCATCCTGATGAGCCCCGCCATGGCCGCCGCGGCGGCCGTCACCGGAGAAATCGCCGACGCCCGCGAAGTCTTCGCGGCCAACTAACCAGAAATTCAACCGCCGAGCACGCAGAGAACGCTGAGTTAAGAAACAAAGCTTTGCAATAAATTCTCTCCGCGCCCTCTGCGGTTAAAAAACCTCAATTTCTTTATGGCCCTCGCAAAAATCACCCAAGTCACCGGCCGCGGCGTCTGCGTGCCGGGCCACGACATCGACACGGACCGCATCATCCCGGCGCGGTTCCTGAAGTGCATCACCTTTGACGGCCTCGGCGAATTCGCCTTTTACGACGAGCGCGCCGCCAACAAAGCCGCGGGCCAGATTCATCCGCTGGACCAGCCCCAGCACCTGGGCGCGAACATTCTCATCAGCGGCTCGAATTTCGGCTGCGGCTCCTCGCGCGAGCACGCCCCGCAATCGCTCTACCGTTTCGGCATCCGCGCCATCCTCGCCGAAAGTTTTGCGGAAATCTTTTTCGGCAATTCCGTCACGCTCGGGATGGCCTGCCTGACCCTGTCCCGCGACGATTTGCAGGATTTGGCGGCGCTGGTCTTGCACGACCCAAAGACGGAAATCAAGGTGGACATTCTCAACCGCAAAGTCCACGCCGCCGGGAAGACCTTTACCGCCCACAAGCCCGACACCGCCCACCACGCCCTCATCTCCGGCAAATGGGACGCCATCGCGGACCTCCTCGAAGGCCTGCCCGACGTGCAGCGCGTGGCCTCCGGACTTCCATATGTGAGTGTGCGATAGGGCACAGCAGCTTCGAATGATCAGTAAAACTCGCGCTGAGCCGCAGAGATTTTCTACTGAAGGAAACAAAGGTAACAAAGGTAAGGAAGGAAACTCTTGGTTTGCTTCGTTACCTTCTGTGAAATTTGCTTTGGATTCACTATGTTGCTGTGGCTCTGCGCGAGTTATCCTCCTCAGCGGATCGGAAATTGCCTTTTCCACGGGCGAAGCTTACTTGGATGAAGCAAAGCCATGTACTCCTTACGTTTGGGCATGGGCCGGCCGCCAGTGGTTTTTGTGCACGGGTTTTCCTGTGACCACACGGATTGGCGCTTTCAAATCGAGTACTTCCGGCGCGACCACTGCGTCGTGGCTTGTGATTTGCGCGGGCATGGCCGCACGCCCGGCCAACCGGCGGAATGCTCCATCGAGACTTACGGAGCCGATGTGGCGGATTTACTGGAAAAGCTGAACACGGGGCCCGCGGTGTTGGTGGGACACAGCATGGGCTGCCGGGTGGTGCTGGAGGCGGCGCGTCTGCATCCGGAACGTGTCGCCGGTATCGTGTTCATCGAGGGCAACAAGCGGAGTGCGGGTGACCCGGCGCAAGTCGAGCAGGCCGCGCACGACCAGATTGCCGCCCAAGGCTACGCGCCCTTTGCCGAAGCTTTTTTTGCCACCTTGTTTCCACGTCCCTATGCCGGAGCCGCCGCCATTATCCAACGGGCAAAAAAACTGCCGGCCGAGATTGGCGTGGCGCTGTTCCCGCGCATGGCCCGGTGGGACGCAGAGAAAGAGGATGCCGCCCTGGTCGCGCTCCGGGTGCCCTTGTTGGACATTCAGAGCACGAAATTGGATGCGACCGGCAGGCCCATTTCACTCCAGCCAGGAGATACGACGCCCTGGCTGGAGCACGCGCGGCAGCTCATGCCGAATCTTCAAATCGAAATCATTCCCGGCGTCGGACATTTCGCCCAGCTAGAAGCCCCGCAACGGGTCAACGCATTGCTGGCTGCGTTTGTCGTTCGACCGGAGATCGCCAAATCGGGCGCAAAACCGGCCGGCCCGTAGGCGGTTGGGCGTGTTTTAAAACCTAACTCTGACGGCGCGCTGAGGGCAGCGCGCCCTACCGGTGAACAAACGGTGCGATCACTGCAGTACGCCTTGCTGGTATGGGTAGGAGGAGGTGGTTTGGGTAGGGCGCGGTGCCCTCACCGCGCCGCTCTTATGCGAGGTTTAAAGCAGAGCCTAGCCCGCTTTCGCCTTCGGCCCCGGTGTTTCCGTGCCAGCTAACTTACGGCGTGTTTTTCACGGTGAGGAACGTGTTGGTGCCGATGACCTGCCCCGTGGGGATTTGCGTGGTCCAGGACTGGCCGGTCACGGTGTCCACAATGCCGGCGCGATCGCCGCCGACGGAGATTTGATACCGGCCGACATTTGCGACGGGGCTCGTCGCGCCGGTGCTGAAGATGAGCACGGCCGCCGCCGCCGCGCCCATGAGTACGCTTTTAAGATCCAATTCGATTTTGGTTTTCATGATGGGGAAATAGTGAAATTAAATTTACCGGGAATTTGACCTTCACAAAGGACTTCATTAGCCGTCTTTAGTGCCATACCAATGATTACGTAATTGACGCAGAAAATCATCACATAAGTTGCAGCCGCTTGCTGAGCCGATAACCGAATCGTACTTGCAATATGGGCAAATTGCAGTTGATCCCTTGAACTGATCGGTATCTGCACGAAGCGCGCCAGGATCATCATCATTTGGGTCAATGGAATCGCTCCAAAGCCGAATTTCATTAGGGACAAAATGGGCAAAGCAATTAAAACAGGCGCATATATCACTACCCTCGATCTCGGTCCGATTTTGAAAACTGTGCGCGATGGCATCGGACAGACTTTTAGGAGGCATGGCGAAGGTTTTATTTTTTAAAAATCAATAGCTGCCTTCATAATTGAAAATTGCGGTGCATTACTTCTTCAATCATGAACTGACCTTGCTTCTGCTTCCCATCTCGCCAGCAATTCGTCCGCGCCTTGCACGTCGCGGTGGATCCATTCGAAAAACAATTGCTGGCGTTCCGCGGGGGAGAGTGGCCAGGACAGGGCGTTCTTAGGATCGCGCAGGCGGCGCGTGAGTTCGTACAGACACACGGCGGTGCAGACGGAGAGATTAAAGCTTTGCGCAAAGCCCTCCATGGGCAGGCGCACTTGGTAATCGGCCAGCGCATGCGCGGCGTCGGAGAGGCCGGTCAACTCTGTGCCGACCAGCAACGCCAGCGGTTTATCCAGCGGCACGTCGGAAAGTTCCCGCGGCGAACCGCGCAGCGTCAGCGCCGCGAGCCGGTAACCCTGTGCTTTAAGATTCTCCAACCCCCGCTGGGTGGCTGGGTGGTTCAACTCGGGCGTGTCGGCCTTGGCGGGGTCTCGAATCTCCTTGTAGCGATGCAGCGTCAGCCAACGCTCGGTGCCCATGGACACATTCGACTTCTGTGACTTCGTTTCAAAGGGATTGCGGTTTTCCAGGATATGCACGTCCTGCACGCCGAAGCCGTCGCACGAGCGCAGCACCGCGGCGGCGTTGTGCGGCTGGTAAATGTCCTCGAGGGCGACCGTGAGGTACCGGGTGCGCCGGTCGAGCACGGTTTCGATGCGGTGGCGGCGGTGGACGGTCAGCCGCCCGGCCAGGCGTTCGAGCCAATCCGCCGCGCGGGCGGGGTCGGCCAGCCAGGCGGGCAGGGCGGGTGGAGGAGGCACAGGGCGGGAGTGTGGACGGGAGGGGCTCAAAAGGGCGATAAAATGGGCGTTGACTTAGGGCGGGCAAACGGGTTTTCTGGTCGGCTTTCCCACAAAGCTTTCCTTATATCCGTATGCCCGTTGAAATCAAGATTCGCAAAGGCGAACCCATGGAGAAGGCCCTGCGCCGGCTTAAAAAGAAGCTGGACCGCGAGGGTATCATTCGCGACGTGCGCGCCAAGCGCTATTTTGAGAAGCCCTGCGAAGTTCGCCGCCGCAAGGAGAAGGTGTCCGCCTTCACCAACATGCTGCGCCAGCGCTACGAGAACATGTAGCCGCGGGTTTCGGCTCGCCGGGAGCTGAGGGGATTGCCAGAACGACGGACGCCCAGTTGTCCGGCCGACTTCCTGCCACGCCATGCCCGCCCAGCCGATTGTTTCCTTGTCCACCTGCTGGTGCTCCGGCCGGCATCAGGACGGTTATGTGATGCTGCGGGAGATGGCGGACCTGGGCTTTGAATACGTGGAATTGAGCCACGGCATCCGGGTGACCCTGGTGCCGGGCATCCTGCAAGCCTTGCAGGAAGGCATCGTCAAAGTCAGCAGCACGCACAATTTCTGCCCCTTGCCGGCGGGCATCCTTACGCCCGCGCCCAACGCCTACCAGCCGACCTCGCCGAATGTCGGCGAGCGCGAATGCTGGCGGCGGCAAACACTCCAATCGCTGGATTTCGCCCTGCGCGTCGGCGCCAAGGTGCTCGTGACCCACATGGGCAGCGAATTCTTTTTTTTCCTCAATCCTGCGCGCAAAATCGAGGCCATGCTGGAGGCCATCGAGCCCGGCCAGCGCCGGGAAAACGCCGCCTACAAAACCGAGCTGGCGAACTTGCTGGTGAAATTGCGCAAGGCCGCGCCCAAGCATTACGCCCGCCTGCGGCACGGAATTGGCGAGGTGGCCGAACGCGCAAAATCCTGCGGCGTCCGGCTCGGCTGCGAAAACCGCGAGGGCCTGCTCGAGCTTCCGCTCGACGAGGACATGGAGACCTTTCTCGCGAGCGTGGAGTCGCTCGGCGTCGTCGGCGGCTGGCACGATGTCGGCCACGCGCGCATCAAGGAGATGGACGGCGTCATTTCCCATGCGGATTTCCTGGCCAAGAACCACGCGCGCCTCATGGGTTTTCACCTGCACGACGTGAGCGCCGAGGGCCGCGACCACCAGCCCCTCGGCAGCGGCACGATGGACTGGAAAATGATCCGCCAGTACGTGCGCCCCGAGCACCTTCTGGTGGTCGAACTCAGCCCGCGCTTGGAAATCAATCAAGTCCTCGAATCGAAAAAGTTTTTGGACCAGTGGCTGAAGGGATGATTTTTTTCACCGCGGAGAGCGCGGAGAACGCGGAGGGCAGATAATTGAGAATGGCGGGCGAAGCACCAGTGCCTCGGGAAGCTGCGCTTGCCTGCCCTCTTCTCATCTCCCACGACCTCGAATGGCTCTGGCAGGGCTATCCGCGGTGAGGTGATCGGCAGGGCAAATTGAAGGTGCTGGCTCTCTTTTCGTAGCGCTGCGCTTTAGCCAGCGCGAGGAATTGCGCGAAACTTAAAGCACGCTGGCTGAAGCACAGCGCTACGAAACCCGGCGGTCCGCCGTGCAGAATTCACTCAAACCCGTTCGGAAGGCCGGCGGCCCCTTTTGGCCAATTTTAGATGGGATATAGACGGAAGAGGTTGCCTAGCTACCAATAGCGGACTAGAAGGGGCCTTGTGGATAAAAAGAAATCAAATTATTTGCTTATATTTGGGAGCGGACTGTTTGCTGGAATAATCATTCATGCGCTCTATGGCGTCCCCGGCCTAATTGCGATTATTGGGGTAGGGCTGACTTACGGTCTTTTCAAACTATTATTTAAATCAGCCCCAAGCGGTTCACATTTGAACACTCCCCGCCAGGAATCGCTCGAACGTTAAAGAGCGATGGGTGAAGCACAGCGCTACGAAAACGGGCGCTCATCTAAACTGTACCGTTGCCCGCTCTTTTTGTGCAGAGCGTTCGGGATTTGTCTGTGCAATCAGGCAAAGCCATTCGGGCCAGCACTTCGCTCCTCTTTCCTTCGTGGTCTTCGTGTCCTTCGTGGTAGGGCCATTCCATTCTCCCGTTTTCAGGCTTTAACCGGGCGGGCGGGCGGACAAGATGGAGGGCTCACGGCCCATGCGTCTGCTCGATATTCATCGCGAAGAAAGATTGAAGGTGTTTTTGGCCTGGGCCCTGAACGGCTTGCTCGCCACCGGCCACGCCACGGGCTGGGCCGCCATGCACGCGCTGCTGGTCAAGCGCATGGGCGTGGGCGCGATGCCGTTTGCCTATATTTTTGCGAATCTGCTCGGACTGCTCTCGTCGTTTGTCTACCTGCGGTTTGCGGACGCCGTGCGGCGCGACCACGCCCTCGAACGCTCGGCCTTAATCCTCGGAGTGATGCTGGTCGGCGCGTGGTATTTAATCATCGGGCCGGGTAGCGAAAACGTGGTGCTCGCGCCCGGCGTGCATGACTATCGCTGGGCGCTGGTGTTGTTTTTCGCGATGGGCGTGGCCGCGCACGGCGTGGGCAAATCCACGCTCAAGGCGCAAACGTGGACAATTTTTAACGACATCTTTCGACCCAGCCAGGGACGGCGGCTTTATCCGCTCATTCACACGGCGAAGGCGCTGGGCGGTTTGGCGGGCGGATTGTTGGTGGCACCGATCACGATGTTTTTTGGCTTGCCCGGCTGTGTGCTCGCCTGGGCCATTTCCGTGCTGCTCGTGCTGCCGATGAGTTGGGTGATTGTGCATTATTTCGGCGCGGAATTGCAGGGTGGCAAATCCCGTCCGAGCGCCCGGGCGGAACCGGGCGCGCACGACGAGACGCCGCCGTCCCTGCGCGAGGGCGTGCGTTATTGCGTGACCTCGCCGCTCGTCGGCCTGTTGGCGCTGCTCGCGCTGGCGTTTTGGATTTGCAACCAGTTGCACGACTTTCAGTACACGCAGATCATGAACCTCACCTTCAGCGACGAGAAGCAGTTGGGGCGGTGGTTCGGCTATTACACGGCGGGTTTCAATGTCGCGTGTTTGCTCATGCAGGTGTTCATTGCGCCGCGCATGTTGTCGTGGCTCGGGGTGGGGCGCAGCCTCCTGCTGCAGCCGCTGGCCGGCCTGGCGGGTTTCAGTGCGGTGCTGATGAGTTTCACTTTTCTGCCCGGCATGTTTTTGCGCGCCGCGTGGGACTTGATGGACGACACCTTGCAGCACAGCAGCTTTCAACTCTCGTTCAACGCCGTGCCCTCGGGCTGGCGCGGGCGCGCGCGCGGGTTTGTCGATGGTGTCGTGAATCCCATCGGGGGCATGCTCGGGGGCGGCGTGATTCTGGCGCTGCAGTGGCTCGGCGGCATCGCCGTGGGGCGGAGCGCGACCTTGTGGGACTATCACGTGATGACTTTGGTCGGGCTCGGGTTTTCCGCGCTGTATTTGCTTTTGGCGACACGGGTGCGGCACGTTTATGTGCAGGCGGCGCTTACCAATCTCGACCAGCGGCCCGACCATCGCACGGTGGTGGATTCCGTCGAAGCCCTCGAGGAGCGCGGCCATCCCAAGGCCCTCGAACGCCTCGAACACCTGGCCTCGCGGGGTGAATTTGAATTGCAACGCATCGCCCTGCGCTGCCTTGCGCGCCTGCATTACGCGCCCACCTTCGGCCACATCACGCGCCTGCTCGGCGACCCCAATCCCGCCTTGCGCGAGACGGCCTTGCACGCCGCCCGCTCCTTTCATCACGCGGTGGCGCGCAAGCATCCCCAGCAGTGGACGGGACTCCTGCGCCAGGCTGGAGACATCCTCGCCCACGACGATGCTGCGAACGTCCGCGCCGAGGCTGCGCGCCTTTTGCTGGAAACGGCCGACGGCCTGCGCGCCACCGCGCTGATTCGCGACTTGCTCGACGACGACACCGCGGAAGTGCGCATTCGCGTGGTGAGCACGCTCGCGACCTTGCGCCTGCCTGGCATTGAAGATTCGCTAAGACCTTATTTGAACGACCAGCGTCCCGCGGTGCGCGCGGCCACCGCCGCGGCGTTGTGGCGCGGTTCGCGCGCCGCCCAAGCAGCGGCGGAAACCACCCTTGCCACGTTGCTCAAAAGCAGCGACCCCGCCGATCTTTGCGCGGGCCTGGGCGCGGCGGCCTGTTTGCCGACGGTGGCGTTTGCGCCCGACTTCACGCGCCTCATGGAGCAAAGCGACCCCGCGGTCTCGACCCTTGCCGCCATGGCTTTTCTCGGCACCGGCCTCGCGCGCGACGCCGCCTGGCCGCGGGCGGTGGACCTGCTTTCCACGGCGCTGACCGACGCCGCGCGCGAGCCCTTGCTGCGCACGCACTTGGTGCCGCTGTTTGCCGAGTTGCCGGCAGATGCCCTCGACGCCCTGCTCGCTGGCGCCGCGAAGCTTTCCCCCGGCCATCGTGCCCAAGCCCAGTGCGTGTTGCATGAGCTGTATCCCGCCTTGCTGAAAACATTGGCGCCGCCGGTTTAATCCGCGCATACTTTTTCCTCCCCCATGCTCACCCTCGTCGAAGAAACAGACACGCTCGCGATCGTCGCGCTGTCCGGCCGGCTGGATTCCCTGGCCGCCCGGGAACTGCAACCGGAATTGGAATCCCTCGTGCATTCCGGCCGCCGTTTCCTGGTGCTCGATTTTGCCGCGGTGACTTTGCTGGCGAGTTCCGGCCTGCGGTTGCTAATCATTTTGCACGCGGCCTGCCAGCGGACGGAAGGGGCCATGGTGTTGGCCGCGGTGCCGAAACCGGTGACGGTGGTGCTCGAGCTGTCGGGCTTCGCCCCGCACTTCAAATGTTATCCCGATGCCGCCGATGCCCGCGCGGCTTTGGCCGGTTAAGGATGCGGCTAAAATTAGATTCTGTTCTTGAAGCCCCAAGCAACCACGGATGACGCGGATTGAAAAGTGACGTCTTCGACCTGTGACGGAGGCGTATCCGTGATATCCGTGCCATCCGCGGTTTCGTTTTAAAACACAGCTTAATTCTTATCGACCGACGCCGGTGCCACCGGTTCCGGTGTCTTGGCGTCTTCGTCGGGTCCAGGTACGAGCGTGTAATAAAACGCCAGGGTGCCCAGCGTGCCGAGGACGAGCACCAACACGCCCAGCTTGCGGCGTTTCGGCAGCGCCAGCCACAACACAAACCCCGTCACGCAGGCGAGCACGATGAAAAAGGCCGATAAATCAATCACCCAGCGCCAAAACGCCCCGGCGTCGCGCCCGCGGTGCAGATCATTGATGACGGCAAAAAAATTAAAGGTCTCGCGGTGAAAGGTGGTTTGGCCGGAGTCCTTGGTGATTTCCAGTTCCCATTTGCGGCCCGGCTCGCGAAACGAAAGCGCGAGGCGGTCGCCCAGGTCGTCAAAATTGGTCAGGGCCCCGCCGATGTGGTGCGTTTGCCGCAAATACTCCACGAGCCGCACATGATCCGGCTGGGCGAGCAGCGCCGGTGGTGTTTGTTCGGTGGCATCGACGACCACGGGTGTCGTCGCCCCGAACCAGCCTTCATGGTTGATGGTGAAACCGGTGACGCCAAAAAGCAGCATCACAAACACCCCGAGCATCGTGAGGTAAATGTGCACCGTGCGGCAAAAACCGAGCAACTGGCGATTGATGGTCATGGGGGCAAAAGGGGTAGCCGGCGCGACTCTGGCCGTGGTGCGCACCGGTCCGCGAGCCTCTTTTTCTCGAGCGGCCGGGCTGTGCTCGGGCCGTGATTATTTCGTGACCGCCGCGGTGACCGGTGCCGGCGGGGCAGCCGCCGCGCCGGGCGGCGTGACGGCGGGCTTTTCCTTCGGGCCGTAAACCACCGTCGAGACATCCGATTCCGTGGTCGCTTTCAAGCTGGCGGTGGCCGGTGCGTCTCCACAGGTGATTTTCGTGGTGGCTTCCACGTGCGTGCCGTGCTCGCGGTTCAACTCCACAAAAACGACGTAATCACCCTTGGCCACGGGTTTGCCCTTGTCGTCCAAACCGTCCCATACGAATTGATACTGCCCGGCGGGCCGGGTCGCGCGGCTGATGGACCGCAGAATGGAGAAGTTGTTGTTGCTGACCTTGAACCAGTTCGTCAACTCGTGCTGATAATTGGGGTTGGTGCCCAGGATGATGACCGTGCGCACGAGATTCAGCTTCGCGTCCTCGATCCAAATCGCCAGGTACGGCCGTTTCGCGCCTCGCCCGCCGGGCGCCGGCGCATTGGGATTGCCCTGACCGCGCGAAGCGCTGCCTGGGCCCAGTGCCACGTTGATGGTCGCTTGAAAATCTTTCGGCCACGCATTTTCAGCAGTGACGGGCACCGCCGCCGCCGTGGTATTGGACGTCGCGGGCGCGCTGGGGACCGGAGGCGGTGGCGGCGGGATGGCCCGTTGCGGGGCGGAAGCACCACTAGTCTCCGGCGACACGGCGGGCGTAGTCGCCGCCAGAATTCCGCCGCGAAAAATCCGGCCGGCCGCGTCGAGCAGCAAGTGCCCGAGACTTTCCGTCACCAAGAGCCGGCCGGCCTGGAGCACATCGAGCACGCATCCGGCCGTGGAAAGGGCATTCGCGGTGACACAATCCGCCGCCACCACCGTCGCACTCGCGTGCGGTGCCGCGGGCTGGAGTGTGCGCGGGTCGACGAGGTGCGAAAATTTTTGTCCGGCGATGGTGAAATAGCGCGCGTAGCCGCCACTCGTCGCAACGGCCGCATTGCGCAAATAAAATTCCGCCAGCACCGGCGCATTTTCCGCGGGCTGCAGCGGGTCGGCCACGCCGATGAGCCACGCTGATGGACCCCACACGCGAATGTCCCCGCCGATATTCAAGAGCCCAGAGGGCGTGATGCGCCGGGCGATTTCCACGGCGCGGTCAATGATGTAGCTCTTGCCCAGGGCATCCACATTCAGGGTCGAGACGGACTGGCTGGCTGCGCGAAGCGCCGCCGCCGAAGGCAGTTGCCCGCTCTTTGCGGCGTCTTTCCAAAGCTGCATGACCTCGCCCAGATGCGCGCTGAGGGCGCCACCCATGCGCTGCGCCCATTTTTCGTAAAGCGAAAGCACTTGCGCCAAATCGCCTGAAACCACCGCACTGCCCGCGCGCACACGGCTGATTTCACTCGCCGGATCATACGTGCTCAAAATCTGGCGCAGCCGCTCAATCTCGCCGAAAATCACCTGCTGACAGTGCATCGCCTCGGCCGGCTGGGCGGTCTCCACCACCAGTTCGAGCGATGTGCCGAGCACACCGTCATGAGCAAAGGAGAAATACTTTTGCGGCAATTCGTCGCGCAAGTTGGCGACGCCGCCCGCACTTGGCAGTGCCGCGCCCTGACTGTTTTGGCCGGCCAATGCGCCGAGGCTGGCCACGGTCAAACCGGCGAGTTGCTTAAAGGGGCGGGTTGACGGGGGCATGGGTATAAGCGGCAAATCCTACCAATCCAAACATTACCGCAACATTAACCCGCCGCCCGCTCACTAGTTTCGTTGGCCGCCAACCGCCGGGCCAAAAAGTACGAGCCGACGACCAGCACCGCCGCCCCCGCCTGGGCGAGGAGCGATTCGACCGTCGGAAACACCGCAAACCACAGGCCCGCCCACGCCGGGATGACTTTCTCCAGGGAAGGAATCGGCGTGGTCGAAATCCAGTTCGCCAGTTGCATTTCCTGGGCTTGTTCGCCGACCATGACGAGCAGCACCGCGCCAAGCATGACGCCGGTGAACACCAGCATCTTGCGGTAGGGCAGGCGCCGGTGCGCCACGAAGTTCAGCACGGCCACGATGCCCGTGAAAAACAGGCCCAGCACCGCGCCGCCGAGCACCACTTCCGTGCCCATTTTCAAGCGATAGCTTTGCAGGAACAGCACGACTTCAAAGCCCTCGCGATAAAACGACGCGAAGCCCAGGACGCCAAAGCCCCACCACAGCTTGGCGGGCGAGAGCGCCGTTTCCTCGGCGGATTTCAGCAGCTCGCGCTTCTTGCGATTGTGCATCCCAATCCAGCCGCCCCAATAGACCTTGTGGAAAAACCAGTTCATCACAATCAGCAGCACAACAATCGCCAGCAGACCGGTCGCCGCCTGCAAGTTGAGCGCCGAGACATTGTCCGCCAGGCTGTCGATGATCCCAACCGCCACAAACCAAGTCACCATCGTCGCCAGAAAACCCACGCCCGCGCCCGCCAGGATGGGCCGCTGGTAGGGCTCTTTGGAGCCCGCCAAGCTGGCCATCAGCGCCGAGAGCACGAGAATACACTCCAAGCCCTCGCGAAAGACCAGCACCGCAATGTCAATCGTGACCGCCGTGGCACTCGTATTCGGCGCGGTGGGGTCGGGATTGCCGCTCGCCGTGACGCCCGTCCAGACGAGTACGCTCACCAGCACGAGCGCCGCCAGACCCAGCAATACGCGCAAGACTTTGGCAAAAATGCTCAGCGAAGGGGTGGTGGTCGGGATAGACATGGACGGAACGCATTTCATGCAGGCGGCCAGAAGTTAATGAGAGTTAAATGAGACTAAGGCTCAATACGTGCAGAAAAAAACGCGCGGGTTAGGACGAGCAGTAAGTCGCTAAAAACGACGACCAGTGAGCGTCTTTAGAATCGTTATTGATAAGGAGTCTCATTTGCATAATTAAGCAAGAGTACCCTTCCTTCAGCAAGCATTTTTTGCAAAAAAGTGTTCTTACCCCGCGCTCTCGAGGAAGATTTGCAGCGTGCCTTGCAGGAGTCCGTGCGACAACGGCTGGCGGCGGCGGTCCAGCATTTCGGACTGGCGCAGAAAATCGCCAAAGGCCTCGGGCGCGTCGCCGGGGAAACCGTGAAACCACACGGCGAAAAAATCGCGGCCCGTTCGCGCGCTGGCGAGCGGCAGCAGCACGTCCCCGACGAGCGTGTCCAGCCGCGCGCCCGTCCACGCCTCAGCAAATAGCGCCTTGGTCACGTGCCCGCGCCAGGCCGTCAGCCGATGTTTCCGTCGAAAAACCGCCGTGCTGGCGCCAATGTCCGAACCGCCTGGAATGACTGCGGCCAGCTTTTCGAGCGTCGCGGGCCAGTGTGGATTCGCCGCGACCACCCGCGCGTATTGTTCGAGGCGTTTGCGGGGATGGTTGGCCGGACGCAAGCCCGCGAGCTTCCATTGGCCCGCGTGTTCGGCCAGCAAGGCCGCGGCGTTCGGCGCACGGGTCGGCCAGGTCGCGAGCGGATGATGCAGGGCGATGGCCGCCATCGGCGCGCGATTGCGGCGGTACCCGAGCGCTTCGAGCGTAAGCTGGTGGCAGGCCTCAGGCCAGCCGTCGCGCTCGATGCGTTTGGCGGCGTAGGAAAGTTTTTGTTTCCATCGACTCAACGCGCATTCAATCAACCGCGCCAGCCGGTCTGCGGGCGGGCGGCGGAGAAATTCCTCCAGCGGTCCCAATGGATCACGGCCCTCGGCGGCGAGCAAGGCCTCGTCCGCCGCGTAATCCTCCAAATCGCGCTCCAGCCGGTCGAGCAGCACGACTTGCTCGGGCGTCTGGCCCTGCGAAGTCACCGGCGGCCGTTCGCCCGCCGACGGCGGAAATAGCACGACATGGAGGGCGACTCCGGCATAGCGCGGATCGCAGTCGTGGCCGTGGGCCGCCCAGTCTCGCGCATGAAAATGCACCTCCACATCACCGCGCACGCGCCGGCCGTCCATCTCCCATTCCGCGCCGCGAAAATCCGGCCCCTCCTGCAAATTCCAGCGCCCGGGATGACGCAGGCGCAGCGGCTTGCCCGAGACGGTGCGCAAATCGTGCGCGCGAAAATCGCCCCGCAGCCAGATTTTTTGCAACACCCGCTCCGACACCGTGTACGGCCCGTACAGCCCCTGCATCTCGGCAACGGCGGGCGCGGGCGCAAGCTCGGCGGCACTGGACATGGCGGTGAATATCCGTCCATGATTCTTGGAATAATCTGGCTGATTTCCAGACAAAAGAGCGAAGGCATTATTTGGAGGTGAATTCAATCGCCATAAGCCATAGGGGGATGACAGCAGCGATATGGATAATGAATTGATCCTCGTTTCGGTCTTCTTTTTTGCGTGGATGGTGGCGTTGGTTTTGTCCTGCCTGTGCTCTACCTGGGAAATTCCTCGGTTTGATCGTCTGACGCCTGGGGTGCTCCAAATAGTACTTTGGGGAGCCGACGCCGTATTGCCACCGATACACGGACACCCCGCCGAGCTATTTCAACTCATGATCCTGACATTCGGATGGTCGCTCTTTGCGCTAATCTGCTCGTATCGGTTGTGCCGGCTTGGATCACGCTTGTCGTTAGTACTCGCCTTGGCGCTTTTAATCCAAGCGGTGGGATTATCTGGATCGGCCTTTGCCGAGTATTTCCGTGGATGCTACAATTATTACGGCAAGTTTGTGTGGTACCCGGACCTTAATTGAGGGGGAATCACTGACCTTCTTTAGCAAAGAAAAGACAGGGCCGTCGCAAGCGACGCCCCTACACCTGAAGATAGGGCGTAGCGCCAGGAGAAACCGCATGGCGTAGGGGCGTCACTTGCGGCGGCGCACAGAAAATTTATTTTGTAGCTGTTGCCGGCGCCGCTGTGTCACGCTTCAAAAACCCCTTAAAATTGAGCCAGTCCATAAAACGGGCGGTCCACGAGCCATGGGGATCGGCGCTGGCCAGCATTCCAAAACCATGTTCCCCATCGGAGTAGAGGTGCATTTCCGAGGACACTCCCGCTTGTTTCAGCGCGAGATAAAGGTAGATGCTGAATTCCGTGTGGTCGCTGTCCGAGACCGCGAAGAAAACGGGCGGCGTGTCTTTGCCGACGTGAATGTCGGGCAGCAATTGCGTGGTGCCGGTGACGAGAATCGTGCCGGTGTAGATAAGCGCGAGAAAATCAGGGCGGCTGCTGACTTTGTCCACGTCGTCAGCGGCGGGATAGAGACGCGTGGCATTATTGGTCGCGGCCACGACAGCGGAAATGCCTCCGGCGGAAAAACCCATGAGGCCGATGCGGTCGGGCTTGATACCCAAAGTCACGGCCTGGGAGCGCACGAGGCTCACCGCCCGCTGGGCATCCTGCGCCGGAGCCATGTAGCGCGCCATGTTGGGCCGCTGCGGCACGCGGTACTTGAGCGCGATGCCGGTCACGCCCATGGTGCTGAGCCAGGCCGCGCAATCCTCCCCTTCGTAATCCATTTTCAAAACGCCGAAACCGCCGCCCGGCATCACGATGATGGCCGCGCCGGTGTCCTTGTCCTTGGCCGGGCGGTAAATTTCGAGCGTCGGCGTCGAAACGTTGAAGACTTCCTTTTGCGGACGCGGCGTGGTCGAGACGCGCACGTTTTCAGCCGGGAGCGTGCCGGTATCGCCGGGAGGAGTGCCAAGCCAGACGTTGATCGTCGAGGCCGGGTCGGGCGCGGCGGCCAGCGTGGTCGCGCCGAGGAGCAGCGCGAACGCGAGCGAGGAAAGTAAGTTGAGTTTAGGGGTAGAGGCGGGGTAGGGGCTCATTTTTTGGGAAGGGGAAATTTTCCGGCGCGCGCAGGCGGGGCCGACGGTGCCGGCAGGGTTGGCGGAGCAGGCGGAGTCGGCGCGGAAAACGCGGCGCGCGGGCGGCCCTGGGTAATCCAATGCAGCAGAATCGCGGCGGCCGTGCTGACGTTGAGCGACTCCATCGCGCCGCAGCCCGCGACGCGCACGAGCAATTCGCATTGGCCCGCCAATTTCAGATCGAGCCCCGTTTCCTCATTGCCCAAAAACAGCGCGACGGGCCGGCCGGGCGCGCGTGGCGGGCGGGCCGCTTCCACCGGCTTGCCGGAATGGCTCGAGGTGCCCACCACCAAAAAATGCGGCGCCAGTTGCTTCGCCAGCGAAAGCACGTCGTTCACGAGATAGACTTGCACATGCTCGAGGCCGCCTTCCGCCACGCGATACGCGGCGTCATTCGGCAGCGCCTGTTGCGCATGGCGCTGGATCAACATGCGCTTGATGCCAAAAAACGCGGCGGTGCGCGCAATGGCGCCGAGGTTGTGCGGGTTGCCGATGCGGTCGAGAAAAAGAATCGGATCACCGGCGCGCTGCCACTCGGCCAAATCCCCAAATCGCGGCGGTTGCAGCGCCGGGCGTTCGGTGACGGCGACAATGCCGCCGTGATGGACGGTCCCCGCGATGCGTTCCAACTCGTCCGCGAAGACCTGCCGGTACGGCTTCCGGTCCTGCGCCAGCACGCGGCAGTACTCGCCGACGCCGACGCGCCCAAACACTTCCGGGGTGTAAAAGAGCCGCAGGATGCATTTCGGGCGGACGGCAAAAGTCGCCGCGACGGCCTTAAAACCGCACACTTTGATTTCGCGGGGTTCGAGTTGGGCGCGCGCCAAAGGCGGTCGGGCGGCGGGAACGGGACGGAACGGCATGATGGGTCAAAGTCTGCGCCCCGCGATGCCGCCGGGCAAGTGGCAAGTGGGCAGGCCCGACAATCTCTAAAGACAAGGAGACTCTCCTATTCAACACGCTGCAAATAGTTCTCCGTTTGACTCATCATCAGGTCCGAACTATGGCTCTGCACGTGGATACTGCTTCGCCTCCGTTGTTGGTGCCGCCTGTGGTATCCCTTACCAAGACACTCGATATTGATGCAAAAGATCGGCAGGCCGGTCTCTTTTTCCAAGTTCCATACACTTCGAAGTGGCTGCTTTTGGGTGTGGTGATTATTTTTGGGCTCGAAACCGGTTATCAAAATGCTCTGGGTGAAAAAGGGGTAATCTACATTGGAGGATTCTGGTCTTGGGTCTCTCTAGCCTGTGTCTTGAAGGAGTTTTTTCGACTACGACGCTTTGGCAACTATTGCATACGTGCCACCGGTGGGATGATTCGACACCAACTGATCTTCTCGGCTGAGGGTTTGGAGGCAGATGTCAATGGCGCACGCACCTATTTGCCCTGGGTCTTTATGAGCGGATTTAAGGTTAAGAATAAGACCATCGTTCTAGGCACCGCTACCACTTCCATCTATATTCGAAAGAAATACTTTTCTCTCGAGGAGCTAAAGTTCGTCGAGGGATTGATGAAGGAGAAAATAACCTATGCTCGGTCATCTAACTGAAGATTCGAATCTCTATAAGGCTTCTTTTATTTATATGTTGATTGGCGTGGATTCTAAAAAACGCCAATCAATCACTCATGCGCGCAATTCTCCGACGAGCGTGAATTCCTCGCGGTCGTGAAAAAGATGGCGGGCGCAGAGAATGGTGCAGGCTCGCGCGAGCAGGGCGCCCGGGCCGGTGGCGCGGCGTAAAAGCGGCAACGGATCCACGCGGCCGAATTTCAGATTCACAATAAAGCGGCGGCACCAGCGTCGGGCCACCCAGTGTTCGAGCAGGCCGAGGACCTTCACCGGGTCGTCCACCACATCGCAAAACAGCCAGTCATAAACCTGGCCCGCGGGAGGGACGTGGCGGTAGGCATCGGCGCGTTCGTGGCGAATAAGCGGATGGCCGAGGGCTGCGCCCTTGAGCGGCCCGTTGTCCAGCGCGAGCACGGACGCCCCATGCCGCGCCGCGCTATAACTCCACCCGCCCGGCGCCGCGCCGAGGTCCACCACCGTTTCGCCCGCCCGCGGTTCGCGGCCCAGCACGCCGTAGGCTTCCTCGACTTTGAGGTACGAACGCGACGGCGCGCCGGGGTCGTCGGCCATGCGGCGCTGCCCGCCGAGCACCGCGGCACGCGCGCTCCACAAATGGGCAAAATCACGAAAGAATACAAAAAGACCGCGGGCCGGGCCGCGCGGCGTCGCCGGTTGCGGGCGCGCCAGTTTGGCCACGCGTGCCAGGCGGCGGGCCAGGTCCTCGGTGAAAACCCGTTCGACCGCGGTAGTCCGGCGGGCGAGCCCGTCCACGGATTCCTCGGCGCGAAATTGCAGGGGCCACGGGCCGGAAAACTGTTCACCCCGGCACGACTCGGCAAAACCCTCGAGAAGGGCGCGAGCCGTGGCATTGACAGACCCGGCGGGAATTTCCACCGGCTCGATCAGCGCGGCGTGCGCAAAACAAAGTCCGTGGTCGGCGGGCGTCCCGGCGGCGGGCGCATTCGTCATCACCCAGGATTCGCCTTGGGCGGCGAGGGTCAAACCGGCGTCCGCCGCCTCGCGCGCGAGAAAGCCGGCAAAGCCGGGACGTGCGAGGTGCAGGCGGAGACTTGGGAGGTGCGCATTCAGCTTTGGGAAACGCGTTCGAGCAGGTCGTAAGAGCGTTGGATGAGCGGGCGCGGGTCTTCGAGCAGACCGCCCGCGAGCAGCGCATTGTCAAAGAGTTGTTCGGCCACCAGCTTGGCGAGGTCGGGATTGCGCTCCCGCAAGGCGGAGAGGTTTTTCACGAGCCCGTGGCGCGGGTTGATTTCGAGCACGACGGCGGGCGGCGGGGCTTCGCCTTCGTTTTTCATCGCGCGCAACACGCGGCGCATGTTCGGGCTGAGCGAGGAGTCGCCGTTGAGGGCGACCGCCGGGCTGTCCACCAGCCGCGTGCCGCTGGCGACGGACGCAACTTTGGTGTCCCCAAGAATTTCCTTAATCCACGCGCACAAACCCTGCAAGGCCTCATCGGGCAGCGCTTCGCCGCCGGTGGGCGTGGGCAAGTCCGCGAGTTTCAAGTCCGCCTCGTCCGCCGCGCGCAGGGGCTTTTTGTCAAACTGGCCAAGGTGCGACATCACGAAATCATCGAGCGGATCAAAGCAGAGCAGCACTTCGAGGCCGCGGGCCTTGAAGGCCTCGAGGTACGGACCGCTCTCCGCCGCGGCGCGGTCGCGCGCGTGCAGGAAATAAATTTCCGTTTGTCCGGCGGACATCCGGCTCGCATAATCGGCAAAACCGGTGAGCGTGCCTGCGGGCAGGGAGGTGGATTCGAAGCGCAGCAACGTCGTGAGCGCCTCGCGATGCTCGAAATCCGCCACCGCGCCTTCCTTCAGGTAGTGGTTGAACTGCTGGTATATCTTTTCGTACGCGGGCGCGTCCTTGCGCGAAAGCTCGTCGAGGAACTTGAGGAAGCGCTTCGAGATGACGCGATTGAGTTTTTGCACCAGCGCGCTGTCCTGCATCGTTTCGCGCGAGATGTTGAGCGGCAAATCCGCGCTGTCCACCACGCCGCGCACGAAGCGCAGCCAGTCCGGCAGGAGGCCCTTTGGCTTCGCGTCGATCAAAACTTTGCGGCAATACAGGGCGACGGACGACTCGGTGCGCCCGAAGCCGAAGCGTTCGGGGTTGTGCGCCGGGACAAACAGGAGCGCATGCAGGGAGATCGGGGCGTCGGCGGCGAAATGGAAATTCGCGAGCGGGGCTTCGCCGGTGCCGGTGTGAAACTTGTAGAATTCCAGGTACTGCTCGGGGGTGACTTCGTTTTTGTTCTTCAACCACAGGGCCTCGACCTTGTTGATGCGCTCGCCGTTGAGGTTGATGGGGTAGGGCACGAAGCTCGAATAACGCTCGAGCAGGCCGCGCACGCGGTCGGCCCGGGCGAATTCGCGGGCGTCGTCCTTGAGTTTCAGCACGATTTTGCAGCCGCGCCGCTGGCCCTCGGCGGGCTCCAGGCTGTAATCGCCCGAGCCGTCGCTGGCCCAGACCCAGCCGGTGGCGTCGGCCCGCCACGAATGCGTGAACACGCGCACTTCGCTTGCCACCATGAAGGCGCTGTAAAAGCCCACGCCGAACTGCCCGATGAGGTTTTCCGTGGCGCCGCCTTTTTCTTTCAAGGCCTGCAAAAACGCCTTCGAGCCGGAATGCGCAATCGTGCCGAGGTTTTCCACCAATTCCTCGCGCGTCATGCCGACGCCAAAGTCCTGGAGCGTCACCGTGCCGGCCGCGTCGTCCGTCGTCAGGTTGATTTCCAGCGGCAGGTTGTCGTCGAAAGATTTTTCCCCGGCCATCTGGAGGTGGCGGAGTTTCTCCAGCGCGTCCGAGGCGTTGGACACCAGCTCGCGGAGAAAAATCTCGCGATCCGTGTACAGGGCATGGACGACGATGTCGAGGAGTTGGCGGACTTCGGCCTGGAAGGCGTGGCGTTCGGGCTGGCTCATGGGTGGACGGAGAAGCCGGGAAGAAAATCCACCGGGCGCGCTGAGTCAAGGCGCGGTTCACGCGCCAAGGCAAACTTAATTGACCGAACGTGCCTTAGGCCGCGTATTGAATCCAATCTCCGACGGCGCGCTGAGGGCAGCGCGCCCTACCTGCGAACTGCCCCTACCTGCGAACTGCGCCCTACTTGTAAACGATGGTTTGGGTATGGACCGCTTGCTGAAGGCAGCGCGCCTGCCGGTGAACGGACGGTGCTGCGGTCCGTTCTGGTGATTTGGGTAGGGCCCGGTGCCCTCACCGCGCCGCTCTCATGCGAGTTTAAAACAGGCCTTAGCGCACGTCAAACGTCGTCACGGCGTCACTATCGGCCAGGCCGCGTCCGGGGGACATGACCACGACATTGGCGTGCACGTCCTTGGTTTGCGGGATGTGGATGTTCTTGCCGTCCGCGCTGGTCATGTTCACGCCGGCAATGCTTGCGGCCTTGATGATGCCGTCGCCATCCGTGTCCATGATGATGTAGATGTCATTGTTGCCGAAAGCATCGACAATCTGCAACCCGTCGGGGGTGAGGTCCGAATCCGAGGCGGAGAAAAACGTCATGGCTTTCTTGTTAAAGCGCAAATCGTCGCCGCCGGGATGGCCGGTCATGATGTTCAGGAATCGCTGCCCGTAGTTCTTCAGGCCGAGTGGGAAGTCCGCAGTGGGCACGGAAGTCGTTAAGGTGGGATAGACCCGGTACTGGTCTTTGTACAACTGGACGGCCTGCGCCAGATTGTTCAACTGCACATAGGTCTTTTGACGCTTGGCGTTGAAGATCGCCGTACCGACCACCGGCACGAGGATGGAGGCCAGGATGCCGATGATGGTGATTACCGTCAGCAATTCAACGAGCGTGAAACCGCCGGCACGCCGGGCGCGGCGGGTGGAAGTCGGGGAGAGGGGCAGGGACATGGGGAGGAAGGAGGGCATTAAAGGGTGAGTGGGCGGGCTAGCGTTTGTAAGCGTCGATGAGCCAATTGGTGCAAAAATCTGAATTCAGCGGGGTGCCCTTGTTGGCATACATTGAGTAGATCAGGATGCGTTGCGGAATATTCCGAGCCACCGGTGGTATCAGGGGCGGGCCGCCATCAGCGGCCGTGACCGGGACATTGACGGATTTTACCGCCACTTCATTCATGCCGGAGGTATTCACGACCACGGCGATGTCCGTGTCACCAAAAGAGTCTTGGATTAAGGGGTTCATCACATCGTCGGTCAGCAGGTTTTGGGGCACGTCCAGGTACTTCTGCTGCTTGACGTTGTAATTGTGCTGGGTGCCGGCGTTCTTGGCCCCGGACAAGATTTTGTAGAGCATGCCGTTGTTGATGTTTAACCTGAACGAGACATCGCCGGTGGTGGGATTGGTTTGGGCACTCATTTCCGGAAAAATGGGATAGTGCCCGTAATCCAGCCGGTACGACTCCATGGCTTGGGCGATTTTGCCGTAAAAATTCTCAGTGGTCTTTTTTTTGGCCAGTCTTTGCACGGCGCCCAGCGTCGGCACGAGGATGGCGGCCAGAATACCGATTATGGAGATCGAGGTCAGCAACTCGATCATCGTGAAGCCGCGGCGGGAGGCGCGGCGCCGAAAAACTGGGGTAGACAGCATCATTCGCCAATTATCTTATCCCTTGCGGTGCACAACTGCAAAATTTGTTTTCAGGCAAATTTTCAACCCGGTGCCTGCCCCGTTCGGACCCGCCGCGGCGGGACTTTCGCCCTGAGCCGGCCTGCGCGCAGCGGGCGGATTTACGAAGTCGCCTCCATCTGCTCGGTCGCGGCGCTCGCCGGCGAACCGTCTTGCGCCGCCGCACCGCGCACGGGGGCCGCGGTGCGCAGGCGCTGGCGCACTTCGCGCAATACCGTGGCGCCGTAGATTTGCTTGAGCATCTTGCGCCGGTGGCGCACCGCCAGCTTGAAGGCCTTTTCCTCGCCGTACTTGCGGATGGAAAACGAGGTGCATTTCTGCACGCCGGGGCTGGGCCGCCAGCTCACCGAGTAGCACTCGTTGAGCACATTGCCGGGGCCGCGCTTGACCGTGCGGCAGACGCCGAGCACGCCCGTCGTATTGCGGGAATCCCGAAACACCAAACGCCGCGCGCGCGGTTGATGCGGCAGTTGGGCCAGCTTGCTCAGCAATTCCTCGCGGAAGGCATTCGCCGCGGCCAGGGACTTTTCCCGCCCACCCCATTTTTTGTCGCTGAAAAGACGCGAATGGGTCTTGCCGAAGCGGTATCCGCGCACGAACCAGCCATGGGTCGAGCCCGAATCAATGCGGCTGATGCCCTTCTGGGGGGAAGACTCTGGGTTGTTAGTCGCAGTCACGTGGAGAAGACGCGTGCTCTTATAGGGTGAATATCCGAGATGGACAGAGGCGTTGTCAATTGTGAAAATTTCGCTAAATCTTGCGCAGGGTTGCTTTAAGCGGCTCTGTGTCATTAATGCCACTCTCGGAACCATGGCCACCGACCTTTACATCCAAGCCAACACCCGCGGTCGCCTGCACGACGCCCGCGAGGCCTCCATCAGCCCGCTCGACCGCGGCTTCCTCTACGGGGACGCCGTGTACGAAGTCTGGCGCACCTATGGGCAAACCTTGTTTGCCGTGCGCGAACACTGGGAGCGCCTTGAGGCCTCGGCCGCCGGCCTGGGCTTGACCCTGCCGCTCGCCAAGGAGCAGCTGCTGGAAGAAGTCCGCCGCACGATTGCCGCGGCCCGGGCGGTTACCGGTTGGACGGGCGATCATTACGTGCGCCTCCAAGTCACCCGCGGCGGCGGGCCCATCGGCCTCGATCCCGCACTCGCGGGCAGCGACGCCCTGTGGGTTTTGCTCGTCAAGCCCCTGGCGGATTTGACTCCCGCCGAACTCGACGCCGGGATGCGCACGGAACTCGCCTCCACCGTGCGGCGTAACGATTCCCGCACGTTGCCGCCGAGCCTCAAAACCGGCAATTACCTGAATAACTTGCTCGCCTTGCGCGAAGCCCTCCAGCAAGGCGCGCAGGAGGCCCTTATGGTTAATCTCGAAGGCCGGCTGACGGAAGGCTCGGTCCGCAATTTCTGGTTTGGCGACGACGACGGCTTTTGCACGCCGCCGCTGGCGGACGGTCTGCTCGCGGGCGTCACGCGCCGCATCTTGTTCGAACACGTCGCGCCGCTGGCCGGCGTGCGGCTCACGGAAAAATCCCTGCGCCCCGAGGACCTCGCGCGCTTTAAGGAATGTTTCGTCACCTCCTCGACGCAGGATGTCGCGCCGGTCGCGTCCATCGGCCAAATCAAATATCGGCTCGGGCCTTCCACCGACACGCGCCGCCTGAAGGCCGCCTTTTTGCGCTACGTGGACGTTTACCGCGCCAGGCATCCGGCCTACCGTGTCGGGTAGGGAAGTCGCGGGCGACCGGCCAAACCATTTTTTCCACGGTTGGTATTAAAACGAAACTACTCTGTAGATTTCATGCGTTTGCGCAATCCGACCAGAGGGCTTTTGCGCCTCAATGGAAGCGTATTGCATTGGACGCGCGGCGTAGGGGCATCGCTTGCGACGACCCTCTGGTCGTTCTACCAAACCAAACAAAACGAAATCACGGATGACACGGATGGCACGGATTTGTTTCTAGGGATACGCTTCCACACCAAGGGAAGGACGGCGTTTTATTTATCCGTGAAATCCGTGGTGGATTGGGGTTTCATCATTCCCCTTAATCTTTCACTCACGGTCCCGCGAGTTTCGGTTTCAGCGACAGTTCCATGGTGCCCCCGCCGCTGGAAATTCCTATTTGGATTTCCTGGCCCGGCATGGAGATCGATTGGATTTGATTCTGGGTGATGATGCCGCGGGCATCAGTACTCTTGATTTGCACGTCGAGGCCCAGGTTGCCGTCGGGGCGCACATGGGGCGTGATGGTCGCGCTGCGGCCGTCCACCAGGGTGAAATAGCGCGGTTGCCCGTCGGAAAACTCCACTTCGCCGAGCACGGTTGACGAAACGGAAGTAGGCGGCGGGCTGGCCGCTCTGAGAGCTTGGGCGGCGGCCAGACGCTGTCTCACGGAGGATTCGCTCACGGCCGGTTCGTCGGCGACCGGAGTGTCGGTGGTGGCTGCGACGGGCGGAACCACCGGCGCCACCATGCGCGGCATCAGGGGCTTGGGCGCGGCGGGCGACGGTGCGGCAACCGGAAGGGATTGCGTTGACGAAAGTTTAGGCGAAGGTGCGGGAGTGGGCGCGGCTCCCGGTGCGAAAATCCAATAGCCCACGCCGGCCAGGATGACCGCGAGGGCAACGAAAATAATACCGCCAGAATATTTTTTCATTTTACGGGCAGAAAATTGACCTTAATCTGGTCAGTGGGCTCGAGTATCAGGTCATTTTTACTTCCACCCAACTTCCGTGCGTCTTCCAGATTCAAAGAGATGTTTGTCGTTTGGCCTTCGGCGTCCCGACGCACGAGAGTGACATTGGCCTGATCTGCGCCGTCGCTGAAGCCCCCGCCTTGAAACATGATTGCGTCAAAAACCGTCATTTTGTCCGGTCCGTCTCCGAGGGAGAAGTTATTCCACAACTTAAAATCAGCCGGCCGTTTGACGGCGCCAGTGATCGTAATGTGGGCCTCGTTCACGACCAGTCGATCACCTGCCTGGAGGAGAACGTCTTGCTCTGGATGGTCATGCAAGACCGCGGCCAGGTTGATGGATTGTTTGGTTATGACCCCCGCGGTGTTGACTCGCTCAAGCGTGATATCAGCTGGGTCGGCGTGCTCCGTGAATCCACCGGCTTGCTTGATTGCGGCTGAAGCAGTCAAATTCCCATCGGGGGGCAACGATATGCTGGCATGGTGCGGGACGGCTCCAGTGACTAGCACACCTGGTTCCAATTTGGGCACGTCGATACGATCTCCCGGCATCAGCACGGTGTCGTTGGCGTAGTCGCCCTGAGTCATCATTTCCGCAACGTTGACGGCAAACGTTCTGCCCATGCGTGGTGGTCCAATTTCGGTGCGATACGCCCCTACTCGGGCCCTATCGGCTTGGCTCGTAAAGCCGCCCGCAGCTTGGATGGCCTCGGTCACCGTGAGAGGTTTGTCCGGGGGTAAATCAAATTTGCCCGGGTGCAACACTTCGCCATTTATCGTGACGACCGCGGCCGGGGGCGAATCGGCCGGTTGGGTGGGGCCCGGGCCGTTGGGGAGAATTTCGATTTCAACTGGATTGCTGGGAATGCTGAGGGCCATAGCGCGGCTGTTGGTATTGTCCGGCGTGGCCAAAGCCAAAAACTGCACCACATGCTTCCCGGGAGAAAGTTTCAACCCGGCCCAGCCGCTCAGCATCAGTCGCAAATCTTCCACCGCTTGTCCGGGGCGGAGATATTCAAGATTGGAAATAGTGATGGCCATGTTTTTGTGCACGATGCCATCGACGATCAAGTCGCCTTTGATGACGGGCCGCGAGACACTTAAGTCCACCCGCTGTCCGAGATTGCGCACGTCCACGACCAGTGAGGGTATATCGTCCGCACCCACCGTTAATTTTGCCGGCCTTAGGCGGGCGGAGAACCCTTCGAGCGGCTCGCCCCAGCCATCGGTGGCGGCGGGTGGCGGCGAATTAGGGCTGGCGCTGGCCGCCGGTTTACTTGGACTGGAATTCATCAGCGTGCGCACCGAGGTGAGCGAGGGTTTGGTTGACCTCCCCGGAAATAGGGCAACGTTCGCAAATTTGAGTGTGAAAACATCGGGCGCAGCCGGCAGTGCCGGTGGGGCTTGGCCAGGTGCTTCATTTTGCAGCACGTAGCGCAGCGTGAGTTTTCCGTCGGGCTCGACGGACACGTAAAAGTCGGCGGTGGTGGCAGCGATGGGCACGCTCAAGGCCACTCCCCGGATGTCCGGTTGCAGTACGTTGTCCTTAAAGATACGTCCCGTCCAATAGCCGTCCTGGGTGACGCTGAACGCGGAATCGCTAACGGTTCCCTGGCGCAGCCCGGTGATTTTGAAATAGGCGGTGACCCCATGCTCGTCGGCCGAGCGGCGGCTGCGAATATCGGAATCGTTGCCGTCGAATAAAGGCGAGGGCAGCGCCACCCCATCGGGCCGCCAGTTGGGCGGTCGGTTGGTGGGATAATAGCCCATGCCCACGAGTTCGACCGTAACACCGTTCACCGTGGCGCTAAGTGACGGAGAACCGGACGAAATCGCCCCTTTTATTTCAATACTTTCCGTCCCGGGCGTGATCGGCATCCAGCCCGCTCCTGGCGTGGTTGGAGCTTTTGGTATCTTGGCAGCCGTACCAGTATCGTCCTTAACCACGGTGACTTCACCGGTGGCGGCGTTGCGCGTGATGGTATAGCCGCCGTCGCGCAAGTCCACCGGCCCGTTTCGCGTCAGCACGATGAAATTCGGATTGGGTGGTGGCGTCGTACTTCCTGCTGGAACCGGGCTTTCGCTGGCTGTCCGATTGAAATCGCTTTGGCCTTGAGCCCACTTAAATCCCACCTGGCTGAGCGACCCATCCAGCAACACCAACATCGTGGTGGATTTGCCCGGATCAGTGTTCAACCGGATGACCGTGTTCGTGCCGTTCTGGCGATCGAGCAGTTCCTGGCTAAATTTCACGACCTGCAATTCCGTGTTGGGGCGGACCTGCAGGGCGGAGCCGTTGGAGAATACCAGCACCACGCCGCCAGTCGCGCCAGTGAGGACGCTGTCGCCCTCCGCCAAAACCTGGTTGCGCGTGAGCGGCGAAAGCTCCCCGTGAGCATTCTTCACTTGCGCATCGCCGGTGACCAGCAAGGCCTTGATCGGGCCCGCACTCGAACTCGAGGCCGGATCAGCTTCCACAGCGGGCAGCAGGTCAAATTTCAAAACCGCGAGGCGTTGCTTGATGATGGTGCCCTCCGTGGGCTTCGCGGCCGGGTCGCCAGCCCCGGGCGGCGCCGGGACCATTTGTCTTTCCAGCGCGTGGCCCAGATCCAATATGACGGGCTGGCCGCGCGCGGCGGTGCCGGTGCTGACGACTTCCGTCGAACTCGTGCTGACGGAATGCTGGGTGTCGCTGCCCGAGGTTTTCTCCAACTGCGAAAATGTGGCGCGCACGGAGTACTCAATCTTGTCGTCCGCCGCGGGCGCGGCGATGACGTGCAAGACCACGCCCGCCGGTGTGGGTTGGTAATTTCCCTCGGGCAGTCGTAATTCCTGCGCCACGCTGAGCACAGCTTCCACCTTCGGCAGCACGGTGATTCGTGGCGAGGAAAGCAACTCCACTCCTTTTTGCCTTTCGAGTTGGTCGTAATCGAGGTTGGCCCAATCCATTTTAATGTCGGCGGGCACGGAAAGGAATTCAGCCTGAATGGAGATTTGGGGGCCGGGCGCGTCCACCACAGAATTGACTGAACTTGCCGGCGCTGCATTGACCGCCGACCGGATGGATTGGCGCACCGACTGCAAGGTGTCAGGGACAGTCGAGTTCTTGACGGCCGCCGCTTGGGCTTCACTCAGGTTCGCCTGCGCTTGGGCCATCTGCGCCTGGTCCTGCTGGACTTCAGCAAAGGTCAGCAAGCCATTATCAAACATTTGCCGGGAGAGGGTAAGGTGGCGCTCGGCGGCGCTTACTTTGGCTTGGGCAATGGCCACGGGATCGCCGTTCAGTTCCGCCTGCGCGATTTCGAGGTCGCCTTGGGCGGTTTGAAATTCCTGCGCGGTGGCCAAGCCTACCTGATACCTCTGCCTCACTGTCTCTAATTTCTGTGCGAGTTGCTGATACGTAAGCTGAGCGAAAGTGGGTGAGGGAAGGGGCAACGGAGGAGAAAGCGTCGAGGGCACTGATTGCTCAGTTGGCTTGTTTTGCTCAGGCAGGGTTGAGGTAACCGTGCGTGCCGGCACTGCTTCAATGAAGCTACCCGAGAAATTCAATACAACTTGCTCGCCCTCAACTCTGACATGGTCGCTTGTCCCACTTACTTGGACATGTCCCGTAAGCGTAAGGCTATGACCTAAGTGCAGTTCAGCGTGATCAGCCGTGGCAATGCGTGCGGTATCGCCCTGTCCGTCCCACATCCAGACATGGCCATCGCCTTGAATTTCGTTTTTATTGTCATCATACGCAAGATCGTCTGCTGAAAGGTGAAAATCATCGTGTTCGAAAGTCGCCTGCCGGGCGTGTATTACACCGTCCTTTTGAGTCTCGACCTTTGTGCCGCTCAATAGTGCCAGAGCCTTTGTCTTCTTATCATAGATGATAAACATTGATTCTGGATTTTTGAATTCTTCCTTCGACGCTGAGACAGCCAGCGTAGGCAAGGGGGCTTCTGGTGCCGTGGATGCGATGGTGGAATCCGGTGTGCTGACGTGACCTGATGCAGTCTTCGGTGTCGGGGGTATAGGTGCTTCTGGAGGCGACCCCGGCGCGGCGCGGAGCATCGCGATGGGCGCGGCAATCGCGACCACGAGCGCCAAGGCGACGCCGACCACGAACCGCGTGAGCGTGGCGCGGCTGCGGCGGGGGTCGAGGATGGCGAGCAGCCGGCCTTCGAGGGAGGAGCGCCGGGCCATCGGCACCGCCACAAAATTCGTCATCCCCGGTGCGCGCAGGCTCGTCGCCAGCCGGAGGAGTTCATCGGCATAATCCGCCGGGGTGGAACCGCAGGCGAGCACGAGGTCGTCGCAGGCCTGTTCGCGTTCGATACGCATCCGACGGGCCGCCAGCCAGGCCAGCGGGTTGAACCAATATAAGGCGCAGGCGAGGTAGGCGAGGGTCTGCGTCAACCAGTCCCAACGTTTGATATGCCCTAATTCATGGAGCAAAACGATGCGGCGGCGCGCGGCCGGCCAATCGCCAGCGTCGGCGGGCAGCAGAAGCACGGGCCGCCAGGCGCCCCAGGTCAGCGGCATGGACCCCGCCAGGCCGCGGCGCAGTTGCACGCGGCGGCGCAGGCCCAATTCTCCCGCCAGTTGGCCCAAAAGCTCGAGCCACGCGGCCTCCGTGACGACCTGACTCGTGCGCGTCAGGCGGCGCACTTGCCACCAACCCGTGCCCAAGGGCATCAGCGCGAAAATCACGCCCATGAGCCAGAGCAGCCAGCCGCGTTGGATGAAGATCGCACGCACGTCCGCCCACGAAACCGCGGGAGCGGATTTTTGCATTTCGGGCCGGGCTTTTTGAAGTGGTGCCGCAGGAGTGGGCGCCGGAAGCGGCGAAGGCACCGGACTTGCGGACGCTGAAGAATCCGGCGTCACGGTCAGTGACTCCGGAGGCGTCGAACTCTTGCTGGTCGTTTCAACCATGGCCAAGACTGGGGCCAAATCCGGAGTCGAAGCCACCACGGATGGCGCAGGTGGGAGCGGCAGGCTCCGATGCCAATCCGGCAGCCACGGTGTGCGCCATTGCGGCAGGACAAAGGAAAACACCGGGAGCAACCACAGGCCCGCGACGGCCACGGACCAGGTCAAGTGCCGGGCGGCGGCGGAGGCGCGGCGCAAGCAGAGAGTCACCAGCGCGGCGAGCGCCAAGAGCACGAGGCCTTTGAGGGCGGCATCAACGAGCGCCAGCAGGGCCGCGGGATAAATCGCTTCGGTGGAAGGGTGCATGGCTCATCGTCCTCCTTTCCGCGCCTGATCGATCAAGGTCTTCAAGCGTACCGTTTCCGCGCCGGACAGTTTCGTGTCCGAGGCGTCGAGCAGCGCGGCGACGGCGCTTTCGAGCGAACCCTCAAAAAAGGTCTGCACCACGCGCTGGATGGCGGAGCGCCCGGCCTCGTCGCGCGCGCGGGTGGGGCGGTAGGCGTAGCGCGGGCCGTCCTCCTCGATTTTGAGAAAACCCTTGGTGACGAGGATGGCGAGCAGGGCGCGGACGGAGGAATAGCTTGGCGGGTCGGGCAAATCGGCGCGGACCTCGGCGACGCTGGCGCGGCCGCGCCGGTACACGATGTCCATGATTTGCCGCTCGCGGCGGCTCTGGGCGGGGGCGTCTTTGGGCGTGGGCATAGGGGAAGGATTTCGGAATGTGTGCTAAAAATTTAGCACACATTCCGCGCCCGTCAACCCTTAAATGCTAAAAAATTAGCAAGCCCCGTCAAGCCCCGACGCCGCATCCAGTTTCACCTGAGGAAACTTCGTTGCTGCGGTGGCATCACGCCGCCGAATGCAGCGCGCGTCCGCTGCTCCTAGTGCGTGTTGGCGTAGTTGATGCCCGCCGTCACGTTGGCCATCGCCGTCTGCACATCCGCCATGGCCTTGACGCGAAAACCGCCTTTGTCGTGGGCCGCCGAATTGAGTTCGCTGTACGCGGTGCCCAAGGCTGCGAGCGCGGCGGTCATGTGCGGCTGGGATTTGGTGGTTGCGCTCGCCGCCGTTTTGCTGAGGCCGTTTTTATTCACGTAGGCGATGCCCGCGTTGACGTCCTTGATCGCCTGCTTCACGTTCACGACGGCGGCGGCGCGGTAGCCGCCCTTGTCCTTGGCGGCCTGGTTCAATTCGCTGAGGGCGGTGTTGAGGGCCTTGAGGGCCGCAGTCATGTGGGGCTGGCTGACGGTCTTGGCCTGCGCCGTCACGGCGAAGGAGCCACTTAGGGCGAGCAGCAACGAAAGGGCGGTAATTTTTAAGAGAGTTTTCATCAGGGGAGGGGTTATGGTCGATTTATTCTGAAGTTAAGCCATATTAGGGCGCATTAATCCGAACGCAAGGCCCATATTTCGCAGAGAAACAGCGCGTTAGGTTGAAAAAGTGTTGCGGATCTGTGGCATGGCTCTGCCACCTCAAGACTTCCTCTTGGGAGAACGAAAGGGAGGGCCGGCCACCGTTTGCAAACTAGCACCTCGCTCAAATTCGACAAAAGGGGCCGCCGCAAGCGACGCCCCTACGATTTTGATTTCGCCCTCCTGGGCCGGAGGGGCGTCGCTTGCGACGGCCTTAGAAAATCTCGTCTGAAAATGAATTTGAGGTAGGTACTAACAATTCCCCGCCTGGCCGTAATAGGCGTTCGGCCCGTGTTTCCGCTTATGATGCTTGTTGTGCAAATGCTCGGGAATGGCACCGGCCGTGGCAGAAAGCAGCAGGGTCTGAAAGGCCATTTGCGCGATGAGCTCGAGGGCGAACGCCGTTTCCAGCGCCTTCTTCGACGAGGGCCCCCAGGCGAACGGCCCGTGGTGGCGCACCAGCACCGCCGGCATGTGCAGCGGATCGAGCGTCTTGAAGCGGTCGACGATGACGAGGCCCGTTTCCCATTCGTAATCGCGGCTGATTTCCGGCGCGGTCAGGCAACGCGTGAGCGGCACCGCGCCGTCAAAATAATCGGCGTGCGTTGTGCCGAGGTTGGGAATCTCGCGCGCCGCCTGCGCAAACGAAACCGCGAAACGCGAGTGCGTGTGCACGATGGAGAGCACGCCCTGGAACGCGCGAAACAAACAGCGATGCGTCGAGGTGTCCGAAGACGGTTTCAATTTGCCGGTCACGATTTTGCCGTCGAGATCCACCACCGGGATGTCGGAGGGCTTGAGTTGGGCATACGGCACGCCGCTGGGCTTGATGGCGAAAACGCCGGCCGCGGGGTCGAACACGGAGACGTTGCCGAAGGTCACGTCCACAAGGCCGGATTGGGCCAGGGCGCGGTTGGCCTCGCAGCATTCCTCGCGGAGGGAATTATATTTTTTCATTTTAAAAGATTAACCGCGGAGTGCGCTGAGCGCGCGGAGAAGAAAGCGTGAGGAATTTGCCGGCGATGGATTTTGAATAAATGAAAGGTGGCATCATCGCCAGGGCGTCGGGCCTCCGCGCTCTCAGCGCACTCGGCGGTGCAATTTCTTCTTCCTTTACACGGAGCCCAGCCCCGGCGCCAGATGGTAATAAAGTTCGTTCCAGCGCAGTTCGCGCTTGGCGGCGCACATCGTCGAGTGCCCGGCGATGAGGAAAAATTCGAGGCCCGCCATATCGGCGAAGTCCTCGAGGTGTTCGCTGGTTAGCGCCTGGCTGAAGCCCGTGTGGTGCGCGCCACCCGCGAGAATCCAGGCCCCGCAGCCCACGGCGAAATCCGGCTTGGGCACCCACACCGCGCGCGCCACCGGCAGTTTGGGCAGCGGCGCTTCCGGCGCGACGACGTCCACTTCATTGACGAGCAGACGGAAGCGGTTGCCGAGGTCCACCAGCGAGGCGTTGATCGCCGGCCCGGGTGGAGTGTCAAACACGAGGCGCACGGGGTCGGCCTTACCGCCGATGCCGAGCGGATGAATTGCGAGCGACGGTTTCGCTGCGGCGATAGTCGGGCAAATCTCCAGCATGTGCGCGCCGAGGACTTTGCGGCCGTCGGCGGCGAGATGGTAAGTATAGTCCTCCATGAACGACGTGCCGGCGGGCAGGCCCTCCGCCATGACCTTCATCGCGCGCAGCAAGGCCGCAGTTTTCCAGTCACCCTCCGCGCCAAAACCGTAGCCGTCGGCCATCAGTCGCTGCACCGCCAGGCCGGGCAATTGCGCCAGCCCGTGCAAATCTTCGAAGGTGGTGGTGAAGCCCTTGGCTTCGTTCTCCTCGAGAAACGCGCGCAGTCCCAGTTCAATCCGTGCGCCGTCCCGCAACGCTTCATGCCGGGCGCCGCCTTTGCGCAGTTCGTGCGCGACCGTGTATGTCTCTTGGTATTTGGCGCACAGGCGGTTGATGGCGGCGTCTTTCACCGCGTTGACTTTTGCCACCAAGTCGCCGACACCGTAGCCGTTCACGGAAAAGCCGAACGCAATTTCCGCCGAAACCTTGTTGCCCTCGGTGACGGCCACCTGGCGCATATTGTCGCCGAAGCGCACGAAACGCGCACCCTGCCAGTCGTGCCAGGCCCGGGCCGCGCGCATCCACGCCGCGAGGTGTTGGTGCACATCGGCATCTTCCCAGTGGCCGACGATGATTTTGCGCGCCAACCGCAGCCGCGCGCCGATGAACCCAAACTCGCGGTCGCCATGCGCGGCCTGGTTCAGGTTCATAAAATCCATGTCAATCTCGCCCCACGGCAGATTGCGGTTGAACTGCGTGTGCAGGTGGGCGAGGGGCTTTTGCAGGGATTTCAGTCCTGCGATCCACATTTTCGCCGGAGAAAACGTATGCATCCACGCCACCAGCCCGGCGCACTGCGGATCGTTGTTGGCTGCGGCGAGCGTCTGCGTGATTTCACCGGGGCGCGTGAGCACGGGCTTGAGCACCAGCCTGAGCGGCAGGCCGCCGTTCTTATTGAGCGAGCGCACGATGACTTGCGCATTCGCAGCCACCTGCTTGAGCGCGGCCTCGCCATACAAATGCTGGCTGCCGACGAGGAACCAGATTTCGGTGTTTTTCGGGAGAAGGATCATGGGGATAAGGGAAAATGAAAAATGGAAAAGGCAAAATTGAAATTAAGGAGGAAAAATGAAATGGCTGATTTCTGAGTGCTGAAGTTGGATTGGATGAACTTCCGTACGGCTGAATTGCAGGGAATGGTCTGAACTGGAAAAAGGGTTCAACCATTCATCCATTTAGCCAGCTGCAAGCAGAATTCAGCAATCCTAAATCAGCCATCATTTCTTCACCACCGCCTCCTTGATTTCCAACAGTTGTTTCATCACGACGCCGAGGTTGCCGCCCTTGAGGCCGCCGAAGGAGTCGTGCAGCTTGCGGTAGAGCTTGTAGAGCTTGTTGTAGGTGGCGCGGTGGGCGCGCACGGGTTTGTAGATGATGTCCTTGAGCCCGGCCATGGCGCGCTGGGCGCTCGCAAAATCCGCGTGGCCACCGGCCGGGGCGCCGGCGACGACGGAGGCCGCGATGGCCGCGCCGAGCGCGCAAGCCTGGGTCGAGCGCGCGACCCGCATGTCGCGGCCCGTGGCATCAGCGTAAATCTGCATGAGCAGCGGATTTTTGTCCGCGATGCCGCCGGCGCAAACCACCGTCTTCACCGGCACGCCGTATTGCTCGATGCGCTCCAGAATGGCCCGCGCGCCGAAGGCCGTGGCCTCGAGCAAGGCGCGATAAATTTCCGCGCGATTCGTGCGCAACGTCTGGCCGACGAGCAGGCCCGTCAACCGCTGGTCCACGAGAACCGTGCGATTGCCGTTGTTCCAATCCAGCGCGAGCAGGCCGCTTTCGCCGGGCGCGAGCTTGGCCGCTTCGGCGGTCAGGCGGTCATGCAGCGACGCATCGCCCTCACACACGACCTCGACCCACCATTTGAAAATATCGCCGACGGCGGACTGCCCGGCTTCAATGCCGTAATAGCCCGGCAGGATCGCGCCCTTGACGATGCCGCAAATTCCGGGAATGTCGGCCACCGTTTTTTGCGCCGAAACGACGGCGCAATCACACGTCGAGGTGCCGATGACTTTCACCAGCACGCCCTCCTCGACGGCGCAGCCAATGGCGCCGTAGTGCACGTCGAATTCGCCGATGGCGATGGGAATGCCCACGGTCAGCTTTAGTTTATGGGCCCACTCCGTGCACAATTTTCCGGCGGGCGTCGAAGAATCGTAGGCCTGAATGTAAAGACGGTCGCGCAAATCGGCGAGGCGCGGGTCGAGCGCGGTGAGAAATTCCTTGTCGGGCAGGCCGCCCCATTCGTCGGCATAGAGTGCCTTATGGCCGGCGGCACAGACGCCGCGCTTGATGGCCTTCGGGTCGGTCACGCCCGCGAGCACCGAGGGAATCCAATCGGCCAGTTCCACCCACGAGTACGCCGATTCGAACACATCAGGAGCGGTGTTCAGGCAGTGCCAGATTTTGCTCCACCACCATTCCGACGAGTAAGTATTCCCGCATTTGGCGACGTACTGCGGGCGCATCTCTCTCGCCAATTCGGTGATGCGCGCGGCCTCGGCATGGCTGGTGTGGTCTTTCCACAGCCAGCATTGGGCGGCCAGGTTGTGCTTATAAAGCGTATGCGTGGCGAGTGCGACATTGTGGGTGTCCACCGGCAACGGACTGGAGCCGGTCGAATCAACCCCGATGCCGATGATGTCCGCGGGCTTGAAGCCCGGTTCGGCGACCGCCGCCTCCGTGAGTGCGCCATGCACGGCGTGTTCGAGCCCGTGCAGGTAGTCTCCCGGATGCTGGCGGGCCAAGTGCACATCGTGGGCGTCGAGCAAAACGCCCTGGTGCCCGCTTGGGTAGTCAATGACGCACGAACCGAGTTCGCGGCCATCCGCACACCGGACGACCAGCGCGCGAACGGAGTTGGTGCCAAAATCCAGACCGAGGGTGCAGGCCATGGGAAAAGTTAATCCCGGAGGCGCGGCGGCGTCAAATCCGGGTTTTTTGCGAACGGCGCAAATTTTAAGTTGAATTTGGGCCGCTCGATGGACGATCTCGAATAACGGTGGCCAACGATCATATGATTTACTTGACGTAATATGCACGAAATATTAAGCAATGCGCCGTATTTACTGTTGCTGTGAATTTGCTTAACCTCATTCGTCCAGGTTGGAGACACACCGACCCCTCCGTTCGTAAGGTGGCGGTGCGTAAATTGGTCGATCAGGATCTTTTGGCAAAGATCGCGCAGTCTGACCCAGACCAAAGGGTGGCCTTGGAGGCAGTTAGCTGTTTGAATGATCAGTCGCTTCTTACTGAAATTGCCAATAGTGGCGGTGCCGATTCAGTCCGAGCGACAGCGATTGCAAAACTCACAGATCAAAGTCATCTCGCAAACCTGGCCAGAGGCAACTATTCCGATGGGGTGAGAATTGCGGCTGTCCGACAATTGAAAAATCAAGATGTCTTGGTTGAAATTGCAATTGGAAAGGGAGGCCGTGGTATTTTGATGGCGGCCGTAGAGACTCTAACCAGCGATGCCCTATTGGCAGGGGTCGCTGCGAAGGCTGGAAATAGCGAGGTGGCTTCAGCCGCATTGGAGCGAATAAGCGGCCCGATTAAGCGAGCCTTGCAGAGACTTCCACCGGGTAACGCCAGTTCTCTTGCTATTGAATTGGAACTGGCCCTCAGACTCAATGATCTGGGCAAGTTCGAGCGCGCACTCAACCAATTGCCTTCTGTGAAAGGCCCAAATCACAACACGCATCTGACACCATTTATCGATAAAATGCTGGCGGAGGCAAGGGCAGGCGGCCAGGCGCCGTTCATTGACCACTTGGAGAAGTTTAAGACTAAGCATCTGGATGTATTTGATCTAATCCCTTTGACAATGACGCGAATTCAGCTTCAGGGGAATTTTTGGGCGATGATGAGTATGCCGGGTATGCCGCGATCTCGGACGAACTACCATTTGGTCACGGTTTGGTTTGAGGATGGAACGTCCATTCGCCATGCGAAGGTTTTCGACCGAAACCAATTAGAAGTCCCGATCGGATGGCAAGACAAGATACTGCAGCAAATGGCATTTCTCTTGGAACAACCATAACTTGTCTGTCCGAGCCGGAATCGCGGACGACAAGCGCGCGGACGGAGTTGGTGCCAAAATCCAGACCGAGGGTGCAGGCCATGGGAAAAGTTAATCCCGGAGGCGCGGCGGCGTCAAATCCGGGTTTTGGCTGGTCGCAGAAAGTAATCAGATTCACCGCGAAGGCGCGAAGAGCGCGAAGGAGAGGCGAACGCCCAAGGCAGCCGTCAGCCAATTTCCATCGGCCGATACTTTGCGGCAAGTTTCACCACCGTCTTCACGCCGCGGAAAGTGGCCCGGAGTTTCAATGCCCGCTCAAACACGGCATTCGAGAATTTGGATTCGCTCTGCGACTTCCGGCACAGCCAATACACTTCGCGCTTATTAAAGTGAAACTCGTCAATTTCCGTGCGGAATCCGGCCAAAGTTTTTTGATGTGCAGCACTCAGGGGCGCTTCCAGAAAGGCAATATAAACCGCGCGGGCGTTTTTCAATTGGGCCGGACTGAACGGTTGGTGCCGGGCGACGGCGGCCAGCTCGGCGTCGGTGCGCAAAAACGTGTGGACTTCGTAGCCCAGGGACTTGGCGAGGTGCGCTTCAATTCGTTTTTTCAGCGCCACGACGTTGGCGGATTGGGCGACAAAGATGATGTTGCCGCTGGCGATGAAGGTTTCGACCCCGTCAAAATTCAATTCCGCCCAAAGCGCCCGCAGCCGATCCATTTTCACATTGCGACCGCCCACATTGATGGCGCGCAGAAAGGCGATGAAGCGGGGCATGGCGGAAGGCCTGACAGAGAATCAATTCCCCCACCGCACGCAAACCCGGAAAGCAGATTCACAACCGCGAGCACAAAGTCCGCGAAGTTCAGAAACGCGCGAAAAAAATCAATCCACCGATTTTCACCGATTACGCGCAGGGGGAAATCGGCGCCAATCTGCGAAATCAGTGGTTACTCTTCTTTTCTGTCTCTTCACTCCGCGCTCTCGGTGTCTCTGTGGTGAAAAGTCTTTTCGGTTACTTGCGAAAACTCAGCCACCGGGAGCACCGCGAAAATTGCCCTGGCCGCCACCTTGACCGCCGCCCTGTCCAAAACCACCCTGGCCGCCGGGTGCGCCTTGTTGACCGCCGCCGAAGCCGCCTTGGCCTCCACCTTGCCCGCCGAAGCCACCCTGGCCGCCGCCCGGGCCGCCCGGCCCACCGGGACCGCCGAAGCCGCGCCCGCCGCCGGGAAAGCCCTGGCCGTTGACAATCGCGTTCTGCATCATGGTGCTGAGCGAGTTGCCGCCGCCGAGCATCGTATTAAAGCGTCCGATATTTTGCATCATGCCCGGCGGAAGATTCGAAAGCATTTGCTTTTGCTGGTCGGTGAGGGCCGTGGCATTTTGCACGAAATCCTGAAAATTATCCGGATCTTGCTGCAACTCCTGCAAGGCCACGCCGAAGGTCACGCCCTGTTTCGTTTGCTCGTCGCTGATGGTGCTCACCCATTGCAGCGCGCCGGCCGGATCTTCCTCGGCGGCGCTGAGGGCGAACGTGGCGACGGCGCGGTCCTTGGTCGGCGACGCCGGCAAGTCGTTGAGAAAAGTCGCCGGGGCATCGAGGTCGTAGGCAGACCACGAGCGAATCGCATTGGCCAGCAACTGGCCATTGGCCTGGTTGGAGTTGTTGGGGTCGTCCGTGGCGGCTTTCAAATCCATTTGCGAAGCCCACAACGCGGCGGCGGCGGGATCGCTCGCGGCCCAGGTGTCGGCGATTTTGGAGCCCAATTGCGCGCGCAAGGCGGGGTCGGTCACATTCGCATACCACGCGGTGGCGTCCGCCGGGTTGGCGGCGGCCCAACTTTGGGCGAGACGCGCGTAAGCATCGGTTTTCGATTGTCCATCCGGCAGGCCGCCGAACATCGCCGCCACATCGCCAAATTGTCCCTGCTCCGTCAACGTGTCCGAGAGCGCGCGAAACGCCGCGGTCTTCAACTGCCGGTCCTTGTACGTGCCTTCGCCGAGGGCCGCGACGGTGTCAAACGCGCCATGCGGATCATTGGCCGCAAACCCCGCGATCGCGGCGGCGAAGCGGGCCTGCTGGGAGGCCGTGGACGCGGAACTCGGATTGTCCTTGAGCCATTGCAACGCGGCTTTCGGATCGTTGGCCGCCATGGCCTTGATGGCCGCATCGACGCCTTCTTCGCGCATTTTCGGCACCGTCACTTTATCACTCGTGGCAAGGAATCCCGCGGGGTCGCTCGAGGCCCAGGCGTCAATCACCGCGCCCAGCATGGCATTGCGCTGGAGGCCGGCGGGCAGGCCTTGCAACTGGGCCATGGCCTCGGCGCATTGTTCCGGCGTCATATTTTTTGCCCAGAGCGCCAGCAAGGCGGGATCGGGCTTGCCCGTGGCTTTCAACAAGCTGTCGAGCGAGACATTCTGGCCGTATTTGCCGCCCGTGGCCGTGGCGTTGTTTTTGGCGGAATTCGGTCCCGTGACCACCGCGGTGGTCGAGGCTGGGGCGGGAGAATACATGTGCCCGAGACCGTAGCCGAGGGCGACGCCCACGAGGCCGGCGGCAAAAATGGAGACAAGATTGAGTGGTTTCATAAAGGAGTTAGCGGACGCCTCGTGGCTTCAATTAATGATACACCGCAGCGGAAATTAGTTCCGGGCGGTCGAGCGCACCGGCGCATAAACCGCCGCCAGGCAAGCGAGCGCCACCGGCCATAACGGATAAAGGACGATCCACAGCGGGCGGCCCAGCGGGTGGCCCAAAAGCATCCAGCCCCAAAAGCCCAGCCCCGCCAGGAAGGGAATGGCCGCGAGCGCGAAAAATTGCCAGGCGTAGCGGGCGCGGCGCGAGCAGCACCATTCGACGAAATTCGACAACCGCGGCCACCAGCCCTTGGCCAGTCCGACAAAAAGCGCAATCGCCCCGCCGATAAACACCAGCGGAAAAATCCACATGACCACGAATTGCAGGCCCGGCGACTCCAGCCGCCCGCCGAGGAAGTACAGCGCCCCGCCCGCGGCCATCGCCGCCGGCTGCCCCATGATGTTCAGCAAAATTCCCACCGCGATCCAGAACACGCGGTTGCGCCAGACGGGCGCCGGGTCGGCCGCGGTAAATTGCTCGCCCAAGGCCTGCGGGTCGCCCAGCCGGTGCGCCGCCACCCAAAACGCCTCCTCCGCCGAAAGCCCGCGCGCACGCAATTCGGCGCTGACATCGTCGAGATGCGTTTCCAATTCGCGCGCCCGCTCGGCCGTGATGGCCTCGCGGGTGGCGAGGGCTTCGCGCCAGCGCCGTTGCGCGGCGGCTAGGTCGAACTGGGTTGCAGGTTCCATAACGAGGAAAGAGTGGTGTGGACGGCCAGCCATTGGCGGCGCTCACCGAGCAGGGCATTTCGTCCCTGCGGGGTCAGGCGGTAATATTTGCGCTCGCGGCCATTGTCCGCGAGTTTCCAGGACGAGAGAATGAGGCCCTCGGCCTCGAGCCGGTGCAGCACCGGATAGAGCATGCCGTCCGTCCATTCGATTTCGCGGGCGGAGACGTCGCGAATCCGCTGCAAGAGCGCGTAGCCGTAGCTGTCGCCCTCGGCCAGGAGGGACAAGACGAGCGGCCGGGACGACGCCGCCACGAGTTCCTTGGATAACATTTCCGCAACATACCTTGTGCCTCTAGGTATGTCAAGGGGATTTCAGTTGTCAGGCCATTATTCCGACAAAGCCCAGTATTCTTCTAGTGCCCTCAGAATGTGCGGACGTACGAATGCATAGCCGGGGTCATCTGCGATGTGTAGTAGATAAAGGCACACCGCCAGGCGCTGCTTGTGGTCGAGCAGGGTAAATTGATTTTTCGAGTAATCGCTTAGCTGGGTCAGTTTAAAATCGAGGTCGAAGCCATACTCTCCCTGCAGATCGCAGATGAGAAAGGCGGGAAGATGGAAGCGCATGCCAGCCGCATCAAAAAAGCTAAGGCTGCTATTTCGCTCTCGCAAGGTGGCCGCGGAAATTTTTTGCCAATCTTCCTTTTCGTCCTCCGCCCGGGCGGCGGCCTGGGTGCTCCCGTCGGCATAGTCATCAAGCGCCCGCGCCTCATGAAGTCCGATGCCACTGCCCAATCGCACCTCGGCAAATGCCGCCTCAATCAGCGTACAGAGTTTCAGTGCCCTTTGGCCACGTTCGTAATGTTCGCGGGCCTTGGCGATGGTAACCGCCTCGAAACCGCGGCGCTGCATTTCCTCAATCTCGGCCAGGGTGGGAGGCTTCATTGTGGATGAAAAATTTCTTAACGGTGGGGCCCCTCAATCTTTGATCTTAACATCATGTCAATGTTGGAACGAAATACTTCAAGGTCAAATAAATCGTCATCAGTAAGAACCGCGTCCTTTGGGCTCATGCCGAATTGGAACTCGGGCACGAAATAAAAGATGGGTAGTTTGTTTTCCTGCCGGGCCTGCAAGAGGTAGGTTTGATATTGCCGGAGGCGTTCCCTGAATGTTGCCGGGTCAATCTTTAACCAGAGTCCCAGCGCCGTAAAATTGTGTTCATACATGGATGGAAAAAAGACGCCACCCGCCTCAATCGCATAAAAGAAAAATCCATCTCCGTAGATTTGCTCGCCGCCAAACGCCGGGGACATCTTGATAAAACGCTGTGCCTCGGGGAGCGGCAGGGAATCGGCCTCGACGTGTTTCCGTAAGTCATCAGGCAGACGTAAGACAGAATGCTCACCGTGATACTGAATTTCCATGTCGCCCGTCTTAAGATCCAAAATGAAGTAGCTTACGCGGATATGCCAGTAGTTATAGGCCTCAAACCCCAGGCCTGCTGCGACCACGGCCAGCAAAACCAAACCGAGGAGACGGCTTCTTTTCATAGTAGGGGTTCTATCCAGAGTGGCAGGCCTGTCCAATCCTGGAAACAATCCAAGGTAACTATGGGTTGCGTTCAATTCATGCAGGCGGGACTATTAGAATCGGCTTGTGTGGGAGGGCTGCTTCCGCTCCAAGATTGGCAAACTCGCTTGGCTAGCTAGTCTTAGGTTACAATGTTTGTCACATTCACACGCCTGTTGCTCGTTCTGCTCGCGACCAGCCCTCTCGCCGCCCACGCGCAATTGCAGGTCCTGCGCAGTTTTAATGGCACGGATGGTTCGGATTCGGAGGGGTCGTTGGTCTTGCTGGGCAGCACGCTTTACGGCTTCACGGCCACCGGGGGCGTGAATGACGTCGGGCTTCTCTACTCGATGGGCACCGATGGCTCGAATTTCAATCCTTACTTCAGTTTCAATGCGACGACGGGCGACCAGCCGCACCACGGCTATTTGCTCTACGAAAACGGCCTTTTCTACCGCACCACTTACCTCGACGCCGCGGGTGGCGGCACGCTTTTTTCCATCACGCCGGGCGGCACGGATTTCACGAATCTCTACACGTTGCAACAAGCCACCGGCTGGCAGGATCACACCGGCGTCATCGCGGGCGCGAACGGCTTGCTCTATGGTTATGACACGCTGGGCGGCACCCATAATCTCGGCGCGGCTTTTTCCTTCAACCTCACGACGAGCACCTACACGGACATTTTTAATTTTGGCGGCGCGGGCAACATTGCCGGCACCATCCACGACTATCCGACGTGGGACAGCACCGGCACTTACCTGCTCGGCATCGGGCGGACCGGTGGCCTTTACGGAAATGGCGCGGTGTTCCGCTTCGATCCGTTTGCCCCCGACCCGGCGGCGACGTACCAGACACTCCTTTCGCTCAATAGCAGCGATCCCTCGTCGCCCGGATTTGCCAAACACGGGAGCCTGCTGCGTGTGGGCACGACGTTGTACGGGCTGACCCAGGTGGGCGGCGCCAACGGCCAGGGCACGCTTTTTTCCCTCGATGAAACGGGTGGCAATTTGACCTTGCTGCATTCGTTTGGTGACCCGCTGGTGACCGATGACGGCGTCGGGCCCTACGGTTCGCTGCTGCTGTTCAACGGCGTTTTTTATGGCACCACGTTTAACGGCGGCGCCAGTGGCAATGGCAGCATCTTCGCCATGAATTTCGACGGTTCCGATTACCGTGTCCTGGCTTCACTCGACTTTTCCACCGGCATCAACCCGCGCGATAATCTCACCCCCAGTGCCGACGGCACCGAACTCTTCGGGACCACTTCGGCGGGCGGCGCGTTTGACCCCGATGGTTCCCTCGCCTACGGCACGGTGTTTGCCATCGCCATTCCTGAACCCGGCGCCTGGGCCGGGTCCGCCGGGCTGCTCGCGCTCGTCGTGGCTTCAGCGCGCCGACACCTGCACCGCGACACTGCAAAAGTCCGCTCGTTTGAAGATTGACCCGTTTAAGAATTGGGCCTGACTTGAAATTCCTTCCGCTCTTTTATTTTCCTCATGCACTTCCTTCCCTGTTTGACCCGTTTGACTGCCCTGGGCGCGCTCGCCCTCGCGACTTCGCTGGTTCACGCCGATTCTTCCGGGCCCTACGTCATTCCCATTTACCACGATACGACCTCCGGCGGCACCGGACATTTGATCATTTACGTGGGCCTGAATGGCGGGCACATCAATCCCTACCTGCTCGACACCGGTTCTCCCAATGTTTTCTCCACTTACAACCCCGCCTGGTGGCCCGGCACGACCGCCGCGACCAATTCGACCGCGTACGGCGACGGCAATTTCTCATTCGCGAGCGGTACTGGTTATAACTACAATGTCGTCAGCGCCAACGTGACCATCGGCGACCAGGACGGCAACGCCATCGTCACCGCGACCAACGTCAACGTCGGCCAAATCATCGCGATCGGCAGCAATACTCCGCTGCAAGCTTACACGAATTGGCAAAACAGCGTCGACGGCGGCAACACGGCCCTCTCGGATGACACTTACGGCAATTTTGGCGGCGCCCTTTATGGCAACAGCACGCTGGCGACCGTTCTTTCGCAACTGGTGCTCGGGCCGGGGCTGAAAAATGGTTTCATTGTGCAATCCGGCGGCGCGGGCGCGTCCGCGGGCAATCTCATCGTCGGTTTGAGCAACGAAACCATCGCCCAGTTTCCCATTCAACTGGCGATGAACGCCACCGGCGAAATGCTGCCGTCCGGCGACAACGCCTACCAGAAGGCGCAAGTCGGCAACACCACCGTGGTGCTCAGCGGCAACGGCAATTTTTCCGCCGTCATCCCGACGGTTTTCGACACCGGCGGCGGCGACAATAATGTCTTCTACAATAATCAAGCGGCCGGCGGCAGCGTTCCCTCCACCCTCATTAATGGCGGCGGCAATACCGGCACCATCCTTCCGGGCACATCTTTCAAATTGCAGAACGCGGACTTGCAGACTTTTTTCTCCTATCTCACCGGCAACATCGGCGCGCAGAATTTGATTGTGGTGGACGGAAACCTCAGCGGCGGTATCCGTATGAATCCCGGCATCGCCATGTTTTATAAATTCAATGTCATGTTCGACATTGAGGACGGCATCATCGGCCTCCAGCCCATTCCGCAGCCGGAGGTGCCGAATATTTACACCCAACCACAGCCGCAGACCGTGCGCAAGGGCCGGACCGCCACCTTCACGGTAGTAGTGACCGGCAGCAGTGGCCCGCTCACCTATCAGTGGTTCACCGGCTTCCTGCCCCTGCCGGGGGCGAACAGCGCGACGCTGACCTTGACTAAAGTCGCCGCCAGCCAGGCCGGCTTTTACCGCGTGATTGTCACCAATCCCGGCGGCAGCACCATCAGCGCCGTAGTCAAACTCACCGTCGTCAACAAGCTGACGCCTCTGCACATTCTGGTGCCCCCGCAGCCCTTCGCCGCTCCGGCCGGCACCAAGGGCACGCTCTCGATCGTCGTGAATGTGCAGGCCACCAAGCCGGTTTCCTACCAGTGGTTCAAGGGCGCCACCGTGGTGCGAAATTCCGCCGGCCAAATCAATGGCGCCAAGACGGATACGCTCATCTTCAAAAATCTCTCTCGCGCGGAGACGGGTGTCTACCATGTCGTCGCGACCAACCCCGCCGGCAGCATCAAGAGCCCGACCGCGCGCGTGACGGTGCGGTGAGGCGGCTCGGTTTCCCTGAGGCGGACGATTTTGGCCGGAGGGGCGATTTCGCTCGCGCAGAGCCGCAGAGATGAGAAAAGTTTTTCCACAGATTTCACAAATTTGCACCGATTCCAGGAATCGGAAATCTGCGTAATCTGTGGTTTCTCTTTTTTCTTCTCAGCGCCTCAGCGACTCAGCGCGAGAAGAATTATTGTGCCACACTGTTCACGCGCCCTCACTTCAACAGCTTCGTCAGTAGCGGCTGCATCGTCTGCGCCCAGACCTCGTAGCCCAGGACCGTCGGGTGGGTACGGTCGCCTTGCATGACCCCCACGCGAAAGTTACCCTTCTCATCGAGAAAGCTCGGACCCAGATCCAGGTAGAAAATGTGCTGGCCGTCGTCGAGCTTGGCGATGGCGCGATTGATTTCGGCCACTTGGTTGCGCGGGCCGGTGCCCGGATCGCCGTGCGGCAGCAGGCCGAGCAGGAGAATTTTTCCGTCCGGGAAATGCTGCCGCAACTCCGTCACCAGTGCCGCGATACCCTCGGCGGCCTCGGCGGAAGTGTTGCGGGGCGTGACCCCGTCACGTTCGTAGCCGGTGTTGTTGAGACCGGCGAGCAGGACGATCACCTTGGGGGTGAAGCCCTCGCCCTCGCCGTGTTGCACCCGCCAAAGCACGTTTTGGATGCGGTCGCCGAAAGCGCCAAAATTGGCCGCCTTTAAGTTTCCGTAATATTTCATCCAGGCCACGCGGCCCACGCCTTCCCATTGCTCGATAAGGGTGTCGCCGAGGAACAGCAATTCGATGCCGCCGCCTTTGGCCCGGTTGGTCAGGAATTGGTGGCGCATGGCATAGGCCATGGCGCGTTGCGGCACGGGAATCGTCGCGGTGTTGGGGGCGTGCGCGGCCGCGAGACCGGTCACGTTCGCGGTGAGGGCCGCCGTCGTATTGAGCCCCAGGGCGGCCGCACTGGACATTGCCGGAATCTCGGCGCCACCCAGGCACGCGCCGCCCAGCCACAGCATGAAACAAATAGCCGCTGGCCTTGAGCAAGCCCGACGGAAGTGAGGGGTATTCACTGTTTTAATTCTCAATATAAGCCTATCGGCAGAGCAACCCTGAAACTAAGGATTTTCTGACCGGGTAACCACCTTGCATTTTTTTGCCAGGGATCCAAATCGCTGAAACAGAGTTGGCAAAAGGGCTTGCGCCAAACGTATGTTCTGATAGGCAGAATTGAATCTTAAGCAACCCGCTTGGGACCTGAATGAAGCCCCTCTGCCGCCGTGCGCGCCTGTTGTTGCTGCTGGTATGCTGCCTGTGGCAGCTTGAGGCTGCGGCTTTCGACTTGGGGTCGACACAGATTAATGTGGCGCTGGTGCCGGGTGTAAATCAGGTCCCCCTCAGGGTTCCGATAAGCGTCAATTCGGCTGATGAACTCGCGTCCTTGACCGTCCACTCCGATTCCACCTGGGTCAGTGGCCAAGTCGATAAGGAGGCCAGTGTCTTGGTTCTCACCTTCAAGACCGCAGCCTTGCTCAAGAGCAGCTACGCCGCCAACATCACCCTGACCGGCGGCGGGAGGACGGACCAACTCACGATTCAGGCCACCTTGGCCCCGCTCAATATCATCGCCTTGCGCGATGACCAGACGCGGTCGCGCGTCTACGGTCTGCAACAAAATGGCTCCGGCTTAGGCTGTGTGGTTATCTTTGATCCAATTCGGCAGACCTACCTCGGCAGCCTTACCGTGGGCAGCCATCCGACCGATTTGGCGGTTTCTGCCGACGGCAAGGAGTTGCTCGTTATCAACAGTGTGGATCAGGCAATTTCGGTCGTTGATCTACAGGCCTTAGCCCTGACAGACACGCTGGCTTTGCCGGTTTACTCGGATTGGGAGCCGGGCACGACCACCGCCCATCTCGCCTTGGGCAGCGGCAATATCATATACTATACCGACGGCGCCGGGGCTCCGGTGTTACACGTGTTTGACCGCCAAGCCCATACGGTGACGCAGAATATCACCGCGGCGCCGGACAGTGATTTCGGGTTGGGTGGAATCGTGCTCAACAGCGACAAGACCGCCCTCTTTGGCTGGGCGCAATACGGGTGGACGGCCGGATCGGCCTATTCTTTTCTCTGTCAATTCGCGGTGCAGGCCAACGGCACCCTCACGTTTATTACCCATACGAATTCGGTCTATCCCAACACGGGGCTCTCACGGGATCCATTGAACACGCCCATATTTATGAGCGCTGACGATCAGAAGATATTGGTCAAACAACTGGTCGTGAGCGGCAATTCGATTGGCACCACGTTGCGCTCTTTATCGGGGCCGGTCTATGCCCTCAGCCCGAATGCCGAGATCATTTCCACCGATGCAGCCATTTATGAATGGTCGACCGGTAATCGCGTTTACGAGTTGCCGGCCACCAGCACGGTCCAAGTCGTCACGTCGGATTACTCGCGCTTGGTCCTCTACGATCCGGTGGAGAGGACCCTGACGTCTATCAATCTGCCGCAAGCTTTGGGAGATACGGTGTTGGGCCGGGATTTGTCTCCGGTGGATCAATCGATCACTCTGGCGCCGGCCCAGCTGGAATGGACGGCGCTCCCCGGCATCGGCAATTATCAAATTTACTTGGGCGAATCGGAGTCGGCGGTGGCGGCGGCCGGGAACGGTGCGCCGGAGTATTTGGGGCAAATCGTGGGTTCGGCCTATGAGCTGGGGACGCCCTTGACGCCGGGGCACACCTATTTCTGGCGCGTGGACGCCGTCGAGGCAAACGAGGTGGTGCCGGGTGAAGTTCACCGCTTCACCGTTTCCACGGTGGCCAGCAATCTCACGGCGCTGGACGTCGCGACCGTGCACGGCCAAGCTAACCTGGGCGCGGCCATCAGCCTTACCGCGGCGGCGGACGGCACTCCGTGGTCAGCCAATGCTTCGGTGTCCTGGATGAGCTTTATCCAGTCCAACGGGGTTACACCGGCCACGTTGGGCGTCCATATCGATGCCTCCCAATTGGCGGCGGGAGCGTATCAGGCCAATATCACCCTTTCCACGCCATCCGGGCCGTATGTGATTCCCGTCCACTTGCAGGTGGATTCGCTGGCCGTGACGATGATGCGTTCCGACCCTGCTTCCAATTTGGTCTATGCCATCAGTGAGGATGCCTCGCAAGCGACGGATCGGGCCTATCTGGTCGAATTGGATAGCCAGCAAGAGGCCATCACCCGCGTTGTCCCGGTCGGGCGAGGCGTGACGGATTTGGCCATTCATCACGGGGACAATCGCGTCTACGTGGCGGATTATGAGATTGGCGCGCTCGTGGCCGTTGACCTTGATTCCTTTGCCGTCGTGCGCACGTATTCGTTCGTCCCGGCGCAGCCCATGGGCTATGGCGGTGGCGACGTATACCGCATTTCCGCGGGTGGTCCGGATCGTTTGCTGATTGAAGAAGAGGACCAATGGATCGATCTATCCGTGTTCGACACCAGCACCGGCACGGTGGTGGGGACCACGGGCGCCCGGCAAGGCGGAGGTGCGTATGATCCCACCGGTCGCTACTATTATCATGGCGATGACGATATTTCCAATGCCTCCCTGCACAAGTATGATACCGTGGCGGATCAATTCTATGCCATGGGCTCGGTCCAAGTGCAGCCGGTGTATTATTTCGGTTCCCGCACGGTGGTGATGTCGGACGATGGCAGCCGCATATTCTGGAATGGGGGCGTTTTCGATGCGAACCTCAACGTGCTGTGGAACACATCTGATGAGGTGTACTCCGCTTCGGCGGACGGCCGATTCGCTTTTTCCGAGACCAAGATTTACGACACCGTGACGAAGGCGGTGGTGGCTCCGATGCCGGTTGCGACTGAAGTAAGCGCCTTCAATTCGAACTCCGGCAAGCTCGTGGCGGCGGCGGGGGCGGATATTCGTTACTTCAGCTTGGGCCCCCAAGCCGATCTTGCGACCCCGGTGCTGGCCGCCGGCCGGATCGGCGCCACGACCGCCATTTTGAATTGGAGCGAGAGTTCGAGCGCCTTAAGGCTGGGCTTCACTTTGCAGGTGCGACTCAGTGACGCCGACGACTGGTCCAACACCACTAATCGAGTGGGCTTTTTGCCGAATGCCTTTATGGTTTCTGGGTTGACGGAAAATACCACCTACTCTTTCCGCGTGATGGCCAACACTCCGTGGACCACCTCGGATTGGAGCAACGTGGTCACCGTCACCACGTTGCCCGCCTTCCTCGATCCACCTCCGCCCATTGATCCCCCGCCCGTCGTTTTACCCGACCCGCCCACGATTTTACTTCCGCGCACTGACCTGACCAAGAAGGCCGGGCAGTCGGCGGTTTTAAGCGTGACGGCGCATGGCGCCAATCTCACCTTCCAGTGGCAGAAAAACGGCGTCAATCTCGCCAATGGCGGCAACCTCAGCGGGGTTGATACTGCAAGTTTGCGCATGGCCAATTTGAGCGCAAGCGACATGGGCGCCTACCGGCTGGTGGTCAGTGGCGACGGTGGAAATATAACGTCCCAGGCCATTAAACTGGTCGTCCAGTCCCCGCCCACGATTACCAGCCAGCCCCGGGATGTGGCGGTCAAACGAGGCGCCACGGTTCGGTTCGCCGCGGGCGCGAACGGTGACGGCCCTCTCCAGTTCACCTGGTTCCACAATAACACTAAACTCCATGACAGCGTGTTGCAGAAAGGCACGACCACCCGCCAATTGATGATTAAGAGCGCCAGCATCGTCAATGGCGGCCGTTACCGCGTCGTGATCACGAACGCTTTTGGCAAAGCCACCAGTAATGACGCAAAATTGACGGTGAAGTGAGCGCGGTGAGTGTGGCCGGCTGGCTCACTTCCCCGTGCCCATCGTGCCCAGCAGGCCTTGGATCAGTTCAAGATTCTTGCGGGCGTCCGCGTAGTCGGGTTTCAGATTGAGGGCGGCCTGGTATTCGCGCACGGCATCCGAATACCGGCTGAGGCGCAGGTACGCGCCCGCGAGATTGTTGTGCGCCTCGGGGTTGGCCGGTTGCAAATGTAGGGCTTCCTGGTATTGGACCGCCGCCTCGGCAAAGTGGTTCGCATGGAATTCCGCGTTCCCGAGGTTAACGTACGCGGCGGCGAGGTTGCTTTTGGCGTCGGCGAAATCCGGATTCGCTTCGAGCGCCTTCCCGTAGGCCGCGATCGCGCCGGTGGTGTCGCCGGTGCCACCCAAGGCGAGCCCGAGGCCATTGTAGGCGTCGGCGTAATCCGGCTTGGCCTGGATGGCCGCGCGAAATTCGGCGATGGCCTCCGGCGGCCGTTGCAGGCTGACGAGGGTATTGGCCAAATTGTAATGCGCTTCGGCGTAGGCAGGGTTGGCGTGCGTCGCGAGGCTGAATTCCTGCGCGGCAGCTTCGTTTTGGTCGAGCACCAGATACACGATGCCGAGATTATTGGCGGCGGAGGCCATGCTGGGATCGAGCCGCAGGGCTTCTTGAAATTCGGCGATGGCTGTGGGCCAGTCCTTTAATTGGATGAGGGCATTGCCCAGGTTGTAATGCCCGTCGGCGTCCTCGGGTTTGATTTCGAGCAGGTGGTGGTAAAGCTTGAGCGCGGCTTCCGGGTTGCCCGTCAGCGCCAGCAGGATGCCGAGATTATTGAGCGCGCCTGTGTCGTCAGGATGGGTGGCCAGCGTGGCCTGATATTGTTCGATGGCGTCGGGCACCCGCCCTTGCGCCCCGTAGACTGTGCCAAGGTTGTAATGCGCGCGGTAATTTTCCGGCCGCTTGGCGATGGCGTCCGACCAAATGGCTTCACCCGAGCGGTAATCGTGGTTGCGCTGAATCGTCATCCAGCCAAAAAGGGCGGCGAGCGCCAGGCCGAAAAGGGCCGCCCACTTGCCCATCAAGCGAAAGCAGCCCAGCGCCACGAGGACGACGATGGCCAGCAGCGGCAGGTACATGCGGTGCTCCGCCATCGTCTGCGTTTTCAAGGGCACAAGGCTGGAACTCGGCGCGATGATGAGGAAAAACCACGCCCCCAAAAAGCCCAGCATGGGTTGCCGCCACAAGGCCCAACCCGTCGCACCCGCCAAAGCGATTAGCAGCACCGCCTGCGGCCACACCTGCAGCGGGTCCGTCACCAAATCGGTGCCGTAGTCCAGCACCAGTGGCGAAGGCCAAAACGCCAATTTTATATACATTACCAGAGCCTGGCACTGCGTCAGCAAGTAGTCCCACGACGACACTCCCAGCCCGAAGCCAACGGTGCCGCCGCGCTGCTCATTCGTCAGCATTAGCCACGCCAGTAGGAGCCAGGCACTGGCCAGGCCGAGATAATATTTGCCGCGGGCGCGAATGGCCGCGCGAAAAGTTCCGGCGATAAAGGTGCGGTCATAGAGAAAAATCAACACCGGCGCGGTGGCCATCACTTCCTTGGTGGCCATGCCGAAAAAAGTGATCACCACCGAAAGGCTCAGCCAGAACCGCGGGCGGGGGCTGTCGCATGCGCGCACGAATCCGTACAGCGCCAAAAAATAAAACAGCCCGACCATCGACTCCGTCCGCTGAATCACGCAGGTGACGGACTCCGTTTGCAGCGGGTGCACCGTCCAGAGCAGCGCGATTAAAAACGCCAGCGGCAGCGCCAGCTCGCCCCAGCGCTCTTTGAGCACCGGCTGCAAAAAGGTGCGCCGCACTATTCCGAACAGCGCCAGACCCGCGCCGATGTGAATCAGCAAATTCGCCAGATGGTAGCTAAAAACATGCGTTCCGCTCAGGGCGTAATTGAGCGCCAGCGAAAGGTTGACCAGGGGACGGCCAATTACCCCTGCGGCATTTTCAGTGGGCGGCGCCAACGGTGTCCATAGCGGCCAAAGTTGTTTGATGGTGTCGTTTTGCGTGATGGCCAGTTCGTCATCGAACACGAACGGCGTCCACAGGCTGTTCCAATACACCACCACGGCGGCCAGCGCGAGGAGCGCACTCGCCAGCCACCGGGCCCAGCGCGGGGGGACCGTGGGCGGGACGGACATCGGCAAAAGGGTGGGGACAACAGGCATTTCAGGGTGCCAAGGGCGGGGTGGGGTAAAGTTGCCGGACCAAGTCGAGCGCAGTTTGGGCTTCAGGGAAAGTGGGTTTGAGCTTCAGCGCCTGTTCAAAATGGGAAATGGCTTCCGCCATTTTACCCGTATTGGCCAGCGCCATGCCCAATTCGTGGTGGGCTTCCGCATGGTCGGGCTGGAGGCGGAGTACGGCTTCATACTCGGGGATGGCGGCGGCGAAACGATTGAGCCTGAGCAGCGTGTTGGCGAGATTGTAATGGTCGCCCACATTGGCCGGATCGAGGCGGGCCGCGGTGCCGAATTCCCGCACGGCGGCGTCGGCCCGGCCCAGATTCAGGTACGCGGCTCCGAGATTGTTGTGCGCGGGCGCGTAGTTCGCGTCCGCCAGCAGGGCCGATTGATATTGCGTGATGGCTTCCGCCGTCCGGCCGTGCAACAACAGCAAATTGCCGTAGTTGTAATGAATCTCGCGGTCATCGAATTTGTAGTCCAGCGCGCGGCGATACATAGCCTCCGCGCCCGCATAGTCACCCAGCTTCGCCAGGAGCAGGCCGAGATTGCCGAGGACGTTGCGCGCGTCCGGTTTGAGGGCGAGGGCATGCCGGTATTCAGACAACGCTTCACTGGGGAGGTCGAGTTTTTCGTAAACCAAGCCGAGGTTATAATAGACGCGCCAATTGCCGGTTTCGTAGTTGAGGTTGCTGATCCAGAGTTGCTCCTCGGAGCGGTAGTCGTCGTTGCGGTGGATCGTGAGCAGGCTGAAAACGAGCGCGGCCACCAATCCGAAATAAGCCGCCCGCCGGCCCAGCCAAGCGTACATTCCCACCACGGCGGTCACGACGAGGGCGGCGAGGGGCAGGTACATCCGGTGCTCCGCCATGGTTTGGGTGGTGATGGGCAAGATGCTCGAGCTGGGCGCCAGAATAAGAAAGAACCATCCGCCTAAAAACCCCAGCGGCCATCGCCGCCTTAGCGCATAAAGGGTGGCCCCGAATAATCCGACCAGCAGCAGGCCCTGCGGCCAAACCTTCCCGGGATTTGTCACCAACCCGGTACCATAATCGAGCACCAGCGGATGCGGCCAAAACGCCAGATAAAGGTAATGCACCAGCGCCTGGCACTGGGTGAGCAGGTAGTCCCACGGCGACACGCCCAGTCCCCAGCCTGCGGTACCGTCTCGCTGTTGGCCGCCGAACACCAACCACGCCAGCACCAACCACGTGCTGCCCAAACTGCAATAATAACCCCGCCGCTCCCGCCATGCTGCTCCCCCTGTGGCCGAGACAAAAGTGTAGTCATAAAGGAACACGAGGAGCGGCGCGGTCGCCATCACTTCTTTGGTCAACATTCCCAAAAAACTGGCCAGTACTGACAGGTACAGCCAAAGTCGCGGCCTGGGACTTTCTTTCGCGCGCACAAAGCAGTAGAGCGTCAAAAGATAAAACAAACCCATCAACGACTCGGTGCGCTGAATCACGCTGGTCACCGCTTCAGTCTGCAGCGGATGGATGGTCCACAGCAGGGCGCTGAAGAAGGCTAGCGGCAAGGCCGCCGCCCCGAAACGTTCGCGCAACCGCGGGCCGCGGAGAGTGCGGCGCACCAAGCCAAAGAGGGTCAATCCCGCGAGTAGATGGATGGCCAGATTAGTCAGATGGTAGCCCGGAACATTGTAGCCCCCGGCCGCGTAATTAAGGGCCAGCGAAAAATTCACCAGTGGCCGCGCGCCCACCCCGCTGCCGTTCATTGGCGGCGACCAGGATCCCCAGACCTGACGAATGGTCGGGTTTTCCAAAATCGAAGGATTGTCATCAAAGACAAAGGGAGCCTCCAAGCTATTCCAGTACACCACGGCGCCCGCGAGCACGATCAGGGCACCGACGAGCCAGCGGAACGGAAAAACAAAGCCGGACTTGGGCCCGGATGGTGCGGGCTGCTCGCTGACGGCAGGGGCGGGCATCTATCTATATATAGAGAGAAGGTGGTCGGGACCAGGTTCCCGCCGAAGGGCCGGGTAGAGACGCTGGCGCGGACTTTGCAGCTGCGCCAGTCGCGTCATTGCACCCCAGCCAGAGCATTAAGTTTCGATTCTTTCCGCCAAATCGCAGATGAAATCCAGTTGGGTGGCCACGCGGTCCATTTTCATCGTGTTAAAGAATCCATTCAGGTAAATGAATTGCACTAGGTTGTCGTTAACGGCCAGACGACCGCCGTTGGATTTGCTTACAAGCAGGCGCTCTCGGACGTCCGCGGAGAGCAGGGCCAGGGCTGGTTTGGGACGGTTGGTTCTTAGAGTAAAGTCGTGATCAAAACCATCGTCGCCCGTGGAGGTGACAGCAAAGTTGGCGATTTCCTCGTAGGGTGCCAGCACTGCCTTGACGTCACCAGGAGCTCCGGCTTCGGGCACCACATAAAGTCGCTGCGCGACGCTGGCTTGTTTGAGTCCGAGGAGGGTCTTGCGGGCATTTTCCATCACCAGATCGCCAACTCCTCTGCATCCCACCGCTATGCCCGTCCAGTCGGGCCCATCATTTTCTTGGTTGGTGCGGTAGGAATAAAATAGCACTTCCCGCCCGCGATGCCGGCCGGACAGGAAAACCACTGGAACTTTCAGGGCAAACCGGGCCGGTTGCGGGTGCCGGGTTAAATTGAAGCGGTCAGCCAATTGCTCGAGGTTCCGATTAACCATTCGCCGAATGGAAAATATGACGATTGCCCCGGTGGCAAAAAGTACGAGGAGCAAAGCGAGCCAAGGCCATGGGGTCGGAAGACCCAGCGGAAGAGCGGTGCTGAGCAGGTAAGGCGGAGAGGACCCTGCATCAAGGGCAAAATGATCGAGGGAATCAAGCATGGCAAAAGCTGGCGAGAAGGTGCGGCAAGTGGATTGGCTTAACCAGTCACCAACCGGGTTTTGCAGCCATACGTTCGCAGGTTATTGCAGACAGCGTTTCCATTTTCTCCACTAATTCACATACAAAATCCAGTTGTCCCGCAATCCGGTCCAAGCTTTTCTTCTGGGAGAAAGAGCCGGGATAAATGAAAAGCACCTGGCCGTTGTTGATGGCCAAGCGTCCGTTCGCCGGCTTGTCTTCGACCAACGGGTCGCGGAGGGATGGGAATAACTTGGCCGGAAAACCGCCGGGCAAGTTACTCTTTATAGTGTAGAGGCGGTCAAAGGTTTCGTCCCCGGTGGGCGAGGCCGCGAAATTGGGAAGGACGTATTTACCTCGTATAACCTTCGTGCCCCCCGCCATTTCCGGGGCCACGGCGACCCATATCCGCACCTTGTCGCTAGTCGACATGCTCCAAAATGTCGTAGGGCGGGAAATTAGCACCACCCAGTCGTCGTGGCCGGCGCAAGCGGCAAACACTCCCACCCAACTGCTTTTGCTCTGTTCGCCGCCGAGGGCAAAGGAAAATAGTCCGACTTCGCGCCCACGGTGCCGTCCCAGCGCGAGAGGCGTGGACTTCACGAGGCCGAAAAACGTCCACGTCTCGTGCAAGGTCAGGCCGAGCCGATCGGCCACTTGTGCCAGATTTTGTTGAGCGAGTCCTCGAACCCAAAGGCCCAGGATCGTGCTGAATATCAAGATCGTGACAACGATCGCGGCAGGTACCCAGGGGATGGAATTGCCCCGGTGCACGGCCGTGGCCAAAAGCGAGAACGACGCGCCCGGCAGCGAGGGCAGATCCAGTAGTCCGAGGATGAGCATGACAGATTTCCGATGAGAACGGTCTCCCCACGCCTGCTCACTGGCCCGGTTGCGCGTCCGCGGCTCCGGCGTCGACGGCTGGCACCGCCCCGGGCGGGCCCATTTTGTCCATGCCCATGTCCTTCATCTCGCTGGAGCTCTTGGTCAGCGCGCTTTCAAAAATCTTCGACATAAAATCGCTGTTGCCGCCACCGCTGCTGCCCGAGCCCATCATGGCGTTCATCGCTTTCATGCCCTGCATCAGTTGCGGGGTGGCAATGCGGGACATCATCTGCTTCGTATTGTCGTCCACCAAGGTCGTGGTCGCCATAAAGTTTTGGTAGCCGGCCGGGTCTTGGAGATACATTTGAATGGCCATCGGCATGATGACGCTTTGCCGCATGGTCGGGTCGCTGATGGTGCCGATCCATTGCATCGCACCTTCGGCGTCTTCCGAGGCAGCCCGCATGGCGAAGATGGCCACGGCGCGGTCCTTCGACGGCGAGGGCGGCAGTTGGTTGAGAAATTCGGCCGGGGCGTCCAGGTCATAGCGCGCCCAACCGGCGATGGCATTGGCCAGGAGCACGCCGTTGTCGTTCATTTTCATGCCCTTCGTATTGGGGTCAAATGATTGGGAGTCCAGTTGCGCGGCCCAGAGGGCGGCGGCGGCCGGGTCGTTGGCGGCCCAGGCCTCGGCCACGCGCCCGCCCAGGCGGGTGCGTTCCGCCGGGTCGGTCAGCGTGGCGATCCACTTCGACGCATCCTGCGGGGAGGAGGCCGCCCAGCTTTCGGCGAGGCGGGTGAACGCGTCGTTGCGGGTCTCGCCGGCGGGCAGGTCGCCAAAGAGCTTGAGGGCGTCCTCGTAGCGGCCCTGCGCCGCCAGGCTGTCGGAGAGGGCCTTGAAGGCATCACTTTTTAACTGTTTATCCCTAAAATTATCTTCGCCCAGCGCAGCCACGGCGTCGAAGGCGCCCTTGGGGTCGGCCACGGCGAAGCCGGCGATGGCGGCGGCAAAGCGGTCGCGGGCCGCCATGGTCGAGGCGGTGCCGGGATTGTCCTTGAGCCATTGCAGGGCGGCTTGCGGGTCCTTGGTGGCCAGCGTTTTCAGCGCGGCGTCGATACCCTGTTCCCGCAGGCGCGGCACCGTGAGCGTGCCGGAAACGGCGAGGAAGCTGGCGGGATCGCGCTGGGCCCAGGCGGCGATGAGGCCATTCAGGATGGCGTCGCGCTGCACGCTCGCACCCGCATTTTGCAGGTAGGTGAGGGTGGCCGCATAGTCCTCGGGCCGCAGGCTTTGTAAGAACTTGGCCAGGGCGTCCGCAGTCGGTGCGCCATTGGCTTTGAGCAATGCATCGAGGCTGGCCGCGACTGAGGCCGGGGAAGCTTTGCCTTTCGTCGCGCCACCCGTGGCCGCATGGCTTGAGTTGGCGGTCGCGTCGGCGGACGGCGCGGCAAGATGGGTGGAGGCATTGGTCCAGCCGAGGTAGTAGCCGCCGGTGCCGGCGACAGCGAGGGCAGCCACCAGCAGGAAGCCGAGAATGGAGGGTTTTTGCATAAGGTTAGGGAGTTAAGCAGTGAAAGGGATGAGGCAGCGCTTGGCGTCACGCACTTCGCGTTTGTTTATATAGTACAGATTGCGCCCGCAAATGTAACTGTAATCGCAGGCCATGATTGTAATCGGGTGGGACCGTGGCCGGGAAAACTTCTCGGGATCGCGCGGCCCGACTCGACGGAAAGTGCAGGGAGGGATGGAAGTGGGGGTTAGGTGGAAAAAATATATAAATTATAAAATAAAGATATAATCACCTATTTTGTTTCTTCTTCATGGATTATGGGTTTTTCTGGCAGTGATGGAGCCGGCCAGGACTGGGGGGTTTCACCCAGTCGGGCGGTCGAATGCTTGCGGCGTTGGACGGCTTGGCGAAGCAGGAACTCGATTTGCCCGTTGACGCTGCGCAGATCCTCCGCGGCCCAGGTTTCGACGTCTTTCCATAGGCTCGGGCTGATGCGCAGCAGGAAGGATTTGCGGGTTTCGTCGGACACGAGGAGGTTGGTGAGGCGGCGGTTTCGGGTCGGTGAAAGACGGCCGGAAGCGGCGAAGGACAGGGCAGTGTGGCTTAGTTGTACAAGGTCCCCGCGTTAATTACGGGATGGACCTCCGACTCCGAGCACAGCACGACCATGAGGTTGCTGACCATGGCGGCTTTGCGTTCGTCGTCAAAGAGTACAACTTTCTTGTCAGCCAAGCCTTTAAGCGCCATCTCGACCATGCTCACCGCGCCTTGGACTATCTTCTGTCGGGCCGCGATGACGGCCTCGGCTTGCTGGCGGCGCAGCATGACTTGCGCAATCTCTGGCGCATAGGCCAGGTGGGTCAGCCGGGCTTCTTCAACGACCACGCCAGCCTTCGAAAGGCGCTCCTGGAGTTCGACCCGCAGGTCCTTGGACACCTCCTCGGTATTGCTGCGCAGGGTGGGTTCGTTCTCTTCCCCATGGTCGTAAGCGAAGACGCTGGCGAGGTGCCGCAGGGCGGACTCGCTCTGGATGCTCACATAACGGGCGCAATCCACCACGTCGAAGCTCGCCTGGGCCGTGTCGGCGATGCGAAAGACGACTACGGCGGCGATTTCGATGGGGTTGCCGCGCTTGTCGTTGACCTTCAGCTTCTCGATGTTGAGGTTGCGCGCCCGCAGGGAGATTTTGCCGGACTTGCTGTAGAGCGGGTTGGCCCAGAGGAAGCCGCTCCGCCGGACGGTGCCTTTGTAGGCGCCGAACAGGATTTGCACCCGCGCTTCATTGGGCTGGATCGTAAAATGGCCGGTCAGGCTGAAGATGGCGGCCATGGCGAGGAGGACGGCCGCCACCACGGCGGGGATGAGGGCGTCAACGACGCCAAAAATAAAGAGGCCAATGGCCCCGAAGAGCAGGAGGAGGTTGACGGCGAGCATGGTCCAGCCATCGAGCGCCTGAATCTCGATTTCCTTGCTGGTTTGGACTGAGTTTTGGCTTTGCATGGTCAATGGTGAGTTTAGGGAGATGAATGAATCGGGTTTGAATATCGTAGTGATATCAAAATAAAATCATTTGTCAAGTCGATACAAAAGTTTTACATCAAAAATGCTCAAAATGCCTCGGTGCCTCCGATCGGGTTTTCGCAGGGAAAACGGCTTGATAAGCGCATAAAATGGGGCTCATAACCTGTCGAAAATTCAAATTGTAAAAAGCTACGCAGAAAAACGTAAAAAAACTGACTTTGCGACGATTCAACCCAAGCCTCGACTTGGCTGCTTATTTTCGGGACCCGGCAAAGGCCCAACTGTTATAATTTAAAAATCGTTATTTACGCAATTTATACGTCCTTCGCGCGCCAAGCCGGTGATGCTGCGCACAACGGGTCTGGCCGCGAGAATGGGCACGGGGCGGGTTGCACGGCTGCCGCGGTGAGGTCAGGCCAGGCATTTTTTTCCCTTAGATCCAAGTCGGTCCGACCGCCAAATTGAGCCGCCGAAAAATGCAATTCTACGAGGAGAAACCGCAAAAAATCCGGGTCCGTACAGGCCTTCGGCAGATGGACCCAGGCGGTTGCGGCTAATCGGCGCCAAAATCGGCCTCGTTTTGCGCAGGGAGCCTGTCCGCCGTGGGGAGTGCAGTTCGATGAACCGGGAAAATCTGAATGCAAGGGCTTAAAGGGGTGCTTTTGGCCCGTTGGGTAAAAAGCCGGTTGTTGCGGGCTCCCAAGGGCCCTCAAAAACGTGCTCAAAAACAGGGATTTTGACCGCCTGCGAGGGGCCCCAAAAGCAGCCCAAAAGCCGGGGTGGTCAAAAATTTGAAAAAAAGTAAAAAATTGTGTTTACAGCGGCTCGGTTTTTTCTGATGATGTACCTCGAAGCTGCTCCTTTACCCCTCCCAACTACCCCCACGGTTGCGGATTTTTTTCACCCCTGGCTATGCTTTTCCCCATGCGTTACGCTCTGATACGCTCTATTTCCCCCCTCGTCTCTCCCCCTATGACAATGCGTCTCCCGACCTCCCCCGGCCGGTGTCTGGCGCGGCTCAGTGCCGCCCTGTTTTGCGCGTTGATTGCAGCCGGTGTCGCCACCCCGGTTGCCTTCGCACAAAATATCACCAAAGCCGATACATCCGATGACTTGAATTTGACCACGGCGTGGGTCGGAGGTGTCGTGCCTCTCGGGACCAACGTCACCGTCTGGGACGGCACTGTGGCCGCCGGCAATCTGGTCGTGAACATCGGTGGCGATGCGTCATGGCTGGGGATTTATTTGGCGAACAATCTGACTGGTCCGGTGGTGATCAACCAAACTGCGACATCGACGCTGACGCTGGGGGCGTCCGGCATCAATGCGAGTGCGGCGAATCAGAACCTGACGCTGAACCCGTTGATCGCGTTGGGGGCGGATCAATCGTGGCTCACGAATGGCAGCAATTCCATCACCGTCAACAATGTGATTTCGGGTACGGCGAATCTCAACACCGGTGGCACGGGCACGACGGTTTTGACGGCGGCGAACACCTTCGTCGGCAACACGACCGTCAGCGGCGGCACGCTCCAATTGGGCAATTCGACGGCCAATGGCTCGGTGGCCGGTAACATCATCAACAACGCCAACGTGTCCGTCGCGGGCAACGCCACGGCGCAGACTTACGCTGGTGTCATCAGTGGCACGGGCAATTTGGCGCTCAACGGCGCGGCGGGCAGCAACCTCACGCTTTCAAATACGAACACCTTCACTGGCACGACGGTCGTCAACGCCGGCACGCTGACCTTGGGTATTGCCACTGCGCTGCAAAACAGCACGGTGGACACTTCGGGTGCTGGGGCGATTAGCTTTGGCGCGCTGAGCAGCGCCAGCTTTGGCGCTTTGACCGGCTCGGGCGGCCTCTCCATCGCCGGAGTGACCTTGAGTGCGGGTAGTAATAATAGCAGCACGTCGGTGACGGGTGTGATTTCGGGCACCGCGGGTGCACTCACCAAGACCGGCACGGGCACGCTGACGCTGGCCAATGATAATACCTTTTCCGGGGCCACCACGATTTCCGGCGGCACCTTGCAATTGGGCAACACCACGACCAATGGCTCCGTGGCCTCGGCTAGCATTGTGGATAATGCGAATTTGACCGTGGCTGGAAACGCCACGGCGCAAACCTATGCCGGAGTTATTAGTGGTACCGGCAATTTGACCTTGAACGGCGCCGCGGGCAGCAACCTCACCCTTTCTAATAGTAACACCTTTACTGGCACAACCGCAGTCAACGCTGGCACCCTGACCTTGGGCGTTGGCACGGCGCTGCAAAGCAGCACGGTGAGCACCAGCGGCGCCGGAGCCATCAGCTTTGGCGCTCAGAGTTCCGCCACGTTCGGTGGTTTGTCCGGCACGGGTGGTCTTTCCATTGCGGGTGTGTCCCTCAGCACGGGCAATAATAATAGCAACACGGAATTGGACGGGGTGTTGTCGGGCACGGGCGGCGCGCTGACCAAGGTTGGCACAGGTAATTTCACTCTCGGCACTTCGCCCACCTACACCGGTGCGACCACCATCAGCGCGGGCAACTTGACCCTCGGCAACGGCACGAACAACGTGTTCCCCACGGCCACCAGCAGCTTTGTGGATAATGCCGGATTGATCATCAACGGCAGCAGCACCACGCAAACGATTACCCAAGTCATCAGCGGTTCAGGTAATGTAACCAAGACGGGCAGTGCGACGGGCACGGTCGTGTTCACCACGGCGCCGACTTACACGGGTAACACGTCCGTCACGACCGGCACTCTCCAGTTTGGCAATGGCGCCACCAATATTCTGCCGGTGGGCAATGTGATCGCCACGGGCGGCAATTTCGTGATTCAGGGCAACGCCACCACGCAGACCTATGCGGGCGTCGTCAGCGGCGCGGGCAATTTGACCACCAGCGGCAGCCCCTCCGGCACCTTGGTGCTGACGAACACGAATACCCTGACGGGCAACACCTTTATTAATACCGGCACGTTGCAGCTCGGCTCCGGGGCCACCAATGGCGCAGTGAACGGCAATATCGTCGTCACCGGCAACTTGATCATCAATGAGAATGCCACGGCGGTCACGCTTCCGGGCAACCTCAGCGGCGCCGGTCCCATTACCTTCACTGCTGGCACCGTCAGCTTCACCGGCGCAAGCACCGGAACGAGTCCGGTTGCCGCCAACGGTGGCACGATTCAGTTTGGCAATGCCGCCGCCCTGGGTGCCGGGCCTATCACGTTCAATGGCGCCTCGATTGACAACTCTTCCGGTGCCACGCTCGTACTCACTAATAATAATGTCCAGTTCTGGAATAGCAGTCTGACGTTCGTAGACACGGGTAATAAGAATTTGAATGTTGGTACTGGTGCGGTGTGGTTGAACGGCAATCGCTCAGTCACTGTGAATGGAACGGGCACCCTGACTGTCGGCGGTGTCATCTCCGGCGCGGGCTTGGGAATTACGAAGTTGGGGACGGGTAGTTTGGTCTTCAGCGGCAATAACACTTTTTCCGGTCCCACCACGGTGTCAGCGGGCAATCTTACCTTTTCCGGCAATGACACCAGTTCCGGTGGCGCAACCATCGCGGCGGGTGCTGGTTTGACCATCGGTGATGGTGCAAGCGTCAGCAGCTTTCTCTCGGGCAATATTGTCAACAACGGCAATCTGACTTTTGCCTCGGGTGCCACCAATATCACTTATTTGAACACCATCAGCGGCACGGGTAATATTTTTCACTCCGGTAATGCGACGGGCATACTCACTTTCAGCCTCCCCAACACCTTTGCCGGTAATTTGACGGTGAGTGGCGGCAATATGGTCATCAGCGCGGCCAATAGCGGAAATGGCAACATCACGGTCACGGGCGGTACGTTGAATGTATCTAATAATGGTGCCCTGGGCACGGGCAATATCGTCCTTTCGGGCGGCAATATCACGAACTCCACCGGTGGTACGATCGCGCTTTCGGGCGCCAATCCAGTTTTCCTCTCCGGCAGCCCGACCATCGGCAGCTTGAATCGTCCCTTGGACTTTGGCGGCGGCAATGTCACGCTGACCGGTGCCACCAGCCTCACGGTCACGGGCAACTCCACCACGTTCAGCGGTCCCGTTTCTTTGGGCACCTTTACCCTGACCCGGCCCAGCGCTTCGGGCGGCAGTCAGAACACGCTGGTCTTGAATGGCGTCGTCTCCGGAACCGGCGGCTTTATCTTGGGCAACGGTACCACCACCCTGAACGGCAACAACACGTTTAGCGGAGGAATTAGTCTGACCTCAGCCAATAACAATGCCAATGCGCGCCTCAATATCGGCAATGCCAACGCGCTGGGTTCTGGCGCGCTGACGATAAATGGCAACACCACGGGCTCCAACGGCGCGGCCCAATTGGATAATTCATCCGGTGGTGCTCTCACTATCGCCACCAATCAAACGGTTAATTTGATCGGAAACATCGGCCTCCAAGCCAATGACGATTTACAGTTCGCTTCCAACTCCATTGTGCTCACCGCAGTGACCATGAATTGGTCCAATCAGAATTCGGCTCTCACGCTCGGTGGCGTGGTCAGCGGCACGGGCGGTTTGGCTAAAACGGGTAACTCCGGTGCGACCCTCACCTTGCTCGGCCAAAACACCTTCACCGGCAACACCCTTATTAGCGCTGGTACCTTGGTGCTGGGCAATGGAACGGTCACTGGCCAACTCCAAGGCAACGTCACCAATAACGGCTCTCAGTTCCAAATCAATCAAGCTCCGGGCAATGCGGTGTTGAGCACTAATATTCTCGTCGGTGGCGCCATCTCGGGCAGCGGTGCCTTCACCAAGGCTGGTGCCGGCAATCTGACCATTTCCAACGCCAATACCTACACCGGCACGACCAATTTAAATGCGGGTACCATTTTCCTGATCAATGCGAACGGCATCGGCACCGGCTCCATCGCGCTCAATGGCGGCACCTTGGATAACGAAACCGGCGCAGCGATGATAACAAACCGCAGCATCACTTTTGGCGGCAACAGCCAGTTGACCGGCAACAGTTTCACGTTCAACGGCACCGGCACGGTGAGTTTGGGCAACACCACGACTTCGCGCACCCTGACGGTGGGCGCGGGCACGACGGTGAGCATCATCGGCGGCATTGTTGACGGTGGCACCAATCCGGGCAGCTTCAACAAGGATGGGCCCGGAAATTTGATTTTGTCCGGCCCCAATGCCTTCCGTGGTTCGGCGACGATCAACCAGCCCCGCACTGTAAACAGCAATCCCACGACGCCGATCTCCTTCGGCTCGATGAACTACTCCTTCGGTACTTTGACCTTGGATTTCAACAGCGGCTTTTCGAATTCGCCCTCTTCCCAGATTCTGGGCAGCGCCGGCAACCTCATCGGCATCAATAGCACCGCCGCCAACTTCACGATCAACGGCAATTCCACGCGCGCGGTGTCGCAAAACCTCACCTTCCTCAATCTCAATACGGGTGCCGTGCAGATGAATATCGTGGCGAACGGCAATTTTGCGGTGGATACGAACTGGGGTCTGGTCTCCCGCGCGGGCTTTGCCACGCTGAACGTGAATTTCCCGACCTTCAGTGGCAACATCGTGGGCAATACCACCTTCCAGAATCCGGGCAACAGCTCGGCCATGCTGACCAATGGCATCTTTAGCATGGGTGGAGTCGCCTTTGGCACGGCCGGGAACAGCACCTTCCTGACCGCCAATTCTCTTGGCAATTTGTCCGCGTTCCCGCTGGCCAGTTACAATACCGGCGGCGGCACCAATCCTTCCGGCTGGACGTCGACGAATAACATCAATCTCGCATCGAGCCCGAGCGCCAATGTGGCGGCGAATAGCACCGTCAATTCTTTGCGGTTCAATGGCACGGCGACACTGAATATCAATTCGGGCAAAGTCCTGACGGTTGGCACGGGCGGCATCTTGTCCACGGGCGGCGGCACTTATCAGATTCTCGGTGGCAATTTGGTCAGCAGCACGCCCGGCCAGGTCGCTGAACTCCTTTTCCTGGGTGATGGCAATCTCAGTGTGTCCTCGACCATCACTGATGCCGGAACGCAGAACACCACGACCATTACGAAGTCCGGTCCGGGCAATTTGACCCTCAGCGGTGCGAACACCTACACCGGCAACACCACCATCAACCAGGGCAATATCGTGGCGGGTGGCAGTTCGACCTTTGCCAATTCCATCCTGAATCTGTTGGGCGGTGGTCTTGGCCTCACCAGTTCGGTGAATTACAATTTGAAGGGCATTGGCGGCAATTTCCCGATCTCCTTGCCGGCGAGCACCGGGCTTAATTTTGTGACGGCCTCCGGCTCGACGCTCACTTATACCGGCACCATTACGGCGGCCGGTGCCTCGGGCAGCATCACGAGCAATGGCGCTGGCACTGAAAACCTGAACGGCAACATCAACCTGGGCACGGGTGGAATCACCGTTACTTCAGGTGCCCTCGGCTTGGGCGGCACGAACACTTACACTAGTCACACGGTTGTCAATGGCGGCACGCTCTTCCTGAATAGCGCGGGCGCCCTGCCGGCGGCGGGAACCAATGCCGACCTAACCATCGCGAACGGCGCCAGCATCGGCAGCAACGGCAGCGGCGCAGTGACTCTTACCGGAAATCAGAAGGTGTTTGTGGACACGGCCTTCACCTTCGTCGGCCCGCAGAGTTTGAATATTACGTCCAACCTCACAACTTCACTGTCGGCGAATGCGACGACGATTACCTCGACGGCTGGCACCCTTACTTTTGCCGGTTTATTCAGCACCCCCAACCTAGCCCTGACCAAAAGCGGCACGGGTGGCTTGGCGATGCTCGGCGGCCTTAATTTGGGCTCCGGCAGTTTAACGGTTAATGCCGGCACATTGACTTTGGGTAATGTCACCAACAACTACACTGGCGGCACGAATGTTAATACCGGCGGCACGCTCGCGCTCGCGACCGCCACGGCGGCCAACGGAACCATCACCTTCAATGGCGGCGGGTTGGACAATGTCGTCGGCTCCAACATCAGCTTGGCCAACAACCTCTCGGTCGTTAGTGGAATGACCTATGTGGGTTCGAATTCCACGACGAATACGACTCTTTCGGGCAACCTCATCCTGGCGAACAGCGCCCAGAACATCACGGTCAGCGGCTCCAGTTTGGTCGTCGGCAATATCAACAATAGCGGCGCAAGCTCGACCTTCAACAAGCTCGGCGGCGGCACCTTGGTTTTGACGACGGCGGGCAATTTCGCCGGTGGTGTCACCCTCACTGTGGGTACCTTGCAACTCAACAATATTGGCGCTCTCGGTAACGGCACGACCAACACCATCACGTTTGCGGGCGGCACGTTGAACAACAACAGCACGACCGTCCTCCTGCCCAATAATTTGGTTCAGACGTGGGCGGGCGACTTTGCCATTGGCGGCAACACCGACACCAATCTGGGCACGGGCGCCGTAAGCCTCGTCAACGGCACCCGCCAAATCACCATTTCTAATAATACCACGACCATCGGTGGTGTCATTTCGAGCGCGGCCTTTGGCAGCGGCTTGACCAAGGCCGGCTCGGGTAACCTGGTTTTGACCGGCGTAAATACTTACAATGGTCCGACGACCATCAGCGCGGGCAATTTGACCTTGGGTAACGGCACCGCCAATGGCTCCATCAACAGCACCAGCGGCGTCACGGACAACGGCATCCTGGCCTTCAACGATGCCGGCAGCGTGACCTTTGCTCCGCTGGTCGCCGGCACGGGCGGCATGAACATCACCCAAGGGGCATCCAGCACCTTGACTCTCACGGCGCTCAATTCCTTCACGGGCAGCACCGCGGTCAATCAAGGCACCTTGCAACTGGGCGACGGCACCACGGCGGGCGTAGTCGGCGGCACGATTCTTTTGGGTAACAACACGAACGTCACCTTCAATACTCCGGCCAATATCACTCAGACCTTCTCGCCCGTGATCAGCGGCAATGGTAATGTGACGAAGACGGGTGCGGGCTCGGTTACGCTTTCGGCGGCCAACACCTACACGGGTAACACGGTTCTGACGTCAGGAAATCTGGTCCTCAATAACAACTCCGCCATTCCGGCCAACACGACTTTCCTCATCAACGGCGCGAGCGTCTTGGATGCCGGATCGTCGGTGACCCTGACCAACGTGACTTCGCAGTGGAATGCCGACTTCACGTTTAATGGCACCAATAATTTGAATCTCGGCGTGGGCAGTGTGGCCTTGGGCGCCAGTCGCAACGTCACGGTCAATGCCAATACATTGACGGTCGGTGGCATCGTCAGCGGTTCCGGCTTCAGCCTCACCAAGAGCGGCAACGGCACCTTGTTGTTGACGAACGCCAGCTCTTACACCGGCGGCACGACCATTAATGCGGGTACTCTGCAACTCACCGGTAATGCCACGCAGGTCGCTTCCATCCTCGGCGGCGTGGTCAACAACGGCACCTTTGGCATCAATAACACCTTGGCCTCCGTCATTTCCGGCGCCATCAGCGGCTCGGGTAATGTCAATAAGACCGGCACGGGCGACCTGACCTTGGTGGCCACCAATTCCGATTCGGGCACCTTGACCATGTCGGGCGGCAATCTCTTCCTCGGCAATGTCACGACGACGGGTTCATACGCGGGCAATATCGTTCTCAACAACACCAACGTCACGATCACCAATCCGACTGCGGTCGCTTATGGCAGCACGATGACGGGCGCGGGTTCCCTGACCAAGTCCGGCAACGGTGTGCTGACCTTGAACGCCCCCCAAACCTACGTCGGCAACACGACGATCAATTACAGCAAAGTGGTGGAAAACTTCGGCAGCGCCAGCGCGCCCTCCACAAACATTCTCCCCTCGAGTGGCGTTCTGACCTTGAATGGCGGCACCATTGAGCTGCAAGGCGCTTCCGGCGCGACGAACAGCCAAAACTCCACCACCACGGTTCTGACCGGTGGCAGTAACCTGACGCTGACGCAAAACGGCGCCGCGAACCTCAGCGCCAACCTCGGCACGCTCTCCCGCAGCAGCGGTGCGCTCCTGAATATCGGTCTCCCGACGACGGGCAATGTCGTGGTGAATGCCTCGAGCACCAATGGCGCGGCTTTTACAATCAACGGAGTTGCTCTCGGCACGGTCAATGGCACCGACTGGGCGACGGTGGGCGCCAATGGTGTGATCGCCGCGATGGCCGCGGGTAATTATACCAGCAACACCATCTCCTCTGGTGGCAACGTCAGCCTGACCAGCACGCAAGTGACCAACACGGTCACGGTTAACAACCTGCGCTTCACCAGCGGCAGCACCGATGTCACCATCAATTCCGGCCAGACCTTGACTCTCAGCACGGGCGGTATTCTCGGCACCGGCACCGGCACTTACTCCTTCACGGGCGGCAGCCTGGCGGGCTCGAATGGCGCGAATTCGGAATTGGCGATCCATCAGTACGACACGACCAATCCGATGACCATCAACTCGGTCATTGTGGACAATGGTGGCAGCACCACGGTGTCGAAGAGCGGTCCGGGCACCGTGATTCTGACTGGCGTCAATACCTTCACCGGTCCGGCGGTACTGGGCGCGGGCACTTTGCAGTTGGGCACGAACACCACCTTGCAGAATAACGTGATTTCGCTGCAAGGCGGCCAATTGAGCTTTGGTTCCCTCACCAACGCCACCGTGGCAGGCGTGAGCGGCGGATCGGGTCTCTCGCTCCAAAACACCACCTTGGTGGCGGTGCCGTTGACGATCAGCACCAAGACCGGTGCGGTCTCCACCCAAACGGGCAACATTTCCGGTTCCGGCTCGCTGATTATTTCGGGCACGGGCACCCAGGCTTTGGCCGGGGCCAGCACTTATGTCGGTGGCACCACGCTGAATAGCGGCACCCTCGCGATCGGCAGCTCGAATGCGCTGGGCACGGGCACCTTGACGATTAACGGCGGCAATCTGGATAACATCAGCGGCGCGACAGTGGTCAATGCCGGCACCAATGCCCAAGCGTGGAATGCGGACTTCACCTACACCGGCACGGGCAACCTGGATTTGGGCACCGGCGCGGTGACCTTGGGCAACAACCGCACCATTACCGCCAACGCGGTGAACACCACAGTGGGCGCGACCCTGACGGTGAGCGGCCCGATTAGCGGCGCCTTCACCTTGACCAAAGCGGGCAGCGGCACTTTGGCGCTCAATGGCGTGAACACCTACACGGGCAATACGACGATCAGCGCCGGCACGGTGAGCTTTAACAGCATCTACAGCTTCGGCGTAGGCCAGGGCATCACCTTCACGGGTGGTGGTGTGCAGTTTGCCACCAACAACACGGCCGACCTTTCCGCGAAGATTCTGACCTTCGGTGCGGGCGGTGCTACCATTGATACGAACGGCAACAACGTCCTCTTTGCGAATTCGGTGGGTAATACGGGTGTCGGCGGCTTGATCAAGACCGGCTCCGGCAGCTTGACGCTCGGGGCGAATAATACCTACACCGGCTCGACCCAAATCCTGGCGGGCACGATTATCGCCGTTAACTCCACGACTTTGGGTACCAACGCCAATGTCATCTTCGGCAACGGTACCTTGATGTGGCAGACGGCGAACACCACGGACTTCAGCCTTAACCGCACGTTCACCTTTAACGCTGGCGGCACGGGCACTCTCGACACCAACGGCAATAACGTGGTTTTGACCGTGGGCGCCAGTCTCACCGGTGCCGGCAATATGACCAAGAACGGTTCCGGCAATTTGACCATCATCGGGACCACGGCTTACACGGGCGTTACGACCATTGCGGGCGGCACCTTGACCTTGGGTAACGGCACCGCCAGTGGCGCGCTGAGTAATTCGACCATAGTTGACAATGGTCTCTTGATTCTGAATCCGAAGACCTCGCAGACGCTCAACGGTGTCATCAGTGGTTCGGGTGCATTGACCCTCGCGGCCAATACCGTGACTCTGACAGGAATCAACTCCTACGCGGGCGGAACGACCATCAATGGCGGCGTCTTGAATATCAACAGTCCGAACGCCCTTGGTTCCGGTTCGTTCAATTTCAATGGTGGCTCCATCGACAATACGTCGAATGGCCCGATCGTTTTGAACAACAACGGTGCCATCACCTTGGGCAGCTTCACCTTTGGCGGCACGCGCGATTTGACTTTTGGCACCGGCACCATCGCGAACGCAAATTCAGGCCGCACCATCACGGTCACCGCGGGCAATCTGACCATGGGAGGCTCAATCACCAATTCCGGCACCAGTTCGGTCCTGACGAAGTCCGGCGCCGGCACCCTGATCCTGACCGGTAATTCTATCGCGGTGGACCTGACGGTCAGCGGCGGCACCCTCCAAATTGGCAATGGCGTCTCGAATTCCGCAGTGGCGACGGTGAAGAACGGTATTAACTCAAGCGCAAGCACCAATCTCGTCTTTGTTCTTAGTCCGACGGCCCAGACAGTCAGTGCCCAGATTCAAGGTGGTCTCACCCTGACCAAGGCGGGTAGCGGCGCCCTGACCCTGAGTGCCAGCAATAACAATTACTCCGGTGGCACCATCCTTAATTCGGGCACCTTGGTCTTCGGGTCCAATGCGGCGGTTGGCACGGGCACCTTCATCATCAACGGTGGCAACGTGGGCGCCAGCACGACAGTCAACTATGGCAGCGTTATCTCCCAAAACTGGAATGCTGACTTTTCCTTTGTCGGCCCGAGCCCCTTGAGCATGAATACCGGCACGGTAACTTTGGGCGGAAACACGACTCGTTCGATTGGCGTCAACGGCGCGACCCTCACGGTCGGCCCGATCGCGGGTTCGGGCACTTTGTCCGGGCTCAATATCTCCGGTACCGCTGGATTGACGGTGGTGGGTAACAGCACTTACGTCGGCAACACCACGATTACGACCTCCACCCTCACCCTTGGTGACGGCAACATCACCAATAGTTCGCTGGCCAGCGCCAACGTGCTTGATAATGGCTCCCTGGTGTTTAACACCAGCAATGGTACCACGATCTACGGCGGCAATATCTCCGGGACCGGCTCGCTCACCAAAACCGGCAATCTCGGCGGCACCCTGACCTTGCAGGGTAATAACACCTTTACGGGCGGTGCCACGATCTTGGCGGGCGCGCTCGATGTGAATTTCGCGGGTGGCTTCTCGCCGGATACGAACGTCTTGAGTTCCCAGACCCAGATTTCAATGCAGGGCAACAATACCTTGCAGTTCACCGGCCACTCTGGCTCCATCAATACTCAATCTTTGGTCGGTGTTGCTGTTAGCCCGACGAATTTGTATGGTTTGGCGCAAATCAATTTGGTTCCGAATGGCGCCTCCAGCCTCAATGTCAATCTGGGGAACCTGACCCGCAGCAGTGGCACCTACGTGGACTTCGGTGGCACCGCGAACGGTAACGTCACGCTGAATGTAAACGTCGGTGGTGTCCCCGGTCTGCTCAACGGTATCATTGTTAGCCAGGATGGTAATTCGGCTTATGCCACGATTGGCAAATCCGACTGGGCCACGGTATCCGGCGGCGGCAATGGCCTTTTGGGCATCGCAACCTACCAGACCGGCTTGAATCCCGCCTCTTGGGCTTCGACCGACAACGTAAGTTTGTCAGCGAGCACGACCGCAAATGTCGGCACTCAGACAATCAATTCCCTGCGCTTGGCCGGAGCGTCTGACGAAACGGTCACCATTGGCGGCGGCAATACGCTGACTTTGACTTCGGGCGGCATCCTGATGCCGTCTTCTGTCACGACTAACGCCACCATTACCGGTGGTTCTTTGGCCGGATCCACGGGTAATGTGAGCGAGTTGGTCCTGTTGCAGTACAACAATTCCGGCAACTTGACCATTGCCTCGACCATTGTGGATGGCAGCGCCCCGACTTCGTTGAGCAAAGCTGGCTCCGGCCGAGTGATTCTCTCCGGTGCAAACACTTTCACGGGCAATACGGCGGTTTACAGTGGCACCCTGCAATTGAACAATTCGCTGGCCCTGCAGAATTCGGTCCTGAATTTCATCGGCCAGGGCGGCAACATTGTCGCGACGAACGTGACGAGCACGAATCTGACCTTCGGCAATGGCATCACGAGTGCCTCCTTGGCGGGCATCAGCGGCAACCAGGACATTATCTTGATTAATAACGCCAACATTGGCGTCGGCCTGGTCTTCACGGGCAGCGGTACGAACACTTATACGGGCAATCTGACGAGCGGCAATGCCACGCTCTTCAATCAGAACACGGGTTATGGGGCCTCGCTGACCATGGCTGGTTCCGGCTCCCAGACACTGACGTCTAGTTTCATCAGCCTGGGCACGGGTAGCATTAACGTAAGCAATGGTTCGATGGTGCTCTCAGGCAGCATTGTGGCCACGGGCGGTGTGAATGTGACTGGCGGCAATTTGACCTTGGGTGGCGCGACCAATACGTTGGGCGGCGGAGACTTTAACATTACGGGCGGTGTCGTTACTTTGAGCGGCAGCAACGGCAATCGCAGTGGCGCCACCATTGTTTCGAATGCGACCTTGAATATCAACAATGCGGGCGCGCTGGGCACTGGCCCGATCACCATCGGCGCCAACACCACCCTGTCTTCAACTGGCATTACCATGGCCGGAAACAACCAACAGGCGTGGAATGCGGACATCGTTTACCAAGGCACGGGTGACTTGAACATGGGCACGGGCAACGTCACCCGCTTCGGCACCGGGGCGTTCAATATTACCACGGCCTCCGGCAATTTGACCCTTGGCGGTACCTTCACTGGAACCGGCGGCGATTTGAATAAGCTCGGGCCCGGCACGCTGACCTTCAGCGGCCCGGTAAATCTCGGCGCGGGCGGCATCGTAGCCAATGGCGGCACTCTCGTTCTGCAAGGCAATAATACTTTTGCCGGTAACGTGACTTTGAGCACGGGCGGCGTCTTGAACTTTAATTCGCTCAATAACCTTGGTTCCTCCGGCAACATCAATCTGTCTGGCGGTACCCTGCAGTATGCATCGGGTGTGGGCGTGGACGTCTCTTCCAAAACGATCACAATCGACCTTCACGGCGGCATAATTGATACCAACGGTAATTCGATTACCTTTAACAATCCGATTGGTAACAACGGTGGCGGCGCCTTCACCAAGGCGGGCACCGGCACGCTGACCTTTGTCAACACCAACACCTATTTGGGTGATACCCTGGTTACCGGCGGCACGTTGCAATTGGGCAATGGCACGGTGAACGGCGGGATTTTGGCCAACACCAATATCTTCCTGAACACCACGTCGGCCAACCTGGCCTTGAATTTTGCCAATGACCAGACCTTCAGCACGCCGATCTTTGGCGTGGGTAACTTGATCAAGAACTTGAACAACACGGTCACCTTGGCCTCCGACAACTTCTATACCGGCACCACCACGCTGAATGCCGGTACCTTGGTCATCAACGATCCGAACGCCTTGGGTTCGAGCAGCTCCTTTATCATTGGTGCCAACGGGGTCACGCTGGATAACGGCAACACCTCGTTCGGGCTCTCCAACACCGCGATGACCCAAACGTGGAACGGAAACTTCACCTTTACCGGCACGCAAAGTTTGGACATGGGCGCGGGCAACGTGACCGTCGCCGGCAACACCAACCGGGCCGTGACTGTTTCCGCCAATACGCTGTCGGTTGGCGGACTCGTAACTTCCGGTCCTCTCTCCGCCTTGACCAAGCTGGGCAGTGGTACGCTCGTTCTTAATGGCGCCGGTAATTTCAACGGCACCGTTACCATCAGCGCCGGCACGGTGCAATTTGGCAACGGTACCACGACCGGTATCACCAGTGGCAACATCGTCGACAATGGCGCCTTGGTGGTGAATAACGGCGGCGCGCTGACCTATAATTCGATCATTAGCGGCACCGGCAGTTTCACCAAGAATGGCAATGGCACCTTGACCCTGACGAACAATAACACCTATGGCGGCTTCACCAATGTGATTGGCGGCAATATCGCCTTCTCCAACATCTCCAACTTCGGCACGAATGCGAACTTGACGCTGAATAATGGCGGCTTGATCTGGTCCGCCAACAACACCACGGACATCTCGTCCCGCACGGTGACGATTGCCGGCAGCAATACCACCTTTGACGTCGGCAGCAATAATGTGACCATCGCGGGTAATATCGGCAATAACGCCGGTGGCAACCTGACGAAACTGGGCAGCGGCACTCTCACTCTGAGTGGAACCAATTCCTTCAATGGACTGACGATCAACGCCGGCACGGTGGTGGCCACGACCAGCACGGTAACCAATTTGGGCCAGGCCACGGGTCCCATCACCTTCAACGGCGGTACCTTCCAATACGGCGCCGCTTCTACCGGCGACTTGGCCAGCCGCGTGCTGAGTGTCAATTCGGGTAATGCCACCATCGACACCAATGGGGCCAATCATTCGTGGTCCAATGGTGGTCTTTCGGGCAACGGTGGTCTGACCAAGATCGGCAACGGTAATCTTTCCTTGGCCACCCTCAACACCTACCTCGGTACCACGACGATTAGCGGTGGTGCCCTCGTGCTGGATTACAGTACCGGCACATCCGGCAACATTGTTAATCCGGTGTCGAATCTGACGTTAAATAACGGCGGCACCCTGTTGATGCTTTCCGACACAAATTCACAGAGCAAGGAGTTGTTTGCCGCCAGCTCGATCCTGACTATCAACACGGGTTATACGAACATCATTCTGACCAGTGGTGTCAATCAACAGCCGACCCTGGAGCTCGGCGCCAGCTTGGTCCGTGCCACCGGCGGCATTCTGAACATGACCCTCCCGGTAAATAATGGTTCGGATCCGGGCGTAATAGTTACCCAAGAAATCACTTCTCCCTTGGTCAATGGCCTCTATACTGCCGGCGGCAACGTCGCTTTCCTGACCATTAACGGCACCGACTGGGGCACCCGCACGGGTGGCGGCACGCTGCAGGCCTATACGAGCTACAACGTTACCACCAACCCGAATAACTGGCTCGCGACCGACAATGTAAAGTTGACTGGCAACGGGAGCACACCGTTGTCCGCCAACAATTCGATCAACACTCTGTTGATGAGCGGTACCGGAGCAGGCAATATCACGACCAATTTCGGCACGATCTTGACCGTGAATGCGGGCGGCGTGCTGTTCGCCAGCGGCTCAGGAAATAAGAGCATTCAAGGCACGGGCAGCTTGACCAGCAATGTGTCGGAATTGAATCTCATCTCCTTCATCGCCGGTGGCAACACGGCCAACATCAGCACCTCAATCATTGATGGTAACAACACCGGCATGACGGTGGGCAAATACGGCACCGGGAATTTGACCCTGGCTGGCGCCAACACTTACACCGGGAATACGTCCATCTACGCTGGCACCTTGATTCTGGGCAACGCCTTGGCACTGCAAAGCAGCACGCTCAATTATAACAACCTGGGTGGCAACCTGAGCTTTGGGTCTCTGACCAGTGGCAATATTGGTGGCTTGATTGGTAATCAATCGCTGGCCTTGGCGAATGCCTCCGGCGCCGCGGTGTCACTCAACTTCAGCCAGTCCTCGGGCACGACCCGCACCTATAATGGCGTCCTGACCGGTCCTGGCTTTGCGGTTATGTCCGGCACGGGTACGCAGATTCTGACGGGCAATAATACGTTGGGCGCGGGCGGACTGACCGTGAATGCGGGTGTCATGACGGCTTCTGGTAATAACAGCTACACCGGTAACACCACGGTCACCAACGGCACCTTGAATCTCTCCGGTACGAACTCGCTGGGTATTCTGAATGTTTCCAACGGCACCCTGAACGTGACGGGTAATGCGTCACTGGGCTCGGCCCAGGTCTTTGTCAGTGGGGGCGTGGCCAACATCAGTGGCATCCTTGCGACGACGGGTAATTTGAACGTCTCCGGCGGCAATCTCGTCCTCTCGGCCAATAATTCCGCGAACACGGGCTCGGCGGTTCTTACGGGTGGCGTGCTTAGTATCGGCAACGCCAACGCCATTGGTACCGGCGCCATCAACTTCTTCGGCGGCAATATCGACAACACGAGTGGCGCCGCGCTGACCTTGGCGGCGAATAACCCGCTGGTCATGAACGTGGACTTCATCTTCCTCGGCACCAGCAACCTGAATTTGGGTACGGGCACGGCGACGATCGGCGTCAGCAATCGGACCATCTTCGTCAATAATAACACGCTGACCATCGGCAGTGCCATCACCAGCGGTGGCTTCAGTCTGAATAAGGATGGCGCGGGCGCCTTGGTGTTAACCGGCGCCAACAACTTCGGGGCCGGCGGGGTGACTGCCACGGGTGGCACCTTGACGCTGAGCAATGCGAACACCTACTCGGGTAACACCACCATCAACAATGGCTCCCTGGGCATTGGCAACGCTGGCGCCTTGGGCACGGGCGGCACGATCAACATCATTGGCAACGTCTCCAATACCCTGAATAACACCTCCGGTGCGGCGATGACGCTGGCGTCCAATTATCCGGTTGCCATCAATGGCGACTTGGTCTTCACGGGTACCAACAGCTTGAATCTGGGCACTGGCGCAGCCAGCCTGCTCGGCAATGTCACGCGTAACATCACGGTCAGTGCCAACTCCCTGACCCTCGGCGGTGCGCTCAGTGGCGATGGTCTTGCTTCAGGTCTGAATAAAGCGGGGGCGGGTACCTTGGTCCTGCTCGGCAGCAATAGTTACACGGGTGGCACGACCATTACGGCCGGCACGTTGCAACTCGGCGATGGCACGAGCATCACGACGACCTTGGTGGGCAACGTAACCAACAATGGCACCCTGGCCTTTGCCAACCCGACCGTGCTCAACTTTGGTGGCACAATCTCCGGCACGGGCTCGGTTTCCAAGACCGGTGCGGGGAATCTGACTCTCTCGGCGGCCAATAGCTACACCGGCGGCACCAGTGTTGGCGCGGGGACCCTGACCATCGGCGCCGTCGGCGCCATTGGCAACGGCACGCTGACCATTTCGGGCGGCAATATTGACAACACCGCCGCCTCCACCCTGAACTTCGCCGGTAATAATTCGCAGTCGTGGACCGGTAGTTTCACGTACCTCGGCACGGGCGGCAATTCGGTGAACTTTGGCAACGGCACGGTTTCGGTCGGCAATAGCTCCATCGGTCTCACGTTGAACGGCACTGGGACCATGACGGTCGGCGCCATCAACGGCACGGGCTCCAACTCCTCCCTCGTCAAAACGGGCACGGGCAATTTGACCTCGATCGGCGTGGGTAGCTACACCGGGCCGGTGTCGTGGACAGGTGGCAATCTGACCTTCGGTGATGGCTTGAACAATGCCGGTTCCATTGTGGGCAATATCGCCATCCTCAATTCTGGCAATGTGGTGTTCAACACCCCGGCGGGAGTGACCACCTACAGCGGCTCACTCAGTGGCACGGTCGGCCAATTTGTAAAGTCCGGCCCCGGTACCTTGTTGATGACGAATCTGAATACGTTTACCAATAGCACGATTGTCAGTGGCGGTACGTTGCAGTTCGGCGACGGTCTGAACTTCTACAGCACCTTTGCGTCGAATATTGCGAATAGCGGCAACGTCATCTTCTCCAACCCGGTGGCCGTTACCTACTCGAACGTCATCAGCGGCACGGGTACCTTGACGAAGAGTGGTCCGGCGTCCTTGACGCTGAGTGGGCCAAACACCTACAGCGGCACGACCACGGTAAACAGCGGCACGGTAATTCTGGATTTCAATGCCGGCACTTTTGCGGTTACAAACAGCACGGCCTTGACGAACTCGGTTTCCGCTTGGACCATCAATGGGGCGAATTTGACCGTCAATGGCAATTCCACCGCTGGTTTGATCGCCAATGCGACTCTCAATGGATTGGCTTTGGGTACCGGTGCCTCCTCCATCTCGCTCGTCAAGAACGGTTCCGGCGGCTCGGTCAATATCAACACGGGTGCCATCTCTCGCAGCGTCGGTTCAACTCTGGCGGTCACCAATGCCGCAGCCGGTAACTTCTCCGCCAGCGGCCTTGGTTTGACCAATAATGTCAGCACGCTCGGTGGCGTGGCCTTTGCCACGGTGGGCGGCACCGACTGGGGCACCATTGTGAGCGGTAACCTCGTGGCGACCACGACCTACAACACGAGCAATAACCCCACCACCTGGCTCAGCACCGACAATGTGAGCTTGCCGAGCAGCACCGCGAGCAACCTCGCCAGCGACAAGACCATCTCCAGCCTCAAGCTGAACAACGGCTCCTCGGCCGCGGTAATCACCATCAATCCGGGCGTAACCTTGACGCTCGGCACCGGTGGCCTGCTTTACTCCAGTGGCACCACGGGCTCGGTGGCCTTGAACGGCGGCAGCCTGACCGCGAGTTCTAATGAGTTGGTCGTGATTCAGAATTCCGGCAATACGCTGACGCTCAACACCACTTTGGTGAACAACGGCGCTAATCCGCTCGTCCTCACCAAGTCGGGCACGGGCACGGTTGTGCTGAGCACAGCCAACACCTTTACCGGCAATACCTACCTCAATGCCGGCACAGTGCAGTTGAACAATAATCTTGGTCTGCAATCCAGCATCGTGACGCTCAACGGTGGAGCCCTGACTTTCGGCACCCTGAGCAACGCGACCATCCGTTCGCTCGCCGGCTCCTCTGACTTGGTCCTCACCAACAGCAACCGGCAGGCGGTGACCCTGACCTTGAATGCCGATGTTAATTCGACCTATTCCGGTAGCATTACCGGTCCGGCCGGCTTCCTGGTCAAGAACGGGGCAGGCACGCTCACCTTGAGCGGCGCAAACAGCACCTTCAGCGGCGGCACCATCCTGAACGCCGGCGGTTTGAATATTAACAGCAACACGGCCTTGGGTAGCGGCGGTAACTTCAACCTCAACGGCGGCACGCTCGACAATACGAGCGGCGTACCGGTGGTGTTGACGGGTGCCAATCCCCAGTTCTGGAATGCCACGGTGAACTTCACCGGCTCGAATTCCCTGAATCTCGGCACCGGTCTGGTGACCATGAGTGACAATCGCACGGTGACGGTCGGCAATGCTGCCAGCACCTTGGGCATCGGCGGCTCAATTGTCGGCACCAACCTCACGATCACCAAGAACGGCCCCGGCACCCTGAGTTTGGGTGGCGCGAGCACCTACACCGGCGGCACGGTGGTCAATACCGGTACCTTGAACCTGCTCAACAACACGGCGGCGGGCACGGGCAATATCACCCTCAATAATGGCACTTCGATTTCAACGGGTGCGCTTGGTACCACCACCGCAGTCACCATCGGCAACAACATCAATGCGAATGGCAATACCAACTGGCTGTTCTTGAGCGCCAGTAACGTGAACCAGACCTTCACCGGCAACATTGCGGGCTCGGGCAACATCAATGTGTTCAACACGGATCCCATCAACACGATGTCGTTCAACAGCGGCAACAACCAGTTCTCCGGCTACACAGGCAACCTGTTCTTTGGCACCTCCAACGGCACTTTCCGCCTGCAGACCGCCTCCGACCACTCGCTCGGTAATATCGATGTGGATTTGGGCTCGGGCGGCATCGTCTTCAACACGCGCGAAGGCGGCACCCAGACCTTGGGGTCCTTGACGGGTAATGCTGGCACCACTCTCCGCGGTGCCGGCAACGCCAATGCCGCGACGACTTGGCAGATTGGCACCACCAACAAGAGCACGACCTTCGCCGGCAATATTACCAATGGTTCGAATGGCGGAGTCAGCCAGCTCGTGAACCTGGTTAAGCTCGGCACGGGCACCTTGACCCTGACCGGCGGCAACAACTCCTATAACGGCACGACGACCATTGGGTCCGGCACCTTGCAGTTCGGCAATGGCGGCGCGACCGGCCTGCCCTTGGGCACCAACGGCACCTTTGCCAACAACGGCACGGTGATCTTTAACACCACGTCCGACTTCGTCTTGAATCCCTTCGTGGCCGGCTCGGGTGACCTGAAGCAAATTGGCCTCAGCAATTTGACGCTCGCCAATGCCAATGCCTTCACCGGCAATGTCACCATTCAGAACGGCACGATGATCTTCTCCAGTTTTGGTAATGGTGGCACGACGCAGACGGCGCATGTCAGCGGCCAGACCGTCACTCCTGGTACGACCCTTGCGACCAGCAACATCATCGTCGTGAACGATCCGTCGATTACGGCGAATCTCTCCATCGGCCAGACCGTTGCAGCGGCGGGCCTCTTCGGCCAAGCGGCGACCATTACCGCTATCAACGGCGCCAATATTACAATCTCGGTTCCGGCGGTGCTGACGCAGGCGGGCAACATCACCTTTGGCGCTTATAAGACCGTGGGCGTTTCGTCCACCACCGGTCTCGCTCCCGGCCAGTCCATTGCCGGCCCGAACATTCCGGTGGGCACTATTATCACGGACATCGGTAATGGCAACGTCACCATCTCGCAGAACCCGGTCAGTTCCGGTAACAACACCAACTACTTCTTCAATACCAGCAGCATCGGCGGCTCGACCTCGGCGGCGTCCAGCGTGACGATCGACGGTGGCACGCTGAAGTATGTCGGTGCGGGCGATTCCTCGAACCGCCTCTTCACCGTTGGCACCGGTGGCGCCACCCTGGATGCTTCCGGCACGGGTCCGTTGGTCCTGACCAACACCGGCAGCTTGGTGATTAGCGGCACCGGCGCTCGCACCATCAACCTCAAGGGTACGGGCAACGCCACCTTGACGGCCAATATCGGTGACGGCAGCGGCGGCGGCGCCACCTCGATTTCCGTGAACGGCTCGGGAATTTGGACGTTGGCGGGCAACAACACCATTTCCGGCAACACCTCGATTACTTCCGGCACCTTGCTGGTCAATAACATCGTGGGTTCGGCCACGGGCACGGGCGTCGTCTCGGTGAGCAGCAACGCCACCTTGGGCGGTACCGGCAACATCGGTGGAGTCGTGAACGTCGCCTCGAACGGCATTCTGACGCCGGGCAGCCTCTCGGTCGGCACGCTGACGGTCGGTAACTTGGTCCTTTCGGGTAATTCGCTCTATATCGTCGAATTCACGCCGTCTTCGAATGACCAAATCAATGTCACCAATCCGAACGGGTTGGCCCTCACGAGCGGCAATCTCAACCTCGACTTCTATGCCGTGGGCACGACGACGCCGTGGCTCGCCGCGGGCAATTACACCCTCTTTAACTACGCGGGTCTCAGCGGCTTGTCGGAGAGCAATCTGAATGTGCTCAACGCGGCCACGAGCGACTTCCTCTACACTCCCTTCACCAACATTACCAACCACACGATTGGTATTAATGTCACCATCATCCCGATCGCCAATAGCTGGAATTCCACGGTCAGTGGCGTGTGGAGCAACGGCGCCAATTGGGTGGGTGGCACCGCCCCGTCGGGTGTGCTGGTCCGCTTCCCGAGCGTTATCGCCACCAACGCGAACGTGACGGTGGATACGGCCGGAATTACGGAGACCGGGCTCTACTTTAACAGCTTGCGCAATTACACCATCGATTCCTCCGGCGGGAATTTCCTGACCTTGGACAATGGCGCGAGCCCGGCGAATGTCACTATCGGCCTTGGCAACCACACCCTGGCGGCGCAGACGAAGATCACCAGCAGCGGTGTGTCTTTCGCGGTGGGCGGCGGCACGGTGTTCACGGTTTCCGGGAATTTGGACCAAACGGGCGCCAATGCTCCGGTCAACATCACCAACGCATCGAATGGTGTGCTCCTGCTCTCCGGCACCAATCATTACAATGGCACGACGACTCTTAATTCCGGCATCTTGCGGGTGAATTCATGGTCGAACGGCGGCGTCGCCGGCCCCTTGGGTAATTCGACTTCGGCGGCCGCAAACTTCGTGATCAATGGCGGCACGGTGCAAGATGTAAGCGCGGGCGCCAGCACCGACCGCCTCTTCACGATTGGCGCGAATGGCGCCACCCTGGACGCTGAAGGCACGGGCAATCTCAGCTTTACGGGCACGGGTTTCTTGGGGGCCACCGGCGTGGGTAATCGCACCTTGATTCTCACCGGCGGCAATACCTCGACCGTCAACACCCTCGCCGCGGGGATCGTGGATGCGAGCACCGGCAATATCACCAACGTCACCAAGACTGGCGTTGGCACCTGGACCTTGAGCGGCAACAGTTCTTACACGGGCGTCACCAGCATCAATAACGGCACACTGATCATCAACAGCGTGACCAACGCGGGTCGCAATCTGAATTCCACGACCACCAATGGCAGCACGTTGATCACCATCGCTGGTGGTTCGGCCGGATTGCAAGTAGGCCAGTCCATTACCGGGACCAACATTCCGGTTGGGTCGACGATCACCCAGGTTAACTCGGGTAATGGTACGGTCGTTATCTCGCAGGCCGCCACGGGTACGGGTACGAATTCGGCCTTGTACTACTTTGGCAACCCGTTGGGCGCGTCGACCGCCTCGGCTTCGAATCTCCTGATTGACGGCGGTACGTTGTTGTACACGGGGACCGGTTCGAGCACCGACCGCTTGTTCAGCCTCGGCTTGAATGGCACGACCATCGTGGCCTCGGGCTCAGGCGCGCTCGCCTTCACCAGCACCGGCACGCTGGGTACGACGGGGGTTGGCCCGCACACCCTGACTCTCGATGGTGCGAGCACCGCGCAGAATTCATTGAACGTCACGATTGCCGACACCGTGGGCAACTTTACCAACGTGGTCAAAAATGGCAGCGGCGCCTGGACCCTGCTGGGTGCGAGCACCTTCTCGGGCGGCACGACCATCAACGGCGGCACACTGACGATCAATCGTGACTCAGCGCTGGGCAGCTCCGCCGGCTTGCTCAATATCGGCAACGGTACGTTGGAAATGACGCAATCCATCAACTCGGGTTCGCGCGTCATCGCCATCGGTGATGTAAACAGCACCATACAGGTGGATGCGAACGCGACCTTCACGCCGGGCGCGGGCGGCTTCAGCGGCTTGGGCAACCTCACCAAGTCCGGCCTCGGCAATCTCGCTATTAACGGCGGCGTCAGCTACGGTTGGGCCGGCGCTACTACGGTTTCGGGTGGTAATTTGTTCATGACGGCGAACCCGACGATCGGTAACGGCACCATCATTCTGACAAACAATGGCGGCATCGTGCAGAATACCGCCTCCGTCGGTCCCACCATCGTCCTAAACGGCAATGCCTCATTTATTGTCGCCTCGACGGCGTCCAGTTCCTTCTCAGGCTCCTTCTCCGGCACGGGCAATCTATCCTTTGCGCTGAACAATACGGGTGGCCCGTACAGCCCGTCCTTCGGCACCAATCAATTGGCCCCGGTCTTCAACTTCACCGGCACGCTGTTCCTCTCCGGCACGGAACAGTTCCGCAACCAGCAGTTTGGTGACATCAGCACCGATACTGTGCTCTATGATCTGGGCAACAACTCGGTCAATATCCAGCCCCGTAACGGCTACGTGCAGAGCATGGGCTCCCTCAGTGGGACCAATCCTGGGGCCCGCCTCCAAGCGCCGTCCACGGCAGAAGGCACGCGCAGCATTTTCCGCATCGGTGCGGCGAATCTCGATTCGACCTTCTTGGGCGCCATCACCGGCAGCACGGGCAACACCAACTTGACCCAGCTTTGGAAGGTCGGCAACGGCACCTTGACCTTGGATAACAACGCCAACAACTGGACGGGCGGCACGATCATCTCTGCCGGTACGCTCACCATCGGAACGGGCAACAATACGGGCGCCATTGGCGGCGGCAATATCTCCAACGACGGCACCTTGCGCTTCAATCGTGGCGGCAATCTGAGCGCAACGATGGCGATCGGTGGCGCCGGTAATCTCGTCCTTGACGGCAATGGCACTATCACCCTGGGCGACCGCAACAGCTACAGCGGCGTGACGACCTTGAATGGCGGCGTCTTGAGCGTGACGACCATCTCCGACGGTGCCCCGACCGTCATCACCACCAATGCCACCGGTGAATTCACCCGCCAAGGCAGCATGATCACAGGCAACGGCACCCTTTCCTTCTCGGACGTTTCCGGTATCTTTGCCGGCCAGACCATCCGCGGCAACGGCTTGTCAGGTGGTGTCTTGTTCGAGACTGTCCAAGGTGTGGATAGCGTAGCCAACACCGTTGACCTGGGCTTGCAAGGCACCTCTGCCACCGGTACGGCCAACTTCACGTTCGGTGGAATTTCCACGGTAAAAGTGACCACCGTGGCCGGTCTGACCACGGGTATGGCTGTCAGCGGCTTGGGTGTCCCGGCCAACACGTTTATTACTGCTATTGACGCCGGTAATTTGACCGTGACCTTCAACCAGGCGCCGACCAACACTGCGAACAGCCCGTTGAATTACACCAGCTTCAATAGCTTGGGTGGTTCGACCAGCAGTGCCTCGAACATGATCTTGAACGGAGGCACCTTGCGTTACACCGGCACGGGCAACAGCACGAACCGGCTGTTCACCCTCGGGCCCAACGGCGGCAGCTTGGATGCTTCCGGCACCGGCACGCTGAACTTCACGAATACGGGTAGCATCGTGGCCAGCTCAACGGGTAATCGCACGCTGACCCTAACTGGCAGCGGTAACGGCACCTTGGCGGCCAACATTGTCAATCCGTCGAGCAATTCGACGGCCCTGGCGGTCAACGGGACCGGTGGTATTTGGACCATTACGGGCAACAACACCTATAATGGTGGCACGAGCGTCAATGCGGGCACGCTTTTTGTGAATAACAACTCGACGTTGGGCTCGGGCACCGGTACGGGCAATGTCAGTGTGGCGTCTGGAGCGTTCATCGGTGGCAATGGCAATTTGGGCGGCAACGTAAGTCTGGCCAATGGTGGTGGCTTGCTGCCGGGCGGAAGCGTCGGGGCCGTCGGTAATTTCACGGCGAAGACCCTGTATTTTGATGGTAATAATTCAATCAACCTGGATTTTGCCTCGGCGACGTCTTTTGATAAAATTATCGCGACCGCCAATAATGGTCTAATCTTCAATGCCACGACCCCGACGAACCTCCTAGTCAACCTTTACCAGGCGGGAACGACTGCCCCCTTGTTGATTATCAGCAATTTCAGCGTCTTCCAGTTTGCGGGTAATTACACCGGCCTTACGCCGAACCTCACCGTACTCAACGGTCTTACCAATGTACATTATGACTTGGATTCCAACCTCCTGTTGACCATCAATGCCACTTTCGGCGCCAATAATTGGGTGGGTGGAACAAGTGGAAACTGGTCCGTGACCTCCAATTGGGGCACCGGCACCCAAACCGGTGGTCCGGGCAATGGTAATACGGGTAACAATACCTTCTTTAAGTTCAACGCGGCGGCGCCCACCACGGTCATCTTGGATGGCAATCGCACCATCGGCAACATGACCTTCAATAGTGCCTCGGTCGCTCCGTACACGATTTCAAACATTTCTAACACCTTCTTGACCTTCAACGCGACGGTGAGCGGGATTTCCAGCGATGCCATGATCGAAGTTGATAACGGCAACCAAACGGTCAGCGCTCCGCTGATTCTTGATTTGGGTGTCGGCGGCACCAACTTCCTGACGCTGAATGTGACCAATACCGGCAACCTGACGCTTTCCGGTAACATCAAGGACGGACTGAGCTCGCCCGGGAAGATTCAAATCGTCGGCACGGGTGAAGCACTCCTGACGGGCAATAATTATTTGATGACTGGCGGGGTGTTCGTGGGCAATGGAAACACGACCGGTGTGCTGGCCATTGGCAACACCACGCAAGGTCTGGGGCCGACGAACGGCTTGGTCAACATCCTGAACGGTACGCTCCGTTGGGAGGGGACGGCCGATCCGTCTCTCGATCACAATCTTTCCTTTGGTGATGACCTGGGTAACTATCCGGGGGCGATCATCGACACCAATGGCCTCACGGTCACCCTGGCTGGTAGCATCGGCGGTGGCAACACGGGGAATTTGACCAAAATCGGCAACGGTATTTTGGAGCTTGCGGGTTCTGGCAACTATCAGGGTGTTACGATTGTTACTCAGGGAACGTTGCGCATTCACGATATCGGAAATATCAGCCCCAACGGCTTGACCTTAAATGGCGGCACGCTGCAGTGGGCGTCAGGGTCCGATGCGGATCTTACGAGGAACGGACTGGGCATTTTCATCACCGGCAATGGAGCGACCTTTGACACCAACGGACAAAACCCGGTGTTGGCGGGCTCCATCGGAGCTAGCGGAACGGGCAATCTGACCAAGACCGGCGCTGGCAACCTGACGCTGCAAGGCGCAAATTCCTACTTCGGTGTGACCATCGTTAAGCAAGGCAATCTGTCGATCTCCAGTGACGGTGCCCTGGGTGTTACTCCCAGCACGGCCACTCCGGGTATGATTGTCCTGCGTGACACCGGTGCGCTGCTCGCGAATAGCACGATGACGTTGAATTCCAACCGCGGTATCTACTTGGGCAGTGGTAGCGGCACCGGTAATGGTACCATCAATGTCGCGACTGGCCGCGTCCTCAGTTATGGTGGCATTCTGGCTGACAATCCGGGCGGCACCGGCACTTTGGTGAAGATTGGCCAAGGCAACCTGAGCCTGACCGGCAGCACAGCCAGCACCCTTTCCGGCGGCATCTTGGTAAAGGAAGGTACGTTGTTCATCGCGAACACCGTCCGCGAAGCCAACTCGCTCATCACGATGCAGGATGGCACCACGCTGGCCGGCCCGACCACCACGTCCGGCACCCTCATACTGAGCTTGTCGGGTAACGTGAATTGGAATGCGACCAATGCCATGTCCATCGCGGGAATTTTCTCCGGCACGGGCACCTTGAACTTTAACAATGGCCAACGCTGGGTCATCCAGTCGGGTAGTGACTTGTCGAATTACTTCGGCACGATCTCCATGGGCAGTGCGGCTGGTACGATTATCCAGGCGCAGACGTTCAATCTCTTCCAAGGCCCGAATTTGACGCTGGACTTGGGCACGAACAACGGTTCGTTCGGCTCGCGCGACGGTGGCGTGATGACCTTCGGCGCACTGACGGGCGGCCCGAACACCAACGTATTCCCCTTCCAAAACGGCGGTTCGGCCGCGACCACGCCCCCGGGTGTGGTGGTGGTGGGTAATAAGAACATTGATAGCACCTTCAATGGCCAAATCCGCAACGGCACGTCGCCGTCCGGCACTGCTGGTTTCGGCAGCGTCTCGACAACCTTCAAGAAGGTGGGCACGGGCACGCTGACGTTCACCGCCAACATGGGCTCGGTGGCCAACTCAGGTTCAGGCAATCTTGCCAACATGAGCTATACGAACACCACCTTCATCAACGGCGGCACCTTGCAATTGGGCAACGGCAGTGTCTCCGGTGACCTCAACCCTCTCAGCCCGGTGGTGGACAATTCGACGTTGGCGTTTAATCATAGCAACGTCTTGACGTTCTCGAACACGATTACCGGCTCCGGCCAGGTGAAGCAGATCGGTTCCGGCACGGTCATCATGAACGCCACCAATTCCTACAGCGGCAACACGGTGATCAATAGCGGCACCATGGCGGCCACTGTTTTGGACATTGGCGGCAATGCCAGCAGCATCGGCAACAGCACCTCTGATCCGAGCAATCTGCAAATCACGGGTGGCGGCATCCTCTCCTATATTGGTGGTTCGAACGTGAACACCGATCGGTTGTTTACCGTCGGCAACAACACCTCGGGCGGCGTTTCTTCCTCGGGTGTTGGCAATCTGACCTTCGGCAACACGGGTGCCCTGGCTTGGAGCGGTACCGGTACTCACACCTTGGTTCTCGCGGGCACCAATACCGGTACGAATGTGTTTGCGCCCCAAATCACTGATTCTAGTGGCAACGCCACTTCGGTGGTCAAGCAAGGCACGGGCAACTGGACCATCACCAATACGAATACCTATACCGGCACGACGTTCTTCAATGGCGGTACCGTGTTCATCAACAACTTCAATAACCTGGGCACGGGCAGCTTTGACTTTGGTGGCGGCACCCTGGTTTATCCCTCGGGCAACACGACGGACATCAGCGGCCGCGGCATCAACCTCAGCTCGCTGGGTGGCACGCTCAACCTCAATAGCAACAACCTGACGTTCACCAGCGTCATCACGGGCAGCGGTGGTCTCACGGTGTCGGGCGGAGGCAGCTTGCGGTTTTCGGCTAACAATACCTACACCGGAAATACGACCCCGGCTGGCGGCTCCACTGTCATTCTTACCTTCCCGAAGTCGCTTCAGTACAGCTCCCTGGTCATCAATTCCGGCCAAACGGTTGACTTCCAGAATCTGACCGTACTGAACCTCGGCGGCTTGGGCGGCAATGCCGATGTCACCTTGACGAATAACGGCAGCGCCTTGATTGCCCTGAACATCGACGCCATTTCTCCGGCCACGGCAGCCAATCTGACCGGAAATCTGACTGCCATCGGTGAGAATCTGCTCGTCACGGGCATTGGTCGCCAGACGTTTACGGGTAATGTCAACTTCGGTGCCGGCAGCATAACCCAAAGCGCGGGCACACTGACCCTGGCGGGCAACAACACCTTCTCTGGCGGCGTGGCCGTCAGCGGTGGCACGTTGAACTTGAACAACCCGGGTGCGCTCAGCACGAGTTCGCTGACGTTGTCGGGCTCGGGTGCTTTGGGCAGCACGGCCACCAGCGCCGTGGTCCTCAACACTGTTAATGCCATCGCCTTAAATAGCGACCTCAACTACTTCGGCCCGCAGGATTTGAACCTGGGCACGGGCACCGCGACCTTCAGCGGCAATCGTACTATCACCTCGAGTGCTGGCACGCTGGGCTTTGGCGGCGCGGTCAATGGTTCGGGTTCGTTGATTAAGAGTGGCGCCGGCGGCTTGTCCTTCACGAATGCCACGAGCAGTTTGAATCTCGGCACCGGTAACGTGACCGTCAATGCGGGTACGCTCTCGCTGACCGGCGTAAACACCTATAGTGGCGGCACCTTCATCAATGGCGGCATCCTGGCGTTCCAGAACAATAATAACTTGGGCAGCAACCTCAGCGTAGTCCTGAATGGCGGCACGTTGCAGTGGTTGTCGCCCAATACGCTGGATATCACCAGTGTCCGCAACGTCTCCCTCGGTGCCAGCGGCGGCACTTTTGATACGAACGGCCAGGACATCACCTTCGCGACGGTCGGCAATCTCACGGGTTCGGGCAGTGTGACGAAGACCGGTTCAGGCACGCTCACCTTGCTGGGCGGCTTCATCTATACTGGTAATACGACGATTACGAATGGCACCTTGAAGCTTGGTGACGGCACGACTCAGGGTTCCATCCTGAGCCAGAATATTACCAACAACGGCAACTTGGTGGTTCTGACCAATGGCGTTCTGCAGACGGTTTCGGCCAACATCAGCGGCACGGGTGGCCTGACTAAGAACGGCCTCGGCGCCCTGACCATTACCGGCAACAATACCTACGCTGGCAACACCACGATCAACACCGGTACTGTCAATTATGACTTCAGCGGTGCGAACGCCCCGGCCACCAACATCACCAGCAACACCTCTCGCTTGGTGCTCGGTGGAGTCACGGTGAATGTCTTGGGTAACAGCTCCAGCAGCGGTGCGGCGAACAACTTGCAGACCTTTGGTGGCACCTTGTTGACTGGAAACGTGGCATCGATTGCCCCGAACCTGAATGGTGCCGGCAGCTTGACCTTGAACATGGGTAACTTCACCCGCCAAGGCACCTCGACCATCGACTTCCTCCTGCCCGCACAGGCCTTTGGCAACTCTCCCACTGTTATCGTCCAGCCCGGTGGCAATAATTCCCAGCTCACCACCAATGGGGTACTGACCCTCGGTGGGACGGTGTTTGCGACAGTCACGGCCATCGGCGGCCCCACGGAGTGGGCGACCATTGGTGCCCAAGGCAACATCACCAGCGATCCTTCGATCTACACCAACGGTGATGCGCTTAACCCGAATGTAAACTGGTCTGCGGGTCAAAACCTTCTCCTGACCGCCAACCCGACGGCCACCCTCGGCCTTGATTCGACCATCCCGTCCTCCAATAACACCATCTCGAATGTCACGATCAACACGTTGAAGCTGAATGGTTCCACCAATATCGTCATCTTCGACAGCAATGTGACTTCGAACACCACCAACACCTTCATCGTGGGTGCGGGCGGTATCCTGATGAACGGGACGGCTTCGAGCATCATGGGCGGCAACATCATGGGCTCCAGCGGCGCGGTTCACGATTTGCTGGTGGTGCAGAATAGCACCGCGAGCCTGACCATTGGTTCGATCATCACGGATAACTTCGGTGGATCATCCTCACTGACCATGACGGGCACTGGCACAGGTCCGTTGATTCTGGTGAACAGCCACCAATACACCGGCAACACCTTCATCAACAAGGGCACGCTGCAATTGGGTAACGGCACCATTAACGGTGCGGTGTTGGGCAACATCACGAATAACGGCACCTTGGCCTGGGTTACCAACGGCACGACCCAAGTCTTCGCCAATCCGATTGCTGGCTCCGGCGGCGTGGTCAAGGGTGGTACCGGCACGTTAAGCCTGCCGGGTAACAACACTTACACCGGTGGAACGATCATCACCAGTGGCATCCTGGCCTTGAACAACCCGGCGGGTGGTTCGGCCACGGGCACCGGCCCGGTGACCGTCACGGGCGGCACGCTGGGTGGTAACGGCACGGCGCTGGGTAACGTCACCATTGGTAATAGCGGTCACTTCGCCCCCGGCAATAGCATCGGCACGCTGACCGTAGGCAACTTCACCTGGAACACCGATGGCTCCACGCAGGGCGGCATCTGGGATTTGAGCAATACGGACAACACGGCCGACAAGTTGAACATTCTCGGCAACTTCACCCTTGGCAGTGGTCATTCGTTCCTCTACGGCTTCGACTTCCAGGGAACGGGTTACTACGACGGCGTGACGCCCACGAGCTATACGCTGATTACGTTCGGGACGAACGTCGGCTTCACCGTCAGCGACTTCAGCTACATCCATCCGAACCCGGCGTATAACTACACCTTCAACTTGACCGGAAATAGCCTGGTGTTGACCGTGGTTCCGGAACCGGCGGCTTGGTCGATGGTGGCTGGTGGTCTCGCCCTCCTGCTGGGTCTGCGCCGCAAGCGCGCGAACAAAGCCGCGGCCGTTATCGAGACGACCCCGACCGAGAAGGTCTAGTAGGGCCCAAGCCGGATTACTCGGAACCCGTTCAGTCAGTTGTCGTCGGCACAATGGCCGGCGGGGCCGTTTGCTTCCATGGTCGCACCCAGGCGGTGCGGCCATGGAAGCTGCGCTCCCGGCCCGACTGGAAGTTAAACGGGAATCACCTGAAATAAAAATTTAGCCCGGGAAAAAGTGGGCCCGCCGGGATTTGAACCCGGAACCAAAGGATTATGAGTCCTCTGCTCTAACCGTTGAGCTACGGGCCCGTCTCTTGAGTCGGCACGCCCTTCCGCGACCGGGAGTTCTGCAAAGCCGAGGGAGTTTCGCTTAGGCCACAGCATGGCGCGCGCACGCTGATTGGCAAGCCCAGGCCGGCCCTTTGCCTGGGCGCACAGGTATCCTTGAATCGCCCGGCGTCTCCTTCAGCATTACAAAACGACCGTGATATTGTAGTGCTTATTATGAAGATTATTATTTTCGCAGCGGTCGCGACATGGTACAAGCGGGGTCACTCAACCAACTTTTCCCATGGGCATTTTCCGCGCATTTAAACGTGTTTTCATCTGGTTCGGCTTGATGGCCGAAAAAGCCACCGAGACCGACGCCATCAACCAGGCCGTGGTCGAGCACGGCATTCGCGACTCGAAAGCCAAGGCCGACAAGGCACACTACGCCAACGGCCAACTGGCCGGGCAGATCGCGATGCTCAAAGACCAGGTGAAGCGGCAGGAGCGCCAGAAGGCCGACACTCAAGGACTGCTCCAAGCGGCGGCCGGCGCCAATGACGAGGCCAACGGCGCGATCTATGCCGACGAGTTGGCGACCATCGAGCAGGATCTGGCTGACAATCAGGCGCAGATGGACAACCTTGAGCAACTTTACAAGCAGAACACGGAAATCATCGCGAACAGCTTGCGGGAGATCCAAAAATTCCAGCGCGAGTTTGAAGCGGTCAAGGCCCGCGTGGCCGTGGGCCGCTCGATGGAAAACCTGGCCGGCCTGATGAAGGGCTCAATCACCGAATTGCAGGGCATGGTGGGCGGGGAGATGAGCCAGTCCATGCAGCAGTTGCGCCAGTCCGCCGCCGCGGGCGAGGGGCAAATGCGCGCGACCCTCGACCTCGCGAAGGAAATGGGTTCGAACATCCAGCGCCAGCAGGAGATGCGGCGTTCGCGCGGCGCCATGCTCTTCAAAGAATACCAGAAGAAGATGACGATGACGCAGCCCGCCGCGCAGGCTCAGCCGGCCACGCCGCCCGCCCCCCGGCAGAAAATTTCGGAGTCTTAAGCCTACGCCGGTCGACCTTAATCTCATCCCTCCACCACTATGACTGCGCGCGGAAAATTTGTCCTGACACTTATCATCCTCGGCGTGGTCGGCCTCGGCGTCTTCAAGTGGTGGGACAAGCTAAACCCGAACGGTGTAGCGGCGGCCACCGCCTCGGCTTCCCCGGCCAGTGGTGCTGCAGCTCCCGCAGACGCCTCCAGCACGCCGACCGCGACCTTGGCCGCCATCAAGGCCATCAATGACAAACTCACCACGCCCGACACCGGCGCACCCGCGATTGGCCCCGCGGCGGCCTATGTGGTGAAGGACAACACCCTGGATCTCGATTTGAGCCAGTGGGCTGGTTACGCCGGGATTATCGCGGCCAATGGCGGACTGGAACCCAACGAAAATTCCTATTTTTTCAAGAAATTCGGCTTCAAAGTGCGGATCAAACTCAGCGAGGATTCGAATTGGTCGGAACTGAACAACGGACATTTTGCCGCCTCCGGGACCACGGTCGACGTGCTGGCAGTGCAGCCGCGCAATTTCCAAGTCGTAGTGCCGGTGCAAATCGATTTCTCGCGCGGCGCGGACGGCATCGTGGTGCGCAAGGGCATCAAGGGCATCAATGACTTGAAGGGAAAAGTCCTGGTCACCGAACAATTCACAGAATCGGATTTTTTCATCCGCACACTCGCGCAAGAGGCGGGCATCGGCGTCGCGATGCAATCGAGCCTGAATGACCGGCCGGCGGCGGACAAAATCAACCTGGTTTACACGGACGACGCCTTCACGGCGGGCGACCTTTTCCTCAAGGATTTGCAGAGTGGCGACAGCAAGCTGGCGGGTTGCGTGACCTGGGATCCGAAGACGACAGAAGTCGTCGACGCGAGCAAAGGCGCGGCCCGCGTGCTTGTCACCAATCGCAATCTGCTCATCGTGGCTGATGTGCTGGTCGTCAATAAAGGCTTCGCCACTGCCAATCCGGCAATGGTGGCCGGCCTGGTGGAGGGCGTGCTCGCGGGCAATCGCCAGGTGCGCGACAACCCCGACGCGCATATGGAGGAGATCGCCCAGGCCTTCAAATGGGACCAGGACAAGGCCAAGCGCGAGCTGGCGAAGGTGCATCTTTCGAACCTGCCCGAAAACGTGGCTTTCTTCAGCGGTTCCATGGACGCCGCCGGGAGCTTTAACAGCATCTTTCAGTCATCCGTCCTCGCTTACGGAGCGGACATGATCAAGGATCCGAGCGACCCGGACCGCTACTCTGACGCGAAATACCTCCAGCAGATTGCGACGGCGGGGACGTTTGCGGGCGAAGTGATTTCCCTGGCGCCGATTCGTGCCACCACCACGGGCAGCCTTGAAAATGATCCGCTGCTGAGCAAGGACATCCGCTTTTTATTCGAGCCCAATTCCTCGGTGTTGGACCAAGCCAACAAGGACAACCTCAGCAGCCTCGACGCCATCAAGCGCTTGCTCGTCGTCAGCCCCGGCTCGACCATCCTGCTGCGCGGGCACGTGGATAATTCGTCGGTCGAAAAATTCCGCCAGGACGGCGGCGACACCCTCGTGCGGCAGATGGCCCTGCAAGCTATGCAATTGAGCAAGGACCGGGCGAATGAAATCAAGAAAGTGATGATTGAGCGCCTCAAGGCCGACCCCGCGCGCATCGAGACCATCGGGCGCGGCTGGGAGGAGCCGGCGGGGAAGGACCCGGAGAAAAATCGCCGTGTCGAGGTGCAATGGTTCACTTTGGAATAACCCCACAATGCCCCGCGGGCACGTTTCCAGATTTGCCTACGAGGCGGGGGTGGGTTGATATGCAACTCATGGAATCCAGCGGCTCCACCAGCTACCTTGGCCAGTTTTGGCGCAGCCGCGCGAACTTGTGGCTGGCACTGGCCACGCTTGGCCTCGGGTTTGCCAGCGGCGAGGCGTTGGGCCTGGTCATCGGCGGCGCGTTGTACGTGCTGGGTTTGATTTATCTGCCCGACACGGCCTGGTTCAAAAAACAGGTGGATGACCAGGCGGGCGCTGATTTGCAGGCCGAGGAAAGGGCCCAGCGCGAACAATCCGGCCGGCAGCGCGCGCAGCTCCTGGCGGCCTTGTCCACCGCCCGCAAGACGCGCTACGACCAGTTGCTGGCCGTCTGTCGGGACGTGACCGCCGCGACGGCCACGGCGCCAGGCGATGACGTGGCGCTGTCGCAGGAAACGCGCTTGGGCAAGCTGGAGGAACTGCAGTGGACGTTTTTGCGCCTCCTGAGCATCGAACAGTCCCTCGATGTGTATTTGGAAACCGAACGGCGCGAGCAGTTGCCGCAGTTGCTGACCGAAGCGGAGCGCGAAGTGGAAACCCTTGCCGCCGAAGTCGGAGCGGGTGGTGCGCTTCCGGCCTTGGAGACGCGGCGCAAACTGCTCCAGTCCCGTCGGGAGCGGCTCGACGCCCTGCGCCAGCGGCTCGAGCGCGTTAATCAGGCGCGCGATAATCTCGAACTCGCCCGCTCGGAGCAGGAGCGACTCGTCGAACAGGTGAAATTAATCCGGGCCGATGCGCTGGCCAACAAGAACGCCGAGGCACTGACCGCCAGAATCGATCTGAGCATCGAACATCTGGCGGAGACGAACAAGTGGCTCACCGAGCTGGCGGAATTCAAAGACCTCACCGGCCTGCCGCCGTCGCTGCCCATGCCGGAGCCGGCGAAACCGGCCCGTTCGCAACGCAAGGCCGAGCCACCCCTTTTAAATAGTTAGAAAATATCATGACAACCACTTCCACTCTAGCGCGCGCGCCCCTGCCCGGCTGGGCCGCGGAACTGGCGCGCCTGTGGAACAGCGGCGCGCACAGCGTTTTCGTGCTGCATGGCAACATTCACGACTTGTTTCCCGTGCAGGCCACGGTGCCCGCCGAGTACGCGCCGATGGGCGAGTATCTCGCGCGCCGCGTGTTTCCCGACCGCGGCTTCCTGCTCTACTACAATCTCGGCGAGGGGCTGACTTTTGCCACCTTGACGATGCAGGAACGGTTTTTCGAGTGGCTGCGGATTTTCGACGAAGTGGAGGGCACGAATTTTCACCAGACCGGCGCGCCGCGCGAATTCGTGCAATTGCTGCCCTTGCTGCGCCGGTTTTTCGCGAGCCAGGCGGACGAAAAAAAGGGCGCACGCGGAGTGACGCTCGTCGTTGATTTTCCGGAGAAATTGATGCCGGCCACGGAGGAGTCCGGCGCAAGCCTCGAGGAGCGCATGACGCTCGTGACGCTGCTCAAATGGGCCGCCTCGCCGGAATTGTATCGCGGCGATGTGGGCGTGCTCTTGGTGACTGAAACGTTGAGCAAACTGCACACGGATTTGCTGCAAAATCCCCACGTCGCGCGCATCCGGATTGATTTGCCCACGCTCGATGAGCGACGGCAATTTGTGAATTCAGGCTGGCTGGATCGTCACGCCGGCGGCAAGACGCTGGCGGAATTGAGTGAGGTGTCGGCCGAGGATTTTGCACGTCGCACATCTGGCTTATCGCTGTTGCGCATCGAACAATGGGTGGCCACTACCTTGCATCGCGGCGAGCGATTGACCCCGGAGGGCCTGAGCGTCGGCAAGCGGCGGCTCATCGAGGAGTACTGCCACGAACTCGTGCGGTTCAAGGACCCGAAGCCCGGGCTTTCTCTCGACCGCGTGGCCACGCACACAGCGGCCAAGGCGCGGCTGCGCGAACTGGCGTGGCTGATCAAGAATGGCAAGGAAGCGGTCGTTGAACGCGGCGTTTTAGTGCCGGGGCGCGTGGGGGTGGGGAAGTCTTTCCTCATCGATTGCTTTGCCAGCGAGTGCGGGCTGCCGGTGCTGGAAATTGGCGAGTTTCGCTCGAAATGGGTGGGCGAGACCGAGCGCCAGCAGGCGCGAATATTGATGACCATCCGGGCGCTCGGGCCGGTCATTGTGGTGGTCGATGAGGCGGATGCAGTGTTTGGCAATCGCGCGGCGGATGGCGACAGTGGCGTGTCGTCGCGCGTGTTTGCGGCCTTCGCCGCGCATTTGGGCGACAATTCGCTGCGCGGGCGCGAACTTTGGATCGCGATGACCTCGCGGCCGGATTTGATGGCCATCGACCTCAAGCGCCAGGGTCGTTTCGGCCTATGCGTTCCTCTCTTCGCCGCCCAAAGCGCGGAGGAAGTGCTCGAACTTTTTCAAGTCATCGCGGTGAGCCGGAAATTGAAACTGGGTGAAGCACTGGCGGCGTTCGCGCGGGAAAATCTTGGGGCGCGGGCGTTGACCGGCAGCGACGTGGAGGCGATTCTCGTGCGGGCGGAGGAAAGAGCTGTGCTCGCGAAACGCGATGGCGACGTGCAACTGGACGACCTGCGCGCGGCGGTGGAATCGTTCATTGATCCGCTGGATGCGGATTTGCTCGCGGCGCAGGAATTGGCGGCGGTGCTGGCGTGTTCGGACCGGCGGTTTTTGCCGGCCCGTTATCAGGAGCTACCGCGCGAGCAACTGGCGGCCACGCTGGCGGGCTTGAAGGCACGGGTGGCGGGAAGGTGAGGCAAGTAAGAAGGCAGAATTCAGAATGCAGAACGGCAAGACACGCTTTCGCTATGGCGGTCTTTTCCCGTTTCAAAGGCAAAAAAAGGCCGGGATACCTCAGGGAGGCATCCCGGCTTTTTTGCAAACGCTGGGCTATTAAAGCCGGGCGTCGAAACCCGCACGCTTACCGCACCGTCACGCGTACCGTCGTGCTCTTGATCGAGCCGGCGGGGTTGGTGATGGTCACGCTGTAGGTACCCGAGTCGGATTTGCTCAGGTTCTTGAAGATCAGCGTGTCGGTCTTCGCGCCATTGATCTGGCCGGCGGAGTTTTTCACCGCGACACCAGCCTTGAACCATTGGTAGGTGATGGGCTTGGTGGCCGGGGCGTTGACGACGACCGAGAGGGTGACCTTCGCGCCCACGCTATCAGCGATGGGCTTCGGCTGGACGAGGATGTAGAGCGGCACCACTTTGGATACCACCTTGAGGGTCGCGGCTTTGCTGGTCACGCTGCCGCCGGGGCCGGTGACGGTGACGCTGTATGAGCCCGCGTTCGTCGTCTTGAGGTTCGAAAGCGCCAGCGTAGAGGACGTGGCACCGGAGACGGCCTTGGTGCCCTTGAACCACTGGTAGGTGAGCGGGCCGGGGCCGGTGGCGGTGACGGAGAAAGTGACTTTCCCGCCGACTTCGCCGGTTTGGCTGATGGGCTGGGTCTTGATGGTCGGCGGAGCCACTGCGCCACCGGTCGCCGAGAGAATCACGCCCTCTTCACCGACGACGACGAAGGTGGAACCATTAAAGGCCACGCCGTAGAGGTTGTGGTCCGTGTGCGAGGATTCAAAGGTCCAATTGACTCCATCGGGCGAGGTGAGGATTTCGCCTTCGTCGGAGACGGCGACAAACTGGGTGCCATCAAAGAGCAAGCCGTCGAGCGTGCCTTCGGCGGGATAATCCTGTTCCGTCCAGGTCACGCCGTCGGGCGAAGTCACGAGCGCATCGCCGGTGGCGACCCAGAGGGTGCCATTCCAAGCCACGGCCAGAAGGTCATCTTCGACGGTGGAATTTTGGGAGGTCCAGGTGACGCCGTCGGGGGAAGTCACAATCGTCCCAAAGTCGTTCTGCTGGCCCACGGCGACCCAGAGGGTGCCGTTCGAGGCAATGCTGTAAAGGTCTTCGGAGACGGTGCTGTTCTGGCTGGTCCAGGTCGTGCCATTGGGCGAGGTGACAATCGTGCCACTGTCACCGACGGCGGCAAAAAGCGAGCCATTCCAAGCCACGCCGGACAAATTGGAGTCAGTGCTGGAATCGTTTTCAGTCCAGACCGTGCCATTGGCGGAAGTTTCCACGACGTCGGACTCGCCCACGGCGACAAACAGGGTGCCATTGCCGGTGACTGCTTGGAGGTAGTCTGTCGGGGTTGAGTATTGGGTCCAGGTCACACCATCGGGTGAAACATAGGCATAGCCATCATCGTCCACGGCGACGAAAGTCGAGCCTTGGGCGGCGACGCCATTAAGGTCCGTGTCATCCGTAACATCGCTGGACTGCGCGGTCCAAGCCACGCCGTTGGGCGAAGTCTCGATGGCGCCGCTGCTAAAAGACATCGCGCCCACGCCGACGATGAGGGTGGAATTCCCAGCGAGGCCGAAAATATGATCAATTTCGCTGGCGCCCTCATGGGAGGTCCAGGTGACGCCCGTGGGCGAAGTGTAGTAAGAATTGGTAATGTCGGTGGCCACAAATTGCGTGCCAGTCCAAGTGACGGCCCCCAAGTCCCGCATCGTGCCCGAACCTTGCCTGGTCCAGGTGGTGCCATTGGGCGAGGTCACAATCGTGCCGTGAACACCCACGGCCACGAATAGCGTGCCGTTGCCCGTCACGGCATACAAATCCTGCGACACCGTGGAATTTTGCGAAGTCCAGTTGACGCCATCGGGCGAGGTGATGATGGTCCCAAAGTCTTCCTGCGGACCCACCGCCACAAACAGCGTGCTGTTGCTGGCGACGCAGTCTAAGTCGTCACTCACGGGGGAGTCTTGCGCCGTCCAAGTGACGCCGTCGGGCGAAGTGATGATGGTGCCTTCCGGGCCCACGGCCGCGAAGAGGGTGCCATTGCCCGCCACGCCATAGAGAGCCGTATTCACGTTGGAATTTTGCGCGGTCCAGGTGGTGCCGTTGGGCGAAGTTAGAATCGTGCCAGTGATGGGACGACTGTTGGTACCACCCACGGCCACGAACAAGGAGCTATTGCCGGCCACGAAGTCAAGGCCGGCGTCCGTGGTGCCATCCGCGAAGGTGAAATTGGAGGTGGTCCAGGCCGCGCCGTCGGTCGAGGTCAGGATCGAGACTTGGGCGCCAACGGCGACGAATTTCCCCTGGGCGAAGGTGACGCTGGAGAGTTCATTGCCGGTCGGCAGGGGATTGCGAAACGTCCAATTGCCGCCGCTGTTGGCGGCGCGGGCGTGGGCGGGGGCGGGCAGCGTGGCAAGGAGCGCGACCAACAGCGCGGTGGCGCTGGAGAAAAAGACAGTGGCGAAGGAGAGGGACTTGAGGGACATGAGGAGGGCGTCGTTTAAGGGACCATCCCCCAAGCGAAGGAAGTAAAAAATGCGCGGCTTGATAAGTTTCGTCAACGGTTAATAAACTAACTGAATGAAGGATAGGGCGCCTCGGAGGGTGTGATGTGGCCGTTGCGCGGCGCCGGGAAATACGCCGCAAAAAAAGGCCGGGATACCTCAGGGAGGCATCCCGGCTTTTTTGCAAACGCGGGGCTATTGAAGCCGGGCGTCGAAACCCACACGCTTACCGCACCGTCACACGCACCGTCGTGCTCTTGATCGAGCCGGCGGGGTTGGTGATGGTCACGCTGTACGTGCCGGAGTCGGACTTGCTCAGGTTCTTGAAGATGAGCGTGTCGGTCTTCGCGCCATTGATCTGGCCGGCGGAGTTTTTCACCGCGACGCCAGCCTTGAACCATTGGTAGGTGATGGGCTTGGTGGCCGGGGCGTTGACGACGACCGAGAGCGTGACCTTCGCGCCCACGCTATCAGCGATGGGCTTCGGCGGGACGAGAATGTACAAGGCGACGAGCTTCTGGACGATCTTCAGGTTCGCGGCTTTGCTGGTCACGCTGCCCCCGGCATTGGTGACAATCACGGTATAGGAGCCGGTGTTAGTCGTCTTGAGGTTTGAGAGCGTCAGGCTGGAGGAGGTGGCGCCGGAGATGTCCTGGCCGTTCTTTTGCCATTGGTAGGTGATGGGGCCGGGGCCGCTCGCGATGACGGAGAAGGTGGCTTTTTTGCCGGCTCCGCCGACTTGATTGACGGGCTGGGTGGTGATGCTCGGTTTGACCACGACCGCGCTGCCCGTGGAGAGGACGATGCCGTAGCGGCCGACGGCGACAAAGTTGACGCCATTCCACGCCACGCTGTAAAGTTTGGAGCGGGTGCTCAGGTGCGTGGGCTGCTGGTTCCAGGTGACGCCGCCGTCGGGGGAGGAGAAGATTTGGCCCGCATCGTTCACGAGAACAAACTGGGCGCCATCCGAGGCAATGCCCTGGATGCCGCTGGTGGGATTTTCCTGCGCGGTCCAGGTTACGCCGTCCGGCGAAGTGACGATCTCGTATTGTCCGGCGACGGCAAAGACGGAGCCATTCCAAGCCGCGGCCGTGAAGTTGTCTTCGACGGTGGAATTTTGGGTGGCCCAATTAATGCCGTCCGGCGAGGTGAGGATCGTCGCGAATTCATCATCGTCACCCACGGCGACCCAGAGAGTGCCGTTGGACGTAATGGCTGCGAGGTCGGAGGACGTGGGGCTTGACTGGCTGGTCCAGGTCGTGCTATCGGGCGAGGTGACGATCGCGCCTTGTTCGCCCACGGCGGCAAACAGTGTGCCATTCCAGGCCACGCCGTATAAAAAGTAATTCGTGTCGGAATCGTATTCGGTCCAGACCGTGCCATTGGCGGAAGTTTCCACGACGCCCGTTTCGCCCACAGCGACGAACACGGTGCCATTGCCGGCGACGGCTGCGAGGGAGTCCGTCGGGGTGGGGTATTGGGTCCAGGTCGTGCCATCGGGGGAGGCATAGGCAAGGCCATCACTGTCCACGGCGACGAAAGTTTTGCCGCTGACGCCGATGCCATTGATGGTCGTATCGTCGGTGAGGTCGGAGGCATAGGCGGTCCACGCCACGCCGTCGGGCGAGGTTTCAACGGCGGCGCGAACGTTCGCGTTGCTATTGTAGCCCACGGCCACGTTCAGGGTGGAGTTGGAGGCGAGGGCATAAATATTATCATTTTCGTCGGCGCTGTCATGGGCGGTCCAGGTGACGCCATCGGGCGAAGTATAATACTGGGCAGCGTTGGACGAGGCCACAAACTGGGTGCCGGTCCAGACCACCGAGGAGAAGTCCTGGGTGTTGGTGGACGTGCGGACGGTCCAGATGACGCCAGTGGGCGAAGTCACAATGGAGCCGGATTCGCCCACGGCGACGAACAGGGTGCTGTTGGCGGCCACCGCGTACAGTTCCCGGTTCGCCAAGGTGGAATTCTGCGCGAGCCAGATGGAGCCGTTGAGCGAAGTCACAATCGTCGCGAAGGCGTCACCGGAGCCGACGGCGACAAACGCCGCGCCATTGGTGGCCACGGCGTAAAGATACTGCTCCACCGTCGAATTCTGCGCGGTCCAGGTGACGCCGTTGGTGGAGGTCACGATGGTGCCGAAATCGTCGGTTTGACCGACGGCGACGAACAGCGCGCCGTTGGTGGCCACGCTGTAAAGATCCTCCTGGACGGTGGAATTTTGCGCGGTCCAGATCTTGCCGTCGGGCGACGTCAGAATGGTGCCATAGTTGCTATCGTTGGTGTCACCGACGGCCACGAGCAGGGTGCTATTGCCGGCGACCGCTTCGAGGTTGGCATCGGTCAAACCGTCCGGATAGGAAAACAAGGACGGGTTCCAAGCCGTGCCATTGGCAGACGTCAAGATGGTGAGATGGTCGCCCACCGCGATAAATTGCCCTTGGGCGAAAGTGACGCCGTTGAGGCCGTTGATCGTCGGCAACGGATTGCGAAAGGTCCAGTTACCGGCATCGCCGGCGGCGTGAGCCGGGGCGGGGAACGCGGAGAGGGCAGCAATAAAGAGCGCAGTAGCGTTAGTGGATAAGAGGGAGACGAGGAAGCGTTTTTTTAGGAACATCAATGGGCGTTCGTTTAGGTCGATGTCCCTATACGGCGATATCCATCTCTATCGCGATTATCAAACTTTAGCGATGTTTATTTCCCCATGTCAGATTTTGAGGCACAATTACGCCGCATAAATTTTTGGGGAAAAGGGTGCGTTCACGCGAGGAGAAGCGGGGTGTGGAGTGTCGGCGGTTGCACGCTCGAAATATAAATTCGGTGCCTGCACCCAAAAGCGCCGCATTTGAGCAAAAAAAGGCCGGGACACCTCAGGGAGGCATCCCGGCCTTTTGCAACGCAGGGCGATTAAAGCCGAGCGAGGACTAAACTACTGCCGCACCGTCACACGCACCGTCGTGCTCTTGATGGAGCCGGCCGGGTTGGTGATGGTCACGCTGTAGGTGCCGGCGTCGGACTTCTGCAGGCTCTTGAAGATGAGCGTGTCGGTCTTCGCGCCATTGATGTGACCGGCGGAGTTCTTGACGGGCACGTTGCCCATGAACCACTGGTAGGTGATGGGCTTGGTGGCCGGGGCATTCACGACGACCGAGAGGGTGACTTTCGCGCCCACTTTATCCGCGATGGGCTTGGGCTGGACGAGGATGTAGAGCGCGACGATCTTCGACACCACCTTGAGGGTGGCGGAATTACTCGCGACACTGCCACCGGGGCCAGTGACCGTTACGCTGTAGGAGCCGGCGTTGGTCGTCTTGAGGTTCGAGAGCGTCAGGCTGGACGAAGTCGCGCCAGCGATGGCCTTGGCGCCCTTGAACCACTGATAAGTGAGCGGGCCGGGGCCGGTGGCGGTGACGGAGAAGGTGATCTTTTTGCCGACTTCACCAGTTTGGCTGGCGGGCTGGGTCTTGATGGTGGGCGGGGCTACGACCGTGCTGGCTGAGGAGAGGATGACGCCGTACCGGCCAACGGCGACGAAGGTGGCGCCATTATAGGCCACGCCGTAGAGGTTGGGCCTGGTATTCATATGCGAGGCTTGCTTGGTCCAAGTAGCGCCATCGGGTGAGGAGAAGATTTGGCCATCATCGTCCACGAGAACAAACTGGGAGCCATCCGACGTAATGGCGTCAATTTCATCGGCGGGATCATCCTGCTGGGTCCAGGTCACGCCGTCCGGCGAGGTGATGATAGATTCGTCTCCTCCGACCACGAAGACGGAGCCATTCCAAGCCACGCCAAAGAAATCGTCCTCGACGGTGGAGTTCTGGGAGGTCCAAGTGATGCCGTCGGGGGAGGTCAAAATCCCCCCGTCACGCAGGGCGACCCACAGGGTGCCGTTGGAGGTAATGGCATTGAGATCATCGGTGGTGGTGCTGTTCTGGCTGGTCCAGATCGTGCCATTGGGCGAGGTGATAATCGAGCCGTCCTGACCGACGGCCGTGAAGAGCGAGCCATTCCAGGCGACGCCGGTCAGTTCTCTGTCGTTAAGGGTGGAATTGCTCTCGGACCACACGGTTCCGTTGGCGGAGGTCTCCACGACGCCGGATTCGCCCACGGCGACAAACAAGGTGCCATTGCCGGTGATGGCCGCGAGGAAATCCGTCGGGGTTGAGTATTGGGTCCACGTCGCACCATCGGGGGAAACATAGGCATAGCCATTATCGTCCACCGCGACGAAAGTCTTGCCGTTGGCCGCGACCGCATTGATGCTCGTATCGTCCGTGATGTCGGAGGAATATTCAGTCCAGTCAATGCCGTCAGGCGAGGTTTCCACGGTGCCGCGATTATTTTCGCTATAATTGTAGCCCACGCCCACGATTTGGGTGGAGTTGCTGGCGAGGGCGTAAATCTCATCACTTTCGTCGTCGCCTGCTTGAGTGGTCCAGGTGACGCCGTCGGGCGAAGTGTAGTAATTGTCGTTTTGATCCGAGGCCACAAATTGGGTGCCCGTCCAGATGACCGCAGAGAAAGCGTGGGTATTGTCGGAGCTTTGCCGGGTCCAGGTGACACCATTGGGCGAAGTCGCGATGGAACCTTCATCACCCACGGCGACGAACAGGGTGCTGTTGGCGGCCACGGCATCCAGTGCATCTTCTGCAACGGTGGAATTTTGCGCGGTCCAGGTGACGCCGTCGGGCGAGGTCACAATCGTTGCGAATTCTTCGTCCCAGTCACCCACGGCGGCGAACAGTGTGCCATTCCAGGCCACGCCGTTCAGGACCACGCTCGCGGTGGAATTTTGCGCGGTCCAGGTGACACCATTGGGCGAAGTCACGATGGAACCTTCATCACCCACGGCGACGAACAGCGTGCCGTTGGTGGCCACGCCGTACAGGTTTTCCTGGACGGTGGAATTCTGCGACGTCCAGGTCTTGCCGTTGGGCGAGGTCAGGATGGTGCCGAAGTCGCTTTCGTCGGAGGTGTAGCCCACGGCCACGAAGAGGCTGCTGTTGCCGGCGACGGCGTTGAGACTGATATCGGTATAACCGTCGGAATAGGAGAACAGGGACTGGTTCCAAGCCGTGCCGTTGGCCGAAGTCAGAATGGTGAGCTGGTCGCCGACGGCGACGAATTGACCCTGGGCGAAGGTGGCGCCGTAAAGGTAATTGAGGGTTGGCAAGGGATTGCGAAACGTCCAATTAGTGGCATCGCCGGCGGCGTGGGCGGGAGACGGCAGGGCCGCCAGGAGCGAAACCAAAAGCGCCGAGGCGCTCGTGAAAAGTGTAGTAGCGAGAAAGCGAGTTTTTGAGGACATAAATGACTTCGTTTTTAAATTAAATACCCCGGGTCAGTCGCGAATGAAAGTGCCCGTTGGGTGAATTGACGTCAATCACTAATGGTTCATAGGCCATCGGATGGATTTTTACCGATAATTATCAGCTTAGCGGATGGTTAGGCGTCGCAAGACAAAAAAGGCCGGGACACCTCAGGGAGGCATCCCGGCCTTTTGCAACGCAGGGCGATTAAAGCCGAGCGAGGACTAAACTACTGCCGCACCGTCACACGCACCGTCGTGCTCTTGATGGAGCCGGCCGGGTTGGTGATGGTCACGCTGTAGGTGCCGGCGTCGGACTTCTGCAGGCTCTTGAAGATGAGCGTGTCGGTCTTCGCGCCGTTGATGTGGCCTGCTTCATTCTTGACCGGCACGTTGCCCATGAACCACTGGTACGTGATGGGCTTGGTGGCCGGGGCGTTGACCGTGACGGAGAGCGTGACCTTCGCGCCCACTTTATCCGCGATGGGCTTCGGCTGGACGAGGATATACAGCGGCACCACTTTGGATACCACCTTGAGGGTGGCCGAGTTGCTCGTGACGCTGCCCCCGGCATTGGTCACGATGACGGTGTAGGAGCCCGCATTCGTCGTCTTGAGGTTCGAGAGCGTCAGGCTGGAGGACGTCGCGCCGGCGATGTTCTTGCCGTTCTTTAGCCACTGGTAGGTAAGCGGGCCGGGGCCGGTGGCGGTGACGGAGAAGGTGATTTTCCCGCCGACTTCCCCGGTTTGGCTGACGGGCTGCGTCTTGATCGCCGGCTTGGCGACCGCAGCACTGCCGGAGGTCAGGATGAGGCCGTCTTGGCCGACCGCGACGAAGGTGGAGCCATTGAAGGCCACGCCGTAGAGGGTTTCGTCCGTGTGCGTCGGCTGGGTGGTCCAGTTGACACCATCGGGCGACGTGTAAATATTGCCGTCGTTGTCCCCGGCGACAAACTGCGAGCCGTCCGACATGATGCTATAGATGGATTCGGATGGCTGGTCGTGCCCGGTCCAGGTGACGCCGTCGGGCGAAGTCACGAGGGCATTCCCCACGGCCACAAACACGGAGCCATTCCAAGCCACGGCCCGGAGGGTAGCCTCGACCGTCGAGTTTTGCGCGGTCCAGGTCGCACCATCGGGGGAGGTGACAATCGCGCCATTTGCACCCACCGCGACGACAAGCGAGCCGTTCGAGGTGAGACCGAAAAGATGATCACTAATCGTGGAATTCCGGCTGGTCCAGACCACGCCATCGGGCGAGGTGACCACGACGCTATTCGTGCCTGCGGCGACAAAGAGCGAGCCGGACCAAGTCACGGCGTATAAGGTTGCCTTAACCACGGTGGAGTTTTGCGTGTCCCACACGGTGCCATTGGCGGAAGTCGCCACAAAGCCAAACCCGCCCACGGCGACCAGCAGATTATCATTACCAGCGACGGCATCGAGGGTGTCCGCGTCCGTAAAGTACTGGGTCCAGGTGGCGCCATCCGGCGAGGTGTAGGCAGCACCGTCATTGTCCACGGCGACGAAACTCTTGCCGAACGTGGTCACCCCTTCGAGGTCCGTGTCGTCCGTGATGTCATGGGACCGCTCGGTCCAGTCAATCCCGTCCGGCGAAGTTTCGACGGCCGCGCCGTTGTAGGCTTCGCCCACGGCGACAATCTGATTCCCGTTGGAGGCCAGGACATCGATTTCGTTGTCGCCATCGTCGCCCTCGTGGGTGGTCCAAGTGACGCCATCGGGCGAAGTATAGTAATTGTCTTCGTAGTCCGAGGCCACGAACTGGGTGCCGGTCCAGATGACCGAGCTGAAGTCGTTGGAATTATCAGACATTTGGGCGGACCAAGTGACGCCATCGGGCGATGTCAGGATGGTGCCGCTGTCACCCACGGCCACAAACAGCGTGCCGTTGCCCGCGACGTTGCCGAGGTATTCGGAGGTGCCGGAGTCCTGCGAAGTCCAGGTAGTGCCATTGGGGGAGGTGGCAATCGTACCTTCATCGCCCACCGCGACCCACAGGGTGCTATTGGCGGCCACCCCATTCAACTCATCTTCAAAAACAGTGGAATTCTGGGCGGTCCAGGTGACGCCGTCAGTGGAAGTGACAATCGTCCCGTAGGTGTCGTAGTCGCCCACCGCTACGAACAAGGTGCCATTGGTGGCCACGGCGTACAGGTCCTCCTGGACGGTGGAATTCTGCGAGGTCCAGGTCTTGCCGTCGGGGGAGGTCAGGATGGTTCCATAGGCATTTTCGATCTCCGGCCGGTCGCCCACCGCCACAAAAAGCGAGCTGTTGCCGGCGACGGACTCGAGCGTGACGTCGGTAAAGGCGTCAGGGAAGGAGAAATTGGACGGGGACCAGACGGTGCCGTTGGCCGAGGTCAGGATGGTGAGGTAATCGCCGACGGCGACGAATTTACCTTGCGCGAAGGTCGCGCCGTAGAGGGTGTTGATGGACGGCGAGGGATTGCGAAACACCCAATTGGTGGCATCACCGGCGGCGTGGACGGGCGCGGGCAGGGCCGCGAGGAGCAAAAGCGCCGAAGCGCTCGTAAAAAAGGCAGTAGCGAGAGAGCGAGTCTTAAGGAACATGATAGAGGCACCGCTTAAGGGACTATCCCCAGGCGATGGTCGGGGTAGGGTGCCTAGTTTATTAAAATTCGTCAATGGCTAATAACTAACCTCAGATAAATTAGGTTAGCAATGCGAGCTCAGTACTCCCCGGCCAGATTGGATTCCGCCCGCAGCAGGTCGTGAAGGGTGAGCAAGCCGACGAGGCGATTATGCTCCTGCAACAGTACGACATGGCTGGAGGAATCGACAAGCAGCGACTGCACTTCGCGAATGGACAACGAGGGCGCACAAACAGGCACGGAATCGAGGCGGAGTGCGCGATTTTCAGCCAGGGCGTGGGAGATTTCGTCGCGCGTGACCAGCCCCGCCAGTTTGCCATCTCGAAGCACCGGGAAATGGCGGTAGGGATTTTGATCGAGCAGCAGGCGCAAGGCGGCTGGCGAAAAATCAGTCACGCAAACCGGTTGCTGGTTGGCGATGGCGGAGACGGGCCACGCCAGCCAGCCGCGCAAATCCCGCGGGGGCAGGGTGTGCTCGAGGTGGATCCCATCTTGCGAAAGCAAGGCGTCGTAAAGGCTTTCGGGTTGCAGGGCGCGGCTGATGGCCTGGCTCACGAGGGCGGCGAGCATCAAGGCGGGCACAAGTGCGAAATCATGCGTCATCTCAAAGACGATGAGGATGCCGGTCACGGGTGCGCGCACGACGGAGCCGAGAAACGCGCTCATGCCGACGAGCGCGAGCGCGGTTTGGTCGGTGGCCGTCATGGTGGGGTCCACAAAATGGACCACGGCGGAGAGCATGATGCCGCACATCGCGCCGAGAAAGAGGGTGGGTGCAAACACACCGCCACAGCCACCGGTGCCATAACAGGCCGTAGTGGCGATGAATTTTCCCGTAAACAGCGCGGCGGCCTCGGAACTGGTGATTTGATTATCCAGGGCGGCGGAAAGGTCGGAGTAGCCGATGCCGAAGACGCCGGTCAGGCCAGTCTTGAGAAAAATGGCGCCGCCGATGGCCCACGTCAGGAGTGCGCCGGCGGCGGGCTGCACCCAACGGGGCAAGGTCCAGGATTTTTTGCACCAGGCGCGCAGCACCAGCAGGGCTTTTTGAAAAAGCACACCGAGCAACGCCACCATCGCGGCCACTACCGGCGCGATGGTGAGGATGCGGCCGGCCGGGGCGTCGGTAAGCGCGACTTGAAAGGCAGGCTGGCTGCCGATGAGCCCGTGGACCACGAGCGCGCCAATCACGGACGCCAACAACACGCTGCCGAGCAGGCGGCTGTTCAAATCGCCGATGATTTCCTCCAGCACAAACGTGACGGCGGCCAGGGGAGTGTTGAAAGCGGCGGCCAGCCCGGCTGCGGCACCGGCGGCGCACGCGAGGCGGCGCTTGTGTTTGGGTTCGCCAAAAAAACCGGAAAGCGTGGAGGCGAGGGTGCCGGCCAATTGGACGCTCGGCCCCTCGCGCCCCAGGCTGCTACCGCCGCCGACGCTCAGCACACCGGCGATAAATTTCACCCACAGCACGCGGACCGGGACGTAGCCGAAGTCCCGCCAAAAGGAGACTTTGAGCTGCGGGATGCCGCTGCCGGCCGCTTCCGGCGCGAAGCGGGTGAGCAGCCAGCCGACCGTGAGGGTCGTGGAAAGAATCAGCACCAGGCTGCCAGCCAGAAAGTACGGGGCGGACAGGTGAAACAGGCGGCCGTAGGTTTGGGCGAAAAAAAGCTGAATGGAGAGATTGAAGGCCACCGCGATGACGCCCGCCGCCACGCCGTAGAGGCAGGTCGCGACGAGCACCCGCGTGGGCCCCGGCAGGCGGAGGAGAAAACGCAAAAAGGCGCGCATGAATAATTTCACCGCGGCGCCGCGGGCGGACCACGCGTGCAGCCGGAAAGACTAACGACTACAAAAATCGGAAAAGGTTGCCAAGCCTTTGCCGAAAAAATTCTCGCGCGGCGGAAGAACTAGTGGCGCTTCTTGATCAACTGCTGGACAATGGCGAAGCGGGCGATGGACTCGAGGCGTTCGATTTCCGCGGGATCGAGCTTGGATTCGCGGGCGGCGGCGAGGGCCTTTTCCGCGCGGGCCTGGGCCTCGGCGGCGGCGGCTTCGTCAATCACACGCACGTCGATGGCGGCTTCGGTCAAAACGGAGACGGTGTCACCGAGCACACGGGCAAAGCCGATATCCACGGCCAAGTGCGTGGGGCCGGGTTTGCCGGCATCGGGATGGGTGGCGGGCAGGGCGGTGTTCGGCCCGGGATTGGTGAGGCGAAGGTCGCCGGCGCGCACCTGGGTGACGAGCGGAATATGGCCCGGCAGCACGCCGATCTCACCTTCGCTGGTGGTCAAAACCACCGCATCGGCCGTGCCTTTGTAAACGCGGCGTTCGGGAGTGATGATTTCGAGGGTGAGAGGCATGGGGAAAGAAGGTAGAAGGGAGAAGGTAGAATTTAGAAGTCAGAGGTCGCGGAGATTTCCTAGTGGGCCGGGTGCGACTTCTGCCTTCTGCATTCTGACTTTTTACTTCTTGGTCGTGGCGAGGACTTCGTCGATGGAGCCCTTCATGTAGAAGTCGTTTTCGTTCAGGTGGTCGAGTTCGCCGTCGAGGATCATCTTAAAGCCCTTGATGGTGTCGGCCACGGGGACGAGCTTGCCGGGGAAGCCGGTGAAGACTTCGGCGACGTGGAACGGCTGCGAGAGGAACTTCTGGATGCGGCGGGCGCGGCCCACGGCCTGCTTGTCTTCCACCGAGAGTTCGTCGATGCCGAGAATGGCGATGATGTCCTGCAGGTCCTTGTAGCGCTGGAGGGTTTGCTGGACGCCGCGGGCGACCTTGAAGTGGGCTTCGCCGACGAATTCGGGGGCGAGCGCCTTCGAGGTCGAGGCGAGGGGATCCACCGCCGGATAAATGCCGAGTTCCGCGATGCGGCGCTCGAGCACGATGGTGGAGTCAAGGTGGGCGAAGGTGTTGGCGGGTGCCGGGTCGGTCAAGTCGTCGGCGGGCACGTACACGGCCTGGAACGAGGTGATGGAGCCTTTCTTCGTCGAGGTGATGCGTTCCTGGAGAATGCCCATTTCCTGCGCGAGGGTGGGCTGGTAACCCACCGCGGAGGGCGAGCGGCCGAGCAGCGCGGACACTTCCGAGCCGGCTTGCGAGAAACGGAAGATGTTATCCACGAACAGAAGCACGTCCTGGTTCTTTTCGTCGCGGAAATACTCGGTCATGGCGAGACCGGCGAGGGCGACGCGCATACGGGCGCCCGGGGGCTCGTTCATCTGGCCGTAGACGAGGGCGACCTTGGACTTAGAGATGTCCTTGAGGTTGATGACGCCGCCTTCACTCATTTCGTGGTAAAGATCGTTGCCCTCGCGCGAACGCTCACCGACGCCCGCGAACACAGAGTAACCGCCGTGTTTCATGGCGATGTTGTAAATCAGTTCCATGATGACGACGGTCTTGCCGACGCCGGCACCGCCGAACGCGCCGACTTTGCCGCCCTTCAAGAACGGGCAGATGAGGTCGATCACCTTGATGCCGGTTTCGAGAATGGTGGCGTCGGTGTCCTGGTCCACGAGGGACGGGGGCGCGCGGTGAATGGGATATTTCTTGTCGAACTTGACCGGGCCGAGGCCGTCCACCGGGTCGCCGATGACGTTGAAGATGCGGCCGAGCACGCCTTCGCCCACGGGGACGGAAATAGGGGCGCCGGTGTCGGTGACTTCCTGGCCCCGGACGAGGCCGTCGGTGGAAGTCATGGCGACCGCGCGCACGAGGCCTTCGCCGCGGTGCTGCTGGACCTCGAGGATGAGGCGGGGCTGGCCGGCGGGGCGCGGCACTTCGATGGCGTTGTAAATCTCGGGAATCGAGGATTCCTTGAACTGAATATCAACGACGGGGCCGATGACTTGGGTAATGGTTCCGGTATTCATGGAAAGTTAGAATTTAAAATTTTAAGAGGAAGAGTTTTTGGACAGAATTAACAGAATTAGACAGAATTTCTGCGAAAAAGGGGGGAGGGCGGATTTGATTTTAATTCAAAAAATTCTGTTAATTCTGTCAAAAAAAGTTTGGCCTTAGCCTGCCGCGGCGGCGGCGGCGATTTCGAGGATTTCCTGGGTGATGGCGGCCTGGCGGGCTTTGTTGTACTCCAGGGTCAAATCGCCGACGAGGGTCTTGGCGTTGTCCGTGGCGTTCTTCATCGCGACCATGCGGGCGGAGTGCTCGCTGGCCTTGGCCGAGAGAATCATCTGGTAGATTTGCTCCTTGAGGAAGAGCGGCGGCAGGAGGTCGGCGATGGTCTGCGCGTTCGGCTCGAAATTCAATTCGCGGTCGTCCTTGATTTCGTCCGCGGCCTGGGCGCCGAGGGAGAGGCGCAACTTGGCCAGCTCTTCGTGGAGGGAGGTGAACGGCACGAGGGGCGCGAGGTGCGGGTCCTGGCGCAGCGTGTTGACGTAATGCGGATAGAGCACCTCGATGGTGTCGATCTTCCCGTCAATGTAGGCTTGGGTGAGAAATTCGACCACGGGGCGGACTTCGTTGTAACCGACGCGGTCAGAAACAGTGAAATCGGCCAGCAAGTCGCGACCGGTGCGGGCGATGAACTGGGTGCCCTTGCGGCCCACGCAGACAAAGCTGGCTTCGTCGGCCTTGATTTCGGTGATGAAGCGGAAGAGGTTGCCGTTGAGCGCGCCGCACAAACCCTTGTCCGTCGAGACCACGAGAATGCCGCGCTTTTTGACCGGGCGGGCCTGGAAGAACGGATGCGTGACCTCGCTGAGATTCTTAATGACGGATTCCAGAATGTCCGCGAGCAGGCGGGCATAGGGCCGACCGGCGAGGGCGGCATCCTGGGCGCGCTTCATCTTGGACGACGCCACGAGCTGCATCGCCTTGGTAATTTGGGCGGTGTTTTTGACCGATTTGATTCGGCCACGGATCTCGCGGATGCCTTTCATGAATTTACAAAGTCAAAAGGGAAATGGGGGAATTCAAAATTCAAAAACAGAGGCAAGCCCCGCGCAAAGCGGGAAGGATCAATCAGGTGATTTTGAATTTTGAATATTTAATTTTGAATTAGCCTCAGGAGAACGACCGGGCCCATTCTTCGCAGGCGCCTTTGACCTCGGCGGTCAGGGCGTCGGAGAGTTTGCCTTCGGTGACGATTTTCTTGAGGGTCGCGGCCTTGCGGGTGACGAAAAATTCCTCGATCGAGGTGGACGCCGCCACGATTTTTTCGCGGGCAATCGGGTCGAACACGCCGTTCTGCACGGCCCAGAGGAGGACGACCTGCACTTCCGTGCGCTTGGGCATGAGGGCGGGCTGCTTGAACAATTCGACGATGCGGGCGCCGCGCTCGAGTTGCTGCTTGGTGCGGGCGTCGAGGTCGGAGCCGAATTGCGCGAAGGCGGCGAGTTCGCGGTACTGGGCGAGCTCGAGCTTGATGCGGCCGGCGACTTGTTTGAAGGCCTTGATCTGCGCGGCGGAACCGACGCGCGACACCGACAAGCCCACGGAAATGGCGGGGCGGATGCCTTGGTTGAAAAGGTCCGTTTCGAGGAAGATCTGGCCGTCGGTGATGGAAATGACGTTCGTGGGAATGTATGCGGACACGTCGCCGGACTGCGTCTCAATGATGGGCAGCGCGGTGAGCGAACCGGTGGAGCCTTTGACCTTGCCGTTGGTGCGTTTCTCGACGTCAGCGGCATTCAGGCGCGCGGCGCGCTCGAGCAGGCGGGAGTGGAGATAGAACACGTCACCGGGATAAGCTTCGCGGCCGGAGGGGCGCTTGAGCACGAGCGAAATCTGGCGGTAGGCGACGGCGTGCTTGGAAAGGTCGTCATAGACGATGAGGGCATCCTGGCCGTTTTCCATGAACCACTCGCCCATGGCGCAGCCGGAGTAGGGCGCGAGGTACTGGTTGGCCGGATTGTCGGCGGCGGGCGCGGAAACGATGATGGTGTGCTCCATCGCGCCGGCTTTTTCGAGGGCCTTGATGGTGCGCGCGACGTTAGAATTCTTCTGGCCGACGGCGACGTAAATGGAATAGACCGGGCGGAATTTCGGGTCGCCCGAGGCGAGGCCTTCCTTGTTGATGACGGACTGGTTGATGATGGCGTCGATCGCGATGGCGGTCTTGCCGGTCGAGCGGTCACCGATGATGAGTTCGCGCTGGCCGCGGCCGATGGGAATCATCGAGTCCACGGACATGATGCCCGTTTGCAGGGGCTGGTCCACGGACTGGCGGGGGATGATGCCGGGCGCGATTTTCTCCACCGGGTAAGACTCGGTGGTGTTGATGGGGCCTTTGCCGTCAATCGGGCGGCCAATGGCGTCCACCACGCGGCCGAGGAGAGCTTTGCCTACGGGCACGGAAAGGAGACGGCCGGTGGTCTTGCCCTCGTCGCCTTCTTTCAAGTGGGCGTAGTCGCCAAGAATGATGGCGCCGATTTCGTCGGCTTCGAGATTCAGCGCGATGCCGAACACGCCGCCGGGAAACTCGATCATCTCGTTGTACATGACGGCGGAGAGACCGTCGAGCTTGGCCACGCCGTCGGCGAGGGTGACGATGCGGCCCACGTTGCGGTGGGTGGAGCCGGTTTCGAGCTTGGCAATTTCCTGTTGGATTTGTTCGAGGACGGTGGACATGGGGAGAAAGTGTTTAAGTGCTCTAGTACTTAGTGGTTTAGTTCCTAATTTCTAGTGCGGATTATGAGTTGGTGGGCGGGTGGAAAATAAAATTTTAGCTGAGCGCAGTGGCGAGGGCGGCGAGGCGGCCGGCGGCGGAGGCTTCGTAAATGTCGTCGCCGACGGAGAGGCGCAGGCCGGCGAGGAGGGCGGGGTTGGTGCGGGCTTCGAGGCGCAGGGTGCGGCCGTATTTTTTGGAATACTGGGCGCGCAACGACTCCAATTCGGCCGGGCCCAAATCCCCGGCGTGTTCCACGGCGAGGCGGCTGCGGCGGTCTTCGATTTGCAAATAGTGCAGGTAGGCCTTGAGGATGGCCTGCCGATGGCGCGGCTTGTAGGGCTCGAGGGCCTTGAGCACGGCATCCGCCCGGGCAGGATCAATCTGCCCATCCGCGCCGAGGGTGAGGCGGGTGAGCTTTTTGGCCAGTTCCTTGGGGGAGTGTGCGAGGGACATGGAGGAAATGCAGAAGGCAGAATTAAGAATGCAGAAGGAAGAGAGCAGAGGTGGGATGACCGTGTGGAACCGAAGGCCGTGCTTTCAATTCTACATTCTGCATGCTTAATTTTTGGAAAGGTCTTTGGCGGCGCCGGCGTTGAAGCGGGTGCGCTCCTCCGCGGTCAGGTCGCGATCCAGCACGCGGGAAGTGGTGGCGATGACGAGGTCGGCGACTTCGCGGCGCAAGTCGGCGAGCATTTGCTGGCGCTCGATGACGTTGGCGGAGTGGCCTTTCTTGATGATTTCCTCGGCCTGCTTGACGGCGTCTTGCGAGGCTTTTTCGACGATGGCCTTGCCGGATTCGCGGGCTTCGGCGATGATCTTCTGGGCTTCGAGGCCGGCTTGCTTGAGGGCCTCGGCATGCTGGACCTGGGCGTCGGCGAGCTTCTTCTTCATGTCGTCGGCATACTGCAGGCCCTCGGCGATCTTCTTATTGCGTTCGTCCACGGTGGCGAGGACGCCTTTGAGGCCAAACTGGTAAATAATGACGGCGACGATGCCGAAATTGACAATTTGCGCCAGGAGGTAAACCGGTTTGACGCCGAACGGGCCGAAAATCTGCTGGATGAAGTGCAGGGCCGGACCTGACGGCGCAGCGGCATCGGCGGCAAGGAATAGAAAGGAATGATCCATGGCGAAAAGAAAAAAATTAAGGTATGGAAACGGAGGCCGCCGCCGCCGGGTTTTTTAAGCCCGACAGCGGCAACGCAAACCGCGGAAACAGCGTTATTTCTGCGGGATCAGGAGGCCGTAGAAGGCCACGGCTTCGGCGAACGCCATGCCGAGAATGCCGATGACGAGGATCTTACCGAAGGCGGCGGGATTGCGGCCAACGGCCTCAACGGCCTTATTGCCGACAAAACCCACACCGAGGGCCGCGCCCAAGCAGGCGAGACCGCCCTTGAAGGCGAGGTACAGCGGCACTGCGGCTTCGGTGGGAGCTTCGGCAGCCGCGAGCAAGACCGGCAGTTGGCCGGCGAGGTGGAGGATTTCGTTTGTCATATGATTTTGGTTTGTTGCCGCCATCCGTCCACGATTGAACATGGTCCCGGACGGCAAAAGGTTGAATCAGTGGGACTCGTGGGCGTCGGCGCCGTGGCCTTCGCCGCTGTCGTGATTGCAAATCAGGCCGATGTAGACGGCCACGAGGACGGTGAAAACAAAGGCTTGGACCAGGCCCACCAGCATTTCGAGTCCGATGAACGGCACCGGCATCACGAACGGGAAAATATTGTAAATGCTGTTGAGCAGATTTTCCCCGCCGAAAACGTTGCCGTAAAGCCGGAAAGGCAGGGACAGCAGCCGCGACATGATGGAGATGATTTCGACAAAGCCGACGACGAAAAACAGGGGGCAAAGGGCGAGATAAAGCGCGATATGCACGTCCTTGCGGTCGGCCTTATTGCCGAAAATGTCGTACAAAAGCGTCTTTATGCCGGCATAGCGCAGGACGAAGTAAATCCAAGCGACGAAGTAGATGAGCGCCAAGGCCAGGGTGGTGTTCAAGTCGGAATTGGCCGGGCGAAAGAAATACAGCAGCGTGGGATGACCATCGGGCTCCTTCTCCATCAGGCCGAAGGTGCCAACCCCGGGCAGCAATCCGCTCCAGTTCATGATAAGGATGAACATGAACAGGCTGATCAGCAGCGGAAAGGTCTGCTTGATCATGTGCGGTCCGACAATCAATTCCATGATTTCGCGCAGGCTCTCGAGCATGGTTTCCACCACGGTCTGCCCACGGGAGGGAATCAATTTGGGCCGGCCCACCGCCCAGCGAATCAAAAGCACGATCACAAGGGAAAAGAACCAGGTCGTGACCATCGCATTGGTCACCGGAAAAATGCCGCCAATATTAAAAAGCTCGTGGGCGACGGGACTGACAAAGCTATCCGGGTTCTGGGCATGGGCTGACGCCAGCGCCACCAGCCAGGCGGCGGGAGCAGCCAAGAGCGGCTTGCGGCGCAATAGCGCGAGCGAAGGCATGGACATGGGTAACAAGCAAATACCTGACTGCTTCCCGTGCGGGGTGCGCGGGAAGGGAGGAACGGACATGTTTGCGGGAAGGTTCGCGGGCCGTCAACCCGGTTTTCGCGCGAATAGGTAAATTTATAGCCTTTTGCTTTTTACATTAGCGTAACTGATAGGATGGGCAGGTTTGCCTCGCCAGCCGGGTGTCCACCCGCCAAGCTGGCCCGCGCATGGATAGTGAGCTCAACCTGACCAACAAACTCGGCGAATGGAACAAGCGTCCCCGCCGGGGTGGCGCGGCGACGCCCCGGCCGGGCCTGGGTCGGACACCCAAGGCGACCGTCCCGGAGCGGCGGATGCGGCAGGACGCCTTTGTCTGGCTGGCCTATGTGGCTTTGGGGGTCTTTTTGCTGGCACAGGCTGGGATGATGGTGTGGTTGAGCTAGACCGGTGGCGGCGTCCCTACCTTGATGAGGCGGTTTTGGCCTTTTCCCAGCGGGGCCATTGGACGATTAAGACGCCGCCCAGGATGACAACTGCGGCCAGCCCGATGATGGGCGTCAATGGCTCGTGCAAGACCAGCCCGCCGAGCAGGGTGGCGATGACGGGGTTGACGTAGGCATAAGTGGCGACCTTCGCCGCCGCGCAATGCTCCAGCAGCCACACATAAGCCCCAAACCCGATAATCGAGCCGAAGATTATTAGGTAGATAAAAGCACCGAAGGAGGAGGCCGACACTTGCGCGAAGTGAAAGGTCGCCAAATCACCGCGGACGACCGACACGAGGGAGTTGGCCACGCCCCCACAGAGCATTTGCGCGCCGGTGGCCATCCAGGGTGAAACGGGCACGCTATAATATTTACTATAGATCGAGCCGCCCGCCCACATCGCGCAGGCGACCACGAGGGCCAAAACTCCCGCGAGCGAGGTCGAGCCGGGGCCCGCGCCATGGCTGGGCGCACCGAGCACGAGGATGACCACGCCGGAAAAGCCGACGATCAACCCCAGCACCGTGGAAGTTTTCGGACGCGAACCGCCGGGCCGCAGGCTGTCGAAAACCGCAAACCAGATGGGCGACGCGGCGATGATGAGCGCGGCGAGGCTGGAATTGACGGTTTGTTCGGCCCAGCAAACCATGCCGTTGCCGCCGAGCAGCATGATCGTGCCGGTGATGGCGGCGTTTTTCCACTGGAGCAGGGAGGGCAGGCGATGGCCGCGAAACCAAAGCCAACCCATCATCAAACTGCCGGCCAGCAGAAAGCGCGTGCCGGCCATCAGAAACGGCGGCATTGTCGCCACGCCGAGGCGGATGGCGAGGTACGTCGAGCCCCACAAGATATAGACCGCCGCAAACGCGGTGATGACTTTCCCGCGGGGCGGGGGTGGCAGTTCGGTGGTGGTGTTCATGGCCGGGAGGTTGGGCTGGCCTCGGACACCCGTGAACAAAAGCGGCGGAAGAAAAAAACCCGCCGGCACAATGCTCGACGGGCTTAGGAGGAAATGGAAATTTCTAAAAATCCTCAGAACCCGGTCCAGCTGTGGGTGTGCGCAGCCCACGCCTTCGCCATGACGGCGAGACGGGCCTTGACCGCAGACGGACGGCTGGGGTGATACAGGTTCATCAAAGGAAGATGAAACGTTGGCGGCGGCGGGAGGATTCGTCAATCCCGGAATGGAAAGTTAGCATTGATAGGAGGAGCATTATTTCCTAGATTTCACGGATGCCCGTACTGGCACCGCATCGTTTTTCAGTCGAGGAGTATTACCGCATGGCCGAGACCGGCGTCCTCAAGCCGGACGCGCGGGTGGAATTGCTGGATGGGCAGATCATTGACATGTCTCCCATTGGCCCTCTCCATGGCGGCGAAGTTAACCGCCTGATTCATTTTTTTACCTATCTGGCGAAGGGTCGCTGGATTGTCACTTCGCAAAATCCGGTGCATTTGGACGACCATTCGGAGCCGCAGCCCGATCTTCTTTTAGCCAAGCCTGCACCTGATTTTTATTCGAATCGCCATCCCACACCTGAGGACGTCTTCCTCCTGATAGAAGTGGCCGACACCTCGCTGGCTTTTGATCGCGGGGAAAAATTGGCGGCTTACGGGCGCGCCGGCATTCGCGAGGTTTGGATCGTCAATCTCCTCGATAAGACGCTGGAGGTTTATCGCGAGCCGCATTTTTCCGGCTATGGTTCGAACACGACGGTGCGCGCGGGCGCGCAGGTGCGGCTGCTGGCATTTCCCGACGTGGAGGTGAATGTCGGTGAAATAGTGAAGTAATTTCACCGCCGCACGGCCATCAGCGAATGATGGGTGTCGTGCAATTCCTGAAAGACGGTGGAGTGCTCGAAGGGCCAGGGCAGTTCCGGCGCGAGCCGCCACTGCGGATGCGCGGCAAGATTGGTTTTGGCCCACGCAAAAAAATCCGCGTGGTCCGTCCGATGTGCGAGCCACACACCGGGTTCCGCGCGGGCGGCCAGGGCGTCGAGCAGCTCCGGCTGCAGCAGGCGGCGGACGTGATGGCGCTTTTTGGGCCAGGGATCGGGAAAGAGAATAAAAATTCCCTGGAGGCGGACATGCATAGGCAGCGCGGCCAGTGTTTCGGCCGCATCGGCTTTGATAAAGGCGACGTTGCCGAGATTGTGGCGGGATTGTTTGCGGACGGAGCGGGCGATGCGCTTGGTCGCGCGGTCCACCCCGAAGCAGCGCGTGTGCGGGTGCGCCTGCGCGTAAGCGGTGAGAAAATGGCCGTGCCCGCAGCCGAGTTCGAGCACGAGGGAAACCGGAGTCGGGAAGAATTCAGCGCACGCGGCCACCAAGGCGGCTTCGCGGACGGACCACTCCGCGAGGATAGCGGGCGGGGGAAGCGAAGGGATTTTTTTCACCGCAGAGGACGCAGAGAGCGCAGAGAGAAGAAAGAGGCGGAGCAACCGCAGATGATGCAGATTTACGCTGATTTAAAATAATACTTGTTAATTAGTGTAATCTGTGGATAATCTCTTTTGATTGCCGCGGCGCGCTCTGCGTGCTCCGCGGTTCAAGCCTTTAACTCTTTTTCCCAGCGGCGGATTTGCGCTAAAACTTGCTTCGGGCCGGGCATGCCGGGCCGTTCCCGCGCCGCGAGGGCGGTGGCATTATCAAAAACTTTCCGCCAGTCCGCGCCGAGTTTGGGGGCGAGGGCCCGGGCCTCCGCTTCCGGCAATTCATTGAGCGGAATCTGTTTTTTTTCGGCGAGGCCGACAAGCGCGCCCACGGCGTGGTGCGCGTCGCGAAACGGCAGGCCCTGGCGCACAAGGTGGTCGGCGAGGTCCGTGGCGAGCAGCAGCGGATCGCTCGCGGCCGCGGCGCAGGCCGCGGCGTTTACGGAGACGCCGGCGAGCGTGCGCGCAAGCACCTCGAGCCCGAGGGCCAGTTGATCGAAGGCATCGAACACCGGCGGCTTGTCCTCTTGCAGGTCGCGATTGTAAGTGAGCGGGAGGCCTTTGATAAGGGTCAGCAACGTTTGCAGGTGCCCCTGGAGCCGGGCGGATTTGCCGCGCAGGAGTTCGAAGGCGTCGGGATTTTTCTTGTGCGGCATCAGGCTCGAGCCGGTGGTGAAGGCGTCGGGCAGAGCCACGAATTTGAATTCCGCGCTGCTCCACAAAATGAAATCCTCGGCCACGCGCGAGGCATGCGCGCCGCAGAGCGCGGCGGCGGCGAGGAATTCGACAAACACGTCGCGGTCGGCGACGGCGTCCATGCTGTTTTGCGTGACTTGCGGGCGGCCCTGGGCATCCACAAAGCCAAGGGTGCGCGCGGTGAATTCGCGGTCAATCGGCAGGGTGGTGCCGGCAATCGCGCCGGAGCCGAGCGGGCAAATATTTGCGTGTTCCGCCACCGTGGCAAATCGCGCGCGGTCGCGTCCAAACATTTCCGCATAGGCGAGCAAATGGTGGGCGAGCGAAACGGGCTGGGCGCGCTGCAAATGGGTGTAGCCGGGCAGGATCACGTTTTGGTGGGCCTTTGCCTGGGCGACGATCACGCCCAGCAAATCCGCGAGCGCGGCGTCCAGTTGCGCGCAGGCCCACTTGAACCACAGGCGCATGGTGGTGGCGATCTGGTCGTTGCGGCTGCGCGCGGTATGGAGTTTGGCGGCGGCGGGCGTGCGGCGGGCCAGAGCGTGCTCGATATTCATGTGCACGTCCTCGAGGGCGGTGTCCCACTTGAACCGGCCTGCCTGGATTTCCGTCAAAATTTCGTCGAGGCCGCGAACGATGGCATCGCGCTCGGCGTGCGTGATGAGGCCCACATGCGCCTGCATTTTCGCATGAGCCTGCGAGCCTTGGATGTCAAACGCGGCCAGCCGTTGGTCGAAAGAGACGGACTCACTGAACCGCAGCATGAGAGCGGCGGGGCCTTCGGCGAAGCGGCCGCCCCAAGTGGCGTGCCGGGCCTGGCCGGCGCGAGGAGCGGCGGCAGGGGATTTTCCTTTGGAAGCGGGCTTGGCCATGGGGGAGAGTTTTACGCGCGAGTGGCGCGGGGGGGAAGAAAAGAATTCTATTCGTTTTTGGAAGCTTCGGCCATACGCCGCGAATAAAGGGTTGCAAATCCAAGCGGTTGGGTTTTAATGATGGTTAATGGGTAACTGGAAAAAGACCCTGGAGCAAGTACTCGACGGGCGCAGCGATGCCAACCTTCGCTATGAAGATCTTTGCCATCTGCTCGAACGTTTCGGCTTCGCCAAACGCACCAGCGGTGGCAGTCACTGCCTTTTCAAAAAACCCGGGACCGACTTGATTAACCTGCAAAGCGCCGACGGCAAGGCCAAGGCTTATCAAGTGCGGCAAGTACGCCAAATCCTCAAAAATCTCAAAACATGAATCCCTCTTCACAAGACTACGAAGTGCGCATTTGGTACAGCCCGGAACCGGGCGATGAATGCTACATCGCCCAAGTGCTGGAAATGCCCGGCATCATGGCGCATGGTGAAACCCGCGAGCAGGCTGCGCGTGAAATTCAATCGGCCCTGTCCCTGGCGCTCAAAGTTTACCGCGAGGATGGCGAGATGCCGCCTTTGCCGCGCCACCACGGCGCGGTGTCGTTGGGCCGGCTGGGCGGCTTGGCTCGTACGCGCCGCAAACGCGCGGCGGCCCGTCGCAATGGCACAAAGGGTGGGCGGCCCAGCAAAGCAAGTGCGGGCGTTTGACCAAATCATTTACAAGCTGGATTCGAGGCGGTTGACCGAACATCGTTGAGGGGTGGAAAATAGCTGCAACAGTGATGGGCCTCTTGTACGTGCATTGCGTTACGACCGACTGGGCGCGCCGGCTGAGGTGCTGGCGCTGGCAAAATTGGATTTGCCGGAGTTGAAATCAGGCCCTTCAACCGCGCTCAGGGCTGGCCAGGTGTTGCTGGCGCTGCGGGCCGCGGGGATTCACTATTCCGATGTTGGCCTGATTAATGGCACTTACGGGCGCACACTGGAATTGCCGGCCATCGGCGGGCGCGAGGGTGTGGGCGAAGTCGTGGCGCTCGGGCCGGGAGTCCTTTCACCGGCCGTCGGTACGCTGGTAAAAATGCCGGAGGACTTGGGCGTGTGGCGCGAGGCCCTGGTGGCGGAGGCGTCGTCCTTGTATCCGATTCCGGCAGGCGTGCCGCTCGAACAGGCGGCGCTGGCGTTTGTAAATCCGCCGACAGCGTGGCGGATGCTGCATGATTTTGTGGCTTTGCAAAAGGGCGACTGGCTCATGCTCAACGCGGGCACCTCGGCGGTCGGCGTGCTCGTGGCGCAACTGGCCCAGCATTTGGGCTGGCGCGTGCTCAGTGTCGTGCGCGACGAAGCGAAGGCTGGATCGCTGCGCGAACTCGGGGCAGTGGTGGTGGGCGAGGAATCGGGTTACGAAAAAAATCCGGGGGCATGGACGGGCGGCGCGCCGATACGGCTGGCGTTGAATGCCATTGGCGGGCCGAGCGCGGGCCGGTTGTGCCGGGCGGTGGCACCGGGCGGCGTGGTGGTCACTTATGGCGGGGTGACGTCAGACCCGATGCGTTTTCCCACGCGCGAATTGATTTTTCGGAACCTCGCCTTGCGCGGCTACTGGATGGACGCCTGGGCGCGGGCGCGGCCCGTGGCGGAGGTTCATGCCCTGTGGGATAAAATGATTGAATTACTGAGGGAGGGCATTATCACCCAGCCCGTCGCCGCCCAGTATCCATTGATTGATTGGAAAGCGGCGTTCGAACACGCCTTTCGTCCCGGCCACGGCGGGAAGGTGTTACTGACGAGCGAATGGAAGCCAAAGAATGGAGGGTAGAAGGTGGAAAGTAGAAGTCCAAACCTGGCGAATAAGCATGGAAAAACCTGATTGCTGAACTTCTGCATTCTGACTTTATTTCCCATGTCCCTCTTTCGCGAAAAGCCCGCCGCAGTTGCCGCGCCCGTCCGGTCGGAGCTGACGGTGGATGGCTCGCTACAGTATCTGGCGATTACCTTGCCCGGGCGGGAAAGCGTGGTGTATGCGGAACTTTTAGAGATGGTGAAAGCCGCCGGTTTTCAACTGGAACCTTCGAATCGCAAATGGTGGCTGCGCGACCGACACAAGGTGCTCACGTTTCTGGCGCGGCATTGGCGGGCGTTGCGGGAGAAATACCGCGCCCAATTCACCACCGGTTTCCAGCAGCGGTTGGCGGGCCTGCAATTTGCGAAACTCGCGGCCACCGCCGGCGGGCGCGACGGCGCGTACGAGGTGAGCGTCACGCTGGCCGCGCCCGGCGCAGATGAGGCTGCGCTGCGCGCGGCGCTGGCCCGCAATCAACCTTATGTGGAGTCGCCGCAGGGCATTGTGCTGATCGAACCCGAAACCGCGAAACGCCTGGCCGATGCCCAGCGCGCGTTGGGCGAAGGCAACGGTGGCAGCGCACCGCTCGCTCGCTTCCGGCGGACCGTCACGGCGGCGGAATTGCCGGCGATTGAATCACTGCTCGAATCGCTGGCGGTTCCACTGGAAACACCCGCGACATGGCGGGCCCGCAGCGAAGCCCTGCGCCAGCTCGACCGGCTCGCGACCGCGCCGATTCCGCGCGAACTCGCGGCGCGCTTGCGCGATTACCAGTGCGTGGGCGTGGCGTGGATGTGGCACCTTTGGCGGAATAATCTCGGCGGCGTGCTGGCCGACGAAATGGGCCTGGGCAAAACGATTCAGGCGCTCGCGCTTTTGCAATGCATTCACCGGACGGAAGGGAAGGACGGCGCGCGAGGTGCGCCTTCGCTCGTGGTCGCGCCGGCGGGATTGGTGGCGAACTGGCGGCGCGAGGCGGCGGTGTTCACGCCGGGCTTGAAAATTTTCGTGCATCACGGCGCGAGCCGGCTGGAAAATCCCGAGGCGGCGGTGGCGTGTGATGTCGTATTCACTTCCTATGCCACGCTGGCGCGCGATCCGGCGCCACTCGCGGGCATCGAGTGGGCGACCGTGCTGGCCGACGAAGCCCAGCACGCCAAGAATCGCCGCACCTACGCGGCCCGCGCCTTGCGGGCGCTGCGGGCGCGTTCGCGTTTTGCGCTTACGGGCACGCCGCTGGAAAACAGTTTCGACGATCTGCGTTCACTCTTTGATTTTTTACTCCCGGGCTATTTGGCCCAACCGGGCGGGGACTCCGCCGCTGCTGGCGAAAACCGGGCGGCGGTGCGGGCGGCTAGCGACGCGACTCTGCGCAAGCGCGCGGCCCCCTATGTTTTGCGCCGGACGAAGGCGGCCGTCGCACCGGAACTCCCACCCAAAATCGAGCAGACCGTGTTTTGCGAATTGGAGCCGAAGCAAGCGGCGCTGTATGCCAAAGTGCGCGACCAGGCGCGCGCGGCTTTTTTCCAACTCGCCATGGGCGGGGCGGGTGACGGCCGGTTGCGGCTGGCGGCGTTTGAGGAGCTTTTGCGGCTGCGTCAGGTTTGTGCCGATCCACGCGTGCTGGATGCCACATGTGTGGCGGACGACTCCGGCAAACTCCGCGCGTTGCGCGAACTTTTGGAGGAGGCGGTGGACGGCGGCCATCGGGCGCTCGTTTTTTCACAATTTGTATCCGTGTTGGATTTGCTGGAACCGGCGCTCGCCGAGGCGGGCCTGCCGTGCCTGCGGCTGGATGGTTCGACGCCCGTCGGTGAACGCGTGGCTTTGTGCGAGCGGTTCAATGGCGATCCCACGCTGCCGATCCTGCTCATTTCCCTCAAAGCCGGGGGCACGGGCCTCAATCTTACGGGAGCCGATACGGTGGTGCATTTCGATCCGTGGTGGAATCCGGCGGTGGAGGCGCAGGCGTCGGACCGCGCGCACCGGATTGGGCAGACGCGCGTGGTGTCTGTGTATAAGCTCATCGCGGCCGGCACCATTGAGGAACGCGTGCTGGCGTTGCAGCAAAGCAAGGCGGGGCTGCTGGAGGATTTTCTCTCCGAAAGCGGGGAGGCTCTGGCCAAGCTATCGCTCGCGGAGTGGCAGGGTTTATTGGCGGATTGAAGGCCCCGCGCTGGGGTATTCCCGAATGGATTTTTCTTTCTCCTTTGAGGTAATCAAGATACAGTCGGGGGTTCAACTTTCAGTGCTCTCCTCCTCAATTTTATCCACGGTCAGCCGCCGGATGTGTCTCGGTTTGGCGGTGTGGTGCCTGGCGACTGTCCCTGCGGCAGCCGCCCGCCAGCACATGCCTGTTTCCATTGATGGAAAGGCGCAGGAAGACATCACCGATTACCTGCCGGATTTAGCGCAGGGGCGGGTGGATTCCTTTTACCGCGGGGTGGCGCTGGCGTCGATGTTCGCCGTTTTGGTGGCGATGCTGTGGCGGGCGCGGCAGCAGAACCTGCATGTCACCCAGTTAAAACGCCAATCCGAGCAAGTGCGGACGGACGGCGAGCGGGAAAAGCGTTTGCTGCTGAGCAAATTGCAGATCCATTATGACAACACCCCGACGGCGGTGATCGAGCTCGATGCCGCCCGGCGGTTCCGCCAATGGTCGGGCCGGGCCGAGGCCATTTTTGGGTGGCGGGCGATGGAGGTGGTGGGGCAATCGTATGACGTGCTGCCTTGGATAGACGCCGAGGGCCAGATGCCTTTGCGGGAAACTTTTGCGGGTACGGGCGGGGCGGAAAAGGCGGGCCGCATTGTGACCATGCGCCATTTGGCGCGCGACGGTTCCATCCGGATGATTGAATGGCACGTCTCCGTGCAATCGCCGGGCGACGGTGAACCGGAAACAGTCCTGGCCCTGGGCATGGATGTCACCGACCGGGCCAGTGCCGCCGCCGAGGTCAATGCTGGCCACGAACGCTATATGCGTGTGGCCCAGGCGGCGGGAACGGGCGTGTGGACCCTCGACCCCACGGCAGGTAATCTGTTGTGGGAGCCGCATTTGGCGGAGATGCTGGGCTATTCTTCGGCGGACTTCCCGGCCCGGCTGGGCCAATGGTTGGACCTGATGCACGCGGACGATCGCCCGCAGATGGAGGAATTGCTGCAGGTTTGCGCCCGCGAGCCCGGCATGACGCATGTCATCGAGGCGCGCTTGCGCCATCGTGATGGCAGCCCGCGCTGGTTCCGCCTCAGCTTTGTCGGGTTGAAGGTGGCCGCCGGCTTGCCTTTATTGATTTCCGGCACGGCGACGGATTTGACGCGCATGAAGCTGGCCGAGCAGAAATTCCTCGGGCTCATGGAGCAGTCGCTGGCGGGTATTTTCATTTTGCAGGAAAACCGCGTGGTCTATGCCAATCCAAAATTCTGGGCCATCGCGCGGCTGGGCGGTTCGCGTCCGCCCTCCCGGCCGGAATTTTTGGAGTTGGTGCACCCGGATGATCGCGCGACCGTGGCGGCCCGCCTGCGTCCCCTGTACGCGGGCGAAGCCGGCGAGGCGCCGTTGCTCTTTCGCCTGGCGGGCCCGCATGGACACACCGTCGCCGTGCAAGGCCATGGCATTGCCTCGGAGCACGAGGGCGAGCCCGCGATTCTGGGCATGGTGATGGATGCCTCGCACCGGTTCGCCCAGGAGCAGACGTCGCGGCGGCTTTCCCAAGTGGTCGAGCAAAGCCCGGTGGGCATCATGATCACCGACCCGGCCGGCACCATCGAGTACGTGAATCAAAAATTTTGCGAAGTCTCCGGCTACCGCCAGGAGGAATTGCTGGGCCAGACGCCGCGGCTGCTCAAGTCCGGCGAAATGCCGGAGGAATTTTATCGTGAGTTATGGAATCGCCTCGAGCAGGGGAAAAAGTGGGAAGGCGAGTTCTCGAACCGGACGAAGGACGGGCGCAATGTCATGGTGCGCGCCAACTTGTTCCCGGTGTTCGATGAGGCGGGCCTGATTACCCATTACGTGGAAATCATGGAGGACATCACCAGCCAGCGCGCGCTCGAGGAACGCCTGGCGCGGGCCCAGCGGCTCGAGAGCATCGGCAACCTGGCCGGCGGCATCGCCCACGATTTGAACAACATCCTCGCGCCGGTGCGCTTGGGCGCCGGTTTCCTCAAGACGCTGCCGTTTGCGGGCAAGGAGCGCGAAATCATCGAGGTGATGGACATTTCCATTCACCGCGCGTCGGAACTGGTGCAGCAGGTGCTGGCCTTTTCGCGCGGCCGGCGCGGCAAGCGCGAAATCATCGCCCCCGGCAACGTCATCGTTGAACTCGAGCGGCTGGTGCGCGAAACATTCCCGCGCGACGTGCGGCTCGATCTGCAAGTGGCGCAGAATCTGTGGCTGGTGAAGGCGGACCCCACGCAATTTTTGCAGGTGTTGATGAATTTGTGCGTCAACAGCCGCGACGCCATGCCGGCCGGCGGCGTCATCACCTTGGTGGCGGACAACGTCGTGCTGACGGGCGCGCAGACGAGCGCCTTCCCCGGCGCGCGCCCCGGCCCGCACGTGCGTGTGCGCGTGTCCGACATGGGCACCGGCATTCCCGTGGAGGCGCTGCCCAAAATTTTCGAACCCTTTTTCACCACCAAAGACGTGGGCAAGGGCACCGGGCTGGGGTTGTCCACCGCGTTATCCATCGTGCAGGACCATGCGGGCATCATGGAAATCGAGTCCACCGGGCCGCAGGGGACGACGTTTGTCTTGTACTTGCCGGCCCAGCCCGAGGGTTCAGTGGTGACGAATGCGCCCGCGGATTCGTCCGCGCCGGAGGCGGAATCGAGTTTGGCCGCGGGCAACGGCACGACGATTTTGGTGGTGGATGATGAAGCGCCCCTGCGCCAGGCCATCGCGTTTGTCTTAAAGCAGCGTGGTTATGTTGTGGTGGAGGCGGCGGACGGCTACCAGGCCGTGGAGAAATTGCGCGAACGCAGCGGCGACGTGGCGGCGGTGGTGCTCGACGTGATGATGCCGCGCCTTGACGGCGTGGCCACGCTCAAGGCCCTGCGCGAATTGCGCCCGGATTTGCGGGTGATTGCCACGTCGGGCGTCCGGCACGACACGCGCATCGAGGCCTTGCGCAAACTGGGGGTGACGCAGTTTTTGCTCAAGCCTTACCGCAACCACGAATTGATGGACGCGCTGCACGAGTGCCTGACCGGAAAAAACTAGAGTTCGGGCGGCGGCTTATTCTTCCAGGTCCAGCACAGATTGATTCCCGGCTTGTTCGTCCGCCGGCGGTGCCGAATGCCGCAGCAGCCAACCCAAGGAGGCTTGCGTTAGTGCCGGCTCGCGCGCGAGGCGGATGAGCAAAAGCGCGGCGGCCAGGGCGTCAAACAAGGCGCAGTGGGGACGGCGGCGGCTGGATGGACAATGGGTCGCGGCGAGATCGGCGAGTTCGGCTTCGAGGGAAAAGCCACGTACCAAATCCATTAATTGATAATTCGGCTGCCCGGGATAAAGACGTTCATAGAGCTGGCGGGTGTCGAGCCAGGGTCCCCAGTCGGCCACACGCGGTGCGGTAGCCGGATCGGCGGCGAGAAAATCCGGCGCGGCAGGCGGCACGGCCCAGGTGCGGCGCAGCAGGTTGCGTTCGACTGGGGCATGATGGGCGGCGAAGGGCCCGGTCTGTCGTTGCTGGGCAAACCAGGCTGCTTCCGTGTGAAAAGGCGGCGCCCCGGCGGTGTCAGTCTCACGAATCCCGTGCGTGGCCGCTTCGACGGGAGCGATGGGTCCGACGGGGGCGCACAAGCGCGTGCGGGTCGAGATGATTTCGGTTCCGGCGAGAGTGACCACGCCGAATTCCACCACGCCGCTGTGCCGGCTGCCTTCGAAATCAAGCATGTGCAGCGTGGCGGCGGTCCAGGACATGCGGCCAGCAAAGCGCAAGGTCCCGCCGGGCAAAAGGAAATTCCGGCGCGCGGCTCCAGCGTTCCCGGCAAAGCGGGTTGCTTTTGGGCGCGTTTTCGAATACTGCTGGAGTGTTCCGTTTCAGTACATGACCGATTCTCCCACACTGACCATTTATCGTGATATGCTCGCCGAGCTGACGGCCGCCAGCGGGCCGATTCTGCTCGAACATTTTTGGCGGGCGGGCTTGGTCGTCGAGCAGAAGAGCGATGCCACGCCCGTCACCGTGGCGGACCGGGCGGCGGAGGCGGAAATGCGCCGGTTGATCAATGCGCGTTTTCCCGGCCATGGCATCATCGCCGAGGAATATGGCCCGGAGCGCGCGGACGCCGAATGGGTTTGGGTGCTCGATCCGGTGGACGGCACCAAGTCTTTTGTGCACGGCGTGCCGTTGTTCGGCACGCTCATTGGTTTGTTGCATCAGGGCAAGCCGGTGTTGGGTGCGATTCACCAGCCGGTGTTAAAATTGCTTTGCGTGGGCGATGGAAAATCGTGCGAGCTCAACGGCGCCCCGGTGCGCGTGCGCGGCACCCGCTCGCTGGCCGAGGCCACGCTGCTGACCACCTCCGTGGGCGATGACATTCCGCAGTTGCACGACCCCGCCGCGCGGCAGCGCCTGCTCAAGTCCGCCGGCATCGTGCGCACTTGGGGCGACTGTTTCGGCTATCTGCTGGTGGCGACGGGGCGGGCTGACATCATGGCGGATGGCGTGGCGCACAATGCCTGGGACGTTTTGCCGCTGGTGCCGATTATTCGTGGCGCGGGCGGTATCATCAGCGACTGGTCGGGCGCTGAAGTGGGCGACCAGCGCTCATGCGTGGCCGCCAGCCCGCGGCTCCATCGCATGGCGCTGGATTTGTTGCTGACGTAAGATTCGCGCAACTCAAGCCTCCGGAGTCAGACCCAGCACCACGTCGAAGTGGGCCGCCAATTCGCCGACAGGGGAACCGGCCGGGCGAATTTGGCCGCGGCGATTAGTGCATCAGCAGCAGGCTAAACGCGGTGGCGAGCAACAGGCCGGCAAACACGCTCAGCCACGCAGTGATTTCCTGGTGGTTGAGAGGGTGGCGAATTTTTTCGGGTTGCAGGTAATCCGCGTAGATGCGCTTTTGCTGCGGAGTCAGGGTGTTCCAGATTTCGGGGATGATTTTGACGTGCATAAGAGTGCCCTCCCGGGCGGGTTGGTGGTTAAGGATAAGGGGAGGAACCGCGTGGCGCGAGCGAAGTTGCCGGGCGGCAGCACTATGACTTTCTTTTAATCTGAAGTTCATGCGCGGCCCCCAAATCCGGGTTAGATTTGACCCGTCCGGAACGGTTCCCGTAGGCTGGGTTTCTGGATGAAATTGCGCCGCCTGCGTTATGGATTTTTGGGCCTGATCGCGATGGCCCTGCTCGGGGTACATTTCGGCTGCATGTCATTTAAGCCGCCGGCGGTGGCAAAAATTTTCGCGGGACGTCCGCTGCCCACTTACCACACCTACGAATTGCCCGGCGGCGGGCGCCAGATTTTTGCGGCCGAGACCGGCAATCCGGACGGGCCGCTCGTCCTGTTCATTCACGGCACACCGGGCTCGTGGGAGGATTTTGGCCGGATGATGGCCCGGCCCGTCCTGGCTGACCGCGCGCTGCTTATTTCCGTGGACCGCTTGGGGTGGGGTGGTTCGGCGGTGGGCGGCTTGGAGACTTCGCTCGAGGCCCAAGCGAAGGCCTTGCGCGTGGTGCTCGACGCGCATTCCAAAAATCTGCCGGCGATTGTCGTCGGCTGGTCTTTGGGCGGGCCGATCGCCGCGCAATTGGCGCTGGATGATCCGCAGCAAGTCGGCGCCTTGGTGCTCGTGGCGGCGTCGCTGGATCCGGCGCAGGAAACCGTGGCCTGGTATCAGGCGGTGGCGCGCGTGCCGGGCGTTTACCTGATGGTGTCGGACCCGCTGGTGAAAGCGGACGAGGAGATCGTGGCGCTCAAGGGGCAGTTGGTGACGCTCACACCCCGCTGGGCGGAAATAAAAATGCCGGTGACCGCATTGCAAGGCACGACGGACGGCTTGGTGTCGCCGGAAAACGCCGATTTCATCGAGCGCCAATTTAAAAACGCGCAACTGCTCGTGGAGCGCATCCCGAACCAAGGCCACATGATCCCGTGGCAGCACGAGGATTTGCTCGAGGCCGCGATTTTGGCGGACGTGGAGAAACTGGCCAAAACCGAAAAACCGAAAACCGGTAACGCTGCTCAGTGATTCTTCTCATCCCGCCGCCAGGCCCTTGAGCAGTTTCGCATAAGTCGCGACACCGCGCTCCAGAATATCGAGCGAGAAGCTTTCGTCGGGCGCGTGCAAATTATCCTCGGGTGTAAACAAGCCAATCATCAGCGAGTCCAACCCGGTTTGCTGTTTGATTTGGCCGATGATGGGCACACTGCCGCCCTCGCGCAGGTAGAGCGGTTTCTTGCCGAAGCATTCCGTGATGGCGGCGTCCGCGGCGTAAAACGCGCGGGCCAAAACGGGCGACTGGTCTGCCGGAGTGTTCGGTCGGCCGGGCGGAATCACTGCGTAGGGCGAGCCGCCTTCCTTGACACTGAACTCGAGGCGCGCGCCGGGCGGGCAGCGATGCTGGAGCGTTTTTTCGAGCAAGTCGCGGATGACTTCGGCCTTTTGGTCGGGCACGAGGCGCATCGTGATTTTCGCAAACGCACGGCTGGGGATGACGGTCTTGGAGCCTTCGCCCTGATAGCCGCCACCGATGCCGTTGAAGTCGAGCGTCGGGCCGAAGCGCACGGCCTCAAGCGCGGTGTAGCCCGGTGCGGTGTAGAAGCTGTTTACACCGAGAAACTGTTTGTAGTCCTCGAGCGTGCGCGGGTACTTCGCGAGTTCGTCGCGTTCCCATTGACTCGGTTCACGCACATCGTCGTAAAATCCGGGAATGTTGACGCGCCCGTCGGGGGCGTGCAGCGAAGCGCAAATTTCGCACAGCGCCTGGATGGGATTGAGCACGGCGCCGCCGTGGATGCCGGAATGCAAATCGGTGCGCGGGCCGATGAGCGTCATCTCCAGGCCGGTGAGCCCGCGCAGGCCGGTGGTGATGACGATTTGTTCGGGGCCCGGGCTGCCGGTGTCGGAGAGAATGACCAGGTCCGCCTCGCGCAAGCGGTCGCGGTGTTTTTTTAAAAACTCGGGGAAACTCGGGCTGCCGATTTCCTCCTCGCCCTCGATGAGAAAAGTGATGCGCAGGGGCAGGTTGGGGTTTTCGGCGAGCACTTGCGCGAGCGCGCCGAACTGCACGGCTTGCGGGCCCTTGTTGTCGGCGGCGCCGCGCGCGTACAGGCGGCGGCCCCGGATGACGGGCTCGAAGGCCGGCGAAGTCCATTTGTTCAACGGATCCGCCGGTTGCACGTCGTAATGGCCATAGATGATGACATGGGGCCAGCTCTCGTCGGTGCCGCGTTCGGCGAGGATGATGGGATGCAGGGCGGTCGGAACGACTTCCACCTTAAAGCCGAGGGATTCCAACGCATGGCACGCAAAACCCCGCGCGCCGTCGAGGCCGGCTTTATAGCTCGGGTCAGTGGACACGCTCGGGAAGCGCACGTAATCGGTCAGGAACTGGACGGGATCGAGCATAAGAGGAGGAGTGGGCGAGCGGGACTGAAGGAAGAAGTTACGGCGCCTTCTTGCCCGTGGCCTTTTGATATTCGGTCAGGGCTTGCGGCATTTCCGCCTGCAAATCGCTGATGCGCGTTTCGTTGGACGGGTGGTCGGAAAGGAAAACCGGCGGGGTGGAGCCCCCGAGCTTGGTCATATCCTGCCAGAAGGGAATGGCGACCCGCGGGTCATAGCCGGCGCGCGCTGCATAAAGCAAGCCATTGTGATCGGCTTCACTTTCCTGGGTGCGGCTGAAGGGCAACAGCACGCCGTATTCCGCGCCCGCGCCGTAGGCTTGCATGATGGTTTGTTGCGCCGCCGGGCTCATATCCGACTGGCCGAGCAAGACGGAGGCCAGTTCGCCCGCGACTTGCGCGGCCTCGGCCTGGGAAATGCGTTCGTCGCCGTGCTTGGCAGCGACGTGGGCGATTTCGTGGCCGAGCACGATGGCCAGTTCGCCTTCCGTTTTCGCCACCTTGAACATGCCGGAGTACACGCCCACCTTGCCGCCGGGCATCGCAAAGGCATTGATGGTTTTGTCATCCTTAAAGACGACAAATTCCCACTTGTTCGGCGCGGGCAAATCCGCGCCGCCCGGGGAACTCCGCGCGGCGGCCACGATGCGCGAGGCGACGTCCTTGACCATCTGGTTCTGCTTGGCGTCCTTGGAAATGGGCGTCTTCTTTTTCATTTGCGCAAAGGCCGCCTTTGATTGCTGCTCGACCTGGCTCTCCGGCACGAGGGAGAGCTGGCTGCGGCCGGTTTCCGGCGCAGTCATGCAACCGGCGGCGAGCGCGGCCCAAATAGCGAGCAGGCTGAACTGAATTACGGCGAAGGAAATTTTCTTCATCCGGGGGAAATACATATTCAAAACCAGCTTGGCATTAAAATACGCGGACGACAAGAGTGGGTGTTACCCTAGTGCTTGAAATGGCGGATGCCGGTGAAGACCATCGCGAGGTTGTGTGCGTCGGCCGCCGCGATGACTTCGGCGTCGCGCACCGAGCCGCCGGGTTGGGCCGCCGCCGTCGCGCCGGCCTGGGCCGCGGCCACGAGGCCGTCGGGAAACGGGAAAAAGGCGTCGGAGGCGACGACGGAGCCTTGGAGCGAAAGCCCGGCCTCGCCCGCTTTCCAGACGGCGATGCGCGAAGAATCCACGCGCGACATCTGGCCCGCGCCAATGCCCAGCGTGCGTTCTGCCGCCGCATAGACGATGGCGTTGGATTTGACGTGCTTGACCACGCGCCAGCCGAAGCGCAAAGCATCCCATTCCGCTTCCGTGGGCGCACGCTTCGTCACGACTTTCCAACCGGAGGGATTGGCGGGTTTGTGATCGCGGTCCTGCACGAGCACGCCGCCGACGACGCTGCGCACGTCTTGCAGTGTCTCCGCGCGAATCGGGTCGCGCGCGGTCATCAACCGGAGATTCTTTTTCTTCGCCAAGAGGGCCCGGGCCGCGGGACTGAAACCCGGCGCGATGATGACTTCACTGAAAATTTCAGCAATGGCCGTGGCAAGATCCTCCTCGACGGTGCGATTGGCGACGATGATGCCGCCGAAGGGCGCCTGCCGGTCGGTGGCGTAAGCCTGGTTCCACGCCTCAAGGATGGTCGGCGCGCTGGCCACGCCGCAGGGGTTGGTGTGTTTGAGGATGGCCAGGGTGGCCTTCTCAAATTCGCCAATGAGGTACGTGGCCGCCGTGATGTCGAGGATGTTGTTGAACGAAAGCTCCTTGCCCTGGAGTTGCTCGAAACGTTCGCCAAACGAGCCGTAAAGCGCGGCGCGCTGGTGCGGATTTTCCCCGTAGCGCAAATTCTGCGCCTTCGGGAGCGTCACTGTAAATTGCGCGGGAAAACCGGCGAGGGCGTCGAGGTCCGGGGCCTCCGCCTGCGCGGCGAGATAGGTCGCGATGGCGGCGTCGTAGGCGGCGGTGCGCTGAAAAACTTTCAGGGCCAGCTCGCGGCGCAGCGCGGAAATTTTCGCGGCGTCGCCCAGGGCGGCGAGCACCCGTGCGTAGTCCGCCGGATCGCAAAGCACGGTGACGGCGGAATGGTTTTTCGCCGCGCTGCGGAGCATCGAGGGCCCGCCGATGTCAATGTTCTCAATGGCTTCCTCGAAGTGGCAATTCGGCTTGGCGACAGTTTGCTCGAAGGGGTAGAGGTTGACGACCACGAGGTCGATGAGCCCGATGCCGTGGGCCTGCGCCTGCGCGAGGTGCTCGGCGTTATCGCGCCGGCAGAGCAGGCCGCCGTGCACTTTCGGATGCAGGGTTTTCACGCGCCCTTCCATCATTTCGGGAAAGCCGGTGTACTCGCTCACGTCCGTGACGGGCAGGCCCGCCTCGCGGAGCAGCTTGGCGGTGCCGCCGGTGGACAGCAATTGGTAGCCGTGCTGCTGGACGAGCACGCGGGCGAAATCGGCGAGGCCGGATTTGTCACTGACGGAGAGGAGGGCGCGTTTGGCGGTATCGGCAGGCATCGGTGCCAGCATTGGCGCGAGCGCCGCGCGCGCAAGTCGGAAATGCGATCAGTTTCCGGCAATGCTGGCTTGCAAAAAGAGCCTGAAATAATAGACTGGTTGAAGTCTCTCACCCCTGGAATAACCCCCTTTCCTTCTTTTATGACTACGATTTCTTTTCGCGGTATGGGCACAGCCATTCTCTTGGCCGCCGGCACGCTCGTGGCATCGGCCGGCGTTAAATCCACCGTCCCCGGCCCGCTTTCCGCCACCTGCCGGCAGAATCCGGTGATGCCCTCCGACTTTCTGACCTACACGCTGAGCGTCACGTTTCCGACCACCGGCTACACGATGACCCTCACCGGCACCCGCCTGCACGGCCAGGTCGTGGACGTCGCGGTGCATTACACCCTGGCCCCCGGCCTGCACGGCGACGTGGTGACCACGGAGAAAGTGAAGTTCACGATGATTGCGCCGAAATTCCCGAAGTTTTTCACGGTGACGGCCAACGGCAAGCTGCTCGGCGGCGCAAAAGTCATCCAGCCGGCCCCGCGCGTGGCGAACCCGCTGGGTTAAACGGCTGGGTAAAAACTGCTGCTAACTACCTGGCAAACAGTCAGCCCCGCCTTCTATCGTTTCCGGCAAGCCCACACTACAAAGAGAAATATTTACAGATGGAAACGAAGAGAACAAAACCGGAGCTTCTTTTCCTTCTGTAATTGAGAGGAAATTGTTTTTTCGGGTGAGGGGAAGACAAGGGGTGCGGGATGGGTGGGGATTAACCGACGTCACTATCCCGCCTATGCACACGGGAAATCCCGGTCAGGCTGCCCTAGGCACGACCCGTGCCTTGCTATGGGTTGGCGCGTTGGCTTGTTTGGGGAATAGTTCGTGTTTGAAGCTTGGGAGCAGATGGATCGAGGCCTCGGTCGTATTCGAGATTTCGAGAGCCGGACAGATTGAGATAGATGTTGGCGTCAAAACTCGTGGGTGGAGGCTGAAAATCGGCTTGAAGCTCAATGGTGAGGCGACCGTATTTGCCGTCGGCTGACTTAACATAGTAGGTTTTGCTGGCGGAATCGGTGTAATTTTTAACGTCAGAGCCAGTGGCGATAGTGGTAAACGGCTCGTAGCCATTTTCAGGGGCCTCGTAAGGGTAGAGATCCTTCACTTCAATGAGACCGCCACCTGGGACCTCCAAGGTGAGCGTCCATGCAAAAGGTGTGCCGCGGACAATTTGAACGGGATTACGTATAAATTTTACAATCAGGCCACCTCCGGTGGAAGTCCTTTTTCCAGTCAGCAAATTGTATTGAATTTCTGTTCCGTCGCAGGGGATATAGTCATGGATTTGCGCGTGAACCATGGGCTCTGCGCCCTGGAGTTTCCAAATTGGAAATACTATTGGAACATTAGGATTAGGATTGTAATTTTCACTCCAATTAGCAGGTTGTCTTTCGTCATAGACATAGCCCTCCTTACTCGGCACTGCTCCAAAATTAGGGCCATGCAAGTTAGTAAATTTAAAGAGACCGTTTCCATCAGTTTCCGTAAAATAATCTTTATTGTTAGTACCAGCCATACTTGAAAAAACGATCACCCCTCGAACTTTGGCTCCCGCCACTGGCGCACCATTTTGATCAACTACCTTGCCATAAAAATCAATTTTCCGACCATTTTCCGCATCGAGAATCATCTGCATCTGGGTGGCTGCTGGCAGGGCTGGATTGATCTGTGCTTCAGGCTGCCCTTGAGCATTTGTTGTGATTGGGCCGATGATTGGATTGATCGCCGCAGTATTCGAAGCAGAAATATTTCCCGAAAAATTGACATTGGAACCAGCGACCGATTTAGACGGAACCAGCTGAATCGGAACATTTTTTTGCCAATACCACCAGTAAAACAAGCCTAGAATGGCAACGACTAAGATAAGGAAAATTATTGTTCTTTTTTTCATCGGGAAGGTGTGTGGTTGGTGGGAAGCACAAATCAGGGTAACCTCAGGCTTTACATTTTGCCCTAAATTGAAATGAAATTGCTTTTTTAGGGGAGTGGAAAAAATGGGGTGGGGGATGGGTGGAGGTTAACCGACGCCACATCGCCCTCAGGATTGCGGGTCGAACCCGAAGACGCGCAGTTCCTGGTTGCAGCGGCAGGCCTTCGCGATACGTGCGGCCCACGCGACAGCATCTGCGCGCGAGGGAAGTTCGAGCACGGTGAAGCCGCCGTCGAGCGGTGGCGCCCATGGATAGCCGCCCTCAGTGACCGTGCCGTCCGCAGCTACGAGCACCGGCGGAACGTCTTCATCGATGCCGCCGCCGAAAACATAGACGCCTGCGGCCTTCGCCTCGCCGATCACGGCGTGAGCGTCGCGGCCCACAGCCTCCCACTCGCCCTCGGGCACGACCATCGCCGCGCTGGGAAACGAAATCAGATATTTGGACATGGTGCTCTTCCTTTGGGATTACTGAAAGGATATTGCCTTTTCGGGGAGGGCGGAAGAAATGCTGAATGATGATTGCGGAATGCTGATTGGAGCCGGCGAGCAGATGGATACTGGATTCGATGACTGCCGGTCCCAAAACATAAGCATTATCCATTGATGGAACAATCCATTTTCCCGGCGCAGGGCATGGCTCCGCCGGTCTGAAACCGCAGTTTCAGTCGGTCCAGAAGACGGGTTCGGCGGCGGCGGCGGGGGTTCGTCGAAGATGAGGAGCAGGCCGTCGTAGCGGGGTTGGGTTTTGGGGTTAAAGGCCGGGGCTTTGGGTTGGCTCAGGCCCTGGGTTTGTGCCTCTTGTGCTTTTTGTGGTTAACCTCAAAAAGCACAAGAGGCACAAAAGGGAGACAAGGAACGGCGCAAAGACTGCGGGGTGCGATGCCGTTCGACAAACCCCGTGGCCAGATCGCCGCAATGCAGTAAGACGCGCAGACGGCGGGCCGGAAGCGCCCAAACTTAGCTCCGTCAGTTCGCCGTGCTGATTTGCCGGTCGTGCACGCCGGCGTTCTTGAGATGGCCAGGCACGGCGGGTTCCAAATGCACGAGCACGTCGAGCACCTCGGGGTGCTGGGTATGGATCGCCAGTTTTACCTGGCGCGCGATTTCATGGCCTTGCTCGACGGTGAGTTGGGGATCGACTTGCAAGTGCAGGTCCACGTCCAGCAGGTCGCCGACGCGGCGGGCGCGAAAATTGTGGTACGCCAGCGCGCCGGGCACGGCGAGGATGTGCTCGCGCAGGTCGTTAATGATTTCCGTGTCGGGCGCGGTGTCGAGCAGATCGGCGCAGGCCTGACGGAGAATTTTGGAACCGAGCACAAAGAGGTAGCCGCCCAGCGCCAGCCCGACGGCCTTATCCAAAAACGCAAAAGCGGGCCCGCCGAGGTGGGTGGCGGCGATGGCGATGACCACGAGCAGCGAGGCGACGGCATCGGCGCGATGGTCGAGGGCGCTGGCGGCGAGCACACGGGATTTCAGCCGACGCGCCTGGGCCGACGCATAGTGAAAGAAGGTTTCCTTCACCACGAGCGCCACCAGCGCCACCACCAGGGCCGCCCAGCCCGGCACGTCCGCCGTATTGTCCAACAGGCTGTGCGCGGAATTCCAAATCAAGAAGCCACAAAAAATCAGCAGGAACACCGCGATGAAGAGGCAGGCCAGGCTCGCAAATTTGTGGTGGCCGTAGGGATGGTCGGCATCGCCGGGCTTGGCAGCGAATTTGAGCCCGGCCAGCACCGCAATATCGCTGGAGAGGTCGGCCAGGCTGTGCAAGCCATCGGCGACCAGCGCCTGCGAGTGGGCCGCGAACCCGACGGTAATTTTCAGCGCGGCCAGGGCGACGTTGATGGTGAGGCTCAACCACGCGACGGCGAGGCCTTCGCGGTACGGCGAGTGCGGGGACGGCGGTGCTGGCGCGGGGACGGCCATTTTTCCAGCCTAGGTCCACACTCCGAGTTCGACAAGGGCTTTGGTGGCCGCGCTGTCCCACCCGCGATTGGCGGCCGGGTTGGCCGGGCTCGGATGCGGCACGCGGCCAAACGCCACGCCATGGCCCAGCAAGGCGGTGCGCGCGCGCGTTTCCGCAAAGGCGCCGACACCAATCACCCATTCCGCTTCGAGCGCCGAGACGACGCGGCGCAAATGCGTATCGCACGCGGCGAACAAGGGCTCGGCCTGGCTGGCGGGAAATTTATCGGGTGTGAGGTTGCGTCCGCCCTCATCGATAAACAGCAGCGGACAATAATTCACCACGAAATAGTCGTGAAAAAATTTGGGCGCGGCGCCGAAACGCCGGTCGAACAACCCCCACAGCCGCTTGCCGCTCACTTCCGCGCGCTTGCACGCAAAGCCCTGGACGGGGCGCTTCGGGTGTTCCCGCGCGGGATGGCCGATGAGCGCGTGAATGCCCATCCAGTCGCGCACGGCCGCGATTTCACCAAAAGGGACCCCGGTTTGCGCCATGCCGAACGGCCCCGGGTTCATGCCGAGAAAAATCGCGCGCTTCGGACGAATGCCGAAGCGGCGCAAATACGCCTCGTGCGCGCTCCAGGCATATTCCAGCGGGCGGTAAACGTAAGCGACCGGCGGGGCGAACTTCAGGTTCGCGGTCTGGCGGGCCAACGCGGACGCGGCGTCGACGAGTTCCTGGGCGGAGTCCATTCTAACTTAACGATTGCCACTCGGCGGCGTTAGTCAAAAAGAAAGCGCAGGGGGCGGCGGCGCGATTTTTGGCCGAAACCGCATTTTGCCCTTTTCATTTTTCCGGTTTCGCCTTGCACTCGGCGTGTGCCAACCGCCGACACCGCCGAGGAATTTCTTGTTTTGGCCGCCCACTACCAGCTCGGGTCGCTGGACACGGAGGGCTTTCATCCGCTCACCGAACATTTGTCAGAGCAGGCGCAGACTGATTTGCCGGCGGCCCTCCGGTCGCTGCAAGCCGTGGATGTCGCGGCGCTCGAACGCCTGCGGGAGAAAGTCGGCGGCATCGCTGAACTGGCGCGGGCGGTGGCGGCGACATTTGCGGCGGGCCGGAAAATATTTTTGTGCGGCTGCGGAGCGACGGGCCGGTTGTCGCTCGCCTGCGAATGGCTGGCCCGGGCGGGTATGTTGCCCGCGCCGCTGGCCGACAGGGTGGTGGCCTTTATGGCGGGCGGCGACGCCGCGCTTATCCGCTCGATTGAAAACTTCGAGGATTTTCCGGAGTACGGCGCGCGCCAGCTCAATGAACTCGGTTTTGCCGCGGGCGATTTGCTCATCGCATCCACGGAAGGCGGCGAGACGCCCTGGGTCATCGGCGCGACCGAGCGGGCGGCGGAGGTTTCCAAAAACGCGCCGTGGTTTTTATACTGCAACCGCGACGAGCAATTGCGCGCGGGTGTGGAGCGTTCGCGGCGGGTGTTGGACGATGGCCGCATCCGCAAACTGAATCTCCATGTCGGCCCGATGGCGCTCGCGGGCAGCACGCGCATGCAGGCGAGCACCGTCCTGATGGCGGCGGTGGGCTGGGCGCTGGAGCATCATCGCGCACCGGCCAAAATTGCGGAAACGCTGGCGGCGTTGCTGGCACATTTAAAGGCGGCGGATTTCGCGGCGCTCGCACCGTTGACCACGGCGGAAGCTGCCGTTTACCAAAAATCACAATTCACGCTTTACCGCACGCGTACCGCCGGGATGACGGTGATCACCGACACCACGGAGCGCGCGCCGACTTTTAGCCTGGCCGCCTTTGAAAATAATTTTGTGCCTGCGCAACCGGCGAGCCTCACCTACTTGCATCTGCCCGGCACGTCGTCCGCAGCGGTGGCCTGGCGGGCGTTGCTCCTGCGCGAACCGCGGACTTTGGAGTGGCCGGGTTTGGAAAAGCTCACCTCGCGCGCCTGGCTCGAGGGCTATGATTTTTCCGATCGCGTCGTCGAGTTAAGGGCGCGGAAAACCCAGCGGGCACCCATGCTCGTGGTGGAAGTGGAAGTTGAAGACGGTGAGGCGCGGCTGAAGCTCGGCGCGATTGACGTGCGACTGCCTTTGCCCCCGGGCGGCCTGGTGGAGGCGCATTTATTTTTAAAGATGGCGCTCAACGCGCATTCGACGGCGGTGATGGCGCGGCTGGGGCGCTGCCGCGGAAATTTGATGACGTTTGTGCGCCCGAGCAATTTAAAGTTGATTGATCGCGCGGCGCGCTACATCCGCCATTTGTGGGCCGCGGAAACGGGCCGGGAACTAGACTACGAAACGGTGGTGCGGGCGATTTTTGCGGTGCGCCCGGCGCTCGCGGCGGACGAGCCTGTCGTACTGCGGGTGCTGGAATATTTGCGCAAGAAGAATGGTTAATCCATTTTTCCCGCGCCTAGCACGTGCACGTTGGCCATCGTGATGCCGCTGAGCATCGCGCCCGTGATGCCGAGGAAGCCCTGGTCAGTGCCGCACAAATACAAATTCGCCAAATGGGTGCGACCATCGCGAATTTTCCGCGACGAGCCGTAAATCGCCCCCGCGAGATGGCCGGTGAAATGCAGCACGGTCCGCGGCGTGAACATGTCGGAGGCCAGCGTGTGCTCGCGCAAAATGGCCGGTGATTGTGGCGGCACAAATTTTAAGGCCTGCTCCTGCAGCTTCCCGTACCAGTGCTGCTTTTCCGCGGCATAGGCCGGCGCATCGGGCGCAAGCGCCATCCAGCGGTCGAAGTTGGCCTGGGCGGTGACGCGCAACACGCCCTCTGCCAATTGGCGCCCGCCGCTGTATTGATAGTTGTTCGGAAAGCAGATGACGCCGCTGCGCGGATCCACCAACGCCCCGGGGCGCGCGTACACGAGCCGCTCGGCGTCGTTGAAAAAAATAATGGTGTCGTCCCAGCCGAGGGCCTGCGGTTGCACGTCGAGCATGGTGATCGTCTCGACAAACGACAGCCGGCCGATGTCGGCGGCGGAGGTCTCATTCTGCTGGTCATCGCACATCCGCAGCGTTTCCACGAGTCCGGCCGAGGATAAAACATGGTCGGCGGTCAGCACGTGGCCGTCGTCCAGCACGATTTCGGCGACGGTGCCGCCGCGCACGCGCAAATGCGCGACGCCGCACTTCATGCAGCGCTCGCCGCCGAGTTCGCGATATTTGTTGGTGAGCGCGTGCAGGATGCGGCGCACGCCCTCGAAGGGCCGGGCGAAACCTTCATGGTAAAGCGCCTGCCACATGATGCAAAATTGCGGCCACTCCATGTCGTGTTCCTGCGCGCTGCCATAGTACATGAGCGGGAGCAGCAGCATGTCGGCCAGCACCGCATCGGTTAAAAATTCGGCCAGAACGGCGCGGGCCGAGCGCGGCGCCGCATCGAGGGCGACGGCCTCGCTGGCGGCGGCGCGAATCGTGGCATCCAGTTGGCGGAATCGGTCAATTTCCCGCGGAAAGGCGCGGGCCACCTCGCTTTCGAGCACGGCAAAATCATTGGTGAAGCGGAGCGATGCGCCCGGCCACGCGACGCGCGAGCCCATTTGTTCGGCGAGGTCGAAATCTTCGCGGGTTAGGCGGAGTTGCCGGAGGATCTTGTTGAGCGGCGCTCCCTTGGCGCGCGGGCCGGGCGGCACATAGTTCGTCATCGCATGGAGGCCCACGTCGTGTTTGCGCCCGTCTTTGAAGTAGAAGCTGTTCAGGCCTCCGGGCGCATTGTGGCGCTCGAGGATGACGACCTTGCGCCCGAACATGGCCAGGCGAATACCCGCGGCGAGGCCGGACATGCCTGCGCCGATGACGACGGCGTCGTAGTGGGTCTGGGCGGGATGCGGCATGGCGGCGAACGCGCAACATTGACCAATGAACGCCCATCCTCCAATCCCGATTTCTAAACGCGCGGCGCCCTGAATTTTGACCGAATTAACGGAATCAATGGAATGGTCAGCTAAACTGGAGATCGAATCGTAGAGAGGCTACAATGACGCCGTTCGGGCGATTATCCCGATTCGATCCATTCCGTCCATGGCTGCATTCCTCGAATCCGGCCGAGTTCACTTCCTTTTCCCATCCAGCCGCCAGAGTTGTGCGCGCGCCAGCCCAGACACCCGCCGTAGCCCGAGGTCGTGGGCGAGCTTTCTCGTCCACGTTGGGCACGGGCGGGCATGTGGCAACTGCAGGCGGGTTTGCAGTTCCCGCCATGTCAGTCCAAGGGGATGCTTGCTTAGCATCCCCTGAATGGCGTCGCGATACTCGACGTAGCGCATCGGCGAAAAATCAATCCGCAGTGAAGCTGATCGACAAACGCAAACGCGCGAACTACTTCTTCTTGGCTTTGCCGGCGGTCTTCTTGACGGTTTTCTTCTTGGCGATCTTTTTGGTTTTTTTCATAGGAAGTTTGGCCGGTTTGACCGGGAGGTTGGAAAGGATGGGTTTGTGCCGCTTGTGGATGAAGAGCTTGTTGCCATCGGGATCCTGGATGATGGCAAAGCGGCAGACGGGCGATTGCGTCAGTTTCAGGGTGAATTGCACCTGGTGGCCCTCGAGTTCGGCGACGGATTGCTCCAGATCGTCTACTTCGAGGCCCAGCGTGACTCCTTGCGTGGAGGGTTTCCAGTCATCGCTGAAATTGGTGAGCGCAAGGGTGTGCGGGCCGACTTCGTATTCAATCCAGCCCTTGGTGTTGTCGCCCCAAAACGAAGCCGGGGTGAAACCGAGGATGCGTTCGTAGAAGTCACGCGCCCGCGCCAATTCGGTGACGGGGTAACAAACGAAGGCAAATTCGAGGATTTTCAAAGGGAGAGCAAGGAGTTTATGTCGGTTGTCGTAACAGAGTTCAAGGGTTAAACAGAAACCAACATTTCAATGCATTCAATTCAACTCGATCACAAAGGGGTTAACTCCACGGAACGGAACAAGGCTGCGGATGGAGATTAAGGGGCCGATTGAAATCATAGCAGCGAAGAATAACAGTAAAATGGATGCCTTCGCCAAGGAGAGGAGCATCCTGATCACCTTCAAACCAAGGGAAATGACGATATACAATTATAGAGTACATTCCTGCGGGCACCAAGAGTTCGCGGGAGACATAGGTGTCAATGGGACTAGTCATCTCCTCGGCTAAGCTCCCTTGCTCATCAATTGCGCAATGATAAAGACCGCCATGACTAGTAAAGCAGAGTCGTCCCTGAGTTTTTATCCAGCCTTGAAAGGCGGATGAATAGGTCTTTATCGACTGGAATGCCAGATGATCGCGCGTGAATATTAAACGAATACACAGTTCTTTTTCGGGGCAACCCCACGCGACCGCCGTCATCTTTGATCTTTGCCTGCCAAGATGGGCTAGCATCTGGTGGTATTCCAAGCCTTCTGCGACAAAAAATTGGTATTCGTTCAAATCAACAATAGCTAAATAGGCCGGGGCAGGCGTGTGACGAAAAACAACCTCAACTTCCTTCTCCATGTCGTGAGAGGTGGACGCCATTTTGAGATGCAGCAGTTGCTTTTGAGCCCCTCTGTTTTTCGCTGTGTCTTCCGTTTGCTTTGTGATTCAATTCTCAGCAAACTGTCTGCACAAGGCCTACTTCACAAACTTCGGCAGCAGGTACTCGGCGCACGAATCGAGCGTCGCGAGCTTGGGGTAGTCGTTCTCGGGGACTTCGATGTTATACTTTTTGCGGAGCTCCATGACGATGTCGAGGAAGTCCATCGAATCCAGTTCGAGCTGGTCGCGCAGGCGGACCTCGGGCTTCACGTTCGACAGATCTTCGTCGGGCGCGATTTCAGCAATGATCGCGAGCACGATCTTCTTGACGTCCTCAGGGGTCGTGACGGTGGCAGTGGGCATGATTAAAGGAAAGTGTTCTAGTGCCTAGTGTTTTAGTACTTGGTGGAGTGAGGATTCAAAATTAAAAATTGAACATTCAACAGACGTGGAGGAAGATTATGGCGCATTTTAGCCGGGTGAAATTAGGCGTCTTAATTCTCCAAATTCTGTTAATTCTGTCGAAAATCAGGTTGTTTAATATTCAGCCTTGGAATTTTGTCACCACGACGGCGGAGTTGATGCCAAGCATGCCGAAGGAGTTGTTGAGGATGGCCCGCACCCGGGGCACGGCCGCCGGACGCGAAACAACCAGATTAGGCAGTTCGCACGCGGGGTCAAGATTATCCAAGTTGATGGTGGGGTGGACGAGGGCGTCTTCGAAACTTGGGAGGTTGCCCGCCAGCTCGAGCGCGCCGGCGGCGCCCATCGCGTGGCCGATAAAGCTCTTGGTGTTGTTGAACCGTGTGGCACAGTTCGCAAACACGCGCCGGAGGGCCTCGCATTCCTGGGCGTCGCCCTGGTGGGTGGCGGTGGCGTGCGTGGAAACCAGATCGATTTCGCCGGGTTCGAGTCCGGCGCGGGCGATGGCGGCAAACATGCACTCCGCCTGCCGGTCGGGGTTGGGCAGCACGGCGTCGGTGGCGTCGGAGTTCATGCAATAACCCGAAACTTCGGCGATGATTTTCGCGCCACGGGCGCGGGCGTCGGACAACCGTTCCAGCGTGTAAAGTGCGCCGCCCTCGGAGATGACGATGCCGTTGCGGTCGCGGTCGAACGGGCGCGAGGCTTGGTTCGGATCGACGTGGTGCGCGAGGGCGCCCTGGGCCTTGAACGCGGCGAAAATCCCAAAGGTGTGGATGCTTTCGCTGACTCCGCCCGCTATCGCAAGGTCCACTTCGCCGAGGCGCAGCATCTGCACGGCCTGGATAAGGCCCGCGTTGCCGGCGGCGCAGGCCGCGCCGATGGTGTAGTGCGGGCCGGTCAGGCCGAGGTTGATGGTGACTTCACCGGCGGGATTGTTGGCGACCGTGCGGGGGTTGTGGTGGTGCGTCCAATACTTCGTGTCGTAATTGAACTGCGAGATATTGAAAATTTCGTTTTCGGTTTCGACATTGCCGTGTTCGGTGATGCCGACATACACGCCGACGCGCGAGCGGTCGAGGCCAGCCAGCTCGAGGCCGGCATCGGCCAGCGCCTCGCGTGCGCAGTAGATGGCGATGCTCCCGGCACGGGTGCCGTTGCGGACTTCTTTGCGCTTCTGGTATTTGAGGGCGTCGTAGTTACACACCCCGGCAAAGACTTCGCCCATGTAACGGATGGGAATGCGCTGGATGTTGGGACGCCCGGCCAGCAGGTTGGCGCGAAATTCGGCGAGCGAGTTCCCGTTCGGCGCGGTCAGCCCGAGGCCGGTGATGACAACCCGTTCGTCCGGGCTCTTGAACCGCACGCGCACGCGTGGCGCGCCGGCGGGAGCGGGCGCTTGAGGAGGGGGCGGCGGGACGGCAGACACGGTTGGGCAGGCGGTTGCGGGCAAAGGTTTCTTTTATCAAATCGGCCCGCGCGGGAAAGACTTTTTCTTCGGCAGGGACAAAAGAGCAAAGGGACAGAGGAGCAAAGGGACAGAGGGACAGAGGATACTGAAGGCACTACGGTGACAGAGGTGAAGCGCGACCTGCGCAGACGTTTTAGGCGTGCGGGGAACGTTGTTTGCAGTGAAAGTAAAGTCGCTAAAGGTTTGCGGCGTGCCCCGCAACCCGTGTTTGTGGCCTCATCCTGCCCTCTCGCTCCATGAAAAATGCTCTCCTCGGTTTGGTGCTCGTGGCGCTGGCGGCTTTGGCCGCCCTGTTTCTCGTGCGCAAATGGACGCCAATTTCGGCAAACGCGCCCATTCCGGTGATTTTCCCAAACACCGGCAATGCCACCGCAGACTTGTCCGCGCTCATGGCGGTGGTGAATGCCAAGGTCGATTTGAGCCTGAAAACGGAGGAGGAGATGGCGCCGGAATTAAAGCAGTTTGATGTGTTGTTGGCGACTCATGCCGGGGACAAAGGCAATGCCGTCGCGGAAATCGCCTGGGCGCGGGCGAAATTGCTGGCGACCTCACTGCACCAGCCCGTCAAGGCGCTGGCCCAGTATAAGCAAATCGTGGCGGACTATCCCGGCACGCCCGTCAGCCAGGAAGTCGCCGCGGCCCTGCCGGCGCTGGAGAAGAAAATTGACGACGATCGCATCCATCGCTCGCTCGCAGTGGGGACTAAATTTCCGGATTTTTCCGTCACCGCCATGGACGGCCAGCCGCTTTCTCCGGCGCAATACGCGGGCCGGATTTTGTTGATCGAATTTTGGGCCGCCTGGTGCCCTGACTGCCATGTGCAGTTGCCGAAAATCCTGGCGCTTTACCATCAATACCACGCCCAAGGCTTTGACGTGATCGGCGTCAGCCTCGACGATGCGGATCGCGACAAAGTAACGTCGTACTTGCAGAGCCAGAAAATCCCGTGGCCGCAGTATTACGACGGCCAGTATTGGGACAATGCGCTGGCCGTGAAATATGGCGTGCACTTCACGCCGCAGAATTACCTGCTCAACCGCCAGGGCGTTATTGTGGGCAAGGACTTGGAAGGCGAGGCGTTGGTCCGGGCCTTGCGGGCCGCAATGGCGGAGAAATAACTAAATCTAATACATATTTCCGCTGAATTTCGTCGTAGTGGTGGCGACCCCGCCTTTCATGAACAGGATTTTTGCCGTCAGCTTTGTTGCTGTTATGGTTAAGGAATAAGTGTCAGCCCATTTTTGGGCTTTGGAGGCGCCACTGAAATTCATGGTGACGATGGTGACCAAGCCTGAATGTTTAAGCTTAAACGTACCATGGGTCTTTGTCGCGATGGCTTCGCCGGGCACGATGATTTTGGTGGTTCGTACGGCCTTATTGCTGGCACCAAATCGAAAGGTGATGGATTCGGTGAAATTAGAATGCAAAACTTCGTTGATTTGCGTCGGTTTTTCCAAATTTGGTAAAACACCAAAGGTGATAAAGGGCATGGTTTTTCCGAGGCCGGGGGATGATTGTGTAGCAGTGCCGCCAAAATACACCACTTTAGCAAGACTGACATGCACGTAGCTAAATGTGACGATCCCGATTGCTAAAATTTGAATGCAGTATTTCATCTCTTGAAAGAGTCAACTGGGTTAAAGCGGCCATCAAACGCTGAGACATTAGATTACGGGGCCGGTTGGGGCAGCTGCCACCGCCGCCTCGGCCCGGCGGCTGCGCTCGATGACGCGGCGATCCTCGGACCGGGATTTATGATTTTCATCGTCCACTTCCGTCCAGCGTGAGATCCCGAAAAGCAGCAACCAAAAACAAAAGAAAACCGCGGGGCAGGCGAAGGGGAAATCCACGAGGGCGAGCGCGGCCACGGCCAACAGGCCGGCGAAAGGGGCCCAGAGGAACGACCGCAAGCCGGTGCGAAACAGCCGCACGCCCAGCGCGACGGCCGGCAAACACCAGGCCAGCGTCCCGATGACGCCGTTTTCAAAGAGACTTTGCAGCAGGTCGGAGCGCGCGTACGCCCAATAGCCTAGACCGAGGTCGGCTTGCTGAAACAGGCTGTAAACAATCCCGAAAGAATTTGTGCCCCACCCGAACCAGGGTCTTTGCCAGCACAAGGCAATGACGTCCTGCAGCATCCGGCTATGCACGGCATTGCCAGGATGGTCGCCCGCGTAGGCAATCCAGCCCTGGCCGCTTTGCAAAGTCACGCCGATGGCCGCGAGCACAAACACTGCGGCAACGGAAAAGCAGACAATGGCGTGGAGGCCCGGCCCTTGCTGGCGCCGCTCCGCCCAGGTTTGCCAGCCGAGCGCAAGGCAGCCCGCGGCGGCGACCAGCGCGCCCAGCAGCCAATACAGCGGATCGCCCGCGCAAGCAATGCTGAGGGCCAGCGCCCCGGCGGCGACCAGGAGGCTCCAGCCATCGGTGTTCAACCAACGCCAGGAGCGCTGGCGCACCAGCCAGGCAGCGAGCCCGAGGCCGGCGCCCATCCACAAAATCGCAAACGCGCACCATTGCGCCCGGTGCGGGAAGTCCGCAAAAAAAGCCGGATTGCCGACGGGGATGAACCAAAGAATTTCGCGCGCGCCGGTGATTTTTTGCACCACGCCAATGAAACCCACCAGCCCGGCGCCCCAGATGAAGCCCACCCACGAACGGGCAAAGGCCAGGCGGTTGTGGGCGAGCAGGAAGGCATTGACCGCCGCGGCATAAAGGCCGATCGACAGCAGCAAGCCCAGCGCCGCGGTCTTGAATTCGCCCGCCACCGGTACCCAGGCCGAGGGCTGCGGCAGCAATTCCCAATACTGCATCTTGTCGCCCGCGTGCATCTCGTAGATGGGATTGGCCTGGCCGCACAAGAAAGAGGCCACCCCGATCCACCACGGCAGCATGAGCAGGGCGTAGGGGAGGCCGAGCCGCCCCGGCGGGCGCTCGGCGGAATTGCGGGAGGCGAGCACCAGAATCGGCCCCAGCAGGCCGAACGATCCGAGGATGCCCCGCGCCCAGGCGACATTGCCGCCCGCACCCACCACCGCCGCCAGCCCGAGAAAATACCATTGAAAACGGAGCATCACTTCGATGCCCGTTTCCGGGAGGGAGCGGTCGGATGAATGTTCGTCTTCGAACACGGCAGAAGATTCTTAGACAGAATTAACGGAATTAACAAAATTAAAAACTGGAATTCGCAAACCCGCTCCGTGCCGCCGAACGGGGCTGCGCTTCCGTAAATTATTTAATTCTGTTAGCACCGCCGCCGAAACAGCCGCCGCGGCACGCGTTATTCCTCGTTGTGACCAAGGCCCGAGGCGATGCGGCGGGCCTGGCCAGGGCTGGTGAGACGAGCAAGGATAGCGAGCCCAAAGGCGACGGCGGTGCCGGGCCCTTGCGAAGTAATCAGGTAACCGTCTTCCACCACCGCTTGTGCTGCGCCGTAGGGCAGTTCGTTTTTCACGCTGAAATGGCAGGCATAACGGCGGCGGGTCAGCAAGCCGGCATCGAGGAGCAGGGTGGGCGCGGCGCAAATGGCGGCGACCACGCGGCCCGCGGAGGCTTGGGCCTTGATCGCCGGTGGGAGGCGTGGATCCGCGCGCAAACGCATATAGCCGGGCCCGCCGGGCAGCACGAGCGCGTCGTAGGTTTTTTGCAGGGCCTGGTCGAGCGTGGTGTCGGCTTGGACCGTGATTTGATTGCAACCGCGCACGGAAAGGTTGGGGTCGAGTGACGCCATCGTCACGGCGACACCCCCGCGGCGCAGCACATCCACGGGCGCGAGCGCCTCGATCTCCTCAAAATCCTGGGCGAGAATGACCAGCGCGGTCGGAATGCGGACGGGGGCGGCGGGGAGGCTCATGGAGCGGGGGTCGCGGCAGCGGGCGAGCCGGGCGGAAGGGCGGCGATAAGTTTCTGCCGGAATTTTTCGATGGCCTCCCAATATTCGGCGGGGGCCACTTCCAGGATATTATTGTGGGCGGCGTTATCCAGCCAAAGATGGTCCTTCGGGCCGGGGTAAGCGTTGAACAGCTCCTCTCCGTGCCAAAACGGAACCGTTTCGTCGAGCCGCCCGTGAATGGACAGCAGCGGAGCGTGCACATGGGTTATCTTGGCGAGATTGTCAAATTTGTCCCACGGCAGGAGTTTCCAATGTGTGATGACGCGAAACGTGCTGAGGTAGGCGCCTTGCAAAATCAGGCCGCCGACTGGCTCGAGGCTGGCCAATTCCACGGCCGGGCCGCTGCCGAGCGAGCGTCCATAAAGCACAATGCGCTCCGGCGGTACATTCTTCAGTGTGGTGAGGTAGGAGTACGCCGCGCCAATGGCCGAATAACAACTGGCTTCGGTGGGCGTCCCGGTGCTCGTCCCATAGCCGGGATTGTCGTAGGCGAAGACCGCCCAGCCGCGTTTTTGAAATTCGCGGAGGCTGTCCTCCACCGTCCCAAGGTCTTCGCCATTGCCCAAACTATAGAGGATGACAAACGGCGCCGTGGGGTTGGGCAGAAAGACGGCGGTGATTTCGTTGCCGTCCGCCGCGGGGAGCTTGTTCTGGTTCGGGGCGTCGTGATAGCTCGGGGCCGGGCGCGGGAAAATCATGCGGTCCGCGCAGAGCCACGCAAAAATCACGAGTCCCGAATACGCGGCCAGCACGGTCCACAAAATGGTGAGCAAAAACGGCATGAGGCGGGGAACGCGAAAGAAGTTTGAGCGGGTCGCATTCACGGCGGAGTAGACCATAGTTCTATCCCCAGCGCAAAGCGATTGCGCGGGTCAACTCCGCAAAAGTTCATCCAGCGCCAGCCAGGCCGCCAGCGGCACTGCTTCCGGGCGGGCGTGGCTGTCCGTCCCGAGCGCGGGCAGGCGGGCCAGCCACTGGGTGGCGTGCTCGGCCAGCGGCGCGTGGGGGGCCTCGGGTTTGCCTGTCAACTGGCGGACGAGCGCGCCGAGTTGCTTGCGCCGGTGGGTGAAAAGCTCGCGGATGAATTTTTTCGTCGCGGCCTGAAACACGCGCGGGAAAGTGCGCCGCACAAGGCACAGAAGCACGGAATCCACCTTGGGCACCGGATAGAAACAGGTCCGCGACACCGGATGGCCGGGTTGGCGCTCGTAGGCCGCCTCCACAAAAATCGAAATCGCGCCGCGCTCGGGCGTGTTGGGCGGGGCGGTGAAGCGTTCGGCGGATTCGCGCTGGAGCATCAACACCATCCGTTCGGGCAACGGGCCGGACAACAAGGCATCGAGCCATGGCGTACTGATGGCATACGGCACGTTGGCGACGACTTTGTAGGCGCGTGGTGACTGCGAGGATTGGGGCAGGGATGGATAGGGCAGGGATGGCGCGGCTTGAGGTAGGGACGCCTCTCCGAGGCGTCCGTTTCCGACGCGTTCGTCTTCATCCGCGCGGACGCCTCGGAGAGGCGTCCCTGCCTCGGAGGCAGTGTCCTTGCCGAGAGCGGCCGATTTTTCGCCCAGCCCCGCCCGCGGGAATTCCACCGCATCACCTTCGAGTAGGTGAAATTTTTTGGGATGGGCGGCGACGAGCGTCTGCTCGAGGTGCGCGTGCAGCATCCGGTCAATTTCCACGGCAAAAACTTCCGCCCCCGCCGCCAGCAAAGCTGCGCTGAGCGTTCCGAGGCCGGGACCGATTTCAACGACAACGTCACCCGGCGCGATTTCCGCGAGTTCCAGTGATTTGCGGACAATGTTGCCATCCGTCAAAAAATTCTGCCCCAGGCGGGGCCGCGGGCTCACGCCAAGTTGCACGAGCTGCGCGCGGGTCTGGGTGGGCGTGAGCGGCATGGGACAGAAATGCTGATTTCTAAATGCTATGTTATTAATGAACAGATCAAATTCCGATTGAATCAACCGGCCAATTGATCTGCGGCTACAACGGCCAAATAGGGTGGCTTTAATTCTAAAACTGCACGCACATTTCGCATTGGCAAAGTTCCGCCGAAGCAGATGAGATATTCACCGCGAGTTGGAATCCGTGCGGATCGCCAGGATCCTTTCTTCGAGTACCACTCGACGACAGGCGGCTTGAATGATTCTATTGGAAACAACACCTGTTGGACAACAAACGCAGACGCCAAAGTTTTTCTTGGCCGAAACGGATGAGGAACACGGATTCCGCTCGGCATTGGATGCCATGCGGCGTCTTTAGTACCGACCAGTCGATAGCTTTGGCAATCAAGTGGCCTGTTCTGTGTTCCCTCTCTGGCCGGATCAATAGCTCCTTGACCATTCGAGCAGAAAACAAACACATTTTGAGGGTTGGCGTTCAATAGTTCATGAGACCAATCCTCAAGCATTCGCCGGTATTGAAACGACCAAAAGGTACATCCGTTCCTTTCGATTTCGTACTGCTTGCGCTCAAGAATATCTTCTGGCTCCTCGCGGCCATGTGGACCAAATGGGTGCCAAAACGCAATTTCGAAAGATGGAAATGGAATGGCTCTCATGTTTCCAGTTATTCCTCACGCCCCTTGCAATTCCTGCAAAAGTTTTTCCGGATCTTCGACGCGCATCAAGGCTTCGCCGACGAGGAGCGCCCGCGCCCCGGCGGCGCGCACGCGCGCGGCATCCGCCACGGTGCTGATGCCGCTTTCCGCCACCGGCAAAATGCCCGCGGGGATTTGCGGGATGATTTTTTCTGAGAACGCGAGGTCGGTCTTGAAGGTGGAGAGATTGCGGTTGTTGACACCGAGGATTTTTGCGCCGTGGCGCAGGGCGCGCTCCAGCTCGGCTTCCTCGTGGATTTCAAACAGCGCATCGAGGCCCGCGAGTGTGGCGGCGTCGTGCAGGCGCGCGAGGGTGTCGTCATCCAGCGCGCGCACAATCAGGAGGATGGCGCGGGCGCCCGCCTCGGCCGCCTCGACAACCTGGAGCGGATGCACCATGAAATCCTTGCGCAGGCAGGGCACCAGGCGGTTGGTGGTGACTTGAAATTCGACCACATCCCACAAGTCGCGCAACGTGCCGCCGAAATCCGGTTCGTCCGTGAGTACGGAAATCGCGTCGGCGCCGGCGTTGGTGTAACGGCGGGCCTGCTCGACGGCATCAACCTCGGCTTTGATGGCCCCCGCAGAGGGCGAACGGCGCTTGATTTCCGCGATGACGCTGAGGCGGCCGGGCTGGTCGAGCGCCTGGGCAAACGTCAGGCCGGGCCGGGCGGAGGTGGCGAAGCGCGCGAGTTCGCGCTCGCTCACGGGGCGTTCGCGGGCGGCCATTTCGCGGCGCTTGCGCGCCATGATCTCGGCGAGTTTGTCCATGGGGAGGGGAAACGCTAAACGATAAAGGCGGATTGATAAATGCAAAATTCAAAAGCCCCGAAACGGGCTTTCGACAGTTTCGTGTGTGCGCGTGCTTGCGCCCACGGGCCGCCTGGTTTACCGTGGCGCCCACTCATGAGCGCGATTGATGATTTGCGGGAAACCATGGCGCGGCTGCGCGCGCCCGACGGCTGCCCGTGGGACCGCGAGCAAACCCACCAGAGCATTTGTGACTGCCTCGTCGAGGAAGTCGCCGAATTGCTCGACGCCATCGATCGCAATGATTTTCCGCATATGCGCGAGGAATTGGGCGACCTGCTCCTGCACGTGGTGATGCACGCACAACTGGCGTCCGAGGCGGGCCATTTCAATTTCGACGATGTGGCCGCCGAGGTGAATGAGAAACTGGTCCGGCGCCATCCGCATGTGTTCGGGGAGTTGCGGCTAAAGGATTCCGACGCCGTGCTGCAGCAGTGGGACGCCATCAAGGCGGGAGAAAAGAAAAACGGGCCGACCGGCGAGGGCTTGTTCAAGCGCCTCCCGCCGCAATTGTCGGCCTTGTTGTACGCGCGGGAGATTTTTAAGCAGATCGAAAAGAAGCAGTTGCCGGCGGCGGGTTGCGTGAATCGGGAAAACATCGCGGCGCTGGCCGAAGGCCTGGATGAAGCCGAGGCGGGAAGGCGGTTGTTTGAATTGGCGGCGGCCTGCCGCGTCGCCAAAATCGATCCGGAGTCCGCCTTGCGCCGCCACGCCCGCGCCGTCACGGAGCAGGTTGAAAAACAAGCCACCACTCATGCCAGCGCATCGTGACTCCTTTTCCCTGGTCTCCGTCGAGACCGCGGGCGGGCCGCTGCTGGTGCCGTACGAAGTGCGGCGTTCGGCGCGAGCCCGGCGCATTCGCGTGAGCATCGGGCGGCAGAACCAGGCCCTCCTTTTGGTGCCGGCGCGCGGGTCGTTGCGGGAAGCGCTGGGATTTTTGCGCAGCCAGGGCGATTGGCTCGAACGGCATCTGCATTCCGCTCCGCCGCCCATGCCCCTGGATCGTTACCTGGCGCGCCATCCGCAGTTGAGCGGCGGCGGGCGGGAATTCACGGTGGCGCTGGGTTTTACGACGGCGCGCCCATTCCTCGTGTTTTCCGCTTCCGCCGGGGAGGCGGCGTTCCGTTTTCCTCCGGGCGACGAGAAGGAGCGGGCGCTGAAAACGCTATTGCGGCAATTCGCGTCCCAAGTCCTGCCCGGGCGCGTGCAGGAACTGGCCGGGAAATTGGGCCTGCGCGCGGGCCGCGTGACGGTGCGCGACCAGGGCACGCGGTGGGGTTCCTGCTCTGCGCCGGGCGGCATCTCGCTCAACTGGCGGCTCGTGCTGCTGCCGGCGGCGCTGCACGACTATGTGATTCTGCATGAACTCGCGCATCTCACAGAGATGAACCACTCCGACGCGTATTGGAATTTGCTGCGCACCTACGACCCCCGCGCTAACTTGCACGACCGCCAGCTCACGCGCGCCTCGCGCGGCCTCATGCGCCTCGGGCGGGAGTAAAATTTCTCCATGAAAAAAAGTAGTCAACCCACCGCCATCGTCACTGGCGCGGCCCGCGGCATTGGCCGCGGCGTGGCCGCGCGGTTGCTCGCCGCTGGCTGGAATGTCGTGGTCGCCGATGTGCTCGTCCGCGAGGGGCGCATCGCGGTCGCGGCATTAAACCAGCATGCGCCCGCCGGCGGGCGCGCCCTTTTTGTCACTTGCAATGTGGCGGAGGAAAAGGCGGTGGTGGCACTCGTAACTCGCACGGTAGCGGAATTTGGCCGGTTGGACGGCGTGGTAAATAATGCCGGGCTCGCCAATCCGCACAACGGACCGGTGGAGAAATTGGCGGTGGCGAAATGGCAGCAAATGCTGGCGGTGAATCTCACGGGACCGTTCCTGGTGGCGAAACACGCCGTGAAATTTCTGCGGCGCGCGCCCGGTGGCGGCGCCATTTTGAATATTTCCTCCACCCGCGCCTTTCAGGCCGAACCCGACACTGAGGCCTATGGCGTGACCAAGGCTGGCTTGCTGGGCCTCACGCGCGGACTCGCCATCAGCCTCGGGCCGAAAATCCGGGTCAATGCCATTTGCCCCGGCTGGATCGACACGCGCCCGGCCGCCGAAAGCGCCCGCGCCGCGCGGCGCGAGAATCACGCCCAGCATCCGGTTGGGCGGGTGGGGCATCCGGAAGACATCGCCGAAATGGCGCTCTTTCTCCTCGAAGGCCACCGCAGCGGTTTTGTCACCGGGCAGACTTTTGTCTGCGACGGCGGCATGACCGTGAAAATGATTTACGAGGAATAGCTATGAATAAAAGCAATTACCTTGAGTCAATTAATGCTGAAATGTCCGCATTGAGAGACCGTGTGCGTAATTTCATTGATGACCGTCATTGGCTTACTGACGGCGAGTGGAAAGAGGCGGTTCTAAGAACCATGCTAAGACGGCTTCTGCCTGAGCCCTTTAAGGTTGGACGTGGATTTGTTTTTAAACGTGACAGAGTTTCGCCTCAAATGGACATTATAATCTATAATGCACAGCGCACTGTGCTATTCAGCGATGGTGATCTCGTGTTTGTGCCGGCTGAAGCAGTGGTCGCCATGATTGAAGTGAAGACGTCCCTAAGTGGAAGTGACTATTCTTCTTGTATCAACAAAATGACCGAGACAATCAAACAGATGTCGTCTAACATCTTTTCAGCTGTTTTTGCTTACGATGCAAATGTGAACGATGATCTTGCGCTGAGTCAGCTCAAATCAGCTGCTTCAGGGCAGGCTAATCATGTTGTGGATATGTTATGCTTGGGGGGTGGCAAAATTATCAAATGGTTTTATAACGACGTTGACAATTCGAATGTTAAATCATGGAGGCTTTACGAAGTTCAAAACTGCGCTTATGCAGTTTTTATACACCAAATCATTGAATTTCTTGATGAAAGTGCGGTATTATTGAATCAGCGTTATTGGTTTTCAAAATACGATTTTAAAAACTACAAAAGTAAAGAAATGGGGCTTTTGTGAGAAGAGGAGGAGCTTTTAAGTACGGACGCCAAGGCATTGGAGCTACTTTTTCGCGGCGCGCTTGGTTTTTTCCCGCAGCTTGAGGTACGTCTTGCCCTGGACCATGTTCTCGTAAAGTTCCAGCAGGCGCACGCCCTCGCGCGGTTTGACTTCGTCGTTCTTCGTGGCGCGGTCGATTTGCTTTTTCATGCGGCGCGAAAGCTCTTCGCCGTCCCATTGAATCATGCGCAACACGTCGTCCACCTTGAAACCGTTGATGGATTCCTCGATGTAAAAGCCGTCCTCCTCGTCGTCCTCAAGGAACACGTGCACTTCGTTGACGCGGCCGAAAAGATTGTGCAGGTCGCCCATGATGTCCTGATAAGCGCCCACGAGAAACACGCCGAGGTAGTAGGGCTTGTTCGGCTCCAGGGGATGCAGGGCCAGCGTCCCGCGCACGTCCTCAAGGTCGATGAAGCGGTCGATTTTTCCGTCGGAGTCGCAGGTGATGTCCACGAGCACCGTTTCCACCGTCGGCTTTTCATCCAGCCGGTGAATCGGTGCGATGGGGAAAAGCTGGTCGAGCGCCCAATGATCAAGCAGCGACTGAAACACCGAGAAATTGCAGACATACTGCTCGGCCAGCAGGGTGCTGAGCTGGGCCAGCTCATCGGGCACATAGCCGCGGGCCGCCGCGCTTTTGTCGCGGATGTCGGCGCAAATTTTCCAGAAAAGCTGCTCGGCCTCGGCGCGGGTCTCGAGGTTGAGAAAGCCCAGCGTGAACAGCGTTTGGGCCTCTTCCTTTTTTTGCTGCGCATCATGGAAGCGCTCGAGTTTGCCGTACTGGTCGCTGTCGCGCAGGATGTGTTCGAGGGCGGTGACGATGGGGTGGCGCGCGCTCTTCTTGCCGTTTTTGCCGAGCGAAATGGGCTTGCCGGGATCGGATTTCGAGATGCGGTCAAAGACTTCCAAAATCAGCACGGAGTGCGGCGCGACGAGCGCCCGGCCGCTCTCACTGATAATATCCGGCACCGGAATGCCTGCACCGTCGCACACGGATTTGATGTTGGCCACCACATCGCGGGCGTACTCTTCGAGCGAGTAATTCATCGACGACTCGTAGTTGGCACGAGAGCCGTCGTAGTCCACGCCCAGGCCGCCGCCCACATCCAGGTAGCGCATCGAAAAGCCGAGTTTGTGCAATTCCACGTAAAAGCGCGTCGCCTCGATCACCGCCTTTTTAATGGTGATGATGTTGGGCACTTGCGAACCGATGTGGAAATGGACCAACTGCAAAATGTGTTCGAGGCCGGCTTTCTTCAATTTCCGCACCGCGATCATCACCTCGCCCGTGGTCAGGCCGAATTTCGCGTCTTCACCGGAGGAGGTCGCCCATTTGCCCTCGCCGGTCGTGCGCAATTTGATGCGCAGCCCGATGCGCGGCTCCACGCCGGTCTCTTTTGCGATGCGCAAAATCTCGTCTACTTCCGAAAGCTGTTCGACGACGAGGATGACATTCTTGCCCAGCTTGCGGCCCAGTTGGGCCAGGCGGATGTATTCCTCATCCTTGTAACCGTTGCAAATAATGAGGGCGGCGCGGCGGTCGAGCACGGCCATGGCGATCATCAGTTCCGGTTTGCTGCCGGCCTCGAGGCCGAAACCGTATTCCGCGCCGGCTTCGAGGATTTCTTCGACCACCTCGCGTAACTGGTTGACCTTGATGGGAAACACGCCGCGGTAGGCGCCGCTGTATTCTTCGTGCGCGATGGCCGCGCGAAAGGCCTCGTTGAGTTGCACCACCCGCTGGCGCAGCAAATCCTGCAAGCGAATCGTCAGCGGCGGTTTGAGCCCCATGGACGCCGCTTCGTTGACGATGTCGAGCAGGCGGATTTTGCGGTGGTCGGCCGCCGGGTGCACGCAGAGCAGGCCGCTCTCATCGATGGAGAAATGGTGGCCGCCCCAGCGCTTGACGCCGTAATAGTCTTCGGCGTCGCGCAATGTCCAGGGCGCGTTGGTATGAATTTTAAGCGACACTAGCGAATCGTGGGAGCCTGCTTCGTTAATGCAGGAAGGCGCGCGGTGCAAAGGAAAAACAAATTGGGCCCGAAACCCAATTGGCACAAAGCGGCCCGCCATTCTCTCTCGACTGGGCGGATTCCTTTACTTCGCTCTACAAGAAACTTTCATTTCTCCCATTATTTCCTCCTGAAATATTAATAAAATCAAACGTAGTTTGACATCAGACCCTCCGGCGCATATTTTCCCCGCTTCCGCTCCCTTCCAGGGCAAAATCTCTCCTCATGAAAACATATCTTACCTTCGCCGCTCTGCTTGCTCTAACTACCGCCGGTGCTTCCGGCGCCGCCGTCTTCAAATCCGGCCAGGCGGCCGATGTCGTGCTCGGTCAGGCAAATTTCACGGCCAGTTCTGCTTCTTCCGGCCAGCCGAATCGCATTTACACCCCGGAGGGCATGGCCATGGACCCCACTACGGGCAAAGTTTTTGTCAGCGATTCCGAGAACAATCGCATATTGCGCTTCTCCAGCGCCGCCGCCGCCCAAAACGGCGCCAATCCCGAAGCCGTCATCGGGCAGCCGAACTTCACCGCTTATCACGTCAACCAAGGCGGCACGGTGGCCGCGGACACCTTGAACTTTCCCTCGCAGATATGCGTTGATAGCAGTGGCCGTCTTTGGGTGGCGGACGATAGTAATAATCGCGTCCTGTGCTTCTATCTCGCTTCGTATCTCGATAACGACCCCGTGGCCGACCTGGTGCTCGGCCAGCCCAACTTCACCACCAACTCGTCGGGCGTCACCCAGGCCAAGATGTCCTCTCCCTTTTGCGTGGCGCTCGGCCCGAATGACACGCTCTGGGTTGCCGACGCCTCCAATTGCCGCGTGCTGCGCTTCGACCAAGCCACTCAGCTAAGTTCCGGCGACAACGCCTCCGCGGTGCTCGGCCAGCCAGATTATACCACGAATGATTCGACCACAACCGCAGTGGGCATGTCTTATACCGGCCAGGTTTATCCCGACGCCGCCGGCCGGCTTTGGGTGGCCGACCCGGACAATCAGCGGATATTGCGATTTGATGCGGCCGCCACCAAAGCCAACGGCGCAGCGGCCGATGGCGTCATCGGCCAGGCGGATTTCACCAGCTTTAGTCATGGTCTGACGGCGTCGAAATTCTATTATCCCTATGGAGTTTATTTGGATTCCACCGGCAGTTTGTGGGTGGCCGATTACGACAATGGCCGGGTCCTTCGCTTCGGTTCTGCCGCGTCCATTGCCACCAATGGCACCGCCAATCTCGTGCTAGGCCAGGCGAATTTCACGTCAGCCAACACCACGGCCAGCGCAACTGTGATAGGAGGCCCTTCCCAAATTTCGGCCGGCCCCAGCGGTAGCATCTTCGTGGCGGATTATGACTCCAACCGGGTGCTCCGCTTCAGCCCGTCGCTGCCGCCGCAACCTTTGGTGACCGTCACCGGCTCGAAGGCGATTACCACTCCGAAGGCCACGCTCACCCTGGCCGGCAAAGCCACCGATGCCAATGGCACGTTGTCTCGCGTCGAAGTCAAGGTTGGCTCTGCGCCCTACAAACCCGCCACGGGGACCAGCAGTTGGACTTTCGCCGCCAAACTCGCCGTCGGCAAAAACACCGTGCTAGTGCGCGCAGTGGATATTAGCACCGTCACCTCGCCAGTCGTCACGGTCGTCATTACCCGCAAATAGGCGCGGGCAAGTTCGACGGTAGTCATCTCGGTTGCGTGAAGCGCAGCCGCGGAATTCATCGGGCATGCTCGCCAGCGATGGTGGCGGTCCTGGCGTTTTTTGCTCCACACCGCGGCAACCTTCCGGCATGGTTCCCGCATGAAAACCCGACGCATTCTGGGCCTGGCCTGTGGAGTGGTGCTTGTGGGGAGTTGGCTGACGGTTCAGCAAGTAAAAATCTCCCGCCTACAGCACGAACTCGCCGCGGCGTTGGAGGCCAGACCGCGAGGGGCCTCAGCCAATAAAGGCGCGGCCCGTCAGCCATCGGATCAGGCTACAGTGGGTGCAAACTCATCCACGCGGAGCGGAGCTTTGCCGCGATGGGACGAATTATCCAGCCTGCCCGCCGCGGATGCCCGCACCCAGGCGGTGAATATTCTTTTGGCGGCGCTGGCCTCGGGTGACGTGGCGGGAGCGACGGCGTTGCTCGACCGCTTGCCACCGGGCCTGGAGCGCGCGGACCTCGTGACGGAGGTCGCCGCGCGTTGGGCGGAGACGGATGCGGCAGGCGCGGTGCACTGGGTGGACGGAATCCTGCTGGGCCAGCCGCGGGATCAGGCCTTGGCCGGTCTTTTAAATAACCTGGCGAAGACGGATCCGGCCGCCAGCGCCGAGTTTCTCGCGCAACTAGCCGATCCCGCGGTGAACGCGAAAGTCATCCCCGCGCTCGCGGGCGAATGGGCGCAAAAAGATTTGTCCTCGGCGCTGGCGTGGGTGCAGGCGCTGCCGGCCAGCGAAGGCGACACGCGCCTGGCGGCTTTCAACAACGCCTTGAATCCCTGGATCCAAAGCGATCCCGCCGCCGCCGCGGCCTTTGTCGCCGGGACGTTGCCGGACGATCCGAATTTTAAACGCATTGTGAACAATCTCGCCGGGCGCTGGGCCAGCGTGGATCCGAGCGCAGCGTTGGCGTGGGCCGAGGCTCTCCCTCCCGGCTCCGCCCGCGATAACGGCATGGGCTCCGCGGTCGCCACGCTTGCGCGCACCGACCCGCTCTCGGCCTGGAACTACAGCCAGACCATGCCGCCCGGCAGCGGCACCGTGCAGACGCAGGCGAATATCCTCGCCGCCTGGAGTTTGCAAAATCCCGCTGAGGCCGCCGCGCATCTGGCCGATTTGCCGCCGAACACCATTCGCGACGACCAGCCCACCGGCACAATTCTCGACGCCGCCACGTTGCGGGTCGCCAATAACTGGATTCAGCAGGACCCGCTGGCTGCTTCGCAGTGGATTTCCTCGCTGCCTCCCGGCAGCGCCCGTGATGGCGCGGTGCTGGCGCTGCTCAACGCCGAAGGGAAAAATGATTTGTCCGCCGCCTTTTCTTGGGCCGCCTCGCTCAGCGCCAATGGCGCGCGCACGGGCCAGATCAACGACGTGGTCACCCAATGGGCCAAGAAAGATCCCGCCGCCGCGGCCGCGGCGGTGGAATCCACCCCAATGCCCGACGCGCAGCGCTCGGCCTTGCTCAGTTACGTGCAGAAGGAAATGAAAAGGTAGCCGGTGCTTTGGCTTGTTTCCGGCGGCCTCCTGGGTAACATCGCCGATTCGGGCCGCTTCCGGTCCCGCCGCGCATGTCCGCCCCGTCCACCTCAACTCCCGCTCGCAAAAAACGCCTGGTGCTGCTCGGGGCCACCGGCTCCATCGGCGAGAACACGCTCAAGGTCCTGCGCGGGCATCCTGACAGGTTGGAACTGGTCGCCATCGCGGGCCGCACCAAATGCCGCGAGCTGGACGAAATCGCGCGCGAGTTCAACGTCCCGCATGTCGGGGTTTTCGATGAAAAGGCTGCGCGGGAGGCCAAGGCCGCCGGACTCTTCTCCGGCCGCAAACTTCATGCCGGGCCCGAAGGGCTGGTCGAGCTGGCCTGTCTGCCCGAAGGCGACATGGTCGTCGCGGCCGTCGTCGGCACGCTGGGCCTAAAACCCACGCTCGCGGCCATCCAGGCCGGCAAGGACATCGCCCTGGCCAACAAGGAAATTCTTGTCCTCGCGGGAAAATTTGTGATGGCCGCGGCCCAGGCCAAAGGCGTGAAAGTCGTTCCGCTCGACAGCGAGCACAACGCCATTTTCCAATGCCTGCACCGCGACCCGCCGCCGAGCGTGGCGAAAATTTTGCTCACTGCCTCGGGCGGACCTTTTCGCGAATTTACCGCGGCGCAGATGGCCACCATCACCCCGGAAGCCGCGCTCAAGCACCCGAATTGGGCGATGGGCCCGAAGGTCACCATCGATTCCTCAACCATGGCCAACAAGGGTCTCGAAGTCATCGAGGCGCGCTGGCTGTTTGGCCTGCCGGTGGATAAAATCCAGGTCGTGGTGCATCCGCAAAGCATCGTGCATTCGATGGTGCAATTCGTGGACGGCTCCATCATCGCGCAATTGTGCCCGCCCTCGATGACGTTTCCGATCCAGCACAGTCTGCTTTATCCCGACCGCGCCGCCGGTGTGTGCGCGACCCTCGATTTTACGCAGGTGATGCGCCTGGATTTTCAGCCGCCGGACCTTGCGCGCTTTCCCTGTTTGCGCCTGGCGTTTGCCGCTTTGCGCGCCGAGGGCGTCGCTCCCGGCGGGTTCAACGCCGCCAACGAAATCGCCGTCGCCGCTTTTTTGGACCGCCGCATCGGCTATCAGGACATTCCCCGCGTCATCGAAGCGACCCTCGCGGCGCTGCCCGCGCGCGAACCGCACGATCTCGACGAAGTGCTCGCTGCTGACGCCGAAGCCCGGCGCCTGGCCGCAGTGGCCGTGGGCAACTGAGAAGCTTCCGTCGCCAGCCATCGCTGTTAATGTCGCGGCAGCAAATGCAGCAGGGCGAAAAATCCCCCCACGAGGATGAGAATAAATATCACGCTAAGAATAATGCCGCTGCGCAATTGAGCCTGTTCGAGACTCAGCACACGCCGCGGCGGGCGCAGACGATGGCAGAGGCCGGTCACCGAAACTTTCTCCGGCGCATCAAGCTCGGCTTGCATCGCGGCGGCGGAAGGGTAGCGTTCGGCGGGTTTGCGGCGCAGCGCATGGAGGACGATTTCCTCGACGGCTGGCGAAATCGCCGGGTTGAGTTGTCGCGGGGCGGGCGGGTCGCCTGCGACGCGCGATTGCGCAATCACCCAGGGGTCGGCATGTTGAAACGGCAATTGTCCGGTGAGCATTTCGTAAAGCACGACGCCAAGGCTGTAGATATCGGTCGGTGGGCCGCAACGCGAGCGTGTGACCTGTTCGGGCGCCATGTATTGCGGCGTGCCGAAGACAGGAGTCTTATTCGCCAGCACATCAAATTTGCCGGCCACCGGCGCGATGAGGCCGAAATCCATGAGCCGAATCGTCTGATCGCAACAGAGCATGATGTTGTCCGTCTTGATGTCACGATGGAGGAAATTCTGCTCGTGGAGATAGTGCAGCGCGGTGCAGATGAGACTGGCGATGGTCAGGGCATCGCGTTCCGGCAGCGGGGCGTGGTGATGCAGCACCCGCGCCAGGGTCGAGCCGGCGAGATATTCCGTTACCAGATATTGCCGGCTTTTCGGCGTGGTGATGGGCACAAACTGGAGGAGGAACGGGTGGTGCAGCTTCAGGCCGATGGCCTCCTCCCGCAAAAAACGCGCGACATAACCCGGGTCGCGCCCGAACCGCGCAAACGGAACTTTGACGGCCACCTTGCGCGCGCCGTCGAGCATGTCTTCGGCTGCATAGATGGTGGCCATGCCGCCGCAACTGATGGGGCTCCCAATCGCGAATCGCCCGTCCAGGAGTGTTCCCGCGGGCAGTTCAACTTCCGCCGAGGCGTCCGCCCAGTCGTGTTTTTCCGACAAGTCGCGGCAGGACTCAATGGCGGCCAGCGGACGGAGCGTGGTTGCGTTCACGCCGGGATTATGCGGAAAAGCGCGCCTGCCGACTAATTAAAATAAGTCCGTGCGCATTAATAAAGTATTACTGGCCATAACGCGTGGGGGGCGGGCGGCGCTGGCCTGCGTTCTGGGCGGCGGACGGAAATTTGGTTTTTCTGCGCGATTCCAGGCCGGGCCTGCCTGCTTATGCAACCTGCAAAAAACCGCATGATTTTCGTGCATCTGCCCGCTTTTTGTGGATAATGGAGGTGGTTTCCCATGGCAACCGACATTTCCAACCTGCACTCGTTGTTTTCGAACGTGTGGGGCATCATCGTAATGGTGCTCCTGTTCGAGGGCTCGATTTTCGTGCACGAACTCGGGCACTATTTGGCGGCCAAGCGCGTGGGCGCCCGCATCCTGCGTTTTTCCCTGGGCTTTGGCCCGAAGGTGTTCGGCTGGACGGGTAAGGACGGAATTGAATACCGACTCTCTCTCCTGCCGCTGGGCGGCTATGTGGCCATTCCCGAGTTGGCGGATCTTCGGGAACTGGAAGGCGAGCCGACGGGCGAGGTCAAGCCGGCTGCCAAAATGCCCTACCTGCATGTGATGATGATTTTGGTGGCCGGGGCTTTTTTCAACGTCCTCTTTGCCTTTTTGCTGGGCACCATTCTCTGGGTCGTCGGGTTGCCGTCCTCATCCGCGGCGGAGTCCAATGTCGTGGGCTTTGTGCTCCCGGAAATTCCCGCGATGGGCACGAGCCCCGCGAAACCCGGCCCGGCCTATGCCGCCGGCTTGCGTCCGGGCGACCGCATCCTCGAAGTGGATGGCAAGTCGATCGGTGACTTCCGCGATTTTCAAATGGCTATCGCGCTCGGCGCCGGGCGCTCGGCCGAGGGGCTGCCGTTGGCGAAAATTAAATTTGAGCGCGCCGGGGCAGTGCAGGATGTAGAGGTCCATCCGCTCCTGCGTGAGACCAATACCGTCACCGGCGACGCCATTCGCCAGGTCGGCGTGTCGCCCGCGGAAAAACTTAACGTCGCCGCCATCGAGGAAAATTCGCCTGCGCAACTCGCCGGCCTCGCCTTGGACGACCAGGTGACGCAATTGGAGGGCCAGCCAGTCTATTCCCGTGACGATTTTATCGACCGTCTGAACGCCCATGGCACGGCTCCGGTCAAGTTGACGATTTTGCGCGGGGGCAAAACGATGGAGATTACGATCGTCCCGGCGCGGATGCCGCAAACCACCCCGTTGGCCACTGTCACGGTGGAGGGTGGCCGCGATGGCCAGCCTGCCGCCAAGTTGGAAATTTTGCCCCTTTTCGCCGAGAATAGCACGGTCGACCGCGCCTCGCCTACGGCCGCCGCTGCGAAATTGGTCGTGCTGCACGCCGACGGGGAGCCGAACTCCATCGGCGGCCTGCAGGCGGGCGACACGATTGTCGAAATCAACGGCCAAAAACCCGCCTCGGTGCAGGAAGCGGTAGACGCCCTCGCCGCGACGCCCGCTGGCCAGCCCGCCCGTGTGCAATTTTTCAATCCGCCGAATTATTCGCGCACGAATATTCCTATTCCCTTTGCAGTGAGCGTAAAGCCGTCCGAGCAAAAAGTCATGATCGGCACGCAACTGATCGATGAGAAAATAACCGTGCATCCGCCGCCCTGGCAGCAGTTTTCCGCCGCGGTGCACCAGACGTTCGCGATGTTGGGCGCGCTGGTGAACCCGCATTCCGATGTCGGCGTCAAGATGCTCAGCGGTCCGGTGGGCATTGGCCGGCAGTTGCAGGAATTCACCATGGCGGACATTCGCCTCGCACTCTGGTTTACGCTGATGATTAACATCAACCTGGCCATCCTCAACCTGCTCCCCATTCCCGTACTGGACGGCGGGCACATGCTCATGGCTACCATCGCCTGGCTGCGCGGCCGCTCGCTCCCGTCGCAAGTCATCGTCACGACGCAGGGCCTCTTCCTGATGTGCTTGATGGGGTTGATGCTGTACGTGGTCTTTAACGACTCGATGCGCTGGATGGGCGACAATGACCTTGATCGCAAAATCATCCAGGAGCAGAATTACCATTTGAAAGTGAATTTTCCGCCCGCGCCGACGGCGCCTGCATCCGCTCCGACTCCATGAACGACTCCGTGCCTTCCTCTGTGCCTGCGGCTTCCGCGTTGCCGCCTTATTGCGCCTCCCGTTTCCGCGCGGTGCGCCGTCCCACCCACGAGGTCAAAATCGGCGCCGTCGGCGTGGGCGGCACCAATCCCATCCGCGTGCAGTCGATGACGACCTCGCTCACGCAGGACGTGGCAGCGACTGTGAAGCAAACGCTCGCGCTCGCCGAGGCCGGCTGCGAAATCGTGCGCATCACCGCCCCCAACCGCGAGGCCGCGAAGGCCTTGCAGCAGATCCGCAAGGAAGTCACCGCCGCCGGCTGGGGCAATCTGCCGCTCGTGGCGGACATCCATTTTTTACCCGTTGCGGCGATGGAGGCCATCGAGCACGTCGAGAAGGTGCGCGTCAACCCGGGCAATTACGCCGACAAGAAAAAATTCGCGGTCAAGGAATACTCGGACAACGAGTACGAGGCGGAATTGCAGCGCCTGCACGACGCCTTTTCTCCGCTGGTCAAGCGCGCCAAGGAACTCGGTCGCGCCTTGCGCATCGGCACCAATCACGGCTCCCTTTCTGACCGCTTGATGAACCGTTACGGCGACACGCCCTTGGGCATGGTCGAGAGCGCGCTCGAGTTCATCCGCATCTGCGAGAGCCACGGGTTTCGCGACATCGTGCTTTCGATGAAGGCAAGCAACCCGAAGGTCATGATCGAGGCCTACCGCCTCGCGGTCGTGAAAATGGGGCTCGAAAACATGCACTACCCGCTGCACCTCGGCGTCACTGAGGCCGGCGAAGGCGAGGATGCCCGCATCAAAAGCGCCATTGGCATCGGCTCCCTGCTTATGGACGGCCTGGGCGACACGATACGCGTCTCGCTCACGGAAGACGCCGTCTACGAAGTGCCGGTGTGCCTCGATATCGCCAAGCGCGCCCACATGCTCTGGCAGCGCGGCGTCGAACTGCCCGAGCGCGAAGAGCGCGACCAGTTGGACCCGTTTCATTTCACCCGGCGCGAAGTCGTGCACCTGGACTTGGGCGAAGCCTGCGCAGTCGCGGCGAACCAGCCTCCGCGCGTCATCATCCCCGCCGCGCGCCCCGTGTGGGACGTGCACGAAATCATCAAGGCCGTCCTGGCCGTGCACCAGAAAAACAAGGAAACGAAAATCGAGGGCCTGCTGCTGCGGCTCGATTCCATCGTGGACATTTCCTCGCTCTCCAATTTGCAGAAAGTGCTCGGCCCAACCGTGAAATTTTTCGTCGTGGATCTCGCGCCCGGCGTGGGGCCCGCGGAATTGGCGGCCTTCAAGCCCGCCCCGCGCACCCTTTGGTGCCGCCGCTGGGAAAACGGTTCCGCCACCGAGACGGCGGAGGCCGTCGCGCTGCTCGATTATGCGGCCCGCACAGAGGGTTATGTCGCCGCCGACACCACGGCCGCCGCGCTCGCGGGCGAATTGGGCACCGCGCTCATTCGCCATCATGCCTGCGAACGCCTGCTTTTGACGCAGAGCGCGAGCGAAGCGCACACGCACGCCGTGGGCGGTTACCGCGCACTGGCGCGCGAGGCCGCCAAGCGCGGCCTGAAATCTCCGCTCTGGATTCGCCATACTTCATCACAGGTCGTTCTGCCGGAAAACTTTTTCACCGCGCGGCTGCTCGAAGCGTCGATGGTCGCCGGCAATCTCCTGTGCGACGGCCTCGGCGATTTGCTCAGCGTCGAGACCGAGCCCGATTACGACAAGACCGTTGCGCTCACCTACAATATTTTGCAAGGCGCGCGCACGCGCTCGACGAAGACGGAATTCGTCGCCTGCCCGAGTTGCGGGCGCACGCTCTTCGATTTGCAGACGACCACGCTGCGCATCAAGGGCCGCACGGGGCACCTTAAAGGCGTCACCATCGCCGTCATGGGTTGCATCGTCAACGGCCCCGGCGAAATGGCGGACGCGGACTTCGGGTACGTCGGCGGTGCGCCCGCGAAAGTGAATCTCTACGTCGGCAAGGAATGCGTGAAATACAACATTCCCGAGGACGAAGCGGTGGACCGCCTGGTGGATCTCATCCGCGAACACGGCAAATGGGTCGAGCCCGAATTGGTGCCGGTGGGGGTTTGAGCATGGTTAAAGTGGCGGTGGTCAGCATGACAAAGATTTAATCTGCGTGTCGTCCTGCGGTTCATGGCCGGGAGATAAGCTCCGGTTATGAAGACAAAAGCTCAACCCAAGACCTTGATGGATGTGGGCATGCGGACGCGGCTGCTGATTCTCTCGGTGATGCCGGAACCCGCGGAACTTCGTTCTGCGGAACTCGCGCTTAGGCACCCAGCCGCGGCTAAAAAATTCGCGTCAGTCCGTTCGCTGGCCCAGTCGAGGTTTCGCCCTTGAAAGGGGCGCTTTTCCGCTGTTTCATGTCCCCGCATGAAAATCTTCCAGGAATTTCGCGAGTTCATCGCGCGGGGCAATGTCGTGGATCTCGCCGTCGGTGTGATTATCGGCGCGGCGTTCGGCGCCATCGTCAATTCCCTGGTCAATGACGTGATCATGCCGCCCGTCGGCGTGGCCATGCATGGCATGGATTTTAGGAATCTTTTTATTTCGCTCGATGGCCTGCCGCATGATCCCAAGGACGCCGATTTTGCCAAGGCGGCGGTGGTCCGTTACGGTTTGTTTCTCAATACGGTGATTCAGTTCCTCATCGTCGCGGCGTGCGTGTTCATGCTTGTGAAGGGCGTCAACAAACTCAAGCGCAAGGAAGCCGCGCAACCTTCCGTGCCCGTCGCCCCGACCAAGAGCGAAGTGTTGCTCGAGGAAATACGCGATTTGCTCCAGAAGAAAACTTGGTAGGGCGGAAATGAGGGACTGAGGAGCAAAGGGACACAGGGACAGAGGTAACTGAAGCGACAAAGGCGACTGAGGAGACTGTGCGGGAACACCTTACTTTTGCCGCTAATCCGCAAACGGCCAGCCGGTGATCGCGCGCAGCCACTAGAAACACGCGCCATCCATTTTACACTTTTAACCCTCCACCTTTCACCCTGTCCGGCCCTCACGCCCGCATCGTGGCGTTTTCCGCCGCGAGCAGCGTGGTCTCGTCCTCCGGGGTCACGGCTTCCGCGCCGGCGCGGTCGCGCATCCGCACGTAATTGCGAATCGGCGAACCCAGGTAAACCTGGCGCGGACGGTGGATGCGGCCCTTGGACATTTCGGCCACTTCGCGCCAGTTGGCGATCCAGCCCGGCATGCGGCCAATCGCAAAAATCACGGTGAACATGTCCAGCGGCAGCCCGATGGCCTGGAGGATGATGCCCGAATAAAAGTCCACGTTCGGGTAAAGTTTGCGCTCGATGAAATACGGGTCGTGCAGCGCCTTGTCCTCAAGATGCAGGGCAATGTCGAGCAACGGGTCCGAGCGGCCAAGGGCTTTGAGCACTTTGGCGCAGGTTTCGCGGAGAATTTTCGCGCGCGGATCGTAATTCTTATATACGCGGTGGCCAAAGCCCATGAGGCGGGCCTTGCCGGTCTTGGCCGCTTCGACAAAACGGCTGCCGTCGTCGCCGCTGGCGTGGATGTCCTGCAGCATGTTGATGACGGCCATGTTCGCGCCGCCGTGCAAGGGACCCCACAACGCGCACACGCCCGCCGCCACCGAGGCAAACAGGTTCGCGCCGCCGCTGCCCACCATGCGCACTGTCGAGGTCGAGCAATTTTGCTCGTGGTCGGCGTGCAGGAGGAAAATCAGGTCGAGGGCCTTGGTCACGTCGTCGTGCGGATAGTAATCGAGATACGGCTCGGAGAACATCATGTGCAGGAAGTTCTGCGAATAGCCTAAATCGCGGCGCGGGTACATGAACGGCAGCCCGTGCTTCATGCGGTACGACATCGCGGCGATGGTGCGCACCTTGGAGAGTAGCAGCGCGGCGGCCTCGTCGAACGTCTTCAAATCGCGCTCGCGGTCGTTGGTGGCGAGGTCGGGATAGTAGCAGCCGAGCGAATTCAGCAGTGCGGAAAGTATCGCCATCGGGTGCGAGTTCACCGGAAAGCCTTCAAACAAATGCCGCATGCTCTCGTGAATGCTGGCCTGGCGCAGCACTTTGGCCGAGAATTCGCGCATCTCCGGGCGGGAAGGCAGTTCGCCGTAAATAATCAAGTACGCGCACTCGATGAAAGTGGAGCCCTCCGCCAATTGCTCGATCGGGTAACCGCGATAACGCAAAATTCCCTTTTCGCCATCGATGAAAGTGACGTTGCTCTCGCAGGAACCGGTGTTGCCATACCCGTCGTCGTAGGTGATGTAGCCGGTCTTTTGCCGGAGCGTGCGAATATCAATGGCCTTCTCATTCTCCGTGCCAGTGATGACCGGGAAAGTGAAGTTCTCGTTGCCGAGCCGGATGGTTGCGGTCTCTTCCATGACTAAAAAGAAAAAATTAACGAGCAAGCCCCTGATAGTCAACCGTTCAGGGGTGGTGGCACCAGCGGCTTGCAGGCGGGCTTATTGGCATCAGTAGCAGCTTTGGTGCCGGGTGGGCCAAACCGGAGAGGGAAAAGTGACCGCCAGAAGCATTCAAGACGACGGCTTGCCACCTGTTCTGCAAGTAGCCAACCTGTTGAGCATGAACCCCCAACCCCTCTCCCGGCGTTCTTTTTTGGCGCTTTCTGCCGCCCTCCCCACGGCCTTGGCCGCCCAACTGAGTTCCGGCCCTGCCGCCGGTCCGGCTATCCCGGTCACCGGGGCTTCGACGCCTTCCTCCCTGGCTACGCCGGCTGCCGGTATGAAGCCATATCCCATCGGCTTGGAGCTATATTCCGTGCGCGGCGAACTGGGCAACGGCAACGACCAGCTCAATGTCGCCACGCTGACGGCGCTCTCGAAAATGGGCTACAAGCTGGTCGAGTTTTGGGCACCCTACTATAATTGGACGTACGTCCAGGCCAAGGAGGGGCGCAAATTGATCGACGACCTCGGCATTCGCTGCCGCTCAACGCATAACAGTATTGGCTATTTCGCGGACGACAAGCTGGCGAAGGCCATCGAGATCAATCAGATTTTAGGCACGAAGTACCTGGTCATGTCCACCGCCGGCAATCCGAACGGCGTCGATGGCTGGAAGAAAGTCGGCGAGACATTGACGACGGCCGCGGAGAAGCTCAAGCCGCACGGTCTCTTCACCGGTTTTCACAACCACGAGACCGAATGGACGCCTTTGGTCGAAGGCGGCCCGCGCGCGATGGACGTGCTCGCGGCCAATACGCCGCAAGAAGTGATGCTGCAATTGGACGTCGGCACCTGCGTTATGGCGGGCGCGGACCCAGTGGCCTGGATCAAGGCTAACCCGGGGCGCATCAACAGCGTTCATTGCAAGGAGTGGAGCAAGGCCCAGGGCTTCAATGCGCTCTTTGGCGAGGGCGATGCGCCTTGGAAACAGATTTTTGCCGCGGCGGAAAACGGCGGCGGAGTCGAGTACTACCTCATCGAGCAGGAGCAGAGTCCTCGCGGCCAGGAATTGGCGACCGTGGAAAAAGACCTCGCCACCTGGAACAAAATGCGCGCAGTGGACAGCTCCCCGGTGAAGCCAGCCTGAGTAGTTAAAATCGCAAAAGAAAGAAGGGACGTAACCGCAGATTGCGCGGATAAACGCAGATTTTTCGGTTGGAGAATCTGCGCCAATCGGCGCAATCTGCGGTTTCACTTTTCTGGTTTGTTTTCCCGCAATTATTATTTGGAATTAAAGCCATGGCCCTCGAACTCCGTCCCACCTGCGAGAACTGCAACAAGCCGCTGCTGCCCGACGCCGCAGACGCGCGCATCTGCTCGTTTGAATGCACGTTTTGCGCTGACTGTGTGGAAAAGGTGCTGGGGAATGTGTGCCCCAACTGCGGCGGCGGTTTTTGTCCCCGGCCCATCCGGCCTGCGACGAACTGGCACGACGACAATTTTCTGGGTGTTTATCCGGCTGGAAAAACCGTGCGCTACCGTCCCGTGGATCCCGTGGCCCACGCGCAATTTTCGGCCACGCTAAAAAACATCCCAGCGACTAAGCGATGAAAAGGGAGGAGGCAGGCGCAAACTCTGCTCAGGCTGGCCGACGAGTACTCAGCGCCGCAAATTCCAGAAAATTGCGGTAAAGCTGAAGGCCCTTGGCCTGGCTCTTCTCCGGGTGGAACTGCGTGGCGAAACAGTTGCCGCGCCGGACCGCGCTGACGAAGGAGCCGCCATAATCGGTCTCACCCCAAATCAGGCTGCGGTCGGGGGTGTCCGCATAATAACTGTGGACGAAATAAAACTGATCGCCGGCGGGGGCGAGATTGCGCGCGAGCGGATCGTCACAACCAAAAGGCCGCCACGCCACCGCGTTCCAGCCCATGTGCGGAATTTTGAATTCCGGCGGGCGGCGGAAACGCACCACGCGTCCGGGAAAAATGCCGAGGCCGGGCGTATCGCCTTCCTCGGAGTGTTCAAATAGCGCCTGCAGGCCGAGGCATACGCCGAAAAAGGGACGGTCGGCTTTTATCCAATCCTTAATCGTCTGCTCGAGGCCGGTTTGCTTGAGCAGCCTCATGCAGTCCACGATGGCACCCTGGCCGGGAAACACGAGGGCGTCAGCGGTGGCCGCTTCCGCAGGTGTGGAGACGAGCCGGGGCCGGGCGCCCACGCGTTCGAAGGCGCGCAACACGCTGCGCAGGTTCCCCATGCCGTAGTCGATGACGGCAAGGTCGAGCGCGGGAGCGGGACTGGCGGCGAAGGCGGTCATAAGCGCAAGGGTTGACTATGGGCCAGAGTGACCGCGCGGGCAAATCGGAAACGTCACGACTTGGACGGCGCCCAAGCCGGGTAGGGGATGCCCACGAGGCGGTTGAACCCCCACGCCAGGTACGTGATAAATATCACCGAGGCCATCAAGAGGATCATTTGCTCCGGCGTATGCATCAGCCCGAGGGAAATAATCAGGGTCGTCGAGCACGCGGGTGGATGATTCAAGTTCAGCCAGGTCATCAAACCGCCAGTGAGGGCGAGCGAGAGGGCGGCGGCCAGCACCCGCAGCAGGCTCGTGTGTTCGTAAAAGGAAAACGGCGTGTTCCACAACCCCGTCATCCACAGGGCCAGTGCTCCACACAAGATGCCAATGGCGTGGCCGCCGAGGGTGTTGCGCGGGCTCGACGCTGGGCGCATCGGGTCGTGAAAATGCAGGAAGGCCGTCGGCCCCAGCGAGGGAAAAACAAAAATCTCCCCGGTGAGCCACGCAAAGCCCGCCGCCGCCGCGATGACGATAAAGCCGCCGAGGGCAACGTGGCCGGTCGTGGGTGGGCGGGCACGCATCGTCGCGCGAGGATACTACGTCAACAATCCCTTGGTGCTGGGCAGCGCGGTCGCGGCGCGGGGATCAATCTGGGTGGCGACGTCGAGCGCTTTCGCGAAGGCCTTGAAAATCGATTCGGCGATGTGGTGCGGCTCCTCGCCGTACACCAGCTCGATGTGCAGGTTCGCGCCCACGGCATTGGTGAAGCCCTGGAAAAACTCCTTCACCAACCCGAGATTGAAATCGCGGATCATCAGGTTGTCGGCGGAGACGCGGTAAACCAGCACCGGCCGGTTGCTGAGGTCGATGGCCACGCGCGCGAGGGATTCGTCCATCGGCAGGAGGAAAAAACCATAGCGGCGCAGGCCGAGCTTGTCGCCGATGGCTTCCTTCACGGCCATCCCGAGCACGATGCCGGCGTCTTCGACGGTATGGTGATAGTCCACCGCGAGGTCGCCCTGGGCCTGGAGTTCAAGGTCGAACAACCCGTGGCGGGCGACCAGCGTGAGCATGTGGTCGAGGAACGGAATGCCGGTGTCCACCGTCGAGCGTCCGGTTCCGTCCAAGGCGAGCCGCAGCGAGATTTTGGTCTCGGCGGTGTCGCGTTTTAGCGAGGCTTGGCGTGGTTGAGCCATAAAGCGAGGGCGGCTTGCAGCACCGCCATTTCTTGGTCCGTGCCGATAGTGACGCGCAAGGCCGCGTGCGTCAACGGGTGTTTGCCAAAATATCGCACGAGAATGCGGCGGGCCTTCAGGAACGCGAACAGGTCCTGAGCCACCGCCGGGCCGCTCTCCCCGCGCGCGTTCACGGGTTCCACGAGCACGAAATTCGCCTCCGACGGGAAGGCCTGCCAGCCCAGCGTCTTAAGCTGGGCGACAAAACTTGCGCGGGTCTTGATGATCTTGCTTATCACTGCCTGATAATAAGGCAGATCGCCAATGGCCGCGAGTGCGGCGGTTTGCGCCAGCCGGTCGAGATTGTAGCTGTCGCGCGCGCGATCCAGCAGGGCAATCACGTCGGGGTGGGCGAGGGCGTAACCGAGCCGCAGGCCCGCGAGGCTGTAGGCTTTGGAAAAACTGCGGGTGATGACCAGGCGGGGGAATTCCGCCACCAGCCCGGCGGCGTCCTCGGCGGCAAAGGGCGCGTAGGCCTCGTCCACCACCAGAACGCCGGGATAGGTGCGCGCGATTTCGGCAATGGCTGCGGTCGGAAAACCCACGCCGCTAGGCGCATTAGGGGAAGTCAGGAAAAAAATATTCGCGCCGCACTCTGCGATACGACGGCCATCCAGTTGAAAGGAACGGTCAAACGGAACTTCAATCAGCGAGCCGCCTTGCAGCGCGACGAGGACAGAGTAGAGCGAATAGCTCGGCGTCGTCATGCCTGCGGCCCGCCCCGCGCCGCAGAATACCCGCACCAGCAGATTAAGAATGTCATCGGAACCGTTGCCGGCGATGACCCGCTCGGCGGAGACGCCGTGCAGTTTCCCCAGCGCCTCCCGCAACGGCTGACTCGACGGATTGGGATAGAGACGCAACTTGGCGCCCGCCTCGGCCAATTCTCGCTGAATCGCCTCCGCCACCTTGGGGCTCGGCGGATACGGATTCTCATTCGTATTTAATTTGGTCCAGCCGGCGCCCTCCGGCTGTTCCCCCGGCGTGTAGGCATGCATCGCGACCACAGCGGGATTGGCTAGGGTGTTGATTTTCAAATCAGATTGAGCCATGGGCCGAGGATAAAAAATTAGGACTTTACCATACGGATATGCAAACTTTCCCCGTGCGCGGGCAGGCTTTCCATGGCGCTGAATGCTGCCACCACCGGTGCCGCCGGGACCAGGCTTAGGTCCTCATAGCGCACCACGCTCGAGCGGCGCATGAAATCCGTCACGCGCAGGCCGCTGAAAAAGCGGCCGGTGCGGCCGGTGGGCAAAGTGTGGCTCGGGCCCGCGGTAAAATCGCCGAGCACCGCCGGGGTGCGCCCGCCGAGCAGCAGCGCGCCGGCGGTGGTAATTTTTGCCGCCAGGCCGTCCAGCAATTCCTCCCGCACGTGCAATTCGAGGTGCTCGGGTGCGACGTAATTGGCGATTTTAACTGCGTCGTCCAGCGTGGGCGCGAGCATTGCCATAAATCCATTCCGCAACACCTCGGCGAGATGGTTGTTTTTCTGAAATTTCGGCGCGCGTTGTTTGATTTCCGCGAGCACTTGCTCAAGCACCTTGCGTTCCGTGCCCACCAGGTAAATGCGCTCCTTCCCGGTGCCGTGCTCAGCCTGGGCGAGCAAATCCAGCGCGACCCACTCCGGGTTCGCCGTCGCATCGCATAGAGCCATCAATTCGCTGGGGCCGGGCAGAAAATCCACGCCCACAAGTCCGTAAAGCTGGCGTTTCGCCTCGATGGTGTAGGCATTCCCGGGTCCGCAAAGTTTGTCCACCGCAGGAATGCTCGCGGTGCCGAACGCCAGCGCAGCCATCGCCTGGATGCCACCCATGCGGTAAACTTCCGTTACTCCGCACAGCGAAAGCGCCGCCAGCAGCCCCGCGTGCGTGCCGCCGGCTTTATTCGGTGGCGTGCATACAACGATTTCTGGCACGCCGGCCATCTGGGCGAGCACCGTGGTCATAATCACCGTCGAGACCAGCGGCACCTGGCCGCCGGGCACATTGATGCCCACACGCCGGAGTGGGTAAAAATTTTCGCCCACCACCGCGCCATGCGGATTGCGCGCGCGCCAGTTGCGTGGGAGCGTGCGGCGGTGAAATGCCTTTACGCTGCGAATCGCTTCCTGGAAGGCAGCCCGCTGTTCCGGCGTGGCTTGCTTGACGGCGGCGCGCAATTCCTCGTTCGTCACCCGCAAACGTGCCGACGTGATTTCCACGCCGTCAAATTTTTTCGTGAACTGGCGCACGGCGGTATCGCCATGTTGGCGTACGGCGGCAATTACTTTCGCGACGCGGCGCGAAAAGGCCGCATCCGGTTGCGTACCGGCGCAAAACTGCTCGAGTTGGGCCCAAAAGCCGGGCCGGGTGGTGTCCAAAACGCGCATGGCCGGAAGTCGCTCAGGGTTGGGCCGGTTGGAGGTATAATACGGCGGGTTGCTCGTCCGGCTGGGGCACGGCGGGCGGCACGTTCACTTTGGTGTCGGCTGCAGGGCCGGTCGCCAGCGGGGGCGCGCTGCCGGAATTCCCCGTCGTGAGTGAAAGCAGCGATGAGGCCGAGGGCACCGCGAAAACTTTGTCGTCCACCGGCTCATTGACCGTGATTTTGGTAAACTTCACGGTGCGGATCAGTTTACCCGCGCCGTAGTATTGCACCTCCGCCGGAAACTCCAAATCGCCGGCATTCAGGTGTCCCGCTTCCACCATTTCCGTTTTGCCGTCCTCGGCCCGCGTGCCGCGCAAGTCGCCGCTTGCCACGTCAAAAAAACGCTCATAAGTGACATTGCCGGGATACGACGAGGTGACTTTCCAGCAGGACGCGCCGCGAAAATCCTCCGGGCCGCTCATGGTGGAGGTGGCTTTGCGGACGTGCTCGGGCCCGCGGTAAAAATAAAGATTCTCATACGATGTATCGAGAAAAGAGAGCAACTGCGTCGGTTGCATGATGGCGATGGTCTTGCGGCCGTCGATGGGTGTGCGCAGAAACCAACCCTCCGAGCCGTCCGTCGCCGAAACGTCCGTGTATCCTGGCATGATTAATTCCACCCGCTGGGCCGCCGGCTTTTTGAATTGCAGCACGAGATTGCCTGAAAGCTGGCCCTTGTCGTCATAGATGTTGCCGACGTATTGCAAGGTTTCCAAGGCCGCCAGCTTGTCCTCCGGTCCGATTTTGCTGCGTCCCCGGGCGATGACCTCATCCATCGTTGGGGTGGCAGGCGCGGCGACCGCGGCTGGGGCCGCGCCCAGCGCCAGGGCAACCAACATGGCCGTGCCCAGTCCATGGCCCGAGGTCTTGCGAAGCAACGCATTCATGAAAAGAGAATCCGACCCTATGCCATAAAACCTCCGGACTGACAAGCGGTGAGAATATGTCTTCGTGGCATCGCTTCGACGCCCTTTCGCCAAGCTATTGGGAACCGGGCCTTTTTCGGTTTGTTTTTACGTGGGTATTGCATATAAGTGGTATGAAATCGGGCAATGACCCTAGAAAAGTCGCCTGTCGCACGGTCCGCGCTAGCGAGGGTTTTTTGTCTTCCTCGGTCCAACCAGCCACTTTCATCCGCGCTTTTTTCACCCTTTCATGGCCGCCCCCGGAATATCCAGCGTTTTGCGCAAAACGCTGTTGCTCAAGGTTCTCTCGAAGCCCCAACCTTCGCGGGAGGACGTTGCCTCGGTCATTGAATTGACGGCTTCCAAGGTGGTGGAAGCCCTCGAAGCCCAGTCCATGACTCTGTTCCTGGTCGAGGGCAACGACATCTGCTTTAAACACGTCTATTATTCGCCGACCTTGTGGTCCCACGAACCCGCCAAGGAGCGGGAGTTTTCGGCCAAGCGGGAAAAGCTTCTCCAGCTAAAGCTGCCCCAGGGGTCGGGCATCGTCGGCAAGGTGATCGAAACCGGCAAACCCGTCTTTTTCAGCCCCCAGAAGGGGTCCTCGCGCCCGATGGTGAACCTGTTCAAGGACACGGGCTTCGAGGTCAAGGCCATGCTCACCGTGCCCTTGTTGGGCAGCGGCAAAAACATCGGCGCCATTCAGTTGCTCAACAAGGAGCCCGGCGCGCTCTACCGCGAATTCACCGACCAGGATTTGACCTTGCTGCAGGAAGTGGCCGAGTACTCCGCGCCCTTGTTGCAGCGCCTGCTCGACCCCAAGTTCCAGATCAGCGACGTCGACACCGCGCGCTTTGTGGCGAAGTACACCAGTTGCCCGCTGGTTACCAACGACGAGGATATCCAGATTGACGACAAACTCGTCGAGGTCGTGGGCGACGCCATCATCCGCCGCGAGGGCATTTTCCCCACCCGCCGCATTTCTCCCAGCACCATTGCGGTGCTGATGACCAACCCGCTCGATTACCAGAAACGCGAGGCCTTTTCCCGCGCCACTGAGCAGGGGCTCGATGAAATCTCCGTCGCCCCGGCCTCCCTCATCGAGAAATTGTTGAAGAAGTATTTTAAGGAGGAAAAGGGCGCGCAGACTAGCGAGGGCTTTGCGGAAATCACCGACGTCATCGGCGCGGAATTCGGTGGCACCGGCGAAAAGACCACCGAAGGCGACCTCGAGAACGAGGACTCCGCGCCCATTATCACGCTGGCCAACCGCATCGTCGAGGACGCCTACGTCTCGGGCGCCTCGGACATTCACATCGAGCCGCAGGAAAACGAATTGATCGTCCGCTACCGGGTGGACGGCGTTTGCGCGGAAAAATTGCGCCTGCCCCGCGCCGTCTCCGGCGCCCTGGCCGCCCGCTACAAGGTGATGAGCGAACTCGACATCGCCGAAAAACGCCTGCCGCAGGACGGCCGTATCGTCTTTAAGAAATACACGAAGAAGAACATCGACGTGGACTTGCGCGTGGCCACCGGCCCGATGAATTTCGGCGAAAAGATCGTCATGCGTATTTTGGATAAAACCAAGGCCGCCCTCCCCATCACGGCCCTGGGTTTTTCCGAGGAGAACCTCGGCCGCTACCGCGATTGCATCATCCAGCCCTTCGGCATGTTGCTCCACTGCGGCCCCACCGGCTCGGGCAAATCCATGACGCTGTTCTCGGCCTTGCGCGAAGTGGCCGACCCCACCATCAACATCCAGACCGCTGAGGATCCGATCGAGTACACCATCCCGGGCATCAACCAGATGCAGATGCACAAGGCCATCGGGCTGACCTTTGCCCGCGCCCTGCGCGCCTATTTGCGCATGGACCCGGACATCATTCTCGTCGGCGAAATTCGCGATACGGAAACGGCGGAAATCGCGGTCGAGGCCGCGCTCACCGGCCACCTTTTGCTGTCCACGCTCCACACCAACGACGCTCCCTCCACCATCGCCCGTCTGACGGATATGGAAGTCGAGCCGTTCATGATTTCCGCCTCGATGGTGTGCGTGTGCGCCCAGCGCTTGCAGCGCCGCCTGTGCAAGCATTGCAAAATTCCCTACACCCCCGAAGGCAACGAGCGCGAAATCATCGAAAAAGCCATCGGCTGGTGCGGACCGATTTTCAAAGCCAATCCCGAAGGCTGCCCCACGTGCGGCGGCAAGGGTTACAAAGGCCGCGTCGGCATCCACGAATTGATGACCAATAACGAGGACCTCACCGCGTGCATCAATAAAAAGGCGGAAACAGCCACGCTCAAGCGTGTCGCCATGCGCACCGGCGGCATGAAGACCCTCCACCAGGACACCATGCTCAAGTGCAAGGAAGGCGTCTCGACCATCATCGAATCCCTCTCCAACGTCCCGCCAGACATGGTGACCCTCGACGGGGACGAGAAGAAGTAGCCCGAGATCGGCGATAAAAAATGCAATAGCAGCGAGCATCGGCACCTTGGCAGTTCTTTTGAGGACTGGCTCACGAAAGAGGGCATCCTTAATCCCAGCACCACGCGCAATCGAACGCCGCGAAGCAAGAAAAGGAATTGTTCGTGTGCCCACCGAGGCAAACGCTTACGTCTTTCCCTTTGCCAGGGTCTTTGATGTCGCCAAATCGCCGGTTATCAAAGCCAACTTCTTCGCCCGCGACCATCGTTTGATTTGCATTTCGCGCCGGACGGCGGGCCCCACCTCCAGTGGGCCTTCTGCATACACTAACCTGACTGCCGCGTGGTCGTGTGTGTGCTTCGCGCCTCGCCCCGCTAAGTGCTGTTCTCGCCGCCGTTCCACGTTCTTGGCTGACCCGACATAGAAAGTGCCGTCCGCACAGAGGAGGATATAGACGAACGAAAGCCCCTCGACAGGCTCGGGGCATTCGACTTCGCTTAAAACCACCTTAGATACACCGAGTGTTGGCGTCGAATGGTTTACCATGAGCGCAGCGCTTACAAAGTAAGCGCGAAGTCGAATGGTTGCCCGACTAGGATTCGAACCTAGACAAACAGAGTCAGAGTCTGCTGTGCTACCATTACACCATCAGGCAGTGGAAACGGAACCTGTAACTTAAAAGTTGGCGGCGGGCGGCGTCAAGGTAATCTGCTCGGTGGGTGGCCTCGCTGCCCGGCCATGCCTCCCGTCTCCCGCCAGCAAATTTTCTTCCGCGGCCTGCGCGGCCGCTGCCCCAACTGCGGCGCGCCCCTGCGCTTTGAGGACAAAATGCGCCTGCGCGAGCAATGCCCCGAGTGCCTCATGCCGTGGCGGCTGCAGCGCGATGGTTTTTTCCTCGGCGCCATGGTGTGCAATTATTCGGTCACCGTCGCCCTCCTGGTGCCTTTCGTGGTCGCGCCGTTGGTGAAGGGTTGGATTTCGTCCGGAGTCGCTATCGCCCTCGGACTGGCCATCTCGCTCGTGTTTCCGCTGCTTTTTTATAAAATGTCGTGGAGTCTCTGGCTCGGCCTTTATTACTTTTTCCTCCCCAACGAATTGCCAGCCAATGACCCGGACGACGCTCCGCCCCGCCGATGAAAAGGAAAAGTGAACATGCTGCCGCCCGCGTCGCCCGCGCCCGCCGCGCAGGGACGTCAAAACTCCTTGCCGTGAAGAGGCACAGTGACGCTTCCAGGATGAAAAAGGGTAGGGACGCCTCTCCGCGGCGTCCGCGGGCAGTCCCGAGGTCTGCCAAACCGGCGGCCTTCACTCCCGGCCTCATCGACGCGCACACGCATCGTTATCCGCCGGAAATTTTTGCCGATCCCGCCGGCTGGGCGCGGGCGCGCGGGGAAAAACATTGGGCGGCCCTCGTGGGCCCGCGGGCCGATGGCCGCCGGTCATTGCAAGGCTGGGCCGACCGCGAACAAATGTTGCGCGCGATGGATGCGGCGGGCATCGAGCGTTGCGTCCTGCTCGGCTGGTATTGGGAGCATCACGAGACGTGCGTATGGCACAATCAATGGATGGCGCGCTGGGTGCGCGAAGACCCGGACCGCTTCAGCGCTTTCGCCAGCGTGCAACCGCGCGCGGAGGCGGCGGCGCTCGAGGATTTGCAGCGGGCGCGTGACGCCGGCTTGTGCGGCATCGGCGAAGTTTTCCCGGCGGCGCAGGGCTTTGCGATGAACGACCCGCATTGGGAACGCATTCTCGCCTGGGCTGCGGTGCAAAAATGGCCGGTAAACTTGCACGTGCCCGAGCCCGCGGGCCGGCATTATCCGGAACACATCGCGGCGCCCCTGCGCGATTACCAAAAACTCGCGCGCGCCCACCCGCAGGTAACCTTCATTTTTGCGCATTGGGGCGGGCTGCTCCCGCTCCACATGCTCAACGCCGAGGTGCGGCGTGATTTGGCCAATGTGTATTTCGACACCTCGGCCAGCCCGCTGCTGTACGCCCCCCAGGTTTATCGTCAAGTGGCCGACGCCGTGGGCGCCGACCGCATTTTGTTCGGCACGGATTATCCGCTGCGCGTTTTTCCCCGCGACCAAATCGAGCCGGATTTTGTCCGTCCGCTGGCGGAAGCCCGCGGCGCGGGCCTGACCACGACCGAGTTGGCCAAAATTCTCGGCGGCAACGCGCGCCGCGTGCTGCAACTTCAGCCTTCAACCAAAGCCCGCCCTCAGGCATAATTGATGGATGGAAATCTCGTCCGATCTTGCGAATGCCGGCGCCAAAGTGCGCGTCGCGTGCGTGCAGCACCAGGCCCGGCGCGTGCGGCACTTCGACGATTTCGCGGCACAGGTCGATTATTTCGTCGCCACCGCCGCGGCCTATAAAAGCGATTTCGTCGTCTTCCCGGAATTTTTCAGCGTGCAGTTGCTGACCTCGATGGAAACGCTCGCCCCGCGCGAGGGCATCCGCCTGATGGAGCGGTTCACGCCCGCGTTTGTGGATTTGATGAGCAAACTTGCCGGACGCCACCGCTTGCACATCATCGCCGGCAGTCACCCAATGCCGGAGCAAGGCCACCTTTACAACACTTCCATGCTCGTGCGGCCGGACGGCACTTTCGAGTCCCAGCGCAAGTTGCACATCACGCCCTCCGAAAGGAAAAATTGGGACATCACCGGCGGCGACGCCCTGCACGTCTGGTCCACCCCGAAGGCGAAGGTCGGCATCCTGATTTGCTACGACGTGGAATTTCCCGAGACCGCGCGTCACCTGGCCGACGAGGGCGCGGAGATTATTTTCGTGCCGTATTGCACGGACACGCGGCAGGGCTACCTGCGCGTGCGTTACTGCGCGCAGGCGCGAGCCGTGGAAAACCAGGTGTACGTCGTCATGGCCGGCCTGATCGGTAACCTCGAAGGCGTGCCCGAAATGGATGTGCACTACGGCCAGGCCGCGGTGTTCACGCCGTCGGATTTTGAATTCGCGCGCGACGGCATCCAGGCCGAGGCCGACCCCAACGTGGAGACTTTGTTAATCGCCGACCTCGATATTGGCGACCTGCACCGCGCCCGCAGCGACGGCACCGTCACCCCCCGCCTCGATCGCCGTCACGATTTATTTGAGTTTAAGAAGAAAGGGAAGAAGGTTTAATTCGCGACAATTGACCGGAGCATGTAAGGGCCGTCGCAAGCGACGCCCCTACGTTCCTCCATGGCCCGCGCTTCACTCTATCGAGGGTTCAGCCACGGTAGGGGCGTCGCTTGCGACGGCCCTTTCGGGTTCTTAAATCTACGTTGATTTCGTATAATCACAATGGCTGAATCTCCAAGTGCCGATAAAACGAAGGCAGACTCACTTGATGCACACTGGGCGATTGTCCGATCCGGAGACTCGGTATTTTTTGACGATTTGCACCGTGGGCAGGAAGGAGGGTCTCACAAATGTCGAAACAGCTTCGTTGCTTCACCAAGCATGGGACGAAATGGTCGAGCAAGGGGATGCCTCTTTATTTTGCCGCACAATCATGCCTAATCATGTACATGTGCTATTGCGCTTAGGAACAACGTTAAACATTGGACAAGTGGTTGGGAAATGGAAAACCCGCACGCGCGTCGCTTTGCGCCAATGCGGGCTGGCTTGGCAACGCGATTTTTTTGAACGCCGATTGCGGCCGGATGACGAGCAGGAACCTTTTGGGCTTTATATTTTTCTGAACCCATATGCTGGCCATCTTCTAAAGCCGGATGCGGTTTGGCCGTGCTGGAAATTGGATAGCCCGAAATCGTTTATTTTTCCAACGTTACTGAAGGATGGAGGCTATCCCCACGTCGCATGGATAGCTCAAAATCAGAAGTGGAAAGATTCTCGGGGATGGTAGTGGTATCTTCGCCTTCGCAAGCCAAAGAGGGGCCGTCGCAAGCGACGCCCCTACATTGCCTCGAGGTCTCGACAGCGCAGGTTTTTGATTCGTGGCCACTGTAGGGGCGTCGCTTGCGACGGCCCTCTGGTCGGAGGTAATCCACAAAATCCATTTGCAGAAAGGATGGATGTTACCAGCGCTTCCTCAGTCAATTTTCACAACGCCCCGGCCAGCGACTTCTCGGCGCGTTTGCGCTCTTCCATCTTGCGGAATTTCTTGCGCAGGCGGAGGTTCTTCGGTGTGGCTTCGACGTATTCGTCGGGCGCGATATACTCGATGGCGCGCTCCAGCGTGAATTTCAGCGGCGGCGTGAGCTGGATGCCCTTGCCTTCGCCCTTGGAGCGGACGTTGCTGAGATGCTTTTCTTTCGTCGGGTTGACCGGCAAGTCGTCGGCGCGCGGATTCTCGCCCACGATCATGCCTTCGTACACTTCGTCGCCCGAGGTGACGAAGAGCTTGCCGCGCTCCTGCATCTGGTCGAGGGCGTAGGCCGTGGCGACGCCGGTGTCCATCGACACGATGGTGCCGGTGAGCCGGGAGGAGATTTCGCCCGCGTGGGCGCGGTATTCCAGGAACAAGTGCGACATGACGCCGCGCCCGTTGGTCAAATTCATCAAATCGAATTCAAACCCGATCAGCCCGCGCGTCGGGATGGTGGCTTCGAGGGTGACGCTGTGCGGATGGGTTTCCATCTGCGAAATCGCGCCCTTGCGGCCCGACAAAACTTTCATGACGGCGCCGACGGTTTCTTCCGGCGTCTCGATCCACAACGTTTCGAACGGCTCATGCGTGTGGCCGTTGACACTCTTGGTGATGACGGCCGGACGCGACACCAGCACCTCGAAGCCCTCGCGGCGCATTTGCTCGACCAGGACCGCGATTTGCATCGCGCCGCGGGCCGAAACATAAAACACGCCCGCGCGCTCGGATTCCTCGACGTGGATGCTGATGTTGCTCTTCTGTTCCTTCATCAGGCGCTCGCGAATCTGGCGCGAGGTGACCAGCTTGCCGTCGCGGCCCGCGAAGGGCCCGTCGTTCACGGCGAATTCCATGCGGATGGTCGGCGGATCGATCTCGACGAAGGGCAGGGACGGCTGCTCTTCTTTGACGCAAATCGTTTCACCGATGTCCACGTCCTCAAAACCGGCGAGGCCGACGATGTTGCCGGCGATGCCGGTGGCGGTGTCGGTGGTGTGGGTGCCGCTGTATTCGAAAACCTTGGTGATTTTGCAGCGCTCGCGCACGCCGTCTTTGCGCACGCGGAACACCGTCTCGCCGACGCTGATGGTGCCGCTGAAAATTTTGCCGATGCCCACGCGGCCCACGTAGTCGTCCCAGCCGATGTTGGAAACCAGCATGGCGAAGTCGGTGCTCTCTTCAATCTTGGGCGGGGGGATGCGGGTGAGAATCGTCTCCAGCAGCGGAATCATGTCCGTCTGCGGATCGGTCAATTCGCGGATGGCAAAACCGAGGCGCGCGCTGCCGTAGAGGAAAGGGGCGTTGAATTGCTCTTCCGTGGCGTGGAGTTCCATGAACAATTCCAGCACCTGGTCGTGCACCTTGGCGGGATTGCTGTTTTCACGGTCGATTTTGTTGATGAAAACGATGGGCAGCAATCCGTGTTGCAAGGCCTTGCGCAAGACGAAGCGGGTCTGGGCTTGCGGGCCATCATAGGCGTCCACGACGAGCATGACGCCGTCCACCATTTTCATCACGCGCTCGACTTCGGCGCCGAAATCCGCGTGGCCCGGCGTGTCCACGATGTTGATGATTTTATCGCGCCAGTGCACGGAGGTGTTCTTGGCCTTGATGGTGATGCCCTTTTCGCGTTCGAGGTCCATGCTGTCCATAACGCGTTCGGCGACGACCTGGTTGGCGCGAAAAGCACCGCCCTGGCGGAGAAGTTGGTCCACCAAGGTGGTTTTGCCATGGTCGACGTGGGCGATGATGGCGAGATTGCGGATGTTTTGGCTCATACAATTCTAGGCTGGCACGCAGTCCCGGCGCGGGCGCGGGACATGCGCAAACGGTGAATCTACCCCCTTCCGCGCCCTAGTGCGAGCCAAAAGCGCACCTTGTTTTTGACGCCGCCGGTCGATTGGGCGTCACCCTGTCGTCACAAAGTTTGCTGAAGCTTTACGGCATCACGCCAGCGGTCCAGCGTGCGGGCCTGGCTGAGCGAGCTTTCCCAACTCATCGCCGGATACATCGCCTGCCCTGTATAGATATGCCGCGCCATGGCATCGACTTGAAAGACGTAAAGGTCGGCCTTGGGTGCCGGGTTCTTATACACTTGCGGCTCGGTGGCTCCGGCTTTCCAGACGAACACATCGCTCCGGCAAAAGAAAGGATCGGGCACCTTCATCTGGCCCTTGGTGCCGAAAAAGCGCGCGGTGTTGTCCCGGCTCAGCCGCACGCCGCAGGCCACCTCGGCAACAATATCACCTTCAAATTGCAGGAGCGCGGACGCATATTCGTCCACGCCGGTTTCGCCGAAGTGCGCAAAGCCCGCCACCCGCACGGGCTCAGCAAAAGGTTTTCCCGCCGCGATCCCCGCCGCCAACCGCGCGAGCGATACGGGATAACAGCCGACGTCGAGAATGCCGCCTCCACCGAGGGCGGGGTTGAGCAGACGCCCTTCCGGCTGCCAATCCGACCGAAACGAGAAGCAGGATTGAATGCCCTGCAATTCCCCGATGGCGCCTTCCCGCAATAATTGCATCCACAGCGCCGTGAGCGGATGGCTGCGGTACATGAAGGCTTCGAGTAAAATGACCTTGTGGGCGCGGGCCGCGGCGACGACTTTTTCCGTGTCGGCCGCGCACAGGGTCAGTGGTTTTTCACAAAGGATGTGTTTGCCGGCCTCGGCACTGCGCAGGGCCCAGGCCGCGTGCTCCGAATGCGGAGTCGCGATGTACACCGCATCCACTGCCGGATTGGCCAGCAATTCAGCATATGAGCCATGCGCGTGCGGCAGGCGAAACTCCGCCGCAAAGGCGCGGGCGCCTTCCAGAGTGCGGCTGCCTGCCGCCACCAATTCGCTCGTTTTCGAAAAGGCAAAAGTTTGGGCCAGCCGGCGGGCGATTTTGCCGCAACCCAGCACGCCCCAGCGGAGCTTTTTCATGGGAGGACACAAGGTTGGGCCGGGCGGCGGCGGTGCGCGAGGGAAAAAACACGCAGGCAACATTTGGGCCGCCCGCGCGACAGATAATGTTGCCATCATCTTGGCTCCGGGCGGGCGGTCTCGGCCCGTCGTGGCGGAAAAAAATTATCGGCTGGCTTGACATTTCCTAAACTTTCGATATATATTGAAAATATAATAATAAAAGGCGACCCGAGGCCGGATGGCCGGCCACCCTGGCCGTCGAACTCTTCACCCTCCTCCTCACCATGAACACCACCGTCACCAGCTACGTCGTTTATCTCGCGCTGAGCGTCGCCCTCACCATCTGGGTGGCACGCACGCTGCACAAAAACGGCCGGATCTTCCTGATTCAGGCCTTCCACGGCAGCGAGCCAATGGCCGATTCGGTCAACCATCTGCTCGTCGTCGGTTTCTACCTGATCAACGTCGGGTACATCACGCTGGCGATGAAGTATGGGGAAAAACCGGCCAGCGTGCAGCAGGCGTTTGAATTCCTCAGCACCAAGCTGGGCGCCGTGCTCATCGTGCTCGGCGGCATGCACTTCTTCAACATGTTCAACTTCGACAAAATGCGCCGCAAGGCCATTCGCGCCGCCGCCTACGCCGCGGCCGCCCTTCCGCCGCCGCCAGGTCGTCTCCATCCTCCCGACTAGGAACGGCTCCCGGCCGGCTTGTGCGGCCCGGCCGGGCAGCGGGATGGGGATTGCCGTTCTGTGAATTCCGGTAATTCTGTCCAAACTGAAATTCCAACTTTAACCTTACCTCTTCCATGTCCACTCCCACCACCGAAGCTGCCGCCGAATTGCGCGTTGCGCGCGACCGTTTTCTCGCCGAGTGGGGCGCGATGGGCGCCGCCTGGGGCATCAATCGCACCATGGCGCAAATCCACGCGCTACTGCTGACCGCGCCCGCGCCGTTGACCACGGACGAAGTCATGGCCGCCCTCGAAATCAGCCGCGGCAACGCCAACACGAATCTCCGCGACCTCGCGGGCTGGGGCCTCCTCCGCGTCGTCTTGCGCAAGGGCGAGCGCAAGGAGTACTTCGAGGCGGAGAAGGACGTGTGGAAAATCTTTTGCACCGTCGTGCACGAACGCCAGCGCCGCGAAGTGGATCCGGTGCTCACGGTCTTGCGCGAGTGCGCCGACCGTTCCGCCAAGCTCCGGGGCGCCGAGGCCGAGGCGTTTCATGGGATGATGCGCGATTTACGCGACTTTGTCGGCCAGGCCGCCACGGCGATGGAAAAAATTTCCCGCAGTGAACGCAGCAAGATTGTGCCCTTCGTCCTCAAAGCGCTGCGGTAAAACCACCATGCACACTCTAAACCTAATCACCATGAACCCAGTCCATCCTCCACCACCGGCCGCTCCGGATCGTGCGGTGGCCGCGTGCGCCCAGGGGCCAGCTCTCCACCCGCGCAAACACCGGCTGGGTGGGGCGCTGGCCGGCTTTGGCGGACTGCGGGTCCGCGGTTGGACCGCCTTTTTGCTGGGTTTAATTTTCGGAAATTACTGAAAGTATAAAAACAAAGCGGCCAAGCCCTGCGCCCACGCCACCATGACCATGAACACGACCGACCTTCTTCTCTGGGCCCTCCGCCTGGCCGGCGTGGGCCAGCTTTTTATCGCGGTCATCTATTTTTGGGTGCGGAACATCCTGGGCTGGGATGCCGACGTCGCGCGCCTGCGCCCGCACAATCGCGCCATCGCCCAGACTTATGCCCGCTACATCCAGACGCTCAATGCCGCTTTTGGCTGTCTGTGTCTGTTCACTCCGCAGGACTTGCTCGCGGGCACGCGGCTGGCGTCGGCGGTAACGTTGCTGATTGGGGTGTATTGGCTCGTGCGCATCATTTTGCAACTGACTTACTATGCGCTGCGCGAGATTACCGATCAGCGCAAACTTTACCGTTACGGGCATTACGCCTTTGGCGTGCTCTTTGCCACCCAGGGGGTGATTCTGCTGGCGGCCTGCGCGTACAACGTCGGCTGGCTCACTCGCTAACCGGCCGTGTTTACTTTAGAATCACTTCCACTTTCACCGGGCGGCTCTTCACCCCGCCGGCAATGTTGTAAATGTGCAGATAGTAAAAGCCGGCGTCCTCGGGCAGCAGTTTGTTAAAATGCAGGATGGGCGTGTGCGTGCCCGAGAGGTGATGGCTCTTGCCCAGGGCGCGGGACCCCTTGAACCATTCGCACTTGGGCGTCGGAAAGCCGGCAACTTTGGTGACGATGTCCACGGCTGTGCCCTCGGGTGCCAGCACGTCCTGCGGTTGCATCAAGAAGCGGGCCGTCTCTCCGCGCAAACCGCGCACGGGACCGACGATGTCGCTGGTGCGGTCGGGCGAGCGGGCGGCGATCCAGTAATAGTAATAGACGCCGGAGTTCGTCTGCCGGTCATTGAAGCGCTTGACCTTGGAAACCGCGCGCAAGGTGGCGTTCGCAAAGAGCCGGCTGGTGCTGCGGTAAATGTCGTAATAGGTCGCGTTGGGCGAGGGATTCCAGGAGAGGCGGATGCCGGTGTTGAAGCCGTCGGTGGCATCGAAATGCTTGGGCGGCTCCAGGGTTTTGATTGGGGTGCTCGCCCAAGCCGTCGCCGCAAAGCCCGCCAAGGTGGCCCAAGCCAGTGCGCGCAGGCCGGACCAAGTCACTCGTCGCAAAGAAAACATAAATCAGAATAACAGGTTCTGCGGGGTGGTCAAAGAATGAATGCAGGGCAGCCACCTTCGGGGTGGCTGGGAATAAGAGGGGTGGTGGGGGCAAAAATTCCCGCTAACCCGGAATTCGCTTCCGGTGGAAGCTTCTAGCTGACAAGCTCCGGGCGTTTTGGTTCCCCCGCGCCCGGCGCGATGAGCGCGGACCATCATCGGATTCCCCCATGGAAATTCCCCCGACCTTTCGACCGGCCCGCTGGCTGGCCGGTGTCATCCTCATTTTGAGCCTGCTCGCCGGCGGCTGTGTCCAAACGGATACGAAGGAAGGAGTGGACTACGGCTACGGCATGGATTTTAAGGAAAATCCTGTGCCGTGACGGCCTGAGTCAAGCCGCGGCAGTCCCGCGAATGTAACTGCCCCAATCCTTCTCCAAGGCCCGCAAGTCCTCCGCCAATTGATGGAGGTTGCCGTCGGAGCTCGGCGTTTCGTCTTCCGCCGGGGCAAACGCCAATTCGGCGGCGGCGGGCTCGGGTCGGGCGGCGAATTTGAATTCACCGGCGAGCATCGTGCAGGCCTTGGCAATTTCCCAGACGATGCGGGCGCGGGCGGCGTCGGACAACGCCGCCTGGGCCAAAACCCGGGCGTGCACCTGGCGCAGGCGCGCCAGCAACGCGGGCTCGGGCCGCCGGTTCGCCGGAGCGGACAGGAGAGGAGCGCGGGCCAAAACAGGCATTTTCATGGGTTTCTCCAGCGCTATAGCATCCTATATGCCAACATTTTCGTGTAGATTTAGGAACATTACTCGGACATACCACTGAGGTTCATGCTGCGCTGCGAAAATCTGACCGTCCGCCCCGCCGGTGATGCTTCCGCTGCGCCAATATTGAACCATGTGTCCGTGGCGTTTCAGCCCCGAGCGATGAACGCGCTAATCGGGCCGTCGGGCTGCGGCAAAACCACCCTCGTCAAGGCCATGCTGGGCCTCGCCCCGGTGGAGGCCGGCGGCGGCGTCTGGCTCGGTGGCGAGCGCATTTCCCGCCCCGAGGAACTGGTGGGGCGCGTCGGTTTTGCCCCGCAATTCAGCATTGCCCAGCCGAAATTGACCGTCGAGGAAACCTTGCGGTATGCCCTCGAGTTGTGCGTGGCCGACACGAGTGTGCGGGCGGCGCGGCTGGGCAATGTCCTCGGGGTCGTCGGGCTCGCCGAGCACCGCCACAAGCGGGTCGAATCGCTCTCTGGCGGGCAGTTGCGCCGGTTGGGCCTGGGACTCGAATTAACGGTGGATCCGCCCACGCTCATCTGCGACGAAGTGACCTCCGGCCTTGATCCCATTTCCGAGAATCAGATTTTGGAACTGCTGCGGGGCCTGGCGGAACGGCGCGGCAAGACCATTGTCTGCATCATCCACAACCTCGCGAAGCTGAGCGGCTTTGAATGGATCACGGTGGTTTATGCGGGCGAAGTCGTTTTCCAGGGCCGGTACGAGGCCTTGCAGGGTTATTTTGCGATTACGGACCCCTTGCACTTGTACGAAATCCTCAATGCCCAGCCGGGTGATTATTGGAGCCGCCGTTGGCGCGAGGCCAACGGCCCCGCCTTGGCCGCCGACCGCGAACGCTGGGACACGGACGGTGCCGCGACCGCCGGCGAGCCGCCGCCTTCCCCGCATATCCCTGCCGCGGCCACCGGGCCAGTCGCCCCCGGCCGGCTGCCCAGCGCCGCCGCGCAGTTCGGCACGCTGCTCCGCCGCAAGACGCGGTTGTTCATGCGTGACCACGGCTACCTTTCCTTGATGCTGGCCATCACCTTCGGCTTTCCGGTCATGGTGGTGATTTTCGCGTTGAGCGGCCTGCCGCAGATTTCCTCGCCCTCCCTGTTGCAGCCGCAGGGCGCGAGCGTCGAAGCCATCCGCGCGCAACTGAATTACGCCATCGAGGCGGCCAAGACCTCGTCGCTGGTCACGGGCCTCATCATGTTTCAAGTCATCCTGCTGACGCTGATGGGCGCGAACAACGCCGCGCGGGAAATCGCCGGGGAACGGCTACTCTACGAAAAGGAGCGGCTGACGGGGTTGCGCCCCTCCGCTTACGCGGCCTCAAAGCTGGTGTTCACCGGCCTGCTCGCCCTTTTTCAAGGAGTCTGGATGACCGGATTTGTGAAGGTGATTTGCGTCATGCCCGGGCCGTGGCTCGCGCAGACCGCGATTCTGGCGCTGGCCTGTCTGGCGATGACGTGGGTCTGCCTCGCCTTTTCCGCCCTCATGGCTTCGCCCGAAAAAGCGTCCACTCTTTCCATCTATCTGGTCGGTTTTCAACTGCCACTGTCGGGGGTGGTGCTGGCACTGCCGAGTTACTTGGTCTGGGTGTGCCGGCCCTTTATCAACGCGTATTGGGGCTGGGCCGGCTATCTCTATTCGATGGAGCAGACGCGCCTCTACGACGCCTTTACCTATACCAATCCCAACACCTGGGTGGCCGACACGGCGCAGGCCGGCGCGGTCCTCGCCGGTCATGCCGTTATCGGCGCAGCGATTGCCTGGTGGGGCTGCCAGCGCCGCCGCTGGACGGCGTGAACAAGGGAGTTGAATTCTGCGTCTATTTTTCCACCTGGCAACGGTGGGAAACCGCGAGCAAGTCGCATTGGCTGAATTGCCCGGCTTTGTAACGGGTTGGATCGAAAGCGATGACCCGCCGAGGTTCGCGGCCGCGCAGAGTGAATATGTGCAACTCCGCGGCAGTCGCCTGGCCCGGGCCGTAGACTTTCAAAACCCAGTCCACGCCATCGTGCGGCCAAAAGAGCCGGTAGCCATGTCGCGTGAACTCCGCAAACAGGGCGAGCGGATCGGTGCCTTGCTGGGCCAGGCAAACCGGGTTGACTTCGAAGTACACCTGCTTGATGCGGTGGGACGACAGCATTTTGGCCAGCCCGCGCAGCGCGCTCACCTCCGAACCTTCGATGTCCATTTTCAAGAGGCCGACGTCGTCAACTTGGTTTTCCGCCAAAAGGTCGTCCAGGGTCGAGGCGGGAACCGTAACCGTATTTGCACTGGGAGACCCCGAACCCACCTGCCCGGCGCCCGTCGCGGCCGCGTTGAAATTAAAGCCGACCGAGCCCGCCGTCGCGGCGGCGGCGGCGTGAAAAATTTTGACGCGATAACCGGGATGAAGGTCCGCGCTGGCCCGCAGGCACGCCACGCAATCCGGATTCGCCTCCACCAGCACATAATTCAACGTGGGCCCCACGGGCAGTTGAAACAGGCCATACGTGTGAAAGCCGTAGTTCGCGCCGACGTCGACGTGGACATCGCCCTCCGCCAACAGGCTGCGGGCGAGATCAAAATAGCCGTAATCCGCAAAGCTGGCGCGCACGAGCGAGTTGGCCACCTCGTGGTCCCGGACGTTGGCCACCAGTTCGCCTTGGGCAAAGGCCACGCGCTGATACGATGAACCCGTCATCGTCGCAATGGCTTGCGCCACCTTGATGCGGCGGAGCGGCTTCGGCAGCGCGCGCAGAAGGCGCTGCAGCGAAAAGGTGGCGGGGCGAATCGTCATGGAGCCTCGGCATGCCGGGGGTGAGGAAAGGTGACAAAACAAAAAATGAGTTTTGGTCCTGCACCTGTTTGAAACGGGCCTGGCTGGGCCGCAAGTGACGGGGAATCCATGTGGCTGCGGCCCGCCGCGGCGGGCGGAAAAGAGTCGGGGCGGCCGGATTCGAACCGGCGACCTCTTGGTCCCAAACCAAGCGCGATACCAGGCTTCGCTACGCCCCGCTGGCGACCGGACTCGGTTCCACTCGAGGCGGAAAAGAGTCGGCGCAAAAGAGGAGTATCTGGCGTTTGCCGGCCTTTGTCGAGACCGGACGGAAGCAGGACGAGGGATTTATGGCGCGCCAATTGCCGTGCACGCATCCGGCACTGGATGCGCTCAACCCGGTTCGCCCTGCACGTTTCGGCCAAAAAATTCTTTAGCCACCGCCGCCGCCACCGCCGCCACCGCCGCCGCCACCACGGCCACCGCGACGACCACCACCGCCGCCGCCTGCTACTGCGGTACCCGTGGCGGTACCTCCAAAGGTGCCGCCTGTACCCGCTGCGCCAGTTCCAGCCCCGCCAGCGCCACCACCCCCGCGACGACCTCCGCCACCACCGGGATTGCCCGCGATGGCCTGGCCGCCAAGACCGCCGGGACCTCCACCGCCACGACGCCCGCCACCACCACCTCCGGCAGCATTTTGCAGGGCCGACGCATCCGTGGGCGAAAGGGTCGCGAGGTAAGCTTGAAAACCCTGGGGGTCGGTTTGCTGCCAGTTGCGCACGAGTGTGCCGAGCGACTGTTGCTGCAGCGCCGGGTCGGAAATACTTTTAATCCAGGCCAGCGAGCCTTCGGGGTCTTCGGAGCCAGCCTGGCGCAAAAATGCGGCCACGGCCTGGTCCTTGCTCGGCGACGCGCTCAAAGTGTTCAAGTACGCGGCGACGCCGTCGAGATCGACTTGCGCCCATTGCGTGATGGTGCTGGCCAGCAACGTCCCGGCGCCGCCACCATTGTTGCCCCCACGACCGCCGCCACCACCGCCACGGCGACCACCGCCCGCCGCCACGGCGTTGGGATCGGCGAGCATCTGCAAATCAAGTTCCGAGGCCCATTTCGCGGCGCCGACCGGATCGCTAAGCGCCCAAGCCTGGGCAATGACTTGCAAATAGCGGCTCTTCTGCATCGGATCCGTCAAGGTGGCGACCCAGGCCGCTGCGTCCGCCGGCGAGGCCGCGGCCCACTGCGTCATCAACATTGTCAGCGCCTGATTCTGCGCATTGCCGGCCGGCAATTGTTGAATCAGGCCGACTGCATCGGAAAACCGGCCAATGGCGGCGAAACCATCCACGATGCCGCGCAAGACAACCTGGGCCAGGAGCTGATCATTGGGCCCGAGGCTGTTGTAGAAATTCAAGGCTGCGGTCGGATCATTACCGACAATGCCGGCGATGGCGGAAGCATACCGGGCCTGCATGACGTTGTTCGAGACGCCGCCGGGATTGTTCTTCAACCAGTCCAGCACCGCCGCGGGGTCTTGCGTGCCCCACGCGCGCAACGCGACGACGACGCCATCTTCGCGCATCCGCGGGCTGGTGATGGAACTCATTTTGTCCAAAAAGCCCTTGGGATTAATTTTCGCCCACTGCATGACGATGGCGTCCAGCAGTTGGTCGCGCGCGCCTCCGGCGGGCAGCGACTGGAGCAGGTCAATCGCTTTGGCGATGTCCTCTAGCTTCATGCCTTCGACCAGGCGGGCAATATCCGCGGGGTTGAGCCGGCCGACGGTTTTAAGCAGAGAGTCGAGCGTGATGTCGCCAGAGTCACGGACGCCGATGCTCGGAATCGATTTGCCTTTGAGCGCACTCCCCAGCGCGCCCCCCACCGACGCGGTTTGCGCTTTGGTCGTCGGCGCGGTATAACGACCGCCGACGAATCCAATCGCGGCCGCCCCGCCGCAAATACCGAGAATGGCGAGGATCTGGCTGGGAGGAATTTTCATGGTGAGGGACTAACCAAGGCCGTCGAAAGTCGCATGACGCGCAACCTGCAACGACCCTGCCGGCCCAAAAGGGCACATAACAAGGCTGTAATAATTAATTAAGCTTAACCGCGGACATACTGGAGAGTTTCACTTTTCTCGCCTCTGCCGGAGAAGGTAGACGCTGTTTTCCGGCCTCAACGCAGAGTTGAATAAGCTACGTAAAACAGCGTTCTTCAACCCCATCGTTTCCCCGCCATGAATGCAGGCTTTGCGATAAAAAAAGTCTTAATCTCTTGGCGTCAATTGTCCTCTATCAAATTTACATTCAACAATTTACACCTCTAGCTAGTTGGTTCTTCGCTGGGGATTGAACCACCGCGCCGCCAGCGTGGGCATGACCAGCAAATTGAGGGCGGTCGAGGTGATCAGCCCGCCCAGAATAACGATGGCCATGGGGCCTTCGATCTCGCGCCCGGCCTCACCGCTGCCCCAAGCCAGAGGGAGGAGCCCCAGCGCCGTCACCAAGGCCGTCATCAAAATCGGGATGAGCCGCTCACTGGCGCCGCGCAGTACTGTCGCCGCATTCCAAGGCTGGCCTTCCTCTTTGACCAGGTGCTCGTAGTGTGACAGCAGCATGATGGTGTTACGCGTGGTGATGCCAAACAGCGTGACAAAGCCGACGAGCGCACCCATGGACAAACCACCCGCGCCCGCGCCGCCGATGACGTTGCTGAAATAAACCGCCAGCACGCCGCCCACCAGGGCAAAGGGCAGATTGAGCAGGACGAGGAAAAGATTCTGCCAATTCCCGAGTACGACATAAAGGATCATCAGGATGGCGATGAGCGCGATGCCGGAATGGATCAACAATTCCCGGCTGGCTTTGGCCGTGGCTTCGGCGGCGCCGCCAAATTCGACATATACGCCCGGCGGCATGACGACTTTATCGGCGATGGCCTTTTTCGCCTCGTCCACAAAGGAAACCACATCGCTGTCGCCCGGCCCGCAAGTAACTGTCTGGCGGCGGCGCGCGCCGTCGTGCAGAATCGAGGAGCGGCCGCTGGTGTATTTGATTTCCGCCAATTCGCGCAGCGGAACGACCTGGCCGGTCGCGCTGCGCAAGAGCAGGGAGCCGACATTCGCCGGCTCCTGCCGCGTCTTTTCATCCAAAATCACCGCGACATCGGAGACTTGGCTGCCCTGATAAACCTGCGAAACGACAGTGCCCTCATACGCGGTTTGCATGGCTTCCAGAACTTCGACGGGCCGGAAGCCGAGGTCCGTCAAGCGGTCGCCGCGCAAGCGGACGCTAAGTACCGGCGAGCCCGGCGGGGCCTTGACGATGACATCCTCCGCGCCGAGGTCTTTGAGCACTTTGGAAACTTCCTGCGCCTTGGCATCGAGCACATCGAGATCGTCGCCGAAAATATTGACCACGACCGGCGCGGTTTCGCCGCCGATGGTCTCGCCGATGCGGTCGCCCAAAAAGGTGAGCACCTCAAACTGGATGCCGGGAATTTTTTCCAGCGTGGCGCGGATTTCGTCGCCCACCTTGGCATCCACCTCGGCGGGGAGGTTGGGTTTCAGTTCCACATGGAACTCCGAAATATTCGGCCCCCATGTGTCCTCGCCTTGCTCGGCGCGGCCCACCTGTTGCTCGACCGTCGCGATGTGCTCGTTCTTCATCAACTCGTCCGAAATTTCCTTGCCGATGCGGAGCATTTCCGGGAGGGACGTGCCCGGCGTCGTGGAAACGTCGCTGAGCACAAAGTGGCCCTCGCGAAACTCCGGCAGCAACTCACCGCCGAGATAATGGAGGCGCGAGAAGCCGAGCACGCAAAACACCACCACGGCGGCGATAATCAGGCGCGGCCAGCGCGCAATCCACCCGAGCACCACCACATAGCCGTCGCGCAAGATGCGCTGCACCCACGGTGCATGGGCGGAGTCCGCGCCCTTGGAGAAAAAGAGAAACGTCAGCGCGGGTGTAACCGTCATGGCCACGAGCAGCGAGGCCATGATGGCGAGAATATTGCTCAAGGCCAGTGGCGCGAAGAAGCTGCCTTGCAGGCCCGTCAGCGTCAACACCGGCACGAACACCATCGCGATGATGATGGTCGCGTAGACCACCGCGCTGCGAACTTCCAGCGTGGCGTCGAGAATGACCGGGAGCACGGCGCGCGGCTGGGCCAGCGCCTGATTTTCCCGCAGCCGCCGCAAAATATTTTCCACGACGACGATGGCGTCGTCCACCACCGAGCCGATGGAAATGGCCAGGCCGCCGAGCGTGATGGTGTTCAGGCTCACCCCAAAATGGTCCATCAAGATGATGGCGGTCAGCAGCGACAACGGGATGGCGGTAAGCGAAATAAACGCCGTGCGGATGCGGGCCAGGAACAAAAAGAGCACGACGGAAACGAGAATCGCGCCGAGTTTGAGCGAGTGTTCGATGTTCGCCAGCGATACCTCGATGAACGTCGCCGGACGATGCAGGCGGTCATAAAGCTTGATGCCCGCGCGGTCGAACACCGGCTGCATATCCTCGAGCGCGGCTTCGAGCGCTTTCGTCACTTCCATCGTGTTGGCGCCGTATTGGCTCGTCATGGTCATCAGCACACCCGGCCGGCCCATGATGAGGGAGTCGCCAAATTTGGGCTGGGCGCCTTCCTTCACGGTCGCCACATCTCTGAGGCGGATGGGCACGCCGCCGGGGCTGACCGCGACCACCACGTTGGCCAGTTGGTCGGTGCTGATCATTTGCCCGTCCGTCTGGATCGTTACGCGCTGGTTGTCATTCTCGATAAAGCCCGCGCCCATCACCCCGCTGGAGGCGCGCGCGGCGGCCAGCACGTCGGACATCGAGAGATCGTGTGCCACCAGCAAGTCCGGATGAACTTCAATCTGCCATTGCCGCACTTCGCCGCCGAACATGTTGCAGTGGGCCACGCCGGAGACGGAGAGCAGTCGCGGCTTGAGCGTCCAATCGGCAAACGTGCGCAACTCCATCGGCGAAAGTTTGTCGCTGACCAGGCCGATTTTCAGCAAGTCCATCGTGGCGGAGGTCAGCGGCGACATCGTGGGCGCGCGCACGCCCGCAGGGAGAGTGCCGGCGATTTCACCCAGCTTTTCCGCGAGCTGCTGGCGGGCCGGCAGGATGGGCGTGCCTTCTGTGAATACCACCGTGATGACGGACAGGCCCTGAATGGATTCCGAGCGCAGTGATTCCTGGCTGCCCATGCCGTTGACCGCGGATTCGACGGGACGAGTGACCAGGGTTTCCACTTGTTCGGCGCTGAGGCCGGGCGCTTCCGTTTGAATCGTCACTTCGGGCGGCACGAAATCCGGGAAAACATCGAGCTTGGCGTTCCACGCCACGTAGACGCCGTAGGCCATGAGCAAGTAGGCCAGCAGCGCGACGATGCCGCGGTAGCGAAGCGAAAAACTGACCAAGGCTTTGAGCATCGCCGGAAAAAGTGGCAGGGGTGAAAAAGGGCGGGTGGGAAGGGCGGCTTATCCGCCGTTGGCTTTGCTGAGTTCCTTGGACAAAAGCTGTTGCGCGCCTTTGACGACGACGCGGTCTTTCGGCGTCAGCCCGTTGGGCACGAAGACACCGTCCGCAATGGGCGGACCGAGATCGACTTTGCGGCGGTCGAAGCCTTCGTCGCCGGTTTGCAGATACACGAACGGCGCGCCGTCGTTCAGCACGAGTGCCGAGCGCGGCACTCGCATGCCCGCCTCGGGGGCTTCAGCTCCGGTCACGCGTGCGAGCAGCGCTGCGCCCGGCGGCGGCACCGGCGCCGGCAGCAGCACGAGGTAGGCCGCTCCCTGTGCCTGGGGATCTGTGGTTGGAGCGGGCCCGATAAATTGCGCGTCTTGAAAAGTATCATTACCCGTCAGTGAGTGTACTTGGAAATGCAAGGGGGCGGTGGGCGGGACATCGCCCGCAAACAAATCCACGCGCGCGAGCGCGGCGTCCTGCTTCAACACGGCCTGCGCCAATTCCGCCAAATCTTCCCGGCCCGCTAGGGCCTTGCCCCAGGTCGAGAGCAATTTGCCCTCGGCGGCGTCGAGCACGGACTGATCGTGGCGTTTGGCGGCTTCGGCCGTTTCAAGGGCTTTGGCCGAGGCATTGTCAGAAGCTTTTAGCATTTTCACGCGTTCATATTCCTTCGCCGAAGCATCGAGCGCGGCGCGGGCGGCCTCGATGTCGGTGAGCCCGGCGGCGAGGGACGAACCATCGAGCACGTGGCCGAAGGCTTTCAGTTCGAGTTTGTATTCGTAAGGTTCCGGCTGAGCGGTCGCGACTCCGGCCGTGGCTTGTTCTTCTTTGGTCAGGGTCAGGCCGCCGTCATCATCGTCGTCGTCGGGCGCGGCGGCGTCCGCCTTTGCGGCGTCGGCGGCGGCCTCCGGTGCGGCCTGAAAATGGCGCATGACCAGCACGGTTGCTCCAGCGCCGACCAGCAGGCTGCAGAGTATGGCAATCAAGATGTTTTTCATGGCGAGGGAGCAGAGGAGGTGAGGGCGTGCGCGGCGATTTCCAGCGGCGCCAAGTCGGCAAAGGGAACCTGAAAAGCGTCTTCCAACTGCCCCGTCGCGGTGGCGGCGCGGGCCTGGGCCTCAATCAGCGCGACGGCCCCGGTGTTGAGGTCGAGCACGGAGGTCTGGTAATCGAGCTGGTCGGCTTCGCCGGCGTCGAGCTGGGCCCGCATCCGGTCGAGGTGTTGCTGCAGTTCCCCGCTCACTTGGCGCAGGCTGGCGACGGTGGCATTGGCCGCGGCGGCGGCGGCGGCGGCGGTGTCGATTTCTCCGATGACGCGCGCCTGGAGGGCGATGAGCTGGGCCGCGGCGGCGCGGCGGCTGGCAGTGGCTTCGGCAATGGGCCCTTCGTTCATGTTGATGACCGGCAATTCGACGCCAATGGTCAGGTCCCATTTGTTTTCACCGAGATCATACAGATAGCCGCTGCCGACGTGCACGTCGGGCCACTGCTTCGCAATTTCCAGTTGGAGGGTCGCCTGACTGGCTTGATAGGTAGCAAGGGCCGAAAGAATGTCGGCGCGATTTTCGAGCGACAACTGCCGTGCGGCGTAAAGTTCTTGCGGGGAAAGGACTTGGCCCGTGGCCACGCCGGCGTCGCTAAGCTGCTGGTCGGCGAGCGCGCTGACGGGCACGCCCAGGGCCTGCGCGAGCGCGCTTCTCGCCATCGCCAATTGCTGTTCGGCGTCGCCGGCCTCGGCCTCGGCCTTCACCAACGCAATCCGGGTGGTGGAAATTTCGTCGGTGGCGACGGCCCCGGCATTGAGTCGCTGCACGAGCAAATCGAGCACATGCTTTTGGGCGGTCGATAACTCGCGCAAGGCGTGGACCCGGCGGTCGGCTGCGCCATAATCAATCAGCGCCTGCCGCAACTGGCTGCGCACCTGCCAGGCCGTGGCATAGACATTCAGCCGGGCGGATTCGGCGTTCCAGTTGCTCACGAGCAAGCGTTTCTCGCGCTTGCCCGCGGTCTCAATCGGCAAATCAAAACTCACGCTGGGAAACCATGGCGATTTGGCGGTGCCGGAATTGAAATCGTAACCCGGTGAAACTGTGACCGTGGGATTCGGGCTTTCTCCCGCCGTGACGATGGTGCCGCGCGCCACCTCCCACTGGGTGCGGGCGACATCGAGCGTGGGATTATAATAGAAGGCGACCCAGTTCAGCGTTTCGAAATCCCAGGCCGGTGGCGGCCATTGGGGAAAATCGTGGTGCAGGTTCTTGACCAGAAAGTCACGCAGTTCCGGCGCGGCGAGGGAACGATGGACCAAATCTCCTGCTGTTTCGGCGGGTTTGACCGGCTTGTCCTGAAAATGCTGGCAACCGCTCAAAAGGAGAACCGCCGAGGCGAGCCCAAGGCCGCCACGCAGCGCGCGCCGAATACCCCGACGGCGGCGGCGAATCACCGGGTGGGGGCACGGTCGGCCGGCCGAGGCGCTTTGCATTCGAGTGGCGGGGCAGGGGATGGAGCAGACGCGGGGTGGACGCTGGCAAAGCCGGTCATCCTAATCAAATCAAGATTACCGGAAGATGATGACGATTCTGCCGCCCCCTTAAAGGGAATAAAATAAAGTATTTTTCGCGGATAACCTCCCGGTAATGGGCACCGTGCTAACCTGCGCCCATGGATCCGTCCGCCTCGATTGGATGGACCGGGCTAATAATCACCAACCCCTTTAATTATGAAAAAATCACTACCCGTGTTTTTGACGACCGGCCTGACTGTGCTGGCGGTGAGCGCGCTGGCCCTGCAACTTTTCGCCGCCGCGGCCGCGGCTCCTGCCCCCATTGGCTCCATCCGACCCGCAGGCAAATTGAAACCCGCCGATCTTCCGGCGTTGACTAAAATCTCCTTTGCCGACGCCGCCAAAGCGGCCGTGGCGGCTGTTCCCGGCAGCATCATTGCGGGCGAACTTGAAATCGAAGACGGAAATTTGCAGTACTCATTCCAGGTGGTTGGGGCCGACAAGGCGGTCACCGAGGTGGAAATTGACGCCGGCAACGGCAAGGTCCTGGCCACGGACAAAGAAGAAGCGGAGGATGAGGACAAGCCCGCTGCCAGCGCCCCTGCGGCCCACGGCGCCGGCAAGTGAGGGAGAGCGGACGGATTTTCATCGCCCCGTGAAAAAGAAATCCAAGCGGACTTGGCTGGCCCTGGCTGCATTGCTGGGCCTGGCGGTCATGCTCGTGCTGGCCCAGCAATCCGAGATGGCGGCGGTGACGGCTCGAGTGCGGCAGCTCCTGCAACGGGAGTTGCGGCCGTCCGCTTTAGACCACGGCGGGTCCGGCCAGGGTGAACACCAGGCGGTGCCGGTCGTCCAAGGCCGCTGAAAGTTTCCATCCCATCGCCGCCGCAAACACGCGCGCCAGCGACAAACCGAGGCCGACGTGTTGGCCGCCGGTACGAGCGGCCTCTTTGCGCCAGAAACGATCGAATAGGTTTGGAAGATCCACCGCTTCCAGATTTTCGGTGGCATTTGCAATCTGCAGTGTCACTCCCGCGGCGTCGCCCTGCGTGGTTACGGCAATTTCGCCGCCCGCCGGCGTGTAGTCCACCGCGTTGTCAAAGAGGTTGCCCAAAATTGAACGCAGGAGCGCGGGGTCGGCCACCGCCATGGCGGGAGCGAGCGCAAAATTAATTCTGAGCTGCCGTTCCGCCGCGCGGTGCGCGAAGGGGCGCCACGCTTCCTGCGCCAGCGTGGCCAGGGCCACGGATTCGTTATGGCACGCCAGTTGGCCGCGCTCGCCGCGCGCGAGAGCGAGCAGGTTGGTGACGATGGCTTCCATCTGCGTGGCGATGGCGAGAGTCTCGCGGTCGGTGGTGGCCTCGCGCGTGTCGGGCCATTTGAGGGCGCATTCCGCGAGACTGCGCAATTCCGCCAGCGGGGTGCGCAATTCATGCGCGAGGTCGGCGCTGAAACGGCGTTCGCGTTCGAAGGAGAGTTCCAGACGCGCGAGAAGTTCGTTGAGCCGCGCGCAAATTGGCTGCAATTCCGGCGGCAGGGTGTCGGCGGGAAACCGCGCGGTCAGTGATTCGGCGTTGATTTGCGCGGCTTGCTCGCCGAGGCGGTGCAACGGCTGCAACCCCCGGTGCAGCACGCGCGGAATCACCCACAGGGTTGACGCCACCAGCAGCGCGCTGCACGCCAGGCCGATGCCCAGCAGTTCGTGCAACGCTTCGTCCAGATTTTCCCGATCGCTGGCGACGACCAGCCGCAGCCCGGCGGTGGCCGGCACGCGGCGGTTTTCGTGGTCGCCCTTGGGCTGAAAGACGACGCCGATGGCCCGGCCCGGATGCCCGTCCACCAATTCAAAATTCCAAAACCGCGGACGGTCAAAAGTGCCGGTGCGCACCGGCAAATCCGCGCCGCGCAAGGAGGCCGAGCGCAAAATCGGCTTGCCCTCGTCACTCCACAATTCAAAAAAATCCTGGGAATTTTCCTCCTGAAATCCGCGCAGAAAACTGTCGGTGAGCCGCACCGTGACGCGCCCGCCTTCCACTTCAGTCAGCGCGCTGATGGCGAGGGCCTTCGCGCGCAGGGCATCGTTGAATTGCTCGATCAGCTCGTCGCGCGCGGCAAAATAAATGGCCACCAGGCCGCCGCCCAGGAGGAAGAGAAACACGCCGAGCAATTCGCGGGTCAGTTGGCGGCGGATGGAATTCATGCGACGGGCGCGGCCGCCGGGACTTCCTCGAGGACATAGCCGAGGCCGCGGCGGGTGCGGATGAGCGGCGCGTCGCTGGCGGCGCCGAGTTTTTTGCGCAGGCTGCAAATGGCGGAATCCACCACGTTGCTCATGGGGTCCACCTGGTCGTCGTAAATATGTTCCTCAATTTCGCTGCGCGAGACAACCTGGCCGCGGCGCCGCGCGAGATACTCCAGCAAATGATATTCGCGGGCGGTGAGCACGATGGCCTGGCCGGCCCGCCGGGCTGTGCGGGCGAGAGTGTCGATTTCCAGATCGGCGATGGCGACGCGGCTTTGCTTCGAGCCGTAAGCGCGCCGGCACAGCGCCTGCACGCGCGCCAGCAGTTCTTCCAGCGCGAAGGGCTTGACGAGGTAATCATCCGCCCCCGTTTGCAGGCCCTGCACGCGGTCGGCCACGGTGTCGCGGGCCGTGAGCAGGAGCACATGCGTGGATTTGCCCTGCCGACGCAACTCAGCTAGCACCGAGAGCCCATCCCGCTTGGGGAGCATCAAGTCGAGGATGATCACGTCGAAGTCGTTCGATTGCGCCTGCCACAGGCCGGCTTCGCCGTCGGCCGCCACGTCCACCGCATAGCCGGATTTGCGCAGGGCCGTGCCCAGGCTGCGTTGCAACCGCACCGAATCTTCTACGAGGAGTACACGCATGACGAAGGGACCGGGCCGGCTGGCCGCCGCGGTCTGGCCACCCTAAATTATCCGCCGCGCGTTATCAATCTTTCGCGCCGGAAGCTTAAGGCTTTTTGTCGGCGGCCTCCGTGCCATAAACCAGCACATGGAAACTGCCGGGCACCGCCGCCGGACGGCCGCGCGCGCCCGCCGCTGCCGCCGGATAGGTCGCGGTGGAGAGATAAATTTTGTGCGTCACCGGGTCGAGCGCCATGGTCTTGGCGCGCGGCTCGGTCTTGAGATTTTGGACCACGGTCAATTTGTCCGGCGCATCTTCATGCGCAATGGTGACAGTGCCGTCGCCGGCCGACGCGAAGACCAGGCCCGAAGCAGGATCGAACGCCGCGGCGTCGATGCCCGTGCCCGCCGGCACGTTGGCGACGACCTTGCCGGTGGTCGTGTCCAGCGCGACGATTTTCGCGTTGCCGCCACAGCCGACAAAAATGAGATGGTGAGCCACGTCAATCGCGAGGCCCGTGCCGCCTTCGCCGGGGGCGATGGGCCAGCGCGCGACCACGTCGTGCGTCTTCATGTCCACGACCGCGACTTCATTCTTGTCCTCCAAATTGATATAAACCCGGTGCGCCTCGGAATCCGCCACGCCGGTTTCGACCGCGCCGTTGAGCGGCACGGTGGCGACCACTTTGCCGGTGTCCGCCGCAAAGACCGTGGTGGACTGGCCGCTATGGTTGAACGCCCAGACTTCGTTCTGGCTCGGCTCAAAAAGGATGGCATCCGGGTTGCGGCCCGTGCCGACTTTCGAAAGCGTCTTCAAAGTCGCCAGATCCACCACGCTGACCTCGTTCGCGCCGCCGTTGCTGGTGTAGCCGCGGTTCAACTTCGGGGCGATGGCAATGCCGTGCACGCCCACGGTGTCGTCGATCTGCCCGACGACCGCTTCCTTTTCCGTGTCCAACACCATGACGACATTGCCGTGCGACACGTAAAGACGATGCGCCGCGGGATCCGCCGTCAAATAGTCAAAGCTGCCTTCGCCGCCGACCGGAATCGTTTTCAGCGCGTGATACGGGCCAGAGCCGGGCGCCGCGGCGGTCGCCACAGCCGGGGCAGCGGGTTTGGTCGTGCTGGCGGCGGGCGCATCGGCGCCACGCGCGGCGGACGCGGCGAGAACGAGAAGACCGCAAGGGAGACCAACGAGGAAACGGGAGACGTGGATATTCATAGGAGTAACGAGAGGAGAGGGGAATCGCAGGAGTGAGGCACCCGAGGGCGCCCGCAAGGAAGCGATCATGCTAGAGTATTGGAGATTATGCGAAGATGATGCGACGCGAGAGTGGCTACGCCACTGCTGATTTTCCCGGGCGGGGTTTAGATGCGAAATCCGTGATTAAATTTCTTCGCTCCCTTGGGGATTTTTCCGTGCTACGGAATGCGCCGCTCGTCGTATTCAATCAGGTCGGCGAACGAGCGCAGGTCTTCGCGGTCGGGCACCCCTGTTTTAGTTTTGGAAGCGGCGAGGGCTTCGCGGCCCATTTCACTCATGCCGATTTGTACCACCTGGCGGTTCCATTTGGGCGCGTTTACGTGCTTGGGAAATAAGGCACGCAAGCGGGCGACGAGGTCGGGGTCATCCTGGGCGTCGCGCACTGCCGCAATCACGTCCTGCGGATCCACCCCGAGATGCAGGCACAGAAAACCGTCAAAGCCCTTGGTGAAATTGCGCTGGTAGGACTTCGGCAATTCACCCGCGAGATGCTTGCGGATTTTCGCGATAAACCGCGGCAAGTGCAGCAGGCCGAAGGCGGGATGCGCCAGGTAAGGGGAGGGCAGGTCGTACAACGTCGCGCCCGTGTCGGGCCGCGGCGCCTCGGTTGGCGCGGTGTCGGAGCCTGGAGAATTCGGCAATTCGCTCATGCGCGGCATTCAACGCGGCACGGTGGGGGACGGCAAAACTTATTTGGCGAAAGGGATTGCCGGTTGGCGGTTGCGCATGCGGGCCAAGTTTTTCCATCGTCTTACCGTCCGCATTGCCTATGTTAGCTCAGTTTTGACTGCTTGGACGGCCCGCTGTTCCGCATGACCTTTCCCTTCATGCTCGATTTGTTCGGTCTAAGGCTGCATCCGCATCCAGTCTTGGAGGGCTTGGGCTATTTTGCCGGCGCCAGGTTGTATTTTGCTTTGCGCAGACGAAGCCCGGAACCGCCGTTGCCGCTAGAGGCGAATTTGTGGATTCTGGTCGGGGCGCTATTCGGCGCATTTTTCGGTGCGAAAATTCTAGCGTGGCTCGAATCGCCTGCCTACTATCTGACTGCGGTCGGCACTTGGCGCACTTTTTTTGGCGAATATACCGGACTCTCTCCTGCAGCCCAGACCTCACCGACTGGCGACTGGTCAGTCCTGCTAGGGGGAAAGACTATTGTTGGGGCACTTCTAGGCGGTTGGGCCGGAGTGGAATTTGCCAAGCGTTGCAATGGTGTTAGGCGCTCAACCGGGGATTTGTTCGTGTACCCCCTTGCCTTGGGCACGGCCATTGGACGGGTGGGCTGTTTCTTGACCGGTTTGCCTGATCACACCTATGGAGTGGCGACGACCCTTCCTTGGGGAGTCGATTTTGGCGATGGCGTCATGCGCCATCCCACCCAGCTTTACGAAAGCCTTTTCGTCCTGCTTTGGGCCGGCTCCCTGTGGTGGATAAGGCGTGGACGCAAATGGCCAGCCGGCGTGCTATTCCGGGTCTACGTGGCCGGTTATCTGACTTTTCGCTTTGCCATCGAGTTCATCAAACCGAGGGAACTGGCCGTGGGTGGATTGAGCGCTATTCAGCTTGCGTGTCTTGGCGGTTTGGTCGTGGCCCTGGCCAGTCTAGTTTCACTTTTCCGACGAGGCCCGACGCCAACGGCTTAATTTGTGAATTTTTGCTCAGGGGATACCCGGCATTTTATGTTCCGAACCGACATTTTCTGTAGCCGTGAAAGTTTTGCGGTTCGTCCATTAATTTTGTTTCTCGTTGACGAAAAATACCTTAAGAAATCTCCATGTATTTGGCATAAGACATGATTATTGGTTATTGTCCTGACCCCTCCCATTTTCCTCATGGCCGACCGTCCCTACCTTTACGCCGAGCTCACGAACAGCCTGTGTTCGACCTGTCTGCGCAAGGTCGAAGCCAAGGTCGTTTATCAAGAGGGCTGCGTTTACCTGCACAAGCGTTGTCCTGACCACGGCTTTGCCAAAGTTTTGATTTCCACGGACATTGAATATTATCAACGTTCGCGCGCCACGTTGAAGGCCGGCCAGCTTCCGGCCAAATTCAACACCCCGATCGAGCGCGGCTGTCCGTACGATTGCGGTCTGTGTCCCGACCATGAGCAGCACAGCTGTGTGACGCTCGTCGAAATCACGGATGCCTGCAACCTCCAGTGCCCCGTGTGCTATGCCGAGTCTGGCCCGCGCCGTCAGACGCACCGCACCCTTGAGCATGTCGAGTTCATGCTCGATTGTGTGGTGCGCAATGAGAAAGAGCCGGACATCGTGCAAATCAGCGGCGGTGAGCCGACGATTCATCCGCAGTTTTTTGCCATCCTCGACGCCGCCAAGCGCCGTCCGATCAAGCACCTGATGATTAACACCAACGGCGTGCGCATCGCCCAGGACCGGGAATTCGCCCGCCGGCTCGCCGACTATGCGCCGAATTTTGAGGTTTACCTGCAATTTGACTCTCTACGCGCCGAGCCGCTGCGGGTTTTGCGGGGAGTCGATTTATTAGATGTCCGTCGCCGTGCGCTCGATCACTTGAATGAACTGAATCTTTCCACCACGCTCGTCTGCACGCTCAAGAAAGGCCTCAATGACGGCGAAATAGGCTCGATTGTGGAATTCGCGCTCCAACAACGCTGCGTGCGTGGAGTCAACTTTCAGCCCATTCAGGATGCCGGGCGCGTCGAAGATTTTGACCCCGCTCGCGACCGCCTCACCCTGGGCGAGGTTCGACAAAAGCTGCTCGCGCAATCTCCTGTTTTCGCGCCTGGTGACATCATTCCGGTGCCTTGCCATCCTGATTGTCTGGCCATGGGCTACGCGCTCAAGCTTGGCGGGAAAGTTACGCCACTCACCCGCCACATTCCGCCCGAGGTTTTGCTCCAGGCCGAATCGAACACCATCATCTACGAACGCGTGCCCCAACTGCGTGACGAGGTTTTCAAGCTTTTCTCCACCTCGCACTCGCCGGAGTCCGCCGCCACGGCGCTGCGTTCGCTGCTCTGCTGCCTGCCCCTCGTGTCGGCTCCGCCGGGCATCACTTACGACAATCTTTTTCGCGTCCTGCTCGTGCAATTTCTGGACGCGCACAATTTCGATGTCCGCAGTGTCAAGAAAACCTGCATCCACATTGTCCACCCCGACGGTCGCATCATCCCCTTCGACACGTTTAACCTTTTTTACCGTGACGGCCGCGAAGCGGCCCTGCGTGCCGCTGTTGCAACCCCAAATGGTAGTCCCACCTCTGCTACCCCATGAGTGAACTCAGACCTGCGTTCTCGGACTCAGCGCAGCCTTTTTGGGGCCGCGGCAAGAAGCAGTTTGTCACGGGATGTGGAATTTATGCCGTCCTCATTGCCATCTTTTTTGCTGGACCCGCCTTGGATGAAATGGGCCTAGCTGAGGTTCTCTACTTACCTGCTATCTTAGGATGTCTTTTTGTATTGCCGCTAATTGGCCTAATTTTGGCAATAATTCAATCAACGCGCATGCTGGGCATCAGCTTTCTTTTGGGAGGAGGCGTTAGCTGGCTGATTCTTATTGCAGTTTGCGGTGGGATCAATTTGGGGTCATGAACTCTACCACGAGATCAGCGCATGACGCTTCCGCCAATCCGCCGGTAAGGATGCCTGCTGCGGGCCAGACGCCTGAACGAAAGAAGCGAGGTGCCGGGCGATTCATCGCCCAGACAGTGGCAGGCTTTTTCTTGTTCTTTCTCGTGCTTTTTGATGTCCTTTTTATTTTGGATTCTATCGGTTCGACCGGTCTTGTTACCCCGGTTGGATTGGCGTTTGGATGCTCAATTGTGCCCGTCCTTTTTCCCCGTACCCGAGGAGTGGGCGTGGGCATGTTGCTTGCCCTCGGTCTATGCCTCTTATCGATAATGGTCATCTATATTATTATCTGCACTATACGTATCGGCCCATGAATAGCATCATTCCGCCACCTGGAATTCCGCCGCCTTCGCGGCCACCGTCGGATGAAAATCCGGATGCTCCGCACGGCACCGGGAGGGCCATCTTTCAGACACTTGCCGGTTTTTTTGGATTTTTCTTATTAATTGGCATATCCTGGGGCGGCCTATATTCGGGAATTATTTCAAATCTCGGAGAGCTCTTGATCATTCTTGTTGGGGCTCCTATTGCCTTTGCCATAATTCCTGGCACTCGCTGGATGGGATTGGGCATGCTCCTCGCTTTGGGTGTGTGCATTTTGCTCCTGATTGCTATCTGCGGCAACATGCGCTTTTGATCAATGAGCGACCCCATTCCACCGCAGGAAGATGGTTCGGGACCGCCGCCTCCGGCTCCGGCAGGGTCATTGCGCGAACCGGAACTGCCGCCGGTACCGCTGGGAATGCGACTGGAACCAATTAATCGCGTAGGTTTTGGGTGTCTTTTTTACTTGTTTATCTGGGGTGGCATTATCGTTCTGGGGCCAGATGGATTTGATGGAAGACTAAGCCTGTTTCTTGTTTTTGCACTGCCTTTTATTCTGGCCATCATTCCAGCCACCCGCCGGATTGGCCTTGGTATGTTACTGATGCTGGGTGCGGGTATCTTGCTTCTGCTCGCCATTTGCGGCGGCATTTTATCCAACACGCATTTTTAAATTTTTGCACAATGGTTGAGTTTCCTAAGCAACCTTCGGTGGCTTGCCCCAATCCCAGCAATCCTGGCTACGGCCAGTATGCGACCGGTTTCATCGTTGCCTTTGCGGTTGCCGGATCGGGCCTCGGCCTACTTGAGGGCGATTCCCCGAGCGGACTTCTTTCGACCTATGTGTGCGTGATGTTGGGAATGCCTTTTGTAGCCTTGGTGTTCGCCGTCATCCGCGCCACACGAAAGTTTGGCATCGGAATGCTCTTGGGCTCCCTCTTAGGCTGGGGCCTGTTTGTGACGACCTGCTCTAGCGAATTGAACAAAAATCTTTAGAAACTCGCTGATTCCTCGGACATCCGCGCGTAACAACCTCCATTCGGATTAATGCCCGTGCGCATGATTGTGGGCGTGGCCGGTTTGGGTCGGGAGGAACATGAGCGCGAGCAGGAGCGCGATATTCACGCCGGGGACGAGGAGCCACAGGCTCGCCGCGCCGTTCCAGCCGGCGTCGCGCAGGCGCTTGACGACATGCGTCAAAAGAATGCCCATCGCAAAGATGCTAAAGACAATCGAGAGAAAGCGGGAGACATTGGTGAGCGCAGTGCGGTCGTAGCCGCTCAAGCGGGCGTCGGGCGGAGGCTCTTTGGCTTTTTCACCGGGTTTCGCGGCGGTGGCGGGAGCCGCCGTGGCCGGAGCCGTACCGGAGGCGGGGGCTGACGCACCTGCCGCAGCAGTGGCGGGCGCCGCGGTAGCGGGTGCTGTACCTGCAGCCGGAGCAGCGGTGGCTGCGGCAGTCGTGGCCGGGGCAGTCGCCGTGGCCGGGGCAGTCGCCGTGGCCGCAACAGTTGCCGGAGGCGTTGTTGAAACTGCGGCAGCCGCAGGAGCCGGAGCGGCGGTTGCGGGAGCGGTACTCGACGTGGTGGCAGGCGCTGCGGGAGTCGCGGCAGTGGCAGCCGGAGTCGCGGTGGTGGGAGCGGAAGCGGTGGCCGTCACCGGGGCCGCACCCGCGGGAGCGGCAGTGGCGGCACCACCAGCCGCCGGAGCGCCGGGCGCGGGAGTGGTCGCGGCGGGGGCAGCCGGTTTCACCGCGCCGGCTTTCAGCCGTTCGTCTTCCTGTTTCGCCAAAAAGGCGCGCTGTTGCATCGACCGCGGCAACGCCTTGCCGACGTAAAGCAGGGAGCCCGCCACGAGCGCGGCCCAGACTATCAGCGTGAGCACAACACGGACCGCGAATTGCCCGGGCCCGAGCCGTCCATGGGATTCAAGAAAGGTGGACATGATAAAGGGAAACTAAAGTGCCTTGGCGATTTCCGCCTCGAGCTTGTTGATGTCGGCGGCGAAAGTGCGGATGCCCTCGGCGGTTTTCTCGACGGCCATGGCGTCCTCATTGAACATCCAGCGGAAAACCTTTTCGCTCATGTCGATGCGCTTGACGTCCTGGGCCTGCGCCCACTCGGGCGTAAGCTGGCGAGTGACGGGCGCCTCGCTCTTGGCCAGTTCCGCGAGCAGATTCGGGCTGATGGTGAGCAAGTCGCTGCCGGCCAATTGCACGATTTGGTTCGTGTTGCGGAAGCTCGCGCCCATGACCTCGGTCTTGAAGCCGAACTTCTTAAAATAAGCGTAGATGGCCCGCACGGACTGCACGCCCGGATCGTCGGCGCCCGTGTATTCCTTTTTCTCCTTGGCCTTGTACCAGTCGTAAATGCGGCCCACGAACGGCGAGATCAACTGCACCTTCGCCTCGGCGCACGCCACGGCCTGCGCCATCGAAAATAGGAGCGTCAAATTACAATGAATGCCCTCCTTGGTCAAAATCTCGGCGGCTTTGATGCCCTCCCACGTCGAGGCGATTTTAATGAGCACACGCTCGCGGGAAATCTTGCGGGTCTCGTACAGGCTGATGATGTAGCGCGCCTTTTCCAGCGTAGCCTGGGTGTCGAACGACAGGCGGGCATCGACTTCGGTGGACACACGCCCCGGCACGATTCCAAGTATTTTCTCGCCGAAGGCCACCAGCAGATTGTCCACGATGGTCTTGATCTTCTTGTCCTGCGGCAGTGCCTGGGTGCGGAAATCCTTGACCACCGCCTGCATGAGCGGCTTGTACTCGGGCATCTCGACCGCCTTGTAAATGAGTGACGGGTTCGTGGTCGCATCACGAGGGGTAAAAGCCTTGATGCTGGCGAAGTCGCCCGAGTCAGCGACGACAACCGTGTACTGCTTCAATTGATCGAGCGAGGAAAGTTGGGCGGTCGGCATGGTAAAAAGTAGAAGAAGGATGGACGTGGGAATCCACGCCGGTGCGGCTGCTAACCGCAATCAATAAAGGTAGCCACCCCCGGCTTATTGTAAAGCGGGAAAGGCGCGGCATCAGGTGCCCTTATGGCGTCAATCGTTACAATAGGTGGTTCGGGAAATCTAAATGGATTTACCGAAACAAGGGCATTGTGGCCCGGAGGAAGGCAGCCATACCGTGGTAGATGAAGACGAATGACGGCATGGCCCAATACGGCAAAAGCCAAAGCACTTTTTTGCGAAAGGTTTTTTGTTCAGGGGTTAGCTGTTTCCGATAAAACATGAGCGACAGGGAAATTCCCAAAAAAGCCAATAGGATAAACAAAATCGCCGCAGGGCCGGTTTGATTAAACACCTCGTCACCATCGGCAATTGTCGGCATCCCGAGAATAAACCAACCCGCAGCTAGCCAGCCTGCCAGACCCAGCACAGTACTGCCTATGATTTTGGCGACAGAAGATGGCGGAACAGCCTGTTTCTCTGGGCTCGAATTTTCCGTTGATTCTATTTCTGTCACAAAATCTAATATCACTTCCAGGGGTTATTTCACCCCTCCTGAAAATCCTCGCCGGTCAACCATCAGTAAAACTTATGGTGACAACAAATCTTGTTGCAGATATATTCTTCAGCCTTTGGCTGCGACTGCATTTAAGGAGGATAATAAACGGAATGCGGCTGATGGCTCGTGACAAACTGGTAGAGAATCTTGAAGAGCAGACTGTAAACTAGAAAAAACAACGGTACGACCCAATAGGGCATGAAGGAAATCATTTCATTGCGGACAAGTATTTGTTTTGGGGAAAGCGACTTGGCGTGGAAAATCACCGACAATTTCATGCCGGCGAAGGAAAGAATGCAAAAAACCAAATAGCAATCGCCTAAGGCAGCGTTGAGTATGTTTTCCCTATAAGAACCATCTGCAACCGTGGGAATTAGGAACGGGAACAGCACCATCAAGATCCAGGCCATGCCGAGCAGGGGTCCGGTGAGGGCAAACTTAAGTAAACTCCATGCGGCCACACGAATATTGTGTGGAATATCCATTAAGGAGCGAGCGGACATAATGGCACTCTATCCGTTATGATGCAGACTTTCATCCCTCCTGAAAATCCTCGCCGGTCAGTTGCCGGCTTTGCGGCGTGTATTGCTGGAGCTCGATTAAATTTCCATCGGGGTCCTTGATCCACGCCTGGAGCGAACGGTCGTTGCCCATCTTGCGGCCCGTCACGTTCACCCCGCGCGCGGTAATCTCCGCGACATACGCGTCAAGGTCGTCGACTTGCAGACAGAAATGATTGTAGCGCGCCAGCCACGGGTCGCGCGGCTCTTCGAGCGCCTCGAGCGGTTTGGCTGAACCGCTGCGGCGGTGGGCGTCGGCGTGGTCGAAAACTTCAATAAATGTCATTTCGCCGAGCGCAAAGTAAATGCCGATGGGCGCGCCGGCGCGATTCAAGTAGCGGAACTGGATGGTCGCGCCAAGGCCGTCGCGGTAAAACGCGGTCATCTGGTCCAACTGGCTCGTTTTCAAACACAAGTGTCCAAGGCGCTTGATCATGGCGGGGAGTTGAACAAAAGCAGGCGCGGTTGGCGAAACCAATTCCGCGAGCGCGCAGTTGCGGTAAAGAGTGAATTTCATCACTCTCTTCTCGTAGCGCGGAGCTTTAGCCCGCGCACTGGATTATTTGAATGAAAAAATGCGCGGTTTAAAGCGCCGCGCCAAAGAAAACGAGACCCCCATCCTAACTCCACCGCTAGCGCACGCCCGGTAATGTCTTAATTTGAAACGGCGCGCTGAGGGCAGCGCGCCCTACCTAAAGTTTCTTCTTGGGGTAGGGCGGGCTGCCCTCAGCCCGCCGTCTTGTTTTTGGCGAAATTAAGACACCACCGCACGCCCGTCGTTCTTGACAAAGGGGCCATTCCGCGGCTGTATTGACCCTCTGCCCGCCGGAGCCAGCCGCTCCCGGTGGTGCTTTTTGTGCCGGACATTCCCGGCCCCCATCGTCTAACGGTTAGGACAGGAGATTCTCATTCTTCAAATCAGGGTTCGATTCCCTGTGGGGGCGCCAGTTTTGGAAGGTGATTTATAAGAGTGAGTTATGGCAAAATCGGAAATTGGGAAAAGCATTTCTTCCAATAAATCTTCCAATAAATCGCCGAGGGAGCTATTTTGTCGCAGATGCTTTATTTTAAAGGATTCAGTCCAAATGTGATTAGGTTTCAGCAAAAGGACGGGACGGCGATTCGACGAGTGTTCCGGCGTTTGACCATGAGGATTTGCTGAAATTGGGATTAATCGCATACCGTTTCTATCGTTCGGACCTCCCACGCGCGCGCGATGGCTCGACCTAAAAATGGTTCTGCGGCAGGGTGAACCATCCTCTTTGTCCAAAGAGGTCGCCGACGCCAATAGGTAATCGCCGAGGTATTCTAGTTCATCGGCCGTCCTTTACGCGCGCGCGCGCGAGTGGCCAGCTTGAAAATCGTAAAATGGGGCGCGATGCGTTACTGTTGCACCTAGTTCGAGTCGCGTCAGCGTTCGTGTGCGCGCATGCGCTGCCCTCGCCGCGATAATCAAAAAACTCGCGTGTGCCTATTGGAAGCGCGTCCCTGACCTCGGCCCGTTGGTCACTGCTCCAATTTCGCCATTTCTGCCATAACCGCATCCCGTCGGTAGATTTTGCGCCGACCAAGGCGAATTACAGGTATCGGCCCGCGATAGACAAAATTTCGAATAGATCGCACGCAGACTCCGAGGTGATCGGCCAACTCGCGCTCGTTCATATACTGCGGCGGATAGCCTGCGCCTGGGCCTGCGCATTGGCGGCTTGGCGCGCTGCAGTCTCGCGCTGCTGCTTGTCCCGCGTATAGTCCATTACCTCCATCTGGCCTCACCGCCGCCCAGAACCCTTTTTCTCTTCAAATCAGACGGAAACTTAGTCACACGGCCCAATCAGCGCAAAGAAGGGCCGCTTGGGCGAGGACTTCCATTACGGCATCGTCTTGCAGGTCGGGCGGGTAGCCGTTTCGGTTGAGGATGCGCTTTACCATCACCCTGATATTAGCCTGTGCACCCTCGCGCAAGGTCCAGTCAATCGTTACGCTCTTACGAACTTGGGTGACAAGTTCAGCAGGGTTAACTTGCTCCATCGCTGACAACCCCATTAGTTCGTCTGCCGGGACCCTCAAATGGTCGCTTGGCGCGACAGGGTCCATCGAACGCTCGCGGCGGAAATTAAACCTTCTTCAAACATGCCCGGTCACGGTGCGCAGCGGCAAAGGCTATGGTTTCACGGTCAGCTTGACCGACACGCTGGTGGCCTTGCCCGCGGGATTCGTTATAATCACCCGATAATTGCCCGCCTTGGCCGCCGTCACTTTGACGACCGCCACGCTGGCGGCGGTCGCCCCAGAGATGCCACCACCATTGGCGAGATTCGCATTGTTTCGTTGCCACTGGTAATCCAGCGGCGCGGTGCCCGTGGCCTTGACCGTAAATTTAGCGGTTTTGCCCTCATTCACCGTAACTGCCGCGGGCTGTGCCGTGATCTTGGGCGGAAATGCGTTCGCAAGCACCTTCAACGTCACGGCATTGCTTGTCGCCAGTCCACCCGGACCGGTGATGACCACATCGTATTTTCCGGCATCCGCGGCGGCAACTTTCTTGATGGTCAACGTTGCGCTCGTCGCACCGGCAATGTTTTTCCCATTCTTGCGCCATTGGTAGGTGAACGGGCCCGTGCCGCTCGCTTGTACATTAATCGTGGCGTTCTTGCCCATGAGCACCGTCATCGCTGCGGGCTGGGTGCTAATCGTCGGCGGCGGCACCGGATTGGCACCCGTTCGGAAAGTCCAGACAGGGCCGGCAGTCGTCGCTTTTCCATCCGAGGCAATGACTTGCCAATGGTAAGTCGTTTGATAACTCAGCGTGGGTGGGGTGTAGGCCGGGCCGATTCCGGATGCCACCACGGACGGGTTGGAACTCGTCCCCAGGTGAATTTCATAGGTCAACGGATCACCGTCAACATCGCCGCTGCTCCATTGCAGCATCGGTGACGCCACGTCCACCTGGACGGCGGCATCGACCGGAAATGGGCGGTTGGGCGCCACCGGAGGCGTGTTGCCGGCAGTAATGCTCGTCGTTTGCGATAAGGCGGGGGCCGCGAATCCACTGTTGTCATGCGCCGTGACCCGGATCAGCAACCCCGTTGTCACGGTGTTTGGCACTGTCCACGAATAGTTTCCAGTGTTGCTCAGCGCGCTCGCAATGGCCAGCCATGAAAGACCGTTGTTGATCGAATACTCCAAATCAATCTTGGACACGCCCACATTGTCAGTCGCCGCCCATTGAATGGCGATTGTGCTTCCGGCGGTCAGGTTTGCGCTCGCGGAAGGCGCGGTGACCGTGATCGCGGGCGGGGTCAGATCAGAGGCGTAAAAGTTGCTGGAAAACCCCACGCCGGCATTCCCGGCCGCATCATGCGCGGTTACGCGAATTTGCATCACGGCGGCGTTGGGAACAGTCCAGGCAAATGACCCACTATTAGTTTGATTGGACGCTATGGAGTTCCAAGTCAGCCCGTTGTCTGTTGAGTAATCGAAATCAACGCTCGTGACACCCACATTGTCAATTGCGGTCCAACCGATATTAATTGGCGAGCCGATGGAAAAAGCCTCTCCGCCTGAGGGCGCCGCAACCGTCACCAAGGGAGGCGATATATCCGCCGTTGCCCCCACATCGGCATGATTATAGAAAATCTCAAAGTGACCATTGTCGATGGCCGACCAAACTACGTGTAATTGATTGGCGTTTGAAATGGCCAAATCACTGCTGGTCTGAAAGACGCTTTGGCTATTCAGATTTAACCGAGTCGGAACCAGCCACTGGGTCTGGAACTTGGTATCGTAGCGCAACGAAGCGTCATTGCTTTCCCAAGTCAAATGCGGGCGGCCCAAGGAATCCATCGCAATTCTTGGGGAATCCGGCCCCCCGGTCAGGCTGGCCGAAAGCGACTCGCTGGACAACCAGTTCGTGCCATCGTAAGAAGCATACTCAAGCAGGGGCGGATTACTGGAATCAGCCGCCGTCCAAACCACATGCGGGTTATTGTTTTGGTCAACCGCGATTTGGCAGGAGGTGTTCAACTGGTCACCGATTCGAACGGGCGGAGACCAACTGGCGCCATTCCATTTCGAGTAAGCGGGATAGTCCTTTGCGCCATCGAAGGATACGAAAGCAAGATGGAGATTATCCATGCCATCCACACCTAAGGACGGCTTCAGGCCCTGGCCGCTCGTCACTGCGGAGACATCGCCCCACCCGCGGCCATTCTTTCGCCGGTAAAATATTTTCGAAACGCCCGTCCGCAGCCCGTCGGCATTTACGGAGTAACCATCAGTCCACACCACATGCACTTGATTGAGGGAGTCAATTTGAATGCACGGAGTAACAGAGGAGGTGCCCCGTCCATCGGGGCCGACCACACTTTGTGAAAGATCAAAGGGAGCGGTCCAAGCACCGCCATTTAGCGTCGAATAATAAATATCGTTCTGGTTGGCCTGCGTTGGATCATGGTATTGATCATAATAGGTGTTCCAGACGACGTGGGGATTCCCCAGGTGGTCGGCCGCGATGTTTAATCCCATGAGGAGGTAAAAATTCGTCCGGTTGACATCTTCCGTTTGCGTCACGGAATAGACGGGCATCGGTGCCGACCAGGTGGTGCCGGTGAGCTTCTGGTAATAGATCGTTTGCGTCACTGGACGCGGAAACGTGAGGCCATCCCCGTTATCGGTGTAAAGATACACGAGGTGCACATTACCAGCGTCGTCAACGGCGATATGGGGCGATTGATTGTCTTTGTTGGAGCCGGCCGGGGCCACGGTCACCCGCAGCGGAGTTGTCCATGGCGCCGGTGGCGGCGCAGAGGTGTCACGCAGCGCAAAGAAATCGTCGCTCCAATCTTCGGCGGTGCCTCCGTTGACATCCGTCAACGTTATTCGCAGCTTGGCCGCAGTGGTGGTAATCGCCGGCACCGTCCAAGCGTAGTTGCCGGAGGTGTTATTGGTAAGGTTAGCCACAAAGGTCGTGGAATTTGCATTATCATAATAGTTCACATAAAGGGACATCCGCGACACTCCGTTAGGCGCGGAGGCGGCCCACTGCACCGTTGTGGTTCCGCCGATGGCCAGGGTTTCGCCGCCGTTTGGCGATATAATCCGCACAGTCGGGGCCGTCCCGTCGTGGATCACATAAGGCCCGGTGATGCGCTCGCCGGAGTTGCCCGACGGATCGGTGGCAACGACGCGCAGCAAGAGATTGCCTCCGACCGGTAACGTGGTCGGGACAGTCCACGAATAAGGGATGCCGCTCGCGGGAGAAGTTGTTAGCGCATATCCTTCCTGTATGGGCGTCCACGTGATGCCGCCATCCACTGAATAATAAAAGTCCAACGTCTTGATGCTGTCGTCATCGCTCCCCTGCACTATCAGCGTCAGTGCCGCCCCCGTTTTGGTGAAGACATTCTGCGGGGCAAAATAGCTCACGGTCGGCGGAGTGCCGTCAATGTAAGTGAGGCTGAGGCTGGTGGTGTTATTGTTGTAGTCGCTCTCGGCGTTCGCGCCCCAGGGTGCGCTATCAATCCAGGCGTCAAGGAAGCTCTGTCCGGTTGGCAGGTTATTCAACACCACCTGGCAGGAGAGCGTCCCGGACTGGCCGGGAGCGAGCGCCGTGGGCAAGCTCAGGGGAGGCGAGGCAACCGGCGCTAGCAGCGCTTCCTTCGCGCCGGGTGTCCGCGACAGGTAGAGGTTCACATCGGCGCCCTGCGCAGTGAAACTGCCACGATTGGTCACCGTGACGTGTGCTGATACGGTAGCGCCGGGCTGAATATTGCCGTCAATCGTAAGGTTGCTCGGGACAAGGTCGGGAATGGCATATTCCGTGGTGAAGCTCCACACCGGGCCGATGGTGACGAGGCCGTTGTGATCCTTGGTATAAACGCGCCAGAAATAGGTGGTGGCTGGCTGAAGTGTGGCTGGCACCGCATACGACGAACCGCTGGTACTGCCGTAGCCAGCCGCGGCGACCAGCGGCGAGGCGGAAATGGAAACGTTGGGACTGGTACCCAACGCCAGGGCGTAAGTTACGGTGCCACTCGGGCTGCCGCCGAGCCAAGAAACGGTCAAGGCGTTGCGAGCCACGTTCCCCGCGTCATTCGGCGGGTAAGGAAGGCTTGGCTGATAGGGTGGTTGGCTGCTCACGGACACTGTATAATTTACGGCCAGCGCAGTGGGCTGCGCGGCGTTTATCATCACATCTTTGTCCGTCGGGGGCGTCCATCCATCCACCGGGGCAAAATTGATCGAGCGATTTCCCGAAGAAGAATTCACTACGTCGCCACTATTATGCCACAAAACCTCACCGGCAAAACGCCATTGCGCGCCCAAGCTATTGACCCCAGGAGGTGAAATGGTGACCTGCACGCTGCCACTGGCATTCGTGCTCCCGTCGTAGTAATTGACTATCACCGTCGAATGGCCCACATTGCCGGCGTTATCTGTTGCCGTAAAAGTGATGTGGTTGACACCGCTCGCGAGCTGCACCGAGGGGACGCTCCAAGTGGCACTCAAGCCGTCGCCTGATTTAACAACGGCCGCGCTGCCGTTGCCGCCACTAAGATCGTTCGCCCACGTAACACTGGCGACGCCACTAAGATCGTCGAGCGCGTTCCCGCTGATGGAAATTGTGTTGGAAACTGATGTGCTGACAGGACTGATGCTCGGAGCAATGGATGGCGGGTTGGGATCGAGTTTGAGCGCGGCCGTGGCGTAGTTGAGCCGGTTGACGTTCCCCTGGTCATCTTGCAACCAGACATAAAGGTTGCTGCTCCCCTGTTGCAGTGGAAGTGTCACCAGTAGCGGATTGCCCTGCGGTAACGGTTGCGAAGTCCCTTGACCAGGCCCCGGTGGCGCGTTCCCGATCCAATACCACACTTTTACGATGTTGCTCGGATGGGTCGGGTTCGTCCATGAAACGAAAAATTGATTCAGCCTCGACCAAGAAGAGGGGTTAACGGTCAATCCAATTGGTACGGCGGGCGCAATCGTATTGGGTGGGGCACTTGGATTCGGTGCGATCACCGTTACCGTCTTTGAATCGGTGTAAAGCCCTGCGCTGTTTGTTGCCCGTACAAAATAATGATACGTCACGCCCTGAACGACAGTGGTGTCAGTAAGCTCAAGGCCCGACAAATTAAAAATTATCCCATCGCTATATACAGCATAGGTCACGCCAGGATCTGATGGCGTTTCAATGCGTATGGTAATCGCGGGAGTGCCATTAAGTGTTTTGGCCGTTGCGGAAATGGTAAATGAAGAAGGCTTAATTGTCTGTTGCCCAGTCGTCGAGGTAGGCACGTTATTAAGCAAGTCCTCCTTAATACTCAAAAATAGCGGTTCCGCTGAATTATCTACATTGGGGCCTAAATTGTAATTATGTCCTCTCCACATTTGGGTATGATCGTAGTCCGGCTCAGTTCTAACCCCAGCTAAAGAATGCTGATCGAAGTGAGCACTTTCTGTCGGAACAACTCCATCGCTTCCCAGATTAATGGCAGCCGCGATTATCTCTTCAAGGGAATTGTATATAAAACCATGTCCCGACGGTCCAATTATGCCAGCGTAAGCGAGAATATTAGCGTCATAGGCCCTTCCTGGATTAGCAGGGGCGTTTAGGTCTTTTAACCATAAATTATTCTTGTCTGGAAAGGCAGCCCAACTCGCACTGCCCTGAAGGCTGGGGTTGTAGTTGTCCCAACGCAGGTCAGATCTATTAAACGCATTGTAAAAAGGTAGTTCACGCCAAAAGACAAGAGAAGGAGAATTTGCTAATGCCAAAATTGTCGGATTTACAACGAGTGCACTGCCAAGTGGTCCATTCCCAGAATCATCCGCAACAGGCGTTCCATGGTGAGGCGTCGCGAGAGTAATCAGCTTGATAACCCGCCCCCCCCATTTCGTCGTCCCGTCACTTTGCGTTTGGTTCATCATTACACGGGAAACCAAACCACCCATGCTGTGGGCGATCACAATGAATTTCTTTTGTCGGAAGCCATTCGACGAAGCATCCAGTTTATTGAGTACGCTGGCAAAGTCTTCGCCAAGTTGTTCGACGGAGACCACATTGCTCTCATATCCTACGATGTAGAGGTGATATTTGCCGGCAAGCTCCGGTGAGGCATTGAAGAACCTCACAAAATCATACCATCCATCAGTCAGCATCTCGCCAGGGACGTGTTCAGGATCAATTCCATGTATGAGGATTATCGGGGTTTTACTTGCGTCAGATGGGTCTTGGGATATACTCACTATGCGAGATTCAGCCGTACCGTCCGCATAGTGATATTGCAAATAATCGTGAATGTCGGAATCGGGATTGCTGATGAAGTCGCGGTTGCTGATGAACAGATTTGAGCCATCATTGACCATCGCAAAGTCTGAGTCTGCCCGGAGCGAACTAGCAAAAATCAAGAACCAAAGGACGACGAATATGCCTGTCAGCCACCGCCAATCAATTGGGAGATATGGAACAGCGGTAGACTTCGCCGAAAAGCAGTCAGTCAAAGGGATCACATGGGGCAGACCGTGACCGGTGATGGACCGCCAAACCCACCGCACAAACACAAAGACCGGATGATCTGCGCCCGCCGCACCGCGACCGTTGCCACCATGCCCGGAGCATGAACCCTGAGTAGCCCCGTATGGTTCGACGGCTTGCCGTGGGATCGTTTTCATTTCGCGTGCGCGGCGGTGCCGTGCCAAGACCTAACGTGCCCTTAAGCATGAAGCAACGAGAAAGGGTAAATTCCGTGATTTTGTCACTGAAATTGAGGAAGAACAATGCTCCATTGATCTTTTTCCATGAGAAACTCAGCTTGCCCACAACCCCGGCTTGCCGTTTCGTCCATATTCCGTTGGTCTAATGAATATGTGCGTACGGTACATCTTGCATAAGTCTGACGCGGCGCTGGCGGCGGTGGCGCGGGCCATTGCGGCGACCTACCGGCGGCCTGATTGGCTGGTGGATCGTTACAATATCCGCATTAGCGAGGTGGCACCGGTGTTTGCCCGCCAGGGCACCGAGACAACCCTTGCCCCGATGATGTTTGGGCTTGTTCCGTCGTTCCAACGAGGCAACCCGAAGAAGAAGCTTTTGCACAACGCCCGCTCCGAAACGGTGACGACTTTGCCAAGTTTCCGCGAAGCGGTGCAGCGGCGGCGGTGTTTGATTCCGGCGAACGGTTTTTACGATTCGATGACGGTGGGGAAAGTCAGCCGGCCTTTCGTGTTTATGCTCAAGAACGAGGAGCCGTTTGCTATTGCGGGCATTTGGGAGCCGGGCTTGGAGGATGACTTGCCGCCGAGTTTTAGCATGTTGACGACGGATCCGAATGATCTGGTCGCGCCACTACATGATCGGATGCCGGTAGTCCTGTCCGCACCTGACATGCTCCGATGGTTAGGTGATAAGCCGCTCTCGGAATCGGCCATTCAGGAACTTTGCCAGGCGATTCCAGGCAATCGAATGACGGCGCGCGAAGTCAATCGCTACGTCAACAAGCCCCGGAGTGAAGGGCCAAAATGTTTGGCAGCGCCGGACGAGCCCGACCAAGAGTTAGTTCTCTTTCCGTGATCTCGACATCATTCTAATATTGGCCTCTTAAAATGGACGCAATGCACGTAAAACTGAAAGGATAGAGATATAAAATGGGATCCAGGCTGACTACCGAATTTCGTCAGGGCGTGGCATGGTCAGATAATCTTTTCAAATTGGCAGTGTATTCTTCGAGGGACGTGGGTGCACCAGCATATTTGACGTTTTCATCAAAAGCATATTTCTGTTTGAGATAATCCAGCAAGAGTAGGCTCAATTTCTTTGCAGTCCACCATTGGGTGTTGCCCCATTCGCTATCATTAAATTCTGTCACTCTTCCAAAATCTGCATCTTTGACGTTTGACCACACAATCAGCGTTCGATTCAAATTAGCATGGCTCAAATCTAATCCGCTTAAATCGTTGCTCACGAATGCCGCGTGGGTGAGATTAACATCCGCAAGTGGTGGTTGAAAACTGCGCAGAATCTTTGCCAAGGCTTCGCCCACCATTTTCTGGCGTCGCGCGATATCATCCAAGTCACCCTGCAATTCAATTTCCGTGGGCACTGGTTGGGCGAGGGGGGGCGGTCCTGGCCGGACTGGAGTGGGAGGCTTAGGATTCTCCTTTATCTTATCGAGCTCGGCCTCAGTTCCTTCATAAATATCCTGTAAGATATTCGACAGCCGCACGATGTCGGACAGGTTTGCGCGATTGGTTTGTTTTACCACATCGTCAAATAATACTTGGAAGCCACTTGGATTCGCCGTTGTTCCGAGTATCGAAACGGCAAGGTCGCGAGCTTGCTGACCGAACCGCGGGGAAACGAGATAAGTCCGCAGGGCGGTCGCGGTTGCGAAAATTGAAATATTTTCTGACGGTATGGATCGCAACGATTTGGTAATATCAAGAAACTGTGCGGCCTCTACTTGCTCTGCCTGTCCTTGTGCAGCCACCTTAATTTGATGCATTTGAATCCCTAAAGTGGCCAAAACGCCGAGCACGCTTAAAAATGAAGCTGCCATGGGCACCCAAAACCTTACCTTTTCAGAACGGATCGAGCGTTGAGCGGCCTGCCCCTCCTGCTCCAATTTAGCCGCTTCTGCCGCATTGCGCCAAATGTTGGATGCTTTTTCTAGGTTGGCTAGGTCTCCCGAATCCATCGCTGGGGCAAGGATATCCCGTTTGATTTTCTCCAATGAGGATTTCGTTGAGTTTGACATATTGGAATAGGATGTCGAAAGCTTTGGTTTGATTTCCTATTTTGCGCAAGCACTGAATTATATGTATTATTAAGAAGGTATTACGACGGGTTATTTGCGTGGCGCAGTCCTACCCTGAAAACGGACTGAGCTATAGATTCTTTGGATGTTGCATCCAAAACATCTATGTGCTCATTAGAGCACCAATGCTACCTTAGCGACCATTACATGCCTTCAATAAGGCATGGCCATTCACTGGCACATCACCCCACAAAACCATTGATGCACCGTACCTGCCGCCATGTCTCGCCTTGCCACTTTTGCCGCTTTGCGGTCGCTTGTGGCCGCCCGGTTCCCCGACAGGATACGGTAACCCCCACCCAACCCCCACCCCTTGTATTCCCCTCCCCCGAAAAAGCAACTTCCTATCAGTAGTAAATCAGGTCTTGGGTTAAAATGTTGAATTTCATCGCACGCCGTTCGCGGGCGGACGGAGATTGACTCAATTCCGTTCCATTGTTTTACTTCCGGCCAAGAAACTTTATTTCCTCCATGCGCACCGGGTGGATGAATTAAGGCCAAAACCTTATCCCCACCCTCCCATGTCTGTGACTGCACCTCGTCTCTCCCGTTTTTTCCATTGCGCCCTGCTGGGCGCGCTGTGCCTGGGCGCCGCCGCCGCGCGGGCCGATACGTTTCTGGTGACAAATGCAGGAACCGGCAACACCACCGAATACGATGCCACCGGGGCCTTTTTGGGTGTTTTTGCCAACGAAGATCAGAGCACCGGGGGTCTGGCGTTTTTCAGCAGCGGCAATCTCTTGATCTCGAATGCGATGAACAGCACCATTTCGGAATACAATGGGACGACCGGGACACTCGTGGGCAATTTTGCCAGCACAGGGTTGAACTTCCCCGCCGGCCAGGCGTTTTCCAGCAGCGGCAATCTCTTCGTGGTCAATAACAGCAACAACACCGTGGCACAGTATAACGGCACGACCGGCGCCTTCGTGGGCATCTTTGCCAACACAGGCATGAATGACCCCGAAGGCCTGGCGATTTCCACCAGTGGCAATCTTTTTGTGACCAATATAGTCAACAACACCGTGGCGCAGTATAACGGCACGACCGGCGCCTTCGTGGGCAATTTTGCCAGCACCGGCCTGAATACCCCCTACGGCTTGGCGTTTTCCAGCAGCGGCAATCTCTTTGTGGTCAATATCGGCAACAACACCGTGGCGCAGTATAATGGCACGACCGGGGACTTGGTGGGCACCTTTGCCAGCACCGGCCTGAGTCAGCCCACCGGCCTGGCGTTTTCCAGCAGCGGCAATCTCTTCGTGCTTAATGGTTTCGACAACACCATTTCGCAGTATAATGGCACCACCGGAGCGTTCGTGGGCACCTTCGCCAGCATGGGCATGAACGAACCCCGTTTTATCGTGGCCGTGCCGGCACCGGGGTTTCCCAGTCAGCCAGGAAATCAAACGGTGACGCCGGGTGGGCAGACCGCCTTTACGGTCACGGCCAGTGGGCACCCCTTTTTGCAGTGGCAGCGCAAACCGCACGGCGGCAGTTTTGGCAACCTCACCAATGACAGCACCTATGCCGGCGTGACGACCGCGGTATTGATGGTCACCGGCGCCACCCTCGGGATGAGCGGCGACCAGTTCCGCTGCGTCGCCACCAACGTGGACAGTTCGGTCTCCAGCGCCACCGTCACGTTGACCGTCCTTATCCCCGTCAGCATCACCAAACAACCCGCCAGTCTTTCCGCCAAGGCCAATGCGACGGTGAAATTCTCCGTGACCGCCGCCGGCACCGGCCCGCTGAAGTATCAATGGAAGCGCAACAACGTCGCCCTGAAAAACAGCACGCACATCACCGGCGCCACCACCGCCGCCGTCTCCCTTAAGAAAATCACCACGAAAGACGCCGGCAGTTACACCGTATTAGTCACCGGCGCGGCCGGCTCCCACGCCACCAGCAAGACCGCCAAGCTCACGGTGAAGAAGTAGCGGGCGACTGGGAAATTGGCGTGAACAATCTGCTTTGAAATATCTCGCGCAGAGCCGCAGAGGCGCAGAGAAAGTCCAGACCGTTGCGCAAGGTTGGCTGTTTCCGCCACTGCGGCTCTGCGCGAGATTATCCTTCACTCAATCCAGAGGTCCGTGATGGCGTTTCCGCCACCTTCCCCGCCGTCTGCTGCACGATAAACAACGGGCGGTTCTTGGACTCCTCGTAGATGCGGCCGACGTATTCGCCCAGAATACCAAGGCATAACAAATTAACCCCCACCCAACCCCCACCCCTTGTATTCCCCTCCCCCGAAAAAGCAACTTCCTATCAGTAATATGAAAATCTACCTGAAAAAACCTTTCGTTCCCGAACTTGCCGCACTTCCAAAAGAGGAACGAGAAGCGATTCTGCATGAGTGCCGAACTGGATTGCTGCGAGACAAGCAAGTTTGGCTTTGGCTTGGGCTGTTCGCAGGCATTCTTTGTTTCATCTTAAAGATTTGCTACAGGCCAGATACGTTCGCTCCCCTTTTGATCGGAGCGGTAATCGGTGGAGCTATTGGCGGTTTCATATTTAGCCAAATCATAATCAGAGTGGACCTGGCACACATGCGTGCTGCGATTTCGAAAAGAAATGAAACGGCCAACCAGACGCCAGAGCCAGCCGACACGCTGGGGCTGATGGCGGCGGCGTTGGCCGCGCTGACGGCATTGCTAGTCAAACTGAAGGTGCCGGCAATGGCGCTGTCACCGGTGGGCAGCATGGTGGTTTCGATCTGGATCTATGCCAAGTTTTTCGGGTGGCCGTTTGCGGTTGGATTCGTGCTGTTGTTTTTCGTCCACGAATGCGGTCACATTTTGGCGGCAAAATGGTTCCACCTGCCTGTGAGCGCGCCGGTGTTCATTCCGTTCTTCGGGGCATACGTGCTCTTCGAGACCTGGCCCAGTGCGGCTTGGGCGCAGGCGTGGGTTGGATTCAGTGGGCCTTTGCTTGGCACGTTGGGCGCAGTCGGTTGCGAAGGCTTATACTTGGCGACCGGCCAGTCATTGTATCAGGTGCTGGCTTATGCGGGGTTTTTCCTGAATCTGTTCAATCTCGTGCCCATTCCCATGCTGGACGGCGGGTGTATTGTGAAGACGATTTTCCCGCCGACGCGGGTGATGGGATTGGTCGGCTGGGGAATTTTCTGGGCATTCGTATTTGGGAGGCATCTTAGTCTTTTGCTGGTGTTGGTCCTATTAAGCCTGCTGATCGTGTGGTTGCAGGGAACCTGGAGGAGAAAATGGCTGCGAATCAAGGCGCGTTGGAGGCTAGCGGGGATGATGGTGGAGGAAGAGAAGAATCACCTTGAGATGACGCCTAGCCAGCGATGGACCATGACAGCGTTGTATTTCGGTCTGGTGGCCGGACTAATGCTTGGCGTTTGGCTCACTCATCTTGCATGGCCGCCCGCCTAGACGCGGTCTGAACTTGCCCTTAACAAACCGTCCGCTTTGGCTTTGCGTGCTACCATGCCATGGGATGACTGTTCGACTATGCTATCCAATCCCTTTAAGCTCTCCGAGGTTTGAAGTTCCCGGCTGAAATTCGGTCGTCGCTTCGCGGCGAAACTGGCTACGTCGCGCGCCCAACCAGCCCACGTTGTGGCCGACTATGGATGCAGCCCGATTGTTGTTCGACTTCTCAATATGATGAGTCGCGTATTCTAAGCATGATCCCGAAAAAAGGTGGAGAGCGAAGGTTTTTGCAGCTTTTTTGAGAGTTGCAATAGATTCTAAAGAGTGCTCGCTTGTACACCTATTAGAGGAATGAGTGCTTATCTGCACCCGTTCACACCTGATGCACCGCACCCGCTGCCATGTCTCGCCTTGCCACTTTTGCCGCATTGCGGTCGCTGGTGGCCGCCCGGTTCCCTGACAGGACACGGCGGCACGGCGACGGTGTGCCTACCGGAGTGGCGGTAGTCGATGATGCCCTTGGAAGCGGCTTGCACGCCAGTCAGTTGACAGAGCTAGTTTCGGAGGTTCCGAGTGCGGGCGGGCAGCTTGTCCTGGCGCGATTGCTGGAAACGACGCGGGCGGCCCGGCAGCGGTTGGCACTGATTGACGCCGCCGATGGTTTTGCACCGGAAGCGGTCCCGCCGGACACGCTCAAGCATCTGGTGTGGGTGCGTTGCCGGGCGCTGGCCGATGCCCTGACCGTGGCCGACGTGCTGGTGCGCGATGGCAACTATGCCGTGGTCGTGCTCGATTTGCGGGGCGTGGCCGACCGCGCGTTGAAAAAGCAATCCGCGACCGCCTGGCATCGGCTGCATCGCGTGGTGGAGAACGAAGCCCCGGCCGTCCTGGTGCTCACGCCTTGCCCGTTGGTGCCGTCGGTGCCGTGGCGGCTGGTGCTGCGAACGCCGCACGGCTTAGCGAGCCGCCGCCTGACGCAAGAAAAGTTGCTCGCCCAACTCACCGTCGAAATCGCGCGCGGCCATGCCACCCAGACGGTGGCGGAAAGGGCCGGATGAAATTCTGCGTTCTCTGGGTGCCGGATTTCCGGTTGCACGCTTTGCGCCGCAGTGACGCAACGCTGGCGGGCCGGGCCGCCGCGCTCATCATTGGCGAAGGACGTAAGGCGACCATTGCCGAAGCGTCGCCCGAGGCCAAAGGCGTAACGCCCGGCCTTGCCGTCACGTTGGCAATGGCGCAATGCCCAGGGATCATCTTGCGCCCGCGCGACCCCGCCGCCGAGGTTGAGGCCCAGCGCATCTTGATTGCCGCCGCCTTTAGCCTTTCACCGCGCGTCGAGGCCACCGCCGCCGGGTGTTGCACGGTGGATTTGCAGGGTGCAGACGCCGTGAGAACGGAAGCACAGATGCGAATTTGCATCCGTGAACTCGTGAAGGCCGGGCTTTCTACCCGCATTGGCGCAGCCGCGACACCCTTGCTCGCCAACATGGCGGCGCAATGCGCCGGGCCATTGTTAATCGTCTCCGACACGAGGAATTTTCTCAGCCCGTTGCCATTATCCTTCGCCGCGCCCACACCCGCCCAAACCGAAATTCTCTCCGGTTGGGGAATTCGCACACTTGGCGACCTCACTGCATTATCCAAAGCCGACATCGCGCAGCGACTAGGCACCGAGGGAGTGACCCTTTGGGAACGGGCCACTGGTGAAACGACGAGGGCTCTCCGGCACGTTGAACCCTCCCGCACCTTTGAAGCCGAATGGGAATACGAGCCGCCCGTCGAATCCATAGAACCGCTTTTCTTTCGCTTACGGGCCTTTGCCGAACGCATCGCCGTGGAATTGCGGGCCGCGCAGCTTGTGGCGGAAGAACTCACCCTGACTTTGTTTCTGGAGGACGAGACCGACTATCGCCGGAGTTTTCGTTTACCGGAAGCCAACGCGGACTTGGATTCATGGTTGCGGGTTTTGGACTCGCACTTGGAAACCGTGCGCACCGCGGCGCGAGTTGCCCGCGTGCGCTTAGTGGCAAAGCCCATCCGCGCCCCGGAAAAGCAGGGCGGGCTATTCGATACGGGTTTGCGCGACCCCGCCGCCTTTTGGGAAAACCTTGCGCGAGTGAGCGCGATTGTTGGCGAAGGACGTGTCGGAACGCCCTTGCTGACCGACACGCACAAACCCGATGCGTTTGTTTTGGTAAAGCCGACCGAGCTTGTGCCCGCACCCGCCGACCCGCCGATTCATCCGCCGCGCGGGTTGCGGTTGCGGCGCTTTCGTCCACCGTGGCCCGCTCAGGTCGAATTGGCCGAACACCGCCCGACAGCGATTGAGAGCCCACAACTTCGCGGGGAAATTTGCGCCGTAGTGGGGCCGTGGCACGTCTCGGGCGAGTGGTGGAAACCCAAAGCCTGGGCGGTCGAAACTTGGCACGTCGAACTCCGCGAGGGCGGCGTGTATCAGCTCGCGCACACCGGCGACGGCTGGCGCGTGGAGGGAGTTTTGGACTAATGGCCTATGCGGAACTTCATGCGCGAAGCGCGTTCTCCTTCTTGCGCGGCGGCTCGCTTCCCGAATCGCTCATGGTGGAGGCTGCCCGGCAGGAATTGCCCGCTGTCGCTCTTTGCGACCGCGATGGAGTCTATGGCGCAGTGCGGGCGCACATGGCGGGCAAGGAAGCGGGTGTTCGCGCGATTGTTGGCTGCGAACTCACGATGGAGGACGAAAGCGTTTTGCCTGTGCTCGTAGAAACTCAGGCCGGGTATCGGCGCTTGTGCCAGCTTTTGACGACCGCGCACTTGCGCTCGCCCAAGGGTGAAGGCCGCATTGCCTGGCAGGAATTGGCCGAAGGCCACGAGGGATTGATTGCGCTTACCGGCGACGAAAGCGGCCCCCTCCGGCAGGCTTGGCGTGATCGGGGAACCGCCGCCGCCGAGGCAGCGGGAGCAAAACTATTGAGAATTTTCGGATGCGACCGCCTCTATGTCGAAATCCAACGCCACTTGATACCCGACGAGGAAAATGAAAACGAATTCTTAATTGATTGGGCGCAGGCGTCAGGCGTGCCGTTGCTCGCGACGAACGGCGTGCTCCATGCCACCCCGCAAGCCCGCAACGTGGCGGATGTTTTTACCTGCTTGCGCGAACACACCACGCTCACCGAAGCCGGGCGAAGACTTGCACAAAACAACGAGCGCCATCTTAAAAGCCCGCAAGCCATGGTGGCCTTGTTCACTGATTTGCCGGAGGCGA